>NVWA01000038.1 GCA_002746535.1 Planctomycetota bacterium
CATTTTAGCTCCTTTATCTCGCCAAAGACATTGAAGCATGAATTATTGCAGATCATCCACTTTTTAAAAGGTGTTGCACTTACTATTTGAATCCAAGACAGATAACTAGTCAATGCAACGGACACTTTTAAGTCCCCCTTTTTACGCAACAAAATAAAATTCATCAACAGTTCGCTTTATCTAGAAGGCAATAACCATGTCAGAAAACCTAAATCAGAAAACAAATAGTATAAAACGACTATGGAAAGAAATGGGGCGCCATAAAAAATTATATCTTTTTGGTTTATTTTTAGGCATCATAGATGCCAGTTGCCAAAGTGTATTGCCATTATTTTTTAGAAATATTATCAACAATTTAGAAACTGGAATATCAAACTATACTAATGATATTCTAATACCTATAAGCATTACAGCATTAATAGTACTTGTAATATTTTTCCCCGCTGCTTACTTTTTTCATTATTTAACAGGCAAATCAATTTCATTTGCGATGCGAGATATTCGTGTCAAACTTTATGCTCATGTTCAATCATTGTCAGCAGATTTTTTTCAAAAAACTAAGGTCGGAGAAATCACATCTAGAATGAATGATGATTTAAATACTCTAGAATTCGGATTATTCAGTGTCATGGGTTTGATCTCGGCTAGTTTTGTATTATTACAATCGCTGGTATTTATTTATTTAATAAATTGGAAATTAAGTATATTGCTAACATTTTTTTTAGTATCAACTTTCATTGGGTCAAAATATTTCCTTCCAAAAATAAAAAAATTAACAAGGTCTGTAAGAGATGCCAGCGGAGAAGCTTCCGCAACTCTGACAGAATATATTTCTGTTAATTCACTTTTAAAAACACTTGCAAGAGAAGATTATGGAACTCAACAAGTCGAAAGAGCCAGCAACCATTTACTTCATCAAAACTTACACCGTTTAAAATTTCAACTTCTATTTACGGATTCATTACAAGTATATGTAAGGTTTTTCTCTCCAATTATCATACTGTTAGTTGGCGGATTTATGGTTTTCAAGAAACAGATATTACTGGGAGATCTAGTGGCTTTTTGGGGATTTTGGTTAATATTAAATGGCTTACTCAGCGGTATAGTTAGTTGCATGACAGTAATATTCTCATCCCTTGCTTCAGCAGACAGAGTGTTTGAATACTTTGATACGACACCATCGGTAAAGGACAAGCCGAACGCCATAAATTTACAAAACATAAAGGGAAGCATTGAATTTAAAAACGTATCGTTTAACTACCCAACTGATACTAAAATTACTGTTTTAAATAATATGAATTTCATAATACATCCTGGCCAGCAAATTGCATTTGTCGGCCCCTCAGGTGCRGGWAAATCGACAATCCTTCAATTAATTCAGMGATTTTATGACACCAAAAATGGTTCCATTAAAATTGATGGTCACAASATAACTGACATCTCCCAAAAATCTTTACGGAGCCAAATTGGATTYGTAATGCAAGAAAGYATCTTTTTCTCAGGATCAATTTATGAAAATTTAAAATTAGGCAAATTGGATGCAACAGAAAGTGAAATGATYRAWGCCCTAGAAAATGCRAATGCKTCWAATTTCGTWGAAGARCTMWCARATGGAATTCATACRGYCATMGGYGAAARAGGRGCTAGACTTTCTGGWGGTCAAAAACAACGATTAGCYATMGCAAGAGTATTCTTAAAAAACCCTCCAATTTTRCTTTTTGAYGAAGCKACAAGTGCATTGGATTCTTTATCTGAAAAAGCGGTACAAGATGCATTACAAAAATTAATGAGTGGAAGAACTACATTTACTGTAGCCCATAGAATCTCAACTATAAAATCAGCAAATTGCATTATGGTTGTTGAAAAAGGAAAAATAATAGCTCAAGGTACGCACGACGAACTAATCAGGAGAAATCCTCTTTACAATCAGCTTGCATCGCACCAGAATCTATCAAATGCTTCTTAGTTAGAAATTAATGAAAATATTCACACCCAACCTGAATCAATTTTACTATATTTAGACAATTCTTTTGTGGCAAAAAATCTTTTAACTTCCGCTTTTCCACTTTTCACAGAATCAGAACTATGAACAATATTATAGGAAACCGTTCAAGCTAAAGATAGATTAACAACGATTAATGTCTTTAACGTACTAAATTGTTTTAACCTAATGATTTATCTATAAAATACTGTTGTAATTGAATTTATAAAAGTAGGTGGAGACGAACCTCGTGTTCTATTCAAAAGATAAAGACACTTATGAACCTAAGTATTACTAAGAAATAGAATTCAAAACCAAAAGTGCCCCTGTTTTGCCCCCAAGTGGTTATTAATAATGATTATGATTAATGATGACAACTGAAAAAGTTATCTAAGTCTATTGCTAACAGCCTCTTACCCTATAACCTACTGTTCTCTATGTACTTGTAAAAAAGTGCTGGAACGAACCAGCGGCTCTCGCTCCCAGAGGCTGACGCCTATAAATAAAATCTATGGTAAACACGGCTGGTGCCCATCATTTATCTAACATAGTTGTTATAGACAAACTCTAGTATCCAGAGGCATCAAGGTAATCATCTTTTAATAAGTCTTGGACTTTAATCGTTTTTCCATTTTGAGCGATACTATCATTGGCAGCAACACCGACTAATACTGCTTGAATAGCATCTTCAATACTGGCCATATGATTATTTTTTTCACTATCCCATGGTTTAAGAAAAAAATCATCTCTCAAGGCTGGGTCAGAACCACCATGGCCACCTTCTCTTTTTGGTTCAGGGGTCACTAATTTTTCTGGTGGCTTCTCATGTTCGAAATACATAAGTGAACTTCCTGTAGATGTACCTCCAAAATAATCTTTTTCTTCTTCATCTGATTTTACTCGTGCAGCCCAATTAGTATTCTTGGAGGATTTATATTCAATCCGCCCTTTTGTTCCTTCAATATTAATCACCATACCTTCGTACGAAGCATATGCAATCAATGAATAAGTTGCCCTAACTCCATTTTCATAAGAATAAAGAACTGATGCTTGATCTTCCGTTGTTATACTTGGATCAAATACACATCCATCGCGCACATAACCATTATCGCTCTCCGTTTCAAAATATAATGATTGTGCCGTTTTATGATCTTTAAAATCATTAAAGAAATCACACGAATCGGCATGTTCACAATTAGAGCATCTTTCCCCTCTTTTTTCACCATTACTCCCATAAAACAGAGTACCCCCCATTGCTGACAATGAATCTGGCTTTGAATCAGCAAACCAATTGATTACGTCAAAATGATGACTAGCTTTATGGATCAATAACCCACCGCTGTTTTCTTTATGTTTATGCCATCTTCTATAATAATCGGCACCATGATTTCGGTCCAAAGTTTCAATAAAATCAATTGATAAAATTTTCCCTACTTTACCTGAATCCAACAATCGTTTAATTTCAGTACAGGTTGGCCCATAGCGCATATTATGGGTAACATATCCTTCAGCACTATTATCATTTTTTGCGTTTAATATTTCACGACATTGTTTCGCAGTAATACACAGTGGTTTTTCTGAATAGACTCTTTTTCCTAATTCAAAACCTTTAATAACATACTCCGCATGAGTACTATCCACTGAACACACAATTATAGAATCTGGATTTAATTCAGACATCATTTTATCAAAATCTGTATAAGTGGGCAATTCGATATCCATCATTTTATTGGCAGCTTTCATTCTGCCGGGTGAGACATCCATCAATCCAATTAATTCCGCTGTTTCATTATACTCTTCGACTATAGGCTTCCCAAAACTTGATATCCCCCTGTTTCCAGCTCCAACCAAAACGTAAGATTTCTTTTCTACCATTTTAAATACCCCACATAAACAATTTATTTAATGAACAATAGTAGACAAAATTTAGCTCTTAAAACAAGAGCAGAAAATGATTAAATAGTGTAATTTTCGATCATAACTATAGAATTGTTTTAACTGAGCACCAAGAAGAAGCCTATATTTCAATTTAGAAGTAAATTAAAGCTTGTGCAAAAAAGACCGTTTTTACAGAAAGATATAACTTTCGATCATGGAAAAAGGAAATTTATTATTAGAATTAATAAATACTAATATCAAAGAGAAGTTATCTTTTTTCTCCCAATTCAAATTTGAGGTCATTTCTTGCAATTATTTTATGGCACAAAAACCTTGGCAAATAGATCCAAGAGTTCGGCCAGATACCTTCTTTATGTTTCCCATGAAAAATAAAGTCCGCGCCACAATAGATCGACAATCGCGAATAATTGATAAAAACTATTTTGCTTTTTCTCCCCAAGGGATTACGCATACTTTCCGTATGCCAAAAGATAGTGATCAATTTGAATTTATTACCGTACATGCATTTATTCAAAATCCATGGGGATTGCAACTAGCACCATTCTTCAATAAGTTTATTTTCAAGAATCCTCTTCATCCTAATTTCAATATCCAATTAAAAAAATTAAGATCTCTTTTAAATTATGATACAAACTTAGCAAAAATTCTAATCGCTGACTTGATTAAGGAACTTTTTTTAAATTTAATTCTGTCTGAAGTAGAAATGAAATCATTCGAATCAGGAATCGATCCACGCATCATTAAAGCTCTTCAAATATTACATGAAAATTATTCTCATTCTTTATCAATTCAAGATGTTGCCCTTGAAAGTCAATTAAGTGTTGCCCAATTTAGACGATTATTTAAAGAGTTTATTGGAATTTCGCCAAAAACTTATTTAAACAACTATCGAATTGAAAGAGCTGCCAGCCTTTTACGATCTACGTCCTTAAGTATTAAGCAAATCGCATTTCAGGTTGGATACCAAGATGAGCATTATTTTCATAACGTATTTAAGAGATTTTTCGGTTTAACACCCAGACAATATCAAGCCCAAGAACAACAAATCTAAAGAAGAAAGCTTCTAGAAACCTACAAGATTGTTTCTGCTAACCCACATATTAATATATTTCTTTTCAAATCTGTCCACATATGCATTGTAAATAGGATGGAAGGTTTTTTTAAAATGTGCCCCATCATTTGTATTTTTATTATGTACGCCATTGAGTCTTTTGAGATAAACTTGGATAGCTTTGAAAAAATGAAAATGATCCTGTTTGCTTTTAATTTTATTGATCATATTAATTAAAAAACTGCACACATCCTTATCGTCACATTTTTTGATATAATTTCGATGAATCGTTTCATCAGCTTTTATATACAATTCAGTTTTCAATTTATCAAATCGAGAACCTCTCTGCACAGCTACAACTGAAAAAACATCTTTTATAATTTTTTCACTATCTCTTATAGGCGTATTGGTTTGAAGCACGACCTGTATTTTTCTTTTTACATTGTCATCATTAATAGCTTCTTTACGCAATGTTTTGATTTTCTTGACATCTACATTGTTAGATTTATTTTTAACTTCGTCAATTTCATCTTTATGATAGTTTCTTTCAGCTTTAGTCAGAGGTAATACGAGACTTTTACCAGACCCTTTATATGTCTTTAAAAAAGCACATTCACCAGAAGCCAAAGTGGCACCAAACACTTTCATGGCATCTAACTGCATCCCATCAATTTCAATGACAATCTCTTTAGACATTGTGATGGAATTAACAACTTTACAAATGGTCTGATCTTTTATTCGAGGGTTTAAATCCATATCGTCTTTAATTCAAATTTTGAAAAAAAACGAAGGATTCTAATACAAAATTAATGTTTTATAAAGTACTTATTTTCAAATAAATCGAGTTGTTTAAAGAAAATAGGACACACATTCCCAAACTATTTAATTTAAGAAAGATTACAATCTTTATTCTAATTCACGCTGAAAAAGACGCTATTTCAATCAAGGTATTAAGTAATACAGAAACCCCATAAAACACATATTTCTGACCATTATGTACCATTTAGCTTTGAATTTTAATATCTAAAATATTAATTTACTCGCCACAAAATTAAAGTTTTCATAATGTTGCTTTTGACCCAATAAAAGGAGTAATTAATAAATTAAATAGTTTCCAGAATTGATTCAATGCAATTTATAGTGTAGTATAGATAAGATAATTTCATTTTAGGTGCAGATATGGGCTTACCCAAAAAAGGTTTAAACTTAAACAAATTTAAAAAACCTTTGAATGCCAAAATATCGCCTATTTCCACAGCCCCAAAAATACCACGCTTTGCCCAAATCGATAAACGAAAAAATAGAATTATAGAAGACATTGAAAACATACCATCCCTGCCTTCAGTCATTTTTGAAATTACAAAATTAGCCAATTCGCCGACAAGTTCTGCAAGGGATATAGAAGGCAAAATGAAGGATGATCAAGTTCTTACGGCTAAAATATTAAAGATAGCCAATTCACCTTATTATGCCTTAAATGACAAGGCTACCACCGTTACTAGAGCCGTTGCTCTTTTAGGTTTTTCTGCATTAAAAAGTATTGTCATAGCTTCATCATGCAGTGACACTTTAAATAAAGATTTAGGTATTTATGGCTTTGCAGAAAATGGTCTTTGGAAACATTCCTTGGCCTGCGCAACTGTTTCAAAAGAAATTGGTAAAAAGATATTTCACGTCAATGATAAATATGAAGAAGAGCTATTTATTGCTGGGCTCATTCACGATATTGGAAAAATTGCCATTGCTCCTGTCTTAAAACTAAACAAGGATGAATTTGATAAAGCAATTGAAGATCCAGCAATTACTCAATTGGAACAAGCCGAAAAATTGATTACTGGAATTGACCATACTGAAGTAGGAGACAAATTAATCACTAAATGGAAGTTAAGCGATATGTTGAGAAGTGCTATTACTAATCATCACAATGATCCTGAAAATAAATTTGATGGGATTGTTCACCTAGCTGATTGGTTAAGTACCGAAAATAAAATAGGTCTTGTGGATGATTATCCATGGCATGGACCACTATCAGATGCATTACTTACTAAACTCGGAATTTCTCAAGATAATTTCCAAAAACTGCAAGACTACATTAATAAATTTCTTAATTCTGAAGATGGTTCTCCTTTTGATGAACTTATGTAATCAAACCCAATGACAGAAGAGCACATAGGTATCATTAATACTATTCACTCCGCTAGTTCAAGCGAAGAATTGTTTGAAACAATTCAGCAGGTGTGTCATAACTGTATTTCATCAGATTCATTTAAAATATATTTCATTGATGAAGAAACAGAAGACCTAGATTTATATTATGGCAACGCAGATGAAACCAATGAAGAATGTCAACAGGCACTAGTATCTTTGCTACAAGAAAAATTAATTCAAAACGACACTGCAGAATGCTTCATCATGGATCAGCCTGATTCAAAAGTTTCAAATCTAGTCGCCGCCTATCAATTACAATTCCAAGATACTATTTATGGCTGTTTTACAATCCACAAGGATAATATTCCCACAGAGAATAATTGGATCAATGATTTTAAAAGTATTGCACAAGCGGTTAGTCCTGAGATTATAAAAATACAATTACTTGAAGCAGCAAACTCAGAAGCATTGTTAGCACAATCTAAATTGCACGGAATGTATAACAGCCTTGAATTAATTAAAAACTCTGAACTTGACACCATACTTATCAAACTCATGAACTTGGCACTTCAAACCATCAAAGGTCAAGTCGGCTCCATTCTAATAATTGAAGATGAAAAATTAGTCACAAAAACCGATATGGGATTTAGTGATGAAATCGCTCAAAGTATCAAAAATTATCAAGATGAATTATTCATTCAATATGCCTATTCTCAGGTTGAACCGACGCATATAACAGATACTATTGAAAGCGATTTAATTGATGTCTCCAATTTACCCGTCAATGTCACCTCTATCATTTCCATTCCATTAAGAACTCAAAGCCATAATTTAGGTTTACTGAACATCATAAATAATGAAGAAAATTTTGATGAAATTAATTTTGAAGTTTTATTATCTTTGTGTAATTTATCTTCCTATGCATTAGAGAATGCCCTCCTATTCAAGAAAAATCTAGCCAACGCCAAACTCAAAGAATCCATGGACATTGCACAAAGTATTCAATCATCTTTATTACCCAAACCAGAATTAACAATCAAAAATATAGAAGTTTTCGGATGGAGCCAGGCCTGTGATGAAACTGGCGGTGATTATTATGATTTGATTCCTTTTGAAGATAAAAGACTCGATGTCATAGTCGGAGATGCCACAGGTCATGGTATTGGTGCGGCCTTAACTATGTTAATTACAAGATCATCTTTAAGAACATTATACCAACAAAAACTACCTCTTGACCATATGTATGAATTATTAAACAATCGTCTATCAGACGATACAAATGATGAAAAGTTCATGACCTTATTTACAGGTTGTTTTGATATAGAGAACAACACACTAACCTATTGCTCAGCAGGTCATGATGGCCCCTTATTTATTAGAGGTGATGAGGAAGTTCAAGAATTAGAAGCTACCGGAATACCACTTGGAATGATGGAAGATATGGAGTATGAAGTCGTTGAAAATATTCCCTTAAAACCAGGAGATTTAATTCTGACTGGATCAGATGGAACATGGGAAGCCATGAATAATGATAAAGAAGAATATGGTAAACAGCGCATGATTGACATTGCAAAAGAATGCCGAAATGAATCCGCACAAAAAATTAATTTAAAAATTCAAGCTTCAATCAAAGAATTTATCTCCGATTATAAGATCAGAGATGATATGACTCTCATCGTAATAAAAGTAAATTAATTTAATTTCTATTTCATTCTTTATCTATTAATATACCCTTTTAATTAAAATGAATTGAAGCTTAACAATGACAATATCAAGTGCTTTTTATTACGACCAATTGGTCAACAAGATTCTTCCATTCTGGGAGAATAATTCCATTGATAAAGAATTTAATGGATATTTTACATGCTTGAATGAGGATGGCAGTGTCTATGATACTGACAAGTTCATCTGGCTACAAGCCCGTCAAGTTTGGGTCTTTTCAAAACTTTATAACGATTTAAACCAAAATGAATCCTGGAAAGATATAGCAACATCCGGTGTCAAATTTCTAACCGAACATGGACAAGACCCAGATGGGAATTGGTACTTTTCTTTAAACCAATCAGGCAAACCATTGATGGCCCCTTATAATATTTTTTCAGATTGTTTCGCTGCCATGGCCCTAAGTGAATATGCTAAATTAAATAAAGATATGGAGTTAAAAGAAAAGTCTCTTAAAACTTTTCAAAACATACAAAAGAGATCTTCAGAACCAAATAACAAATACAAAAAGGCCATTACAGAAAATCGTGGATTTCACTCATTATCACTTCCGATGATTTCACTAAATCTTCAATTAGAAATGAATTGGATTTTAGATTCAAAGGATTTTTTAACGAAAATTAATGCCCAAGCACACCAAATTATTGATAGACATCTTGACAAAAATTTAAATATTTTTCTAGAGAACATTGCGATTAATACCATTGACCAAGATACTTTTCAAGGGCGCTTAATAAGCCCAGGTCATGGCATTGAAACCACCTGGTTTTTAATGGATGTCGGATTATTAACAAATGATACATCCTTAATTGATAAAAGTATTTCTATTCTATTATCAACACTTGAATACGGATGGGATTCTAAATATGGCGGGCTATTCTACTTTATGGATAAGCACAACAAACCAATGCAAGAACTTGAACACGATCAAAAACTTTGGTGGGTACATCAAGAAGCATTGATTGCAACAGCGATGGGCTGGCGTATTCAACAAAATGAAGATTGCCAAAAATGGTTTAAAAAGCTACATGATTATGCATGGGATCATTTTAATGATCCAAAACATGGTGAATGGTTTGGTTATTTACACCGAACAGGTGAAAAGCTCAATACCTCCAAGGGAGGTAAATGGAAAGGATGTTTTCACACCCCCAGAGCAATCTATAGATGTTATAAAGAACTTAAGATGATTGAATCACAATAAATTTGACGATTACTTATAAATCACAACCTGCTTTTGGAAATCAATTCAATCACAGGATGTAATCATATTATCTAAAAATGATTGGCCCACTCATCTTCTTTAAAACCAACGATGCCAAAATCTTTATCAATTAAAAATGGGCGCTTAACTAATTTTCCATTTCCAGATAAGAGCTTAAGGGCATCATCTTTTTTGATCGTTTTAATTTTATCTTTCATTTTTAGTTCTCTATATTGCACACCACTAGTATTGAATAATCGCTTAATATCACCATCATAAAACTTAAGCATTTTTTTTAGTTCTGCAACTGAAGGAGCTTGCTCCGTAATATCAAGAGCTTTATAATCAACTCCTTTGTCATCTAAATATTTCAATGCTTTGCGACATGTACTACATCTATTATATTCATATACTTTCATACCCATGTTCAACTTTCAAAAATAAAAGGTTAGTTACTTAGATAAATCCTTAGCAGCCTTAAAAATACAATCAAACACATCTTCAATTTGATCAACATTTAAACAACTAAAAGCGACTCTTAAATCTGTTGGGCCCAAAGCAATTGTTCCTACGCCATAATCATTTAATACTTTTAATCTTAGTTCATTAGCTTTTAAGTTTTTTAATTTTAAACACATAAAATAACCCGCATTAAAGGGGTAATAAGTCCACTCTTCATTAAATTCCTCTTTAGCATCTAAGACTCTTTTTGTTTCTATGGCACGCGCTTTCATAGTATTGATTTTTTCATTTTTTTGCTTTTCAAAATCACTATGCTTCAGAGCCTTTAAAACTAAATTCTGAGACAAGTTTGAAATGTTGGAAACAGTCGCTCTAATACAACCACTGACCTTTTGCTCCAATGATTTATATAAACCTGAGAGGTCTTCATTTGATTTTGTAGAAAAAGTGATAAAACCAACTCTTAAACCCCAAACAAATTCTTCTTTTGTGGCACCGTCTACTTTAATCGCCAATACGTTTTCATCCAAGTTAGCTATATGACCGAATAAACTTTCTTCTAACATATTATCTTCGAAGAATAAGCTAAAATAAGCATCGTCAGTTACCGCAACAATTTTTCCGAAACTTGATGCTTCTTTAATAGCATCGGCAATGAGTGGAGCTTCATCTTTATACAAAGAATACCCTGTCGGATTATTCGGAAAATTCAATATCGTAACAACTTTTCCTTTTTCTTTCAAAGCTGCAATTAAAGTCTCTTTAAACCCGTCAACATTAAATCTTCCCGCATCATTGTATAAATCATATGTTGCGAATTCCGCTCCAAGCTTAGTACTGTACAACAACTCATAGTTTTCCCAGAAATGCCCTGGCACTACAATTTTATCTCCTCTATCGAGGAATAACTCTCCAACAATTGATAAACCATGTGTCAAAGCATTTGTAACTAATGGCTGGCTGGTTTGATGATCCCCTAAGGTTGGGTTTTCTTTTCTCATTTTATCAAACCAGGCTTCACGTAATGCAGGCACACCACTTGACGGAGCATAGGTAAAAATTTCTCCAGGTGATAAATCAGGAATCATATCTTTGATACATCCTAAATGCATGGCGGCACCATTTTCAGTGGCTATGCCTATAGTCGCATTATATTTATGTGCTTTTTTCTTAGCTTCACCAGCTTGAGCCATAATTCCTAAAGACGGAAAATAACTATTCTTCCCATAATCAGATAACATTTCCAACACATTACTATTTACTTTTGCAATACTTGCATTTAACTCTTCAGCACTAGGGTGCATATTACTTTCTCCAACAAAAATTATTCATATTTTAAACTATATTGTTTTTTCATCCCTCTACAATCAGGACAAACTTGTTTTTTCTTTTTACTTGAACTGTCATCACCACCACCAATTTCAGTAGATGTTTTCTTTTTATTTTTTGTACTTTTCTTCTTTTGTTTTTTATTAAGGACACCATTACCCTTACATTTACTACATTGTTTTGGTACAAGTCTTGTAATCGGAAATATTTTTGAAATAAAGTGAGCTAATAAAATATTTTCTTTTTCTCTAGAAGACAAATCATCCCACCATTTTTTTTCTTTAGGGAAACTTGGCGTCTTAACTTTACCCTTACCACTAATAAATAAAAAACTAGTTTTCCCAAGACTAATAGATCGTTTTGAACGATGACCAATAAAAGATCCATTATATTTACCGTCTTCAAGAATCCCTCCCGTTATTCTTTTTTTCCAAAGCATTTCAGCCTGATCAAGAGTTAATCCAAAATCACCTGACGTTATTTCAAGCATTTTCTCATGTAATTTAACGCCAGCATTACCCAATAGTTTTTGCTTTTTTACAGTACCTGAGACAACTCTAATGCTGATTTTTTCACTAGAAACCACAAGCTCTTTCTTAACATTCATCGTTTGATTTTTTGCTCTTAGAACATAAAGCAAATCTGTCTCTCGACTCAATTCACCTTTTAAAACTGAACCATCTTTTAATGTTAACCTGTGGCCTTCCTTCTTATCTGTCAAATGCCCTTTTGATAAGTCTCGTATACTGGTCTTCAAATTTCTCAAATAAGAATCATAAAACAAACGCGCAATAAATCTAAAATTGTAAGCCGGCTTTTCACTGATAACCTTTTTAGAATCTTTAACTTGTTCTTTCTCTTTATTTTCTAAATCAACCTTCTTATTGTCTTTTTTAATGTCTTCTTTTTTTTCCTTAATATCCTTTTTTTCTTTGGACTCCGTTTGTGACGATGCTTTTCCAATCCCATATTTTTTCTTTAATTTCTTTTTAGTATCAAGAGCAATATCTTCCCATTTAAATTCAATGACAGAATCTAATTCAGTAACTCTCATTTTCACACCCTTATCAGAAACTTTAACAATAGTACCTGACATAAAACTACCATTGGTTAGTTTTATTTTATCTTCACTAAATAAGAGGCACGACATCATGCAAAATATTAAAATTAATTTCATTTTCATAATAAGTTCCTATCTGCTTCTAATAATAAAATTAATGGGCATTGAGTCTTGTTCAAAATACTCACTCATCACTTCAATAAACCTTTTAGCATCCTCAGGATATCCTGCGGTAGGTTTGACGTCATTATACGTTAACCAATAAGAATTAAAAGAAGCCATGAACTGTTCTCTCAACCATTTTGCCAATATTGAACCACAGGCAATTAACGAAAAGCGATCTTCGCCCTTTTTGTAAAACCCTATTTTGATATCACGATTCTCCTCTGAAATCATGTAAATACTCTCATCTGAGGACTCTCTCAATATTTGAATTCCTACAAATGGAAACAAATCATTGAGGAAATCCTCATAAAAGTTTCTTCCGCCCTGTTTGTCAACCTGGATCTCAATATTCTCAATTGGAAAACGATTTAAAATTGACAGAATTATTTCCCCGATTTTCATCATTGAAACAGCACTTTTATTTACACCTCTATCAAATTCTTTATTCAATTCACCTTCAAAGCTAGCTGTAAAACCGCAAAAGCCATCAAATTGATCTTTACGCTCTAGAACTGAAAGTTGAGCAAATGAATGCTTCAAACACTTTTCATAATAGGAGTACATGCTAATTTCACCAAAACTATTTAACGGATACAAGTTCCAGAGATCAGATAGTGTTTGATATTCAGATGTTTGTTGAGAAAGAGACAGCACTTCATTCAATGCTTGGTGCAATTTCTTTTTTTTATTAACACCTTGATAAATCTTTTTACTATCGCCAATATTCAGCTTATATTTTTTTATAAGTTGATCAAACCGACTTAATACATTTGATCCTTCAGTTTGAATCAAACCTGTCCAACCATAACACAGTGGACCCAGCGTCGGACCTAATCCCGCTTCATCAATTCCAAAAATAATTTTATTCATAAAGTAATGACTCTTAAAAAAAATGAGATTATAGAAATTTCACAATAAATTTCTAATTCATTATTTTGAAGATAAAAAGATAGGTAAAAATAACTTTCTTATTAAAATAAATTCCAAAAAAAATATCGCAATATGACATCAAATTTTGATCATATCTCTGTTTTAAGAGACTATTTTAATTCTAAAAATTTTCACCCCAAGAAACATTTTGGTCAAAATTTTTTGGTAGATAAAAACTATATTCCACTAATGATCAAAGCTGCCAACCTAAAATCTACTGATGTAGTTTTAGAAGTTGGCCCAGGTGGAGGCATTTTAACGAGAGCTCTAATCAAGACTGGTTGCCAAACTGTTAGTGTCGAAATAGATAATGGATTGGTTGATATGGCGGATGATTTGATAGGCCAACATGATAATTGGCAATTAGTTCACTCCGATGTTATGGAGAAAAAGAGCCAATTAAATAAAACTGTTTTAGAAGCCTTAAATTTAAAAGAAGATGAGAACTTAGTCTGCATCGCTAATCTTCCTTATGCAATTATCACCCCTTTTCTGATTACATTAATCCAAACTATTCCTCAATTAACTAATATTACCGTGCTGATTCAAGCTGAAATTGGTGAGAAGATATGCAGTAAACCCAATACCAAAATTTATGGTATCTTATCCGTTATTATAAACACCTGGGGCAAACCAACGATTATCAAAAAAGTATCGCCTCAAGCTTTCTGGCCCCAGCCAAAAGTCACATCCAGTATCGTTTCAATTACTAAATCACAAAAATCATTGGATATTGATTACACAGCCTTTGGAAACTTTGTAAAAGAAATGTTTATTCACAGAAGAAAAAAAATCACCCAGAACTTAAAAACATTCTGCCCAGATCCAATTACATTTTTAGAAAGTTTGGACCTACATGTTGATTCTAGGCCAGAAAATATCTCACCAGAGAAATGGCTAGAGATTTTTCAAAATTTGAAATTACAGTGAATCTATTCTTCTGAAAACGCCTGATTAATCAATTTACTTAATTCAGGTCTTCCTTTATTTGAGTGTACCGAATAACTTACGTTCATACAAGTATGCAAATCAAACGCTTCAAAAATCTTTTTTTTATTTTTAGCTATCTCATTTTTCTTGGGCTTGTCCATTTTGGTAAATAATAAAATCATGGGCAATTCTCTATCTAGAATCAAATCAAACATTTTAAAATCATTCTCATCGGGGACCCTTCTAATGTCGACCAAAAACAAAACCAATTGCAATTCTTCTCTAAATTTCAAGTATTCGACCATGGTCTGATTCCAATCAGCCTTCATTGTTTTTGAAACTGATGCCCAACCATATCCCGGTAAATCCACCAACACTATCTTATTGTGAATGTTAAAAAAGAAAAATTGCCTCGTTCGGCCCGGTTTACTACTTGTCATTGTAAGATTAGGAGTTTTAAGAAAATGATTCACAAAAGAGGATTTACCAACATTAGACTTACCAATTATGGCAATTTCTGGCATCTGATGAATAGGAAAATTAGCAAATTTAGCTGATTTTCGCATTAATTTAGGATTGGTGAATTCTACTTGCATCTTTTACAACTTCTTCTCTAATAATTTGAAATCAAACACGTTAGGTCCTAATTAAAAGGCAATTTAACATTATTTCGCCAAATAAAAAGGGCATTTGTTAAAAATGTTTTTTTTGATAGAATTCTCGGATTTTTCAAAGCTATCAAAACTAGCATAAAATATAAGGACACTGAAAAAATGGATCCAGATTTTCCAAATGCAGCTACCATTACTCCAAACGTAAATCATATTATTCCAGAACAAGAACCAGAACCAGAAACTCCAAAAGATTACCTAGAAATAGGCAGTAAAACTTTTGAAATTCCATTCAATGACAACGAAAATCATCATGAAATAATTTTTGATTTAGACACCTATTTAAGTTTTACTCCAGATGAATTAAAATTGTCATTCAAAAGATGGTATGACCAGAAATTCATGACAATTCTAAGAGCATTCAATGAATTACAAGGAACAGCCATTCAAGCTGACCAAGTCTTACCGATCATGTTTGAAAAATTAATGGATTACGACAGTAATCAAATAGATTTATTTAATGAAGTGATTGAAAATTTAGGTTATTCATTAACTGATAAATTAAAAGATGAGGTGATTGAATATGCCCCTTATATCAGTTTGCTCACAGTACTTGTTAATACTAAAAAAGGAGATTATGTATCTAGCGCTCGAAATCTTGATTTGATTTACAAAGATTGTGTGGAAAAAAAGATTGAATTATCTAAAGCAAAAGTGCAAGACAAATATCCGAAATTATACGAATGTAAAAATTATAAAAATTTTATTCAAAAAGAAGCTCAGGTTTTGAATGTCATTACTTATGCCTCTCAAGAGATAAAACTTCATGAAGGCTTACGCTTAATAAACTCCTCTACATTTATAGATGTTTACGATAGTCAAGAGCAAGCCAACAACTCAACTTTCAAAGCATTTTCACAAAAAATGGCAAATCAATTGAAACGTTCGGTAACTATGATCGTGAATAAGAACATTGCCAATGTTGCTACAAAATCATATTTTGAGTTTCTTCGAAAAGTCGACGGAAGCCAAACTTCATTGGACGATATGGTTAAAGAAATTATTTGTCAAAGAATGGCTACTAAATTGACCTTTGATGATGCCAGCAAAGCCGAAAGCAAAACATCCAAAGTGATTGAAAAATTCATTGAAAAGGATAAAGAAGTAGTCACATTGATTTCAACTTTCTTTGATCAAATTGCTATTACGAGTGAGCTACTAAAAACAATTGGAAGTTATAAATCAGATATCCACAAACAAAGTTATGTTGGTTTATTAAACGGCCTACTAAATATAAATACCGGGAAGTTTTTTAAATATGTAACTTCAATTGATATTGATAACTTTTCTGTTTTATCAGAATTTCTAGATCAAATGTCTAACCAATTTACTTTATTGCAAAGCGAATCTGATGTTATTCAAAATGCAATATATCAGGCAAATCAATTAAAACGAGTCGTTGATAACCACTCTACCAATGATGGCTTTTGCCAGTATTTCAAACAAACGGTAGAACCGAATATACCTTTTTTAATGCACTTTCATAAATCCATTTTCAATTGCTTTAATCAACCTGAAAATGAAACATTAATGCAAGTGCAAAAACTTCGGGATGAATTAACTGGCCTAGTAAAAGCCTTTAAAGAAATTGAAAAATCTGCTTAAGAGACATTTATTTAAATGTCTTTTACCATTTTTTAATTCAACACAAATTTAGACCTAAAATTTAAGAAAAATATGATTTCAACAAGGATTCTCTTATGACTTTCTCGCTAAAAAAACTCATACTTTTACTCACAGTTTTAATATTATTTCATGGCACCTATTTAATTGCTGACGATGAGAAATACATAACGATCAAGCCCTTCGCTCATGAAGTTGAAAAAATAAAACCTCACCCTAAAGCCTATTTTGGCACAATGAAAAATGGTTTTAAATACATTTTATTAAAAAATAAAAAACCTGAAGATAGAGTACTAATCAATCTTGTTGTAGACACAGGATCTCTAAATGAGCAAGAACATGAAAGAGGTATAGCACATTTCCTAGAACACATGGCATTCAATGGATCAGAAAATTTCCCTGACAATAAGTTAATTGATTTTTTTAAAAAAATAGGGATGAGTTTTGGTGGCGATACAAACGCATCTACTTCCTTTGATAAAACCATTTACAAACTAAACCTACCCTCCGAAGAACACATGGAAGCCGGTTTATTAATTATCTCAGACTACGCAAGTAAGCTACAGCTAAACGAACATAATATCGAAGATGAAAGAGGCATCATCTTAAGTGAAAAAAGAGCACGCGATTCTATTAGCTTTAGAATAATGGAAAAGAGTTTCCAGTTTGCATTGCCCAATTCGTTATTAACTGAAAGAATGCCCATCGGCTTAGTCAAAACAATCAAAAGCGTAAACCGAAAAGATTTTGTGAATTATTACAACACTTGGTATCGACCAGAAAAGATGACCTTAATAGTTGTTGGCGATATAAACGAAAAAAAATGGAGAAAAAGTATTAAGAAAAAGTTTAAAAAATTAGAAGCTAGGGCACCCGCCAAGAAAAATGCTGTTTTAAAAAGCGTAGAGCATAAAGGCAATAAAGTAAATTACATCTTCGAAAAAGAAGCCGCTGAAACCAATGTAGAAATTTCAACTGTTGAAGTAAAAATATTTGAGAAAAGACCATATTATGTTCGTATGCAAGACAGATTAAGAGAAGCTGCTGCTGTCACTATGGTCAATCAACGCTTGAAAGAAATTGCAAATGAAATAAATTCACCTTTTACAAATGCAAAATTGAGTTTAACCAATTGGATGAAGCAAATTAAATCAGGTAATATCTCAGCCGATTGCAAACCAAGAAATTGGGACAAAGCACTTGGTAGGATTGAACAAGAATTAAGAAGAGTACTTCAATATGGCTTTACTAAACAAGAAGTATCCTTATTTAAAAAGGGGTATTTGAGTAGCCTTGACCGTGCTGTCTCAGGTATGAAAACATCTAGCAGCAATTTTTATCTACATAAAATTATTTCAACTTTAGGACAAGATTCTCCTTTTTTAGATGCTTCACAAATAAGAGCTATGCAAAGACCGATAGTAGAAGATATCACCAAAGAAGATGCTCTAAATGCTTTAAGTGTCTACTGGAATTATAATCACAGACTTATTTCTGTTACCGGCAATATCATTATAGAAGAGCCAAATAAAAATATTTTGCAGGCTTATTTAAAATCAAATGCAGAAGTCATCTCTAAAATTGTTGAAAAAAAGATCTTAATGTTTCCCTATGAAAAGGCGCCAAAAAATAGTGGAAAAATAAAATCAACTCGAACAATCAAAGATCTAGGAATTAAACGAATTGTCTTTGAAAATAATGTAATTTTAAATTTAAAGAAGACCGATTTCAAGAAGACCAATGTAAGACTATTTGTAAAACTTGGTCAAGGCAGCCTAACAGTTCCAAAAGGGAAAGAAGTAATGGCCCGCATAGGACATTCATTTATCAATGAAGGTGGTCTCGAAAAACTTACCAAACTCGAATTAGGCAAAGCATTAACAGGAAAGACGGCATCCATAAATTTCGGCATTAGCCCAAATGCTTTTCATTTTGTAGGATCATCAAATAATGATGATTTTGAGCTAATGCTTCAATTACTAAATGCAAAAATGAAAGCTCCTGGATTCAGGGAAGAAACGCGAGCATTGATTTTAAAACGCTGGGATGTGCAACTAAAAAAATTAGAAACTAACATTTCGGCAAAATTTAGGAATGAATTAAGAAAGCTAGCAACCATTACTGAAAATGGAATTCATCTAGATGCAATGCCTACCAAGCATGAAATTGAAAGCATAAGTATTAACGATATGAAAGATTGGTTAACAAATGAATTTAAGTCGTCCTCAATTGAAATAAATATTGTTGGAGATTTTAATGAAAAGGAAGTCATTGGTTTAGTCTCTACTTATTTAGGAGGATTACCCACCAGAAAAGTAAATCAGGAGCCAAAAAAATATTCGATCACATTTAAAAAAAACCATAGAATAACGTTGGCCTTTCCAACTAAGATTGAAAAAGCCTATGTTGCTCTGGTAATGCCAACCACAGATTTCAACAATATTAATGATTTAAGAAAATTAAATTTGCTTGGAAGAGCAATTAACGAAAGGATGAGAAAAAGAATCCGAGAAGAATTATCTATTTCTTATTCCCCTCGCGCAACTCATTCATTCAATAAAGATTTTAAGAACAATTGCCACTTAATGTTTATGGCAGATATTGAAGTTAAAAATATTGACTTAACAGTTAAAGAATTTCAAAAAATATTTACAGAAATAATATCCAAGCCAATTACAAAAGAAGAATTAGATGGCGTTCAAAAACCACTTCTAAATCAAATTAAACCTTACATTAAAAGCAATACTTATTGGCTAAATAGTGTTTTAGCAGGATCTTCTTATAATGAAAAAAACTTTGATTTTGCACGTACATTTATGGCCGACTACACAAATATCAACGTGAAAGACATTAATGATATTGCCAAGAAATACTTGATCAAAGAAAAAGTAAATATCTTAGTAGTTAGATCAGAATAGTCATTATTCATTTCACCTGCTTCTATCAGAGGCAGGTTTCTATTACAATTACCAACTTTATTGTTTGATTTCTCAATTTGATTTTTGCAAATTAATTCGTCGAACGCATACCTATTTAATTTTACAATCTCTCTTTCGATGAAATTAATAATGGTTAATATACCACCATTGAATAAGACAAAATAACATTGGAGAAATACTGTGAGAAAAATAAGAATGGGCATGGTAGGCGGAGGCAACGATGCCTTTATTGGTCAAGTCCACAGAATAGCTGCAGCCATAGATGGTCAAATTGAACTCGTCTGCGGAGCCTTCAGTAGTACCAAAGAAAAATCTAAACTTTCCGGTAAACAATTATATTTACCAGATGAAAGAGTTTATGGCTCTTACGATGAAATGTTTGAAAAAGAGTTGGCTTTGCCTGCAGATGTCAGGATGGAATTCGTATCCATTGTTACTCCAAATCATTTGCATTATCCCATTGCTTCGAAAGCACTCGCATCAGGATTTCATGTCATGTCTGATAAACCAGCTACTTTGAATTTAGATGAAATTTTAAAATTAAGAGAAGAGCTAAATAAAAGTGGTCTCTTATACGGACTAACACATAACTATACTGGTTATCCAATGGTCAAAGAAGCTAAAGAAATGGTAAAGACGGGTAAGCTCGGAAAAATAAGGAAAGTTGTAGTCGAGTATCCCCAAGGTTGGTTATCAACAGACCTAGAATCTTCCGGTCAAAAACAAGCCGCTTGGAGAACAGATCCTGCTCGCTCTGGTGGATGTGGCTGCATGGGGGATATTGGAACCCATGCTGAAAATCTTATGGAATATATCACAGATTTACAAATTGAATCTATTTGTGCTGATTTGAATACGTTTGTTGAAGGAAGACAACTCGACGATGATGGCAATGTTTTATTTAAATTAAATAATGGAGCCAAAGGAGTTTTACATGCTAGTCAAATTTCTGTAGGCGAAGAAAATGGTTTGAAAATATATGTCTATGGTGAGCTTGCCGGATTATTCTGGAGACAACTTGAACCAAATACATTACAAGTCATGTGGCCAGATCGTCCCACCGAAATAGTGCGTACAGGTGCTAATCATACAAATTTAAGTGAACGAGCTTTATATAACACGCGGCTTCCAGCAGGTCATCCAGAAGGATTCCTTGAAGCATTCGCAAATATTTATCGGAACTTCGCTTCAACACTTCAAGCCAAACTGCAAGGTCGCGAACCTACTGAATTGGAATTAGATTTTCCTCAAATTGAAGATGGCGTTCGAGGAATGGCCTTTATTGATACGTTAATTAGAAGTCAAAAGTGTGATGATAAATGGATAAAAATAACTGAATATTAATTAAAGGAAAAGAAATGAAAACACTAAAAGGTCCTGCAATTTTTTTAGCCCAATTCATGGGTGACCAACCTCCTTTTGATTCACTAGATAGTATCTCACAATGGGTCGCAAGTTTAGGATTTAAAGGTATTCAAATTCCAACATGGGATAGTCGATGTATCGATCTAGAAAAAGCAGCTGAAAGTCAGGATTACTGTGATGAGCTAAAAGGGAATTTGAAAAATCATGGTTTAGAAATCACTGAACTATCGACGCACCTGCAAGGGCAACTAGTTGCAGTTAATCCTGCCTACGACACCATGTTTGATGGATTTGCACCAGAATCAGTTCAAAAGAATCCAAAAGCTAGAACTGAATGGGCTGTCAATCAATTAAAAATGGCCGCAATGGCAAGTCAAAACTTGGGCTTAAATGCTCACGCTACTTTCTCAGGTGCATTGTTATGGCATACTTTTTATCCATGGCCACCAAGACCCCAAGGCCTTGTTGAAGATGGATTTAAAGAATTGGCAAAACGTTGGCTACCTATTTTAAATACATTTGATGAAGCTGGAGTAGATGTATGTTATGAAGTTCATCCAGGAGAAGATTTACACGATGGCGTTACCTTCGAAAGGTTTTTAGAAGCCACCGGTAATCATAAAAGAGTCAATATACTATATGACCCAAGTCACTTCATATTACAACAATTAGATTACCTCCAATATATTGATATTTACCATGAAAGAATTAAAGCTTTTCATGTCAAAGATGCTGAATTTAATCCAAATGGAAGAAGTGGTGTCTATGGGGGCTATCAAGAATGGCAAGACCGAGCTGGAAGATTTAGATCTCTTGGTGATGGTCAAATAAATTTTAAAAGTATTTTTAGCAAATTAAGTCAATATGATTTTGAAGGATGGGCCGTATTAGAATGGGAATGTTGCTTGAAAGATCCCGAACAAGGCGCAACAGAAGGAGCAAAGTTTATCAATGATCATATTATCACAACTACTGAAAAGTCATTTGATGATTTTGCAGGTGGCGAAGCTGATGATGAACTTAATAAAAAAATATTAGGTCTGGATTAATCAGAACTAATATCAAATTTGTTTTGGATATTTAATTGTCGGTTTTTTTCTTAATGCCGACATATCCTTCTAGTTCTTTAAGAAAACTATGTTGATCTTCAGCGTTTTGTTGCATTATACCTTTTAAGTGAATGTAAGAGTCTTGTCCAATAATTTCCAAAAATTCTACCCCAACACCATCTCCTGAATTTCTTCGGATAATTCCTTTAGCAACAATTTTTATTTCTTCACTAAGAAATATAATAACTTCACATTTATCCCCTATTTTTGCATTTATACCACCAACAAAAAAGACACCCTTTATATTAATCGCACCAGCACTAGATTTTATCTTTTTTCCAGATTCTAAAATTAATTCGGCTGAGAAAAATAAATTAATTCGGCTAAGCTCTCTTCGGTTCTCCATTTCATTTTCCAGACAAAAATTGTGTTTTCTTAACTGTAGCTCCTTAAATAAAACAATTCAAGATTTCTTTATATTTTGAAGGTCAGAATTATCAAATTGTGAACAGAAATTGAGTTTTTTTCTAAATTATCAGCATAGCATCGCCATAACTATAAAATCTATAATTATTATCTATAGCATGCTTATACGCTTTCAATAGTTTTTCACGACCAATTAATGCCGCTATATACATGATTAAACTAGATTTTGGTAAATGAAAATTAGTGATCATCCCATCAATTACTTTAAATTCATAACCTGGATAAATAAAAATATTGGTAGACCCTTTGTTAGACTTTAAAAAATCAGCGGTATCGGCACATGACTCAAGTGTTCGTCCGCTTGTTGTACCTACAGCAATAATTCGCCCACCTTTTGACTTTGCTTCTTTAATCTTTTGAACCGTTATATCATTCAATAAAAAATCTTCCGAATGCATTTGATGATCTCGAATATCATCTTTTTTTACAGGAGCAAAGGTTCCATAACCAACATGAAGTATCATCTTCACAACTTCAATTCCTTGATCTATTATTTGATTCATTATTTCATCGGTAAAATGCAAACCTGCCGTTGGTGCAGCAACAGCACCATATTCTTTGGCGTATACAGTTTGGTATCTATCACAATCATTTTTATTATTACAATCTTCGCCTCTTTGCTTTAAGATATAATTGGGCAATGGCGGCTCTCCATTTTTTTGAAGAAAATCAAAGATCTCATCAGAAATTAATAAGGATACAATCCTTGAACCATTATCCAAGATTTCATCAATTCGAACAAACTCCTGTTCATTAAAATATATCACATCCCCTACTTTTATTTTACCAGCACATTTAGTCAAAACTTCCCATTGATCATCATTCAATTTTTTAATAAAAAAGACTTCAGCTTTACCACCCGTTTTTTTGGTTCCATATATACGAGCATTAAAAACCTTTGTTTCGTTAACAACCAATATATCATTTTTATTTAAGTAATTTGGCAAATCATAAAAATGTTGGTTTTGGAATTCATTGGTCTTTTTATCGATGATCAATAAGCGGCTATGATCTCTTTTATCAGAGGGCGATTTAGCTATTAATTCTTCTGGCAAATCATAATCGTAATTACTTAAACGAAATTCGTCAGCTGCATTCATTTCTTTTCAAAAACTTTCTGACATTCTTCTTCAGGATATTTCAAACAATTTTTTTTGTATTTTTTTTGTATGGATTCTGCCAAATCGATATTCATTACATTTGCAATCTCTAATGCATAGGTCACGATATCGGCTAACTCATCACGAACATCATTAATCTTTTCAGTATTTTTAAGCTCGTCAACCTCTTTATCATTTAACCACATAAAATGCTCCATCAACTCACCCGCTTCAACAGTTAAAGCCATCGATAAATTTTTTGGTGTATGATAATGGATCCAATCACGGTCCTTAGCAAATTGAAAAATCAAATCTTTCATTTCCTGAACAGTTGTTTTTTCATCTTTGAATTCAGTCATAATTTATCTTTCTTGAACTAATAATTACTTAATTATTTTCCCTATCTTCTGCCAGAAGTCCATATTCAGGGGTTTGATCAACCCAATACATTGTACCGGCAATCGCTGAAAGTATCGGCTGAAAAACCTGTATAAAAGGAATCATCAACAATAAAGCCGAAAGGCTACCAACCCCAACCATCATTTTCCGTTTACCTTTAAAGAATTCTAATTTTTGTTTAAATGTGAATAATCTCCTACTCATTGATAAATCCAATGCTTCCATGCTGCAAAACCAGGCCGTTATAATAAATGATAGGATAATAATCGGCGGAAACATTAATCCTAATATTAAAAAAATAATCATAAAAATGATTTTCAAAACTGTAAAAGACAAGGAAAACAATAATGATGACATTAACCCTACATACCAAGCATTATCTGTATTTGAAATACCTCTAAGTTTTTCTTCAACGCGACAACTTAATAATTCCAAAAAAGGAAGCATCACTAATGAAGCTATTATGCCATATCCATACCAAATAATTACCAAAGAAAACACAATAAAAAATATCCACTTCATCCAAAGGCCTAAATGGACTACTGTCCAAGACCATAAAAATTTTAAAAAAGAAGCTATCCCTATAATTTTAATCTCTTCGGATTCTCCACCACCAATTGAAATGTAATCAAAAAAGAGAAATACCGAATATATAGTGCCTATCATTACAAAAACAGAAACAAAAAACGGAATAACACAGTAAATCCAAAGGTTAGGATTCCTAGCCAAAAACGATATTGCAGAGAAATTGTATTGAATGCCTTCAGAGATATTCATCGAAATCAAAACCTATAAATTAAAATTGATTACGATTATACCTTAACTAAAAATAATTGCCTATATAACGCAATATTCCCCAAAAAGCTATTTCATATCTATGGCGATATGTTAAATGATAAAATTGAATATAAAATACGGCACTTAACTTAATTGATCAAGAATAATCCATCGAAGACGACGAGCTGGATCTTATACCACGAACACCAACCGTAATTGATAAAAGATCATTGAAAAGTCGACTATATGCTATCCTTAGTTTTTTTAACTTTTCAGGTTTTTCTGTATACTCTCGTCTAATCTCAATTTTAGACAACCCACGCAGTTCAGAAAGCGTTTCAAAAATTTCTTCGTCAGTAAAAGTTAGCATCGATTAGTATTCCATAATTAGAGTTAGTTTTATATCGACGGATCGACGTAAGAATTTAAAAAGAAATTCATTTTAATTTCATTTTCATCAATAATATTTTCTGTCACACTAAGTTATAGTCTAATCAATACATTCAGAATTAATTGAATCTAAGCATGCCTACAATAACATAAGGGAAGTCATGTGAAATTATTGATAAATATCATAGGCCAACCTATTCAACAATAATTTTTTGAATACCTATTTTCATTTTATAATTTTCTCTTCCACATTTCCCGTCATAATCAAATCGAAGTCTATAAAAATCTATATTTCAATATTTACGAAGAATTATTATGAATTTGCTTAATTACGAAAAGAGTCGGACAGGTATTAATCAATGAATTTCAGTAATATGGATTTTAACATTCATTAAAAGGACAATATTGACTTATAATTTATTGCCTTTTAGTCTGTTAATTCAAAAACATCCCATTATAATAAAAAGCTCTAGTATTTATTACTAGTTATAAGCATATAATAAATACTAGTATTTCTTTTTGTTCGCCCCACCTTGATAAATTCATCAAAATTATTTGTTATTAAACAAATGATTCTTCATAATTCACAGCGTAATTCCAGATTCTAAAAAAAGGAGAATTCATGACTTTTACTAAATCCAACCAAATCTTACTAATTCTTGCTCTCATATTTATTTGGCAAATTAGTGCATTGGCTGAAGTTAACGAAGAATTTAAAATAAAAAGAGAAGCAATATTCACTTTCTCTACAAAGCCATCTATTACAGTAAAAGACAAAATTTACACCATAACATTTGAAACAAAAGGGTTTTGCGATGTCACCATATCAGTTGAAGATCAAAATAGAAAAATCTTTAGACATTTAGCTAGTGGAGTATTAGGCAAAAACGCTCCTGAACCTTTTCAAAAGAATTCCAAAAAGCAAAAACTAATTTGGGATGGCAAAGATGATGCCGGTCGATATGTTACCAATATTGAAGAGCTTCAAATCAGAGTTTCATTAGGCTTAAAACCAAAATTAGAAAGGTCACTCCAATGGTCACCACATAAAAGAACAACAGCATGGAGCGGAGCGCGTGCACAAAATATAGCCATTACAAAAGAAGGCGTTTATGTTTATCAAAAGTCGGTATTTGATCATTTAAGAATGTTTGACCATCAGGGTAATTACAAAAAAACGATTTACCCATTTTCATTTAAAGCAGCTAATAATGTAAAGGGATTACCTACCCATAAATTTGCCCACGATGATAAAACTTTGCCCTTAAAAAAAGGCTATTATCAAACTTCTCTATTACATGGAAAATCAACACCATTAAATGTAAATAGAAAAAATGTTGTCAGCTTAAATGCCCACGGTCTAGTTGTGCACAAAAATGATATCATTTTACTAGGCAAAAGAGCCATTAGATTCACAACAAATGGTGCCAGTCAAACCTATGATATGGAAGGACCAGAAGTTGGAAAAACATTTGTAGCTCATGGCGGAAATGCCGATCGAAAAACTCACAATGTATTGCCTTCAAGTGGTGCTATTAGCCCTGACGGTAAAACACTTTATGTGACCGGACATTTATTTAGACATCTTTGGCATTTTGATACTCTGCATGGTGTTGGAAAAGTAGATTTAACAAAGAACGAAAAGATGACGACTTTTGCCGGTACTTTTAAGCAAGATAAAAAAGGCAATAGCAATAATGAATTTTCGAATGCGGTTTCAGTCGCTTGCGATTCTAAAGGTCGAGTATATGTTGCTGATCACATGAATAACAGAATTCAGGTTTATTCTCCACAGGCTAAATTCCTAAAAAGCATCAAAGTTTATCGACCCGCTCATATTAATATTCACCCTAAAACGGATGAACTTTATATTTTTTCATGGCATGTGCATAATCGAACCGTATTCCGTTCAAAAAAGAAAGAAGAAAGAAAACCCGTCAAAGCAACCTTAAGCCACTACGGATCTTTTGATTCACCAAATAAAAAAGCGATATGGGATCTACCCTTACCCATTGATAATCTCAAACAACCAGAATGGGCCAATCATTTAAGAGGCAGTGGTTCTTACTATGTTGCTCAGATGAATTTCTTTACAAAAGAACCAACGGTATGGCTATCTCAAGGAAAATGGAAAAGTTGGAGCAAAAATAATATTCAGATACTCGGCTTTAAAAATAAAAAATTTGTTGTATTAAAAGACTTTGCAAACGATGTTAAAAAAGCAGGTGTTCGTCAAGAACCAGCGCAAATAAATAGACAACGGCTCTATGTAAATCCGAAAACCGGTAACCTATATGTCGCCGAAGCAGATGGAGGTGTTGGGAAATCCATGAAACAATTATTAAGAATCAATCCCAATACTGGTAAATCAGAAACGATCAATTTACCTTATGACAGTGAAGATTTATGTTTTGATCAAGATGGTTTAATTTATCTGAGAACAGGAAAAGAAGTCGGCCGATATGATTTGAACTCCTGGAAGGAGGTCCCTTGGGATTATGGCGTTGAAAGATCAAAGGTTACATTTGAATCAGGCTCAAATGCTAGGGCAGCAAATTTAATCTCAGCTATGACCCCACCAGGTCATAGAGCCTATTCATGGTGGCATCTAGGTGGGATGGCAATTTCAGCAAAAGGAAATTTAGTGATTCACACTGCTGGTGGCGCCAATGCAACAACGGCTAAGCCTTCTCTACATGCCAAGCGAAAATATAAGGCTGCTGAAGAAAATGAAGATTTAAATCAATTAGGAGCCAAAATGTATCCTGGCAGATATTTATGGGGACTTATGTATGTATATGATAAACATGGCAACTTTGTAGTTAAAGATGCCGCCCCAGGAGTTGGCATGGTCGACGGATTATTTATTGATTCAAAAGATAATATTTACACCATGGTTTCCGGCAGACGATTATTCAAGGGTAAATCCTATGACGCCAAATTAACCGATGACTTGTCCGAAACCATCGTCAAATTCAAAGCCGGCAAAATCAAGTTTCTAAGCAAAGATGCAAAGACAGTAAAGTTGTCTCCAAGCTCTTACCCAAAGAGACCACCAGAAATTCAAGGCGGAACTATGGGTGGCAATATTTGGGCTGAAGGCGCGCAATGGCTTTATGGCGGAGTTGGTTTTGCGGGTAAAAATGGTTCTTGGTCTGGTGGAGGCTGCTGTTGCTGGAACTCAAGATTCGTACTAGATTATTTTGCTCGATCTTTCGTACCTGAATTAAGGCATTTCAGTGTTGCCGTACTTGATACTAACGGTAATTTAATTTTGAGAATTGGTCGCTATGGAAATGTAGATGAAGGTAAACCGATCATTCAAGCTGGTGGTCCAAAAAATACGACATCAATTGGTGGCGATGAAGTATCCCTATTTCACGGAGCCTATTTAGCAACTGATACCGATAAAAGATTATTCATTGCTGATGATGGCAACTCAAGAATCCTGAGTGTTAAACTTGATTACCACACAAATGAAATAATAAAATTATCCAAATGATAAAATATGGTCAATTGAGGGTGTATTATATTAGTAATAAAATTTTAGCTGATTCATATTACCTTTAAATTTTTTACCAATAAATTTAAATTGAAACGATCGGCCTTCTTCACGTTCATCAAGAGGAGAAGATCTATGGGGCACTAATTCAATATCATAGGTGAACTTCACATACTCAGGCGCTACTGACATAGCTAAAATTAAATAAAAATAATTTTTAATCGGCAGTTGTCCAATTGTCCTAATATTTTTTATAAACCTACCCTTTTTGCGAGAGTTCACAAATTGCACTCGTAAAAGGTCACTCATCTTATGAATTCTTTTAATAATTTTTTTAACCATTGCTCTGGTATACACTTTTTTTCTTTTATTTTTATCGACTATCATCTCTTCATTCATTAACTCATGGCAATATTTCATCACATTTGGCGAAATAGGATTTGTTTTTTCAAATAATTTTTTAAAACCAATTGCATCAAATTCAATGACTAATTTTCTCTTATAATGGTTTCTCGTGTCTTTAAGAAAAAAACTTCTTAATTCTGACGTAGACTCTTTTTGTATTCCTTCTAAAATTTTAAAAACATATTTCATATAAAATAATTTATTGGAACTTAAACCATGCGTATCATCATTAACAATATTGATGAGAACCCCTGACCGATCAACACCCACGGGGACTTTATTCAAATGGTGCGAATAATCACAAGCCATCTCGAACTTAAACTTTTTAGAATTTAGAAAGAACGTTTTATAGCGATCAAACACCCCAACACCCATATTATCATGTTTATTTAAATGCGAATGAATAACGCGATTTTCAATACTTTCCTTTCGGCTGTTTCTATAGATATTAAATAAATTTAAGTTGTTTGTGTAATTTCGCCCTTTGACTTGATATTTACGAAAAAAAGAAACCTCCTTATGAGCCTGCTTAATAAATTTCTTTTCATTCCAAAAATAGATTCTTTTCATACGCGTAAAAAATTTGGGGTCGTTTAATTTACCAATATACTGCCAATTGCTTAATTTATAAAAATTCTTTTCAGGGGTAAACTTCAATAAATTGATATCCAGACTTATTCTAAATAATGAAAATAGTTTTTTCCTCGTTTTTATATCAAATCCAAATTCAGCATTAAAGAATTCAAACGAATTTATTTTCTTTTTTGATATGGTAATTCTACAAAGATTATCTAAACCGATTCCTTGAACCGTCAACCTTATATGCCCAAATGTTTTAGAAAAACCAAAAGGTGTAACTTTTGCTTTACCTTCTATGTTCAAAACTGGATTTCCCCATTTAAATTCAAAACCGGTTGTCCCAAAAGAAAAATCCGCTAAAGCATATCGTTCTACTGAGAATCTTTCGCCTGGTTTCAAATTTAAATTAGCGGGCAATAAACTATCTTCAAATGCTGTAATTCCTTTATCAAACCTTCTATACATCATTTTGGTATACTTTATAAAAAAGGAGTAAATACGCTTCTTCAATTTCATTTGAAAGGCACCATCCTCTTCAGCTAAACTTTCTACTAAAGTAACTCGATAAGGAAACTCCACACCACCTTCAATAAGGCTTTCAACTGATCCTTTTATTTTAATATTTAGCTCGCAAACATGCTTAATAAAAATTCGATTTTTGGGGAAGGTCCCGTCATCGACCATTTTTTTTAATTCAGGAATCATCATTAATGTATCAAAGGATACTACCCCACCACCAATAACTAAATCGACTGAAAAGAACTCATCAAATAACGGAATTTTAATCTGTTGAGTAACGGACTCATCCCATAATTTAGAGAATGTTTGATCGGCAATTTTTTCATAGGAAGCTTTTATAACACCGGTCTTAACACCAAATGCTTTTGTCTCTTGTGCAGTGGAATTATTAAATATTGAAAAAAAACCTAATAAATTCAGTAGCAAACAAATTTTGTAGCTACTACTCATTTGATTTCCTATAAATTATCTGAGAATATTTTGTAGCACCATATAACATTAAAAAATCTAAACCATTATATACTCTAACTATCCGCTCAGACTTCCCCACATGTGTATTCAAACTTAGTAGTCTAATCCATCTGTTTTCATGAACCCAACCTTTATGGTCTGCATGAAAATTATCCGGTGTACGGTATGTCGGTATTGCCATCAGATCATCGTAGACCATTTGTTTCAATTGCTCATCCACGACCGAAAAATTTGCTAAGGCCATTGCAACGGCCAAACTATTTCTATATCGCTCAACCCATTTTTTCCATTGAGGTTCTGTCTTTTGAAATGTTCTTTTATCTGTAAATGGATATTGACAAAGTAACTGATGAAAAAAGGGACCCCATGTTTTTCCAGAAGTCTGGATACCCTTTGTCAGATTTTTTTCATAATAAGATCGCTTGTCATTGGTTAAATTATAAAAACTATTATAACCTCTGGATCCAATCGACCAATAAAGCTTTTCTTTGATACCAAATGGAAATTTATTTTCATCTCCACTATAAAAATTGTACAGCTGAAATACCTTTTTAGAAATAATCTTGGCATAAGGCCCCCGCGGAACCTTTATCTTATTATTTACTTCAGACTTAATAACAAAATGATTTCTTTTTAAATACTGCGCAATTAACTTTATTTGCTGATCTAGCTTTTTCTTTAATTCATTAATTTTTTGAGAATTCAAATTAAGATCTTTTATCACTTTATTAAAGGTAGAATAGCCAATTAAGAGACCGACGATTTGACTTTGGCTCATATATTTATCAGTAATTTTTTTATTTAAAAAATCGGATCTCACTTTGATACCTTTTACTTCTCCAACTATATCTCTATACAAAAATCCATTGGAGCCCTGTAAGCTAAGTTGATCACTTTTAATAATACCGTTAATTACTCGCTCAATCATTTTTAGTGTTCGACTTGCTTCTTTTTTATTTTGATTACTTATCTGAATCCCGTAGTCAAAAGATAAAAAGGTCAAAGTCAAACCACAATAAACATTACCATCACCAAATTTGGCTTCATCATAGAGCAAATTAAAGGGCTCTTTTTCAAATTTTTCCCGTTCACCAACTACCCATTCAGCAGTAAATCCATTAAACCTATTTTTATCTTCATCCATGAAAATTTTAAAAAAACAATCACGGTACTTATTATATACAGGAGTAACTTTTTTAACGGCACTTTCTAAAGGGACCGTTTCAATTGTTTGAAAACGACAGCTTGATCCAATCAAACATATTAGAGAGATACATGTGATTAGATAAAATTTATTTAACAATCAAATTCCTTTATATGCTATATCATTCTTCTTGATTAATCTTAATTGTATTTTATTAATATAATGAAGGCTTCAATCAAAATAATAGAATTGAATTATACATGAAAAAAGAAATTATTTTAGCAATAGATCAAGGAACCACAGGTTCCACGGCTTTATTACTTGATCATTCCGGAAAAGTAATTGGCTCTCACAATCAAACCTTCCCACAAATTTACCCTAAAAACGATTGGGTAGAACATGACCCCAAAGATATATGGATTTCGGTTGTTGACGCCGTTAAAAATTGTCTCAGCAAATCAAATGTTGATGGCCATCAAATTTCTTGCATAGGAATTACGAATCAAAGAGAAACATCCCTCTTATGGAACAAAAAAAGTGGAAAAACACAAGGCAATGCGATTGTTTGGCAATGCAAAAGAACAATTGATTTTTGTGAAAATCTGAAAAAACAAGGTTTAGAAGATTTGATTCATAACAAAACAGGATTGTTTCTAGATCCTTATTTTAGTGGTAGCAAATATAATTGGTTATTAAATAATTTTAAAGATTCTCTTGATAGTAAAGATGCCATCTTAGGAACAATAGACACCTACCTCGTTTATCTATTAACAGGCAAAGAAAAGATTATCACAGAACCTTCAAATGCTTCGCGAACTTTATTGTGCAATATTAAGACAGGTCAATGGGATACTGAACTTTTAGACATCTTTAAAATTCCTATTGAATTACTACCTACCATACACAACTCAAATGAAAAATTTGGTGTTACCAAAGGTTTAGATTTTTTACCAGATGGAATCCCTATCAATGGCATACTAGGAGATCAACAGGCGGCTCTTTTCGGACAAACATGTTTTGCACCAAATGAAACAAAATGTACTTACGGTACAGGCGCCTTTATCATGATGAACATTGGAGAAACGCCTAAGTTTAGTGACAATGGCTTACTAACCACTATCGCTTGCAAAACAAATGATAAAATTATTTATGCATTAGAAGGGACATCCTTTATTGCAGGAGCAGCTGTCCAATGGTTAAGAGATGGATTGGGCATCATTGATAACGCTCAAGAAATTGAAGCACTCGCTGAGCAATGTCAAAATAGTGAAGAGGTTAGCTTCATTCCGGCCCTAGCAGGTTTGGGTAGCCCCTACTGGAAACCAAATACCAAAGGTAGTATCAATGGATTAACACGATCTACAACAAAAGCGCACATTGCTAGAGCGACTCTTGAAGGTATCGCCTTACAAAATAGAGATATCATTGTCGCCATGGAAAAAGAACAAGAGCAACCCATTTCAAAATTATTAGTTGATGGAGGTGCTGCCAGCAACAAATTATTAATGCAAATACAAGCCGATGTTTTACAAACAAATCTTTATTGTCCACAAAACCTCGAGACAACAGCTATTGGAGCCGCCTATATGGCAGGATTTGGAGCTGGTATATGGGAAAATAGAGAACAATTAAGAAAATTACACAACATCGCAAACACCTATGAATTCGATCAAAATACGACTGAATGTGAAAAATTGATCAGGAAATGGGACCTCAACATAAAGCGACTATTAGTGGAATAATGACAAGCCTGCTATTTACAACAACATTCCTCAATATATAATTCCGCAATTAAATTTAACATAGGTATAAGAATAGTATGGCTAAAGAAGAACCAATTCAGTTGGAAGGCATTGTTAAAGAATCCCTACCAAGTGCAAAATTTATTGTAACTATCGATGGTGGGCACGAAGTACTTGCGCATGTTTCAGGAAAAATGAGAACTCACTTTATTAAAATAAATCCAGGTGATAAAGTAACCCTTGAAATGTCTCCTTATGATTTGACTAAAGCTCGAATCACTTATAGAGAAAAATAGAAACATTCCTCCTAAATAATTAGCGCAAAAATTCAGATTTATTATTCCAAACTTACCTAATTATCAAATCATCGACATGGCCTTAATTAGGGTCATATCACTAATATAGCACTGATTACAACCTCATAGATAGATGTCATCTTAAAAGCTAGTCACTTTTAATATCATAAATCTGTATCTTATTCCATTTGTCTTTATTATTCTCGATAAAGTTTACATGCTTTACATCAGCTTGATATCGGTCATGTGCCTCAATATCAGTAAACACAACCATCAAGCCAATTGAATAACTTTTATCCACAATATCCCTCAAAGTTTGGGCAGGACGCCCAAGTTGTAAATCCACAACTCCATCAATACTCTTTAATGCTTTTAATTCATTCTTGAAAGCTTCAATTTCATCAGATGTGACATTATCGTTTAACCAAAAATATACATTATGGACAATCATTAAAACCCCTTAGGTTGACTATTAGTAATCATTGAATTACAGCAAGCATTTTCCCGAATTTGCCGAACTAATAAACCATTATCTCGCTAATATACCAAAACTTCAAGCAACCTTATCCAGGATTTCCTATGAATTCAAATAAAGTGCTCAAACTCAAACATTACAATCGTTCTGACGCCTACGAATCCTGCTTATCTCCCTCTAAACCAATCTATTTTGGCCACAATATTTTACACCATCTTGAATCGCACGTCGCAACTTTAAATCCAGATAAAGTATTTATTATTACAGACACAAATGTAGCCAAATTATACGGTGACACCATCAAGGCCCAATTACTCAATCGACCAAATCATTTAGTTACCTTTAACGCGGGCGATCAAAATAAAACCTTACAAACGATTGAAACTTTAGCCGAAAAAGTACTTGAGGCTGGCTGTAGTAAAAATAGTTTGATATTAAATCTTGGTGGTGGCCTAGCCATGAATCTTGGTGGCATGTTAGCATCGTTACTTTATAGAGGCATAAGGTTTATTCACGTTCCAACTAATTTTATTGGTCAAACCGATGTTGTCTTATCCAATAAACAAGGCGTCAACACATTCGGTGGAAAAAATCTATTAGGAATGTATTCCTCACCAGAATTTAGTCTGGTTGACACCTCATTCTTACAAACAGAAAGCAAACGTTCAAAATTTGCTGGTATCGCTGAAAGTATGAAAAATGCATTAATACTAAAATCAGATTTCTATGCCTATATGAAAAAAGTTCTCAAAAGTTCTATCAACGATGTCGACATGCACGAATTAGCTAAAAAAACATTTGAACAAAAACTTAGTATATGCAAACGTGACCCTACTGAAAAACAATTGGGTTTATCTCTTGAATACGGACACACCATCGGTCATGCTATAGAAATTTTAAGCAAAGGTGACTTACTACATGGAGAAGCTGTTTATATCGGAATGCATATTTCAGCTGAGATCGCCCTACAACTTGGCATCATGAATCAAAGTGACTTTAAAGAACACCAAGCATTTCTAAAATCAATTAAGATAAGCTCTAAAATTCCTAAATCGATTACGATGGATAAAATTTTAATAGCCATTCAAAAAGATAATAAAAAAACCGGCAGTCAACCAGCGTTTATATTGTTAAAAGGACTAGGAGAGTTACACCAAATTGGTGGTCAACTTCAAACTATGGTTCCTAAAAAAATAATAGAAGACTGCATCAGACCTTATTTGTCTTAATTCATCAATGACTCAAATCTGTTATAGTACTAACGGTTTAAAAAATCACGATTTGACCACGGCCTTCTCGTTAATAAAGCAAAATGGATTCGATGGCATTGAACTCGCCATAACTAATGAGCATTTTAGCGATTTTAATTTTGTTGGACAAATTGATCATTTAAATCAAATCATTCAAAAAACGTCTGCCAACATTACCAATATTCACACCGGCGAACCACATCTTTTATCTTCAACACAACATCATCCTTCTTTAGTTACAACTGATAAATCCGAAAGACAACAACGAATTGATTTTATTATTTCAGTAATTAAGTTCTCTAAGGCAATCAATTGTGCTAATGTCACCATAGTTTCAGGGTTAATAGAAGATGCTGACAATGAATCCAATGCTTGGGAAAATCTAGAAGAAAGTTTACATCAGCTAATTTCAAATTCTCCTGATGGTATCACCATTCTCATCGAACAAGAGCCGGAGATGTTTATCAACAACACAGAGCATTTATTGAAATTAATTGATGTGTTTAAAGGTAAGATTAAAATCAATTTAGACATTGGCCATTTAGAAGTCATTAAAGAAGACATTAGCGAAAGTATCCTAGCATTAAAAGATCATATATTAAACATTCATATTGAAGATATTAAAGATAATGTTCATCAACACTTATTACCAGGTGAAGGTGAAATTGATTTCTCTCCATTTTTTAAAACATTAAAAGATATCAACTATCAAGGCTATCTTACTGCCGACCTCTACCCATTCTCAGACATCGCCGAAAAAGCTTTAAAAACCACCCATCAATTCCTAATAAAATATTTGTAAGTATCTAACCCTTAAGTCAATGCATGCATTGTCTTAAAACACCTACAATTTAACCAACATTACAATTCATGAATATACGCATTCTTCCAATCTGAAAATGGTTCATCAGGATCTCCATCACATAGAGCGATCTCAGTTAATGGTTTCGCACCTTTAATTTGTAATAACGWATCCAAATCTTTTCCGAATTGACAAAAATTTGGAAACTGAGAACTACCTAATGCCWATAAAGAATATTCTAAATGGTCACAGGCATTGTCGGGCAATTCTATTAACCATTCATAAAACTTTTTCGCATTGTCTGGCGGATCACCTCTACCATAAGTAGATGTGATAATTAATACCCGGTACTTTGAATCAATATCGATAAAAGGATTGTCCCTTTCTTGATTTATATTTATCGAATCGACAAATGATTCCATCGACAATACTTCAGAACTTATTTTACCTTCTATTAATTCAGAATTAAACTCATTTGCTAATTGCTCAGCCGTGCCAGATTGAGAACCAAACAGAATCAAGTGTTTATAATTATCTCCTTCCATACTTTTAATCTTTATAGCATTTTTTTTCCCATCTAGTGTTTCCATTACAAATTTTCTAAAAGATCTTTTAAATGTCATAGGCAATCTATCAGCCGGAACAATTATCCCATCTTCCATGCCAAGTGGTGCTTCTAATGGTCTTTGGTTTTCCATCATTCCAATATCTTCATTATAAACGCCAATAGCAAACTCAATTTGATCTTCAGGAGGTGGTCCATCAAACCCAGGCGAAATCGCTAATGCCCAAAACAGGGTGCAATGATACATACTATTCGGACTTGGTATATGTACCAAAACACGCTCATCACCATCCTCAAAACTTTGTCGAATTGTTGTAAAATTCGGTAAATATATTTTCTGTTGCCTTAAATGAGCATTAGCCAACTTGGAAGTTTCAGGACCATCCAAACGAGGGAAAGGGGCATCCATTTGAAATCCACCATCAAAAAAAGAAATATCAATGTCTTCAATAATCTCCTGGGCCGCAACCCCTAAACTTTTTGCATGGGCAAATGCAAAATGAGACATATCTAAATAATTATCAATCTCACGACGAAACCCACAGCCCGTAGGTACCTGATCAGGCAATAGATAAGTCCAGTCATTTTCAAATTCTGGAATTTCAGGCAATGGGATATCCCCTGATTTATCCAAGCGAACCCACACCATACCATATCGCTCTTGCACTTCATAAATAGTTAAACACGCTTGCTTTATGACGGGATGATCCCCCGCTATAGAAGGTATCCTTTGACATTTTCCCTTTGTATTAAATTCCCACCCATGATAAGCACATGTCAAACTTCCATTCTTAATTTTTCCAAGTCCAAGTTTAGCCCCACGATGAGGACATAAATCTCTAGCAACAAATAAATCATCCTTAGTTTTTACAATGACAATATCTTCATCCAAGAGCGTATATTCAAATATTGTTCCTTCCCCAAGATTACGTGAAAGGCATACAGGTTGCCAAGTTTTTCGCATTGCCTTAAAAGGCATGTCTTCAGTGATTTTCATTTGCATTTACCATCAAATTTTAAAGAAACCATTTAATGAATTAATATATAACAATACGGCTATATTTCATCTTCTATTCAGTAAATATTATTAGATTATTCGGCAAATTTATGCTTTAAGTGATCAATATTCTTGTACAATTACTTTCATATTATTTGAGGAATTTCTATGATTGAAACTAAAAATCCAATTCAAGTCAATCTTCCAAAATTTGGCATATTTGTTATCGAAAGCAAACATGCTAATACTTTTCAAATGAAAATGAACACTTGGAAATTTGATAAGATCTGCAAAATCAAAGAAGGCTCTGGCCACCTTATTCACAAAAAGGATAAATATAAAGTAGAAACTGGAGATATTTTATATCTACCAACAGGATTTCCACATTATTTTGAAGATCATGATCCACTGACTCTAACCATTGTTTGTTTTAGTAGAAATAAAATATCAATGGAAGAAAACTATTGGAAAAGAATACTTAAAAAGTATTCTCCCAAAATGGCCTATCAAGTCAAAGACCCTTGGGCAAGAACAACTATTGAAAAGATTTTCCAAAACCTATTAAAAGAACAAACAAACCAGAGTATTGGTTATGAGTCACAACTACTATCCTATACACAACAACTATTAATATTTTTATTACGCTATGATTCACAAAATACTAAAACGCTGGAAGACCACGCTATCATATTTGGTTTAATGAATTATATCGAAAATAATATTCATGAATTTTTTTCGGTACCAACGTTAGCAAAGTCATGCAACATGTCTGTCAGAAAATTCTCATCACTATTTAAAAAAATAAGCGACGAATCTGTCATTCACTGGATAAACAAAAAACGAATTAATTACGCCTGTCGTAGATTAGAAAATTTCGGTAGCATCAATCATGTATCTATTGATGCTGGCTTTAATGACCTAACAAATTTTTATAAGGTTTTCAAACAACACACTGGTCTTTCGCCAAAAGAATACAAAAATTCAAAGACTTAATTAAAAGAATAGTGCCTTTATATTATTAGGGGATATTTAGTGAGGAAAAAATACACCAGAGAGGATTTGAACCTCTGACCGCCTGATTAGAAATCAGGTGCTCTATCCAGCTGAGCTACTGGTGCATTTAGGGTTGAGAATTCTAAGAAAAACGCAAAAATATCAAGTAGAAAACTAATTTAAAGACCATAAAATTAAGGATAACCGCATTTTAATTGTAAAATAAATACAGAAAGAATCTGAGAGTTAACTATTGAAGACCTTAACAAAATACGTCTGTGGTGAGATCATACTTAATTTTGAAATTGCCCTCGCTACTATCACATCAATTTTCATGTTTTATGAAATCGGTCGCTATGTCCAAAGCGTAGGTACCACAATGGGATTGCTACAGATCATTCCATTTTTATTACCCAGCGCAATGGTATTAGCATTCCCCCTTTCCATTTTACTAGGAACATTACTAACATTCAGCAGACTTTCATCTGATAATGAAATACAAGCCATGTACGCATGTCGAATTAATTTTGCCACCATATTATCTCCCGTTTTTTTTCTTACTTTTGCCATAGCTATATTAAGTTTAGCAAATACCCATTGGGTTGTACCCTGGAGTTTTGAAAAGATCGTCTCAATTAAAAACAAAACCATTCTAGATTTAGTTGTACACAAGATGGATACCGGTGATCGCTATATCAATAAAAACCTAAGTGTCTTAAAACTAAAAAATGATATATCAAACTCACTTATTATTTACCGAAATGAGGATGGACAAACTCAAGAAATCCTTGCGAACACATTTAAGATTCAACCTAATTATGAAAACGCTTCCTTGCAATTAATTTTAAGTGATGCCCACCTTTCAACAATTAATCCTAAACAAACAGAAAAAAATAACAACTTCAATGGCTTTAGCAAAAATGCTATCGTAAATATAAAGCTACCTTTAGATTTTCAAAAACGAAGAATTACGCAAAGATCATTTAGGGAATTATTAATCACCAGCAATGACAAAAATGCTCCCAAACACAATCGAATCAAGAGCCTATTTGAAATACATCGTAAAATCGCCACTGCATTTTCGTGCATCTTCCTTGGAATACTGGGTATGTTTATTGGGTTGCGAATGACAACCGGAAATAAATTCGTTGGCATACTACTTGTCATGGCCTTAGTCTTTATGGTCTATTTACCCTCCATTTCTGTTGGCAAATTAATCGTGGCCGATGTTAGATTACAAATCGAACCCTGGATAGGCGCTTGGCTGCCCTTCTTTGTTGTAGGCACAATGACAATATTCTTAAGACCAAAGTAGCTAGAGATTATATCTCAATTGGTTGCACCCATCATAAATATTAATAGACACATAAGAATTATCTTAGGCTCGACCTGTCCGACTTTAGGTGGAAAGCTATTATAATTGATAGCCTCTGGTGACGTTTCGACACCGTGCTCATTGGTTGTGCCACCATTATTATTGTGTAAGCGATTAAAAATTATCTTTAGACTTGAAGAGCTGTTACTATTAATAACCCCGGGTGATTGAGAACCTGAACTTGCGAAGGTACGAAAAAACCTGGGGTAAATTCCAACGTAAAGGGTCCTCGAAGAGGGCCAACAAAATCCGTATTAAATCGTAAATAGAATTTAAAAGAATTATTTATTTTTAACCCATTTTTGAATCTTTTTAACAATCCCACCCCACTCATCATCCAACAATTCTTTTAAAAATTCAAGGAAGATAGAATCATGCAGAACCGTTAATTCAATAATATTTTCAAATCTCTCAACTTGTGCATCAATGTAATGTTCAGCTTCAACATTTGGTAATTTAATACCTGTAAAGCTGACTTTTAAACTATCATATCTAAAAGACCACTGCTTCTCACCAATGGCAAACATCATTTTGCACTGATTAAGCTTTTTACCGCTCAATAATGAGGCTTGTGCTTCTGGACAAACTGTAGGCACACCATTCTTTATTATATTCTCCATGCTATCTTTCGGTCCGGCCGATTGATTAATTAAAACTAAAAAATCTTCTATCAAAACGCCAATCGAATCTCTTCCTGAAAAGAAAACTCTTTGGTTACTTTCTAATTGAAACCACAACCAAGTCAAAAAATCAGGTCCTAAAAATTCAGCCATTGGCAAATGCCCTGACTCATCACTTCCTGTCGGAGAAAACCAACTAGGAGAAGAGTTTTTTAAAGCTTTGAAGTTTTTTACACTTAATGATTTTGATGATAGCGTTTCCATGTTTATTAGCTGAGGTGGGTGCTGAAATGTTAATTCAAAATGTTTGATAAACATTTTAATAACCCTTTTACTAGTCCCGCTAAAATATAAAATACCACTGCGTCGATCAATCAAACAATCAAATGATTTATATTCAATGGGTTGCTCTTCTAACAAGTCCTCTTTCAAATCAGATTTGATTTCAGATTTTTCATACCGAGTCAAACGCTCAACACCTCTTTCCTTCAAGGCAATCATTTCTGCTTGTTGACAATGAGCTCTCAATAATGCTGCCGGAACATTTTTACTGGCAATTCTAAATCCAAATAGATAGAAATTATCTAAGGTTACTTTTTCGGATTTAATATCAGTATCAAGGAAGTTTTCCAGACAACACCAACCTACCGCTTCTGGATGATTTTCTAAAACAACATCTGTTCCAACAAACTTTTTCAACCCTTTAATTAATTCTTTTTCAGGAATCTCTTCAGCAATTAAGAATCTTACTGCAGAGACACTACCATTTATAAATGACATCGTATTTTATCCTTAAATATTAGATAATTTTCGCCGTATGATAGCGAAAAGCTTCCTTTATCAAGGGATAAATTAATAGGTTAATTTAATTATCGTATTTGGATACAAATCACTTTTAGATACCCACATGGGGGTTATCCCTACGCAGGCATCTAGCCGGACTTCCCGTCTAAAGCAAAACATGTAGGTTGGCGGTGAGGCACGAACCCCAACATTTTCATGTAAATATTGAAACAATTCTAAATTGTGCCGCAATTATTAGCATCACTAAAATTTAAACTGTGCTACAAAAGACCTGGCTAGGGATCAATTGACTTAACTATTGTGAAATGTTGGGGTTCGTGCCTCACCGCCAACCTACGGCTGCCGCCCAATTGTTTTTCGAATTAAATGTTCTTATTCGCCTGCCCAATATTTATGGTGGGTACAACCATTGGGCAAGATGCCTGCGCGCCCAGCGAAACCATAACATTGAACTAGGGTTCAAATTTCAAGCATCAACTAATTTTTTGAAAATTCTAACGAATGTAATTGTGAAGAATAACATTAGCAGAAGTGACCAAAGGTTAGAACTGTCGGCATCTTGTTGATAGCTACAGCCTCCGCCACCGCCGCCCGAAGATGGTGTTTCAGGTTTGTCTGGTTCTTCGGTAGCATCGATATTGCCAAAGAAGACATCTACTAAATGGTTATCAGTTACGTTACTGAAGATATAAGTTTCGATAGGGCCTAGAGAAATACCATCAACAATTACGTTCAGTATTTTGTGGGTATTATCGGCTGATATTGAAATTAGTAAATCATCGCCTTCAGCTAATCCCGTGAAACCTTCCGGAGTCACAACACCAATACCATTGATTCTGGTTACGATTGTCAAGACTTTATCTTCTTCGACAAAGATAGCCCTGATTTCATGATCCGCATTCACATGCGTGAATAAATAACTGGTTAATGGACCTTGAGAATTTCCATCGACTTCTACATTTAATACCCTATAGCCAGTGTTTGGTACAATTTTAACTAGATGACTATCACCGGCATTAACAACTGTTTCACCCGTTGGTTGCAAAATACCATTTAATTGCGAGATCACTTTAATAGTATAGTCTACGGCATCCGCTTCAAAGATGACTCTAATGACGTGATCTCTAATTACATTTGCTAATAAAACGGTAGAACGATGTTCCGTTGCGAAATCATTGATGATCACATCTTTCACATGGAAACCAGCACTTGGTGTAATCGTAAGAGCAAAATTTCCTCTTCTAGGCACAATCGTATTATCAATAATACTTGTGGTACCTCCTAGGTTATGCGTCACATTGACAACATATAAAGCATCCCCGATTGGTTCAAATATAGCAACGATGCTTTGGTCTGACTGTACATTCATAAAGGTAAAGGAGTCTGGAGAACTAATTGGTTGAGGTATTCCGTTAACCTTCAGCTCAACTAACTGATGATCAGCCGCTGGTCTCATTACATATGTGATCGAATCACCTGCTCGTAAATTTATTTCCCCTAGAGGAGAAATAGTACCATTTCCAACAACACTAGAACCCATGCTGTAAGTTTCCTTGTCTTGATCAAATATGACCAAGATCGTATGATTCGTGATAACATTAGCAAAGAACTGTGTTCCCATTATTCCTTTGGATACACCATCAACTATTACATTTGAGATATGATAACCATCAGCCGGCACAAAAGTAATGCCCTGATCTTGCCCATGAATAACAGCGAGTGAGGTTCCTGGCAGAACACTCCCTTTACCGATAGTATTGGAGATAATTAAATAGGATACTTGGTCTTTTTCAACCAGCACATCTACTAGTTGATCTGATTGGACTTGGGAAAGCGTCAACTCTTTTACAACACCAAAAGATTTGCCATTTACTTTTACATCGGTGATATGATAACCAGCATCAACAGTGATTGAAAGACTTCCGCTCTCACCTTCTAACAATGAACTTGTACCTAGGCTAGTTAAGTCAATTGATTCAGCACCTTTTTTGAAAATAACGTTTGTATGCGTTCTCTCATAAGGAACATTTAACATGACCAGATAACTAGACTTGTCTTTGGCAAAGACACCATGCACCGTGTAATCTTTTTGAATGTTACTGATAGCAACACTACTTTTTAGCCCTTGAGAAATGTTATCTATCAACACATCGACTAAGTGATAACCAGYRCTAGGCAATAAGTTTAATATGACCGTATCACCCGCTACTACCGTTTGAATACCCGATGGATTAATACTTCCTCCAGTAGTCGTTGTACCTATAACGTTATAAGCCAATTTATCTAAGACAAAATTCACCGTGATATCATGATTACTAACCACAGTACTAAAGACATAGCTTAATATAGATCCTTGCGAAAGACCATCTACAATCACATCGCCCACATGATAACCCGTTTGCGGAGTAAAGGTAAATAATTGATCTTGACCACTTCCTACAGAAACATTGCCGGCTGGATCTATACTGCCTCCGCCAATGGCATTGGCCGTAATGATATAATTAACACTATCTTTCACAAATACAGATCTTATCGTATGGTCTTTATTAACAGCTGTAAAGGTATAGGTACTGATAGCYMCTTGAGAAATATCATCAACCAACARATCACTAATATGGAAACCAACTTCAGGAGTAACCGTATAAATAATACTCGCCCCGGCTGCAACTGTAGCGATGCCACTTGGTAGAATGGAACCTCCTAGAGTACTATTAGCAACAACCGTATACTCAGTTTTATCTAAGGCATAAACAACTTCGATTGAATGATTGTCAGCAACACTCGTAAATGTATAACTACTGGCTATCGGAACCAAAAGACCATCAACAATTAATTCACTAACATGATAACCACTAATCGGATTAACGGCGAAGGTCTTATCAAAACCTTCAAGCACAACAATTGCACCTTCAGGGAAGAGACTTCCGCCTGAGCTTGAAATGGCAGTTATCAGATACTCTGTCGCTGAAGTTACAACAGCAATCTCATGCTGATCCACAAATAATGGAACCGGTAAAGTCATGTCATTAGCAACACCTTTAGAATCTAATAAGGTTGCACTGCCCTCTAAGGTAATTGAGACAATACTCAAATCACCGGCATTTTCTCCGCCACCAATCACATAGTCAATATTAAGAACATCACTAACCATATGATCTATCATCAGATCAACACCACTGTTTAGAGTGATTTTCAGTTTGCCGTCAGCTAGCGTCAATTCTCTTGAGAAGTTAATCTCAAGTGAGATCATTTCTCCAATACCATAAACACCATCTAATGCGGTGGTTAATGTACTCGTAACTATTGGGCTCAAGGTTTCAATACGGATATCTTTATTGAAACTTAACGACCCTGTATTTCCAGGAACCGGCAAGGTTGGATTCGCAGAGATTCCTAATACACCTTTAACGGTACCAACAGCAGAAGCAAAGGCTGCAGCACTTGTATATGCTAAGTCGCTAGCCATGTCGCCTTCTCTAATCAAATAATTAAAGGTTAGGGTATCAGTACCGCTACCACCACCATAAACAGCAAACTTATCAACGGTTCCTGTTTCCATTTCAATGACTGGTATACCCGTTACTAAAACTGCTTCTGAGAATTGTACTTGGATAGTAACTAAACGATTTATACCATAAATGCCATCAATATTAGTTGCGGTAACATCTAAGACTACTGGCACAGTACCTTCAAGAACAAGTGTCAGTTCTCCTGTTGAAGAAACCGCTAATGGGTTATTGGCAATATCAGCAATATTAGCTGGCACACCTGAGATATTAATTGTTTCAACACCTATAGCACCCCCAACGACATCAATGAAGACACGCACAACTGTTTCACCGCCAATCAAGGCTCCGCCACTGGTTGATTGAACTGCAGTGATATTAACCCCTGATGTGATGCCTGCATTTTTTGTCAATGCCAAAGTAAAACCAGCTAGTGTGACTGGGCCAGAACCACCCGTATTATAAATACCTTCGCTGAAGGTAACATCAACATAAGCATTGGCTGCTGCTAAAGCTCCCGTCGTAATCTGCGGAGGTGTTGTATCAATCACAATCGCGCTGTTAAAGCCTAATGAATTGATCAAGCTTGGTGTTGGCAAGACTAATGCGGCATTGTTGGCAGCAGCATCTTGAATCGTTCCACCACTTAAGGTTAGTGCTGTAGTTGAAACAGCATCTAGATCCAACGTTGTATCGCCGGCTTGTACCGTATAGTTGAATATTAAATTTGTTGTACCTGAGCCACTTGCATAAACAGCATTTCGATCTGTTGTTCCTGTTTCTAATAATAGTAGAGGAGAACCCGTCACCGTCACATTTTCTGTAAAGGTTACTTGGATTGCAATAACAGCACCTGCTTTATAAATCCCATTCGGTGTTGTTGATATCAATGAAACAACTGATGGTGATTGAAGATCTAGTAAAGTAACAGCCCCTGTCGTTGTTACATTTGTCGCTACATTACCAACCAAATCATAGATCGCATTGGCATTCGGAGTAATCGTAATTGTTTCTACTCCTGTTACCGTCCCAGTAACATTTAATGTTAAGCGTAAGGTTGACTCACCACCGACAGATGGAGAACCAGTTGTTGTGGTTACGCCTGTAATGGTAACACCTGTGGCATTTCCTGCGTTAGCTGCAAAGACTAAATTAAAGTCTCCCGCATTTAATCCGCCCGTTCCACCTGCCGTTGTATATACTGGCTCAGAGAAACTTACATCTATATAAACATTGGCACTTCCCATTGCTCCACCCGTAATTGTTGGAGCAGTAGTATCAATCACAATTGTTTTCGATGGACTAATATTCGTACCTGGGACAACCATACCGACGGCATTTGTAGCATTGTCTACTAATGTACCGGCACTTAATGATACGCCTGTTGCTAACAATGGATTCGCATTTTCACTCGCAAGAACCGTATAAACAGCTGTTGTGGTTGTGCCTACAAATGGTGCAAAGGTTACCGAGCCACCTGAGTTAAGAGCGACGATTAAATTACCGCCTGCTAAAGTCACGTTCTCATCAAAGTTGACTTGAATCGTCACAGTATCACCGGCTTTATAAACGCCATTACTTGATGTTGCTAAGATACTGACAATTGAAGCTGGAGTTGTATCAATGATTATATCACTGCCCGTATCAATATTAGTACCCGGAAGTGTTGTTGATAATAGATTGTTTCCAGCATCGGCGGCAGTTCCATTAACGGTTACTGAGCTAGCACTAAGATCTAAGGAATCTTCCCCATTAATTACAGTGTAAATAACTGTGGCATTTGTACCTGTAAAGGCCGTCAAGACTGCGACACCTCCGCTATCAAGATTAACGCCGATAGTTCCGGTTAAGGTTATTGATTCACTAAAGAAGACGCTGACACTAATAGTTGCTCCAACACCATAAAGACCATCGGCTGTCGATGATGTGATCGATGTAATTGTCGGAGCCGTTGTATCAACAACGATGTCACTTGTATTATTAATATTCATGGTTGCAGGAACAGTTAAGACTAAGATATTATTACCTAAATCTAATGCCGTTGATGTTCCAACTAGTGTTACCGTAGCTGCTTGTAAGTCTAACGAATCTTCACCAGCACCTACCGTATAAATACCGGTTGCCATTGTTCCTGTGAATGAACTTATTAAAGCTACTCCAGTAGTATCTAAATTAACTGACATGGTTCCGGTTAAAACAACTGTATCATCGAAATAGACACTAACACTAATCGTCGCGCCAATACCATAAGTTCCATCAGGTGTCGATGAAACGATATTAGTGATTGTTGGTACGGTTGTATCGATAACAATGTTGCTGGTATCGTTGATATCCATTGTGCCTGGAACTGTTAAGCTTAGTACATTACTACCTGCATCTTGGGCACTCGCTGTTCCAATTAAAGTGACAGTAGTTGTCTGAAGATCCGGAGAATTCTCACCACCAGTTACCGTATAAGTTGCCGTCGCCGTTGTACCACTAAATGAACTGATCAAAGCCGTACCAGTTGTATCTAAGTTAACCGACATTGTGCCGATTAAAGTAATCGCTTCACTGAAGTTCACTCGAACATTTATTGTAGCGCCGATGCCATATGTGCCATCAGCTGTTGATGATACGATAGAAGTTATCGTTGGTACCGTCGTATCGACAATGATATTACTGACATCATTTATATTAGTTGTCGCCGGAACCGTTAAGCTTACATTATTAAGACCAGCATCAAGAGCTGTGGCGGTACCAACTAAGGTTACCGTTGCAGCTCCTAGATCTAGAGAATTCTGACCACCAGCGACTGTATAAATAGCCATGGCGCTAGTACCACTAAAGCTTCCAATCAAGGCTGCTCCACCACTGTCTAAATTAACAGACATAGTTCCACTTAATGTTACCGTCTCACTAAAGTGAACACTAACACTTATCGTTCCGCCGATACCATAAGTGGCATCTGGAGAAGCTGAAGTAATCGCAGTAATCGTTGGTGCTAAGGTATCTATCACGATATCACTACCGGTATTGATATTGGTGATCGTTCCTGCTACTGTTAAATTCAAGATATTATTACCGGCATCTATGGCATTGCTTGTGGCCGAAACGGTATTGGCTCTAAGATCAAGAGAATTCTGACCACTGCCGACCGTATAAATTCCGGTTGCATTTGCACCACTGAATGCTGAGATGACAGCAGTTCCGCCACTATCTAAATTAACGGTCATTGTTCCGGTTAAGGTTACTGACTCACTAAAGAAGACACTTACACTTACTGTTGCTCCAATACCATAAGTGGCATCAGGGGAAGCAGAAGTGATCGAAGTTATGATCGGCGCTAAGGTATCTATCACGATATTACTTGCGGTATCGATATTGGTAATGGTTCCACCAACAGTTAGATTCAAGATATTATTACCGGCATCTAATACATTAATAGTGACTGATACTGTATTGGCCGTTAAGTCTAGAGAATTCTGACCTGCACCAACCGTATAAATTCCGGTTGCATTGGTTCCGCTAAAGGCTGTGATGATGGCGGCTCCGCCACTATCTAAATTCACCGACATCGTTCCGGTTGATGTGACTAGCTCACTAAAGAAGACACTTACACTTACTGTTGCGCCAATGCCATATGTTGCATCTGGAGAACTAGAAGTAATCGATAATATCGTCGGTATAGTTGTATCAATCACGATATTGCTAGTATCGTTGATATCCATTGTCGCTGGTATTGTAAGAACTAGAATATTATTACCCAAATCTGCGGCTGAGCTGGTACCTACAAATGTAATTGAGTCGGTGCTTAAGTCGAGAGAATCCTGGCCACCACCAACGGTATAAACTGCTGTGGCTATTGTTCCACTAAAGGCCGTAATAGTTGCGGCGCCACCACTATCTAAGCTGACGGTCATATTACCAAGTAGAGTAATCGGCTCACTAAAGTATACACTAACCCCTACTGTTGCTCCTATTCCATAAGTCGCATCTGGGGAGGTAGAAATTATATTCGTAATTGTCGGTACCGTGGTATCAATAATAATATCACTGGTTCCGTGGATGTTGGAAGCTGTAGCTGGTACTGTCAAATCTAACATATTATTACCAGCATCAGTTGCAGTACCCGTTCCAGTCAAGTTGAAAGAAGTAACTCTCAAGTCAAGAGAATCTTGGCCACCAGCAACCGTATAAACCGCTGATGCAAATGTTGCATTACTAAAGGCACTTAACAAAGCACTTCCGCCAGAATCAAGATTTACGGTCATGGTACCTGTTAAAGTAATCACTTCATTAAAGTGAACGCTAACACTTACCGTTCCACCGATTCCGTAAGTCGCATCCGGAGATGCTGACGTGATGGCAGTGATCAATGGCGCTGTAGTATCGATCACAATATTGCTTGTATTATTAATGTTTAAAGTGCCTGGTATCGTAAGAATTAAATTATTATTACCCGCATCAACAACAGC
>NVWA01000007.1 GCA_002746535.1 Planctomycetota bacterium
AAAATTTCGTGAAATTATATTTAATACTTTATTATGTTACAAGTATTTTTTATAAATGAATCTATTGTTTTTAAAATTTCAATTGTGATTGATTATTAGAATCCGGGAGAGCGAGCTGCTAGCTCGTCTTTTACGTAATAGAATAAGTAATTTTTTCTTACGATATCTACTGTTTTTTTGACTATTCAATTGAGATTGATTAAGAAAAGACGAGCTAGCAACTCGCTCTCCCGGAATTAAAATATCAAATTAATTTTTAAATTTACTTGAATATGGCCAATCTTCATCCTTGTTACACAAGCCCGCTTTTGTTGGGTTTGAATGAATATAATTAACCGCACTTACTAAATGATCTTCGTCTCTAATATACCGATCCCAATAATCTTTTTGCCAATGGGGTATTATTGGTGATTGCTCATCTGTTTGATTCAAACATATTTTAAATTGATTTGATGTGTATGACTTCCAACTATGAACAATACTTTTTAATGAAATATTTTTATAAACATTTATTAAAACGTGTACATGATTAGGCATGACGACATAGGCAATCAAATCATATTTTTTATTATTAAAATATTGCCAATTTTCTATTACCATTTTAGCGACAATTGGGGTTTTCAAAATACAAGACCCATAATTTTTATCTAAATGAGTTTCAATGGCGGATCTAATTTTTAAATTTGTTTCGTTTTCGGAAAAAAATTGATTTAGCGTTGCTTTCGGAAGAGCATCATCAAGCCTGTAAGTGATCATTTGAAGAAGACCTTCGTAATCAAAATGAGGAAGATTTCTCCATTGGTAATAACCTTTTACACGATCCATCTAGACTTCTTCGATTTACAATTGAAAATTTCGTGAAATTATATTTAATACTTTATTATGTTACAAGTATTTTTTATAAATGAATCTATTGTTTTTAAAATTTCAATTGTGGCTGATCATTTGAATCCGGGAGAGCGAGCTGCTAGCTCGTCTTTTACGTAATATATAAGATAATTTTTTCTTTCGATATCTACTGTTTTTTTGACTATTTAATTGAGATTGGCTAAGTAAAGACGAGCTGGCAGTCGAGCGTCGAACCGTTCGTCTCCCAGACCGTTATTTTAGCGATAATACTTTATTTGTATGGTAGTCTAATTTTACACTTAAAATTCTTGAGTTACCAGCATCAGAGATAAACAATCTTTTGTCAGAATGAACACCTACATAAGCAGCATGGAATAGTGCGACTTCATCCCCACCGATTGAATTTGTTATTGCTGGTCCACCTGCTTTAACTAATGGTTTTCCATCTTCAATATTGCCATATTGACCTATTCTCATGATTAAACTTCCATTTGAATCTAATACTGCAATTGAATAGTGATCAACTTCTGGCACAAAAGATCTTTTTAATTTATCGAGAGAAAATCTGGCATTCCAACACGAACAAGAAGGGGCACCATCATTAAACCCCGCAAAACCCACACCACCATAAAACCATTTTGCTCCTTCTACCCATGCAGTTCCAACCGTACTAGATTGAACCACATCAGGGGCCCTTTTAGGAAATAATTCACTAGTTAATGGAACAGAAACTTTTTTAGATTTACTCATAACTTTACATGCTTTGGGTTTAACTTTAACTAAGGTTTCAGATGTTTTATTGAAATATGGTTTTTTTCCTAGCATTCTAACCCCATCAAACATCACATATAAATTATCCTCATTATCAATTTCTATCCCATCGGTTATACCTAACCCTGGAAAGGCATCTTCATATAATGATTTACCTCGTTCATCCCAAACATGAATTTCAGCATATCGAATTCTTCCGGGATATTCTTTTGGAGCATATTTAATATTACCAAGACTAGCAAAATTATTTTTATAGAGTCCTTCTAATTTTAATTTAGTTTTTCTGTTGTAACAGGATACGGCCAAATGCAATTTGAAATTTACGCTCATTCCACCTAAGTGAAATTGACCCGGCTTACCAGAGGTGGGTAAAGCAATTCCAGATATTAACGAACTAACCCCACGACTTCCATCAAAACCTACTTTGTTCAATTCATTTCCATAATCAAAAGGAATCTCTTTCATCGTTTTAAATTCAAATCTTCCAATGGCTGTATCTGTTCTCAAATAAATATTACCGATATGATCAAAACATAAATCTTCGGTTGTATAAGGTAATCTAACAATCTTAACATTTCCTGAATCTGGATTTATTTCTATCAAAGCTTTAAAAGACTTCATGACACCGCTGTCACCTTCTGCAATATAAATATTATTGTTCATAGGATTAAAATAAATTCGCTGCCTATGTAAGATACCTGGCTTTAATCTTTTCACTTTTTTCATAGCAACTGGTCCAAAGTCATGAACAAGTTTCAATTTATTTTTTTCAAATTGATAAAGCTTTCTGGCATTCTTTTGCGTAGCCGAATCAATTTTTCCCCTAACTAACCATTTCTTTGACAAAGTTCCTATAGCACCAGGTACTAGCCAAATAGTTGGTTTAGACCCATGAAAATCCATAGAAATTGCATGAGTTTTCCAACGACCTTCATTCATGAAAACGGATCTAGCATATCCAACCAAGGGAACACCATAAGTGCCTTTTAACTTCCAACTATCCAAATTAGAAAAGTGATATAGCAACGGTTTTTTACAATCACTATCGTGAGCTCTTTTTGAAAATGTCACTAACCAAGACGTTACATAGACGTCTCCATTTTTTGGATTGATCATAACCTTATAGGGCTTTTTCACCTTTAATGATTTCAAATGTTTACCTGTAACATCAAAAACTTGTATCCTATCATTAATATAATCGGCAACATATACGCGTCCTTTTGCATCACAAGCAACAGAAGCCACGCCATCGAATTCGCCCAATCCTTTGCCATGTTTGCCATCTTTTTTTCCTGCGAAGTGCTCAAGTTTTCCAGTGGCAGAAAATTCAATTCGTTTCACGGCATCATAATTTCCATAACCAGCCAAATAAACCCATTTACCATCTGGAGATATAGCGGCACTTGAAGGTTCTCTAAAAAAAGGTTTCCCTCTATAGGTATAGGGAACAATTACTGAAGGGCCTTCTAGTAAGATATCTTCAAAGTTTTCTTGTAAAGGAAGAATTCCTAATTTTCTACCAATCAGTCCTATTTTATTACCGTGAATCACTATGGCATTTGCCGCAGAACCATATTTTCCCTGAGCTCTATCCATATTTGAGCCTGTTTTTAAAAATGTAGAAAAATGTTTTGAACCAAATTTTAAAGGAAGTTTTTTCTTATCTTGCTGAAACTCATGAATCTTCAATCCTTTTACTTTTGACAAATCTTTTGCTGCAAACGGATAAATCGTTTTAATATAATTACCATCATGCGAAAATAATTTTAGTTGATCAACACCCTCACCCTCAAATTGTAACACTCCACCGGCGAAAGAAGCCATTGCGGCTGGTTGCCGTCTAGCAATTCTTTTTTCTGGACTCCATAATAATGTTTTTTCAAATTGGGCTTTTAAACCTAATGATACACGAATAGTAAGAGCAGGGATATCTTTCAAGTATCTACCAGAATCATTTTTATAATCCCATTTAATATTTTGTTTTTTAGAATTCGTGACGAATGGATAAGGTGCTTTTGAACCTAGAACACCACTAACTAAGTGCCTTAATATTTTTCCGGTGGAATCTTCAACAACAATCGTAACATCACAAAATGAATTTGTTTCAAATTGAATTGAAATGTTTTCTTTGGTCTTTTTTATGATGGGTGAAGTTTTAAAGGTGAAATCATTTTGTCTTTTAATTTTAAATTCTTCAGGTATTTCATCAGACATTACTGAAGTACAAAGCAGCATCATTACGACATAGATCCTCAAAGAATTTTGAACAATTCTGTTAAGTTTTTTCATATTTTTCTCTTTCAAATTAAGGAGTCTTCAGAATAGTATTATTTTGGAAGTTTAAAGTAAAATTAGGCGGGAATCAACAGTCTTACAATATTAGATTATATTAAATATATATATTAATCAATTAAATATAGTTATTATACATACTATTATTTTTTCTATTTCAATATTATTGACCAAATTGCCAAAATATGCCCATACGAATAAAGTTGAATATAATATGATGTCATATGCCATTCAACCAAATCTATTTCAAGTTTCTTTAATGAGTATTTTCAGACCCAATATCCTTATTGTTGATGATCAAATTCAAACAGCAGAAACTATACAAGAAATTACCGAAGCACTAAAATATAAAAGCAGCATAGTCATTAAATCTACAAACGTAATTTCGCATTTAAATAATAATTCCAACATTAACTTAGTATTACTAGATGTCAGCATGCCAACCATCAATGGGGAAGAAATACAAGATAAAATTAATAATATGTTTCCACATATAGGTATCATAACCTTAACAACTTCAAACGAATTGCAAAAAGCAATTTACTCAATCAAAAACGGGGCCTTCAATTATTTATTAAAACCAATCAACAAACAAAAATTATCTTTGGCTATTATATCTTATATCGCTAATAACAATCTGCCTTCAATTACAAAGATAAATTATTTAAATCACATCACCAATGAAGTAATTTTTAAAGATATTTATCACGATATTCATGTACTTGGCTATAAACATGAACTTATCACCATATTAGGAGAACCTGGTACAGGCAAAAAGTTAATCGCAAAAATCATTCATAGCTCCTCAACTAGTAAATTTGGTCCGCTTCAAATAATAGATCTAAAAAGCGAATTAAATTTCGAAGAGATATTAAAATTATCAAATTCTGGCACGTTTGCTTTAGAAGGTTTTGAAGAATTAACTCCACAAAAACAAGAAGATATTATAAATTATATTGATACAAGAAAAAAAGGAGATCCTCCAAATTTATTATTTTGCATTGATAGCATAAAATACAAAAAACAATTAAATAACAGCAACGAGTCTGTCTTTGAAAGAATATTAAAAAATAAAATAATTCTGCCTCCTCTCAGAGAACGAAGAAATGACATAAAACTTCTCTCTCAATATTTCTTAATTAAATATACTTCTCAGTACGAAAGATACATTTCGAATTTTCAAGAAGAGGCAATTGAAATAATTAAGAATTATGCCTTTCCAGAAAATATAACAGAATTAGATAAAATCATAAGTTCAGCTGTTTTGGTAGAAAGATCCAATGAAATATGTGCTAGCTCACTGCCCTATCATATAAAAAATAATGTTAGCATTGAAGATCAATTTGAAAAAATAAAATATAAAGCAATTCTAAAAACGCTAAACGACACTCAAGGAAACAAGACTAAAGCATCCAAAAAACTAGGGATGGCAAAATCTACATTAAATAAACTGTTAAAAGAGTATCAAAATAACAATTAATCAGCAACCGCATATTGTTAATATTTAAAGACTAATGTAGTCATAAAAGTAATATCATTTCTTTTGGTGTCAATAGGCACGACATTAATATACTTGTCTTGTATAACAGTTCGAATATTCCATCGATCACTTATCTTAACTTCTAATCCAAACTCTCCACTCGCTCGAATATCTTCCGAATCTTCAACATTTAAAAGCAACTCGGCATTCAACCACAACGTCGAAGTTTTTGTGATCTTCCAAATAAATTTCTCAGCAATTCTGCCTGCTATAATATTCTCCTTCTCAACATTCTCAAATTTTTCATGGATATAATTTCCACCCATCTCAATATCAAATGTAAGATCTTCTTCATTTAATAATTTATATCCCAAACCAGGTCCAATATTAAATCGATATTCTAAATTAGCAATTTTATCTAATTCTGATTTCTCCCCTATCAACCAAAAAAACCTCTCACTAATTTTTCTATCATACTGCATAGTAAAAACAATATTCATCAGAAACTCTTCATTCTTTTTCTCACCATCTTCAGCCACAGTTTCTTTGACACCATAAGCACCTAGAAAACTAAATTGGAAAAGATCATCATCACCTTTTAGTTGAGATTTATGATTACCACTAGCCGTAACAGTTTCCGAATTTCCTGAAGTGACGGTTAACCCTGCTCCAGAAGAATGGGACCATTTTCTTTCTTGAGAAACCAATACAGAACTTAAAAATAAAATTCCGCAAATAATAAAGTAAATTTTAGGCATTACACCTCCAAAGCTAAATATCAATAAAAAATGAGATTATAATCGATTCATAAATGTGTCAATAGAATAGAGCCGGTCATTCAAGGATAATAGCTTGCGATCTTTTAAGTACTCAACTCGGGATATGACTCTTTTTACTGGCAATTTTAAACGGAATTTCAACGGCCCCTAGCTCTCTAGTTCTAGACCTGCCATTTAATGCAATATTATATAATATCCCCATACATCCCATCATGACTATTAGAGATGTGCCACCATAAGAAATAAATGGTAATGATATTCCTTTTGTAGGTAATAACCCCAAGTTTACCCCAATATGAAAAAAGGCTTGTAGGCCTGTCATAAATACAAAACCAAATGCTAGGAATGTACCAAATAAATCTTTTGAATTTAACGCAATTTTTAATCCAAAAAATACAAAAAATCCAAATAATAATAAAACAAAACCAATACCAATTAATCCCATTTCTTCTCCTATAAGAGAAAAAATGAAATCGTTATTTACAAAAGGAAGGTAAAATAATTTTATTTGCCCTTCACCTAGACCAGCTCCATAAACTCCACCAGAACCAATACTAGTTGTGGCCATATAAGATTGGAACCCAGATGAACTCTTTAATTCTTCCGCATTCATAAAACCATTTAATCTTTTCATAATGTGATCAAACCTACTTAACATAGCCAAACCACCCGCTGCCATGGCAAAAATAATAACCGAAAAGTATTTCCATTTGAACCCAGAAACTTGCAGCATCAACACGACTGTTGTACCTAATAATATTCCATTCCCAAGATCTGGCTCAGCAGCGATCAAACTAATAACTATCCCAACAGCCAAAGAAGATCCCACGAATCCTTTCCAAAAATACGATAATGAGTCTTGCTTATTACTTAATAAATTTGCCAAATAAATAATCGAAATTACTTTTGCTAATTCAGAGGGTTGAAAGGTAAAGCCACCAATCTTAATCCATCGACTAGCTCCATATATCTCTTTCCCAATACCAGGTATTAAAACTAACACCAACAATACGATGACCATCAACATTAAATAACCAGAAACTTTTTGATAATAGTTATAAGGAACTTTACTGGCAAAATAAAATACAAAAAATGAAATGCATAAATAAACACTATGGCGAAGTAACATATCATCACTGTTAATCCCTACAGCCAAAGAAAAACCAGAACTATAAATGGCCCAAAATCCAATGATTAATAAACATCCAATCACACACAAAAAATAATTAGCTGTTCTTTCCATAACTTTCCCTATCTAATTTTTATAGTTGCTAATGCTAATAAGGCAAAAATGATTCCTATAATCCAGAATCTAGCCACAATTTTAGTTTCACTCATACCTTTAAACTGAAAGTGATGATGTAAAGGAGCGCATAAAAACACTCTCTTTTTTGTTCGTTTATAAACACCTACTTGAATTATCACCGATAACGCTTCAGCAACAAATATTCCGCCAGCTATTATCAAATTGAATTCATGCTTTGTCATTAGAGCGACCATGCCAATAAACCCACCCAATGCAAGTGAACCCGTATCGCCCATGAAAATTTGAGCTGGGTATGAGTTGTACCATAAAAACCCTAAACAACCTCCAACTATAATGGCACATAATATGGTTAGCTCACTAGCGTTAGCAATATAAATAATATGCAAGTACTCGGAGAAATTTACATGGCCACATAAATAAGAAATAATCAAATAGGTCAATGCCACCATCACCATACAACCAGCCGCTAAACCATCAAGGCCATCAGTTAAATTGACGGCATTACTAGTACCCACTAACGCAAAAATAAAAATGGGCAAATATAACCATCCTAATGGAATCACCCAACTTTTTTCGAAAGGAAACTGTACAACCGTTGTATGGTTATGTGGTAATCCCTTATACAATATATTGGTATCTTCTATTTTTACTAAACCTGTTTCTTGTGAAAAGTAAACATAAGTCAGAAAGATCCCCATACCAATTAAAATCAACAATAGCATTTTAATTTTTCCTGACATACCATTGCTTTTTTCTACCGTAAGTTTCAACCAATCATCGTAGGCACCTAATAACCCCATTAATAATGTGCCAATTAAAACAATCCAGACCAAATGGTTATCCCATTTCGTCCAAAGCAAAGTCGATAGAACAAATCCAGCTAGAATAATTATACCTCCCATGGTAGGAGTAGAAGATTTACCAGCATGCATTTCAGCTAATTTTTCTGAATCTTTTTTAGTAGAATTTTCTTTAATATTTTTTGTTTGTAAAAAGGCAATAATTCTTTTACCGGCAATCACACTAAATAAAAATGCCGTAACGGCACCCATGGCAGCCCTGAATGTCACATATCTAAAAACATTTAATACAGGAAAGTCATTAGCCAATTCATGTAAATAATAAAACATATTTAAATATTTCCCTTCCACTTGTTTTTTATCGCTAAAATCACTTCATCAAAGTTCATACTTCGAGAAGCTTTAACTAAGACAGCATCATTTGATTGAATATAAGATAAACAAAAAGAAATTAATTCATCTTTACATTCAAAAGCATGCGTTTCAGCACAATCAATTAAAGCGCTAGCATTAATAAGTTCAGGTCCATTTATGATAACTCCATCAAATTTAAATTTATTTAGTTCAACTATTAATCGCTCATGCAATGCAGTACTTTGCTCACCCAATTCTTTCATATCGCCTAAGATAATAATTTTCCGCTTTGCTAAGGTATTATTTTGCAAAACTTCAAAGGCGGCTAACATCGAGTCATAACTTGCATTATAGGAGTCATCGATCAAAACAATTGGGGTTTTCAAAACTACCTCCAATCGATTGGCAGCAGGTTTTAAGCCCTGACATGATTCTTGTAAATCAGAAATTGGTATACCCAGTTCAAGAGCAACAACTAATGAAGCTAAAAAGTTTGCTAAGTAATGTGACTCCTTAAAAGGTAGTTGATATTGGTGTCCATTAATTGTTACTACACAACCATCGTTCTTTAATATTTTGTCTTCGATTTTATAATCACCAGAAGACAATCCAAAAGATATTACTTTGCAATCACATTGACTTTTCAAGTACTCAAACATTAATGATTCTTCATTCAGGATAGCAACACCATTGGCAGGAATCGATTTTAACAACTCTGCTTTTTCTTTTGCGACACCTTCAATATTTTCGAGGAATTCCAAATGAGTGGGACCAATATTTGTAATCACACCAATAGATGGTCGAAGAATATCTGCCAATGGTTTTATTTCACCAAAATGATTTGTTCCTGCCTCGACAATAGAAAAGTTATGCTCTGTCTCCAAATCAAACACCGTTAAAGGGACACCAATTTGATTATTATTGTTTTTGATTGTCTCAAGAACTGGACCGCTAGTTTTTAATAATTGGCCAATAAAATTTCTCGTAGATGTTTTGCCGGCTGATCCGGTGATGCCAATCCATGGAATCGAACTTTCACTACGAATACCCGCTGCTATTTGTTGCAATGCTAAGAGAGTATCCTCAACGAAAATAAAATTTACCTCATCACCTTTTTCTAAATAATCGGTATGAGCAATACATATGACAGCTCCGTTTTCAATAGCTTCAGAAAAAAAATCATGTCCATCAAAATTTTCACCTCTAATAGCAATAAATATTGAAGGATTCTCTTTTTTCATCACTCTAGTATCTATATGAATGGACATCAACTCTGATTTAATATCTTCCGGCTTAGGCAAAGATAAATAGGAATATAATTGAGAAGCTTTTATTTTCATCTAGCTTCCGATCTTTCTTTTTTCTAAAGCTGCTTTTGCGACAATACGATCATCAAATTCAATTGTTCGATCCCCTAAGATTTGATAATCTTCATGGCCCTTGCCTAAAATCATTACAATGTCTTGGTCATCAGCATTTGATATTGCAAACTCAATGGCTTGCTTTCTATCCGGAATAATATTAAAACTTTTAGTAGTGAATCCTTTTTCTACTTCTTCAATAATATCAAGGGGATCTTCCGTGCGAGGATTATCATTAGTCAAAATAATGCGATCACCATATTGTTCTGACACAGCCCCCATCAAAGGTCGTTTTTTTCGATCGCGATCACCTCCACAACCAAACACAACCCATAGATCATGCTTCTTCAAAGGAGCAACACTTTTTAATACATTATCCATAGCATCATGAGTATGTGCATAATCAACAATCACTTGAGGCCCAGAACTAGAATCAATGCATACTCTTTCAACTCTACCAGATACACCTTTAAATTTTCTAATAATTTTTAAGACGTCATCAATCTGATACCCTAACTCAGTAAAAAATACAATTACTTGAGCGATATTATCAATATTATAATTTCCGATCAATTGAGTTTTAACGTCATACGAATGATTTGAAAATGTAAGCTTAAAATCACACCCCTCTATATTTAACTTTTCTTCTGAAATCAAATATTTAGCATTTGAATCTCTACCCACTGAAACCACATTTTTTTTACACAATTGATTGATCTTTTTACCAAAATTATTATCTAAGTTTACAATTACGATTCCATTTTCAGATACATAATCCAATAATTTTAATTTATCTTTTTCATATGATTCAATTGTTTCGTGATAATCCAAATGATCTTGTGTCAAATTGGTAAAAATTGCCGCTTCCAATTTTAAATTACCAAGTCGATTTTGACTTAAGGCATGGGATGACGCTTCTATCACACAATGGTTGATATGTTTCTGACTGGCCTGATTTAATAAACGTAATATTGAATGATAAGGTGGCGTTGTGTGTGTTGCGATTTCCTCGTCAATACCATCAGAATATAAAATTGTACCGATCAGACCACAATTCTCTCCCAATTCGTCATATATTTTTTTAATCAAAGTTGCAATTGTTGATTTTCCGTTTGTTCCCGTTATCCCAATCAAACCCCGAAATTCTCGACCTAAAGGATAGAGTTTTTCTATCAAAACATTTAATTCTTTAGACAAATCCTTTACGACTAAATTTGGAATCTCAACATCAACTTTATTTTCTGAAATTATTAACCGAGCACCATTGTCAACAGCTTGTTGGCAATATAGATGTCCATCAGTAGAAGCTCCCTTCAATGCACAAAAAGCAGCATCTTCTAAAATATTATTAGAATCAACTGAGACATGCCTTATATCAATAAAATTTGAGGAATCATTTGAAGTATTAAGAAAAGCAGATTGAAATAATGAAGTTATCTCATCTATTTTCATTGCTCCCTCTCTATTTCATTTTCACTTAAAATAATTTTATCTGGCGGTACATTTAAATATTGCAGGCTGTTTTCAATTATTAATTTTACGGCAGGTGCAGCAACAGTTCCACCATACCCTTTGCCTAATGGATCATCAAGCACAACAAGCACAACAATTTTTGGATTATTAATTGGTGCTATGCCAATAAAAGAACCCACATGTTGTGTTTTTGAATAAGCTCCATTTACTATTTTTTGGCTAGTACCTGTTTTACCACCAATATCATAGAGGTCTGATCTGGCATTTTTCCCGGTACCTTCTTCAACTACTTTTTTTAAAATTCTTAAAACCCTTTTACTAGTTTCAACTTTTAGTACACGTTTTTCAATTTCTGGTGGCCAATCTTGAATAACAAATCCATCCTCTGAAACAATTTGTTTTATTATTCTAGGCTTCATCATTAAGCCACCATTTGCTAGCGCACCATATGCTTTAACTAATTGTATCGGTGTAACATTTATTTCTTGCCCCATAGGAATAGAAGTAATCGAATAATGATTCGTCCATTTATCAACATGATTAAAAATACCATATTCTTCACCGGTGAGACCCAAATGAGTTTTTTGACCAAAACCAAAATCTCTTAAATATTGAAATAGTTTTTGCTCACCTAACTTAATAGCAATTTTGGCTGTACCAATATTGCTCGATTTAATCAAGACATTTTCAGTTGAGATTGTATGACAAGCATGAGAATCTCTCAAAGTTCTCGGACCAAATTTCCAAATTCCCGGACCACAATCAATCATCTCATCTTCTTTAATAAGCCCTTCATTGAAGGCAGCAGCAAAAGTAAAAGATTTAAACGTTGAACCAGGTTCATAGATGGCATTGACGGCACGATTTCTCATAGTTTCCATGTTATAATCTTTATATCGATTATTATCAAATCTTGGATATGACACCATTGCGAGAACATCGCCATTGTGAATATTATAAACTAAACCAACGGCACTTTTAGGCCTAAATTTTTCTACCATCATATAGAGGGCATCTTCGGTAAATGTTTGAATGACACTATCAATGGTCAACAATACATTTTTTGTTCTGACTTGCTTAGGAGGTTCTTCTAATTGTTGAAGAATTTTATTGCCCCTATTATCTCTGCGCATATAAATTTTATAACTTTTACCACTTAACCATTGATTACAAGTCAACTCCAATCCTGCTAACCCCTGATCATCAACACCGGTATAGCCAATCACATGACTCAATGATTTAGAACCAGGATAACGTCTTTTATATTCCGCAACTAAATCTATAAACCCAAAGCCATCTTTTTTTAGTTGTCGAATTTTCTGTTCTTCATATTTGGTTAAAATTCTTTTAACCCAACGAAATTTTGATGTAGAATTAAATTTCTTGATTGTTTTATTAAACGGTAAATGCAAAACTCGCGAAAGAGTTCTAGCTAATTGTCTTTTATCGGCATCTTTACTAACCATTTGTGGATACATACAGCAAGAATAAACTCTTACGGATAACGCAAGAGGATCACCTCTTTGATCTAATATTTTTCCACGAGGAGTTCTAATCGTAATATAACTTGACGTGATTTTCTTTTTATAATTCGTGTGGTCTTTAAATTGTTTTACTTGTAAAACCCAAGCTTTTACGAAACAGCCAATAAATAATAAAATTAAGCCTGCTAAATACAAACTACACCAAAATGAAATATTGTGTTGCTTCAACAGGTACCCCTTTAATTATCAATTAGATTCAACGCATCTCTTTCAGACAGCAGACTCTTCCAAACCTTACCTTTGTTCTCATGAAACTCTTTTATCGTTTTCATTCGCTCTTCAGGATTCACATAAATATTCTTATAATATTCTTTATTAGCTGGCTTTAGGTTTAAATTTAATTCAGCTGATTTTCGCAATAACATCTTTGGACTTTTTAGTTTTTCAACTAAGTAATATTCTTCATCTTGTTGAATTTGTTTTTCTTTTTTGATATTCATCAGACGACCAATTTCATAGCCTGATTTCAACTTTAACCTTTCTAAATGAATAATATATAAACCGAGCACCAAGACTTGCCCCAAAAACAGAATCACTCCTAGCCTAGCTATACTTTTTTTAAAACGTTTTTTAAAAGGTACTTTTTTCGCTTTCATATTTTTTCTAATACTCTCATTTTTGCACTTCGACTTCTACCGTTTTCCCGCATTTCTTTTTCTGAAGGTAATAATGGTTTTTTAGTTAATATTTTAGCCTGACCATTATCTTTCAGATCCCTAAAACTCCATTTTACAATTCGATCTTCCAATGAATGAAAAGAAATAATTACTAAACGACCACCAACCTCCAGAAGTTTAATCGCTTCTTCGATGGCATTTTTCAACACATCAAGTTCTCGATTAATTAATATTCTTAAGGCTTGAAATGTTCTGGTAGCTTTATCAATTTTAGTTCGAGGTCCAGGAATCGCCTTGCGAATTAATTCAGCAAGTTCCTTTGTTGTTTCAATCTTTTTGATTTTTCTTTGTTCAATTATCGCGTTCGCAATTCTTTTATAATAACGTTCTTCGCCATATTCTTTGATAACTTTTTCCAATTCACTCTTTGGTACGGATTTCAGGTAGTCTTTAACGGGCATGCCTACTGATTGATTCATTCTCATGTCCAGATCACCTTCGTTTTCATCTCTAAAACTAAATCCCCTTTGAGCCTGATCTAATTGCATCGAAGATACACCAATATCTAGGAGAATTCCATCTAATGATGAAAAAGCCTCTTTTTTCAATGCCTCAGCCATGTTTTCAAAATTCAATTGATAAAAGGAGACATTATTAATTTCTTCTAATTTATCTCGCGCAACATCAAGAGCACTTTCATCTACATCCAATCCCAATAATCTACCTGAGGGACCAATTCTCCTTGATATTTCTAATGAGTGACCAGCAGCCCCCAGTGTACCATCTAAAAAATGTTGCCCTTCTTTAGGATTAAGCCATTCTAAAGTTTCTTGCAACATTACCGAATAATGTAAAGCCACTCATTTCCTGTTCTATTTAACGATCAATTTTGAAACATACGAGCTTACTTCAATATCATTAAACATATCACCAATTTTTTTTAATTTTTCTAATTTTGATACAACATCCTTGGCTTCATCAGCAAAAACATTGTTTTGTGGTTCGCAGACCAACTTTCCATCGACAAATAACATGGATAGGTTTTCTGATACATGGGATACGCTTTTTGAACTCATTTACTGCTCCTTTTAAATTATTAACTTTTATAAATCATCAACAAAATCTTTAAATGTTTGCTTAATATTTGTCGCATATTGATTAATTAAGATCTCAAAAGAAGCCTTGTCCCAAATCTCTACTTTGGAACCACTACCTACAAAATAGACTTCCTTATCTCTTATCCCAACCAAATCAATCAACTCTTTTTTAAGGGTAAATCGGTTTTGTGTATCTAACTCGACTTTTTTTGCACTTGAACGCATGATTTTAATTTGCTTACCAACTTCTTTAACATTGGCCTTTCTCAACCGATCCTCCATTTTTTGAACAACTTCATTCCAAATATTTAAAGGATACATCATGATCCGGCGGCTTAATTCACTTTCTTTTTCTGAATCAACCTCTATAAAATCTTCACTGAATAAATAATAGTTTTTAGGCATGGCGTCGGATTCTTCTGAATCTCGAAGTTTTGAAGGCATAACGACTTGATTTTTAGATTGGATTTTAATGAGATATCTGCTATTAAAGCTCATTTATGCCCCTGAATCCAACTTATTTGTACTGATTTCCCCTATTTTGAGAGAATAATATTACATTAGGACAATTTTGCAAAGAATATTTCCTAATTTCTACCAGAATTGTTTCGAAATTTTATGATCAGAAATGAGGCTTACAACATGTAGTGGCCATGCAAAATATGGATACAAACTTATTAATTTATTTTAGAATGTTGCAATGACACTTTTGAAACGATCTAAGATAGTTTTAAAACCACAATCATCAAAAATCTTTATTTCAAATTTTGAGCTTATAGTCAGTCTTAGGCCGTCTCAAGTTGTTTTACAAATTTTTGAGAGCTAAATTCCTTTTGATAATCATTACAGGATATCAATTTTAGCAGTTTCAATATTAGTCATTAATTTCCACAAGAAATAAAAAACATTTAACATCAGTTTTGGATTTAATCTCAAGTTATATGATTTAAATTACCAATTATATTTACGACTCAAAAATACAACTTTAATCAAACTTTTGTCTGTTCAATCGTCGTAAGAAAAACTGCTTCGACAGGATTAATTCTGATAAAATGTTTCAGAACAAATCAACTTTTACTTGAGCTATAATGATTCCGAACTGAATCTAATCCTATTCAGCTGGGTAACGGCAAGATGGTCTACTAAATTTCTCACTCATTAAAAAATAAACAATTATAACTAAAATAAAATGATGTTTTTTTATTCTCTATCTAATATTGCAAGAATAAGCTTATAGGAAGCAACTTTGATATCATTGATGAGCGTATCACCTTGCAAACGGGCAACACCAAGATCAACATTCATACTTTTTAACTGTACAATATGTTTAATCGTCTGCCCTGGCTTAATGGGCGTTTTAAATTTCGCTTTTTCAATACTACCAACAAAAATATCCTTCGCTTTACAACATCCTAAATTATAACGGATCAAAATAGTACCTGCTTGGGCAAAACTTTCGGCTACTAAGCAACCTGGCATAACAGGATTGTGTGTAAAGTGAGAAAGTACATATGGCTGATTTTCAGATATAGCAAATTCACCCGTAATGGCATCATCAGTTAAACCATAGACTCTATCTATAAAAAAAAAGTCATCACCATATGGAATTATTTTCTGAATATTATTTTTATTGATCGTGCCCATTTCATCTACGAAGGCATTAATATATTCTTTCCAATCAATGATCGAATTTTCTGAAGATGATGGTGGCATTTGTTCCTCCGAAACCAAAATTATTATTCATTATTATATCTAATTTTTTATTTAAGGTTTCTGTGATAATTGGATATTCCCTGCAATCAGGATCTATATTTTCCAAATTAATATTAGGTGCTATAAATTGATCTTCTAACATGCCCATACAGAATATTGATTCAAGAGCGCCAGCAGCAGCTATGGGATGTCCCGTCATAGATTTGGTGGAAGAAATCATAGGAATATTTTCACCAAAAGCACGTTTGATTGCTTTGAGTTCTGCAATATCGCCAATTACTGTTGAGGTACCATGCGTATTAATATAATCGATATCATTAACTGAAATCCCTGCCTTTGCAATAGCTCGCTTCATGCATTCACCCGTTTGTATGCCATCTGGATCAGGCATAATCATATCTAACCCATCAGCATTTGCATGATAACCTATTATTTCACCATAAATTTTAGCACCCCTTTTTTGTGCCATTTCGAATTCTTCTAGAATTAAAATACCCGCACCTCCACTAATGACAAAACCATCGCGGTTGGCATCATATGGTCGTGATGCTTGATGAGGATTATCAATATATCTTGTAGACAATGCCATCCTCATAGCCATAAATCCACTTGTAGTGATAGAAGTTACTTCTTCACCACCACCAGTTATAGCTGAATCAATAAGTCCAGATTTAATTAATTCATAAGCATGTCCTATATTGTGGGCAGATGTAGCGCAAGCAGAACTTAATGAATAGCTACGTCCCTTCAAACCAAACGTATTCGTTACTGATGCACTACATGAACTTGACATAGACTTCACAATTGTGTAAGGAGATATTCTTTTAATTTTACCATTAAAGAGTTTATCTGAACATTGATAAATAGCATCAGTGCTGGGAACACCACTCCCTATGATACAAGCAAATTCTGGATTTTTTAATTCTTCGTCTGATAGACCAGAGTCTTTTATAGCATCCTGGGCAGCAAGTGTGCAAAATTTAGCCGCATCTCCCATGCAATTTAAAATTTTTCGTGATAGTTCAGAAGATTTAGTTTTATTCTCAATGTCTTTAATACTACCTGCAATACAACTTTTAATCCCTAATTCACTCCATTCTTCTATTTTGGAGACACCGGATTTTCCATTTTTTAGATTTGATTTCACTTCATCATAAGAATTACCAATACTAGAAATAATCCCTAACCCTGTAATGACGACTCTTTTAAATGCCATTTACACTACTCATTATGAATCTTCTTTTAATTTAACAATCAGATCGACTACATCACCAACGGTTACTAATGAAGTAATTTCATCGGCAATATCAATTTCATAATCCTCTTCTAAATCTAGTACCATGGTAGCTAATTGCAGTGAATCAAACTCAAGATCTTTTTTAATATCTGTTGAATCTGAGATCTCACTTATACTTTTATCCAAATCAGTTTCCCCTACTAAATATTCAGCCACTCCGTCCCAAATTTTCTTTCGATCAACCACAAATAGCTCTCCCTATTAAAATACCAAATTGATACTCACGTACTATTAAACTTAATTCGTCGACATTCTACACCAATTTTTACTAATTCAAATCAATCAAAGAATCAAATTAAATATTATTCTACATTCTCATACCTAAATATGATGTCTTTTCATAGGTTTTTCAATTGTTAAGCGTATATTCATAATTTATCATAATTTAAGACTATTAATGTCTACACTTGGCATTTTTAAAAGGTTATAAAAATGAGCTATTTTTCAGAATATATAGAAGTTGAAAAAGAAGAAATTGCCGATGGCGTTTTCATTGAACGCAGAAATTTTTTAAAAATATCTGCGTTAGCTGCTGGGAGTATGTTTCTAAGTAACTACTTACCCTTACGGGCCGAAGTAACAAAAAATAAAAAGAATAAAGACTCTGGCCAAAAGGATCAAGACAAAAATAATGAAATTAAAAAATTAATGACTCAAATGACTTCTAAAGCACAGGCCCTAATAAAAGCAGAAAATCCCGATGAAGAAAAGTATTTAAAAGAATTCACTAAAATGGTATCGAGTTTAAAAAATATTCCGCATGCTAAAAAAACAGATCGGAAAATAAAATTTACATCCATGTATTCTCAAATACCTCTTAAAGTTTATCAAATTCGCATGCTACCTGGCACAGCTCTCAGATTTCACGACCACCGTAACTACAATGGCATTGTAAATGTATTAGAGGGCTCTGCCACAATCAGGAACTTCGATTTTGCTGAAAAAATACAAAACATTCAGGCTGCAAAACAATTTAAAATAATTGAAACGCAAAATGTAATCGCTAAACAAGGTGACATATCAAATCTAAGTCGATATCGAGATAATATTCATGATATTCGTGCTGGAAAAAATGGCGTGCTGTTTTTAGATATTTTCACATTCTTCAATAATAAAGGCGTTTCAAAATTTTTAAAAGTCGACAAAAACCCAATTAAAAAAAATAAAAAAATCTATATGGCTAATTGGGAATAATAAATGCATTACAAAAATAGATTGAACATTAATTAAATTTACTTCTAGGCTTTGAATCTTCAGCTTTTACCCATTTATCCCACAATTCAACATTTGTATTAAATGGCATACCTGTAAAGTTAGTCAGTAATTCTGAAACTTTAATTTTTATTTTTTCATCTTTAGTTTTACGTAGATATTTAATAATTTTTTTTAATGACTTTAATTTAAAATATTTTTCAGCCTTATCTTCAAGCCCAAACATATTAATGGCATCTAAAACTTTATTTAAAATTGGATCATTAATTTTAATTTTCGGCAGGATCAAAAGAAAGACATCTTTAATTTCGTTTAAGGCTATTTTATTTAAACTGCTTTCTCCCTTACCAAACCTCAGAAGATTCCCTTCTAGATAACCTAATGCTAAAATCAAATTATTTCGCGCACTTAAACTTTTAGTATCAACTTCTTTTAATCTCTTAATTATTGCGCCAACAGCCACAATTGAATTAATCTTGTATAGTGATGTAGCTGCTGCGATCATAATATCTTCATCATTATTTTTTAGAAAATCTAAAAATATTTTTTCATCTGATTTCTGTATTCTACCACTCTCATTTTTTAACATATTTGCATATAAATTTATTGCTTTTGCTATATCCATATTTGAAAATTCACCGGCACGATTTAAAAATATTTTTTTACAAAATCTTTTTATTTCATATTCTGAAAATCGATTATTAGACAAAGAATAATCCAATAAATAATAGAGAATAGATATTTTCAATTTAGAATTTTTATCATTTAGCTCTCTTTTAATCGTCACACTAATTGAATTATATCCCACCTTTATTAATGATAACTTTCTAAAAACCGCCTGTTTCAATTCCAGCACCCTAGAATCATCTTTTAATTTAATTTTTTTAGATAAAATTTTTAAAAATACATTTTTAAGTTCATAAGAATTAGCTAAATCTTCCCTAGTTAAAACATCTGGTAACGTTTCAATTAAATATTTTCGTAAAGGTATTGCTTCATTTTCATCAATTAAGATTTTCAACAATTCTGATTCTAAATTAACAATATGATGATTTTCTAAATATAAATCGATAAGCATTTCAATTGACATTTGTCTCATTAAAACAAAATAATCCTTCTTTTTATTTTTAATTATTTTAAATAGGTCTTCATATACATGATGTTTTTTTAAAATATCTTTCTTGATATTTCTAAGCTTTTTTACAGATTCTTTAAAATCTAAATATAAGTTATTCCTGATAATACTTTTGAATTCCCTAATAAGCACAATAGCATCTTTATTTTTCATTGACGACGATTCACCATAAATAAACCCCGTCATTACTAGAAGTGAAAAGAGAATCATTATAAGGTTTTTCATATTGCCCTCCTAAAAACAAAATTATTATTATTGATTTCACATGCCATTAATCTACACGCTTAGAACACCAAAAGGTTCCCCCTTTTATGAAAATTTTAATTGAGATTGTTATTAAGGGTGATTTTACTTCGAAATGTAATTATAATTTATGGAAAAGCCAAATTAACCGGCAAGAATAAACGATTAAAATGTACTTTTTATCTATCCCACTCAATAATAAAAGGCAATTCATTCTCGGGATCTTGAACTTGCCATCTGTTTCCCATCACTATTGAATAGCTCTTGTCATTAGAAGTTCTGTACCAACGCCAACCGCCAAAAAGGTCTACACCAATACTTTCATTAGTACTCCATCTTATTGATCCATTAACTTCTTCTAGACCAATCCAATAATCATTGAAGTACATGCGATCTAAAACCTTTTCATCGTATTCACTTTTTTCAACAATTGAAATCAAATGCCCACCAAACTTCTTGCAAAATGCTTGAGCATTTTTTTTATTTAAAAATACCGGCACACTTAAATAATAATGTCCATTTAACTCAGCAGCAAATTGTTTAATATTGGCTTTATCGCCTTTTTTCAGTTCTTGTAAAATTTTAATATTTTTTCTATGAATTCTATACTCATCTCCTGACCAACTTTTCAACAAACCATCAACACTTTCTTCAGAAAGCAATTCAATATTAAAGAAAAAAGTTTTCGGTGGTTTTTTTGAAAATGATTTAAAGGAAATAATTGGATTATTATAGCAAATTAAAGTTTCTAAAGATTCAATTTTTGATAATGATTCAATTGAGGTGATACTATTGTTCGCAATATTTATATAATTTAATTTTTTACAACCCTTTAATATATCAATATTTGATATGGAATTATTTTGCAATCTCAGATAATTCAATTCAGCTAAAGGAATCTTAGAAATATTATTTATTTTATTAAAGCTTAAATTTATTTGTTTTAATTGATTTAAATTAAATAAAGCTGAAACATCACTCAACTCATTTTTAGATCCATTCAAAACCTTAAGATTGGTACATCCATTTAATAAATCAAGATTCTTTAAATCTTTAATAGAAATATCAAGATTTTCAAGGACATCTAATTTAATACCCTCCAAAGATTTAATTTTATTTTCATTAATTGACAGTTTTTTAATAGATAAACCGTTTAATTCTTTCAGACTTAATAAGTCATTGCCATCTAAACTTAAAAATTTTAGCGATGAGAAATCCTTCAAGACAGCAATTGAGGTAAGAGAATTATTATTTGCCACTACAGTTTCTAGACTATCTTTTTTGTATTTTAAGAAGTCAATACTTTTAAGATTAGCATATGAAACATTTACGATAGTTTCTAAAGTATGTTTAACAAATATTGTCCAAAAAAAATCTTTGTAACCATCGGTTATGTTTCGTGATTGTTTTGAGAATAATAAGTTTTTAATAGAGCCAATAGTTCCCACACGATAAAAAGAAAACTTTTCAAAACATTTCACAAATAATTCTTTTGATCGTTTAAAATCTCCTGACATAAACTTCGCTTTTGCTATTAAGATTGAAATGTCATACTCATTATCTTTTAAATTCATCCTATCCAAGTAATGCTCCACTTCTTGATAATTACCTAAAGTTAATTCTAAATGAGCAATCCTTAAATAAACCCTATCATGTAAACTTAAGTTCTCGGGATAAGCATCAATAATATCTTGAAATAACGTTTTGATTAACCCAGCATGCTGTCTGTGTTTTGCCGGTGCACTAATAATTTTTGATAGGATGTGATCAATGGCTTTAAGTTCAATTTCATAATCGGACATATTCTTTTTAAAAAACTTAATATCCCAAAACTGCTTCCCTTCACCATATGTATAAATCCCATTAAATCTACCAGTCAAAAAATAACTATTCTTACAAGTAACAATTAAAACATCATTACAATATAGCTTTAGAAAGTCGCCAATTTTTTCGGCGCGAATTTTATAAACATCTGAAGGAAAAACTTCATAGGCTACTTGAGCTAGTGGCAAATTATACATTTGAATAATTGCCATGGTATTACTTAAACCTCCAATTTGTAAATCATATCTAATGCGTAATTTTTCATCTGCAGATAATATTATAGACAAATCGCCACCAGCATCTAATGACTTCTGATCTTTAACTCTCGCCTTAAATTCAATTGCATAATCACCTAAGCGATTCCTTTTAAATAATATAATATTTTCGTATTTACCATCTTCACTTTTAATTGATTCTAATTTCCCATCAATTACTTTCCAGGCACCTGATTTTATAACCCAATCTTTTTCTAGGTCACTTTTATTTTTTGGAGTTAGCTCGATAGGCTCTCCCCACATTTTATCTCTAGTCGATTGTAATTTAGAATTATTATTTTCTCGATTGGAAATTTCTGAATTTCCACAAGAAATGTAAATACAACAAATTGATAACAATATAAAAATATTACTTAACTTCATAAAATTCACCTAAAATTAATTTAATGCACAATTAATACAATTTGGATAATGATCTAAAATACAATAGTTTTCACTGATCCCATTCAATGATAAAAGGTAACTGAGTATCAGAATTTATAATATGCCATTGATTAAGCTTATCTAATGCAAAACTCTGATCATCATTAGTTCTATTCCAACGTAAGCCTATTAAACGATCTACATTAACAATTTCATTAGTTGACCACCTAATCAAGCCGTCCACTCTTTCTAATCCAATCCAATAATTACTAAATTCCATTCGATCTAAAAGCTTTTCATCAAGTTCAGATTCATCCACGAGTGAAATTAAATGTCCACCAACTTTTTCACAAAAATCTTTAGCATTCTTTTTATTTAAAAAGATGGGCATACTTAAATAATAATGGCCATTAAGCTCTGTTGCGAATTGCTTAAGATTCGCTTTTTCTTCTTTTCTCATTTCAAATAAAATTTTCACATTCTTGCGATGATTTCTCAGCTCTTCACCTGGCCAACTTTTCAACAAACCTTTTACATAATCATCAGAAAACAATTCAAGATTAAAAAAAAATGTTTTTGGTGGGTTTTTCGCAAAGGAACCAAGTGTCAGAATTGGGTTTCCGTAACAAATTAAGGTTTCTAAAGATTCAATTTTTGACAATGACTCAATTGAAGAGATTTTATTATTTGAAATATCTAAGAATTCTAAGCTCTTACTTTTCTCTAAAAAATCAATATTAGATATTGAATTACTTTTCAAAATTAAAAGTTTTAAGGCTTTCAAAGGAATACTTGCTGCTTCCTTTATTTTATTAAATCCCAAATTAATATTTTCAAGGTGTATAAGTTTATTCAAAGAAACTATTTCGTTCAATTCATTATATCCAGCGTTTAACTTACTCAGATTTAAACACCCATTTAAAAGGTCTAGATTCTTTAATTTTTTCTCACGAATGGATATTACTTTTAAATCCTTTAATTTAATCCCCTCTAAAGAATTTATCTTATTCTCACTAATGGAAAGTGTTTTAATCGACAAACCATTTAGCTCTTTCAAGTTTTCAATATGATTCCCATCAATATACAAGCCATTAAGAAAGGGGTAATCATTCAAAAACTTTAAGGAAGTGATCAAATTATAGTTAGCAATTATCATCGTAATTTGATCTTTTTTAATTTTAAGAAAATCAATATTTTTTAAATTAGCATTAGAACAATTTATATTATCTGACTTACTATATTTAATAAATGTATTCCAGAAGAACTCTTGATACTCACCAGGAATTCTTCTTGAATATTTTGAATATAAAAGACTTTTTATAACACCTATCGTTCCTATCCTTTTGTACTTATACTTTTTTAAACATTTCATAAATATTTCTTTTGAATTTTTAAAATTACCCGACATAAAATTTGCTTTAGCAGTTAATAAAGAAATATCATACTCATTGTCTTTTATTTTCATTTTACCTAAGAAGTTTTCTACCGCTTGAAAGTTTCCTAAAGCTAACTCAAGATGCGCTATCCTTAAATTAATTCTATCGTGCAATGTTAATTTCTTTGGATATGCCTTAATAATATCTTGGAATAATGTCTTAACTAATTTTGCATATTGTTTGTAAAGTGCAGGTGAATCAATAATTTTTGCTAAAATTTGATCGATTGCTTTTAATTCAATTTCATAATTAGACATATTCTTTTTGTAATACTTAATATCCCAAAATTGTTTTCCTTCGCCATATGAATAGAATCCATTGAACCTACCTGTTAAATAAAAGCTGTTTTTAGTAGCAAGTAACAATACGTCATTACAAAATAATTTAAACCAATCGCCTGATTTTTCAGCACGGATTGTATAAGTTTCATTTTGTATTATTTCATATTCGACTTGCGTTAAAGGAAAATCATACATTTGAATGACGGCTATGGTATTACCCCTACCACCTATCTGCAAATCAATTCTTTTTTCTAGATTTTCACTGGAATTCATAATGACCGACAAATCACCGCCCGAATCTAAAGCGTCCTGATTTTTAGCTCTGGCTTTAAATTCTATAGCATAGTCACTTAAGCTATTTTCCTTAAAGAAAATTATATGCTCTTTTCGACCGTCTTGACTTGGAACAGTTTCTAACTTTCCATCTTTAAATATCCAATTACCCTTTTTGATTATCCAATTTCGCTCAAAGTCAAGTTGGTTTTTTGGCATTAAATTTATCGGTTCACCCCATTGATTATCTCGATTTATTTTTGCATGATGTATTGGCTCAAAAGATGATTCATTAGAATTTCCACAAGAAATTAGAATAATCAAAATCACTATCAAATAAGTTAAATTTCTAAACTTCATAGTATCACCTAAAAATTATGAATATTGTAATTATTAATATCTTCAACTAGGAATTACATCAATATATTTACACCACAATGCATGATTTTCAAGGCAATTCGAACCGTATGGACATGGAAAGAAAAGAAATCTTGAATTAACAAGATTAAACAAGGAAAACATCAAACTATGCGATATTTCGTTAATATTATAATTCTTTTTTCTCACTTGATTTCTCATTAAGCTGAAATGGGAAATCAATATTATAAGATTCAATTTGAGAAATAAATTCGTCCAAATAGGGATAAGTATCTTTTAGATCTTCACCATAATCATTGCCATTATCTCTCATTGTTTTGAGGATAAAATATGGTGTTATTTCTTCAATTGGCTTTTCAAATTTGTATTCGTTTTCATCACTAATGTGTGTTAATATTTTGCAATCAATAAATATTTGTAGTGATGAATTCACAAAAGATTCAGGCACGTTAATTTGATCATAAAGGTCATCAAGCAAAATACTATCGCCTTCTTTTTGTTTAATTAGCATCAAATTAACAAATTTTAAAATAATTAATTCTTTGGATCTTTGATTAAGCCAACCTAACTGAAGCTCACGTTGATATAATTTTACATTTTGAATCGCATAGGTGAATTCAGCACCAAATAAAACGATTAGCCATATGATGTAGATCCACAATAAGGTAATAGGCAAAAAACTTAATACACCATAAACTTTTGTGATGTTTGAGGTGGCTGCAAATTCACTAACATATTGTGTAAATAAAGGTTTCGCTAATTCAAATAATACGGAACCTATTAAAGCACCAATCGCTCCATACTTAAAGCGAACTTTTGTATTGGGTAAATAGCAATACAACATTAAAAAAGCAAACCAGGAAAATACAAAAGGAACTAAACCAGAAAAAGCATCTCCGGCAATATGAAGGATACTTTTTGTCCATGTAATCAATAAATCTAATATATAAAAATAGGACGTCCAATTTTCAAGAATATTTTCAACACCTCTTGTTCTGGCAATTGCAAATGCGTTAAAGCTAGCAGACAGTGTTATTGATAAAATCACAAAAAATGGCAAGGTTAATAAAACAAATGAATAAGTTGGTATTTTTTTTATCCAAGGACGATCATTTTTTAAACCCCAAATCTTATTCAATGCCGTTTCAATATTTTTAATCAATGAGATGGACGTTATCAGTAAAAATAAAATACCAAATAAACCAAAATTTTTCATGTCGATGTTTTTCACGAAATACAATAATTTATGTACAAATGGATTTACCTCTTTAGCACCTTCTACCAGGGATTCTTTGCTACCATCAGCTGGTCGAAAAAAGTCATTCAAAAACATTTCGAGTTGATGTATATTTTCATTTGCATGGACGGATGCAATATAAAAAATCAACGCTAATAATGGTATAAAAGCCAAAACTGAAACGTAGGTAAGTGCCGAAGCTCGGGTAAAACATTCGTGTCGCAAAAAGCCTTTAAATACCAAAAATACAATTCGTAATCGCTTTACTAAAAAATTTAGCCAAAAAGAATCTTTAAACAATTCATCCGACCATAATTTTTCTTTAAAGAATATTTTAAGTTTATTTTTCATTCGCTCGCAAGACTAATTTTCACTACTATAATAATCTTCAAATTTAAGCAAAAGAAACCTTTTAAACAACAAAATAATGAAAATCCCTCTTGAAATCCATCTGAAGCATTTAGCTAATAGTTTCGAAAAACTACTGCATAAAAAATTGATTACCTACAATTGCGAAACAACGACTTTGACTGATGCAATTGATAGCGCCAACTTTATTGTGCTTTCGCATGGCACTGAAACAGATCCTATATTAAATTACGGAAATAAAAATGCTCTCGAATTATGGGAAATGTCTTTTGAACACTTTACACAGACGACATCAAAAAAAACAGCCGAAGCACCTTTAAGAGAAGAAAGAGAAGCACTACTACAAAGAGTCAAAGAAGATGGATACATTGATGATTATCAAGGGATAAGAATAACGAAGTCAGGTAAACGCTTTTTCATTGAAACTGCAATCGTATGGAACATTACTGATGATCATAATAATTTAATTGGGCAAGCGGCTACTTTTTCAAACTGGAAGTTTCTTTAATTCAAAAGGAAACCTTACTTCAAAAAAATATCATCTCATTAATGGCAATTTTAATTGGCTCTCACAACCAAGCTTTTTAATTTACGATTATTTCGCCAATGTTTCCTATATATACCAAAATTCAGCACCCACTCAAAGTTGCCTAACTCGCTATTATTTTAATAATTTCAGAAGCCTAAATGTTGTTGGATAAACCAGAAAAGGAGCCGTAATTCACTAATAAAATATGGTTTTAACCCGCTATAAAATGGCTATAATCTTCCCTCTTTTGAAACCGGAATTAAATTTACCGAAAGCCATATGATATGAAGATAAAAAACATTCTCTCCCTTCTGCTACTGATAACAAACATTTGTACTTTTGCTCAAGATATGCCGGCATGGAAAAAGGCACATATGCCTGATTCAAACGATTGGAAAAAAGTTGAACAACATTTTGTTTTCAATAATAGCGCAGAACCTAAAAGTTTGGATTCAGGTGTTATTTCAGGTCTATTAGAATTCAGATTAATCGAATGTATGTTTGAAGGTTTGGTTAGCATGGATCCTGAGACACTTGTGCCTAGACCCGGAATTGCAAATAAATGGAATATATCAAAAGATGGTCTTACCTATACATTCTATCTCCGCAAAAATGCAAAATGGTCCAATGGCAGAACCGTTACAGCACATGATTTTTACAAATCATGGATACGTATTTTAGATGGTTCAATTGCAGCCCCCTATAATTATCAATTATTTTATATTGTTGGCGCTGAAGATTTTTCAAAAGCAAAAAATAAAAGTTCTTTTGATATGAAAAAGATTGGGGTCAACGTAATTGATGATTTCACTCTTGAAGTGAAATTAAAAAACCCAACAGCTTACTTTTTAGACATCGTTGCTTTTCCAACTCTTTATGCTGTTCCCTTAGAAACAGTCAAAGCCTATGGCGACAAATGGATACTACCAGAAAATATTGTAACAAATGGCCCTTTTCATCTTCAAAAATGGGACCGTAGACAAAAAATCGTGATGGTAAAAAGCAAAACTTATTGGGATGCAAAATATGTAAAGCTCGAAAAAATTACAGCACTAGCTATTGAAAGAGTTGAAACCGCTTATAAAAAATTTCTTAATAAAGGTATGCACTGGCAACCTTCTGTACCAGAATCTAAAATAGATGAAGTTAAAAAACTGCCTGAGTATTATCAAACAGATACCCTTGCAACAAGCTTCTATCGATTTAACTGTAAAAAAGCACCTTTCGACAAAGCTGAGGTTAGAAGAGCATTTGCAATGGCAACCGATCGAAAGACATTAGCAAAACATGTCCTTCATGATATACCCACTCCTGCAAACTGGTTTTGCCCACCAGCTGCTGGTTATATTCATGTTAAAGGCCTAGATTATAATCCAGCAAAAGCGAGAAAAATATTAAAAGACGCTGGCGTCATAACAAAAGGGCTTGCAGTTGAAATAACTTTTAATACAAGCGAAACTCATAAATTAATTGCTGAATTTATATCAAAAAATTGGGAAAATAATTTAGGAGTTAAGGTAATTCTTAAGAATATGGAGTGGAAAACTTATTTATCAAATATGACGTCAATGAATTATGAAGTAATGCGTGGAGGTTGGTATGGCGACTACAATGATCCAAACACATTTTTTGATATGTGGACAGAGGGAAATGGCAATAATCGAACTGGCTGGGTTAATAAAAAATATGACACCTTATTATTTGCATCGCAGAAAGAAACCGATAAGGCTAAGAGAATGATACTATTTCAACAAATGGAGATTATTCTAATAAAAGAAGAGCTGCCTATCTTACCACTCTTTATACCTGCTAATAAAGGGCTTTTATCCGAACAAGTAAATGGCTACTACCATAATATATTTGGCTTTCATCCCTTAAAATACATTTGGCTAGAAAAAGAGTGACTCCAAAAAAATTAAGGCTAAGCATTGTTTAAATATTTTATAAAAAGAATTTTAGCCACACCGCTTATTTTATTAATATTAATAACGTTATCTTTTTTTTTAATAAGACTAGCGCCAGGCGATCCATTTTCTGAAGAAAAAGCAATATCGAAGGAAGTAAAAGCAAAGTTTGAAGAAAAATATGGACTCGACAAACCTCTTCATATTCAATATTTTTATTTTTTGGGAATGATAAGCCAAGGTGATTTGGGTCTATCCATGGTACAAAAAGAGAAAACCGTCAATGAAATTATTTCTGAAATGCTACCGCCTTCTCTATATCTAGGTGGTCTTGCGCTATTCTTATCACTTTTTTTAGGAATCACAGCAGGTATTTTTTCTGCCGTCAAACAAAACTCTTACTTTGACTTCACAACCATGAGCTTAGCAGTGTTAGGAATTAGCCTGCCTGTATTTCTTATTGGTCCGCTACTCAAAATATCCTTTGCCATGCACTGGAAAATTTTTCCATCTGAAGGTTATGAAGGAATTCAAATACAATACTTGGTTTTGCCGGCCATTACCCTTGCACTGCCTTTTGCTGCAAGAATAGCACGTTTAATGCGAGCGGGCATGTTAGATAGTTTAAGTCAGGAATACATAAAAACCGCAAAAGCAAAAGGGTTAAATAATCGACAAGTTGTTTTTGGACATGCGTTATACGGGGGGATTTTACCCGTTGTTAGCTTTTTAGGTCCAGCCATTGCTTCAATCACAACAGGATCTTTAGTCGTTGAAAAGATTTTTAATTTACCAGGATTAGGCAGTGAGTTTGTCCAAAGCGCATTGAATCGTGATTACTTTCTAGTCCTTGGAACAGTAATTCTCTATGGCTCCTTTATTATTTTATGTAATTTAATATCAGATTTAATACATGGTGCCATTGACCCTAGAATCAGGATGAAATAAAAATGGAAAATGATCTGAAAGAAACTAGCCCAGGCGTCCTACTCTTTAAAGAGTTCGTTCGGAATCCACTTGCACTAACAGGTGCTATTTCAGTTTTTGTCATGACTTTTGTAGTAATATTTGCACCACTTATTACCGAATACGAACCCACTGATCAAATTGTTTGGCAACATTCTAAACCCCCAGGTTATAGCTACCCTAACGTGACTATTAAAAATCATTTTAAACTAGACCAAAAAGCTAAGTCAAGCATACCCGTCATGGAATCATCATTTCTAGATATCGAAAACGCCGTCAAAGATGAATTTCAAATTAGAATCGTTGTAAAAACAAATGGGAAAATCAGTAAAATCAAAAGAGGCAATAAATTTATAAAAAGCTTTAATACTAATGATTATCCTAATGTTTATGTATTAATGAAAAATAATGAAAATGGTAAAAAGCTTAATGATATTACTTTTAAAGTAAAAAAACCTATTGATAAGGGAATTTTAAAAACCGGAGAACGAGTTCTACTATTAAATATTATTGAAAAACAAAGTATCCAAAATTATAAAATCAAACTAAATGATGGCGTTGTAACTGAAATCATGAAAGGCGATGAAAAATTAGAAAACTTAATTCTTGATGGTCCAACTATAAATAGAATAAGTAATCATGCTGGTGAAATAAAAAATTATCATCTTCTAGGAACAGATGAACTGGGTCGAGATCTCTTAGCTAGAATTTTATACGGTGGCCGTATTTCTTTAATGGTCGGCATTATTGCAACTGTCGTAAGTATAATAATTGGTGTCATATATGGAGCCGTATCTGGTTATTTAGGTGGTAAGACGGATCAGTTAATGATGGCATCAGTTGACATCTTGTACGCAATGCCATTTATGTTTTTGGTCATCATCTTAATGGTAAGCTTTGGTACAAATATATTTCTGTTATTCATCGCTTTGGGTTGTGTTCAATGGCTGACCATGGCAAGAATTGTGCGCGGACAAATATTGTCGTTAAAAGAAATGGAATTCGTTGAGGCAGCCAAAATGTCAGGCTCAAGCACACTACAAATTATTTTTAAACATTTAATTCCACATACAATTGGCCCTATAATTGTCTATACAAGTTTAACCGTACCAGCCGTTATTCTTGAAGAAAGTTTTTTAGCTTTTATTGGTTTACAAGTTCAGTTTGATGGAAGAACTTTAGATTCCTGGGGAACTTTAATTAGCAAAGGAATCGAATCTCTTGGTGACAATGGCGAAAGATCTTGGTTTTTAATTTATCCGTCTATAGCTATGGCAGTTACTCTCTTTGGCCTAAATGCTTTAGGCGATGGCTTACGAGATGTACTGGACCCAAAACTAAAGAAAAGAGCCAACTAGTTTGTCCACAGAAAACATTATCGACATCGAAGATCTCTCTGTCATTTTCGGACCTGATCAACAACATCCAACAGTAGCTGTCGATAAGGCCAATCTATCCATAAAAAAAGGTGAAGCTTTAGGAATCGTAGGCGAAAGTGGTTGTGGAAAAAGTTCCTTAGCATTAGCATTAATGGGCCTAATAAATAAGCAACATGCCAAAATAGAAGGTCATGCTAATTTTGATTCCAAAAATTTATTGGCACTAAGCAATAAACAATTTCAGAAAATTCGCGGCAAACAAATCGCCATGATTTTTCAAGATCCCATGACTAGTTTAAACCCATTTATCAAAATTGGTTATCAAATCACAGAACAAATTAGACAACATAATTCAATTTCAAAAGATGATGCCAATAAGGAAGCCATTGACTTACTTAAAGCCGTTGGTATTCCAAATGCCGAGGATCGGTTTCATCGCTTCCCTCATGAATTTTCAGGTGGAATGCGCCAAAGAGTAATGATTGCCTGTGCAATGAGCTGCTCACCAGATTTAATTATTGCTGATGAACCAACGACTGCTCTTGATGTAACAATTCAATCACAAGTTCTGCAACTCATGAAAGACCAACTCAAAAAACGACAAATGAGCCTTTTGCTAATTACCCATGATCTGGGAGTCGTCGCTAATACTTGTGACCGAGTAATCATAATGTATGCAGGACAAATAGTAGAAAGTGGATCAATCGAAGAAATTTTTTATCATTCCAAACATCCATATACCCATGCACTACTTCAATCAGTTCCAAATCTTTCTGATGATATTGATAAAAAACTTATTTCTATTGAAGGGCAACCTCCTGTCATACAAGGCCACTGGCAAGGTTGTCGTTTTTATGATCGATGCCCTTATGCTCAATCAGGCTGTAAAGAAAAGTCACCTGAATTAATTCAAATATCAGATACTCATTTCCATCGTTGTTCCCATCTACCTACAGAATACACTACTCCAGAGTCACAAACAAAACAAAAAATACCTGAAGATCAAGAAACTATTTTAGAAATAAAAAATTTAAAAGTTACTTTTCAACTACCAGCAAAGTCAATGTTTAAAAGACCAGCATTGTTACATGCCGTCAATGATGTTACTATTAACCTCAAAAAAGGCGAAGTCTACGGATTAGTTGGCGAAAGCGGTTGTGGGAAATCAACTTTAATTCGAGGCATTCTTCAACTCGTCAAACCTTCCGCAGGCTCTGTAATTTATAAAGGTATAGATTTAACTCGTGCAACAGAATCGCAGATAAAAGAATCACGCCGTGATATGCAACTTATTTTTCAAGATCCTTTTAGTAGCTTAAATGCTCGTATGCGAGTTTTTGATATCATTGCAGAACCTATCAATAATTTTTTACACTTGAATAAAAGCGAAACGAAAGAAAAAGTTTTAACACTGATGGATGAGGTTGGTTTAAATCGTGACTGGATCAAACGATATCCACATCAATTCTCTGGCGGCCAGCGTCAAAGAATCGGCATAGCAAGAGCCCTAGCTTTAAAACCAAAAATATTATTTTGCGACGAACCTATTAGTGCCTTAGATGTCAGTATACAAGCTCAAATCATTAATTTATTGCAAGAATTAAGAGCCAAGCATCAGCTGACTTTAGTTTTTATTAGTCATGATTTATCCGTAATTCGGCAAATTTCAAATCGAATTGGCATTATGTATTTAGGGAAAATTGTGGAATCCACTGATGCAGCAACTATCTATCAAGATGCTAAACATCCTTATACCCAAAGCTTGTTAAAAGCGATTCCTATCCCAGATCCAAAAATTGAAAAAGCTAAAGAATCCAGTAAAATTTCTGGCGAATTGCCATCTCCTGAAGAGGAAAGGCCTGGTTGTGATTTTGCACCTAGATGTCCTTTAGCTACAGAAAAATGTTTAAATAATAAACCGGAGTTAGAAGCCGTCGAAGAAAATCACTATGTTTCTTGTTTTTATCCTAAAGGATCTAAAGAATGATTCCCTATTCATCAATTGCTTTTTGCGGAATCGCAGGAAGTGGCATGAGCGCCATTGCACAAGTTTTAATTAAACAAGGAATCAAAATTAGTGGTTCAGACCGCAATTTTGATCATGGAAAATGTTTGAATATCAAATCAAAACTTGAAAGCCAAGGCATTAAAATTTATCCACAAGATGGAAGCTGTGTAACGTCAAATGTAGATGCCTTAGTTATATCAACTGCCGTTGAAGCTACAATTCCTGATATTGAAGCTGCAAAAAGTCAAAACATAACCATCATCAGAAGAGCCGAATTACTCGCCTTGATATTTAATCAAAATAATGGAATTGCCGTCGCAGGTACAAGCGGGAAATCTACCGTAACTGGAATATTAGGATTCTTATTGGAACAAAATAATTGCCAACCAGCTATCATAAATGGTGGGATAATGGAAAACTATAAAACGGATACCGCCATTGGTAATGCTTTTGTTGCTGGAGAAAACTATACTGTAATTGAAGCTGATGAAAGCGATGGTACCTTAGAACTGTATAATCCTTTAGGTGGATTGCTTTTAAATATTAGCCTTGATCATAAACCACTTGAAGAACTACGACCTTTATTTTTGAATTATGCTAATAGATGCAAAGATCATTTGGTTATCAACTATGATTGTCCTGAAACAATGGCCCTAGCAAAAAAAATCAACCAATACAAAACATTTTCTATAAAATCAGATAAAGCCGATTTTTATGCTGAAAATATAATTCAAAATCCACATGGCTCCACATTTGTTCTAAACGAAGTAACATTTGAATTACCACAACCGGGATTATACAATATAGCAAATGCGCTTGCTGCCATTAGCATGGCAATTGAATTGGGTGTTCCATTAGAAAAACTAGCAAAATCATTAGCTAAATTCAAAGGAATTGGCCGAAGACTACAAATCATTGGATCAAAAAATGGCAGAATAGTCATTGATGATTTTGCTCACAATGCAGAAAAGATTGAAGCAAGTATGATGACACTTTCTCATCATGCTGGTGCGGATAATCGTATATTATACATCTACCAACCACATGGTTTTGCACCCACTCGAATGCTAAAGAATCAATTAATAGAAACATTTTCGAAATATTTACGAAAGAACGATATATTACTATTACCGGAAATATTTTATGCTGGAGGAACGGTTACTAGAGACATATCCTCAAACGATCTAGTCGTGGGCATTGTGAACAATGGTAAAGATTCTAAATTTTTTAATAATCGCGAAGAAATTAAATCATGGATTCTCGAAAACAATCAAGAAGGTGATACGATTGTTATTATGGGAGCAAGAGATGACACATTAACAGACTATGCAAAAGATATTTTAGAGAAAATATAAACCCTGAAATTAGCTTACATTAAACTAAGGTTTTTATGAAATTTAATTTAAAAATTGGAGACACCATTGGTATCTGCTCCCCTAGTGGTCCTTATTCTGAAAAAGATATCCGACCAACTATAAAATATTTAAAAATGCTAGGATTTAAAACAAAACTATCTAAAAATATTTTTTCAAGAGATCGCTATTTAGCCGGAATTCCAAAACAAAGAATAAATGATATACATCAATTGTTTTGTGATAAGTCCGTTGATGCTATTATTGCAGGTCGTGGTGGTTTTGGATCAATACAACTATTAGACCAACTTGATTTTGCATTAATAAAGGAAAATAGTAAACCATTTTTTGGATTTAGTGACACAACAGCATTACAGTTAGCATTATACAAAAAGATAAGACTACCAAGCATAACTGGCATAACATTAACTTATGATATAAAGAAAGACAAAGTAAATAAAACGACGATTAATAATTTTGAACAATTGATTTTCCAGCATTCTTTTCCTAAAATAATTTTAACAAATCAATCAAAACAAAAAAATGCCGATGGGATTTTAATTGGTGGGTGCTTATCGCTAATTACCTCTTTGATGGGAACCTCCTATTTTCCAGAATTAAAAGATAAAATACTCTTTATCGAAGATGTCAATGAAGAACCCTATAATATTGATCGACTACTATCTCAATTGCTCATGGCAAAAAATTTTTCGAAATTATCCGCTATTGTTATTGGAAATTTTTACAAATGCAACGCCGAAGATAAAAAGCACGGCTCAATCAAACAAGTGATAAATTCATTTATTGATCGAAGTAATAAAACCGTGTTCACCAACCTACCCTACGGTCACCAACCATCACGAATTTTACTTCCCATTGGATTACCAGCAAAAATCATAAAAAATGAGCTGATCATTTTGTGAGTTTTAACTGATGTGACTCAAAAATATCGTATAATTAGTAAAATTAACCCCCCATTAACACTCGCTTTTACCTATGACTTTCAAATCACTCTTTCTATTAATTTGTTTAACTTCATCATTATTTTTATTTTCAGATGAAGTCATGCTTCAAAATGGAAGAAGATATCATGGTAAAATAATTGAAGAAAAAAATGGCAGAGTTAAATTTAAAGTTGAAATAGATAAAGCTTCTGTAACAAAATACTTTGATATCTCCAACGTACGTTATTACAAAATAAATGGCAAGAAGGTAAAAGCTGGTTCACTTGAAAAAAAAGTAAAAAAAGTCGCAGTACCAACATTAAAGTTAAGTGAGGAAGAAATAAATCTTTTAGTGGAAGACATGGGGACTACTTCAACCGATTGGTACAACTCGATCGAATTAAATTACCCAAAAACTATGTTAACTAAATGGGAAAAATATAGAGGATGGAATAATCAAAAAGTACCCAATCACTATAAAATGGACATTATAAATCCGAACGAAGAAAGATGGAAAGAAGGGACAAAGTTTTTCCATTATCTAGTAAGAGTAAATGATGACAACAAAGACGGTCTCATTAAATCTTTGAATGAATTGGCCAGCTGTTATGGTGATTTGTTATTAGACTTTCCTAGAGGTATCTATTGGTTTAAAAAATCATTATCTTTAAGGAATTCATATCCAATTAGAACTTCGCTAGCATATTACTATTGGAAACTAGGCAGTAAATCACTTGCTACAAAAACTCTCCATAGAATAAAAGTTGATCATACCAAATATGGTTCTCTTATTAGATTACTAACAAACATGAAGGAATATGAAAGAGCGATTAAATTAAAAAAAAGACGGATGAGAAGATGGCCGGGCACAACTCGTTTAGCTTTGGCTCAATTATTTCGAAAGAAGAATGAATTAGAAAAATCAATAGATCATTTAAATCAAATATTAGAATTAAAATCAAGAAATAAAAATAGATATAAAAAAATTAAGATTCTCGCAAAAGAAAATCTAATGGCAATCCAACGTTATCAGAAGATAGAAAAAAATAAACTTCCTGATGGCATCTATTATGGAAGCTCTCTAGGCTTTGATGAAAAGTCATTAACCGTTGAGGTTAAGATCAAAGATAACAAATTCACTTCTATAATAGTAAAAGATCACAAAGAAAAGCAGTTCTATTCATCTCTAGTTGATATTCCTAGCCAAATATTGAAAAGTCAAAGTCTTCAAAGTGTCGATGCCATATCTGGCGCAACATTGACAAGCGATGCGATCTTAAATGCTACTATTAAAAGTTTTACTAAAGAGTAATCGTATATGTGGGATTATTTTGATGTCGCTTTGTTTATTTGCTCAATTTCTTTTTTGATTTCATAGATTTCCAACATAACAGCATTGATAGTCTTATATAATGTTTCAGACTCTTTTTTTTGCATGGCATGGTACAAATCCTGACCAGCTTTCTGGTCTTTCACCTCTAATAAGGTAGCCTCAATCAAACCTTTCCCTGGGAAATCTCCTGCATCAGCAGCAGCTTGTTCTTTATGAGAGACAGATAATTTTGTAATTTTTGAATTTAATTTACCATTCTTTGTTTGATACTCTAACACTTTATCTTCGAGGGATTCTATTCGTTCCATCAATTTTAAATTTGCACCTAACAAAGTACCTTGCATGGCAGCCGGATCAAGCTTTACACTTTCTCTTTTTAATCCATTGCTAGTTGCATGGCTTCTTAAGGGATTATTGGATGTTTCACGATTTAAATCACTATTTACTGTATTCCTTTTTAATGATGGATTACTATTATCAATTGATGCGCTAGCAACCCTCATTCTTCTGGAATTAGCTGACCCCGCTTTTTTTTTAAGAATGATAGACTTCGAACAATTGCTACAAACAACTTCCATTCCTTCCATCGGAGCTGCCACTATGTTTTGTGTTCCACAACCTGTGCAATAAATTGATGCTTTCACACTAGCCATAAACTGTCCATTTCTAATATTTTGAGTAAATTATTATCTGTATGATAAATTACAAATCTAATTTTTTAATTTATATTTTTTGTGTTTTTACAATAATTCATTCTGACGTGCTATTGTTTTCAAATAAAAAACTAATGCCAATTAATACAGTTCTCTTATCACTTAAAGCTCTTTAGAAAAGAAATTATCAGCAATTTCAACGTTGTATTCATGTGCTAAATCATAGTCAACATATTGAATTTTATCCGGTGAACCAGCAATCTGATAGTTTTTAGAAGCTTGATCATATATTTGTTTTGTTCTAACGACATTAAAGGTTGAATCTAGCTTACCTTGAGCAATCAGTACTGCTCTTGGTGCAATCAGTGAAAAGAAATCTGAAGTATCACCTTTAGGAAACCACCCATCTACCACCTGTAAACCACAACCGCCTTCAAAGGAATAGTCATAATAACTACATGTTCCGCAATACACTGCCATCGCTTTGAAGCGTTCATCATAAGCTCCAGCCAAATAGGAAAGAGTAGCACCTCCAGATAAGCCAGAAATGCCAATACGATTTCTATCAACTTGGTCTAGAGAAACTAGTAAATCATACAACAAATGTATATCGCCCAAATGCAGACGCGGCAACCGCAAACCCATAGCCATTAACATACGGTGCGCCTTGTTACAAGCATCAACATTACTAAAATGATCTTTTCTATCTTCAAAACCTCTTTCACAAAAAATAGCCGTTACATATCCTTTTTCTGCCATAACTTGAGCAAAGTTTCCAGTATACTCACCTAACCACATTTTTGGTCCTGGTGGAGGAATATTTTTACCAATTAAATGAGCAAAACGGCTGGCATGACCATGAGGATATAAAATTGTCCTTCCATTAAAAAATTCAGGTTTTGGTATCAAAACATAACAGGGCAAAATATTATTATTTTCTGTTTTTATATGATAATAATTTTCGATATATTTTTCATACTCATGACTTTTGACTAACTCAAAATCACCAAACCCTTCTTCAATTTTTAAATAAGGGCCTAAACAAGTGTGATAATAATCTCTCATTCTATTTTGCCAATTTTGAAAAGTTTCATTACCATCATTTTTAAATGAATCCGAAACCTTTAGTCTTGAGCTATATGTACGAATTTGATGAAACGTAGACACAGTTCTTTCTTCAGGCATTTCAGATAAACAAATGCTTTTCAATTCATCAACACTACTCTTTGAATCTTCCCCTACATCAATTCTAGCTACAACTCCATCACGATCTAACTGAAATAAAAATCGATTCACGCCTTTTTTTAACTGAATAGTCAAAGATTCTTTTTCATAAATGCTATGATGAAAAGAGTGATCTTCAAAAGACAATTTTCCATTAACCCAAAGTCTACATCCATCCCAACCGCAAAATTTTAAAGTAACGTCCATATCTGCTGAACTCTCAATTAATGACAAAGCATAATATTTCTTTGTCCATTGAGATGTATTTACATCTTTTAATTTTGATTCCCAATCAGGGAAATATTCTTTCAAAGAAGACAATTGTAGCTCAGGATAAAAAAGACAAGGTGCATATTCCCATTGCCAATCACATTCAAGTTTATATTTGCCTAGATCGACTTTTTCAAAAACATGTTCAACACCACCGATAGAAGTAAATTCATCTTTTTCCCAGTACAATGAATTTTTCAGATCAAATAAATCTGGATTTGGATTTTTTTCTAAACCAGATTCAAAAGGGCCACACAAATACCAATCATTGATAAAACCCGTTTTACCTGCCCATTCCATTAATGGCCTATAGGATATATTATTTTCCATAAACTACTTTCTTAATTGAAACTTTCATTTAGACGAATTATACAAGAAACTAACCAATATAAAAATAGGAATTATTTAATTCATTAAAGTCACAGAATTAAGAAATCTAAAACTCTACACAATTGTTTTCGTTTCAAAAACAACTTAAGCACCCATTGATTTGACATTACTTTTCAATACAATGCACCGGCTTTTTTAGGACATAAAATATATGATACTTTCCGGTAAAGAAATTAAAAACAACCTAGATAAGAATATCATCATTCAACCCTATAATGATGATCAGCTTAATCCAAATAGTTACAACCTAACTTTGCATAGCGAATTGTTGGTGTATCAAAATAATACGCTAGATATGAAAAAGGAAAATAAAGCAGACTCAATCACTATTCCAGAAGAGGGTCTTATACTTGAACCTAATCGTTTGTACTTAGGCAGAACCGTTGAGTATACAGAGAGCCATACCTTTGTTCCAATGCTGGAAGGCAGATCATCAATCGGCAGACTGGGACTTTTTATTCATATCACCGCCGGATTCGGGGATGTTGGATTTAAAGGATATTGGACACTAGAAATATTTTGTGTTCAACCAATTAAGGTTTACCCTAATGTAGAAGTTTGTCAGATTTATTATCACTCTTTACTCGGTGACTTTGATAAATATGAAAGTGGAAAATATCAAAATAATCATGGGATTCAAGCCAGTCTTCTATATAAAGATTTCGAATAACTGTTCCTACATCACAGAAGGTCTTATATACTAATGGATGCAATTAGTTTAAAGCAATTACTATATAAAATTGAAAAAATAAAAGTGGGCATCATTGGTGACTTTTGTCTAGATTGTTACTGGGAGCTTGATTCCGAAAATTCGGCAACCTCAGTTGAAACTTTTAAAAAAATACATCAAATAAAATACCAAAGAGTTAGCCCCGGTGGTGCCGGTAATTTAGCCAATAATCTGAAACGTTTGAATGTCGAGACTATTCAGACATTCGGTGTAATTGGCAATGATTCCTTTGGACGTGAATTAAAACATGTTCTTACTGCAGAAAACATTCAAACTAATCATTTATTTACTCAAGAAAAGAATTGGTCCACAAATACTTATATAAAACCTCTCCTTTTAAACGAAGAACAGGAACGATTTGATTTTGGCGAATTTAATATTCTATCATCGGATATTGAAGAAAAAATATTGAACGGGATTACAGATTCTCTAAAGTCACTTGATTTATTTATCATTAATCAACAATTTAAAAATGGTTTACATTCAAATTCATTTAGAGAGAAATTAAGTAAAATTATTTTAGAGAATCCCGATGTACCATTTTTAGTTGATAGTCGCGACTTTCCTTCTGAGTATCAAGGCTCAATCAGAAAACTAAATGATTATGAAGTTATGTTTCAATTTAATAATAAGCTAAAACCAGAAATTAAATTTTCTTTTGATGATTTAAAAGAGAAATCTTTGATCTTGGCATCGAAATATAACAAACCTCTTATTGTAACTCGAGGCTCAAAAGGTTGTTTAATTATTGAGGATGAAAATATCATTCAAATTCCAGGCTTACAAATACAAGGGAAAACTGATACAGTCGGTGCAGGAGATAGTTTTCTCTCAGGATTAAGCGCAACATACGCTTGTGAAAAAGATTTAAGTTTGGGCGCACAACTGGGAAACCTCATCGCCTCAATTACCATTAAAAAATTAAATCAAATTGGCACCGCTAGTCCAAATGAAATAAAACTAAATTTTGAAAAATCTATATTAAATTATCAGCCTGATTTAGCAGAATCAATTGATCGCGCTGTTTATTTAAAAAACTCAAACATCGAAATAGTAGAACCCATACCACAAAATTTAAATATCACCCATGCCATTTTTGATCACGATGGAACAATATCTACCATTCGTCATGGATGGGAAGAGGTGATGCAAATAGTAATGTATGAACTAATCACAAATGGACAAAATCTAATTGAAACAGAAAAATTATCTTTAGAAACTGAAATTGATTCTTTCATTGAAATTACCACTGGCATAAGAACACTGGAACAAATGGACGGCCTTAAAGACCTAATCATTAAATATAAAAATGTACCAAATGACCAAATCAAAGATCGGTTTGAATATAAGAAAATATATTTAACTGAACTGATGAAATCAGTCAAAATCAAAGTGAAAAACCTAGAAGACGGAAATGACAAACCCGAATTATATGCCATCAAAGATGTGATCCCATTCTTAAACACCCTGCATGAAAAAGGAATCACTTCATTTCTTGCTAGTGGAACTGATGAAGTTGAAGTAAAGAAGGAAGCCAAGGCTATGAAATATGCTAATGTTTTTAATGGTGGTATTTATGGCGCGAGAGATTCTTTTGATGGTGATATCAAAAGTTTTGTCATGAATAATATATCAAAAGACATGGGCCAAGGAAATTTGAAAAACACAGTAGTTTTTGGTGATGGCCCCGTTGAAATCAGAGAAGGCAGAAAAAGAGGAGCCATCACTATAGGGGTTGCCAGCGACGAAATTAAAAAAGAAGGCATTGATGCAAAAAAACGTCAAAGGTTAATCAAAGCCGGTGCGCATATAATTATTGGTGATTATTTAGAAGCAGATAAGCTTATTGATTTATTGAATTTATAATTTAAAAAAATACTCTCAGAAAAATCACCCAGGATAAAACACAACTCTTTCTTCAGATTCATTTCTTACATAATCAAAGGAGTCGTCTACCAATTTCTTCAAATCATATTCTGGTGACCAACCTAACAAAAATTTAGCTTTTGAATTATCCAACCAATTACTAAAGCAAGGCATTTTAATTTCTAAAAAATCAAAACCTCTACTTTCTTGGAGATACTCTCCCATTTTTTTATAATCCATTGGCTCATTCATGCAAATATTAAATAGTTCTTGTTTTGCTTTTGGGTGGTCAATAGCTATACCCATAGCACTCACAAGATCTTTCACATGAACAAAATTACGCTTAATCGGCTCCCCTTTTTCATCTAGCATTACTGGTATAATTTTATCCTTTTTATATTGAACAGCTTTTTCGGCACCAACCGCATCTTTCCAGGAAGGACCACCAAAAGCATCATCACCAAAAGAAAGGCTCATTTTAAAGTCATCTTTTTCCATTATCCATGGCGCTCGAAGACAACAGCCATTAAGATTATATTGAATGTAATATTGGTTTAGCATCACCTCTTCCAATACTTTAGATAAAGCATAACATCCAGGATAGGCACGATGAGGATATTCTTCAGTCAAAGGCTTATCATTAGGATAAACACAATGCCCAATACCGGCATCACCACCTAATAAAATAAACTGTTGAAAAGTTGGACTTTTGCGACATTCCTCTAATAACCAAAAAAGCCCTTTAACCGTTATATCCATTACATCTTTGGGAACTTCTTTGCAAGTAGCTAAATGAATTACGTGAGTCACCCCTTTCATTGCATTAGACACATCAGTTTCAACTGAAATATCCCCTTTAACACAATTAATTTGATCATCTTCTTTGACCATTCGATTATGGCACAAAGCGATAATTTTATCAGCATTAAACTTACGATTATTTTTAATGTGATTTATAAAATTTTGTCCAACTTTACCAGCTGCACCCGTAATCAAAATCTTTCGATTCATATCTATTCCTAAAGTAAACTTCCTACTAATTGCAAATTCTTATTCAATAATACTTTATCTGGTATAAAATCACTTGAGTCATAAAGATGAGCATAGCGACCCTTTCTATCATAACCGTTTTTAAGTGCAAGAGCATTTATTTCTTTATGACTTCCTTTACCATGTCCGTATCCAGGCCATAAGATACCTTTTTCACAGTAAGAAATATCTATAAAGTATCTAGGAGTATTTTCGCCACCAGGTTTAGCCCTACGAGCATGCAACATAGCAGAATTAACAATTATCATTGAACCTGGCTCCAAAGAATCTATTGTAATAGAGCCTGGCAAATCTTGAGTTCCAAACAATTTCATTTGTCTTTGGGAAATCGTATTCTGTGAACCTGGCAAAATTAATAAATCGCCGATTTCACCATTCATACCATTCAAATAATAAAAAACATGAACCATCAAATGACTTCTATTAGTTTGAGGGAATTGCTCATAATCATGATGCCAAGATACTTCTGGGCAATTTGCATCTTGACGAGTTGCATGAATATGATGCATTCCAAAATTTTCTTCTCCAAAAAGCTGGTTCAACACATTCATCGTTTTAGGATGAGAGGTAAAACGTCCTAATTCCTCAAGTTCAATAATATTAGGCTTTCTGGTTTTTCGCTCACCTTCCAGCTCATCAACAGCAACTTTTAGTTTCTCATTATAGGCTTCATCCAAAAAATTGGAAAAAACAAGATTGCCATTTTGGTCAAAGTCTTGCAATTGCTTTGCATTTAATGTAATAGAATTAATTTCTGAATTAGACATTATCAACTCCTTTGCAATTCTTAATTATCTATATAATGGTATAGAATGGCCATTTAAATAGATTTAAATGCGTGCCCCATTAAATACAGTTTCTTTATATTCTGATTTAGAACTATTTATATCAAAAGAATATTTTCATCAATGGTAAATATGGTTATAATCATGTCATATTTGGTTATAATGTTTTAAAAGTATCATCATGAAGAAATATTCAAATCCAATTTTTCCTTCAATTCTTAAAGATAATCTAATCATCTACAAAGCCCTACCATCATCCATGACTGATAAAATAATCGGGATTGGATTTACTCGTCGATGGATATCAAAACCAGTATTTCAAAATAAGATAAATTCTGATTCAAGTTTTGTGATTGTAATGGTATTAGAAGGCGAAGGCATTTATACGGATCATCACGGGAAGCCACATACCGTTTTACCAGGTAACGGATTTCAAAGAATTCCAAATAAGGGCCATACGTATCAAATAGCAAAGGATCAAAATTACTCGGAATTTTTTCTTCATATTCCAAAATTATTTTACAAAGAGATTAAAAATTATGGCGGTTCAAATGAATCTTTCCCTATTTTACATCCTGAGTTGGATTTAAAATATTTAGAGAGAATATTACAACTTGCATACAAAATGAATAATGCCAATGACCAACAGCTTTCAATAATATTAATGGAAATCTGCACTATAATGCTAGAAATAATGCAAAAATCCGAAGATAAAAAAATTCCCTCTTATCATCAAAAAATTATTCAAGAAGCATGTAAAATTCTAAATGAAAATGTAAAAGAAAATATTTTACTTCCTGAATTAGCTAATTCATTCAACATAAGCTATGAACGCTTCAGGAAAGTTTTTAAGGAAGTTATGGGAATAGCCCCAGGCGTATATAAGATAAAAGCAAGAATTCAACACGCTCAAACACTATTATTAAAAAGAGAACAAAACATAAATGAAATTGCCCAAATTATGGGATACCCCGATGCATGCTCATTCTCTAAACAATTCAAAAAGGAAATAGGAGTCTCACCCGAAATTTTTCTGAAAAATCTTTTTGGTTAGTACAAAAAATACGGGACAACCAGCGAGCCACAAGCACGGCTCCTCCTTAGCAAGGAGGAGAACTGAGTAATTTACTCTTCAGGAATAGTAAGTTTTTTTAATTTCCAAATATCTGTTTCATCGGTGCAATAGACAACATCGTTATTAACAGGATTACAATCAGGATATCTTTCATCAGCTAAACTATTGGTTAACGGTCGCTTTTTACCATTTCGAATATTCATTACCCAAAGGTCAAAATTACCCGATTTATTAGTTGAAAACACAATTGATCCGCCATCTCTAACCCAACTTGGATCAGTATCAATAACATTAGCATTACTAACAATTTGTTTCTTACTACCTGAATTAATATCAACTGTCCAAATGTCTGGACTGCCTTGTTTATCATTAACATATAGAATCGTGGAACCATCAGGCGAAATCTTGACTTGGGTACCTTGGATACCTAAGATAGAATGGGAATTATCTTTCGTTTTCAAAAGCCAAATTTCTATTTTTGGCTTCTTACCTTTTTTAGTTTTTTTCTCTCTACAATAAACGATTCGTTGTCCCGAGCCATCACAAGAAATATAACGAATTGAACGATCTTCGAAGCTGGTCCTTTGCATTGGTAGTCCACTCTCATTAGTGCCCACTGGCATTGACCATATATTGTAAACGCCGTGTTGAAATGAAAGGTAAGAAACACGTTTTGGACCAGGGCCAGCAGATGGACCTATATCAGAACTTTTAAAAGTACTACCAGTAAGTTTTGTTTTACCTGCAGAATTAACTTTCTTTGACCATATTTCAAATATTTTTACAGATGTGTCAGATAGGTTTGAGCTAAAGTAAACTGTTTTCCCATCTTGAGCCCAACTAGGATTTAAATCAATACTATCGCCTGAAGTAAATGGGCTAGAAACAATCGGCGGCGCAGAAGGTTGCATGGACGCTGTTTCGAAATTCAAAGTTCCAGCAACACTTTCTTGATTTCGTTTTAAGGTATATGTCACTCTTGCATAATACTTTGTCTCTGGACTCAATCTTTTCTGTGCAAGACCAGGAAAAACCGTAGTTTCAAGAGCACCCTCTAAAACAATTTCAAAAGACTTCTTAAACTTTTTATCTTCTGACAAAACTAATTTTACTGATTTGATATCGGCCAGTAATTTCTGAGGTAAATTCCATTCAAATGTAGGGTGTAAACTAAAAGCCGTTTTTCCAGGTTTAGTTACTTTAGGTGATTCTAAATCTTCATGTCTTAAATCAACTTGGCTAACAGGAATTACACCGCCTGTTATAAAATTCACTTTCAGTTCTCGATCTTGTGAAACATATCCGGCCTTTTTAATTTTTAAAGTAAACTTCTCTTCTAATTCAAAATCAATCTTAAGACCTTTGATATTGTAAGAGCCATCAACACCTGTTTTACCAACAACATCGTTTATTGAAATCTCAACGGCCTCTGTATTCGCACCACCATATAAATCTGCCACTTTACCTTTGAATTGAATATCAACTTTATCAGAATCCAATGGCAATACTTTTAATGCAAACTTGGTTTCCTCTTTTGGAGCCAACTCAAAACTTTGTTTAAATTCATTTTTCTTAAAGCCAAATCCTATTGCAGATACATTCATTTCAATCGGTGTGAAAAAATACATATTTTTAACACTGATATTATATGCACCTTCTTTATCAGTCTTATAAGTCTTACCATTAACGGTTACTTCAACTCCAAGAATAGGCTTTTTTGTTCTCGCAGAAGTAATTTTTCCTTCTATGGATGCTGCTTTAGACAAAGGATTCATTTTAAATGTAGGGACTTCAAAAAACCTTGTTTTTCGATTATAAATCAATGTAACACTTCCACTAAAGTCTTCATAGCCTTCCGCTTCAATTTTAACCTTATAGGGCTCGCCCTTTTTACTACTCGTCATTTTTATATTTACTAGGCTATAACCTTCTTTAGAAGTAGTAGCTTTATAAATATATCTATCAGGTTTTTTTACTTGTTTGAAGACTATATTTGCTCCAATAATTTCACGATTTGTTTTGTCATTAACGACCTTCCCTTTGACAAAAAAGTCTTTTCCAAATGCCATCAAAGACAATGAAACTAAAATACCTACAAAAAATAATCGCTTAGTCATAAAACTCCCAAATTTCAGTAATGTTTAATTTATTTATTTTTCATTTCTAAAACAACCCTAAAACCAATGTCATAGAGATTGCTTTCTTCATGCTTACCTCTTCGATAAGTTATTCGTCCTTTTTTAACACCAGACAAATAACTTGCACCTCGCACACATTTTTCACCTGTATCGCTTGGACCTTTTGGATCAACATCGCCATCTTTTATGTTCCCACCAGAAACGTAATTATCATTCACCCATTCCCTCACGTTACCACCAAAATCGTATAAATTAAAACTATTTGGTTTAAAGCGTCCTACTGGTGCAGAAACAATAAACTTATCATTGCCCTTAAAACGTTTGTAAGTAACAGCAATATCAGCAGTAGAGCCAGCATCTAATACATTTGCCTGGCCTTTATAGTCACTATCTTTTAGGCCCCAGGAAAATTCTATATCCTGGCCACCTTTGGCACAATATTCCCATTCAGCTTCAGTAGGTAACCTGTAAACACGGCCAGTAGCTTTTTCAAGCTTTGTTAAGTTATCACAAAATTCCTTGGCACGTTCCCAGCTAACATTAACAACTGGCTGATTACCACCATTCAGGTCTTTATTTAGATAAGACGAACTATTGTGTACTTTCCTACCAGTTTTACCACTTAACTTATCAAGTGTTTCATATAGTTTTCTATATGCGTTATTGGAAACTTCAAATTTTAAAATGGCGAATCTTTTAGAAATAACCACTTTCTTTTTAGTATATTTTTGATCCGTGGACGAACCCATCATGAACTCACCTGGTTCTATAATCTCAAACATCATTCCTAAAGAATTCTTTATTGTGGTTTCTCTTACAATTTTCAAAGTACCATCAACTATGACCAATTTTTTATCTTTACTTGCTGTACTTTTTATAGCTAAAAATAACTTCTTACCGTCAATGGTTAAGCGTTTTTCTACACCAAGTAAATTATGCGACCTAACTAGATTTTCTTGGGTGGGATTTTTAAATAATTTTGAAGCCTCTACTTCAATGGTGATTATTCTGATTCGATCTTTAATTAGATTTGTTTGTTTTTCAGAAAACCCATATGCCAATAATTGCTTCAATTGATCTTTACGGCTACTTACAAAATAACTTCCAATTTGATTTACCAATTTATCTAAATTAACCTTTGGGTTACTGAAATTTGTCAAATCAATTTTGCCATCTTCACTAACGGAAACATTAATAATTAAAGTTTTATAATAATCATGTGATAATTCTAATTTTTTATCACCGGCTAAACTAGGTAATAGCTCAATGTCATCCAAAGCAATCTTATCGGTAGCACCAGAGTTATCTAAATTTTCTGCTAATCGAACTTTGAAGCCTTTAGCCAATTTACTTTTTAATATTTTTAAACTCACATCGACCATATTGGAATCAATAGCTACTGTAGATGTTCCATTTTTTGATGCATTGGAATTATTATTTTTTCCCGATGAATTATTTGAATTGGCCTTACCATTAGAACCAGTAATTGGTTTATCCTTACCTTTGAAACCTAGAAAGTCTTTCGCGGCATAAAGACCTCCCCCAATCAACACAATTGCTATTACAGCTAGCACTAGTCCACCAGAACCTTTCTTGGAAGATTGTGACTTATCTAACTTAGTCGATTCTGAATTTAACTCTTGCATTTTTACTTGTGTCGAACCTGTATGCACAACAGTATTTGCTATAGATTCTCCCATAACTGTTGGTGGAGCATCCATTCTGGTAGGGTCCATCATGCCCGGAGCCAAGGTCTCATTATTATTGCTTGCCATGATTGTAGAATCAACTGTTGCTTCATTAGAAGCGACCATTGTCTCTTGCATAGTAGGTACTGTTTTAGCTTCGCTTTTGGTAATGCTATGATCAGTAAAATCATAATGGCTAGAACTATCATCCATCATTACTTGCAAGTCTCTTAGAAACTCAGTTGCGTTTTGGTATCGGTCATCTTTCTTTTTATTTAGGCATTTTAAACAGATATCGTTAAGTCTATTTGAAATTCCTTCAATTTTTTCCATTGGAGGTGTAGGTGCCGAATGAACATGTTGAAAAGCTAGAGACGTAGGGTTATCACCGGTAAAAGGTAAATAGCCTGTGAGCAACTGATAAAACATGACACCCATAGAATATAGGTCTGTTCGTTGATCAACGTCTTTTCCTTCGGCCTGTTCAGGAGACATGTAATTAGCCGTTCCCATAATGGCACCAGAAATGGTGATATCAGTTTGACCACCTTCAAAAGCTTTTGCCAAACCAAAATCCATGACTTTAATATCATCATCAACCGTAATTAAAACATTACTTGGTTTTATATCTCTGTGTACAATCGAATGTTTGAAAGCAATTTCTAAAGCTTTAGCAACACCGTAAATGATTTTTAATACTTCAGGCAAAGGCAACTTACCATTTCGTTGTTGTAATATCTGTTGTAGGTCATCCCCTTTAACAAATTCCATGGCAAAATAATATTCACCATTTTCTTCACCCAATTGATAAACTTGAATAATATTTGGATGAATTAATTTTGCCGCCGATTTTGCTTCTCGTTTGAACCGAACAATAAAATTTTCATCTCTTGCGTATTCATCACGTAATAATTTTACCGCAACATCACGGTCCAAAGATTTTTGAACCCCACGGTAAACTTCTCCCATACCGCCTGTTCCAATCAATTCTTGTAAAATAAAATCACCCAATTCTCTTGGCAAATCTGACAAAACTTTAATCCTCTAACGTATCAATACTGTTAAGTTTTAGAAGGTAGGATTCTAATCTCAACAATTAAAAAATACAGTTAAATAGACAATAGAAATATGAAGAATTACTTTAAACTAGCATCTTAAAAAGTTGTATTTCTATTAATAAAATCAACCGATTATCGCTTAGAAATAACTTTCTATTTATTTTAACTTTGACAATCTTTTATTGCTTAGATCAATTAGGCAATTGATCTAATAAATAAATTTTTCTATTCATTGCGTATCTACTATTTGATATTGAGTTCTTGGCAGTTTTGGAAGCATGTCATAAATTTTAGATTTCTGAATCATTCCTCATTAAAGAAATAATTCCGTTTGATTTTAAAATAACGGAGATCATCAATCTAGGCAATTAGAATCAAATTATTTTCATATTGATAATATACATTAGAGAGCAAAACTATTAATGCCGAAAGTTTTGGATTGAGACACAACCAAAATTTAGATCTGAGCAATCGAATTAATAATTATTATATAGGAGCTTTAACTAAAAAGTCTTTCATGATGTCAATTGACAATCGCAATTCATCAATCGGAAGWAATTCATCGATTGTATGGGCAACAGTAATACTGCCTGGTCCAAAAACAATCGAAGGTAAATTATGAGGTGCCAAAGCTTGTGCATCAGTTGCATATGAAGCTACTTCAAAAGTTGTGTTCTGAAAATGATTTAGACAACACTGATGAATATGAGAACAACAAGGGAAATCTTTTTCCGTATACATCGCCATGGCATCTAGATGTGGTGAATTAATTTTATAATCATTATCATCAATATCTGACAATGCGTCTTTCACCCATTTAAAAACATCTTCAACAGATTGACCTGGAATTGTTCGAACGTCAATATCTATCGTACAATGATCCGGAACAGCATTAACCGATATACCGCCTTTTATAGTGCCTGGATTTATCGTAGGAGAACCTAATTCATCATGTTTAATTTTAGGCAATACATTATTCCCTAACGCTTCCAAATTAGTTAATATTTTAGCCATAGTGTACAGAGCATTTTTACCTAAATGTGGCAATGATGAATGGCAACTTCTCCCAAATGTCTCTAAGTGAAACCGCACTGCACCCTTATGGGCATGTATCAAATTTAATTCTGTAGGCTCACCTAAAATTGAAAAATCAGGTCTTAAACCTTTATCATCTATTAATGAATGCGCTCCTAATGCATGAAGTTCTTCATCTACAGTACCTGCTAAAACAATTGACCATTCAATACTTTTTCTTTCATTCTGCAATTCCTCAATCGCACAAAGAAACATTGCCATGGATGACTTTGTATCACAGCTACCTCTACCTAATATTTTATTATTTTTAATTATTGGATCGAAAGGATTTTCCATTCCTTCAACAGGAACTGTATCTAAATGAGAATCTAAAAGCAGTAACGGCTTTCCCTTTTTTTCTAGATAACCAAGAATATTCGGTCGACCAGCAGTCACCTCATACCTTTCGATGGAACATCCGAGTTTTTTGAATTGTGATTCAACAAAATCTGCTAAATGAGATTCATAATAAATGTCTCCCTTAACATCTAAACCCATAGGATTAACACTAGGTATAGCTACCATATCTTGAACAAGTTGAACTTCTTTTGTAGTCATAAGAAACTTTCAGAATTAAAATAATGTAGAATAAAAGGAAGAACCATAACGTCAATCTATTTTATGAGCGATTCCAATTTATAGTACAGAGAGCTTCCAGCTCTGGATTCAAAAAAACAGAACGCTCTTTTACTATGTTCGTGAGTAACTTAATACTATCTAAATTTGACTTTATTAGATAAAATAATTTATAGAATTTCAAATCGAGAGAACATCGCTGTCGGGGCAGAATCCATTTCTGCCCTAAAATTCCTAGCAATCTATTAACACAACATTTGAATTGCAAAAAGCAGGATGCTTTTTTACTATGACGATGTGATAAACAATTTTTCGCGATGTTTCAATTCATCTAATGCAAAACGAACTATATTATAACCCATTGAAAGCATTTCAAGAATTTCAGTCAATCCAGATTCTTTGGCAACTTTAGATTCAGAAGCTGATTTAAAAAATTTCTCACCAAAACTTGCATAATATTCACAGCCTACCAACCGTTTACCATAACGGTATTTATTTTGCACATACTCTTTATACAACGAGGTCAAACATAAGGTATAGTTTCCAATAAAAGCTTGAATATAGAACCCATCTGAGGGCGAAGCACTCTCTAATTTCTGAATTAAATCTGTAATATAAATCCACCCATTTTGAGTTTTCTCTGGATCGTTCATTTTTGAAGAAGATGAAAAAAACGAAAGCATATTTGCGAGATATAAATGCAATGAAATATTATTTAACAAATCTTCTATTTGTTCCTCTTGCCAAATTAATCGACCTCTTGATTCTTTATAATCATTGACTCGATCTTGAAATTCATCTTCTCTGCTGTAAGCAATAAAAGCGTGACGAACAATTATTAAGAAGAATAAAAAAGGAGACACAAGCAAAACAACATTTTCTTTATTAGTCAATGCTCGCAAAACTTTTTCATCGTCAATCATTTGCAACAACGCTTCTGGATCTTGCCTAATGTATTGAACGATAGGAGTAATATCTTTGTGTTTTGTTGCGTAAGATTCAGCTATAAACTGAAGGTCAATTTCGGAAAAGTCGTTTAACGACAGGGCATTCATATAGGTGCGCATCAGTCATCCTCATAAAGGTTTATTAATTACCTAAAACAGAATAAAGCTAACTTATATATCGGACTTATTTGATCTACTAATAAACCATAACACATTAATCTAGCTTTGATAAAAGTAGTTTACTCTACAAATTGGTAAAATTAAAGATAGTTTTCTAATAGAAACTTAATATGCCATTAATTTCAAAATTGGTCTTTTACCGATACCAATAAAATTATGACTGATAATTTAATTAAGATAATTTTAACTTCAAACATAAACCCTTTCAATAAAACTTGCCCAAAAAGAATCGATTAAATTTTTAAAATCACGGTTATTCTATCCCTTACAATACACGGTCTTCTAGATAGAATGAATTCAAATGCGATCAAATTCAACTAATTAAATAAGAAATATTAAGATGGCTGCTAATAACGAATGGTTAGATTTTTTTTCTACTGTACATACTTCCAAAGGTATATACAGACAACCCAAATTCGCAATTCATGATTTTTTAGAAACTGGAGAAAGAGAAGCCACTCCAGAACCTCCACCGGTGGATGTTTCAACACCTATTGCCACAGTAACAAAACCAAATCCTATAATAAAGCCCTTTGTTGCTCCACCTCCTAAGCCAAAATTGCCCCCTAGTTCTACAATTATGGTTACCGAATCAAAAATAATTTCTGCCGAGTCGACCATCTTAGAATCAAAAAATGCAGAAACAGTTTCAGAAAGAGAAACTTCTGTAATATATAAAAGTGATGCCTCAACTATCATTGAGGATTCGGATGATACTATTTGTGATAAAAGCGAAGATCCAGAATTTAGTGAAAAACTTGAAAAAGCGATTGAGGTTTTTAAAAAAGGATTGCCTTCAGGGCAAAAATTCAAAATTGCGATTCCTTATGCCATCAATTTAATCAAACCTGCAGATGGAAAAGAAGAACTATGGTTTGAAGCCCTGAAATATGACGAAATTGGTAAGCAACTTCATTTAAAACTAATAGGGATACCAGACAAAGTAAAATATTTAAAAGAAGGCAGCATCATTAAACCTACACTTGAAAAGATCCAAAAGTTTTACTTTCAGGATGAATCATAATTAAAGAGTTCATCTGCCTACAATACTTCCATATCATAAAGTATAGATCATTTGTATTTTCCAATTGAAAATGATTTCGAACTTTTAGATGTCATACACTACTTAAAATCAATAATGTTTTCAAGTTAGATCTAATCTTGTAAAATGGTGTATTTATTTAATTAAGAAAAGCAAAATCCAGTTCATGCCAGTTAAAAACAAAAATTATATCTCAACTAGATTACCGTTTTTCGCAATTGCCATCCTGGTTGTTCTTGCTGTAATACCGACTGCTTTAATAGCATTAAACTACAACCCATTATCTTTTTTTTATAAACAAAATTTCTATTCAAATTTGCCAATTCTTAAAAACGAGTCTTTCAACGGTATCAATTTAAGTTATTTAATTGTTATCCAATGGTCCTCATTTTTACTATCCATTTTTGCCGGAACATTATCTCTAACAAAATATTATAGTACCAAAGAAAACAGTGCCTTATTATTAGCAATGTTTTTTATCTCATCAGGTTTTAACGATTTATTCTATATTATCACTTGTTGTGGGATTTTTGGTGACAGCAATAGTATCGAAATATTAATACCCTTCATATGGTTTATTAATAGAACTATAACAGCTCTCATTTTTGCAGGATGCTCCTTTGCTCTATTATTCAGAATATACATAAGAATAAAAGTTAATGCCATTATCATTGCGATATTTGTCATAGCCAATTTGGTCGTTATGTATTTGATATATTCATCAATTGCCATTCAACAAAAATTACCTTTAATGATCGACAGTAAAAGTTTGATCAAAAATTATTGGGAGTTCATACCACTTACAATATCACTACTTTCTTGCGTATTATTATTTATTATTTATAAAAGAAATTCCACCATATTTAATCACTCGATCTTTATCATTTCCATAGTTTATTTGTTACCGCAAATCCATCTCCTAGTTGGGGTAAGTGAGTTAAGCAGTATCCCCTTTCTAGGTTCACATTATTTAAAAGTTCTTATTTATGCACTGCCATGTTATGGCCTAATTCTAGATTACTTTGATACTATTAGAAGAGCATATGCAACCAGTGATGCCAAAACTTCATTTCTTGCGAACATGAGTCACGAGATAAGAACTCCAATTAACGGGATCTTATGTACCAGCGAAATGTTAATGGATGATGATGATGGAAATTTGAATGACGATGAAAAAGAAAACTTAGAAATCATACAAGAATCTGCCAATGCATTATTAAGTATAGTCAATAATATATTAGAATTCTCTAAAGTTGAAAAAGGTGAGGTACAACTAGACAACCTACCTTATTCACTGAATAATTTAACTCAATTTGTTTATAATTCTTTCAACAATTTAGCTCAATCTAAAAAATTATTTTTTAATGTACAAATAGACGAGAATTTACCTGATATTATTATTGGCGACTTGTTTCGTGTTAAACAAATTCTCATGAATTTAGTAGGTAACGCGATGAAATTCACTGAACAAGGAAGTATCTCTATCCTTGTTAAAAAAGTAATCGAAGACGGCCACCCACGTTTACACTTTTCTGTAAAAGATACAGGAATTGGAATTAAAAAAGACAACTTCTCTAAACTCTTTTTAGAATTCAATCAATTGGATAATTCAGTCACAAGAAAATTTGGCGGTACAGGCTTAGGACTTTCTATCTGCAGGAATCTTGCAAAACTAATGAAAGGTAAAATCCATATTCGAAGCGACTTTGGCAATGGATCCACATTTACTTTATCTCTACCCCTTGATTTACCAATCCAAAAAGATCAAATGAATATCGATCAAGATACACCTGACAATCTTTCAGACAATGCAAATCTAAATAATAATATTTAGCATTTTTGAAACGAATATAATTATTATCGCAGAATCAAAAACGATTTTATATACCAGAAGTATAAGCGGTAGGTCACAAAATATCTAATCATTAAAAAAGGTAAATCACTCATAAGCATCTACTAGAATAGTTATGAAACAAAACTCACAGCACGAAACTATTTCTGCACTGCTATCCCGATTTTTTTAAACCCCACCTTTTTAGCCAATTGCCATATCTTCACAGTAGCCCCAAGCTCACTGCCAGCATCACCTCTTATTAATATCTTAGATTTTATCTTATCTATACCTTCTAATTTTTTCTGTAGTGCCTCTATATCAACAACTTCGTTCTTAAAAATAATTTTATTAGAAGAGGTGATTGTAATCGAAATCGTTTTATTATTTTCTATTTCCGACTTACCCGAAGCCGATGGTAAATTTACCGGAATATCTGAGACTGCCTCTTCAGGCATCGTCAGCATAAAAAAGATCAACAACAAAAACATCACATCAATGAGCGGTGTTAATTCAAGAATATTTTTCTTACTTTTATACTGAGGTAAATTCATGAATCACTATCACGATTTTCGAGGATCAAATCAATCATCTCATAAGAGATTTTCTCTAACAAAAGGGTCAGACGCTCTACATAACTAGTCAAATAGCTATAACCCATATACACAGGAATCGCTACACTCAAACCTAACACCGTCGTTATCAATGCTTTTTTAATTCCACCAGCAATCACAGATGGCCCATAAACGCCTTTACCCGCTTCTGCAAATGCTTCGATTTCACCAAAAGAAGTCAACATCCCAAAGACAGTACCTAGCAATCCAAGCAATGGGGCAATGGTAACAATCACCGAAAGTATATTTAAATTTTTCCAATAATGAGGAACTTCAATAGAAGAGGTTTCTTCAAGCTTATTTTTCAAAACTATTTTTTTATGTGTCTTTTTATTTATGATTTCAAAAAATAATCGACCGGCAATCGAGTTACTACTATCGGCTGCTTCCAGTGCTCCTTTAAAATCTTTTCTATTTAAGTCATCTTCCAATTCATTTCTTAAATCAATCAAAGATTTTTTCTCTTTCATCAACGAAAATAATCTTTCAACAAAGACACTTATCGCAACCACAGCTAAAAACATTATGAACCAGGAAATAGGTCCTCCATGTTCAATAATTTCTCTTATCATATTTTATTAAATCCTTGATTTCATATTAAATGTGACACCCACCACCACCATTTTTCATAAAATATTTCTGATGGTATTCTTCTGCTTTATAAAATGTAGACTTAGACGATATTTCAGTCACAACAGGTTCGTTAAGATCACCACTACCATCCAATTGACTTTTGCTTTCAATTGCTAATGTTTCTTGTTCAGAATTATGAAAATAAATGACCGAACGATATTGGCTTCCAACATCAGGACCTTGCCTATTCAATGTCGTTGGATTATGGCATTTCCAAAAAACTTCTAACAACTGGTTATAGGTAATTATAGAAGAGTCAAATACGAGCTCAATGACTTCAGCATGGTTTGTTTCTTTATAACAGACATCTTCATAAGTAGGGTTAATCGTACTACCACCTTCATATCCCACAGCTGTTTCTAAAACACCTTTAGTTGTGCGAAATATTTCTTCAACACCCCAAAAACATCCTGCTCCAAAAGTAGCCTTTTCATCTGTAGACATCTAAACCCCTCGCTTTTATATCATAAACATAATGAACAATCCAAAGGACTGTAGAATAAGCTTTGTGAGTATAATATTAAAACTCAAAAACTCTAAATACTTTAATTGTTGCTAATATAATTAATCATTTATACCTTGATTAGAACTCGAAAAAAAATAAAATTCAGCCCCTCAAAATAGCAAATATTACAATTACAGCCGTTTTGATTCAAATTGGAGAGGTGGCTGAGCGGCCGAAAGTGCATGCTTGGAAAGCATGTGTACCTCAGGGTACCCAGGGTTCGAATCCCTGCCTCTCCGTTTTTTTTTAACATTCTGATATACATATAACGGCTGTTCACGAAACAACAAAAGTATTATTATTTTCAAGTTTAATCTAAGATCTGATCTCCCATTCTGCTCCATAATTAATTCCACATTGCTATCTCAATAAACTTGCCTATGAAACCATCTTATTTTAAATCTGATTCAAAATAGACATTCATAGCCATAAAAAATGTTGCATAAATTTATAATTGTTACTATCCTACAGGTAATTTCAGATTAAAATATCTAGGGAAACCCCCTATGGCAATAACAATGACAAAAGATCACCATAAAGACATTACAAGCAAAGAAGAATTAGATAGGCGACTAATGCAATTAGAAATTTATATTCATCCAAAGAAACTAGAACCAGAAGATATCGATGCATCGCTGAAAAACCTAGTTCTCAAATATTATGAAACCTGGGAAAATTATAGAAACATAAGAGATTCTTAAATATTAATTTTTGAGTCGTTATATTTTTTTTCTTTATTTTTTTAATTTTAAAATAAATCACAATCCTGGAAGCACCGGCAGCTTGCCGGCTTAATTGTTCAATGCATCTAGTCTATTTTTTTAATTTTCTCTTACTCTTCAATATTTGGCAAGAATAGACAATGCATGCATTGTATCTACAGGTAAATTAAAATGTAAGGGATATTGATTTTGCAGAGACAACGCATGTGTTGTCTTAAACTGCTGGTTTATTTTTGCAATGATTTTTTATATTCTTTCAATTTCTTCATATACATTTCGAAATTTTTATCGTCCATTTTATTAGGCAATAAAGCAATTGCTTTTTCTTGGATTTTTATGGCATCAGGGATTTTATCGCATTCAAAATAAGCCATAGCCAAAATAATTAATACCTTGTGATCTTTCTCGTTAGATATTTTTGCCGCTTTTTCTGCATGTATCATTGCAACATCCGGATCAATTAGAAAGGGATTCTTGCATGTTAATAGCTCCATAGCATAGTTATATAAGGCATCTGCTGAATTAGGTGACGCATTAACCCAACGTTTATACACGGAAATTTTTCCTGCCCCATTTTTCTGACCATCCGCAACTTGACCTAGAAGCAAGTAAATTTCGTCTGATTTAAATAGAGGATCTAACTTAAGTACTTTTTCAAAATTTTCTTTTGCAGAAATAAACTTTTTCACATTCAATAAATATTTCCCGCGTGAATAAAACTCTTTCGCTGTTTTAAGAGTCTTCTCTAAATTATCTTCCCCATCAATATGATCATTTATTTCCTTAACAAGATCATCATACTTCATTTTTGTATTTTTATAGTCAAGATGATTTTCTCCTACACTACTTTTTAAGCTAGCAAGATGATTCTTATAATTAATGATTAAGCCATTTAAGCTTTCTGTGAAAACAGGGTGTGCAACACCAAAAACTTTTTTCCTGATTTTTATAGATTCCAAAAATAAGGGCTCAGCCTTTGTATAATAGCCTTGCCTTCCATAAAGATCTGCCAAATTATTTAAGCTAAAGGCAAAACGAAAGTGGTTTATACCCAGAGCTGCTTTTTGAATTCCCATAGCTTCAACAATATTTTTCTCTGCCTCAGAATACTTCTTTTGCATTTTATACACAATAGCCAAATTATTTAAACTGGCTGCATATCCATAATGATCCGCCCCAAGATATTTCTTACGATTTTCTACAATTTGAACATTGATCGATTCCGCTTGCGCATACTTCTCTTGTCGATTGTATAGAGATGCTAATCGAATTAAACTATTAAAATATTTGGGGTGTGCCTCATCAAAGGAATTTTTCAACACTTTCACCCCTTTCAATAGAAAAGATTCAGCCTTTACAAAATCTTTCTTATAAGCATATATAGAGGATAAAGTATTTAAGCTTAAGGCAAAGTCCGGGTGTGACACCCCTAGGGTCTCTTTTCGTATTTCCATTGACTTTAGAAGAAGTTTCTCTGCCTGAGCATACTTTGATTGCATTAAATAAAGACTCGCTAAATTATCTAGACTATTAGCATGTTTGGGATGAATAGCGCCAAAGGATTTTTTCTGAATCTCCATTGCTTTTAGAATTAGTGACTCTGCTTTTGAATATTGCTTCATTGATTTATATAAACTAGCTAAATAATTTAAACTAGTCGCATAATTTGGATGATTTAAGCCGAAAGCTTTTATTGTTATATCACGAGCCTCCAAAAAAAGTTTTTCAGCAGCAAGTTTACGACCACGCCTTGAATATAAAACTGCGACACGGTTCATACTAAGTGCAATTTCAGGATGATCCTCTCCAAGAACAGTTTTTCTAATGGCCAATGCTCTACGAAAAAGAGGACCAGCTTTTGCATAAAAAGCCTGCGCCCAATAAAGCCCTGCTAAGTCATGCAAACTACTAGCATAATTTTTATGTTTTTTACCAAAAACTTTAATTGCAAGTAATTCGGCATCTTTAATGTGTAAGGAAGCCTCATCATACTTACCTAGACCCATGAATACTTGACCAATTGAACTTTGTAATCGCCACCTTGTGCGATCATCATCTTTAAATTTTTCCTTAACAACTTTACTCATTTGCTCCATAACATTAAGCAATGTAATATTTTTCCCACCATTTTCATTAGGATCCGCTTGTGCTAACATTTCAGTCATAAAGAGGCTAACAGCTTCTGAACGTTTACGCTCTTCTTTAGCTTTTTCCGACTCTATTGTTGCTGTATCCCGTGCTAATTCAGTTATTTTTTTCTCTTTTTTAACTTCTTCTAGTGCTATTAATGTTTTCTTCTGAGCTTTAAGAGCATCATTTTTAGCAGCAACAGCTTTTTCTCCGGCAGCAAATGCCTTTTCCTCTTTATCCAATACCCAAATAAAGGCTCCACTTAAAATAAATATAATTAACACCGCAAGGCCTATCGCAATTTTCCTCAATCCACGAACTCGCTTCACTCGTTCCTCTTGCTCGGCTTTTGCGGTTATGACTAATTTTCCTAATGGAGTCGAAAGAAGCCTCGCTTCTCGTAAAAGAGAACTTGCTTGGGAAAAATCCCCTTTTTGAAAAGCACAATTAGCATAGGCAAGGCGAGCTACAGAAACGCCATTTAAAGCCGCTCCATTATTATCCCATAATTTTAGTGATTGTTCAAAGGTAAACATAGCGCGAGCATAATCTGCATAACTCTTTGATTTTGCAGCTGCATAAAGAGCATGATCTGCTTCTTCAGATAACAAGACACTTTCTGCGTGAGATTGATATTCTCTAATACTATCTTGAAATTCTTTTACAGTTGCAAAACGGTTTTCCGGATCCGTCGACATAGCCTTAAATGAAACTTTGACAAGTTCACCTTTTTCTTCAATTGGCTGAATTATATTTTGGGCAGCATTAGACAAACACTCCTTAATATTTTTACCCATGTGTGGTTTTTTCCCACTTAATATTTCATATAGAATGGCACCTAAAAGATACACATCACTTCGGTAGCTACTTTCTAAATTACCACTAGCCATTTCAGGGGCCATATAAGGAGGAGTACCACCTAGCCCAACATCTTTAACACTATCGGCTTTACCCTCGGAAGTTACAGATGCTGCTAAACCCCAGTCCATAACTAACACTTCACCAAAATCTCCCAACATTATATTCTCTGGTTTTAAATCACGATGAATCACCCCACGACTATGGGCATAAGCTACTGCATCAGCAACTCGCATAAGAATTTCTAAATTTTCACTTCTTGATTTTGCAGAGATAACTTCTTTCCATTCTGTTCCTTTTACCATCTTCATAGAAAAGAAAAGATGACCTACATTATCAGTACCCAATTCATGAATAGGCACAATATTAGGATGATCAAGATCACCTGTTACAGCTGCTTCCACTAGAAATTTATTTCGAATTGACTCACTTGAACTATATTTATCCTTGATCATTTTAATGGCTATTTCACGATCAATTGTTGTTTGTTTTGCTTTATAAACAACGCCCATCCCCCCTTCGCCTAAAATTTTAATTAGCTCATAATCTGCTTGCTCACTTTTAATCTCATGGCTATGTTTTAATTCACGAGATTTCACTGTAAAAGGATGCGTTGAATCAATATCAGTTACCGTTTTTGTTTCTTTTTTTATGGTAACATCAGGGTCAGAATCTTTGGTATTAGTATCGGACCAAATAGTATCCAATTCATTAGAGGATAAAGGCGGTAATTGTTCGGGCAGTTGAAAAGTCTCTGCCTCAAAAGTGGAACTGCTAATTGTTAAGGCATCACCATCAGAAACTTTTAATTCAATTATGTTCTGACCATTCAGCGAATTTCCACAAATAGGACATGCTTTTGGAAACGGTTTAATAAGGTTTTCATGGCAAAAAGGACAATGAGGCAAACTTGACTCCAATTAATTTAAGAAATTTCTAGCAACCAGCTAAAGAAAAGATGGACACATTTTAATGTTGAAATGTCTTATTCAAAATGAATAACAACTCTAAACTTATCAAAACACGAATTTATATATTTTACTTACAGCACTACATGAAAGATTAAACGGTGATTTATGTTATTCTAATATCTTTTTTCTCTTTATTCCCCGAAGGGGGTAAAACAGATTCAATAATGAATGAATGCCCAATGGTTGTACCCACCATAAATGTTAAGCCGGTGAATAAGAGATATTTGCTTGAAGGTGGGCGTTAGCCGTAGGTTGGGCTGACGCCTAAATTATTATCTATACTTTTCGAGATGCGAATTCTAATTCGCCTGCCCAACTTTGATGGTGGGTATAACCATTGAGCAAGTGGCCACCCGTCCTTAGGAAGTATTACCAATTTTTGATTCCCCCGTAGGGGGTAAACAATTAATAGCCCTGGGTGTAGTGAAGCTTCATGATGTAATCATGAAGCTGAATGGAACCTAGGGACATATCAGAAATTAACCGGTCCTCGAAGAGGGCCAATTATTTTGAAATTATTCGGAGCTGCACATTTAAATTTCTATATTAAAATTAACGTAAATTATTTTTCTTCTATCAATTCAAACCCACACAAAACGGGTTTAGCTTTACTATTGGGGGCTTTTTTGAATTCCAATAATAGATTTTCAGAAACACTAATACCTTTAAATTCTTTAAATACAGCACCACCTTTTATTTTTGCAGACTTGGCAATATCAAAATCTTTAAGAACAACTTTACCTTGTAGCAATACATCAAATACACGATCACCTATAGGTAAATTATCCGGATCTCTAAAAAGTAAACTAACACTAAACTTACGTTTCTTAGATTTCGAGTCATCACCTTCATCTCCACCATCTTGAATATTCAATTTTGTACTACCAACAGTTTTCTCACTTGACATAGCAACTCGACTACCTTTACCTACAATTAAAAAGCAAATACTATTGCCTGCTTTCCAACCCGGACGACTAGTAATTTCATCAAGTAATGGTTTGAGATCAGGTGTTAGTTGAGCAGGGCCAGAATTACCTACTTTTACCCAATTTTTTGGTTTCCATGTGATAAACTTTTTAGTCTTAATTCTATTGGAAATATTTTTCTTAATGATCTCAATTGGTTTTGAATTATCCGTTGCCTCAGCATAAATTTGCAATATCGCTGCTGAATGTGAAACTTCGTCCACAGTAAATTGAATATTAGTTTCACCATACGGAATCTCTTTGCTTATTTTTATATTTTGAAAACGTAAGGCAACTATTTGATCCGCATTATCGAAAGCCATTTCTAGGTCACTACTTTTAACACTGACAATCCCTGCGCTTTTTCCTGTTAGAAATTCTTCTGAATCATCACTTCCCAACTTTAATACAGCCCCAAGACCCATTTCTTTAGCAGAAGTTGATAAGCTAATTTTCAAACTTTCAATATTTAATACACCAGAAGCACTCGCCCAAGGTAATAAATTATCAACTGACCGCAAGGCATGTGAACGAAAATAATCATGTCCAGCACCTGTAATCTTAATCTTAAGATCAGGCGAGTCACCTCCTACTATAGGATATTCTAACCACAATGTACCCTTCTTACTTAATCTATCCCCTGGCGCACCAAGATTCACGCCTAATCGACGAATTCGCCCTGGGTTTTCTTGTTCTTTGCCCAACAATGAATTTGTCCAAAGTTCAAGATCTGGCATATGAATCAAAGCAAGCGACGTTTGATTCTGATATGAGCAGGAACATGTCCTTGTATAATCAGGAGCATTTAATACTCCATTAGCCACAACTAAGTTTGATGTGCAGCCACTTTTAAAACCACCAAAATTCCCTGTCCCACTTTTATTTTCTAAATCATAAAAACCCGCAGCTCCACTTCTGAAAGTCAATAAATGCTCACTGGCGATGGGTGTATTACACCCATAAGCTCTTGAAAACTTAAGCTCTTCTTTATCACCAGTAATGTGATTCGAAATATAATAAGGCTTACCATCTAAAAGATTGAATGCTCCTCGAGATCTGCCATAGGAATTTGTTGATGTAATCAATAAATCATTATGCACGATCAAAGGACCTGTATAATTTCGGTTTTTATTTCTCCAGAGAACCTTACCATCATTAACCTTGAAGGCCGTGATACCTTTACCTATTTCGAAACGACCTCGGTCACTAGCTCTTGCACCTGCTTGAATCAATATTTTATGCTTCTCAGATAAACTTAACCAAGTACCAAAAATATCATTGTTTGTCTCCCATATCTTCTTTCCTGTTTTTGCTTCATAGGCAACAATTCGATAAGTTGATATATCGACTTTCTTTCTTGCTTTCATTACTGTCTCAATGGAAGAAGGCAGTCTATCCAAACAAAATATTTTATCATCACCGGCGATAATTCCATTGTGAATAAAACTATGCTTAGCACTGACACGCCATAATTCTTGACCACTTTCACGATCAAAAATAACGAGCCCCCGAGATGCAGAATAACCAAGTGTACGTCTCCATGTATTGAAACCAGTTGCTTCTTCTCCTGTAATTTCAGAAAAAAGTGCAAACCCCTGGCCACCAATTAAAAGATTTTTATAGACACCAATGTAACCCCAATCGGTTCCCTTTTTACTATTTCCTTTTGGCATCGTTATCGATTTAATCGTTTTACCATTTGTGGTATTTAATAAAATACACGCTGGACCTTTAACTAAATACAGGACATTTTTTGTCGCTACAAAATTGGTTCCACGCACATTCGCCCCAGGTATATGTACCTGATTATATTTCGTACTTAGTGGAGTATCTTCATAAGTTTTATCCCAATAAAGACCGGCAACACCTAAATCTTTGAATGTACGATTCCATAACATACGTCCAGTATAGACATCACGAGCACTAATCTCATTATGTCCTTCGATAAATAAACGCCCTGAGACAACTTGTTCTGGAGGCCCATGACTATGTCGAGGCAATACATCTGAATTACTAACACCTCCAAACCATAGAATCCCCAACGGAAGTTTCACTCGTGTATCATCAGATTTAACTGAGTTAGCAATATCCCCATATTGATGTGTCCAATCGGCTGAACCTAACAAAGCACCAACTCGTGTAATTAATATAGACGCTCCAAATTTCTTGACATCTGCTTTTGGTAAAAGACCTTCTACTATAATTTTTTTAACTGAGGCAACGCTAACAGAAGAAGACCGTAGCCAAAGTACACCTCCATAAGGACGAACAGATCGATAAGCTTGCACTAATACATTTCTAGCATTACCTACAGTGATCACATCTTTATTAACAATGACCAACGGAGCAATATATGAAGGGGCTTTAAAAGAAGAAACAGTCGCTTGAGAAATCACTATTCGCTTTCCATAAAATCCAGCCTGATCATATTGATGTCGCAATGTTTTTACTTTTTTGGCATCATCAATAATGATGTTAAGTTCAAATTTCGATTTTTTAATTAGAGCATTAAGTATTTTTTCTTCAGGCATACCAAAACAAAGAGCATAACCTGAATCAACTTCACATTTTTCTAATATTTTTGAGATTTCACCTTCAGAAATTTCATCCGCTGGTAGTGTTAATGTTTTCCGAACTGCAATAGGGTTTGCAACTGTCTCTTCACTTGGCCCAAAAGCAATGATGTCTCCTTCTAAAGTAATGGCATATAAAAATCCATTCGCTGCCAATAACCTTTTAACATCACCTTTGACCGGAAGAGACCAAGCTTTTGAAGCGGCACTTTTTTCTTTAGGCAAATTATAGGCTACAATTCCATTGGAGCCCCCAAGATATAATCGACTACCCGCTTGAATCATATCATTCGCGCTACTTTGTATTTTTATTTTCCAAGGAGTTTCATCTAACCCTCTAGTTTTCTTTGGTTTTGGTTTTCGATTGGCATCCAAAGCAAATATTTCGACTAGGGTTGTATAGATATCACCATATTGAGCACTCAAAGCTCGAATTTTTAAATAGCGCCCATTGCTGGTTGCAAAATCAACTTGTTGGGCTAAGCGAGTTTTATTAAAACTACCTTTTGCTAAAGGCTTGCCCCATTGTTTAGGATTTGAACTAAGAAATATTTCATAATCTTTTATCATACCATCTTCTTTGGTAACCCTCGGTTGACAGACTACACCATTAATCGCATAGCTTTTGCCAAGATCAATGATAAGTTCATGAGGGTGTTTCGGTGCTCCTTTATTCCAATAAGTATGCCACATGGTTCTCATATTACCGTCAAATGCTCGATTACCTTCGTGTCTACGATGATGGCTATTGGTATAAATGGATTTCCATTTTGAACGATCAAGAGCTCCATATGGTGTAAACAGATCTGCGCTTAAATCTTTCAACGAAGTAGCGATCAATTCAATTTTTTCACTTATTTTATCTTTTTTCCATGTAAACAACATTTTTGACCCTATAACAGGTTCATTAATGTAATAGGCTCCTTTATTTCCTGACTTCAAATCGTATTGCAATACACCTGTACCACGTGTATGTACATAAAACTTTTTTTCACCACTTACAACAAAAGAACCACCGACACCTTTGCCACTTTTACCTAGAGGGAAATAAAGCATCTTCCCCGTCTTACGATCAAAGCCGGCTGGAATGGAACGTCCACCTGGCACTAATAAATAATTTTTTGTAGCAACTAAAGCGCCCTGAGGACCAACACCAGCAAAAGAAGGTGCGTTATGTGGTTGCTTGATATAGAGGGCACTAGTACCATCATTAACCCAAATCATTTTGCCCGTATCAGCATCTAAGCAATAAATAAACGTTCCCATAAACGGCCAAATACTAGCAGCAAAATAAACTTTATCATCCCGTACAACCGGCCCGCCACGAGCGGGCCAAGAAGATATGATGCGATCATTACCCAATACTTTTCTTTCAGATGGCCCACCTCTAAATTTCCAAACCAACTTTCCGGTACCAATGTTTATACAATATAAATAACCATCATCAGAAGCGACGAAGACCTTCCCTTTCCAACTTGAAGGAGGGAAACGAATTGGACCAGAAACATAATAACGCCATTCTTCAGAACCCGTTTTCGCATTTAAGGCAATTAACATATCACGATCATTAAAACCAAAAATTATTTTATCACCAACGACAATAGGTTCAAAAATTTTATCATAGGGCATAAGATCTAAATTTAGTACATCATCCCAAACCTGCTTACGTTTTCCAAAAGAGCGAGACCAAATAATTTTTAATGCAGATGGGAGTTCTTCAGTTGAAGAAGCCGAACGATTAGCATCATAACGCCATTGAGGCCAATCTTGGCTACGTACTTGTTGAAAAAATAGTATTACCACTATTAAGAGCAGTGAAATAATTTTTATTCTTATCATTCGAAATTCCAAAAATATTTTTTTAATTTATTTAAACTTATCCAAAAAAATAAGTTCTTTAAAAGCAGGTCATGTAATAGCAACAATCCATTAAAATTAAAGATAAAAGGATAGTCAATACCTATTCAACTAAACATTGAGACAAACTAATAAGTTGCATTAGGAAATACAACGCCCCAGGACTTTAGATTCCCGAAACTTTGGATTCCAGGGACTTTTGATTGTTTATTTTTTCTCGGTCAGCAACGATTTAATTTTGAGCTCATTGTCTTTGAATACGAGATGATGTCGGTATTCTATTTTCAATTCCGTTAAAATCATTTTTACTTCAACCTGACTTCTCTTTGTATTTTTTTTCTTTAATTTTTCCGCAAGAGAAATTTGTTGCGTAATCCAATCTGAAACCAAGGAAGTCTCCAAATCTTTTATATTTTCTTGAATTTCTTTTACTAGAGGTGTTTCGTAGGCAGCTTTATATTTGCGTTCAATATGATTCAAGGCAGATTTCATTGCAATATGATTTCCAGCTCTTTTGGCATAAATCAAAAGAGATATATTTTCACCAAGAGTTTTAGGTTTATATTTAGCAGCTAGCACTGAAAGGACTTTAGAGGAAATTTTATCCCAAGGTATGACACTTTTTTTACTATTTTTCACGTGCAAACCTTTTGAACTTACACTAGAAACATCGCCATCCTCATCCAGACCTAATGAACGAAGCAAATAAGTTTTACTAAAATTCTGATTAGAAATAAAATCCTTAACCTTATTAGCATGTTCATAAAATTCGACTTCATCTTGAAAGGTTTTTCTTTGTGCTATATTTTTTTCACTAAAGGATTCATTTAAAAATAACTCTTCAAGTTTCTTATAATTATGGTTTCTGATAAGCGGTAAAGATTTTTTATTTACTTCTACAGCTCTATGTCTGCTCTCATCGCTTAATAAAAAGTCAGTATTCATATCAGGATTGTCTGTTGTTTTTTTGGCTATTAAATTTGCCATGTTTTTCAAAATAACTTCATCGTCATCCGTTTCTTCTCTAATAATTTTGATTTCTTTTTTTATTTTATCATATTCCTTTTTATCAAAACTTCTGGATAAAATTCCTTTTTTGACACCCCAATAATTTTCTCTATCTGCCGATAATGTTTCTTGATGAAATTCAACTACTCTATTCAAAACATCTAGAGGAACTTTTTCATTTTCTGATAAATTTTCTCTAATGACATTTAAAGCGGTTGCTCTTTTAGAAAATTTATTTTTATCGTCTTCAGCAACCTTACGATTGGTTAATTCCTGATTAACCATATTCTGAACATCCTTCGTGCTCCATTTTTCTGCGGGCTCATTTGTCTCTACAGGGTGATCTTTTTTCTTAATGCGTACTGACGTGTCCGGATTCTGATCGGTGGTCACATCTGCTGGTTTACCTTTACCTTCTGATTTAAAACTTGGTACGAAATAAAGCAACAAACCAATACCAAGCATTATTAACAATAGTAAGTAGGGCTTTTTATTATGTTGTGCTTTCTTTTTACTCCCCTGGCTCCCACCAGAGACTGTTGTAGCTACTTTATTCTTGACTGGTCCAGGGTGGTCAGTTTCAATTACATCCTTAACCTCATTTGTCGCTACTGCTACTTTCGCTTGCTTTGTCCTTTTATCTAAGATTTCAGTTAAGACTTCGATTAATTCGCTGAAACTTTCAAAACGATTTTCAGGATCAAGCGACAATGTTTTTTCGATTACCGCATTGATCGTCAGTGGTATTTCTCTTCTGATTTCTGTAATATCAGGAACTATTTCATTTTCTTTTTTTAACAATTGCGCTTCGAAATTTCCAGAGAGCACATGTCGTTTGGTAAGCATGAAGAAGAGAAGACCTCCTAATGAGTACATATCTGAATGAAAACTAACGGCATCACCTTTAATATATTCATGGGACATGTAATTCATTGCCGGTCCAATATCAATTCTTTCATTCTGAGTTTTAAAGAAATCCCGGTTCCATTCAAAATCTTTGAGTATGACTTTTCCATCATCGCCTAAAAAGACATTTTCTTCATCTAATCCCAGATGTGGCCTATTGATCCGTTCAAAAAATTTCAAACTTTCTGCAATTGAAATAGCTGCCGCGATAGCTTCATTAATCTCTAATCTTCCATTGGCTCTTACTCTAGTTCCAATAGAGGTCTCTTCAACATAGCGTGACCAAAAAAATAATTTCTCATTGGCGCCTTCAATTGGAGAGCAAGGAACTAAATTATCATGGGCTTGATAATCAATAACTTCTAAATTTCTTCGAACTGATTTAATGAATGATTTATTATTAATATATTTTGTTTTTAATACTTTTAAGACAATTTTCCCCTTACCTTCTAATTCCCCAAGATATGAATCACCGAGAGCCCCTTCACCAAGAGTTTGTTCATAATGAAATTCTTTTAAATACTCATAGATATTTTGATATTGGATATTTGATTCGACATCTTCACTATCAACTGTATTGACATCTTGAATGGAAACATTAAGTGTATCATCACTTGTATCGCTTGGATTTTTTATTTGTGCTATAATCTCTTTCGTAGCTAAATGACTTTTTAATAAAAGCTCTTCAAGGGAAATCGGAAAACCTAATTTATTTTGACGTTTAAGACCTTCAACTACATTTATACTTTGATCTTTGGTAATATACTGACCCTTAATTAGGCCATTTAATAATGAGAGGTCTTCCTGATTTAATGGATTCATTAAATTCAGCCCTTAAACATTTGTCATTTCTCTAATTTTTTCAACACTAGTTTTCAAGGTTTCAATAATGTCTTTTATATTTACACCTTTGCAAAACTTCACGCATTGCTTATGATTAGGTACTATTGGGCCATAGTTACCACCTGTCCCGATTTTTAATTGTTCACAAACATGGTTCGCCAATTGAATTGCTGAAACAAGAACGGGCTCACCAGTGTCTTCTGGTTCTTTATGATGATCTGCAATTACTGTTTGTACAGATACAGGTAGATTCCATTTTTTGGCTAAGAACTCACCTATTTCAGCATGATTCATATCGACACCTAATTTTACTTCCGCGTCATAAAAACATAAATTGCTATCTTTAGCATAAAATAAAATTTCTTTAAATTCATTTTGTGCATATTGATTCATGATTAGTTTACCTATATCATGAAGCAAGCCACATACGAATGCAGTATCATTTTGAATATCTAAATATTCTGTGATCAAACTTGAAGCGGTAGCGACACCTAAAGAATGCACCCAGAATTCTTCTTGAGAAAATCCATCGAACTCAATGAAATCAAATAAGTCTACAACCGAAGTACTAATAGCCATACTTCGAATAGTTCTGAAACCTAAGATCACAATTCCTTTTTTAAGACTTGTAACAGGTTCTTTCATGCCATAAAATGGCGAATTGACTAGCTTCAGAAGTTTGGCACTTAAAGCGGCGTCTGAAATTAAAACGTCATTTAAATCATTTGCTGAACTGTCAGGATCTTCAATTAATTTTATTAAAGTGGTAGCCACTTCTGGCAATATCGGCAATTCAATAATATCATCTATAATCTTCTTCATGTCCATAAAACAGAATTCCCACAATATCTCAAACAGTCTACGCTAATATTATCCTTAAAAATAACGATATAAAAACAGACTTATTAGCATCATTAACATTCCGAGTGATTTTATAAATATAAATTGATTATTATATTTAATTATCTATAATCCTGCGCCAATATATCGCGAGGTGGAGCAGTCCGGTAGCTCGTCGGGTTCATAACCCGAAGGTCGCAGGTTCGAATCCTGTCCTCGCTACCATTTTTGGTAGCACTTCGCGTAACTCATTGCTTTCAATGCACTTACAAATCAACTCTCAAAATGACCTTGGCCGATCTCATTCTTTTTTAAATTCTTCTGGATTGTATCAAACCATAATTTATGGATTTATCACAAAATAAATCAGCAAGAATAATCGTTAAATCAGAAATTTAAGGTCAAATCTCTCATATAATTTTAAGGTAAGCCCGTCATATTTTAAGATAAGGCTTATTTTCCAAGGAAGCGAGCAGAATTATATGAAACATCAAAATGTAAGTTATATTAAGTATTTTAAGGGACAAACCGTTATCCTTAGGACCTTTTATTCCAAATTAATTCATAAAGTTCATAAAACGTTAACAATCAAAAGATTTATGCAACAAGTAATAAAATTTTAAAGCATAAATATACTTATCCTCACCTTTTTTTTATTTTTACAGGAAATATAAGAATGTTAAACAAGTTGACGAAAAAAATAAATAGACAAGGACGTTTATCTTTAGAAATAGAAAAAAAAGCTTTTCTATTTTGTTTCATTTTATTCTTAGTGATGGCTAATATCTCAAAATCTCATGCCGACGAAAAAAAAATCCCATTAGACTTTAAATCAGTTTGTAAAGAGGTTGACATACTAAACACAATGCAAAAATTCGAGGGATTATTTAAAGCTGAAGTCTTTATTGCCTGCGTATTCAAAAAAGATATGTCAGATGAAAAAAGAAGGAAAAGTCATAATTACCATTCTGATAAATACATAAAGTTTCTAAGCCTATCCACCTGCAAACAAAAATATGGAAAAAATATCTTCAAGTCTTCAAAAAAAATATCACATTTTTTGAAAAAAGAAAAATGCAATTTTTTAATTGTACTTGATAAAGGCAACAAGGATTTGGCTCAATTACGGCTATATGAAGGTAGTTTTGGTAATCTATTATCAATTCAAAAATTTCCGTATTCAGCTGTTAAACGAATGGGTTTAATGGGGGTCATAAGAGATTTGTATGACAAAGCTAGTAAATATCAGAAACAATTTTTAAAAGAAAAGAAATTCAAATTTGTCACCTTTGATATGTCTGCTACTAGAATTAAATACCCCAGCAAATTAGCTGAATTCTCTGTCTATACAAAATATTTATTTGAAAATCATCCAGATTTTATTTTTCTGCCAATGGTCGAGCAAGGCTTGACGACTAATTACTCTAATGAAATTCATACTCACTACTGTGTTGGTCTCTACAACATAAATTCACGTGATAAATCCATTGAATTAAAATGTTTAAGCGATAAAAAAAACATAAACATCAATATTTCTGACAGCTTATCACCTAGACTGAAGAAAGAGCTGATAATGCAACAGCTTGAGAAAAAACTAAATTTCAATTTTAATTATTTTGAATCATCCGAAAGAAAAAAAGCCTATTTGAGAGAACTCATTTATGATTATCAAAATGGAAGAAAAAAAGTGTGCGTAGATTACTATATAAATTTCATGGATACAAATAACAGAACTAAATTCTTTAGGCTATTTGATAAAAAAAATTCTTATAATTTCGCCTTTACTAAAATAGAAAGCAAAGGACTAAATCTAATTGATCTTGAATTAGAAAAGCTAGACTTTATTAAAAAACATATTCAGTTTCGCAAAATGAACAAAAAAATGCGGAACGCTAATATTTCTTTAAATTTAAATCATATATTTGATTCATCGGCTTACACAGAAAAAGAACTCATAAAACTTTCTGAAATAAAATTTGAATTCTTTAAAAAACATATAACAGGAATTTTAGACTCAACAAGATACAGTTATTATAATAAAAATCTAAAAAACTTTATGTCACAACCTTCGCTAAATTCAATAGAGAAATGGTTTAACTTAATCTACAACTATTCTTTAAAATCGAAAAAAAAGAAGTCTTATCTAGAATCTTTATGTGATCAATATTTTAAGCTACTATATTCCTTTAAGCAAAAAGTAAATAAGGAAAATAGCCATCAATTGAACCTTAACTTGGCTTACATAAAATCATATGCTGATCACAAAGATGTGACATTACGGTTTTACGGAATTAAAAACTATCTAGAATTGTCAGATAATAGTCAATCCCAATTAAAAAAAACACTCTCAGAAGATATACATAAAATTGTTTTAAAAAATCCAGAAATGGCTTCACAGAATAATTTAACGTATTTACGCCATATCAATAATGATGTTAAATTGGCAAAAATGCATAAAGACCTAATAAAAGTATTGAATAGTGAATGGAAGAAAGACCAATCATTTAATCAATTAAATTTATACAGTGCTTTTCTTTACTCTCATTTGAATTTATTGATTCGTCAGCAGCAGAGCAATGAACAATCAAAAGAGCTTAAGTCAAAGTGGCTAATAAAAGAAAATTTGAGATTAATCAAAAAGCAAATCTCTTGGGTAGAAAATGACCCTGTGAAAGAGATATCTTTTAATATATTCAAAAAGTTATCTTCTCAAACATATAGCCTCAGCAATAATTTTAAAGAGACGTTGAATGAACTATTTTTTACAAATTTATTTAAACCATTGATGAGTAAAAAGATCAATTCTAAAAGTTTCACTAATGAAGTTTTCTATCACTTCAACCGTTTTATTGACGGAAACCTTTCAAAAAAGAATTATGAAAATTGTAAAGAAATGCTTGAATACTTAATTACATATGACTATTTTAAAAAAAATGATAGCGTATTCATTAAAGCTACAAAAGCTCTTCAAATTCTAGAATTAAAAATACAAGCCGATGACAACATTGATCAAACGCCAGATTTTCTAAAAGGACGACTTGTTTTAAATAGAGAAAAGCATGCAAGTGAATTAAAAGTAAGTTTTGGTTCCCATAGTTATAATAACCTCACCTATAATCTACAGCTCTCCGACACTCATATTACAGGAGTCTATTACAGTAGCCTGAAAAACCGAATTTCTCTATACCTATGCAAAAATAATATCAATACTGGCATATCATCTTCAATTAAAAAAATATCAAATGCTGGAATAATAGATCAGCTATTAATTAAATCTGGCAGATCCTATTTAAGATGTGATGCTGATGAAATTTCTTCAAATGGAAATCAAGTTTACTTTATAGTAAAAAGACATCTTTATATGGCTGATTTCGAGAAAAATAAAGTGGAAAAAATAACCATCCAAAACTTTAAAAATGAATACATTAAACTAGTCAAGGTATTAGACGGTAAAGTTTTTATTTTTAAAGAAGGTAACGAGATAAGTAACGAATTCGGATATATCGATACATCATTAATGCAATACAAACAATTACTGATAAACCAAGGTAGAGAATCCTACTTAAATACAAATAACTTTGTTGTTAAAAATATTTATCTATTTAACAAAATTATTTATATTAAGCTGTACGAAAGTTATAGGAAAATATCTTTTTGTAAAATAGATATGAAACTGAACCAAATTAGACTAATAGGTAAGCTTAAGGTCAGCAACTCTCGATTACATTATTTTGATAAAAAAGTTTTCTATTTTTCTGACAGAAAATATTATATATTAGATTTAGTAGCCAATAATGGTTTTCGAGAATTTAAGAAAGAATGGAGTAAAAGTAAATTCAATATTCCATTCAAAGAAGGATATATATATGTGGAAGAAATTGGTCGTCAGAAAGCATTTGCTTATTTTAACTTCAAATCAAAAAAGACCTCACTTAACATAAACAGTGCCATTTCAGTTGACAACAATTCTCCCTATATCAGAAATAAAATAGGGCTTACTATTTTAAGCAATCGAAATGTTATTTTCTTTCCAATTAAAGAAGGGGAATAGGAATTCTAGGACACTCTAATTTTAGTACTTTACATTAACCGAAGTAGACTTAGGAATTCTAGGACACTCTAATTTTGGTACTTTACATTAACAGAAGTAGACTAGATTTGTTATTATTAAATATATTTATATCAATAATTCACAACTATTATGTAATATAAGTACTCTGAGTGGACGCCATATTAATCCTCATCTATCTATTTTTTATTCCAATATATTTAAATCTCCGCAGAATAAAAAGAGCTTGAGTGGCTCATTAACTATTTACAATCGGCGTTCCATTTCATTGTGATCAATAAATTAATACTTAAATATTACTTGACATTTACATATACACTTATAATATAAAGAATAGGATACATATAGAACATATATAATTCGCGAATTTATTGCGCAGGATGTCTCGCTTTGAATAAAATAGTGAAGAAACTTGATGGTACAAAATTACAAGAATTATTTGAATATAATATAGATCAGAGAAATCGTTTAATAGAAGAAGGCCCAGACGTTTCAGTTGTTAATGCAATCGGGTATAGTTTTGCTGAAAATGATATAGTAAAGATTATGAAATTGATAGAGCGCGGGAAAAGCCTGGGATATAAATCATCCGAAATTCAAAATTCAGATCTATTTGAAATGGATGAGTACGATTTGCCTAAATTTTACTTTTGGCTTGAGAATCGAACTATTCCTACAATATTTAATCTACTTAGTGACTCAATAATAATGACAGAATTTAATTATAATTTTGATGTTACATATAATGGTTGGAGCCGTCTCAGAGAAGAATAAACACTCTACACAGGAAAGTCCCCGTAAAGTATATAAGCTAATCTTAATCACTGAAACTCCTATGAATAATGTATTAAAACCAAACAAAGTTCAGTCTGGATACTACTCCAGCTATTTCTGGATTTTGCTAGATGGACCAGAGAGTAAATGTAATTTTGATTTACTTATTTCAGCTCTACCTGACTTACTCAAAGATTGCGTTGTAATTTCAGATAATGATTTAAGACTATATGAAGATAACACTGCCGCTGTATCTCGACACATTTCAAATAAAAGTATTTGCATTTTGGATGGAGATCTTTTTACCATATATTTTAAGAAACAGGATGATTTTGAACAATCACTTGGAGTTATCAGAAAATGTTTACCCGATTTAAAAGAATATAACTAGGTGTATTTATCAGCACATTCAATGGATATATAATTGTTAGGGTAGTCCTCGTAAAGTGCCGCTGATCTTAATCGTTATATTTTAATCATAACTTATTTAAAAAGGCCAATATCTCAAAAGATTTGGAAGGAAAAGTATTGGTGGAATTCTTTTATATGATGCTTGACTGGTTTATGGTCAACATAACGGCATGCATTTGCTCTGGCGTTGCATTTCTAATATGTTTTTTAACGATGGGTCTTCCTGGTTTTTTGTTTTACGGCCCAACCATTTTTCTTTATGAAAAATTAGGATTTGGACATGTACTCATAAAAATCCAAGGAGATAGCACATGGCCGATGCTTATTTTAGGAAGTTTCTTAGGTAGCATTTTGGTTGTTCCCATCCATTTGCTAGTCATAAAAATAGCTCCGTCCATAGCTGTCTGGAACCACGTACTAATGGTCGTCATGATTATTTGGCTCATCACCGTATTTGTTAATGTTCTCATGATTTTTGATTATAGTAGAAAGCACTAATTGGCCTGTCGTGTTAAGAAAGAAATATTGACTTTGATTCAGACGACCTGTGTATAGATTTAATATATTCATTAGAAAAAGATTCTTGGCTGGAAAAAGATTTTTAAAATTATGAAAAAAGGTCAGCTTGGGACTATATTCAGATGAAGTTCAATACTCACTTAAAAATGTAAAAAAATAGGTGATGTCACTTATCAAATCAAATCTTCCTCCATTTAATGGCTCTTGGCAAAATTAGCTTCTGCAAATACTTGGTGTAACTATCCACTACCTATTAACTTGAATCAATTGGCATAACTAACCATCACCCGCGCGTTCGTGTTTAGGCTTCGGTTTTTATTTAGACTCTACGAGTTTTGCGAAAATATTTGTTATATAATTATCTAAAATGCCTATTTTCATAAAAATATATAAATATATTGTCAGATGAGATCATTAATATAAATAAGATGAAGTCTTGCCTTAATAAAAGTAGAGATATGAGCAAAGAAGATTCAAAAAGAAAAATTATGACTGCTCTTCCATATTTTGATTTAACTCCTGAAAAATATCTTGATACATTAACCGAATTTGAAATATACTTTGATCATTTAATTAAAAAAATAGAAAGAAGCATCATTGATAAAAATAACTCCAAAGCAATAAGTGTTGTATCCTTAATAAGAGGAATGGCGGAAGATCTTAGTTTAGAATATACCGCTATCCAGTGCAATTTATTTGAGAAATTAAACAAAAATAAAATGGTAGAAGATGTATTAGAGATATTAGAACAAATAATTGAAGTTACTAAAAAGGAATTGTGTGACATTCGTGATAACTTGGAAAAATAAAACATAATTAATCATCTCACTCCCCCACTAATATACCAATCCATACTTATAAATGTTCTCAGACATCTTAACCCCGTTAACATACCAGAATATTCGCTTTCCTGACTACCCAACGTGATACGGATACTGTCAATATTAGTTTATCAAAGCTCTCAATTAAAGAATGCTATACTCATAAAGTACTTTTCACTAAATCCCCTTTTCTGGAAACTACATCATTTCCTCCCATAACCATATTACTCTTCCATGATATTGCCAAAACAGTAAAATATTATTTTATTAAAAACTGATTGAACGAAATTATTATTGACGTGGACGGAGTCTCTTAAAATTTAAGACCTTCATACATTATCATCACACTCAATGGATACGCAGTCGTTATATTTAAAGGCAATCATATGAAGCTAACATCTTTAATCATTTTTCTTATAACAGTTTTATTTACGGGTTGCTCTACAGTCAAAGTCTACAATGAACCTTATAAGAAAATGAGAAATAAAATCATTTACAATTTTTCTATTGAGTCAAAGCAAAAACGTATTGCTTCCGAAAAGCTAAAAGAAATTTCCCTTCCTAAAAATATTCTTAAAGCTACCAAAGAATCTATATTCAATTTAATGTGTTATAAAGTTTTCTATAAAAAAGATGTCTTGTACAAAAAGCTTACTTTCAAGATGAAAGGTGAATTCGGAGATGATGACACAAAAATTAAAAGAAAGATAACCGTACAACTTAAAATTATAAGCAAAAATAAAACTAAAGTTAAAATCAATGCCAGTTATAGATGGTTGTTTATAACTTCTGACAAAAATGATATTGAAAATTTAATTCATCAACATATTGAAGAATCTTTAGCAAATCCAAGAGCTGAAAGGCTTTTTACAAATAACAAAAATGACTTGTATCAAAGACTTAAAAGATCAAATAAATATAACTAGGCAATTCAAACCTTATATAAAAAAATGAAAAATAAAAAAGAAGCAAAAAAAATATTAAGTTCAGAATTAGATAAATTCAGAAATAAAACATATGAAGAATTAAAAAAATCAATTAATGAAGTTCTTGCATTTGAAATACAACTGACAAGCACAGAAAATTATCAGTTAGAAATAGAATTTTTTTGGGACGATAAGCCTAACAATGATATTCGCGTTATGGGTTCAATTGACAATGGTCATGGTTTAAGCGCGTTCATTCCAATAACTGACAGCTTTATTAAGGATTCATCAAATAACTTTGTAGATGAATAACGATATATAGCAAAGTGATACAATCAAAACTATTTAACTTTCACAATAAAACACTTTATCAGTCCACTCTACGCAAGAATGTCCTCGTAAAGTGCCGCTGATCTAATTGCTAGGTTTAAATAATGGCATCCATACTTTCAGTAAACAAATCTCTAGAACATAATTTCAGCAAAACACCTGTTGATAAAATTTTGCTAATTGAAGGGGAAGGCGTAGAAGGTGACTCTCATCGTGGAGTTACTGTCAAACATCGTTCTCGAGTCAAAGCTGATCCAACTCAGCCAAATTTAAGACAAGTGCATCTTATGCATAATGAACTCATTGACGAACTTAACGAGAAAGGTTTTAGGGTAAAGCCATCCTCAATGGGAGAGAATATTACTACAATAGATATCGATTTATTATCATTGCCAAGAAATACTATCTTGAAAATAGGGGCTACTGCAAAAATACAAATTACAGGTCTAAGAAACCCATGTGCTCAACTTAATCACTTTCAAGATGGCTTAATGTCTGCTGTACTCGATAAAGATGATCAAGGCAATCTTATCAGAAAAGCAGGTGTAATGTCCATCGTTTTATGTGGTGGGGTCATTAAACCAAAAGATAAAATTGAAATAATATTACCAACTCAACCCCATGAAAAACTTGATAGAGTGTAAGGCAAAAAAAAGTTATAAGTTTACGCAACAAAACAATTTCATCATCACCACTCTACAGGATGGGTCCTATTAAGTGGTCGTGTTATTAATTATTAGGTATCAATTATGTACAATCCAAATCATTTCAAAATTACTGACACTGAACTTATTGAAAGTTTCATTTCTCAAAATCCTTTTGCAACTGTTATTTCAATTAAGAATGAATCACCAATAGTTTCTCATATCCCAATTAATAGATTTTCTAACGGGAGATTATATGGTCACATGGCTAACTCAAATCCCCACTCACAAATAGAAGACAACTCTACAATTACAGCAATTTTTTCTGGTCCACATGCTTATATTTCACCGAATTATTACAAGTCAGAGTTTAATGTTCCAACCTGGAATTATTCTTCGGTCCACTGCTGTGGTAAATTAAAGTTTGTAAATGATAAGGATGCTGTTTGGGAGTTGTTTAACGAAATGGTGTCAATATATGAAGGTGCAGAAGGATGGCGTCTCCCCAACGAAACAAAATTTAAGAATCTTTTCAATGCTATACAATTCTTCTATATTGAATCGCCTGAATTTGAAGCAAAATTCAAGTTTAATCAAAACAAGTCAGTTGAAGATATCGAATCAGTCATAGATTCATTAGAAGCCAATGGGGAAAATGAAGTGGCTAAGCTTATGCGTGAATGCACAAATGGCTAGGTAAGAATCCAACTGCCTCGATTTACGCAATAAACAAAAATTAACTTTTACCCCACCCCCCACTACACAACAACGGTTGTTGTGAGGTGGTTAACTTAGTCGTAATGTCCACTATAATCAAGGCGAAGTAATGAAGACAAAAGAAAAGATTATTATCACTGCTACGATAGTCTTGTTATTGTTGATTGTCAACTACGGTCGCTTGGATGAAGTCGATATCACGCGTGCAGACACCTTGAATGTTGCCATCAAAAAACTTGAGCCACTACATCAGTTGCCAGCCAAGCCTGGACCGAGCGATTGGTTGGCAAGTCATGAAGAAGACGGTCAGAGCTTTGATGTGTATATAAACTCTAGGCCAATTCGTCCAACAATCAAACGTAACAAGCTGTATGTAATTCCTTTAGGAACATTTGATAAACGTGCTTCTGAGATCATCGCTGAAAGCGCCATTTTTATGGGTAAGTATTATCAAATACCAGTCGTAATGATGAAAACCGAATCACTTGATCATGTACCCGATTATGCCCAACGTATAAACCCAAATTCGGGCATGGAGCAATTACTCTCGACTTGGGTGCTGGATAAATTTCTAAAACCACAATTGCCCGACGATGCTCTGGCCATGATCGCATTTACCTCGATTGATCTTTGGCCCGGTAAGGGATGGAACTACGTATTTGGTCAGGCCTCCTTGCGTGAGAGAGTCGGCGTATGGTCTATTGCGCGCAACGGTGATCCGAATATTGATGAAAAAAGCTATGCACTCTGTTTATCGCGCACACTCAAAACCGCTACCCACGAAACCGGTCACATGCTATCTATTACGCATTGCACAGCATGGAGTTGCAACATGGCAGGATCCAACAGCCTTGAGGAGTCCGATCGACATCCACTGTATTTATGTCCAGAATGTGTGGCGAAAGTGTGTTGGTCCACGCGTTCAGGATTAGGTAAACGTTATGCCGAGCTACTGTCTTTTACCCAAAAAAACTCATTGTCAGAAAGCACAGATTTTTATAAGCGTGCAATTAATATACTCGAGAACTAATGAATAAATATCATTTTCAAAAAGAACCTAATTGAAAATGCAACGGACACTTTTAAGTCATCGCCTTTACGTAACTAAATAAAATGGATGGATGTATATTACTTAATTATCTTATTAATATTAGGCATTACGCTATTTCACTATGCCAAAGATTTAATAGGTTCAATATATATGTTTTGGTTCGATAAGAGATTGGTCTTAAAGCATATACGTACTAACAATATTAAAGTAATTGATTGCACTAAGGCAAATAAAGAGAATTTAAGAAATTTAAAATTTGTTTATTCAGAATAAATCAATTAAAGATTAACATTATCCAGCCCCAGTAATTTCCACAATTCCAATTATTGCTAGTAATCCTCCGGACTAACCTAGTCCCGCTATCAATTAAAAGTATCCCACCTACCAATCATTCCACCCCACCCAAATTACCAAAAAAATAAGAACTTTTGACTAACGAAAAGAATAGTTTTCTTTAGGCTGAATAAAAGTCCAACCTGATATATGAATTATAATTAGATAAATCATACCCATTACAAATAAGAATAAGCCTAAATAAATCGTAGCGACACTAGCCTTCATAAAAAATGACGATCTTGTAATTAGCCAAAATAGATAATTTAAAACTCCTAAAATTAAAGGAATTGCACCACAATAAAATGGAATTCGGTACGGATTCTACGAACTAAAAATATTTTTCATTTATATGCTCAATGGATTCAAAAATTTCTTAATCAAGGCAACTCTCTAAAAGCAAAGGTAACATTATACCAAGGATTGGTTTGGGTTAAGGATATTTATTTTATTGAAAATTGGAGACAGCATTGAGCTATCTCCTATTGTGGTGATGGGCTGAGCTTAGAAAATTAACGCTACGGTTTTCAATCTCAAATTAATTAGGATTGCGATATAACGTATATACACTTTTTGTATTATCGTCACTTGTTTTATCTTTCATCGTGTGAGAAAAAATAATTCTATTACTATCATTAACATAAAGACTAAAATTCAAAACAAATCCATGTTCATTTTCTTCCAAAATATATTTATTTAATTTTTTATTAAATTTCATCTTCTTTATGGTTTTCTTTTTCCTACCTTTATATGTAGTAGATAAAGTCAATACGTTGCCCTCAATTTTTAATTTAACTTTTTGCTTCGAAGTCACCACTGCATCCATGGGGAGACGATCAAAATTAACTTCAGTTTTTCCATCCATTAAGTAATCACCACTTTTTATTGTTGTAATTTTTTTTAATTTTTTGACTTGGTTTATTTTTGAATTACCTGCTTCATCAGATTTTAACAATGAATGAGTTATACCGGTTGTCCCAAATATTACCAAAAGAACCAAACTTGCACTTTTTAATTTTAAAACTAAATACATATTTAAAACTCCTTTAACAATTGATTGTTGAATTAAACTGTTTTGAAGGATAAAACTACTGGATTTTATTGTGGCGGATGAAACTTTACTTGAATGAAACAACTGAGCCAATAAGGCTGTAATAAAAACATCTTTCCTTTTGAATTTAGATTGCAGTAAAAAGATGGTTCGATTGATTGTTTTCTTAACTGTTTCCTCTTTAGCATGTGTTTTTTCTGCAATTTCTTGATAACTCAAATTGTCAAAAAATTTCATTAATAAAAGTTCACTTTTCTTTTTTGGTAATGATGCAATTAATCTATCAAGACAAATGTTATTCTCGCTTTTCTCATCTTTCACTAATTCTTCATCAAAATCTGAAGTGGTCTCATTCTTCGATGCTACCCGATTCATGAAAGTACAAGTATTTTTAGATGCCCAATAAAACCATGAACTAAGATTAGATTTAATCTTATCTTGTTCTTTTATGTAAAGAAGAAACGTTGATTGAACCGCGTCGTCTATTGAACCTTTTTGATGCAACTTTCTGATGCACGTTGAATAGACAAGTGAGTAATACTTTTTATATACCTCCTCTTCAAAATTTGCGTTATTAATTTTAGACATCACCATTCCAAATATGTTTTATCTCAAAGGCAAGATGGCAATTGAGAGTATATAACGGGACAACAAAATAAATTATTTTTAAATTATATATGATTAGTTTCTCTTTGAAAATACTAGAAGCTTTAACATCATCAAACTCAGTAAGTGGAATGCGTATTGGTTTTAACTATAGGATTCAATAATTTCTTAACCAAACCAACTTTCTAAACAAAAGAAAGCATTATACCAAAGTTTGCTGGTGCGTTAAATGGAAATATTACAATAGTGGTAGAACTAAGATACCTGATCCTAGGAGGATTTATCAAGATATCATTCACATACTAGATCTCATAAAAAGCATGTATGGGCCAGTGATCTGATGGGGAGATACCATCAAAGTAAAACTGTGGAACAAAAGCTGATAATGCTTTGGCTTTTCCATTACAAAACATCCAATCGATCGCCTGATTTTCACAGATATCATTCGTCGTTGGCAAAGCTGGGTAAGTTGGTGGTGAAAGAATTCCTAGCTCCTTAAAACAAGATTTATAATTAATGCCAGGGAAAAATAAAACAGGCACTACGGGGTCATTTAAATCACCCATAAAGAAAGAGACGTCATCTTTCTTGACAAGCTTTTGAAGAAACTCAATAGTACGCTTTGTTTGTGCTATTCGCGGAGATAGGCCCGTTTCCTTTTCATCAGGGCTTCCTTGCCAGGTAAAATGAGCTGTGGAAATAAAAATGCTCTTATCATTTGCTTTCATTTTTAAACGAACCCAGAAAAATCCTCTTTCTTTTTCAAGCATTTTCAGATCTTCAAGACCATATTCAATTAAATCAAAAATCTCTCTATTCCAAAATATATTGCTCTCGATTTTCCATCCAGGCTGATCCCCTTTGACATGATCGTGATTGATCAATGTTTGGTCAATACAATGCAAGGTTTCAGGCCTTAATTCTTGAACACAAAAAATATCAGGAATGAAAGTTTTTAAAAAGTGAACCAATGCTGATTCACGATCAGGCCATCTTTCAATATTCCATAGATTATAGCTGACCAGAGAAATTCTAGGCTTTAACATATTAATACCTCAAAATTTTAATTAGAAAATTCTGATTTTATCTTATCCCATTTTTATGTAAAGGTAATGCTTAACACAATATTAAATGGACCCACCAAGAAAGTTATATTAAATTCTACTCCAAACCCCACCAGCCATCATTCTAGCATCTGAGCTTGTAAGTTTTAAAATTGCTTAATTGGTAAATATATAAATATAAGACCAAAGAATGAATCAAATATTAAAACAGAAAGGATCAGTTTATGCAATTTCATTTACAATTCTCTAAAAGAAAAAGAAACTATTACAACAAGGATTGCTGGTGGGTTAAGGGGTCTGTTTTAATTCTGTAGGTTGGCTTGATGAATTCAAGTTGACTTTGCAATAATGAGATGAACTCAGTAACCAGATCTGCTAATTATTTTTCTTCATTTTGATAAACGGGTATATAACGATAAGGTAGAGATAATGCTAAAACTCCCCAAGCAGTTCCTACTAAATTACTAATTTTCCCATTACTTCTTTGTTTCTTTAACATTACTGGTTCCATATATTTCCGCCACTCATTATAATATTTAGGACCTGCATAATAGGTACAAACTGAACCATAATACATAAAATAAGCATTGTGCTTTGGACGATTTTTCATAATTTCAATACAAACTTTCATGGGTGCAATTGTGTATTTAGGATCTTTTTCTCGGCAGATCTGCATAATACAAGTTCCAGCAGAATGAGATCCAATATGATCACTGATAGGGGTATTTTTAGGACCATTATAACCATACATTTTATGCTTCTTATCAAACCTCTTCTTTATAGCTTTTAAAGCTTTCTCGATAGTTATTTTCGGGACATATACACCTGCCTCATGAGCAGATTTCAAAGCAAAGACTTGCATCACAGTAACCGATGTATCTCCGTCTTCAACTTTACTATCATATCCCCATGTACCACCTTTTCCTTGAACTTTTACAATTAAATCAATGGCTTTTCTCAAAACAGCACCGACATCTTTTCTTCTTGATTGACCCCATATTTCACTTAATACTAATGCAGCTAAACCATGCCCGTACATTGCTGGTCCACCAGTACCTCGTTCAGTATTCTGGACAAGCCCACTTGGTTTAGCCTGTTTAATAAGCCAATCCAAACCTTTAGCTACAACGTGACCATATTTACCTTCACCTGGTAAATTTCCCTTTGACATAAATGCCATCAAACATAACGAAACAACACCAACATTTTTTCCATATTTACTGTCTGTCCAAGATCCATCGGAAAGTTGGGTGCTTGAGAGATATGCTAAAGATTTATCAATCGCTTTACCAATTTTTGGAGAAATACTGATGATATCCTCGCTAGATTTTATAGAAATAAATAGAGAGAAAAATATTAAAATTAAAAAAATTATATTTAAATTAATCATTTACAATTTTCCCTGTAATTTATTTTACTATTTTAAACTAATCTTTTTTTACGAATTCCATAGAATTTTATAGCTAATTTTTTTATATACACTAAGTAGCTATTAAAATTTCCCTTTGCATCACAGCTAGTTGTCAGATCTGGATCTATAATCTTTACTTACAAGTAAGGTAATTACTCACTGGATCCTGACATTAAATTTTAAAAAATATAAATTTTATCAATAAATAATAATATTGTCAAACGGCGATTTAAATTGAACTCACTAAATTGAAAAAAAATACTCCTGCATCTCTGTTAAGATTAGCTAACTAATTAGGCTTTAGTATTTTCTTTAATACAAGTCACAGTTTTTTTAACCTAGCATGTAACCTAGGTAGTATTCTAGTTATAGTTAGTGATTACCAGATCAATCAAGATTCTACCTCCACCAACCAAACATTATTCCCTCATCTAAGCTTTGGAAAGCTTTTGAATAGAACTTTTAATTTGGGAATTCTAGCGTTTGAATGAAAGCTCTAAATTAAGTACAATGTCCAGTAAACTAAGGGATATGAAAAATTATTATTTAGTGTACAAACAATTTTTTGTAATATAGAAAATAGATGCCTTAGCTGTTATGAAATAGTCTTGTGATTTTTGATCCAACTCTTTTATATTTTTAATTTTTTTATAAAACCCCAGTACTTTTTTAAAGTAGTTTCGGCTTTTTTTAAATTTCTCTTGGGCTTTTTTGTCTTTGAAATCTGTATAGGCTATCGCTTCTTTTAATTCTTTTTTACCTTTTTCAAATAATTCTTTTACTGAATCTTTCTTTGCTTTAGGTTTTGGTTTATTCGACTTTACAACAGTCTCATTTGGTTGATCCTTTGTCTTATTTTCCTCATTTGCGGACCCTTCAATATTATATGCTACACTATATTGACTCCATGAGTAGACGATGGCTGATGGTGGCAAAAAAAGAATCGCAACAATAATTAACATATTTTTAATCTTAGATAACTGAATCATAACTTGTACTCCTTTAGCAATATTTATACTAACTATAGAAAAAGTAGACAAGGACTTAAGACTGCAAATGACAGCCCCTTTTAACAATTGACTACTAAAACAACTTCCCAATAATAACATAAAAACCTTTTCTTCTTTACGTAATTTTAAACGCAAATTCAGCAGTGTTTTTTTCACAGATTTCTTAACACGATCTTCTTTCCATCCAATTTCAACACCAATATCTTTATATGTTTTATTTTCATAAAACCTCAACAAGATCATTTTTCGTTTAATATCAGATAAAGAGCTTAACAAAGAATCTAATTCAATCTCAGTATCAAATTTCTGATCCACTTGAAAGTTAACATATGAGATCGGCTTATGTTTTAGTACATCTCTATTCATGACTGTACAAACATTTTTTGATGTCCAATAAAACCAAGCACTATTACAATTCTTCTCTTTTTTTTGTTCTTTCAAATAAACTAAAAAAGTTGCCTGTATAGCATCTTCCAATAAACTCTTATCGAATAACCTTCGAGAACACGTACTATAGATTAATCGATAGTACTTTTCATAAACATCCTTATTCTCAACTTCTTGTATCACGTCTTCATTACCTAACTACCATTCAATATTAGAAAGATGGCATATTACAGGTCAAAAGGGAAAATAAAAATAATATTATGCATCTATTTTCTTTTAGAAAATAAATTGATCCGAGGAATTTTGAATTATTTATAATATTACAGATATGCTTGATATATAAAATGCCACTTACTTGTCTGACACGACCCATACATCAAATGAGCAAGTGAGCCAAGCGGTTTGGTAAGGATGAATGCTGAATTGATTAGTGAGTTAAGGGGAATATCTGGTGAGCTACAATGAGGGATTCTAAAAAATATTTATTCAGATAATTAAATGATCATTCGTAAAAATTATCCATTTTACTCATGGGCTTTTTAAGAATTAAATAAGTAATATAGCCGCAGGCTGTTAGAAAATAACAAAATGTTAAAGCATAATATTCAATGTATAGCCCTTCTCCAATAATGAATACACTAAAAAAAAGAACCCATCTGCAATGGCTTATCCACTGTTGTACTTTATTCACTTATTAATCCACTCTATAAATATTATTTATCACAACATAATTACTCATATTTTCTAGCAAGAAGGCGATTACATAAAACAGCATTTAAGGCAAGCACACCAACCTACCACTCCCGCGTTTAATTTTTTAATCAAAGGTAACCAATGACAAGCAAGATAGATCCTAGTTAGTTTCGTATCGACTGTCCTCTTTTTTCCTTCCTTGCTTTTTAATATTCTAATAAAACGGTAAGTTAATATCAATTTATAGAATCTACTAAATTTACTTATATATGGAATAAAAAGCTAGTGATGCCTTTTTTATGAAAAGGTAAGTCATAAAATTCACGGATACGTAAGAATTAATAAAATTTAAAAGTCAAAGTTTAGAAAAAATGATGGCTTCTGAATATCTTAAGCTACCTAATCAATATTAAGTAGTTAAACTATTTAATGTATTTAATTAAGGGGGACTAAAATTGAAAATCATATTTGTTATTTTACTAAATTTTTTAATTCTACTTCCTTTAATAGCACAGGAAAAACTAACTTTTTCAACTTTTGAAAATAAAGGGCAAGTAGGTGACATCTGCCTCAAAGTATTAATTAAAGCTTATAAAATGAATGGGATAGAAGTGAATGTAAAAACCTATCCTGCAGCAAGAGCTCTTTTGGTTTCAAATGATGGCAAAGATACTGATGGTGAGCTTTTTAGAATATCTGGTATGAATAAAACCTATTCTAATCTAATAGAAATTCCTATAACACTCTCCAAACTTGATATGTTTGTGTTCACAAAAAAACATTTTTTTAAAATTAAAAATTGGGATAGTCTAAAACCATATCACATAGGCATCTTGAGAGGTTGTACTTTTTCAGAAAAAAATACAGTTGGTATGAAAAGAACTGTAATTAAAAGTATCGACCAACTCTTCTTAATGCTAGATTCTGGAAAAGTTGATGTTGTCGTAAGAGGTTTAAGTGGTAAAAAAATATTAAGTAAACTTTCTCTTAAAAACATAACGATGCTTAAGAATCCAATCGACAGTAATAATTTATTCCACTACCTTCATAAAAAGCACAAAAAAATCATCCCGAAAATTACAAAAACATTAAAAAAAATGCAAAAAGAAGGTGAGATCAAAAAATTTAATAATGATTCAGCATCACATAACCAATCATCAAAAAACTCATACATCAATAAAAATAATAAAACGGATTAACTAGTAGGTCAAGAGCTACACTATATTGAAAATGCAAATAAGCATTCCCCTACCTTCCATTGCTTCTGTACCAATGAAATTTTTCTAAGTTACTTATCAAGGAATAATTATTAAGCATCATTAGAAATAGCGTTGAGCTATTTTATTGACTATTGTATTTTTAATGAACAGGTCTTTCTTCTTTACCAAACATCAGACCAGCGTTTGTGTTTTAAAAAGAAATATCATTTTTTCTTTGTTTCAGCTTTTTCCTTTGATTTTATTTCTACAATTTTATCTTTTGCATCTTTAGAATTCATTCTTATTAGATTAAATTTAACCTTGCCCCATTTAAATTCAATTGAGTCATCACTCTGTTTTACAAATTTCACATTACCCTTTTTTTTCTTATCTTCACCTGGTTTAAACTCTATCATCTTGGCGCTAACCTTTATTATCTTACCTAACACAACTTTATCCTTGTTTTTTTGATACGTTATATAACGATCCTCTCTAATCTCATATATAGTATTATTTACTGAATGTAAGGCCATTCCTCTAAACATTTTCAACATTTTAAGTTTCTTTTTATTGTTTTTTGATGCTGTCATCTTTTTGTCATATTCTTTCATATAGGCATCAACATCAATCTTCCAATAGCCAAGACTGAAATTCACTTCATTACCAAACATAGTTGTTTTAGTAATAATTAAAATCATAAAGATAAATACCGTTGTTTTCATTTGTTATCTCCCATTTAGTAATTATAAGTTCTGAAGTCTAATTATTTTAAACATTAATCTATTAGAATATTACACTAATTTTATAATTCACCCAACCCTCCGATAAAACGGATAATACAATAGTAGCACTTGATTAAGTAAGCTTGCTAATATTCAAGCGCAGATCGAGATTGAAAAGGATTAAAAATGAATTTACAGTACTGGGCAAATCAACTCGAATCAGAAGGTGAAAAAAAACCTCTCGAGGTGCTTCGTAAAATTCTTAAACATAAAGATGGTGAAAAAATCCTTACTGCTCTCATTACTAAAGAATATTCAATTTCTGCCAAAAGATGGTCCGTTGAAGGTCTTGGATATTTCAATAGTAAATCCAGCGTAAACCTAACCCTTCAAGCTTTAACAAATGATTCAATGACAATTAAATTACATGCAATCCACGCTTTATCCATCAGAGGTAATATTTCCCAAATTAAAAAAATCAGACCTTTATTAAAAGACCAATGGGGCGGAATCAGATTGAATGCACTCACCACATTATTGGATTTTAAAATCAAATTGACCAAATCAGAAATTAAACTATTAAAAAATGACGATAAAAATTACATTCGAAAAAAATAGATGTAACATTATAAATTTACTGTCACCATTATTTTAAAATCTAAGTTATGACTTAACAATTTTAAGGAGAAGGCTTTTTTTTTGAGAAAAACTGATTAGAAATTTATTTTTTACGAAAGTCTTCTATGCAATATAGATCAGAACTCAGTTAACTTAACCTCACGGGTTGGATATTTGATATTTATATTACTCTATGGTTTTACTTTATTTTCCAATTGAACCCTCCAATAATAAATATCGCCATAATGCCCCTTTTTTTTACTGCCACTAGAAACAACAACCAACTTTAAATTATCTTTGGAATTAGCAATTGAGGTGACAGATGGTACATCAATAGCCAATGTCCCTACTAATTTTCCTGAAAGGCTTTCTTGAATTTTAACAATTTTACTATGCCCTGCAGAAATTAGAAGTTTATCACTATCGTAAAATTTAAGTGAAAGAATACCATAGTCTAGGCTACTATAAGTTTTTATTAATTTCCAATCTTTTACACGGACTATATGTATATTGCCTTTGGAATCCCCGCCAGCAATATATTTACCATCTAATGAAATATCTAAACAGTTCACTTGATGAGGGTTCTTTAATATTTTTCTAACTGATAAATCTGTCGCATTCCAAATAATAATTGAACCATCACCACCACATGACACAACACTTTTACCATCATTAGTAAATAATACATCAAAAGCAGAAACAAAGAATAGTTTTCCTCGTATAACTTGATTATGATAATCTTTTGATTTCCCAAGCAACTCAGCAGTTTTAACATCCCACAGTTTAAGTCCACTTTCTGGTCCATAAGACGCTATTTTTTTTGCATCTGGGGAAAAAGCAATGCAATTAATTTGTTTATTATCAGCTTTTATTCTATGAATTAATTTTAAAGATTTGGTTTTCCATATATTAATATAACCAGAATTTTTAAACGTGATACCCCCGTCACATGAAGCAAATTTTTCATTATTAGGCGAAAATGAAACATTCGATACCATATCTTTATGCATACGTTTACTTGCTAGTTTTCGACCACTTTCTCTTTCCCAAATACTAACATACCGGTCTTCACTACCAGTAATAACTAATTTCAAGTCATTTGAGATTACTGATAAACCAATATGCGATTTATGTTTATAACTTTTTTTACTCAATAATTTGCCAAATTTATAGGGCTGCTTATTATTTGATAGCAATAGTAGATTCATTTGAAATATAAAAATAACTACCATGAAAAGCTTATTTTTAAATTTTATTTGTGTCATTTAATTTCCTCTCTACTATTAAATTAATTAAGCCTCATTATTAAAACACGAAATAATAGATTTAAAGTTTCAATAATTTTTAAATAATTATTTTTTAAATGGATCCTGTATAAGCTTAATTTTCTTAAAATAAGAGTACGGACGAATAGTCCATTTATGGGTCTCTTTACCCTTCCCAAAATCAAAGATGACCGTACCTTTAATTATGGATTTTTTCAAGATCTTTCCTTTAAACTTCACATCATAATGCATGAAAGAAACTTCACGCTTATCAAAAACTATTTTTACTTCTTTTGGTGTTGGGTTCAGATAATTAGGATCAATTAAAAAATACTTTCCATCTTTAACTAGAAATCCTTCGTATTCAGCACTAGAAAACTTATCCATATAAAATATATACTTCCCATTTTTTAATTTAATGTCATCTTTAATATTTTTCGCAATTACAAAACCTGACGATGCAATGGACAGGAACATAATAATTGGTATTAATATTTTTAACTTAGAAATTAAGATCATCTTAGACACCTCTTTTAAAATTGATTGTTGAATTAAACTATTTTGAAGGATAAAACTGCTGGAATTTATTGTGGCAGATGAGACTTTACCTGAATGAAACAGCTGAGCCAATAAGGCAGTAATGAAAACATCTTTCTTTTTGAATTTTGATTGCAATGAAGAAATTGTTCGATTGATAGCTTTCTTTACTGTTTCTTCTTTAGAATGAGTTATGTCTGCAATTTCTCCGTAGCTCAAATTGTCAAAAAATTTCATTAATAGAAGCTCACTCTTCTTTTTTGGTAATGACGTAATTAATTTATCAAGACAAATATCATTTTCAACTTCTTGGTATTCAATCAAATTTTCTGAGAGTTCAACATTTTCTTTAACCTTTCTATTCATAACAATACAAACATTTTTAGAAGCCCAATAAAACCAAGTACTCAAATTGGATTTGATTTTATCTTGTTCTTTAATATAAAGCAAAAAAGTGGATTGAACTGCATCATCAATTAAATCTTTTTGAATTAATCTTCTTGAACAAGTTAAGCTCACTAGAGTGTAATACTTTTTATATATCTCCTTTTCAAATGTTGTGTTAATTTTTTTAGTCATAATTTACCAAATAGTTTTATCTCAATATATAAGATGACAACTGAGAATACTAACGGGACAACAAAATAATAAAATTTAAAATAATATCAAATTAGTTTCTGGTTGAAAACACCAGGAAGTTCAATATTATCCTATTCTATATGTGAAGATCCAGAACCCCCGGTGATGCTACTTCAGAGACATTGTAAAGGACTTGAGCGCGAGACACTTCTGCTGAGATATACCGAAAAGAGAAATGGAAGAATTAATCAAAGAATATTACAATACAATGAAGTTGCAAGACCCTAACTTTCATTGGTCAGATCCAAACTGGTGGAAACACAAGTCAAAAGCTAAAATTATTCTAGCTAAAGACAACCAAGGTTTTGCCATTATCGGTTATGAAGACTACGTTGATAAAGATGTAGAAAGTGAAATTTGCGAACTATATTGCAAGATGCCAGCAGTATTCCTATCTCTTATTAGATCATGCATACCACACATAAAGATGCCTTTTGGATTTCAAATTCTACAATCAAATATAAAAGCGATTAGGTGTTTTGAAGGAATCACAAAGAAACTTGGCTTTGAATATCAAAGACATGAAACTTTTGATGGATTATGCCGAGTCATTAAATATAGAATTACTTCTGCAAAAAACTCGTAGTTTCAATTAGTATCAACACCACGAAGCTTGAATAATCCAAATAAATCACCCATTATTTTCCAGCATCAAAATTTCAACTAGAGTGTAGATTTTTAAAGAGTCTCATCTTTCAGTAATTCAAGCAGAGCTCAGTAACGAACGCTAAGGAATAACATTTAGTTTTTTTATTATCGATCTCGTTTACAATAATGACCAGAATTGAGTGGTGCCTATATGGCAAACAAGAATTAATTATATGAAAATTTATTATTTCGTTATAAAATAACTGAACACTTTCACTTACGCATTGTCTAAGACATAAACAAAACAATTAATTAGGTTGCCAATGTCAATAAACATCACGAACTGGGTTATTAAATTTCAAAAAGGATCAGAAGTCGCATTTGAAAAGGTTTATCGAGAATATAGTACACAAATATTGAAATACTTAATATTCCTTTCAAAGAATAATGATGATGCACAAGATATTTCACAAGATGTTTGGATTAAAGTTATTAAGAAAAAGTCCTCTTTACAAAAACCTGAACTTTTCAAACAATGGCTATACAGAATTTCTAAAACTACTTTCTTAAATTATTATAAGAAGAGAAAAAAAGAACTGTTTGCCCCAATACTTGATTTGGATATACCAACAGAAGGAGATGATTTATTAATAAAAATAGAGAATAAAGAATTAGCTCAAAACATCATCAATAATTTAACAGAAGATAAAAAAACAATCTTTTGGCTTCGCAATGTTGAGAACTACACCAATAAAGAAATTGCAAAGATTTTAGATATTCCAATTGGCACAGTACGAAGCCGCTTGTTTTACATTACCAAAGAACTGAAACAATTTGCAGATAAGGAGAATCAATAAATGGATAGTGATATCATAGAAAAAACGATAGCCATAAATGAATTATTTATGGAAGACAAACAATTGCCTGAAAGAAATATTGATCTCGAGTTAACCTTCTTAAAAAATCAATTTGAAGACTCTATTAATAGTAAGCTAAACATTTTCACAGCATATAATTACCTTGGTTTTTATTTAATAATCTTGATGACCCATATCGAATACTTAATTATAGGGGATGTCTTTAAAATAATTTCAATTGCTCTCTACTCAATATTCTTTCCTTTGCTTTGGATAGCGAGCACAAGCAAAGCTAGAAAATTACCTCTGGAAAAAAGAGCAAAAGTAGCCATTAATAACCAATGGTTGAATATATTCTTTATTTCTTCAATTCTATTCATTTTATTAATGATTCTATTTTTTAAATTTTTTAAATTATATATAGAATTAAGTATGAATTTAATGCTTTTGATTTCACTTTTTTCTATCCCTGCATTTGCTTTCTTTTTGAATTGGATTGTAAAAAAAGCGTCAAAGTATTTTAACCCTTATTGGTTTGAGTAATTTATTTCTATTCTATCGTTACATTTAAGCATTATGGGAGCAGACACTTGAAATGGTAAATGTTAATTTCCACACAGAGGCACAAAGGCACAGAGAAATTATTAGGATATTTAAGACCATTTGAAATATAGAGGCGTCTACAAAAATTTATTTCAAGTTAATTGATTTATAAAGTTTAGCTCAAAATTTATGATGTAACTCTGTGCCTTTGTGACTCTGTGTGGTTTAGTCTTTTTAGATAATTTTTTAGGGACAGACCTTTATTCTTCAGAAACTCAAAATGAAAGAATGTAAATTTACTAAGCCTTTCCTCGTTCTTCCTTTGTTCGTCGTTATACTTCTTGGATTCAAATAGTAAGTGCAACACCTTTTAAAAAGTGGATGATCTGCAATAATTCATGCTTCAATGTCTTTGGCGAGATAAAGGAGCTAAAATGAGTTATAYACAAATCACCCACGAYGAACGATATTATATATCAACSTACAGAAGGCAAGGCTTTAGTCAGAGGATGATTGCCCGATTATTAGGGCGCTCTCCTAGTACAATAAGCCGAGAGTTTAAACGTAATGAAAATAGGCATGGCACTTACAGGCCATCAAAAGCTATTGAAAATGCCTCTGGACGACGAAGCCGATCCCGCAGAAAGCCACAATTTATACAAAAAGACTTTATACCCGTTATAAAACTACTGAAAAAGAACTGGTCACCAAAACAAATTTCAAACTCACTACGGATGTCTAATACATTAAACATAAGTCATGAAACCATTTATAAGCATATATGGGCTGATAAGCGCAATGATGGCCAACTGTATATACACTTAAGACAATCTAGTAAACAACGGCGTAAAAGGCGTAATTCGTACGACAGCAGAGGTGTACTACAGGGTAAGCGACCAATCGAACAGAGACCTATAGGTGCAAAAAACAGAAGTCGTATAGGGCATTTTGAAATAGACACCGTACATGGTAGAGGTTCAAATCATTGCATCATGACTTTGGTAGACAGAAAAACTGGCTATCTAATCATTGGTAAACTAAAGAATAAGACTACGGCCGAGTTAAACAAAAGATTGCTCGGAGTAATAAAAAAACAAAATGGACGAATCAAATCTATCACTTCAGATAACGGTACAGAGTTTCATGGCTATAAAGAAATCGAAGAAAAATCAGGCGTTAAGTTTTATTTTGCAAAACCATATCATTCATGGGAAAGGGGCACTAACGAAAACACAAATGGACTGATAAGGCAATATCTACCAAAAATTAAATCAATGGCTAAAATCACGCAACAAAGTTGTAATACTATTTCAAAAAAACTAAACACAAGGCCGAGAGAAAGATACGGCTATATTACACCGGAGACTCTTTATGAAATCAATCAATAAGTGTTGCACTTCAAGCTTGAAGTTAGGAGTGGTAATAAACCTCACCCAGGAAAAAATATCAAAGAGTGTTTAAAGAATGCAGCCGAAAATATTATTCAGCCCTTAGAGCAAAAAGGTGAACTTGTCAAAGTCGCTATGAAAGCCATGGCTTCAAGCCCCGATGATCGCTACTCATCCGTGAAAGAATTTCAAAAAGCGATTCAAGCTTACCAATCTCATGCCGAAAGTGTCGTGTTGGTGGAACAAGCCGATAAAGCATTGACTGAAGCAGCTAAAACTAAAAGTTATGCCGACTATGCTCGAGCCATGTTTACTTTTGAGCAAGCCATAGAATTATGGGATAACAATCGTGCCGCCTTAAATGGTGTTTCTGTAGCAAGACTTGCCTATGCTAATTGTGCTTATCAAAAAGGTGACTATGCACAGGCCGAGTCACTATTGCAAGAGGCGAAGTTACTTAAGACGCCACTAGGTGAAAAAGTCTTAGTCGCAAAATCAATCCAAGAAGAAAGAGTTAAGCGCGTAAAAACATTAACACGCATGGCGATAGTCCTAGGTGCCGTAGTAATTATAATATTGACGGGTGCCTTTTTTTGGATTCGAGGCGAACAAGCTCAATCAGCAGCTGAGCGCGATAGAGCCATGCTTGCTGAGGCTAATGCCATGGCAGAACGAGATAAAGTTTTAAGTGCCCGAAAAGCTGAATTGTTACAACGTCAAGAAGCTTTGATTGCAAAACAAGCTTTAAAAGATGAAATGAAGAAACGAAAAAAATTATGGCAAACAGTTTTCGTCGATGAATTCGATGAGAAAGAGATAAATCCTCTTTGGAAGGTTCTTGGGGGTAGTTGGAGGATAGAAAATGGTTGGTTAGTTTGTGAGTCTAGAAGGATGAGAAAGGGATCGCAGATCATTATAAAAAAGGACCTACCCGGTGATTTGCGCATTTCATTTCAAGCAAGAACGAATAATTCTGGCAATCCAGAAATTGCACTAGTTGTATTTGCGAAAGAGAGTAACCCCTATGAGAGTGGCTACTTTATCACATTTAAAAAAGACGGGAATAAAATTATTATTAAGCGGAATGAAACGGAACTGTGGAGCAGTAGTCCAATGATCTTTCATCCTGGAAAAAAGTACACATTTCATTTCGAACGTATCGGTCGTCGTATTAGACTTTTTGTGGGTAAAGAGAAAAAACTTATTGCCGATTTAGAAGATTGGGGTCCGCCATTTCTAGCAGAAAATAAAATAATTGGACTATATACTTGGAATGGCCACATGGAAGTCGAGCGGATAGAGATTCAACAAGCTGTTCTTCCACAATTGGCGACTTCCATAGATTTTGCTTATTTTCTTAAAAGTCGGGCTCGCTATGATTTAGCGATAGATAGTCTTAACGATATGATTCAAGTTTCAAAAAATAAAAGTCAAATTGAAAAAGCGATGATTGCAAAGGCCGAGTGTTTTCTAGCTGCTGGAGATAAAAAAAATGCGAATAAAATATTTGATAAAATTTTAATTCAATTTCCTTCTGATAAGAATTATTTTAGTCAAGCATGTATTAAGATTAGGATGGGTGAATCTACCAGTGGCATTTTAGAGGAACTAAACAAATATTATCCTGTTCATACTCGATGGAATGAAGTCTTTACTTTAATTGTAGATCAAACTCATACTTTGTTACTAAAGAAAAATGAGGCTCAATTTTTAGAAATTAAAGAGGCTCTTTTGACAGCGGAATCTTGCATTAGTCACTTTGGAAACTCAAAGCAGAAAAAAGTGGCTAATGGCCTTTTGCATAAAATATATTTAAAATTTTCTGGTCATAAAAGTAAGGAATTGAAAAAGCAAATTTTAGAAAAGACTTCTATTTATTTTAAGAAAATTGCCAAGATCAAACCAAATGATTGTCACAACTGGAAAGTATGGGGAAAAATGTTATACAAAACAGGTCAACGAGAAGAGGCGATAGAGAAATTTAAAAAAGCAGCAGAATGCTCTCCTAAAGATGGTTTCATTTGGGATCGATTAGCGAACATTTATCTAGAGCTTGGTAAATTTGAAGAGGCGCTCTTTCATATGAAAAAAGTGGTGGACTGTGATCCAACTTCGCCTATAGGTTGGTATAACTATGGTGTGCACCTCAACATGCTTGATAAAAAAATAGAATCAATGCTTGCTTACAAAAAGGCTACCGAGCTTGACTCTAATTGTATTGATGCATGGTATAATTGGGGTGTATTGCTTCGATTAGAAGGTCGCAATGAAGAGGCTCTTGAAAAAATTAAAAAGTCGATTGAATTAGGCCCTCATTTAATTAAGCCTTGGAATAATTTGTTTATGGTGCTAAATAATCTTGGTAGATATGAAGATGTTTTTAAAGCATATAGACGTCAAATCATAGCCATGCCGAAATCAGCCCAAATCCAAAATTATTATGCTTGGGCTTTAATGACATGTAAGGATAATTCTCTACGAGATCCAGGTTTGGCTCTTATCCATGCTAAAAAGGCTAATGAATTATCCAATTCTAAAAGCCCTGCAATACTAGATACTCTAGCACGTGCATTTTTTGAGAATAGTCAAATATCGGATGCCATTAAAACCCAAGAAAAGGCGCTTTTAAATTTACCTAAGAATACAAACGAAACCTATCAAAAGAGTTTTTCTAAAAGCCTCGAAAAATACAAAACAGCTTTGAAACTTAAAGTAAAGGATGAATAATGTACTATTGCCCTTCAGTCAAAGACAATCCTAAGTTCTTTTTTTATAGATAGCAATGTTGAAAAAATGGTTGAATCAAACTCGACATCGACTTATTGAAGGGGGTTATGTTAAATATTGTTGCTAGCAGACATCTTGCTATAATTCTTTGCAAAACAAATAGGTACTATGCTGGTGTGGGTTTATGACTTCTAGTGAAGATGAATTGCGTGCAAAAAATAAAGAGCTATTGGAAGAACTAGCAGAAATAAAAGCTCAGTCATCAAATTCATCATCTCCTGAATTATCTATTCAAGGTCTAGAAACACTTCTTCTTCGTGTCGGATCAGACGAAAAAATTATATATGCTAACGCAGCTTTTATTCGATATGCCGGTGTTGAAAAAGAAAACCTATTAGGTCATGAAGTATCAGTTCTCCAAAGATTTTTTAATGCTGATTTAATGGGTGCCATTGATCGACCAAAAGAAGGTGCCTCTCGTACTAAACAAGTTCGTGACGGTCATGGCAAAACATTTGAAGTTCGTACTTCTTTGCTAGAGGGTTCCCTTGATGTAGTAATGCAAGATATTTCAGATGAGCAACGTTTTAAAACCTATGTCCAAAAATACATTTCAGCAGACCTTGCCAATTTGACCGAAGAGGACCTTTCGACATTTAAATATCCAGAACGACGGTTTATGACGGTTAGTTTTACTGATTTACGTGGCTTTACGGCCATGAGTGAAGCTCTCAGTCCTGAAGAAGTTCGATCTACCATGAATGCCTATTTAGAAGAGATCATTCATGCCATTGATATGAATAAAGCGACTGTTGATAAAATTGTTGGCGATGAAGTTATGGCCCTTTATGGAGCCCCACGGCATTATAAAGATCATGCCTTGCGTGCCGTTAAAACATGTTGTGAGCAAATTTTTAATGTGAAAGCCTTGCAGCGTAGTTTCTCACGAATTGGTAAAGTTATGCCGGATTGTGGTATTGGTATCAATACGGGTGATATGGTTGTTGGTAATATGGGGAGTTCCACTAGACAAGACTATACAGTACTTAGCTCAGCGGTGAATCTTGCAGCACGGCTATGTGGTTCAGCTCGTGGTGCCGAGGTCATTCTCACGGAGAATACTCTTGCGGAAGTACTAAACGTAATGCCTGAAAATTGGGAATCTGTTGTTTCCTATGAAGATAGTGAAGAGCATGGTGATGCCGTTGGTGGTAAAACTGAAGGTGTCTTTTCGCTACCGGAAGAATTAAAAAGAAAAATCATTACTATTGGTCCAGGAGTTCGAGAAAATCTAGAGAACGCCGAATATCGCTTTCAATTTTTGCATTCCATTAAGGTCAAGGGTGTTGAAAAACCACTACCTGTAATTGCTGTAACGGCACCAAATATAAGAAATAAATCTCATGACTTAGATGATAGCAAAGTGGCGGTCGCCAAAGGTGAAAAAGTTTTTGGAAAATACCGCTTGCAGTCTTTGATTGGTAGAGGCGGTATGGGTGAAGTTTGGCGAGCGCGGGATGCCTTTGGAAATAGTGTCGCGGTTAAAATGTTATTGGCAGGTGAAAGTGCTTCTGAAAATCAGATTCGGCGCTTTAAGCGAGAAGCAGAAGCCATGTCACGTTTAAATCATAGAGGTATATGTAGAATTCACGAGGTTGGTGAGATTGATGGTACTACTTATATTGCCATGGAGTTAGTTGAGGGTGCCTCTTTATCGGCTATCTTGCATCATTCAAATACGAGTTCATCATCGACAAGTTTTGATAGTAAAAATAGTGATATGAGTACCTTGATTAGATCTGTCGAAGAAGAATCTTCCATCATAGATGTTTCATCTGCTCCTGAAAAAGAAAATCAACCTTTAAAAGATGTCGTTTATAGTGTCCTGCCTTTACAACAAACAATATCCATTATTTGCAACGTTTGTGATGCAATTCAATATGCCCATGAGCGCGGTGTTCTTCATCGGGATTTGAGTCCAGGAAATATTATGTTGCGTTATACGGGTGAACCAGTTGTCATGGATTTTGGTTTGGCAAAAGTATACGATGGTCAAGACCAACAATCTCTTTCTTTAGATGGACAAATTTTTGGAACCATCGAATATATGGCCCCAGAGCAAGCAGCTTCGAGTAAGGACGTTACAGAAGTTGCCGATGTTTATAGTCTAGGAGCGATTCTTTACCAAATGATTTCAGGGCATAAGATGTTTGTCTCTAGTGGAAATATTTTGTCAGATGTAAGACGTTTGCAAGATCAGACACCTAAGCCTCCTAGAACTTTGAATAAACAAATTGAGGCGGATTTAAATATCATTACATTGAAAGCAATTAGGCCGTTGCCAGAAGAAAGATATAAAAGTGCAGTTGCTTTGAAAGAAGATTTAGAACGATTTCGCTCAGGTGACGTGATTAGTGCCAAGCGATCGAGTATTTTTGAAATAACAAAAAAGGCTATAAAGCGAAATAAGGGGATCTCTCTGATATGTGCGATTTCACTGATTGCTATTTTTATGATTCTTTTAATTTCCAATCAAGAACGGATTCAACAAAAACTTGAAATGGAACAATTATCGAAAGGTGAATGGAAAATAATTTTTGAAGATGATTTTGAGCATGATGATTTAGATTCTCGATGGGAGTCACTCAATTCTGAAATTGAAATCATTGATGGAAAACTTTCAATCTCGGGTCCACAAAAAAATGCCTTTATTATTCCAAAGATATTGGCCATAGGTAATATAAAAATTGAATTTGATGGGTATCAAAAAAGAGCTCAAGGGGACTTAACCTTTTTTATTAATGCACCAAAACCAGAAACGCTTAGTAGGAATAAATTTACAGATGCCTATTGGTTTGAATTTGGTTCAAAAGGTAATACAAGAACCTGTCTTTTGAAAAATGATGAAATACTTTTAGAAAAATTAAATCATAAGATAATTGTTGATAAGATTTATAAAATAAAAATTGAACGTGTCGGTAATAAATTAAGTTATTTTATCGATGAAGAGCTAATTTTTGAATTCAAAGATCCTGAACCATTGACAGGCAAGTACCGCTCCGCTTTGGGATTTTATAATTGGTCTTCACATACGTTTATTGATAATTTTAAAATATATGGACTTCAGGTCGCAGAAAAACCAGACTTAATAAATGTTGCCGAGGATTTATTTAATGCTGGCCATTATTTGGCAGCTAAGAAATTACTTGATGATATTATTATCTCAACAACGTCTTCACAAAGAATTTCAAAATCAAATCATTTTCTTAGCTTAATTAATAAAATATTATTAGGGGCTGAGAAGACCAGGGGTTTAAAAGAAAAGCTTGATCGGGCTTGGCCAGGGGTGGTGTATTCTCTTAAAGCTAGTGGTGATGAAATAACATTAAAAGTAACTCATCAGGGCTTAGTTGATTTAGCGGTATTATCTGGCGAGAAAATATCACATTTGAATTGTGCCGCAAATAAGATCCATGATTTATCCCCGCTAAAAGGAATGAGACTTCTTACTTTAGATATATCACGCAATCAAATTCGATCTTTAGAACCATTGGATGGTATGCCATTACGAAAATTAGATTGTGACTTTAATTTTATTGCTGATTTGAGTCCGCTGAAAAATTCTAAGTTAGCTTATCTTGATATGGTCAATAATTTTGTGAAAGATTTGAGTCCAATAGGTCACTTAAAATTAGATCGTTTAAGAATTGATAATTGCCCCGTTGAAGATCTCTCTCCCCTCAAAGATATGATCACATTAAAGTCCCTTGATATAATGAATACTAAAGTGTCTGACCTATCACCTTTAAAAAAATTAAAATTAAATAGTATCAATATTAGCTCGAGCCCTATTAGTGATTTAAGCCCATTAAAAAACATGTCATTAACCAGTATTTATTTAGGAAACACGATTTTAAAAGACCTTTCTCCTTTAAAAGGCATGCCACTAATTGAAATCGCATTGCCTTTTAATATGTTGGATATTTCTATTCTTAAAACGTTTAAAAGTCTTATGGGATTGGTGATTGAGCTGAAGACCTTAGATCAGAATCAAATAGCAATTTTGAAGACATTGCCGTCAATTCATGCCGGAATCGATTGGGACGAATATCGTGGAAATACTCATACCTTGAAGGGAATAATTACACGGCATGAGAAAGCTCAAAAAATCATGAAGCAATATCATGCAAAGATATCAAAAGTAACTACAAAATTTTCTTTAAAAAGTATGAGTAATGGAATTCATTTAAAGTTAAACAATGCAAGTCTTTCAGACATCTCCTTTTTAAGAGGGATGACTAAAATCACACGTCTTAATATTTCTAATAATCTTATTTCAGATTTATCCCCTTTAATAGGCATGCCCTTACGAGGTTTATTTTGTAGTAATAATGAAATATCAAACCTTGACCCGATTAAAAGTTTGAAGAAATTGGAGGTTTTATTTCTCCAAGACAATCAACTGACTTCTATTAGAACTATAAGTAATTTAAGGAAAATGGTCGTGTTGGGTTTTGGAAATAATCAGGTGACTAGCTTAAAGCCATTATCGAAGTTATTAAATCTGCAACAGCTTTATTGTTTTAATAATAATCTTACTGATTTAGATCCTTTAAAGGAGATTTCATTAACGAAATTTGTTTTTTCTAGAAATCCAATTAAAAAAATAAACCCATTGATTGAAAATCCCTTTCATGGATTGGTTTTATTTGATTGTGAGTCCATGTCGGATAGTGCTTTGAAGGCGGTGATCCGGGAATCTAGTAAAAATTATCGTCTTAAATCATTTGTGAAAACAGCTAAGCTATATCTTGCTGTTCGTAACAAGGATGTTGAGTCTCTTAAGTCTATGGCGAACAGACAATTGCAGAAGCCATTCTTAGTGATACCACGTATTCTTGATTGGGAAAGTGCACGCAAAGAATGTGAAAGTCTTGGTGGTCACTTAATCGTAATTAAAAATGAAGAAATGAATACCTTTATAAAGAGTCAGCTGAGTGTTTATAATTGGATTGGCGTAAACAGATCGCCACAGGGTTGGAAAACTGTTAATGGAAAAAAACTTACCTATTCAAAAAATTTAGGCAACTTAAAGGGCGCGTTTAAAAATATTCGAGGAGTATACATGGGAGAGGATGGACATTGGCGTATCTCCCGACATCAATTGGAAAAAGGCAATACCAAATCTAGTTATATTATTGAGTGGGATAAATAATTTCTTAACTACTTAAATAAAATTTTACATCTTCAGCGTCCAAAGTAGTGGTGCCTAATTTTAATCGTGTCTCTAATCTTTTTCTGGTCACCTTATTTTTTTATTTCTTCAATTATTATTTGATGTCTTACAGGCACAATTTTTAATTTAGCGACTTCTTTGGCTAAACATTTGCGCATGCCATCATTTTGAATTTGTTTCTTTTTTAGAAAACCAGTACTCTCTTTTACGACCTTAAAAAAAAAGCACAAAAGAAACGGATGCAATTCTCTTGTGCCTACTTATAAATTACTGGAAATCATTCAAATCAAGTTGAGAAATCTCTAACACTTCACGTTTAACGATTTCTTCCCCTTTGGTATACCCTACCTGACTAAAAGACTTACATAGAGAACTAATATCACGATTTAACAAGAAAATAAAATTATGGTTATTTTCTATTGATACCGTTTGCGGGAAATCAATCACAATTGCCTTTTGATCCCACCATAAAATATTATATGTTGAGTAATCGCCGTGCACCCTTCCCGCTTTCAATATCATGCCGAGATTATAAACTGATTGATTAAATGCCATTTTAGCTTCTTGATTTGATAGATTTAAATCAGAAAGTCTTGGTGCTGGCATGCCATTATCCCCAATCAATTCCATCACGATGACTCTTTCACTTTGACTAATAGGTCTTGGAACTGGAATCTCATTCAAATAAAAATAGGACAATTGCTTGTATTCTTCCTCAATCCATAATGCCTGATTAATCCCCTTACCTATGCGTGTGTTTTTTAATAAAGCCTTTCTGTAACGTTTGTTTTTCATCGTTCGTCCATCGCAATAAATATTTTTCTTCTGAAATAAGCATGACGATCTATCCGCATATATTTTAACTGCTATATAAGTATTTTTATATTTTCCAAGATAAACCGTAGCTTCTTTTCCACTGCGAATAACACCCGCAAGATGATCTAAATGCCCTTCCTCATGTAAAGCCTCTAAGCCTATATCTTTAAATGTTGGGGGTTCGTCAATGTTTTCAGCCTCTTCTTCGCTAACAATCAATTGACGCAAGCTCTGTTTTGCTTTTGGTTTAACTTTATATTTATGAAATTTTTCAAATGTTGTGAAATAAAATTCTTTATCTTTATTTTTCATGCTATCTCCAAAATAATTCACCCAAGGTGAATATAATTAATTTTGAAAGATCCTGAAAATCACAAGATATATGATGATTAAATGATAAAAGAAATGCTTATAGCCTATATGACTATCAGGACCTTAACTAATACAAAATAGATTTTCATAGTTAACACCCCCTTCAATAAAAATGATTTATTTAATTATGAGCAATATATGTAAGAGCTATTTTAATACAATAAAATATACAGGTAAAACATAACTTATTTCATTAGGGATTAGACGTTTACTAAAACAGATTACCGTCAGTCAGCTTATTCCATTAGGAATATAAGCTAAAACAATATGGGCATGTTGCTCCCAGCCTTGCTAATCTTGTCATGAATCGGAGTTTGGTAAGATGACGGAATCCAATTTGAGTTATTTAAAATTATAGATGAAATGCCGTATCTTCTATTTATTGTGGCACATCATCGGCCCCTCAAAAATTATGCTATTTGCGCGAGGTGTCATTTTGAATTATGGTGATTTGCACCCATAAGACTCTTTTAATACTTGAAAGGTCTTTCTAATATTTATTCATTGAGATTTAAACAGTAGCTACCTAAATTAAAATTAACTTGGCCGATCCGCCCCATAATTACTATGAACTATTTAAAATTTACAGAATTAATCTGTAAATTAGCTAAAAAACGCTTGATTAAAGATATATAACTATATATCATTAGATTTTTAAGCTAATTATGAATTGGAAAGTCATGAAACTATTTCTCAATGTTAACCCCTCAAATGGTTTGCCCGTGTATCGTCAGCTAGTTCAACAAATCAAAGGAGCTATCGGGTCAGGTAAACTTAAACCCGGGGATCAATTACCTAGTCATCGTGAACTCGCTCTGGAATTGGTAATCGCGCCAATGACAGTCAAAAAAGCCTACGATCTATTACAAGCAGAATCATTAATCATTATGGGATCTGGTAAAGGAACTTTTGTATCATCAAATGCGCAAATGATTTCACCAAGCAATAAATTAATCAGAATACAGGAAAAGATAAACCAATTAGTTATAGAAGCATCCATATTAAATATTCCATTAAAAGATTTGATAGAGCAACTCAAAGAGGAGTATTCCAAAATTGAAAATGAATACAAAGAAAGAAATTCAAAATGATTTCACCAAGCAATAAGTTAATCAGGATACACGAAAAAATAAACCAATTAGTCATAGAAGCATCGATACTCAATATACCAATAAAAGAATTGATAGAGCAACTTAAAGAAGAGTGCTTCAAAATTGAAAATAAAAATAATGAAAGGAAATCCAAATGAATGTACTCGAAGCGCAAGACGTGAGCTACAAATATGCTTCAGGAACTTTGGCATTACAAAATTTAAATTTATCCGTACAGGAAGGTTCTGTATATGGTTTATTAGGAAGAAATGGTTCTGGCAAATCGACCTTGATCAAACTATTCATGGCGTTAATGCATGTTACTAATGGTAAGGTAAATGTTTTTGGGTTAGACCCTTGGTCTGATCACGAAGGCATCAAAAGTCGCATTGGCTATATTTCAGAAGATCAAATGCTCCCGCAATATTTAAAAGTAAATGAAATATTTTCCTTTTATGCAGAATGCTATAAAGATTGGGATCAAAATATGGCCGAAAATCTTCGAAATAAATTTAAGCTCGAACCTAATAAAAGAATCACACAATTATCTAAAGGCCAACAAAGACAGGTCGGTTTAATTTGCGCTGTTTCCCATCATCCAGAACTATTAATTCTTGATGAACCCGGTGGTGGGTTAGATGCTGTCGCTCGAAGAGAACTTCTTGAGATGATCATTGAATTGCTTCATCAAAAGGGATCGACCGTTATGTTCTCATCTCATCATCTTCAAGATGTTGAACGAATTGCAGACCAAATAGGAATATTAAATGAAGGAAAACTTCTTCTAGAAACATCTGTGGATGATATTCATGAAAATTATTGTCAGGTTATTTTAGAGACGGATTACCCAAATTTTGAAAGCATTCTTAGGGATATTCCAGAATGTTTTTCTATTAAAAAGACAGGTGATGCCTATACGATTATTTTTTCCACGAATCTTGATAAAGCAAAAGTGATAACAGATAAATATTTGGAAAGCCCAACTAAATTTCAGGGCACTCAGCTTAATCTTGAGGATGCTTTTATAACACTCGTCGGAGATGTTGGATGAACCCTCTATTTAAGATTTATGCAAGACACCTGTTCACGCCCATCAAGAAATCATCTTCAGATTATTTTAACGCTTTCGGTGTATTGATTGCAATTATTTTCATGTCATTTTTAATGTTATTAAATGCCCCGGAGCTCTACCAGTCATCAGGATTTGAATGGTTTGAATGGATGGTCAGTTGTTGGTTAATTTTTGGAACCAGCCTTTGTTCCTCTATAAATTATAATCGTAGTTTTGAGTTGACACTGCCACTACCAAGAAGAACACTATTTTTATCTCATCTTTTAATCTCTTGTGTGGTATGGTTAGTTTTTTTATTCATTCCTTTTGGTATTAAATTTTTGTATTCATTTGGCGCTGGTGGAGAATCATCGGCATTAGGCCATCCTTTGAATTTCTTTAATTTAATTCTCTCAGGTTATATTTGTATTGTCTTTTTTTTAAATGTATTCAGACAGTTTAATTCCGGTCATATCAATCCTATGAAAGTCTACTTTCAATTCTTGCTATATATTATTTTGCTTGTTATGCTTCCTATGCTTTCTGCTTTTTCAATTATTATCCCCGTTGATAAGCAGTATATTCTTTCCATTATTTTTATTATCATAAGCTTAATTTTCACTAAGATATCAATGCAAGGTTATAACCGCCTCTCGCTTGATGGCGTTAATACCCCTATGCTTAATTATATAAATAATAAAGCTGCTATTAAATTTTCACTTAATGATTATATAAGTTTTGTCATTCAATCTTGTCTTATTTTACCTCAAAAAATTAATATCATCACCAGAGTAATATTGCGTGAAAGCTTTAATAAATTGAGTGGATGGTCAAATTGTTTATGTTTTTTTAGTTTTTGTCTAATGCCAACATCTGGGTTATTTACTTTATGCATAATCATTTTTGGCACAATGGTTTTAATTTGCCCAATAGAATCTCTAAAAATAATCGGTACATTTCCCATACACAGAAAAAGAATATTCCGCATTATCTTTATCCCAAGATTATTATTTATAATTATAATTCTTGGCGCCATTACTTTTTTGAGTTCGATTAATCTATTAGATTTTGATAAAAACAAATCAAATAATCGATTTGCTTATAAGGTCGTTCATAATTTTGATTCTCTTTTTAACGATTTGGTGAATACTAATAAAAGCGAAAAAATTAACTCAAAAGAACCAATTTGGTTTTATTCATTTATGAATATTGATACAGAAAATAAAATAATTTACGAGGGAGTGGCGAATTCAAAATTGTCATTAAAAGCTTTGACTACTTTAGACCCTTATTCATTTACGAAAGAAGATCGACCTACTTCCGTAGCCCAACAGTTAAGCAAGTACCTGAAAAATCAATATGGGCTTATTGTCCCCACTAATGATATCCTCCCTTATTGGAAGGGATTTGTCAAAAATAATAGAGAGCAAAATGATGACAAGACGAATACGACATTAGAAAGCCATAGTCATATTGTTGCTACTGTAAATTTAATTGAAAATAGGATAGATGAATTAAATGGATCTATTCTGAAAATTAAAGTAGGAAAAGCAATAATGGTTTTATCAATGATCTTCATATTGACGATCATTATGTACAAATTAATTACTGGGTCAAATCTAAAAATAGGAAAACCATGGCAAATCTTCTTTGCGATATTTTATACGATTCTATTTTCCACTTGCTTTAGCAACTACCTAGACACCATAGTGAATTTTTTATTATACCAGTTTAATTGGGCTATTGTTCAATACTTTAATTTTATTATTTTCGGATTTATAGCCTTCTCTATTTTTTCTTATTTCAAATTGGAATCTTATTTTGAAAAGGTAGAGGCTAGAGGTTGGCTAATTAAATGAAATAACGATACAGACGAACACGGACCCGCTGGGAAGAATACAGATGGACTTTAAGTTAATATTAATTTAAGTTTCTGCGCATAAGTATTCTTCTCTATACGTCCGTGTGAGTCCTTGCCATTTCTCCCAATGACCAGCCTATGCCATGGTGAAAACATAAGAAACCAGGCAGCACAGTTCCCACTCATCTAACTAAATTCTAAGACTTTTATAATAAACATTAAAAAATGACTTGCAGGTCAACTGTATGTGTGTTATCATACAGCAAAACAGTAGGGAATTATAGGTAAAACACCTAAAGGGAATCATGCTTCATTACCAAATAGACACAAATTCTGGAGTTCCGGTTTATAGGCAAATTATGGATCAAATCAAATACTATATCTCATCTGGCACTTTGAAGCCAGGGCAAAAATTAGAATCAATCCGTGAAATGGCCCGAAAATTATCTGTTAACCCTACTACTATAGTAAAGACCTATAGCGAATTGGAGCACGAAAACGTCATTGAAATGAAACACGGCAAAGGCGCTTTTGTTTCTGAGAAAGTCTTAGCAATTAGCAAAAAGGAAGCTTCAGCTGCTCTACATCGCCTCGCACGTCAAATTGTGGTAGAAGCAAACCAAATGGGTGTATCCGCAAAAGAGCTAATGAAAATCATGGAAAAAGAATTGAAGGAAATAAATCATGAATGAACAAGTCATTGAAGTCAAACAGTTAGAGAAGTCCTTCTCTGATACACGAGTATTGAAGAATCTAAATTTAAGCATTTCTACAGGTCAAGTCTATGGCCTTATTGGTAAAAATGCGGCGGGCAAAACTACCTTGCTTCGGATCATCATGGGCCTGCTTCATCAAGACCAAGGCGAAGCGACCATATTGGGCAAGAGTCAATGGCAAGCACCTCTCGAACATAGAGCTCGCATATCATATGTTAGTCAAAGCCAACAGCTACATACATGGATGACAACWAAWGAATTAGGTMAWTTCGTAAGYCACTTTTATCCWAATTGGGAYAATAATACTTTTCAAGAAYTAGCGACTCAATGGGARATACCACTCGAYAAARMAATCGCCTATCTWTCTGGCGGTCAGCAAAGGCGCGTTGCYATTTTGATCGCTTTTTCATCWAAAAGTGAAGTCATAATTCTTGATGARCCMGCCGCTGGTTTAGATCCTATCGCACGAAGAGARCTGATCGATGCCATTGTCGATATYGTTTCWGAAAACTCAAAGACAACCATTCTGTTTAGCACTCATATTATTTCAGATCTAGARCGAGTGGCYACTCATGTCGGTATTTTACACAATGGAACCATGGTYGCCGACAGTTCRYTAGATGATTTAAAAACTTCCAGCAAAAGACTTCAGGTTATATTTGACGATAATGTCAGTTCAGAAAACTTCAAAATACCAGGCGCCATAAAAGTGGTACAAGATGGCCAAGTTATTAATGCCATTGCGAGAATGAATGACAGCCAATTAGCGGATTTCATGAAAACCCCTGGAGTAAGAATCAATACTTTCCCACTAAGCCTAGAAGAGTTTTTTATCGAAACAATCGGTAGCGATGTGACGGCCATGCCTCAGGAGGTAGCCGTATGAATAATTTAGATAACGTCGATTCTCAACACTTCAAAAAGCAAGTCATCAAAGGATTGCTGTATCGAGAATGGTTACAACACAAAACGATCTTTGAAGGCTTATTTTGCATATCAGTAATTGGAATATTTGTCTTGTTAATAATATCCTCGCCTGCAGTCATATTAATTGGAGGTATTGTCTATGCCTGTATTCTTGCTCATGCACTAGCAGGTGCTGATATAGCAGAAGGAAGTGAAGAGTTTGCCTTTTCATTACCCATAACCCGTTTGCAACGCTTTTGGGTGCGTCTAACGTTTGGTGGTCTGGTAATATTTTGTTTTTGTTCTTTTTCAATATTAGCAATCGGTTTAAATTTGCCTCAATTATTATGGGGGTTATTTGTAGAAACGGGTATGACGGAGCCATTTTCGGCATTTACGAGTGACTCCTATATTCAAATTGGAATAATAGGTGCTTCATTGATAGATCCACCACCGCAGTACCCAATTCTATACTGCTTGCAACCAATCATGATCCCTACGGCGGTATTTATTCTTTGTTTTTCATTGCGTTCTATTTCAACATCTAAGACGGGTCTATCGTGGTTATTGGCCTTGTTTTTGACATTCTCGTGTTTTTTATTTATAGACATTATGAATCTAGGATCATCTCCAGATCTATCTACAGATTATGTGGTATACATGTTACTTGCCACAATAACAATATCTTTATTACTCTATTCAGCAAACCGATTTTCAAAAAAAGAAGGCCTTAGTAGGCCGGCTGAAAGAGGAGGCAGTAATAAATCAGTGGCGCTCGTAGTAGTTGTAATCGTCCTCTTTGTTCTTGCAATGTTGTTCTTTGCCACAATGTCCAATAAGATTATGGAAAAAGACACCGCAATGGATCAATATGAGCCACATGAGACACCTACACCAAATAAACAAGATGAATCAAATAATCCAAAGATGAAAGACAAAAAAGAAGGAGATAATCAATAATGGGATTTCTAATTGTACTTCCAATAATTTTAATACTCATTGGATTAATATTATTTTTAAATATAAAATCAAAATCATCCAATAACTTTTCAAAAAAGGTATTTGGCAAGCATTCAGCGCTTATTCGATTAGTTTCTTTATTGCTAGGATGCTCCTTGATGTTAGTTCTTGTAGTAAATTCAATTCAAAAATTACACAATAATCAATCCGCTAACAAGAACATCACTTTGAAAGTTTTAGAAAAAAATTCCTCTATGCTAATAACAAATAATGATACCCCTGTAAAAAAAGGGTACCTTGTCGGCGAATTATTATTGATCGAATCTGTGGGTAACTTAAATACCATAAAAGAGCACAAGTCCTTTAGCTTGGATTTACAAAAATCAAAAGAACTTACGGTAAAATTCGACAACTATATTTCGCTCACAATAAACGGTGATGATCTAACCTACTATGGTAGAGATAGCCGGAAAAAAGGATTCTTCGGACCTTGTGAGTACAGTTATACATTCAACAACGGGTCAGGATCAGGTGGTTTTCTCCTTGCCAAACCTAAAGCAACTCATCTTTCCACAAGCCAAAGTTTGTTTTGGTTTAATCCAGGGATAAGTACTCATATTTGGGCTCTGTGGGTTGTCTCCTATGCTTCGGAAAGTCAAAAAATACATGAAATTCCTGGAGACGATTTTTTAACCAAACACGAACATCTATTCCAGGAAAAAAAATATGCAAATATATCAAATACAAAACACGCTGTAGGTTTACTTGAACATTTTGGTCTAACAATAGTAACAATCTTTATTTCTTCATTTTTAATCACTTTTTATTTTAAACATCGATTATTAATCGCCCCATTTATTCTATCAATCCTTTTATTACTTACTGCAGGGTTAGAAAGATATGGGCTGAATGTAAAAGAAGATATACTTCTAAATGAGGAAGAATCAATTCGTGACAGAATGAACGCATGCCAAAAAATTCCGATGACATTTTTCTACAAAAAATCGGCTAAAACAATTTTACAAAAACAACTGGACATAAAATCTACTCCAGAAGCGTTAAAACTTCAAATTAAAATTCGATTAAATGAACTTTAATCAAGGATTTAAATTTTACGGGGGTGTTTTCTGGGGATCTTCTAAAGAAGATTTTTTATTTAATGTAGAGCAGTAGCTTTACAATATTAATTTTAGGGTTCCTTTTAAACCTACCTAGATTAATAGTAATTAATATAAATCAGGCCGTCTTAGTTTCTTAAATTCTTCCCATTTAAAACCATCTAACCGATTTTTTCTCATATCCATATCAACGCGGGCTACAGTTAAGCCAGGTTCGCGGCCTACCTCCGCTCTGATCATACCATCAGGGTCTATGATGAAACTTCTCGCCATCCAGGAGTTATAGGTAAATGGTCGGTTGCCACTGTAACTACTGCTAATAAAAAAACAGACATTCTCAACAGCTCGTGCAATGCACAACGCTTCAAATCCTTGTTCGGTTGGCGCTTTATTTATTCGAGTTGGATGGATTAATATATCGACACCTTTCAAAGCATAAATGCGTGCTTGTTCTGGATAATACAAATCATAACAAGTTAAACACCCGATTTTTCCAATATCAAGTTCGACAGGTTCAATGGACATACCTTCGGTAATATTATGTTCGCGCTCAGAGGCCGTCAAGTGGCACTTATCATAACGACCAACAACATCCCCTTTTCTGTTCAAATAAAAAGTACAGTTTTTGTTTTCATACGGAAGACCTAGGGCCAAATTACAATCTTTTTTTATGGCTGCTTTACCAAGAACATCGAGGAATCGTTCCGTTTCCTGACAGTGCCGCTCAAATGGCAGACGCTTTTCATCGGTAACACTTGCACAAGAGAATGTTTCTGGAAACACAATGAGATCAACATCATCAGGGGCATTTTCTATCAGTCGTAATGCTTGTTGAAGATTATTTTCATAGGTGACTTTGGATTCACTAGAATTTTCTCGATATGGTTGAGCAGTAGCTAGACAAATTTGACGCATCATTTTTTCCTCCTTTTTTGATTTATTCTACTCTGATTATCAAATTTATATTAAATAATTAAATTAAATTTCCTTTAAAGCAAGTGCCAAAAAACTGTTTTAAATTTAAGATTTATAATATGAGAAGCGCAATATTTACATTCATTAAATGGACCGACTAATTATTTTTCTTTAGTCAGTGGCGATATTAATTTAGAAATGGTGATATAGGGCATTCAAATGTACGTATAGATTTAAGTCTAATGGAGTATAAAGAGTGGAATCTATTTCTTGGTATGGCAATATGAATTTCTATCATTTGCCATAGCGTACTTAGTGTTTATTATTCTAAATATAATAAATAAATTCAATCACCAGTCATACAATGCCTATTATTTAAAAAGGATATTAAATGAATATAAAATTGTTAATTACTTTTGTTTGTCTTATTTTATTTGTAAGTAATCAGATTTGTATCTCACAGGAAAAAAAGCAAGAAAATAGCACAAATGTTGATCTTAAAAAAATCACTTCAAATCAATGGATTGCTCTTCCCAAAACAAAGTATGTCATTCCGAAGACTTGGGAAAACGGGCGTCATAAAGGAGTTAACAGTTTTGGCAGTGAAGTTTACTGTGAAAAACTAGGGTTGATGCTATCCTTTGATGGCTATACTGATGCCCCTTCTGGAAAGTCGACGCCAGGAAATTATAGCGATAGTATCTATGGCTTTAATCCTGAAACAGCTGAGATGATTCTTTTAAAGCGTAGTAACTGGGTGTCAGGTGCACGTTCGAGAAATATAAGTAATACTTCTTACCCCCTAGACCTAAATAAGATAGACCCATGCCCCTGTCCACGTCATTCGTATAACGGCATTTGCTACAATGATGATAACGAAAAGTTTTATTTAATTAATGGGGCGAATGCTGGTTTGCCAAATGAGCATCCTAAGTACAAGGCCAATGGAGGGACAGGGGTACATACTTTTTGGGAGTATGACATCAATACTAAGAAATGGAAGCAATTAGAATACCCTAAAGCAAAAAAGCTAGAGCGTGTTGAAACGGTTCTTCGGGCGGTACCCTCTGAAGGAGCACTTTATCTTATACAGCAATGGTCTGTTTTAAAGTATGATATCAAAGCAGCTAAGTGGACTTCATTGATTGCTAAGACTCAAAGCGGTGTTTACAAATGTGATGCTTCAGTTGATCCTATCCGTAAGCGCATACTCTTATTTAACGGGGGTGCAAGAATTCGAAAAAAAGGACAAGTGCCCACTGAAAAGAATAATATGTGTAACTTTCGCTATTACGATATTACTTTAAACAAAATTATTCCCATTCCTTTAAAGGGGGCCGTCAAAGGTAAAATTAAAGCTGGTCTATGCTATATTGACACAATGGACTGCTATGCGGTCAGAACTGAGGTAGGTATGTGTTTTTACTTCCCTAAAGAGAAAAAATGGAAAAAGCCGGTGATAACTCAATTTATCCCTAAAGCTAGAAAGCCCTTTGCCTGGTGCTATTTGAATTTTGATCGAAAAAGAAATCTTCTGGTATTACGCCGTCATGGAATTTTACGATTAGATCCTAAAACGCTGAAACTGGAAGATCTGGAAGTACAATTAAGTAATTGAAATTCTAACAGAAACACTACAGAGAAGGAATTAAAAATGATCATTGAAAAAAGAAAGAATTTTAATTTATGTATCGTTCTTTTCTTCAGTCTAAGTACTTTTTTTACTGTGGTAGGCCAGGACTTAAAGCCTAATGTCTGGAAACGTCATTGCGAAAACAAAACAGGGACTCGAAATCATTCTGGAATGGAATGGGTCCCTTTCTTAAAATCTTTTGTGCTATTTGGCGGAATCACAAATAAAAAAGAGTTGAACGTTTTTGATGTACAGTCTTTTGATTTAAAACAGGGCAAGTGGGTCAATAACTTTTCAAAAGGTGCAGAGACTAGGGGAGAAGAAACAGGGAACGTAAAAGATCCGGGCTTTAAAAGACCATACTTTGCACTTCGTGACAAAGAAGACGTAAGTCGGCTTCATCCAGCAAATGCGCTAGTTTATAACCAAAGAACTTATGTACCCTGGGCAAAAAAAATATTCGCTATCATTTGTGGACACACTGTTAGCTATGACCCTGTTGAACGGTTATGGATAGATCTAAAACCTAAGTCTTCACCTGCACCGGAGGCCATTAGACCTGGTGGTTCTTTAAACTGGGGGGCACTTTGTGCTGATCCGCTGAATAAAGAAATTGTGTTGTTTGGAGGTTGTGGGGTATCTAGCAAAACAGGTGGCCCTGGAACATGGATCTATTCTATTGAAAAAAATGAGTGGCGGAAATTAGATTTGAAAATTGAACCACCGGACAGAGCTCTTTCGCAAATGGCTTACGATTCAGAAAATAAGAAGATTGTTCTTTTTGGAGGGGATCACTTAGATTATATATTAGCAGATACATGGGTATATGATTGTCAAACTCGAACCTGGGAAGAGAAAATACCAGCCATTGGCCCTTCACCCCGTTTTGGACATGCTTTGCTGTATTTACAAAAAAGTAAAAAAGTTTTATTAATTGGAGGCAAGGATTATGGCGTTGGAAAAGATGGAACTTATGGGGTTATTCCTTTTGAAGTCTGGGCTTACGATGTTGTAAAAAACTCCTGGGGTTTGATCCATCGTTTTGAAGAAAATGCTCCTTTTCAAAGTCGAGTAGAAGGCAACGTCGCCGCAGTGAATGAAGAAGATATTGTCTTGTTTTTGGCTTCACATGGTCGTAGAAAAACCTTCCACAAAACTTGGTTGTGTCTATTTGATGCGTCAATAACCGACGCAGCGGAAAGTAAAAAATTTGGTGTAAAGTCAGGGACAACGACGTTTCGCCCTGGTCCCTTTACCACGGAATGGTATGAAACAAACAACCCACCTACAGATTCTAAAACTACAGACAAATTCTTTAAAAATATCGAAGTGAATAAATGGGTGAAAATAACGCCACCTAAATGGATGATGAATAGGCGGAGCGGCTGGGGGACAGTCACTCTAGATACAACTAGGAGTGAAATCCTGTATACAGGCGGAGGTCACGCAACTTATTATGGAAATGATATTGGGCACTATGATATCAAAGGGAATCGTTTTTACCTTTCTTACAAACCGGCTTATGCTCTTAACTATAATTTTGGAATTGGTGGTGCTGGTCCTTATGCATTTAATGGGGGACCATGGTCGAATCATACTTACCATGCCTACACATATGACCCTACCATTAAACGTTTAGTTTATGCACTAAGTGTGGGCAGTTATATTATGTTTTATGACCCAGAAGAGAAAAAATGGGAAGCGGATAAGAAATTAAAAGCCCCTTTTAAAATTAATAAACGCACCACCTATTTGTTTTCAACACCAAAGGGTATTGTTTTTTTGAATAAAGTAAATAGGGGAAGGGGAAGTGAACTGTACCTCTTAAGCCAAGGCACTAAATGGCTTAAGCTGCCTCTTAAAGGTTCTTTACCTGATCTTCGTATTGATGGAACAGCCGCCGTGTATGATTCAAAAAGAAATCAAATGATCATGATCACCTCCGTTGGATTAAGAAATCCAAACCTCCCATCAAAAGGCCAGATATGGGTTTATGATTTTGAAAGTGGAATAGCTGAAAAAAAGAATCCTAAAGGCTGGGACAAATTTAAAACAGGCCGAGGACCGCGTGAAGGGGTTTATCTTCCTAAGCAGGATTTAGCATTTTTTGGAATCAATATCAGCCGGGATGGAAAAACTCATATGCCCTTTTATGATCCCAAAGCAAATGCTTGGTTCTCGGCTGAAATCCCTAGCTCAAATTTTGTGGGCCTTTCTGATCGGTCTGGTAATGTGGATTTAGGTTTGGTGTATGATCCAAAACGAGAACTTGTGTGGGGAATTCTTGGGCAGTTACGACCGAGGAGAGGACTGCACCCATTAAATGCATTGAAAATTGACAGAAAGTTACTAGAACTAATGCCAATTGAGTAAGGGGGATAAATTTAAAGGATATTTGTTGTATGGATTATGATAAATTTATTGAATTAAATCATTTAACGTGTTAAATTTAAGATAAGACACGTTTTATCGGAGAACATTATGACTTGGCTTAAAATAAGACTTTTTGCTCCTGTTTTTAGAAGTATTCTGGCAGGTATTTTTATGTTATTTTTTATTGGACAGGTTTCTGCACAAGAAAAAGTTACCCAAGCTAAAGCCACTAAGCAAAGAGCGGCTTCAGGTTGGCCAGCTGGGCTCAATCTTCGTATTAGCAAATTACCAGCTAGCCCTAAAGGGTCCACTCTCATTGTAACTTTTATTCTGGTCTCGGCTCCAAAGCATGGCAAAATTATTATGCCAAAGCCAATAGGAAAACAATATTACACATGGGGTGCCTTTGCAACCTATTCTTCAGACAAAGGATATGTTGGTAAGGATTCATTTACCTGGAAAGTTAATGATGGTAATGGGGATTCAGAAGAGGTAACTTTTTCGATTGATGTTAGTGCCTCTTTGCCTGTTCCTCAGGATCAAGATACCCTTCTTGTGGAGAATGGTAAGGACGTTACTTTACCACTTAAATTTTTCGGTGGCGGGGGTTACAAATCCTCTATTAAATTATCGAAACCCAAACATGGCGTACTAACCCAAGAGGGGGAAAAGGTTATCTATAAACCTAATGCATCTTATGTTGGAACCGATTCTTTTACTTGGCAGATAGACTATACAAAAATTGGGGGAAAAAAGACTACTTCTAGCAAGGTCATGCGTGCATGGGTTGTCGTTAAAAAGCCAAACATGTCAGATTGGCCACAATGGCGGGCCGATGAATGGCGCAGTGGTTTCACCACAATGGTTTTGCCGTCGAAACTTCATTTGCAATGGGAGCGCAAGATATCGGTAATAGAAAACCCTTTTGTCGGTAGAGGTGGGAAATATCGAAAAGGTAAAGATAAAGGAAAATTAGTATTGTATTCTGATATAGATTATTGTCGTCCTGTTCAATTAGGTAAAGTCCTTTACGTTCCTGAAATTGCTAATGATAGTATTGCTGCTTTTGATACAGATACAGGAAAATTTCATTGGCGATTTTTTACAGGAGGTGCCGTTAGACGTCCGCCTTTGGCCTTCAAACAGACTAATGGTAAGGATGCCGTTATTATAAGTAGCGACGAAGGTTGGATCTATTGTTTAAATTCAGGTGATGGGTCGGTATTATGGAAATTTAGAGCGGCCCCTAATAATAGAAAAGCTATGGGCTTTGGACGCCTCAGTTCAGTATGGCCCATATTGGCTTCTCCGGTTTATAAAGATGGAAAAGTCTACTTTACGGCAGGTTATATTCCGGCTTTTGCCCTTTATGCTTATTGCCTTGATGCTTCCACAGGGAAAGTTGAATGGGTGAATGATGGTAGGATCAATGACATTTGGAATACTTCTGCCCTTGGTCCCTTGGCGCTTTCATATGATAATTCAAAAATTTTTGGTACTGTCGAAGGCGCCAGTCGTCCTTGGGTGCTAGATTCAGGGACAGGACAATTTCTTGGGCACATCAGAGTTGGATTTACTTTTCCTGGTAGTGGAAATAAATTGAAAGTATTAACCCCCATTGGAAATCGGATAGGAAAGGAAACAAAAAGCAGTGCCAAAAAAGGTTGGTACGTTGGAGGCAAAGGTTTATTTAATATAGGTGCCCCAGTGACTATCACCGTTGGTGCTAAAGTTTTTACAGCAGAAGTAGTTAAGTCTCTTGGAGTAAAAGGCAGGGTCGCCAGCTTGCTTGCTGGTGATGGAAAACTGATTGTGACTACTGCCGAAGGTGGGCTCTATTGCTTTTCTGGCAAAAAAATAAGTCAGCCAATCGTTTATTCAGAAAAAAAAGTGCCTTTAGTGGCTACTAATGATACATGGACTAGTAATGTTAAAACGATACTGAATAATAAAAATATTAAAAAGGGTCTTGTGTATGTATTAGGAATCAAGAATGGTCGCCTTGTGGAAGAGTTAGCCCTTCAATCGTCTTTAATGATAGTAGCCGTGGATACAGACCATAAGAAACTACAAATGCTAAGAAGTAAAATGCTTGCAGCAGATATTCCCGCTTCACGAGTTTCCATTCTTGAAGGTAATCCCCATGAGTTTCAGTTTTCACCTTATCAGGCGGTTTTGATTTGCAGCGAAGATTTGAAATTTGCAGAACAAGTAAATGCACAGTTGTTAATAGCGAATTTGTACCGTGCTACTCATCCTTTTGGTGGCGAAATCTGGTTTCCCACCAGTAGTAAACAGCATGATCTTTTTGAAGAGGGTTTGAAAAAGTTAAAAGATGCCCAATTTAAAATCTCTAGGGAGACACCCGGTTTTGAGAAGAGTGAAGGTATTACTCGAATAATTCGAACTGGGCTATCGGATGAAAACAGGGAGCTGAAACCTCCCTTTGGGCTTATCCTCTTTGGAAGTCAGAGCGGTAGAGCAACTAGTTCGCCTGCCAGCTCCAAATGGAGAAACCAGGATGTTTATAGTTGGTTGTCTTTGCCTAGAAGGCGAGGTGAAAAGTATGCCTTTGATCCGGTAACAAAATCTAAAAACAGTAAGGGGTACACCACGATTTTGACGGTATCAACACCAAAATCTATTTTTACCTCAATGAAAAATCCTCTTTATAATAATATTGAAAAATTTGTTGGAATGCCGAGTAGTGGAAGTGACAGTGCCTGCGGGAGGTATTTTAATCGCTTTGGAGATTACGGATTAATTCATGGTAAAATTTCTTCTGTTTATGATTCCTCCTCAAAATATTGGGGACGTATGATCTTTCCTCAAATAGGAGGCTGCCCAGGTAGAGTAACAGCAGGTCGAGGACTTTTTTCATTTGCTACGACGCCTGTTCCAGGTTCTACATGCGGGTGCTCCCCAGCCATGCAAGTCAGTAATTTTATCATAGCGACCATGCCTTATGAAGAGACCTGGGTTAATTTTCAGAGACATAGAACAAGTGCCCCTATTGAAGAAACAGCCATTAAAAAAATCGGAATTAATTTTGGTGCGCCCGGAGATAGATATATCTCTGAAGATGAATTGCTTTGGACACATCATCCCTATGCCGGACGTTATGGCTTATATAGCCATAATCCCAAGGCTAATCCTGAAGCCCTTCCATTGTTGCAAGTAACTTATAAAGGAAAAGCAAAAAGTGTTTATCACCATAGTGCTCAAATGCATCGGAGTAAAAATCGCTATAGAGGGTGGGTAGCAGCTTCTTATGTGAAAGGAATGACTGAAATAAAGATTCCTCTTGTACAAAATCTTGTGGCCGTCCGAACTGCGACATCTCCTAAAATCGATGGGAAGCTAGATGAAGAAATCTGGAAGAAATCTGACAGAGTGGTGTTTACACCCAACAAAGTCTATATAGATAACGATAGAATCAAATTGCCAGAAACAAAAGAAGAGTGTTATGCTCACATTAAGTATGATGATGAAAATCTTTATTTTGGGATTGGAACCAATGCTGAGTATGGGCCTACTATTAATCGGACAAATATTAAATTCATAAAAATAACGCTGAATAGCAGAGAAAGAACAGAAGGCGATATCGTTTTGACAGCTTCGCCTGTCTTAGGTCCGGGACGAGGGGTTAGACCTTATATAGTGAAGAAAAGCTCTGAAGGATTGAAACCTGAAGACTGGAACTGCCAATTAACATTGAAAAGAGAAGAACCTTTTTCAGGAGAGTTTAGTATTCCTTGGAAAAAAATTAAGGACGCCGGTCTATGGAAAGAGCAGCTAATTGTCAATATTGATGTTTCCGAAAGTCGATTAACAAATAAATATATGCCTCTCTATTTTGATAAGGCTCCTGCTGCTTCCACAAAGACAAAGTCTCATACGGTACGTTTATATTTTGCCGAAATGGAAGATAAAAAAGTTGGCGAGCGTGTCTTTGATATCAGTCTTCAGGGAAAAAATATTCTCAGTAAATTGGATGTTTTTAAAGAGGCTGGCGGCGCTAAACGAGAATTGATGAAGGAGTTTAAAGATGTCGCTATTTCAAATCAAGTTCAAATTGCTTTTAAAGCAGTGGCTGGTGAGCCGATGCTAAGTGGCATTGAAATTATTGGAAACTATGACAATAAAATAGCTAAGAAAAATAGTTTACCAACTGCTGTTATTGAAGCTAGTGCACTATCTGGAGCCGCACCATTTAAAGTTACATTAAGTGCCAGAAAATCGATTGATGCAGACGGGCATATTGTTAATTGTGCCTGGGAATTGGGCGACGGACGTTTGGCTAAAGGTTCAGAGCTTGAGCACACTTTTGCGGAGGCAGGAAGCTATAAAGTTCATCTTCTTGTACGGGACAATCGAGGTGGCATGGCGACAAAAAATATAAACATAAACGTTAGTCCAGGCAAACCGGCGGCCTTTGTTTGCCGGATTAGCCCTAAGGGTGGTGACTTCCCAACTTTAACCGCCTGGGAAAAAGCTGTCCAAAGTGATCTTGCTGGAGATACTAGAAAATTCAAAGTAAAATCATTGGGTAGAAAAGCTGGCAAATATCTTCCTACAGATAATGGAAGAAAAATTTCATTTAAAGGCGGTGCAACGGGTATTTTAAAATCAATCATTAAGATGGTGGCGACTGTAACAGCCATAAAAGGCAAACCAGTAATGGGGACTGTTTTCATAGAAGGTGGCCATAAAATTGTGATTAGTAGTATGGAAGCCGCTGCTGGTCGTTCTCTTTTATTTAAAGTGAAACAGAAAGGGAATTACAATACTAGTGATAATGGAAAAACAGTCATCTTTACCGGTAATGGAACAGGAAAACTTGTTCATATCAATGCTGTTGGTCTTGCCTATATAACAGATTGCAAGGGAACTATAAATCTTGGCGCTATAAAGTGTAAGTCAGGCAATAGTTTTGAAGTGGAAGGTTCTGGTTATCCTATTTACTCACTCGTTGCGGAATGCAGCGGAGATCTTTCTGAAAATGTCAAAGCGGGTTCCGGTTGGATCTGCGCTCCCAACAGAAGCGTCACGATTCGTTCAGCAAAAGGAAATTATAAAAGTTTTATTCTAAAGGGGAATCTTGATCTTAGCGCTTTAGATTATGTAARGGTCATAAATTTAAGCATTGATAATGCGTCTACTCTTTTGGTAGGTAAAGGTTCTTCCGTTAACCGAGTAATGGCCGGCTCTATTAAAATTGCAGAAAACAGTATGCTTGCCAATAGCATTGGTGGGAAGTTCTCCGCTTTTAATTCCATAGGTATGAAGAACCATTCTTTTAGTTATTATTCAAAAGATTATGCACTGGTTCGAAAGGGCGTTAAGTTGGAAGCTCTTGCGAAAATAAATAACTCCCACATAAGTTTCTATAATTGTACTGCAAAAACATTTGATCCGGGAAATCAAAGTGAAGTTGAGTTCGTCAATTGCCTGGTTGCACCTGGAGGAAATGGATTTATTAGCAAAAATTATTCTGAACCAGCTTCTGCTTACAACTGTGTCTCCCCTGACGATACAGCAAACGTCTGGAATAAAGGCAATGGCGATGAGAAAAATAAAGTGAAACATAAAATCATTTTTATGAATGCAAATGGAGGAGATTTCCACCTAAAGAATTCCAATACAAGCACGCACAGTGCTCCTGGCTTGGGTGCTGACATAGATGGTGATGAGAGAAAAGAGAAAAAATCCTGTGTTGGAGCTGATGAGATCAAGTAACTAAGGTGTGGGAAAATAAGGTATAGCACAAGCTGGTAGCTTGTGCTACCATGGGTTTAATTTATATCATATTCAGAATAAAATCTATTTAGCCGTTGGAAATTTAAAGGCGTAAGTGTTCCATCTCCCAGTGACTAATAGGTGGGCATTGTTTATTGGGTCATAAATATGATGATGCCCCATTCTTTTGGCGGTAAAGGATTCTTCAAGAAGCTTATCGTGTTTATACCACATTTTTTCTATTGGATTCCAGTAAAAAAAATAACCATTATTAAAACAACAAAATACTTTTTGTGCTGAGTCATAAACCACATTTATATTATAAGTATTTGGAGACTCGCCTGCTGCTGGAATTGTTGTCCAAGTTTCTTTTTGGATATCATATCGAAATATTTTAGTAATATTTTTTTGTCTACTGCCACAAGGGAAGACTAGAAATGATTCATCCAATGGATTGTAAGTCATTGAAGGTGTGCCTTGAACTCCATGAATAGATTTAATTTTTCGTTTTTCAAATGTTTTAATATTTACTTTATGAAATACGTTTTTGTGTCCAATAATATAAATCCAATCAGGTTGTTTAGGAGTCGATTCTGATAGGCAGTAGCCCGCGGCAAGACCAGCCGGTGTGCTAACTTTCCAAGTAGAAGTATCAGGATCAAATAACCATAATCCATTACCTCCTTTATAGAAATCTCTATAAAAGCCCGCTTTTTTCCCATTAGGTTTAGGCATACTTCTTGCAGCGCCAATAAATTCTTGGGCCTGCGCACAAATCATAACTGACCCATCTACTGACATCGTTAATCCATCATACGTGTGTCGACTGCCAGGTGAAGGTTTGCCTTTAAAAATAACGCCTCCTAATTTTTTTCCATCTTTCGTCATGACTGCATTTTTATCTGAATATTCAATGGGTGGGACATCTGGGGTCAATTGTTTCCATGTTAACGTCGTCAAATTAAAACTATGTACACTGTTTGGAAAAAGACCTGTTGCGTGACCTCCACCAAAAGCAAGTAAAGTATGACGCTTATGATCATAAACTAATCCGCTAAAAGCGAGAACATTTTTATCACCTTTATGTCCCGAGTTAATTAGTTTGAATTCACCCGCGTTTAATTCTTTTATAATGGGATTGGGGGAGTGTTTTAATTTTAATGTTTCAGCATGTAATAAGTTATTTGAATTTAAGAGAAAAATAAATAGATATATTAAATTTGTTTTCATGAACTTACCTTAGCGATATTTTTTAGGAGTTTACTAGTGTATTTTAAGTAATGGTGTTGAATTATTATAGGCTATTTATATGCCAATATCGTTATTTATGCACTAATACCTCTTGTTGATAACATATTGATTTTATGAAATTTAACTATATTTATGTAATAAATGATTACGGTACCAAGAAGGGCTTACACCAAATTGTTTCTTAAATGTTTTTGAGAAGGATGTTGCCTTTTTAAAGCCTAGTTGATAGGAAATTTCTTTCATTGACAAAGTCGAACTTGAAATTAGTTCCTTTGCTTTTTCCATTTTTAATTGAATGACATACTCCCAGCATGTGTAGCCAAGATCGCCTTTAAATAATCGGTTTAACTGGCTGATAGAGATGGAAAAATTTTTAGAAATCTCATTTAAATTGTTTAGTGTGTTTAGATTTTGCTCTATGTATAAAATTATTTTTCGAATAATGGTATTTTGTAATTTTATTTTTTCTGTATTGGAGTTGTTGGTTAAACGGTTGTACCATTGTTGGTCCGAAATTTTTTGGAGTAATCCATTTCTGAGAGAATAATCTAATTTTATAATGTTATTGGTCCAAAAATCACTTGTTACTTTGGTATCATCATTCAATAGGATAGAAGCACTATGCAATAAAGGGTGTTTCTTTTGTATTTGTTTATCTTCCCAAAGTTCTTTCAAAACAGGTATGCCTAAATTCCCTTTTAATTCATTTGATTTTGCAAAATCAAATTTGTGAATTGATAAAATTGTTTTTTTTGCAATATCTCTAAACTTGGTAGTTTTTGGAATTACCCAAGCTGTGCCTCCAATTGGAAAGGCCGTTTGACCTTTTGAAGTACCTCTTGGGAAAGGTAATAATAGAGTGCTTTGCGGTTTTTGCATGGCTTTTGGTAATTCTTTTATCCAGCCCATGAAAAAAATTTGATTATCAGAATTGCCATCTTGAGGAGCTTTTATGAAATATTCATTTAGTGCTCTACTTGGAATTACCTCTTTAAATTTGATTAGTTGTGTCATAAACTGATAAACTTCAATCAACCTATTTTTTTGAGATTGAATATCTGCATCAAAAGATCTTGCTTCAATTCCATTGCTGTGAAATAAACTCCAGATAAAGGCTTGATTGTTATGCCGTTTGTTAAGTGAGATATGAAAAGGTCTTTCTACGTTGTTTTTTTTTAATGTTGTCAGCACATCAAGTAATTCTTCCCAGGTGGTTGGTGGCGCTTTAATTAAATTTGATTTATAATTTTGGTTAAAACAAAATCCATATAAATTTAGATCTTCAGGGATGCCATAAATTCGACCATCTTGTATCAATATTTTCAAAGATAAAGGGAGGTAGCGATTTAATTGTTTAGCACTAAAAATTTCATCAACTGGTTGAAGGTAATCATGTAATGCCAATGAAGGGACTGAAGTGCTTGGCACGGGAGCTAAAGCAATGCACGAACTTTCCTTTTTAGATTCATTTTGCAATAAAGTAAACATTTCTGTTGAATGTAAAGCTGCCTTCCAAATTATTTCTGGGAACAACTTGTTGTATTCAGGTATATCACTTTTCCAAATGTAACCAATGGGCCTATTTTCGCTCATGTTCGAAATTTCTAAATTTTGGTTAGAGTTTATGTCATATAACGGCTAGTTATGGCGAATTATACTGGCATTGTATTATATATCATTTTACGTGAACCGAATAATTAAGTGATCATATTTGAACATATATAGTGAAATTTGACATGAATTGAGAGGTGTCAAAATGGTGCTCATAACTAAAATTAAAAAGTTAATGTTTTTCTTAATTGAATTTATACTTTATAAAGTAAATCGTTTATAGTTAATTCATATATATTTACATAGTGTTTGTTGTAAATATTTTTGAAATTGATATTCAATAAAGAGGTATTAATCTTATTTATAAGAGGCATTACTAGGAATATAGTATGCCTCCCCTTTTTTAAATTTATAAGTAATATTGTTAAGCCTGCCCTAAACGAGTATATTTATTTATACAGCCTACAACTGTTAATTGAGTTTCAGGAGATCTCGAATGTTTTTAAAATTTATATTTATAATGCTTTTAATTCCTTGTTTGATAAATGCTGAAGACAATCCTTTCCTGGCAAAGGTCTTGACCGATACAAAAATTAAGCGTGGCTTTTGTATTATCATTGGATCGACTGATGGTAGTCATCTAAAAGCTTTTGATTCTAACAAGAAGTTTCTGGTTTATGCTATTGCAAAAGAGGCATCAAAAGTTCAATCAATGCGCCGTGAATTTTCTGCCAAAGGTTTATCAGGAAAGACCATGATCGCATATCATGATTTAAAAAACCTTCCTTTCGCTGATGGATTAGCTAACTTAGTTGTAGTTCAAGATTTAGAATCTGCCTTATCTCGGGGCTTAACTATTGTTGAAGTAAAGCGATTATTAGGTCCTAATGGAGTGGCTTGGTTTTCTTCAAAAGGTAAATGGGATGTAAAAAGAGTATCTGCTAAATTGGAATCAGCAGGTTTTAAAAATATTAAATCATTCAAAGATGGAAGCTTACGTATTGTAGGATCTAGTTCAATACCTGAAGGTACTGACGAATGGACTCACCATAATTATGGTCCAGGAGGAAATAAGGTATCAAATGATATTAAAGTGGATCCGCCTCGAAGATTGAGCTGGATCGGAGGTATGCCCTGGCAAATTTCTGACTACAAGCCAAAAGGTATGGTTATCGGTAAACATCGAGTCTTTCATGTCATAAATGAAAGCTCAATTCGTAAAAGATATTGGCCATACTTAACAGCAAGAGATGCCGCCAATGGTTTAACTCTTTGGAAGAAGAAAGTTAATTATTTTAATCCTCTTCGAATGGTTATTGAAGGGGATATATTATATATGACCTATTCAAAAAAAAGAGCTCTTGTGGCTCTTGATGCCGAGACAGGTAAGGTATTAAAAACATATAAAGTTTATCCGCAACAGATTTTAAGTAAAAATGGTTATCTGTATTATTCAGAAAAAACCTTAAGTTGTATGGACCCTAAAACCGGTGCCGTCAAATGGGTAAGTAAGTGGGGAGTAACTTCGAAAAGCTTTGCTAATGCAGCCATTGATGGTGATAAAATTGTATTTTGGGATTTAGCGACTAAAAGTATTGGAAGTCTTAATCTTGAATCAGGTAAAGAATTGTGGTCAAAATCGATAGAAGGTATATTAGATAAATATGGCAAGTCTGGAAAATCTGGTGAGCTTTGTTCGTATAATAATGGTGTTATGATCATAGGTGGTGCGGGTATACATGCATTTTCTGCAAATGATGGTAAACATTTGTGGTCAAGTAATTATGAATTAATAGGCACATCCTCCCGCCGAAAAGCAAAGTCTTATAAGGATGGTTTTTTTATCGATAATCTTTATTGGACACTTGTGGGTGATTTAGACCCCAGCAAGACAGGAAAATATAAGTATCGAGGCAATCGTAAGTTTTCTTGGCAAGGGTTGGACCCGCTAACGGGTAATGTTAAAAAGAAGTATCCTTATCCTAGGGGAATTCCAGCAGGCGCCTCTTGTTACCGTGATCAAGCAACATCTCGTTTCTTAATGGGTGCCTATACAGATATGTTTGATGTTAAAACCGGTAAACATTACCCTCGCAGTGTGGCAGTGAGAGCTAGTTGTGCAATTGGGGCACGAATGGCATATGGTCGTATGTATAATTGTGCTCTTTATATTCCGTCTTCCTATTTACAGGGCGATATGGCTTTAGTTGGGGGCGAAACCCCACCTGATAATTCAAATCGTTTAGAAAAGGGAATCGATTTAAAAGCATCAGTAGTAGGTTCTTCCTCAGAAGAAGATTGGCCTAGTTTTCGTCACAATGCTTCTCGAAATAGTCAAGCAACGACTAACATACCAATTGATTTAAAACCTAAATGGAAAAAAGATTTGGGTGGTAAGCTTAGCCCTTTAACGATAGCTGAAGGTAAAGTCTTTGTCTCAAAAATTGATAGTCAAGAAGTGCTCGCATTGGATGCTAAAAATGGCAATGTAGTTTGGAAATATCATACTGGTGGGCGAGTAGTTTTGCCACCAACAATAGAAAAAGGAAAATGTCTATTTGGTTCTAATGATGGATGGGTTTATTGTTTGTCTTCTTCTACTGGGAAATTAATTTGGCGTTATCGAGCAGCGCCTGCTTCACGAATGATTGTTGGACATGAACGAGTTGAATCGCCCTGGCCTGTAAAAGGCGCCATCGCTTTGCAAAATGGAAATGCCTATTTAAGCGTTGGGAGGCACGCTGATATGGATGGAGGTGCTAGTTTAATTTCACTAAACCCAGCAACAGGTAAAGTCTTATGGACAAAAAAACTAGATCGTGGGGCAGCTACACTGACTATGCCTCTATTGAACAAAGAGGTTATTTCAGTTTATAGCGTGCGCACGCGTTTTGCTTTAGATGGTTCAAAAGGAAAAGTTGCATTACCCAAATTTTCTAGCGAAAGTTATCTTGTTCAGGCTCTGGACCCTAGCTATATTATTGGTGCAAAAGTTATTGACAGAAGGACAGCTATTCATCCTTTGTTTAATGTGGATCTAAAAGCAATAATATCAACAAATGAATTAGCTATCGTAGCTGGATTTCCCAATTCTAAGAATGAAGAACTCTCAATAACATTGAAGAAGAGTCGTTCTTCTTTCCCCTTTTTGGATATACCTTTAGTTCATCCGCTTGAAGAAAAACCTTTGAAAGGAGCTAGCCTATGGTTGATCTCTAAAAAGGATAATAAAATTCTGAAAAAAATCCCTCTTGATTCGACACCTCTTTTTGATGGATTAGCGGCCGCACGTGGTAACTTATATTATGTCGATAAGTCCGGGAAAATTACCTGTTTTGGGAAGTAAGCAATTGGTTTTTGATTTAGATTTGATTTGAACAGAGAAAGTTTCTATCTTATATACATGAACCAGATGTCAAATCACATAATGAATATAACGATTAAATTCTGAAAATTTTAATTTCAAGAACTAAGCGAAAAATAATTGTTGAAAATTTAAAGGGCCTACAATTATCCTCTTATTTTTAAGAGAGACTTTTCAATTGTATCAACTACGTAGTTCGGCACATTTAACTCTCCAATCCCGGAGCCTGCAGTTTTAGTAGACCTGGCATGATGACAGTCAGAGCCACCACTAGTGGCGCAATCTCTTCTATCTCTATATTTTACTAATTCTGAAAAATGTTTTTGTCCAAGATTACTTGGATGGTAAAGCTCAAAGCCATCAAGGCCAATAGCTAGAATTTTATCAAGAAGGTTGATTTGTTTTTCGAGATTGTCAGGATAATAAAGGCCAACATGTGCTAATAAAAGGACACCACCAGCATCATGAACAACTTTAATGGCTTTGTCTAATGGAATATAATTTGTACTTGTCTTTGGTTCATATTCACTTTTTTTGATTTCATTTTTAATTTCATCAGTGATCTGTCTTGCTGACACCGCATCAGAAAAGACGCCTTTTTTAACTAAATAATCTCTGGCAAACCATTGTGCCGCTACAGGGTTTGGATGAGAGGGGTAGCGTTCTGGCAGAGCCGCGTCTAATTCTTCTTTCGTAACATCATAGCCTCGCTCAATTAATTTATCCAATATTGGTTGAAAATTAATCGCGTAAAATGATTGGTGTTTTTTGCATACTTCTAATAAGTTTTTATTTTGAGGGTCAAAACCAAACGCTAAGAAGTGGAAAGAGTCATCTTCAAAGGATGCGGAAAGTTCTAAACCTGAGATGTAATTAATTCCTCTTTCAGCGGCTCGAATCTGGGCTCTTTTTAAACTACCATACCCATCGTGTTCAGTAATGCCAAGTGTAGTAACGCCATTTTCAACAGCAACATCGACAAGTTCTTCCGGGCTACCAGATCCATCTATTGAGAAAAGTGAATGACAATGTAATTCCGCGGACATAATTTAACCTCAAATAAATATGATTATATATTTGGTTAGGTTTTGAATACATAATTCATCAAATTGACGTCGTCTCAATTTATAGATCTTATGTGTTGATATTTGGTTGTTTGTTAAGTTGTTTGTATGGAAATTGTGTGAGATTTAAGGACTGTTTTAAATTTATGATTCAAAAGTTATTTTTAATTTATTACCTGATCTTTTTAATATAGGGTGCATATCAAATAAAATACGAAATTGATTTACCACAAAAAATGACACCAATAGCGATTAATAAAAAGTAGACTAAATGAGTGAACTTATCAGTGGAAATTTTATTGTTAATAAACTGACCGACTACAACGGCTAAAATTGCTACAGGGATCGCATATCCTGTAACCTGGAGCACACTGCTCGTCCACAAGCCCTGATAACCATGATTAATGGATATATAAAAAGCAGAAAACATAAAATAAGCTTGGAGTGAAGCTCGAAATTGAATTGGATCCCATCTTTTTAAGACACCATAAACTACGATTGGTGGGCCGGTAGTATTGATGAGCCCTCCCAGAACACCTGCGAAGATACCTGTTGGTACGGCAAAGATATTTGACTTTAATTCAAAATTATTTCTTTTCCTTAATTGATATATTGAAAATGAAATGATTAAAATTCCCAAAAGAAATCCAAATATATTTTCTTCGCTTAGTTTAATTTCTTTTGGTTGTAGTGATAATTGTTTGAGTAAAAATACTCCTATGGGTATTCCGACTACTGAACCCAATAATAACCAACGTACACTCTTAATTTGGATTTGTTTTCTAACAGGAATAACGGCTATAATCGCTAAAAATGTTGCAGAAATAGCCACAATAGGCCCAGCTTCTTCRAGGGGGATTACGATAGCCAAAAGGGGCATAGAAAATAAAGCACTTCCAAATCCAAATACGGCTTGCATCAAACAGGCAAAAAAAATTATTACTAAAATTAGAATGATTAGAAGTTCCATTWGTATTTAAACATTGTATTTGAGGTAATATGAAATCAGGAATTGGATTACATTTAAGAACTTGCTTAAAGAATAATTCTTTAAGCAAGTAGTCTGAAATGAAAATRATTCTATTGAACCTTTAATAGATTAGTTCCTTTTTTATAGGGCTTATAAGAACTTGTTAAATTATCTTTCTTAAGATATTCAGGAAAACTTATTTTCTGTTTTTCAGATAATTCATTCAAGGTTATTATTTGTCTAGGGCTTAAATAGCTCATGGCTTTTCCCTTATTTGTCTTAAAGAAAGCGTTTGCTTTCATAGCCTGAAATTCTGTCATAATTATTTTGCTATAGATGTTTTTATTAATCGCATGTTTTTGATCTGAATAGCGCGCTTTAGAATAATTGCTGGGCTCAAAAGATTTTACAGAAACACCAAGCTTTTCTTTTTTAACCATTAAATTTAACTGCGATAAATTTAATTTTGATTCGTCATACCATACACGAGTAGCCTCACCCTTATTGTATTTCCCGGCCTCAGTTTTAAGAACTCCTTCTAGGGCACCAAATTTTACTTCACAATCCCAATAACAATGTCCCTTAAATGTAACTTCTTTCAGTTGTTCTTTCTTTGGTGAAACAATTAACCCTAATAAGTAATTTGGGACATCTTGATTGTTTTTCTTTAGTGCCTCTATCATGTGCATAGCTAAAACTTCTTTTGTTTTTAATTTACCATTTGTCTTAGGTTTAGTTATAAAATCTTTTCCATCTGAGCTCAGAATTCGAACAGCTTGCCAACCCAAATTACCAGTTTTTAATAATTTTCGATCTTTATCATTTTTATTTTTTTTACCGCCAACAGCTAAAAACAATGGAATAAATTCAGATTCAATGGCCTCATCAAGCAAGGTATCAGAAAGGACATTTTTTCCAAAGCGGATACATGCATGACACCCGGGTACTTCCGTTGCAAACAGCAAAACTTTTTTATTTGTTTTCTTGGATAATTTTAATGCTGCTCCGATATCGTAATTCCACTTTATGGTACCCTTTGAAAAAGCTGTTCCGTCTTTTGCATATTTTCGTGGGTCTTTACCAAAGGCATCGGCAGATAAAAAGAATAGAATAAATAATAGAATTGAAGTGAAGAAAAATGATTTCATTTGAGCTCCTGATTTATGTAAGATTGTTTTTTTAAGTACTGCGATAAACTGTACTTAATTTAGAATTATTATCGTTTAAAGTTGATGTGGATTTACATTTCAATTTTTAGTATTGTGCAATTCCTATGCCTAAAAAATTGCACCATTTAAATTTCAATATGAGAATATATTGCGATAAAATCGATAATATGCAAAATATAATTTCTAATAATGACTATATCATGATAATAAATGTCTATTAACTCTTAACTTGTGATTATATTGAAAAATATAATAGACCAAATTAGCAAGACTCCGGAATTAACAGATCATCTTGATATTCTTAGAAATATACCGAATTCTAGCTTACCAATTAAATATTTAATTCAATTATACGAAACAAATTTAAACCTATCTGCTTCGCTCAATTTGATAAGTGAAGTAGCCAGGTGCAATCACAATGAATTACCACAAGAATTACAAATACTATTTTTATGTCAGTGGGCTGAATTATCTTTGAAATTAAATCGTTGGGAAGAGGTGAAGATTCTTTCTCATCAAGTCAATGAGTTGTTAACAGATAATTGTTTATCAGAATTTCAATCAATGGCACATCTACTCCAAATTAAAATTTATAGTGCTGAAAAACAATCTGAACACAGAGATAAACTATTTGAGAAATCATTTAAAAGTCTGAATAAAAAAAGTCCATACTATGCAGAATTAATGACAGCTTTCATTTATTATTATGCCATAGACGGAAGACTATATGTTATACCCAAAAAGGTTTCCTTTTTAGAAAACCACCCAGTTCAAAAATATCGAGATACGATAAAAATATGTCATCTCTTCGATGATACAATTAAGGGTAATATTTCCTCAGCTATAAAATTCATTGACGAAATCGAGGGATTATTATCAAAGAAAATATTTTTTAAATATCTTGAATCTTATAAGCGTTGTAGATATCTGATAGATTTAATGCTTTTACAACAACAAAAAATGCCTACAGGATACTTAAATAATAATCTGGAAATAGATAAGAAAAATGATCCACAACGAAATCATTTATGGGTGCAATCAACCTTGTACCTGATGGAGAATAAAAAAGAAGAAGCCTTAACAATGGCAAAAAATTATTTCGATACGCTTGATGTCAATCAACGATTTAAAGGTGATGAATTCTGTTTGATCAGGACGGAGCTTGCTAATGGAAATGCTAATGCAGCCTTACGATTGCTAAGTCATAGATTAACTAAAGGGCTTTATGATAATCTCGACCTATACTTTTATGGAAGAGCAGAGTTGATTTTAAATAATCATCAGAAAGCAAAAGATTATTTTACCAACTTCATACAGAGTTATCAAAAGTTGAACTCTGATGGTCGGTTTACATTTGAATTAGAGTTATCATTAGAGCTTACTCGCAAAGAATCCTATTTTCTAGGTCAGTTGAATTATGAAAAAAGTGAATCAGTCGATATTCAAAATAAATTTTCTAATACGCCACGAGATAACGAAACCGTTTCTTCAATAAACAAAATAATTACCATTAACCCAGTTATGATCCAGCTTAAAAAAAATGTTTTAAAATACGCCCAGGCAAATTCATCTGTTTTAATATTAGGAGAGACGGGAACTGGCAAAGAGCTTTTTGCTAGAGCGATCCATTTTTGTGGTAACCGAAAAAACAATCCATTTGTCTCTATTAATTGCGCGGCTATTTCAGCTACATTAATTGAATCAGAACTATTTGGTCATGTAAAAGGTGCTTTTAGTGGGGCATATAAAAACAAAATTGGTTTATTTGAATCTGCTGGTGACGGGTCTATTTTTTTAGATGAAATAGGTGAACTTTCTCCGGAACTTCAAGCTTCATTATTAAGGGTCCTGGAGTCAGGAGAAATTAGACCAGTAGGCGGTGCAAAAAATAAAAAGGTCAATTGCAGGATTATTGCTGCAACAAATGCCGATTTAGAAATGATGGTTCATAAAAAGCAATTTCGAAGAGATTTAATTTATCGATTAGATCAATTGGAAATAAAAATTCCGCCATTAAGAGAAAGAAAAGAAGATATAGCATTGTTAGTAAGAACATTTTTTAATGATGGTAGAAATATATCTGAACCTGTTTACCTTTCTGATCAATTTGAAAATGCCATTAGTAAGAAATCTTGGCCCGGTAATATTCGTCAATTGAAAAACTTCGTTGAAAAACATAGAATTTTAAATTCTGAAAAAGATGCTTACCATTTAGAAGATTTAAATGAAAAAGACGGCTTGTCAGATAATCAAGATATTGAAGAGAGCAAAGAATTTCAAATAGAAGAGACGATCAATTTAACCAATAAAAATCAGATACAATCAAACAACGAGTTGAATGAAGAAAGTATTAAAGAATACTTAGCCCAATCATCTAGCAAAGAAAACATAAAAGAAAAAATTCGAGAACTCTTCAGAAAATATAAAGACCTAAAAGGAATTCAGGTTGCCCATATTCTTTCATTACCTGCGCACAGAATAAGTCGCTATATGATTGAATTATGTAATGAAAAGTTTATTAAAAGAGTAAATAATACTAATTCCCCACGAACGCAATATTTTAAATTAATTGAATAACATAATAATTTCAATCAATTAAAATTAAATTTAGATAAGTTGATATGCTTTCATAGTATTTGTAGCATAAACTTTTGATTGCTCTTCAATAGAAAATGTATTTAAATATTCATCAACAACACCTAACCACTTTTGATAACCACCGCCTAACTGACAAACGGGCCAATCGCTGCCAAAAAGAATCCGGTCAATACCAAATGATTCAAAAATAATATCAAAAACGGACAGTAATGTTGATGTGTTTTCTGCAGAATTCATTTCAGTTAATAACCCAGAAAGTTTGCAATAAACATTTTCATTTTGACCAATGAGCTTTAACTGCTTTTCCCAATTTTTAATTTCATTTTTTGCTAAATTTGGTTTGCCACAATGGTCTAGAATAAACACTTGATTTTCAAATTTATTAATAAGTTTTTCAACTGTAGCCATTTGTTTATCGCCCTTGATACATATATCAAAAGGAATGTCAAATTCTTGCAAGACCTTTATGCCTTTTAAAAAATTGTGATTCAAGGCAAAATCAGCATCCTCCCCTTGTAATAAACGTCGAACTCCTTTAACGAGTTTTTTTTCATTTAACTCTTCAATGATAGGTCTTACTTTTTCACCTATTTCTATGGGTGCTGCGGCAACAATCCCTTTGATAAAAGAAAATTTATTAGCGTAGTCTTCAACCCATTCAACTTCAACTAAATTTTGTGAAGAGATCGCATCACATTGTACGAAAATGCAACCTGCTATATCGTCATCTCCTATTTCATTCAAATAGGATTCAGGTAAAAAGGATCTGTTTAATTCAGGAATATCTGTGAGCCACGGGTAATCTAACTTAGTCGTATCCCAAAAATGAACGTGAGAATCATATTTTTTCATTTTGACTTTCAGCTATTTACCGAAGACCAATGACACCGCCATCAATATCAATTGCAGCGCCCGTTATAAATGATGCTTCCTCACTCACTAAAAAGGTAGCCAACTTGGCAATCTCTGCTGGAGTTCCCATTCGACCTATAGGTTGATATTTTGAAAGGGAATCCATCATCTCATCAATTTTTTCAGGATAATTCGTTTTGACAAAATCATCAACGAAAGGAGTATGTACTCTTGCAGGACAAATACAATTACAACGTACTCCTTGACCAACAAAATCTTTTGCCACAGAAAGAGTCATGCTTAACACTGCTCCTTTAGTCATAGAATAGGCAAAGCGATCTTGAATTCCAATTTTAGAAGCGATCGAGGCAAGGTTTAGAATAGATGCCTTTTTTCCATCTAAAAGTTCAATAAAATATTTTAAAAAATGAAAAACGCCTTTTACATTAATATCAAATAATCGATTAAAATCATTTGATGTTGTTGTTAAAACATTTCCCACATGTGAAATACCTGCATTATTAATAAGTATATCTAATCCATGAGAAGCTTTGATGTCTTCTAGTACTTTTTTAACTTCTTCTTCATTGCTTACATCACATATATAAGAGTGGCCTTGATTATTTTCATTATCAATTTCGCTTAATGTATCAGTGGGCTCTTTTATGTCTAATACACAAACGTTCGCCCCCTTTTGAGCTAACGCTATGCTAATTGCTTGACCAATACCAGAACCACCACCAGTAACAATTGCTGTTTGACCACTTAATATCTTTGTTGCTTTCATACGAACTACCTCTAGTTTTAATTTTATAAAAACACTTTTGAAGATTGCTTAACAAGCGATACCGGCAAGTTGATTTCTTTAAAAGCTGAACATTTTTTCTCTCCGTGAATATCATCAATCAGTTGCTCAGCAGCTTTCTTACCTAATTCATAGGCATCTTGTTTCATTGTTGTTAATGAAAATGTTGACGAACTGATCTGGTCATTTAATCCACCAAAGCCAGTGACGAGAACGTCCTCTGGTAATTCAAACCCTAATTTTTTGAGACCTTTGCAGCATCCCAGTGCGCTAAAATCATTTGCGCAAAAGAAAGATGAGCCCGCTATTTGTTTTTTATTCAGTACCTTGGTGATAAAGTTGTAGCCGTCTTCAATACTTGACCCTACAGGGAAGACATGGATTTCTAAATTTTTTTCGCTCATGGCTTTTATATAGCCTTTTTTACGATCTTGATGGGATGAGCATTCGGCCCCTCCTAGATGGATAATATTTTGATGTCCCTTTTTAATCATATGCGCAACCATCATGTGAGCACCTTCTTCATTATCGGAAGTGATTAAAGTGCCCTCGAATCCTTTAACTTTATTATTTACCATCACTACTTTTTTATTTTTATTTAGTTCTGGCGGAAAACAAATTTTATTTGAATTGAAATAGGACATGTAAATGAGACCATCAAACTCTTCTGTGATGGCATCTTGTAAATATTGTTGCTCCACTTTTAAATTATTATTACAGTTTTTATATTGCAAAACAATATCAAGCGGGCCCAATATCGCATTAATGCCATCCATGATTTCATAGAAAAACTGATAACCTGTCGTAGGCAAAATAACTTGGATTATTTTCTTTTTTATTTTTTTTGGAACCAGAGAAATTATTCTTGTTCCGATGCCTGCTTTAGAGTCGATTAAGCCCTCATCTTTCAATAGGGCTAACGCGCTTCTTAATGTATTTCTAGAAGCCTTAAATTTTTTAATCATCTCTGCTTCTGAGGGTAATAATTGGTCTATTTTCTTTCTGTTAATGAATTTTCGCATGGTTTCTGCGAGAATCTTATATTTTGGTTGTGAATTCAAATAATATACCAATAATTAAATTTATTAATATATATAATATACCAATATTTAAAAAGTCAATTAGAAATATTATTAGGGGCAAACAAATGACCAAAATCACAGAAATTGAAGTTCGAGACATTCGTTTTCCAACATCCAAAGAATTGGATGGTTCTGATGCGATGAATAAAGCACCTGATTATTCAGCGGCTTATGTCATTTTAAAAACAGATCATCCAGATAATATTGAAGGTTATGGTCTAACCTTTACGATAGGTCGCGGTAATGAAATCTGTGCTAAGGCGATTGAGTCTTTAGGTCCTCTTATTGTTGGTCAAGATATGGACTCAATCATTTCTGATATGAGAGGTTTTTGGCGATCAATGACCGGAGATAGCCAATTACGTTGGATAGGTCCAGAAAAAGGAGCGATCCATTTGGCAACAGCTGCTATTGTAAATGCCGTATGGGATATTTATTGTAAATTAGAGAAGAAGCCCTTATGGCGATTGTTGGCTGATATGAGTCCTCAAGAACTAGTTTCTTGTGTTGATTTCAAATATATCTCAGATGCGTTAACTCCTCAAGAAGCGTTAGAAATTTTACAAAAAAATGAATCTTCCAAAGAAGAACGGATCAAGGAATTATTGGAAACGGGGTATCCCGCTTATACGACTTCGGTCGGTTGGTTGGGTTATGATGATGAAAAACTTAGACACTTATGTCAAAAATATTTAAAACTTGGTTGGCGACATTTTAAATTAAAAGTAGGTGGCAATATTAATGAGGATATTAATCGGTGTAAGATATTTCGTGAAGAAATCGGGGATGATTGCACTCTAAGGATAGATGCCAATCAAGTTTGGGATGTTGAAGAAGCTATTGCCTACACAAAACGACTTGCTGAATTCAAGCCACTTTGGATTGAAGAGCCGACAAGCCCTGATGATATATTAGGCCATGCTACCATAGCCAAAGCCTTGAATCCATTAGGTATTGGTGTTGCCACTGGTGAGCACTGTCACAATAGAGTTATGTTCAAACAATTTCTTCAAGCCGGAGCAATGCAATTTTGTCAAATTGATAGTTGTCGCTTAGGTGGCGTCAATGAAGTCTTAGCTGTATTATTAATGGCGAAAAAATTTGATGTGCCTGTTTGCCCCCATGCCGGTGGTGTAGGCTTGTGTGAGTACGTTCAGCACCTATCCATTTTTGATTACATAGGCGTAAGTGCTTCATTGGAAAATAGACGCGTAGAATTTGCAAATCCTCTTTCTCAACATATTGTTAATCCTGCTGTGCTTAAAGATGGCAACTATTTATTACCAGAAGCGCCGGGGTATGGCGCTGAATTTAATTCAAATGTGATTAATCAATTTGAGTTCCCAAATGGATCTGAATGGGTTAACTCGTAAAAAAAGACATTATATTATATTTTTTGGTGCCTCAAGATATAGGTTGTCGATTTCAAATAAAAGGTCTTCTGTCTAATACCAAATGAAGAGGTCGTTTTGTTTTGAGTTGACCTGGCAATGCCGTTTGTAGTTCCGCAAGGCAACACATGGTTCCAAAGAGAGCATGTAGATCATTCAATCCGTCATTGTTCAATGGATCTAATTTTAAAAGAAACGGGATATAGTTTTCCATAAATTCCATCAGTGCACTGATTGCCTCTTTGTGACGGTGACCACTTTGTCGAACACTTCTTGTGAGACAAAATACCCAGTCGATCTCTGCAAAACCAATGCTAGTTCCTAAAGGAAAGCAGTTGCTATGAATGATCTCAAGGCAACTATTTACCATGGCATCTGGATAGGGTAGTGGCCTTCGAGCATACTGCTGATTAAATAGATAATGAAATGAGCCAGCTAAATGAGGGAATATATCATGTTCATTGCAAGACTGCGTAATGCAATCCAATCGTAAGAAACCGGTTGCAGGGTCTGTATTTTTATACAGCCAATTAAAATAGCGATCTTCCCATTCGAAGGATACCTCTTGTGATAAAACAAGTGAAGCATACAAACCTGCACCACGGTGAGATTCTTGCCATGGTTTCTCTTTCCAATCTAGTTGATCAAGAAAGGCTTCCATTTTTTCTGGTGTTTTATATTGCGAAAGTGCTGTCAAAGGATGTCTAGGCAAAGCATCAAAAAGCTCTAATGCTGCAATGCAATGAGCTGTGGTGTGAATCTCGTGATGCGTCGATTCACTAAATAGACCTGTCTTTGACTCTTGTAGGCTTTGAAGTGTCTTGATCCACTCTACCCTTTCTTCTTGATCACTAGGGAACCTACCTATGGTATAGAGAATGTTAGCAGCATCGGCGCATCCGTATGGGTCTATCCCCATTTCTCTATTGTTCTCCGGAGACTGAGTTTTCCAGCGTTGATAGGCACCAATGGTACCCAGCTGATGACTTGCGATAATACCTTCAACAGATTTTATAAAATCACTAATGTCGAACATGGTTTTCCTTTAATTTTTTCGAACGGTTATGGGCAGTAAAATTTCCGTAATGAGACATTAGATCGCTCTATTGCGTCAATGTGATTTTTTAAATGGCTATTATAGTGAGTTGATAATGGTATCAAAAGAAACAATTGGATTAAAATATAGTGAATTAAAGCTTTTCGTATATGTCTTCAAAGGTGTTATGATTTTCTTTAAATAGGTTTAGCAGTTTTGGATCAAAGCTTTTTTCTGGATGAATTCTATCGTCACCATTTATGATTATATCAATAGTCGTCTCATGGGAGAAGCTAGGTTTATAGGCTCTTTCACTTCTTAATGCATCATATACATCTGCTAATGCAACTATTCTACCCGATAAAGGTATATCATCTTTCTTTAACCCATTTGGGTAACCGGAGCCATCCCATTTTTCGTGATGGGATAAAGCAATTTCTTTGGCCATGTTTAAAGAAAAATGGCTTCCAATGATCATAGCTCCATATCCAGGATGAGCTTGAATTGCATGAAATTCCTCTTCTGATAGCCTTCCCTTTTTTTGTAATATATCTGGATGGACATTTACTTTTCCTATATCATGCATTTGAGCAAAACGTTTTATATCTTTACAATATTCATCATCCATTTTTAAAAGTCTAGCAATTAAGAAACTATATTCGTTTACTCTAGCTATATGCGCACCTGTTTCACCATCAGAGGCTTGAGATGCTCTAGCAAGTGCAGAAATAGTATAATCAAACGCCTCTTCAATTTCTTCTGATTTTCTTAATTTACTGTAAACTTCTATTTTGGCATTTAACTCATTCATATCAAAAGGTTTAGTCATGAATTCATGTGCACCAATTTCATAACCTTTTAATTTTTCAGTCATATTGTTGATAACAGATACCAAAATAAAACGGGTGTGCCTTAAGTCGACTTCATCTTTTAATCGTTCAATGACTTCAAATCCATTAAACTTGGGCATTCTAATATCAGTGATTAATATATCAGGCTTCTCTTTTAAACATACTTCTATTGCCTCTAATCCGTCTGCAGCTTCAAATATTTCATGCTTGTTCTTTAGTAGTTTATTCAAACTTTTACGGATAGGTGCGCTGTCATCAGCAAATACAATTCTCATTTTTATAATTTCAGTAAAAAATTATTTTAACTAAACATAGCTTATTCTTTTTTATAAAAGAATTCAAATATTTTTGATTAATAATTTTAATTAAATAGTTTCACAAATATTGAAATTAGGTCATAATTAAAATTGTAATACTTATACAATGAAACTTCTTACCGAGGTTACAGCATCCCTTCACGGCATTTCTCAAACATTGAGGGGAGTAAAAACTCTATGTGGTCTGATTGTAGGGATGCCCTATGTGGGTATCCGAGAAATGTTTTGATCGCTTATATTTTTGTTCTATAAGTACTATATAATGTTTAGGGTAACATACGGAAATATTTCATTTTGAAAAATCACATTAAAGATTTATGCCTACCATTATTTTAGAAACAAAAATAAGTGCACCCTTAAAAGAGGTGTTCGATATCGCTCGAAGTGTTGATGTGCATATGAAATCTACTTCTCAAACCAATGAAAAAGCTATTGGTGGAAAAGTTTCTGGTTTGGTTGTGTTAGGAGACGAGATAACATGGCAAGCAAAGCACTTTGGTCTTAATCAAAAACTAAAAGTCAAAATCATTGAATTTGAATACTTAAAATCATTCACGGATGAAATGGTTTTTGGTGCGTTTCAATCAATGAAGCATCATCATATATTTGAGGAAAAAGAAGATTACGTTTTAATGAAAGATGAATTCATTTATCATGCACCCTTAGGGATACTAGGACGCTTGGCGGAGAAATTATTTCTAACAAAATATATGAAGACATTCTTATTGAATCGCAATCAATATTTAAAAGATACTGTCGAAGCGAATAGTTAAAATATGGTAATTCTAGTCTGTTCATTAAAAATTTAATGGGCCATTTCTTTTCTATATTTGATTATTTTGGAAGAGTACAAGCTTGGTGGGTTATTGAATCATATGGCTGGTATAGCCTTGATTGACTAATTTGTGATAGGCATCTAAAACATTTTCGGGGACATCTTGGTGTATTTGAAAACCTTTGGCGGGGTATTCGATGATCCTTTGAAGATCACCAACCATAATTTCAATCGTGTATCTTAAGCCAATTGGCCCGAAAGGGTATTCTTCTAAAGAAAGCGGTGGGGAGCTAACTAGAAGTTCTTTTTCTGGCCACCATTTTTTGATGGTGGCGAATGCTCTTCTTTGCATGAATGGTTTTTGTAAAATTAAAAATGTCTTTAAATCTAATTCTTTTTCTTTGAGAATTTTTTCTACGTAGGTTACATTTTCTCCTGAATTGCTGGCTTTATTTTCGATGATTAATACATCTTCTGGCACACCCATTTGTAGAGCAATTTTTCCGAAGACATCACCTTCTGGTTCTGTGAAAAACCCTTTCGTAAAATTACCTAGGCCACCAGAAACGATTAAATAATCTGCCCAACCTTCTAAAAATAATTTTGCACCATAGGTTGGGACACGAAGATCATTGCTACCCAAAATAAAGATAGCATCACATTTTTTTAATGGATCATTTATACTATGATAATTCCAAAGGACTTTCGCAAGTTCAATATCTTCTAAAGGAAGTGATTCGTTTTTTAATTCATCTTGTAATGGAGGGTTCTCAAGAATCATAAGTTGTTTTCTGAATACTTTTAAAAGTAATATAAGTAGATTGAGATTTTATTATAGAGACGCAGTAAAGACTGCGTCTCTAAATAAATGTAATTATGATTTCGCTTTTTGGCTCATGTATCTCATGAGGCCTTTGACCGAAACAATTTGTAAGTTACCTTCTTCATCAGTGACTGGTAAATGTCTGAAAGATCCGGCTGACATAGCACTAATCGCATGACTAACAGTGTTTTGCGTATTTAGTACCGTAGGGTCTTTGGACATGATTGCAGAAACGGGAGTGAATTCCAAATCGATATTCTTCATCATTACTTTTAATGTGATATCTCTTTCTGATAAAATACCAAGGACTTTGCCATCTTCAATAACTGGCAAGCAACCGATTTTTTTCTCCAACAATAGTTTGATCGCTACATCTAAAGATTCTTCAGAGCTAACTGTTGCAATTGGAAATGTTTCCGTTTCTGCTAGCATGGTTTCGATTGTATTGTTCAATGCACCTAGTAAAGGATCACTAGCAATGGCATTTTCACCTTTTTCTAATTCTGACATAATTGTTTGTTCTTCAGAACTAGCAAAGTCATGAATTCTGGTAACCGTTGAGCGGTCACTTTTCTTGCCTTCGTAGACATCCCATGATCCATTACCTGTAAGTAATTTTTGCAAATCACCCTCACCTTTTGCTTTGGTGGCTTCATCGATTTGTGCTACTAACATGTCTTCGAATACAGATCTGTTTTCTACGGATTTAAAAACACCCATAGGTACAGGGGCTTCAGGATGACGCAATCGCGAAATGGCATAAGTTAATCCTGGAGGGGCATTTCTTGGATCATGAACAACAATGTCATCCAACGTAATTCCATCTTCACCGATATTTACCATTTCCATTCCTTTAGAGCTATACTTAACTCCTTTGTCTCTGTCTTTTCCAAAGATGAGTGGTTTGCCTTCTTCTAATACAAGCGTGTTATCATCTCGAACACTTCTTCCTAGAAAATCTTCAAATGTTTTGTCATTGAAAATGACACAATTTTGTAAAATTTCTACAAATGAGCAACCTTTGTGTGATGCTGCTGCTTTTAAAATTTGATTCATGTGTTTAGGATTTCCATCAGATGTTCTAGCAACGAAAGTAGCTTCAGCAGCTAGTGCTAGAGAAATCGGATTGATGGGATGATCAATAGAACCCATTGGGCTTGTTTTAGTTTTAGTACCTTGCTCAGATGTTGGCGAATATTGCCCTTTTGTAAGGCCATAGATTTCATTGTTAAATAATAAAACATTGATATCTACGTTTCTTCTCATGAGATGCATAAAGTGATTGCCTCCAATACTCAAAGCATCACCATCACCTGTAATCATCCAAACAGATAAATCTGGATTCGTTACTTTAACACCAGTGGCAACAGTTGGTGCTCTACCATGAATTGTGTGGAATCCATAAGTGTTCATGTAGTATGGGAAACGGCTTGAGCAACCGATACCGCTAACAACGACAATGTTTTCTCTTTGAATACCAATTTCAGGTAAAGTTTTTTGCAGAGCATTTAAAATTGAATAATCTCCACAACCTGGGCACCATCTAACATCTGCAGGTGCTACGAAATCTTTTTTAGAAAGTTTTACTGATTCAGTCATTTTCATATTCCTATAATAAAGATCTAATTTTAGATTCAAGTTCAGCGACAGTAAAAGGTTTCCCTTGTACTTTATTTAATCCAATAGTGTCAACCAAATATTTACTTCTGATAATCATATCTAGTTGCCCATTGTTTAATTCTGGGATTAGCACATAATCATATTTTTTGATTATATCACCAAGATCATTTGGTAGTGGGTTAATATGGCGTAAATGAACATAGCCAATTGGAGCTCCTTGATGTATAAGATTACCAACGGCGGTTGCAATTGAACCATAAGTACCTCCCCAGCCAATAATCAAAACACGCCCTTTTTTCTTGCCCATGATCTCTAATGGATCATAGTCATTTGAAATGCCTGCAATTTTAGCGGCTCTTATATCAGTCATTTCTTGGTGGTTTTCAGGATTATAGCTTACATCTCCCGCATGATTTTTTTCAAGCCCACCAAGTCGGTGTTGATTTCCTAGATCTCCAGGGAAAGCAAGTTGTCTGGCAAGGGTTTCAGGATCTCTTTTATAAGGGATATAGTCGCTGTCAATAGGAGCTTCTTCTATTTTTATAGATGGTAGATCCTTAGCAATTGGTACTTGCCATGGTTCGGCGCCATTGGCGATATAACCATCGCTCAATAAAACGACAGGAGTTCTATATTTTAATGCTATTCTAATGGCTTCAAAAGTAGCATAGAAACAATCGCCTGGGCTAGATGCGGCTACTACTGGCATAGGAGATTCACCATTACGACCAAAGAGAACTTGTAGTAAATCTGATTGTTCTGTTTTTGTTGGTAAACCAGTACTTGGGCCACCTCGCTGAACATCAATTACCAATAATGGTAATTCTGTTATACAGGCTAATCCCATGAATTCTGATTTTAAACAGATGCCAGGACCACTAGTTGTTGTGACGGCCAATGCTCCGGTAAATGCAGCGCCAAGAGCAATGCCAATAGCTGCAATTTCATCTTCTGCTTGAACTATTTTAACGCCATAATTTTTCAATTTCGCTAGACCTTCTAGAATTGATGTAGCTGGTGTAATAGGGTAGCTACCAATGACGATATTCCTGTCGCATTTTTTAGATGCTGCAACAATACCTAAAACCATCGCTTCAGAACCAGTAATTTTTCGATAGGTTCCATTTTCAACGGGTGCCTTGGCAACGGTGTATCGCGTTAATCCAACTTCAGTTGTTTCTCCAAAATAATAACCTGCTTTTAAAACAGAGGTGTTTGATTCGATGATAAGTTCTTTGCCACTCCATTTTTCACTGATCCATTTCATTGTGACATCTAGATCACGGCCATAAATCCAAAGGACAAAACCAAGTGCAAAAAAGTTTCGGCACTTTGCTTTACCAGCAGGTTTTAAAGGAGTGTCTTCCAATGCTTTATCTGTCATGGTATTGATGTCTACTTTAACAACTCTATATTTCTCATAAAGTTTTTCATCATCCAATGGATTACTTTCATAACTAGCCTTTTTTAGATTTGCGGCTGTAAAAGCACCTTCGTTTACGATTAACAAACCCTTGTCGGTTAATGCATCCAAGTTTGTTTTTAATGCTGCAGGATTCATTGCCACTAAAGCATCTGGAGCATCACCTGGTGTTAAAATTTCTTGGCTACCAAATTGAATTTGATAACCAGAGACACCAGGTAGTGTGCCGGCTGGGGCTCTAATTTCTGCAGGAAAATCTGGAAAAGTTGCAATGTCATTGCCGGCGAAAATAGCGCTTTCGCTGAATCTTTCACCAATCGTTTGCATACCATCCCCAGAGTCACCAGCAAATCTAATGACCACCTGTTCTACTTCTTGAAGTTCTTGTTTTTTGACTACCATTTTTTATCCACCTGAAATTGTTTTTGATACTTGGTTTGCATTAGGAGGTAAGTATAGAACCTCTTTAGGCAATTGTTCTGCAATATAATCAGAAAGAACTCTTACTGATAATAATCCTTCGAGTTGATTGTCTCCATCAAATACGGGCATATGTCTAAAGCGGTGTGTGCCAAATCTTTCAACCGCCTCAAGCACAGTGTTTGTCGATTTAATGGAAACTAAATCTTTTGCCATGACGGAACTTACGGCTACGTTATCTTTGAAGTCGACGCCGTAAACTTTTTCAATGAGATCTCTTTCAGTGAAAATTCCACAAACTTTTCCGCCGTCATCTAAAATGAGCGAGCAGCTTGTCTTTTTCTTTTGCATGGCTGTTAACGTTTGACGAATTGATGTTGATGCATTCATCAATAATGGTTTTTGTAAAGGCAGGTATTTTATTAGTTCCTGCCAAAAGGTTGCTGTCTTATTTGTCATAAGCACTCCTAGAATAAATGAAACAAAATATTAAATAAATGTTAGAAAGTTTCTTCATGATAAATTTACCAGTTCTGAAACTCGGTTATAAAAAATTGGTATTAAGCCTATTAAAACTACTCCAGTACCTAAAATAGATAAATTTATTTTTTGCAAGGTGTTCAAATGCAATGGTGGCTGATTTTCATCAGGTTTGTTTATATAAGCTTCTTTGATGATTAATAAATAATAATAAAGTGATACTGTCGAATTTAGTGCTCCCACAAGAACCATCCAGTAATATCCTTCTTTCGCAGCACTAGCAAATAAAATAAACTTACCGGTAAAACCTGCAAAAGGTGGTATGCCTGCTAGTGAAAACATACACATCATTAATAGGGCAGCCAACATAGGCTTTTCTTTACTAAGTCCTCTTAAGGATGAAAAGCTTTCAGTTCTTTTTTGTCCAATGATTGAAAAGATGAAAAAGGTGCAGACATTGGTAAACATGAATACAAATAAATAAAAGATGATGCTCGATTGTGCGAATTCACCTTTACCTAAAAAGCCTACTAAAATATACCCCGCTTGGGCAATGGAAGAATAAGCCATGAAACGTCGTAATTCTTTTTGTCTCATAGCACCTAAATTACCAATAACCATCGATAAACAAGCCAAAACGATTAGTAGTGTATTTGTCTCTTGGTGAATGGCGCTAAGTGGTCCGTAAATCAAAAGCATTAAAGCCGTGACGGCAACTGATTTAGAACCAACCGATAAAAATGTAGTGACAGGAGTAGGTGCCCCTTGGTAAACATCTGGAGCCCACATATGGAAAGGTGCTAGTCCCAATTTAAATCCGAGTGAAGATAAGATTAAAATAAATCCAATCCAGATAAAAGGATCTCTTGGATTATTCACAACAAAATTAGTGATATCCTCGAAACCAACATAACCTACGGCACCATAAATAAATGAAAACCCAAATAAACCAATGGCTGTAGATACGGAACCCATGACGATATATTTAATGGCAGCTTCCGTTGAGCTTCGATCATCTTTGTAAAATGAGGATAAAATATATAAAGGAATTGTTGATAATTCAATGCCAACGAACAATGAAATCATATCACCGGCTGAAGCAACGGTGTACATACCGAAAGTACAAAAAATCATAAGAGCCATGAATTCACTGTGTCGATTCATTTTGCCTCTTAAATTGCCACCAGCAGTGAAATAACTTTTGGATAATAAAATTGAAAAGAGACAAGCTAGTGTGAATAAAAGTTTCATGATGGTACTAATGCCGTTGATCGTGTAAGTGCCAAAGCCAACCATATAGTCCCCAGGCGGCGGTGTTTGGGTAATTAGAATGACAGCTATACTTGCCAGCCCCAACCATGACATTAAAAATGGTGCATTAGATTCTTCATCTTGAGGAAGTATTAAATCAACTGCTAACACGCCAATTGCTAAGATTAAGATTAACATATCTGGATATAAGAAATTCATGATCAGCGCCCCACAGCTTTAAAAATGGGTTCAATACTATGATTCACGATTTCAATTATCCAGCCCGGTGAAATACCAAAGGCAAATAAACAAAACAGGAGAATAATGACCGGTATTTTTTCTATGTAAGTTGCATCTTCAAGTTTTTCGAATTCAGGATTTAATGGCCCCATTAACATTTGGTTGGCGGCTCTTAAAACATATACCGCTGTGACAACAATAGATAATATTGCTAAAACAGTACAAACTCTGTTGACAATATTTCCATTCTCAAAAGCTCCCACAAAAATGGTGACTTCAGCAACGAACCCTGATAAGCCAGGTAAACCTAAGCTGGCCAATCCCGCAATAATAAAGGCTACACCTAAGAAGGGGATTCTTTGCATCAGACCTCCCATATCGCCCATAATTCTCGTATGTGTTCTGCCGTATATCATTCCGATTAAACAAAAGAAGAGAGCTGTCATCAAGCCATGTGAGATCATTTGCAATACGGCTCCTTGAAATGCCGTTTGTGTCATTGCTGCAAAGGCAAATAAAACGAAACCGCAATGAGAAACAGAAGAGTAGGCGGTAACATATTTTAAATCAGTTTGCTTGATGGCAGCGAAGGCGCCATAACAAATATTTATAGTTGTTAATATTAAGAACACGCTCATCCATTCGTTGCACCCTTCAGGGCAAAGAAAAATAGCTACTCGTAAACATCCATAACCACCCAGTTTCATGAGTACACCGGCATGTAACATTGATACAGCCGTAGGGGCACTAGCATGTCCATCCGGCGACCAGGTATGGAATGGGAATAACGCTCCCAAAATACCGAAGCCTAGAAACAGGGCTGGAAAAGCCCAATACTGAAATGATTCCGGTAAGTTCGTTTGGGCGATTACCATAATATCAAATGAATTAGCTTCAAAATATAATCCTAAAATACCAGCGAGGATTAGTGCTGAGCCTCCGACCAACATTAGGGTCAATTTCATGGCTGCGTATTCTTTTTTGCCTGTACCCCATAGGCCAATCAATAAGTACATTGGTAGCACAGCAACTTCATAAAACAAAAAGAAGGTGAATAAATCAAAGGATATGAACACACCAAAGACTCCGGCCACTAATATGTTCAGCATAATGAAAAACTCTTTGGTTTGATCTTTTAAACCCCAACTGGCTAGGACACCACAGAAAACAACAATACCTGTTAACAACATCATTAAAATAGAGATGCCATCAACACCAATATTGTATTCGATATTTAATTTGCCGAACCACGGAACCTTTTTGGCAAAGTATAAACCATTGGCATCACCAAGACCAGCATGCATGGCGTTTACAAATCGAACGGTTAAATAAATGACAAGGCTGAGATTGATGCCGCTGCCAATTAAGTTAAATCTCTTAATGCTCGAGTCATTTTCTTTTGGGATAAAGATTGTAAATAGGGCTATTAGAAAAGGGATAACCCAAGTTGCTGTTAATAAGGTAGATTCTGCCATCATATTTAAGCCGCCACCTTATAGATAAAGTAAATCAAAAAGAATCCTAAAAACATAGTACCTATGTAAAGTTGAATTTGACCATTTTGTGAAAATCGAACTAATTTACCAAACAAATGTAAAACCCATCCAACGAAATTCATAAAGCCATCGACAATATTACTGTCGAACCATTTGATGGGTGCGGCAACTTTATCAAAAATTATTTTGTGAGTAATGTGTAAATAAATTTCATCAATATAAAATTTATTTTTAATTACCGTATAAGACTTCCCGAATTTTTCAGATAAGGCAGTAGCTGTTTTGTAATTTCCTTTGCCATATAATACCCATGCAATAATTAAACCTGAGACACCCATTATGCTCGCTACTATAGGCAACCAAGTCAAGTGATGAGGAGATTCTATTTGTGCTATATGACCAAGGGGCGTAAAAGAACCAAGAAAATAACTTTTTGCTATCCAACCTATTCCAATAGTCGGAATGGCTAAAAGTACAATAGGAGTTGTCATCCACTTATCTTCATGAGCATGTTGGCCACTTTCTTTTAATTCACCATGAAAAGTTACAAAGAATAATCGGAACATATAGAAGGCGGTTAATCCACCGACAATTAATCCGATGGAACCTATAATGTTATGACCTGATAAAAATGATGCTAAAAGTATTTCGTCTTTTGACCAAAAACCAGAAAGAGGTGGTATTCCGCCGATTGCTAAACAAGCTGCCAATGTAGACCAATAAGTAAAGGGCATCTTTTTTCTTAATCCACCCATTTTCCAAATGTCATTGGTGTGAACAGCATGAATTACGGCACCAGCCATAAGGAATAACATGCATTTAAAAAATGCATGGGTGAAGACATGAAACATAGATGCTTGAAATCCTAGAATATTAATGCCTTCATCACCAGAGATATCATGTGTGACACCGAGGGAAAACATCATGTACCCTAATTGTGATAGAGTAGAAAAGGCTAATATTCTTTTAATATCCGATTGAGTACAAGCAATGACGGCTGCAAAGAGTGCTGTAAAGCAGCCAACAGCTGCAATGATATCTAAGGTTACAAAGCTAAAACTAAAAATGGTAAATAATCTTGCAGTTAGAAATATTCCGGCAACAACCATAGTCGCTGAGTGAATGATAGAAGAAACAGGGGTTGGGCCTTCCATGGCATCAGGCAGCCAAATATGTAATGGGAACATCGCTGATTTGCCCCAGCCACCAATGAAAATAAGGATGGTTGAAACCGTTAAAACATTGACCGTTAAAAAGCCAACACTGACAATATGGTTCATGCTATCTGCTGCTTGCAGTGAATTGATGTCAATAAAATCAAATGTTTTTAGCACATAGCCCGTGATGATAATACCAAGTAAAAAGAAGGCATCAGCAAAACGAGTGACAATGAAAGCTTTTTTAGACGCTGCTACCGCAGAAGGTTTGGTATACCAAAATCCAATTAATAGATATGAGGATACTCCTACCAATTCCCAGAAAACGTAAATCTGAATTAAGTTGGTGGCGACTACTAAGCCCAACATTGAAAAGCAAAAGAGAGATAAAGTTCCAAAGAAGCGACCAGCACTAGGATCATCTTTCATATAACCAATGGAATATATGTTTACCATAGTTGCAATGACAGTGATCACAACTAGCATCATCACGGAAATTGGATCTAAAAGACAACCAATTTTTGCCGTTAAAGTATCATTGAACTCGAGCCAGTTATACTGCCAGGCGATGATGTGTTTTTGAGCAGGTAATTGAGTAAAAAAATCAAAAGCAATTTTAATGGAGTAAACAGCGGAGCCAGCCATAGCAAAGGTTGATAAACCCGCGGCGGCTTTCCAGTTTTTTTTACCTAACCATAAACTGTTTACCAGAAATGCGATAAAAGGAGCTACTAAAATTAACCATGAATATGAATAGACGTCACTCATCTTGCAAACCTCCAAGACGAGAAATATCCATTTCCTTGTGTTTTCGATACATGGTCACAATAATGGCAAGACCTACGGCCATCTCACAAGCGGCCACAGAAATAATCATGATGACGAATATGCTTCCTGCTACAGAATCTGCTGCTTTAAAATAAGCAAAGGCTATAAAATTAATATTTGCGGCATTAAGCATTAATTCTACAGACATTAAAACCCCAATTAAATTTCGTCTGGTCATAACACCATAGATCCCTACAAAAAATAACATGCAAGCTAAGATTAGGCAGTTTGATAATGTCAATTGCTTACCTCATCTTTATTTTTAGGGTCATTATCGTTTTTAGCAATGGCTATGGCACCAATCATAGCAACCAATATTAATACAGATATTACCTCAAAAGGAACAATAAATCCTGATTCTCTTAAATCTAAAAATCGGGCACCTACTTCCGTAAGAGAAGCATTTTGTGCAAAAGTTTGATCTCGTTCTGGGTCAATGACACTTGGAATAAAACTAGCAACCCAGCAAGCGGCCATTACTAAAATAGTTCCATTAAAGAATTTATTTTTAAACAATGGTTCTAAGTGTTCTTCACCTAACCTAGTTGTTAAGAAGATCGTAAAGAGCATGAAGACCACGACACCACCGATGTAAACCATCACCTGAGCAATCGCTACAAATTCGGCATTCAATAAAATAAATAAACCAGCTGTAGAAAATAAACATAAGATCAGATTTATGGCTGAATGAATTAGATTCTTACTACTTACAACCATAATAGCACCGAATATTATTACTGACGAAAGCACAAAAAAGAATAAATCTTGTATGGTAATACTTGATAGCATTATTTTATGACTTCCCTTCTCGTTTATTAAGAACAAATACAAGATCATCTCGGGAAGTTTTTGCTTCTTCGAATTCTTGCCCCATAAAAATTGCATCAAAAGGACAAGCTTCAATGCACAAATTACATAAAGTACATTGACTAAATCGGTAAATGAATTTGCCGAGAACTTTTTTGCCTGACTTCGGACTAATTGTTTGAAGAATAGAGATCGTACCATTCGGGCACGCTTTTTCGCACAAAGTACATCCCGTACAATTGTGGTCGCCTTCTTCGTTATGTGGCATGATTACTTGACCTCGAAATCTATCATGCATTTTTAATGTGTCTCTATTTTCAGGATATTCTGACGTTATCACTCGCGAAGGGCTTGAAAAAATATTTATTGTCAGCCACATTCCTTTAACCAACGATAGAAAACCATTAAAAACTCTTTTAAAATAACTGTCAAAATCCTTACGACTTTCTTCGATGGATCTTTGTTTTGCTGTCATAGTAACCACCCCAATGTTAAAAAGGCTCCAGCGATGATGATGTTTAATAAATTTGCTGGTAGCATGAATTTCCATTCAAGATTCATTAGTTGATCAATTCGTGGTCTTGGGAAACTCCAACGAAACCACATAAAAAGAAATATGATGAAATAAGTTTTAGCAAAAAACCAAGCCCATCCTGGAATCATAAACATAATATTGTCAAAGCCTTCAATTCCAATAGTGAATGGTAAAAAACCACCGAGGAAGAATGTTGTACCAATTGCCCCAGCAATAAACATGTTGATGAATTCGGCTAGAAAAAACATTGAGAAAGTAATGCCACTGTATTCTGTGTGAAACCCCGCCGACAATTCAGATTCAGCTTCTGGTAAATCAAAGGGTCCTCTGTTTAATTCTGCTGTAGAAGAAATCAAAAATAAAATAAAAGCAATAATGCCAAAAATAGGCAATTTAAATATCCACCAATTATTTACGGTGCCATATTGAGAGAATACAATTTCTCGTAGAGATGTTTCGCCGCTTAACATAACAATTAAAAGTAAACCTAAACCTACAGATATTTCATAGGATATCATTTGAGCACCTGCTCGCATGGCTCCAAGAAGAGAATATTTACTATTAGATGCCCAGCCGCCTAGCAGAATTCCAAAGATTCCAAATCCAGATACAGCAATAACATATAAGGCGCCTACATCAATATCGACAACTTGGATGTTTTTATCAAAAGGTATAACGGCTAATACTAAAAATGATGCGGTCGCCGGTAAAAATGGTGCTAAATAAAATATGAAGGGGTCGGCTCCTTTGGGGCGCAACATTTCTTTGAAAACTAATTTGATGCCATCGGCTATTGATTGTAATAATCCAAAAGGACCTACGCGGGTAGGGCCTAATCGTACTTGCATACGAGCACAGACTTTTCTTTCTAACCAAATTAAAAAAGAAGCGGTACCACCAGCAAAAGCTGTCATGACTAAAATTGATAAAAGAATGTTTGAGGATGAAGAAAAAACGTGCGCAATAAATTCATTTTCAAAATTTTCACTAAAATATTTTCTTATAACATCACCAACAGGATGTTGATCAGCATTTTTAAGCGCTTCTAATGAGTTTTTTGCGAGTTCTTCCTTAGCCATTTCTTACCTGTCTATATCTGGAATTACCAGATCCATGGTTGACATTATCGTAATCAAATCGGCTAGTTTTAAACCTTTTGCTAATTCATTCATCACACTTAAGTTAGAGAACCCTGGAGATCTATTTTTTACTCGATACGGATTTTGGGATTTACCGGTTGCCACCATATAATTTGAGAAAATTCCCCTTGGTGTTTCAACTTCGGCATAATAGCTCCCTTTTGGTAACTTATAGCTTCCAAGTTCTTTTGATCGATAGGGGCCATCTGGTAAACCTTTTATTGCTTGTTTAATAATTTTAATTGATTCTCTAATTTCTAGCATGCGAACCATGTATCGATCAAAACTATCACCCACTTTCCCTAGCGGAACGTCAAAATCAAATCGATCATAGACAGAGTAAGGTGCATGTTTTCTTAGATCAAAATCTACTCCCGAACCTCGAGCGAAAGGACCGGTGCATCCAAATGCAACCGCTTTTTCCTTTGATAATATACCAACGCCTTTAGTTCGTTCATGCAAGATTATATTGTTTGTTAACAATGTATCATATTCAACGATCATCTTTTCCATTTGATCAAGAAAAGAATTAACTCGTGGAATAAAAGTGTCTGGAATGTCGGCAAAAGAACCACCAGGTCTAAAGTAATTTGTTGTTAGTCTTGCACCACAAAGTTCATCAAATATATCAGCGATCATTTCTCTTTCGCGAAAGCCATATAAGAAGGCTGTGATAGCACCAAGATCCATGCCTAATACTCCCCACCATAAAAGGTGAGATTCTATTCTCTGTAATTCACATACGATAACGCGAATATATTCGGCTCTTTCTGGTACGCCAATATCCATTGCTTTTTCAATTGTCAGGCAAATGCAAAGGTTATTAAAATGACTTGCTAAGTAATCCATGCGGTCTGTTAGGTGGATGTATTGCACATAAGTTTGCGACTCACCCATTTTTTCAATGCCACGATGAATGTAACCTAAAACGGGTACAATTTCTTTGATATACTCCCCATCAAGTTTTGCCACCAACCGAAGTACCCCATGGGTACTCGGATGTTGCGGACCAATATTCATAATGTATTCTTCTGACTCATCGTCAGCTTTTTCGATGGTAACTGAAGGAGGTAAATCTATGTTTTGAATGGACATGATTAATACGGCCTCGCAATTATTTCAGGATGTTTGAAATCTTTTCGCAAAGGATAACCTTCAAAACCTTCCCATAAGAAAATTCTTCGTAAATCAGGATGGCCTTTAAAATCAATACCAAAGAAATCGTACGTTTCTCTTTCATGCCAATTGGCGGTGGGATAAATCTGACTCAAGGATTCTATTTCTGGTATGTCATCATCTTTGGGTATTGGTGTTCTGAAAAACAATTTATGTTTGAAAGTAGTTGAAGTTAATTGAACGATGACATCATAGTGGTCTAGCCAATCAACGGCGGTTACCACTAAAAGAAGATCCATTTGAAAGTCGGCATTTTTTTTGACGAAATTAATAACCGGAATATATTGATCCGTCGGCAAAATAAAATCCAGAATTTCATCAGCTTTCATAGCTTCAACTGTTTCCATGTTCGTCTCTTCTTTATCGTAGAGAGTTAGAAATGGAAATTGATTTAAGAGTTTTTCGAACAATTCTGTTTTGGGTTTTCCTACTTCTGGATGTATGACTCTTTCAACCTTTTCAAACTTTTCGACAATTTTTCTTGGTTGTTTGAAAGGTTTATAATCAGGGTTTTCTTCCTTATATTTTTTGGCTTCTTCTTTTAAGCCGGCTTCTTTCCCTTTTAATTCGGCTTCCCATTCTTGCACAGCTACTGTCATAGCATCAATACTTGGAACAGCATTGATTTCTTTTTTTCTGGTTTCTCTAATAGTTTCCTTACACATAATTTTTTGAAGTTCCATTATTCCGTATAAGAGTGCTTCTGGTCGCGGTGGGCATCCGGGTATATAAACATCTACAGGAATAATATGGTCGGCGCCTTTTACAACAGAATAATTGTCATAGAAAAAAGGTCCGCCTGAAATCGTACATGCTCCCATGGCAATGACATACTTTGGTGCCGGCATTTGATCATATAATCTTCTCAAAGGATCAGCCATTTTTTCGACAATAGTGCCTGCCAAAATAATCAAATCGGCTTGACGAGGTGTTGCTCTAGCAACCTCCCATCCAAAACGAGCCCAATCATGTTTTGAAGATCCTGTTGACATCATTTCAATTGCACAGCAAGATGTGCCGTATACTAAAGGCCATATCGAATTTGACCTCGCCCAATTGGCAATATAATCAACAGTATTGATAAGTTTGGAACCCCCTGGTATAGGGTCTAAAAGTTTTGGTAAATTTTCGATGACTATTCCCATTTGAGTGCTCCTTTACGCCAAGCGTAGATTAGACCAAATATTAAGACAAAAAAGAAAACGGATAATTCCATGAATATAACAATTGGTGCAATTTCAATGGGTTGGCTGAACTGCGATACTACTTTTCCCGTTTCAACAACTTGCTTAAAAATTCGCATGCAAGGGTATAAAAATAATGATTCAACATCAAATACTAAAAAGATTAATGCGTAAATGAAATAGCCAATTTTAAATCGAATGCGGGAATCACCAAATGCCTCGATGCCACATTCATATGGTTGACCCTTTACGTCTGTATTTTCTGAAGTAAAAGCGACTAGTTTAGAAGCAACAAGCGCTCCACCTACAAATAATAATCCAACAAAACAATAGGCGGCGATGGCGATGTAAGCTTCCATGAATTAATCCTCAGTAATTAAATTTCTGCGAATCAAATAAAATGAATTGCGTAAAGTGTTGTTAAGCAAAGAAGGTTTCGAAGCTATCTCGTAATGACATGCGAAGTTATGTTCGATGGATTTATATGTAATTTTTATAAAAACATTTTGCTTGTTTTTAATGGTTTTAATTAGCATTTTAAAATGCTTAATCTTTCTCTTAAGTTGTTTCTGAAAAATGGCCATCAGTATAAGAAATTTTCACTTTTGAACTAGCTTTTTCATTCGAGGGTTTGCTTTTTTATCGAGGAAACTTGACCCTTTCCTAGGTTATTTTTTACAGTGAATGGTTTAAATTTTGAATTGCAGAGCAGCGATGATTTTTTAAATCAATATCAACGATTTTGCCTTAAATTTATTTTATATTTTTCAAATTCTGAGATTAGTAAATTCAGATTGAAATCAATTATTTTGATGAATAATGGGGTCATTATTTGTAAAAATATTTCTAAAATAGTAATATTCTTAGATATGAAAAGATAGTACATACTTAATAATTTCGTGATATGAATTATTGCATCTGTGAAGCAATTTGAGTCTGTTCATTTATCTACAGCATTTGAGACAAGACTATCGTTTATTGAGAGATTTCGAGAATTCTGATTTTAAATTAATTCATAATATTTGAATTAAATAAATTCAAGTTCTAACTTATGCTTCCATTTGAATTCAAGTGCTTTAATGAGTGAGCCTTTGTTTTCAGCGTTATAGGGCGAAAATTCATTTAACTCTATTACTTTTGATGTTACTGGGGAGTTAAATTCTGGTTTATTGTCAAACGGGAGAATGGTTGTGACTTCATCTTCAGTATTAACGCTAAGCGTTAATTTTAATGTTTCATTAATTTCCCATTTTATCCAAGCTTCGAAAGTTTGATAAAACAAATGTGCCTCGATTGTTTTGTCGGTTGTTTTTATAGTTCCGGTTTTGACGGTATAGGCATCATCATTTACTTTAAAAGTAGATAGGGTGTCGGAACGTTTTGATTTTTTCCCGTTAAGAATGATTCCTTTTTCTTTGTGAGAAAGGTATAACATGTTTTGATGATCAAGAGCATAATCACTATTTGGTTTTAATGTTTTGTTAAGTGCTAAAACGGCAGATGCACCAATGGTATAATCATTTTTTCTCAGAATTGCAATGGGAACCGTTAACTGAAAAGTGCCTTCGGTTTTATTTTCTGAAACTTCACAATCACCCAAAATCATTAAATCTAATTCATGATAGGTTACGGATAAAGTTTCTGGTGACATGGTTGTGAAATCGGCATTCTCAAGATGAGAGACAATTAAATAGCGTCCTTTTGAAGATAATGAGTTTAATGCCAATCCGTAACCTAGAGCAACATTTGAATGATTGGTGCGTTCATCGGCTATAGGTATCATGCAGCCATCATAATTTAATAGAGACCTAAACATGTCCCCGGCTTTTAAAAAAATACGTTGTTTTTTATTTTTCCCATCGAGGACATCGTAAAGGCATTCGGCTGTTAGACGCGTGTATACCAATGAAGGTCCTCCTTCTCGCAATTCATTAGTATTTTCTTCCCAATAGCCATCTGGATGAGCATCATCAAAATATCGTTTTGCAAAATCAAGAGTCATTTCTACCCATTCAGGGATTTCAAATACTTGACCGCAATAATAAATTCCTTGCATAAAAATGGCTGTATGATTATTGACATGAATTGTTGGGTCAGCATGAAAAGCTGTTCTTCCTGGAAAAAAATGATTGTGATTGTCAATGGCAATTTGACCATGTTCAAGAACAAAACCTTTGAACCAACTTTGATCTTCCGCCGATAAGTCCTTTTTTATTTTTTGATATGTTAGTGCTAAATGAAAAAGTAGTCTTCTAGAAGGAATTGAGAAATACCCAACACCTTCGATATCATGTTTAAAAATTTCTTCGCGATAGATTCTTAGATGTTCCTTTAACTTCTCAAATACAATTAAAGCCCGAGGGTCTTTATCCTTAATTTTGGCTGATAAGGCATAAATTCCGCAAGCATAATAATCATAGTAACTAACTATTTTCTCAATTAATTTCAAGCCTGGACGAAAACTTTCATCTCTAAACCCGCTATGGTTTAAATATGTTTCTTCCATCACTTTTAAGGCGGCTTCTTCTATTTTGCCTTTTATCTTTTTTATAAATGTTTGATCTAGTATCATCATCTCGCCTTAATTATTGAATTCACTAATCGAAAGATTAGTGTAAAAACAGAGTCTAACAATCGATTAGATAGATTTGACATGTGTTTTAATTTTGAGAATTTTATCAATTTTGGCGATATAAAATTTAATTTTATTAAAAAGTGAAATTTAAATTAATGTGTTATCCACTCGTGTAATATATAATTCAGAATTTTAATGATAGAGAAAATTATGGTCGAATTAACACAGAAGAAAAGATATACAGAAATAACAGCCTATCTTAATAATCCCCATCGAGGTTGTTGTACATTTCAACATTTTAATGGTGATAAATTGTTTGATGGCGTTGGTTGGAATGAGCAAGGGCCTTTTGAGTTTCCTGAACCAATAGAAAAAGTAATCAAAGGGTATTTGCCAACATCTGTATCTTATTGCCGATGGTTTTGGGATGTCATGGAACCAGAAGATGGAAAGTATGATTTTAGTTTTATAGAAAAGTCCTTAGAGGTTTGTGAAAAGCGTGGTCAAAAGATGGTGATTCGCTTAATGCCTTTTGGTTCCAGTCGGCAATCACAAATTCCTAAATGGTATAGAGAGAATTATGCAACTATTAAAGACTCACCGAAGAGTGGCATAGTTCAAACTGTTCCTGATCCTGAATCAAAAGACTTTTTAGACAAGTGGGGAAGTCTATTAATTGCTTTTGCAGCCAAATTCGATGGAAACCCATTGCTAGAAGGTATTGATCTCGCTTTTATAGGTCCTTGGGGCGAAGGTGCTGGGAAATCTAGTGATGAACAAGTGGAAAGGTTTGTAGATATCTATGGGAAATATTTTAAGCAGACATTATTGATTTCTCAACTAAGTCAAAAGACTTTCAAGTTTGCAAAAAAATATAATGCTGGTTGGCGGGTAGATTGTTTTGGTGATTTAAAAGGTCGGGGAAGTGACACTTTTTCAAGAGAGATGACAACTTGCCATATGTATGATTCTTACCCTAAAGGAATCGTGACGGCAGGTGCGCAAGATACATGGCAGACGGCTCCTGTTTTTATGGAGACTTGTAGTGTGCCTATGAATTGGTATTGGGGGGGGAATGAACCCCAGTCAAATCATCCCGCCGATATTGACTTCATAATAGAGCAGGGTTTAAAGTATCACACCACCTATTTCATGCCTAAATATACTTATCTCCCAGATGCATGGATAGATAAACTCGAAGACTTTTGTCGAAAAATTGGCTACCGTTATATTTATCGCCAAGTTGTTTTAGATCGATTTGCAAAAATAGGGGAGAAGTTTAATTTTACTAGTTGGATTGAAAACACTGGTGTGGCACCCATATATGTTCATTATGATCTAGCCATAAGATTACGACAAGATCAGACGGAAGAAATCATTACGTTAAATCATATTGATATTACAAAATGGTTACCGGGCGATGTGTGGTTAGATGAGAATATTGATATACCCAAAACTTTTCAGCCGGGCCCATTAGAAGTCTCTATTGCCATCATTGATAAAAATAAAACACCAGCAGTACGCTTTGCTGTGAATGAAACTTTCAAAGATTATTGGCTTTCGTTTGGAGAGATATACCTAACGTAACATAAGCATCTTGCTTTTTTAAACAGAGCATGTTAAGCAAGATGCAATAGCAAAGACTCACAAGTCTGCATTGTTAAAATGGAATCTGATTCCAAATATTTTGAATGATATCAAGTGATAATATTTTTGGCAGTGCAAGTGCAAGTAGCCATATTGCTAAAAGAACAGCCATTTCGCCCATTGTGAGAGTCATAATCAACAATGTAATGAGACTGCGCCACAGACATTTTAGAATTTTTTTGGCGGTTATAATAATAAAAATGCAATAACCGACGGTGAGGACAAATCCAGTTGAAAAAAATCCTAGAGTCGGCAGTTGTGTGTCGACATGTAGTTTGATAAGGAAGACGGTTGTGGCTATGGTGGCGATTGTCATCATTGCGATAAAAAACGCCAATTTTATACAAGACCAAGCGGTTGTCTCAATCAAAGAAAACCAGCATCCGACTCTGATAGATAAGGCAAGGAAAAGAACTTGCAAAATGAATATGAATATGCCCCAAATAATCAGTGGCTTTATCGGAAAGATGTTGTCGTCAGAATCATCCTCGTCATCATCATTTTTTACTTCCTTCTTAGACGTTTCTGATTGTGTAATTGTGGTGATTGAATTAATCGAAGGCAGTTCTAGTATTTGATTTAATTTAATACGATAAGGCGATTTTAAATTATTTAATTTAGCGATTTCTTTCCATTTGGTTTTATCGCCTAATTGTTTCTCAGCAATATTTGAAAGGGTATCACCTTTTTTTACTGTGTAATCTTCGCAAAAAGAAATGACCTTAAACAATAAGAATATGAATAGAAATAGATTAATTTTTATCAAAATGTTATTTTAAATCCAAGTATAACTCCATTCAGAGATTCATCACCAATTCCAATTAATTCAAACCCCGTATTAATTTCAAAGTGTTTGTAGGTAACGCCAATTAAACCACGAAGTCTTGCATAACCTGCTGATCCTAGAGCGCCACCATCAAACCTTAAGCTAAAAAAAATTGGTTTGACAGGATATAAATCAATGGCATAAATAAAATTAATCCCGCTGGTAGAGGATTCTTTATCTAATAAAAAATTAATTCCTAAACCAGATCTCATTTGAATGAATTCATTTTGAGCAAAACGAATAGTTAAATTGGCACTTCCTAAGGTAAGGCTTGATGTTTCATCATCATCAATGTTTTCTGTTAAATAGGTATAGTCAGTTAAAACATCTATTCTAAATGCACTATAAAAATTTAGATGCGTACCATATCCCACTACATTGTCTGCATAAAATTTTGATTCTAAACTTGTATGTAATGAAAAAAACGTGCTAGTATCGGGTTCATTTATCGTTAAATATCCCTGAGAAAGTTCATCAGGATGATAGGGGTATTTTGAAAAAGAAGCACTTTCGCCAGAATCAATGTAATGGTGAGGTATGCCATAAATGCTAAGAATTGTATACCAAGCTAGTTCAAATAAAAAAGAATCGACAACATCATCACTTGACGAGTTGTGATGATGATGATTGTGATGTTGGTTTTTAGATGGTTTATCCTTTTTCTCTTTTTTTGTTTCTTTTTTAATTTTATCAAGCTTGCCTTCAGCAAATGTAAAGGCTGGTAAACAGAAAAAAAAGCAAATGAGAATTGACTTCATGTTGAAGCTCTTTCAGAATAATAATTCTTAAAATTATAACAATATTCTAATTTCATGTTAGATATAATTGAGTATTGGTGATTGATATTTATTGTGTAAAATTCTCAATTGATTTATTAATGATTATATAGGAACCTCTTATGCCATATCAGCAGTTTGATCGTTTTAAGTTAAATGTTAAAAATTTAAGTGAGCGACCAAATAAAGTTCAAATTGAAAATGATTTTATTCCTCTTGATAAAGCCTATGACGATTATCAAGGAATTCAAAAAGAAATATTTGATGAAACTGTTAATCGAATTAAAACAGCTAGAGAAAATGACAAGCCTGTAATGTTGGCCTTTGGTGCTCATTCGATTAAAAATGGTTTGGGCTGTGTATTACAAGAGTTAATTAGTGATGGCTGGGTAACACATTTAGCGACAAATGGTGCTGGAGTTATCCATGACTGGGAGTTTTCTTATCAAGGTAAGAGTAGTGAAGATGTCAAAGCTAACGTAGATAGTGGTCAGTTTGGAATTTGGGAAGAGACGGGTTACTTTATTAATTTAGCAATAGTTGTTGGCGCTTTTTATGGATTGGGTTATGGAGAATCAGTTGGTGCAATGATATTTAACGAAGGTTTGGAGATACCTTCAAAGGATGAGCTTACCAAAAATATTAACTCAAATGTTTCAGAATCAACTGACAAAGCGGCGGCGGGTATTGATCTCCTTCAAAAAATAAATGAATTTAAAATAGAACCTGGATTTATGAAAATTCCGCATCCATTTAAAAAATATAGTGCCCAAGCCAAAGCATATGAATTAAAAATACCTTTTACTGCCCATCCAATGTTTGGTCATGATATTATTTATAATCATCCAATGAATATGGGTGCTGCCATTGGTAGAACGGCTGAAAAAGATTTTTTAGCTTATGCAAATAAGGTGCATCAGCTGGATGGAGGTGTTTATTTATCAGTAGGTTCTGCGGTGATGTCTCCGATGGTATTTGAAAAGTCATTAGCGATGGCCCAAAATATCGAAATTCAAAATAGTCGTCACATAGATAACCATTATATTCTAGTCGCTGATTTAGCAAAGTCTGACTGGGATTGGAAAAAGGGTGAGCCGCCACAAACAGACCCCGCCTACTATTTAAGATATTGTAAAACTTTTAGTCGCATGGGTGGCACAATGAATTACTTATCAACAGACAATGGAAAATTGCTGACAAAAATCTATCAAGCCTTGTCATGAATCCTGATTTCTTTGCCTTGTGTCATTAGTTTAATTTTATTTATTCCTATTGGATATAAATACTTTATTCGCCATGTTGTTAATATTGTAGAAGAAGTTATGCTTTCGGCTTAATCTCCCTCCCCCTGATTATTTTTATAATCCAATTAATAAAAAATATTTATCGTTTTACGAAAGGAAAATAGATGAGTTGTCTTAAAAAAATAGGATTGTTAAGTTGCCTAACATTTAGTTTTATGTTCACTTTAGTTGCTGATGATTCTGTACCAAATATAGTTAAAAAAGACAGCACCGTGGCAGATGTTAAAACAGTTCCGCCACCTCCTTACTGGGATCATTTTCTTATTATGATTTGGCAGTTTAGGCATAGTGTTGCCAAGGAATATAAAAATTATGAAAAAGTTAATATTCATGGCTTTCACATTGATCGAAGTAATAAAAAGTTAGCCGCATTGTCCAAAGAAAAAAAATGGCTTTTTTATGTTGATCATGCTGCTGACAAAGGGTTCCTGCATTTAAGTAAATCTAGAGGTAAGTTTAATGTGAACTTTAAATCTGGAAAATTGCAGCAAAGACCCAACTGTTTGGTAGATCCGAAAACTCTTGATGCTATGAAAGGCTATTTAAAGAAAAATATTAACAATGCCAAAGATGCTTACCCTGTTGGTTATTCTTTGGATGATGAAATTAGTATAGGTTCATTTTGTAGCGCTGTTGAGTTGGACAATCATCCTTTGTCAATCGCTGATTACAGAAGATTTTTAAAGAGAAATTATGACGGGGACATAAAAAAACTTAATAAGCAATATGGCTCTGATTACAAAGAATTTGGTGAAATAAAACCGGTAACCTTTCATAAATACTATCCCTTAATTGAATCGACTAACCTTCATGAAATAAATTTAAGTCATTGGTGTGATTGGCGCTCTTATATGGATACTCAGTTTGCGGATTGTTTGAAAAAAATGACCCACTATGCCAATTCTTTAGATCCAAAAAGGCCGACAGGATTTGTTGGCGGTCAAGGACCAACTGCTTTTGGTGGTTACAATTGGCGAAAACTTTCTAAATCTGCCCAATGGTGCGAAGCTTATGAAAGTGGTGGCAATAATGAAATCATACGTTCGTTTTGGGGACAGAAACGGCCACTTTTAAAAACATTTTTTCCTAGAACAAAAACAAGTGGTCATATTAGAAATGTTTGGTTCCTATGGTATTACATGGTTCATGGAAACCGTGGTGTAATAGTTTGGCCAGCTAATTTTTTTAAAGATGGTGGCGTGGCTCCACACGTAGAAAGGTTAGCACCTACTTTTAAAGAAGTGCAAGGACCCATGTCAAAATTAATTGTTGATAGCGAATTTCAATATGATGATATTGCTATTTATTATTCTCACCCAAGTATTCAGATAACATGGTGTTTAGATGCCGACTCTCATAAAGAAACTTGGCCAAACCGAAAAAGCTCCATGGATAATAATTTAAGTACTTCTCATTTAACAAGAATGGGATGGCATAAAGGTTTAGAGGATATTGGATTTCAACCAAGGTATATACATAAAGATCATTTGTTGGGAGATTTTTTAACCAAAGAAAAAGTAAAAGTATTAATTTTGAATAGAACTCTAGCGTTATCTGATGCCGAAATTATTAAGATTACAGATTTTGTCAAAAATGGTGGAACAGTTATAGCGGATCATATGACTGGGATTTATGATCGTCATGGTAAAGCTAGAAAAAAAGGTGCTTTAAATGATTTGTTTGGAATTTCTAGAGATCTTTCAAAAGGAATCCTTAATGGCAAGACAACTACAGAAGTTGATGGTGAAATTGATTGGGGTAGATTATCTAATAAAAACTATATCAAAGGTACTCAGTTTAACGGTGTGAACATTGTTGAGAACGGCATTAAGGCCACAACCGGAAAAGCCATGGGAAATCTTGGTGGCAAGGAATATATGATTGTAAAAAATACAGGAAAAGGAAAAACTATTTTCATGAATTTGTCGACGATTGGGTATTACAAGATTCGTGGCAAAAGGGATAAGGGTAGTGGGTTTAGATCTTTCTTGAGTAAATTAATGACCTACGGTGGGGTGACTCGCAGAATTACTTTAAAAGAAAATGGTAAAGCTCCTTATATTTTGGAATCTCTTTTTTGGAAAAAAGATGGTAAGAATGTTTTAGCTATCGTTCGAAATCCAAGTATGGGTTCTTCCATCTATGGCAAAGAAACATCTGAAGGCGATATTGGTAAAGAAAAATTAAAAGTAACTATTACCTTTGATAAACCTGTAATGAACTTTGTAAATGCCCGAACCAAGAAAAAATTCAAAAACGGAAAAAAATTCGTTGTTGAATTTGTACCCTTTGAGGCAGGTCTTTTTACTTATGATTAATCAAAACCATGAATTTTGATAGGTTATTTCTTGTATGGGCAGATTCTATATCTGCCCATACAAGCAACTTAGCAAAATTTTGAGTTAACGGTAACGTTTAAAAATATGATTCACTCGCACTCTCATTTAATAATAAAGAATATGTATGGTGTTTTTGTAGGGGCTACTTTATTTTTTAATTAGAGTTTTTAATATTTCTTTTAGTTCTGAATCTTCTGGATGTCCTCGAAAGAGAACTTTTCCTTCTGGAGAAATTAAAACCATTTTCGGAATTGAATCTATAAAAAATAATTTAGAATAAAACTGATCAGCTGGTTCAACTAGCCAATTGAATGAAATATTTCTAGAGACTCTGATAGAATCTGCAATTTTCTGATCTTCAAGATTCATACCAACAACTACAATTCCTTGTGGTGCTAATTCTTTTTCCTTTTGAATTAAGTTTGACATTGAACTCATGCATGGGGGGCACCAAGAAGCCCAAAAATCAATTAAGATAGCTTTTTTCCCATCAACTATTTTATGAAGTGTGGTTACATCACCTTGTGAATTGAATATATCATTTTGCATTGGTACAGTAATTTTTGAGAAATCGAAAGCGATTTTATCTTCTGTAAAAAATTGGTCAAAAATAATGATGGCCAATACAAATAGAAAAAAGCCAACAATAAGTTTGATGTCGGAGAAATAGCTTTTATGTGATTCTTTCATATTAGATCTAAGGAAATAAATATTTGAGGTAGATTATTTATTTCCAAGGTATTATCAAAAATTAGAGTGTTGTTAATCTCTTGATACAACGGATGCTCTTAAATATTCTCTATTCATGCGAGCAATATTTTCTACTTTTATAGCTTTTGGACAAACGGCTTCACATTCATAATGATTAGAGCAATTGCCAAATTGTTCGGAGTCCATTTGACTAACCATATTTAAAACTCGTTCGGTTCTTTCTACAGCACCTTGCGGTAATACGGCTAACTGACTAACTTTTGCACTTGTAAATAACATCGCTGATGCATTTGGACAAGCGGCAACACAAGCACCACAACCAATACATCCTGCGGCATCCATAGCAAGATCTGAGTTTACCTTTGAAATAGGAATAGCATTAGCATCTGGCACTCCTCCGGTTTTTGCGGATATAAAACCACCTTTTGCGATAATTCTATCAAAGGCTGAACGATCTACGACCAAGTCTTTAACGATAGGAAATGCTTTTGCTCTGAAGGGTTCAACGTAAATGGTGTCACCATTATTGAATTTCCGCATATGCAATTGGCATAAAGTTGTTTCTGATTGAGGGCCATGAGCAATTCCGTTGACAACAGCACCACACATGCCGCAAATACCTTCACGGCAATCATGGTCAAAAGCAACAGGATCTTGATCTCCTCTCGCCATCTCATCATTCACGATATCAAGCATTTCAAGAAATGAGCAATCAACGCTAATATCTTTAGCGTGAATTGTTTGGAATTTTCCTGCATCAGTGGGTCCCTTTTGTCGCCATACTTTTAAAGTTAAATTAATGGTTTTTTCTGAGCTCATTATTTGTAACTCCTTTGCGTTGGCTTACAGTGTTCAAATTCTAATTTTTCTTTATTTAAAGTAGGCTTTTCACCGACACCTTCAAAACCCCAGGCAGCTACATATGAATATTCTTCATCGATTCTTTTAGCTTCGCCATCTTCTGTTTGGCTTTCTTCTCGGAAGTGCCCGCCGCAAGATTCTTTTCGATGCTCAGCATCAGTGGCAAACAGCTCAGCAAACTCAAGGAAGTCTGCGACACGACCAGCTCTTTCTAATGTCTGGTTAAAATCACCTTCAGAGCCTGTGACATTTACATTTTTCCAGAAATCATCTCGAATTTTAGGAATCTTTTCAATGGCTTCTTTTAATCCTGCTTCATTTCTAGCCATACCACATTTGTCCCACATGAGTAATCCGAGTTCTTTGTGAATATCGTCAACGGTTTTACTTCCTTTGATAGATAAGAGTCTTTCTATCTTATTGGTAGCTTGCCTTTGGGCATCTTCAAATGCTGAATGGTCGTTATTGACTTCGTTTAATTTATGTTCAGATAAATAATGTCCAATCGTATATGGAATTACAAAATAGCCATCAGCTAATCCTTGCATCAACGCCGAAGCACCAAGACGGTTGGCACCATGATCAGAGAAGTTGGCTTCACCAAGAACGAATAGTCCTGGGATAGAACTTTGAAGATTGTAATCTACCCATAAACCACCCATCGTATAATGAATAGCAGGGTAAATCATCATCGGTTCTTTATAAGGACTAGCATCAGTAATTCTCTGATACATATCAAATAAGTTTCCATACTTTTCAGTAATTTTACTTTTACCTTGTTTGGCGATAGCATCTTTAAAGTCTAGATAAACAGCTAAGTTTGTTGACCCTACACCGAGACCATCATCGCAAACATTTTTAGCATTTCTTGAAGCAACATCTCTAGGTACTAAGTTTCCAAAGCTAGGATATTTTTCTTCTAGATAATAAAATCTTTCTGAGTCTGGTATGTCACTAGGTTTTCTAGTATCACCTTTTGTTTTGGGTACCCATACGCGTCCATCATTTCTCAAACTTTCACTCATTAGAGTAAGTTTGGATTGATAATCGCCATGCACCGGTATACAAGTTGGGTGGATTTGCGTAAAACATGGGTTTGCAAATAAGGCACCTTTTTTGTGACAACGCCAAGCAGCCGTTACATTTGAATTCATGGCATTTGTAGATAAAAAGTAAACATTACCATAACCGCCAGTTGCCAGTACAACCGCATCGGCTGTATGAGATTCTAATTTTCCTGTAATTAGGTTTCTAACAATGATGCCCCGCGCTTTACCGTCGATAAGTACAAGATCAAGCATTTCTCTTCTTGGAAACATTTCGACTGTTTGTTTACCAACTTCTTTCATCAATGCACTATAAGCGCCTAAAAGAAGTTGCTGGCCGGTTTGGCCTCTTGCATAAAAAGTTCTGGATACTTGGGCTCCACCAAAAGATCTGTTATCGAGATAACCGCTGTAATCTCTTGCAAAGGGTACCCCTTGTGCGACGCATTGATCAATAATGCTTCCGCTGATTTCTGCTAAACGATATACATTAGATTCTCTCGAGCGATAATCACCACCCTTAACGGTATCATAAAATAATCGATAAGTGCTATCGCCATCATTTGGATAATTTTTATTGGCATTGATTCCTCCTTGAGCGGCAATACTGTGAGCTCGTCTAGGTGAATCTTGCATACAAAATGATTTTACTTTATATCCGAGTTCTGCTAAGGAAGCCGCTGCTGACGCTCCGGCTAATCCTGTTCCGACAACAATGACATTGAACTTCTTTTTATTTGCTGGATTTATCAGCTTCATATTAAACTTATGATTGGTCCATCGTTGTTCAATGGGTCCTTCTGGTATGTTTGAATTTAGATTCATTCAGCTGGCTCCATAATTATAATTTTATTAAAACAAAAATAGGTATCGACATGTATCCTAAAGCTAGTGCTATGCCAATCCCATTGCTTGAATTTTTAATTAATAGGTTGTATTTTGGATGATTAATTCCAAATGTTTGGCAAGCACTTTGTATAGCATGCGAAACATGTAATCCTAATATAAACATTGCGAGTACATATAAACCCGTATGTATTGGGTTTTTAAATCCATTTACGACGATTCCAAATAAACCTTCATCAACACCATCTATAACGGATGTTGTTTCAAAGAGATTGAAGGTGAAGTCGGCTAGATGGAGTAAGATGTAGCCAAACAAAATGATGCCTGTGTATACCATTGTTTTGGAGGCCGTTGTTGAGCCTCCAGCATCTTTGACCGTTGCATATGGAATTGGTCGTGCGGCTTTATTGATTAGTGTTGTTTGCATGAACATAAACATGTGTAGTACAAAGATGACGATTAAGCCTAATCTCGCAATCCATAATAATGGCCCAAGTTCTTTTAGTTTTAAGGCGTAAGTATTTAGCGGTATATTAGAATTGTCCGTAGATTCAATTAGATTAGGATTGGATTTTAATAGGGCATTTATTTTTGCTAGATTTTTTTTGGATTCATTTACTGTAGGTACATTCTGTTTGGCATTGCTGTGTTTATTTAAAAGTTGTTGTAATCCTTTTGCCTGCTCATGTTTGTATTTATCACCGTAACCAGCAAAAATAAGAAAATTACCTAGAAGATGGCTAACTAAGAATCCTACAAGCAACAAGCCAGTGATAGCCATTGTTTGTTTACGGCCAATTGAAGAAGTTGTGAATCTAGTTAGACTCATAATGAAAGCTCCATGCTCAAAAATAATGTCTTTAATTCTAAATTAAAAAGAGTGGCTCAAGTATACGAATTTTTAAATGAAATGAAATATTTCATCTTTGGTATATCGAATATTTGGAGACTATTCGAGTCAATAGATTTCTCGAAAACCATTATTTTTTTAACTTGAGCCTTTTGCATTCATCAAGGTCTTATTTAAGTTTTTATACACTCAAACTTATTTTATTTAAAATAAATAATTAATTGGAATTTTGGGAATGTAAGGCGTAGAATTTATGGAACATTTAATTATTAAATAATCTGAAAGCTTTTATTAAGCAAATATCTTGAAAGGATCATTATGAAGTGTAGTCAATGTGGTGAAACGTTTTTAGAGGACGAATTAATAACGTTACAAGATCATTTGGTTTGTGCTATTTGCAAACCTATGTTTTTGCAGAAAGCAGAAGAAGGTGGAGTCGTATCAGAAAATGTATATCAACTGGCTGACCGTGGCATGAGATTAGTAGCGGCATTACTTGATGGATTGGTCTTGATTCCTTTTTTGATTCCTGGAGTAATAGTTTTTGCTATTTTTGCAGAAAATGAAGATATTGGGTTTGCTGTGGGTCTTGGATTAATGGGTTTAGGTAGTCTTGTTTATGGAGCTTGGAATATTTCTTTATTGCATAAAAAGGGTCAGACCGTTGGTAAAAAGATAATGAAAATAAAAATAATTTATAGAGATGATTCTAGAATTGGGTTCTGGGGGGTATTTTTAAAAAGGTACCTTATTATAAGCTTTCTAGGATTAATACCCTTTGTTGGTAATATTATAGGTTTAGTCGACGTACTATTAATATTTAGAGAAAATAAAGCCTGTTTGCACGATGATATTGCTAAAACAAAAGTTGTAAAAGTAAAAGAATAGTCCAGATTTTATCATGGTGTGAGGAATTGATTGAAAAATTCGATCATTCTTCACCCATTGGTCTAATGCTTTAACCATCCGTTTAACAGTATTCTGGGCATAATTTAACCGGCGATTCTTTCCTCACCCGGCCATATATGCCGATATGACCACTTCAGTTTTATGCATGTAAATTTAATCGAATCAAATCGTTTAAAATTTATTGAATTCTTTGAATTTTTCTCAATTTTATTTTTTATACCCCGATAAATATTTCGTACCTAATTATTTATTTCTCATTTACGGAGAGTTAACATGGCAATTGAAACCCAAAGAAAAAAAATGGTTTTGCCAGGATCTAAAGTGACCAATGCTGAAGTATCAGCCGAAGAGGTTTTGAAGTCTACATCTCATTCTGATTGTTTGGACGAAATCCTTGAATTGGTAGATTTAGATAAAAGGAAAAATATTACCTTATATTCAAATGAATATAAATTGGCATTAGTCAAATACGTCGAAGGGTATGATTATAAATCTCTTGATGGTGATAATTTCGATCAATTTATTCTTCAGCTCGTTTTGACCGGAAGTGTGTTGGAAGATAAGTCATTTGAATTTTATAATAATTTAAATCGTATGGCTCTTAATGTTATCAATGTTATTTATAAAAGTGATATGTCGATTTCATTTCAATGTGCTATGTATCATATGCAAATAGCTGCCGCCGAAATTTCTATGAATATCTATTCCCATCAAGGTAAAGACTTTTATTTAACCAAAGCGAGACAGCATTTTGTGATGGCAGCAAATTTTGTCCAAGATATATCGGCTCTTAAAGCATTTGAAGCATTATATAGAATAAGTGATGTTGACATTGAAATGATCATGAATGAGCATGATGTTAAGATCATTGAGCAAACAATTGTCGATACTCACAACGCTCTTGAGTTTGCTAAATGTTTAAATCACGAAAAAACGAAATCATTAACAAAGCGATATTCGGACCTGTGTGGTCTTCTTAGTGAATATCGTGTTGAAGATAGAGATTATTGGAGAGACTTTTCTGTTGAGTTAATGAATGAAGCTGAGGCTATTGAGTAGTAACGAAAGCATTTAGTTTTTGTAGAAAATAGTTTTCATTCGAGAGGGCTATTTCTTATACGTATGAATTGAAAAGAGCACTTCATTTAAGATCTAAATCTAATATTTCAAATAGATTCCACAGTCTTTTCAAATTCACTTTTTAATCTAACTAATTTATCTTTTAATGTTTGAATATCCTCTGAGAGTGATTCAGGTGATGTCTTCGAACGAACAGAAAAATAAAATTTTATTTTTGGCTCTGTTCCAGATGGGCGAGCGGTAATTCTTGTAGAATCTTCTAGGTTAAATTCTAGCACATTTGATTTTGCTAGATCAATAGTGCCTGTCGTTTTACCTTCGATATTTTTTACAACGCTTTCTTGATAGTCTTTTATTTCAATTACATTTGCATTGTCGAATGCTAATGGGGGAGAATTCCTTAGGGCGTTCATAATTTCATTCATTTTCTCTATTCCATCTTTGCCTTTTAAAGTAATAGAGATCAAGTCTTCTTGAAATAGGCCAAACTCACAATAGATATCATTTAATAAATCAACTAATGTTTTATTAGTTTCTTTTGCATAGGCTGCTATTTCAGCGGCTAATCCTAGAGCCATGACGCCATCTTTGTCTCTAACAATAGGGTGAGGTAAATAGCCATAGCTTTCTTCTCCACCAAAAATATATTGATAGGTATCTTTATTCTGTTCTGCCTCAAGTTCAAATTTTCTGATAAGAGCGCCGATAAATTTGAATCCTGTTAGCGTGTTAAAAATTGTGACTTGATATTTTTTGGCTATTTCAGACTGAAGTTCAGTTGTGACGATAGTTTTAATTAATGCTCCATTAGAAGGTAATTTGTTTTGCTGTTTGAGTTGGTCAAGAATATACCAAGCCATTATAGAACCAACTTGATTACCATTTAAAAGTTCCCATTCTCCATTGGAATTTTTTGCTCCTACTGCCATACGGTCACCATCAGGGTCATTGGCAAATAAAAGATCTGCATCTTCTTTTTGAGCTTGTTCAAGAGCTAATTTTAAAGCCGACCTTTCTTCCGGATTTGGTGAAGCAACGGTAGGGAAACTACCATCAGGTTGGAATTGACTTTTAACTTCTTGGGCTTGTGAGAATCCTAACTTTTTAAACATTCCCATGACGGTTTCACCGCTGGCACCATGTAGAGGTGTGTAAATAATTTTTAACTGATCACCATGTTTTCGAATTACGTCTTTGTTAATGATTAAGTCTTCGAGTTCATTGTAATAACTTTCAACAATATCATCAGAAATAGTTTGGATTAATCCATTTTCTATTCCTTCTAGGAAATCCATTCGTTTTACATCATTATATGATTTTACTTTTCGAACTTCATCGATGATGTTTTTGTCATGAGGCGGAACTATCTGGCCACCATCATCCCAATATACTTTGTAGCCATTGTATTCTGATGTGTTGTGGGAGGCTGTAATTACAATTCCTGAAACGGCCTTTAATTTTCTTAAAGCATAAGAAAGTAACGGTGTTGGTCTGACACGGTCAAAAAAGTATACTTTTATATTATTACCTGCGAGCACAGAAGCAATTTCTTGTAAATATATTTTATGATTTAATCGACTATCGTGGGCAATGGCCAAACCTCTTTTTGCATATTCATCACCACCTTGAGACAGGATGTAATTGGCTAAACCTTGTGTTGTTTTACCAACGACTTCTTCATTAATTCGATTGAGCCCAGCTGCCATTACTGCTCGCATACCGCCGGTACCAAATTCTATTTCTTTGTAAAATCGATCGACTAGTTCTTTTTCGTTATTATCGTTTTGAAGATCAATGATTTCTTGTTTTAAATGATCAAAGGGACATTGAGATAACCAAGTTTCAATAGTGGCTTTAATAGTAGGATTCATTGGGGAATACTTTCAGCGAATGGATAGATGAATTTGGGTAGAAAGTATCTGAAATAGAGAGATATTGCAAGCGAATCTTAAAGAGGGATTACTTAAAAATAGTGCTATACCATCAAAGATATTTTAATTGAGTGAAGCAATAATTTTAAAAGTTACTCAAAAGAAATATTAACTTTTAAGGAGATGATTTCTCTTGATTCTTTGACGACAATAATTTCCTTACGACTAATTTTTTCTATAAATAATGAGTTCTGAGGGAAATTTTGAATCGCTGCTGTATAGGCTTTTTTGATTTCTTCTTTAGTAGCACATTCTGATTGCAAGATAGGTTTGCCACCAGTGTTCACATATAAAGCATAAACATTTTGTAGTAGCCTCTCACGTACATCACCATTTGATGGTAATTCTTGATATGAGGTAGCCGGTGCTATTTCAATATTTTGTTGCACTGGCTCTGCTCTTGTAAAAGTTGGTTCTGGTGCTGCAGGTACAATAGGTGGTTCTACTCTTCGCTCAAGAGGTTCATCAAAAATCAATGGCGTGTTTTCTGTATCGGGTTCAATCTCACCCATTATTTCTTCCATGTTTGGAGTGGTTGGGAATACTCCTGATGGAATTCTTGTTTCTTCTTCTGGAATAACATTATCAACTTGAGGGTCTGGGTCTTCCTCCATGACTTCGACCTCATCAGGATCTTCGTCTGTATTTTCTTCTGCATCACTTTCTTCTTGAGCTTCAAGAAGTGCTTCAATATCACCATTATCACCTGATAATATATCTTCTGCTTCGCCATCCTGACTATCAAGTAAGCTTTGAATATCATCTTCTGAAACTTGTTCGCTTTCAACTGGAGGGGGTGCACTATCTACAGCTTCATTGCTATTATCTTCAGGTGTACTATCTGTATTGCCTGCTAATAAAGCTTCAATATCGTCTTCATCGACATCAGCACTATCACTTGATTCTTCTCCCGGAGTATTTTCTGCTAATAAAGCTTCAATATCATTTTGATCAAGATCGGCACTTTCTTCACCAGCATCTTCTTTAGTGGAGTCATCATCGGGTGCATTGCCTGCTAGAAGAGATTCAATATCGTCTTGGGATAGTTCATCACTTTGAAGTGAATCACTTTCACCGGAGGCATCATTTAGCAGTGCTTCAATGTCATCATTTGACATTTGGTCTGATGTGTCATTATCATCATCAGGCGCATTTCCAGCTAATAAAGCTTCGATTTCATCCTGTGATAATTCTTCATCTGCCATTGGTGTTTCCTTTTCGATGTTTTTTTCTGATTGTAAATTATTATTATTATTGTCAAGATTATTTAGTGAAAACTGGTTAGGTAAGAATTGAGCTTTGATACCTGCAAATGTAGCTTGTAAGCTAACCTCACGCCTTTTTTTAAGTGCCTCTAAAAGTCCGTTGTATTCTTCATCGGAAGGTTTTTCAATTTTTGATTCGTTTTCTTTAATATAAGCAATAATTTTTTCTGCATCACCAGGTAGGTTCTCACGCGTAATAATTTCTTGTAATTCATCCGGGCGATTTTTCACCATGATGTTGGCGTGTTGAACAATTTCTTGTAATGTGGACATTTATCAACTTTAAAAATTAATCTTACTTAATAGTAGTTTACGCTATAAATCAATTGATATTACATTTATCGGCAATTTACTTGATTCACTTGCTAATTTTGAGGGTGAGTTTTATAGGTACTATGATAATTAGATTAAATATCTATTCAATATGAAAATAGTTGATTCGGGTTATCAAGCCAAAGCTCAAGATAAAAACGCATTCTCAATATGGTTTATTTCTGGAGATTCAATATTCCCTACTAAAGTGATGACGTCAAAACGGCAGGATGGAACCTGATTACTGTTTAAAAATTTATTCAAATACCATTTTGAAGTTTTAATTATTTTTTGTTGTTTTTGATGGGGGACAGTTCGGTTGATATTGCCTTTAATATTTTGACTTCGATATTTTACTTCTACAAAAACTAAAATTTCTTTATCTCGGGCAATGATATCAATTTCTCCTAATGGACAGGAAAAATTTCTTTTGATTATTTGATATTTTTTTTGCTTGAGTGTTTGGCAGGCAAGATCTTCAGCAATGGTTCCAGATTTTTTATCTTCTTTCTGAAACCATTTTGAAAACATGAATATTAGAAATAGATTATTTCTTTTTTGCGATAATTTTTGATTTAAGACGAGTATCTTTTGCAGATCTTCCTCTTAGATAATAAAGTTTCGCACGTCTAACAACGGCTTCTTTTTTCACATCTATTTTTTCAATGAAAGGACTATGTACAGGCATTATTTTTTCAATACCTTCGCCCTCTACAACTTTTCGAACAGTGAAAGTTTCTCTGCTTCCAGCACCTTTTCTAGCGATAACTACACCAGAAAAAATCTGAACTCTTTCTTTATTACCTTCTTTAATTCTATAGTGAACATCAACCAAGTCACCAATGCTGAATTTGAAGTCATTTTGTGGTAAAATTTCTTTTTCTATTTCCGTAATTATATTACTCATTGCTTTCCCTTTGCTTGTCGAAGAGGTCTTGCCTTTTCAACTTAGTTTTCTCTAGCGATTTATCCCTTCGCCAGTCTTTAATCTTTTGGTGGTCACCCGATAATAATACTTCAGGAACCGCCAAACCTCTAAATTCAGGGGGTCTCGTGTATTGTGGGTGATCAAGTAAACCATCCGCAAAAGAGTCCTCCTTAAAACTTTCTTCGCAACCAAGAACTCCAGGAATCAAGCGAGTGATACTTTCAATGATTACCATTGCCGGTATCTCTCCTCCTGTAAGAACGTAGTCTCCAATTGAAACTTCAATTGGTTTTAATATGTCAAAGATCCTTTCATCAAATCCTTCGTATCTACCACAAAGGAGAATGATGTCTTCTTCTTGCTTCCATTCAACTGCCTGAGCTTGTTGAAATGGTTGTCCTTGAGGTGAAAGTGCAATACACTTGGCTTGAGGAAACTCTTTTTTTATTTCCTCAACGGCCTTGACGATTGGTTCTACTTTTAAAACCATCCCCGGGCCACCACCAAAAGGTCTATCATCTGTTGTCTTATGCTTATCATCCGCATAAGACCTAAAATTTACGGTTCTAATCTCAAGATACTTTTTTTCTTGAGCGATTCTGATAATTGATTCGCTCAAAAAACCATTAAAAATATCTGGAAATAGAGTTAGAACGTGAAATCGTAAAATCTTATTTTATACCAGCTTTTTTTATAAGGCTTCGAACGGTTTCGCTTGGTTGAGCTCCTACTGATAACCAGTATTTGACTCTTTCTTCATCAATTTCAAATTTAGTAGTTCCATCTTCATTGGTATGAAGAGGGTGATAAAATCCAAGTTTTTCAATCATTCTGCCTTGTCTTCTTGTATGTGCGTCAAACACACCAACGCGATAAAAAGGGGCTTTTTTTCGTCCACCTCTTTGCAGTCGAATTCGTACTGCCATTTTGTTCTCCTATATCATGTTATTAAAAGGGCGGGGTATTATAGAGCGAATACGGGGAATTCAATCAATTTTCAAATAGGAGAAATTACTTTTTCTTCTTGCGGTTTTTCTTCTTTTGAGCTTTTTCTTTCTTTCGTTTTGCCTTGATAGCTTCTTTACTGGGCCCTACTTTTCCTTTAGCAAAGGAGCGAGCAGACTGTAAATCTCTATCTGTAAACTGATCTCCCCCCATCAAGCCTCCTAAACTTTCCATATCCATGCCACCACCGCCAAACATTCCTTTGGCTTTTCCAAGACCCTTCATCATTTTTTTCATTTGTTTGAATTGCTTGAGCAGATTAGTGACCATTTGCATAGTTTGGCCGCAACCTTTCGCGATTCTTTTGCGGCGACTAACTTGATTTTCTATCAATTCGGGAACCAATCTTTCTTTGTTTGTCATAGATTGGATAATAGCTTCAATCACTAGAAATTGTTTTGGATCAACATCAACACCTTTCATGGCTTTGCCAATGCCTGGTATCATTCCTAGTAAATCTTTTATAGAGCCCATTTTTTTAAGCATTTGTAGTTGTTTTAAGAAGTCATTGAAATCGAAATTATTTTTAAGAATTTTTTCTTCTAGTTTTTTAGCGTCTGCTTCTTCGATGGCACTTTCTGCTTTTTCTACGAGGCCAACAATATCACCCATGCCTAAAATACGACTTGCTAATCGATCCGGATAAAAACTTTCAAGGGCATCTAATTTTTCACCCATACCTACGAACTTTATTGTCTTGCCTGTTACATGCCTGATGGATATGGCAGCACCACCTCTAGAATCACCATCCAGTTTGGTTAAGATTAATCCATCTAGTTCAAGCCGATCATTAAATTCTTTGGCTGAGTTGACAGCATCTTGACCGATCATGGCATCAACAACTAAATAGGTTTGATGAGGTTTGACCTTTTTATTAATAAGGTGTAACTCATTCATTAATTCTTCATCAACATGCAGTCGACCGGCGGTATCAAGTATGATGACATCTGCATTTTCAGATTTTGCAACAGCAAGAGCTTCAATGCAAATTTCAGGCGGGGTTGAGTTTTGTTTAGAGAATACAGGCACGCCTACTTGTTCACCAAGAACATGAAGCTGTTCAATAGCCGCAGGTCTTTGAATATCAGCAGCGACCAAAAGAGGCTTACGACCTTCATTTTTAAGCTTATAGGCTAATTTACCGACAGTAGTTGTTTTACCAGAACCTTGTAATCCACACATCATGATGATGGTTGGGCCATCTTTCACAAATGGAATTTCAGCATTACCTTCACCCAACAATGATGTTAATTCGTCAGATACGATTTTGATAAAATAATCACCAGCTTTAATCTTTTTAACTTTTTGTTCACCAAGTGCTTGTTCTCTAACACGGCTAATAAAATCTTTCACAATTGTGAAGTTTACATCAGCTTCAATTAACGCTTTCCTGACGGAGTCGCAAGCTTGACCTATATTTTCTTCAGTTAGTTTTCCTCTTGAACGTACGGTATCAAAGACGTTAGTAAGTTTTTCGGTTAAATCTCCAAACACAATTTTTCCTATCTTTTAATTATTAAGCATCAACACGTTGGATACGAGCGCCTGCGTTATTTAATTTTTCTTCTATTTTTTCGTAGCCTCTATCTAGGTGATAGATTCTATTTAATTCGGTAGTACCTTTTGCGGCTAAACCAGCAATTATAAGACTCGCACTTGCTCTAAGGTCTGAAGCCATTACTTTTGCTCCAGATAATTTTTGAACTCCTACAACAATAGCTTTGCCTGTTTCGCTTTTTATATTGGCACCCATTCGACTCAATTCACTGGCATGCATAAATCGATCAGGAAATATTTTTTCTGTCACAATACTGGTGCCTTCTGCTATGGTTAATACGGCCATCATTTGAGCCTGCATATCTGTTGGGAAACCTGGATAGGCAAGAGCGGTAAAATCAACAGCTTTAATACCGTTTTTTGATTCAATAAAGATGCTGTTGTCTTCTTCAGAAATATTGGCCCCCGCGGATATCATAGTTTCTATAACGGCATCCATATGATCTAAGTTAGCGCCTTGCAATGTTAATGACCCTTGCGTCGCCATGGCCGCCGCAAGAAACGTACCTGTTTCTATTCGGTCAGGAATAATTTTATAACGACAACCCTTAAGCTCTTTAACACCACGAATAACTAATCGGTGTGTGCCGGTTCCTTCTATATCTGCACCACAGGCAATTAAAAATTTTGCTAGGTCTTCAATTTCTGGCTCACAGGCAGCAAAGTTAATGGTGGTTTTGCCTTCCGCTAAAACGGCCGCGGATAAAATATTGCCAGTGGCTAAAACAGAAGAACCAAACTGTCCCCCTAAAAATATTTTTGTTCCTTTTAAATTATCGGCAGTAGCATTGACAAACCCATTTTCAATAGTGATGGATGCTCCTAATTTCTCAAGGCCTTTAATATGAAGATCAATGGGCCGAGTGCCTATTACACATCCGCCAGGTAAACTAACTTGCGCTTCTTTTCTTTTGCTCAGTAGCGGACCTAATACGCATATGCTCGCTCTCATTTTGCTAACAAGTTCGTATGAGGCGGTATTTTTTTCTTCTTTAGTTACACAAATCTTTAATTCATTTTCTGATAACCACTCTGTTGTTGCTCCCAATTCATTAAGAATTTCGCACATGGTTTTGATGTCGGCTAATTGTGGGATTCCTTCTAGAATTACAGGCTCTTGTGTCAGTAAACAATTTGCCATAATTGGTAGCGCGGCATTTTTTGCTCCACTAATTTGTATGGTTCCATTTAGCTGATTGCCACCTTCAATAAGAAGCTTTTTCATTGTGAATCCTTTTTACCAAAACATTCTAGAACGCGTTCATTTCCGCTCAAATCAAGACCGATATTTGTATGAATAAAATGATTTTTTGCAAGCGCAAGTAAGTCGTTTTTACGATGATCTCCTATTTCAATTAACAACAATCCATCGTCCTTTAAATATTGTTTTGAGCTCTTAAGAATTTTTTCATAATGTTCAAGTCCGTTGTTTTCTGATACGAGAGCAAGAATGGGTTCGTATTGTGTTATTTCTTCTTGTAGCATTTGATATTCATTGGAGCTAATGTAAGGCGGGTTTGAAATTATTAAATCGAATAATTGAGGTTTTATTTTTGATAATAGATTAGATTCGATGAATTCTATTTCGCACTCTAATGAAGTGGCATTTTCTTTTGCAATTTCTAAAGCCTCTTTTGATATATCAACAGCTACCATTTGAATATCTGGTAATTCTTTTTTTAAAGAAATAGCTAAACACCCCGAGCCAGTACCAATATCAATGACCGATAAGGTGCTCTCTTTTTTATCTTTTATCCAATCAATACTTTTTTCGATCAAGACTTCACTGTCAGGTCGCGGAATCAAGACATGTTTATTTACTTTAAAATCATATTTCCAAAACCCTTTAGTGCCAAGGATGTAAGCAACAGGTTCTCTTTTAATTCGTCGTTTAATCAGTTCTTTGAAATGAGTTCTTTCTTCTACAGAAATCGGACGGTCAAAATAAGCATACAATTCCATCTTGCTGATTTTAAGACAATGTGATAATAGAAGCTGAGCATCTAAACGAGGCGTGTCGATGTTTTTCTTTTTAAAATAATTCGTGGCCCAGTCCAAGATCTCCATGGTGTTCCATATTTTATTTTCTACGTCTTCGCTCATGAGTATTTCAGAAAAAGTTTATTTTTTGGAAGCATCACTTGCAACCCGTTCTTTTAAGTTATTTAATAGCTCCGCTTTTAAAAATACCTGAATCCCTTCTTCTAATTCATCCATGTCACCATTAATAATTTGATCCAAATGATATAAGGTGATATTGGCTCTATGGTCTGTCACTCTATTTTGAGGGAAGTTATAGGTTCTTATTCTTTCACTTCGGTCGCCAGATCCTACCATGGACTTTCTCATTTCACCCCGCTCGGCATCTTTTTTATTCTTTTCAAAGTCATAAATTCGTGAGCGTAGCATTTTTTCAGCAATGATTCGGTTTTGAATCTGACTTTTTTCTTCTTGACTAGCAGCTACCATCCCCGTAGGAACATGTGTGATTCTAACTGCGCTATCAGTCGTATTGACGTGCTGTCCTCCGGCTCCAGAAGCTCTATAAGTATCAATTCGCAAGTCTGCAGGATTTAGATCGACTTCTATTTCTTCAACTTCTGGTAAAACAGCTACGGTTACCGCCGAGGTATGTACTCTTCCCATTGATTCCGTTAGCGGAACCCTTTGAACACGGTGGCCTCCACCTTCGGGTAATAATGCCTGGTAGACGTTTTTGCCTGTAACCAAAAAAGTGATATCTTTATAGCCACCTTGTTCGGCTTGACTACTATCCAACACTTCTATTTTCCATTTTTTAGCAATGGCATAATTGGAGTACATTCTGAAAAGATCGCCCGCAAATATCCCTGATTCATCACCACCCACACCGGCTCTTATTTCAACAATAGCATTTTTTTCAGAATCGACATCACTATCTAATAAGGCACCTAATATTTGCTCTTCTAACTTTTTTTGAGTAATTTTAAGTTCCGGAATTTCTTCTTGAGCAAGTTCAATGATCTCTGGATCAGACTCTTCTTTAATAAGGGTTTCATTATCAAGAATGTCATTTGTTGCTTTTTCTAAGTTTTCGTACAAAGACATCATGGGCAATAAGCGGCCATGTTCTTTTAAAAAATTCAAATAATTTGAATCATTAGAAATCTCTGGATCTTCGAGCTTTTTATTAAGATCTAAAAATCGATTTCTTGTAGGTTGTAAAAGGGATAGAATTTCACTCATTTTTTAATTCCTTGATTGGTGTAGATAAAAAGTTTAGATTTGTTGACTTGAATTTATCAAGCCAACTTGAAAATAATTTGGAATTTAATTAGCTGAGTGGAGCTATTTATCTGAGAATTTTTGATATTTTCTTTTAAACTTTTCGATTCGACCGGCAGTATCTACAAACTTTTGTTTACCTGTATAAAAAGGATGACAAGCAGAGCATATTGTTGTGTGAATATCATTCACAGCTGATTTTGTTTTAACTACATTTCCACAACCGCAAGTGATAGTGGTTTCATTATATTTTGGGTGAATACCTTCTCTCATGTTACTTCTTTCAAATTTTACTGACTTCATTGTCTTGTTTTAAGGGCGGAGTATTATAGAAACGCTGTTCTTTAATTCAACGGATTTTTAAAAAAATCGACTATTACTATGAATCCAACCATAATTGAGGTGTTTCCTTCTTAATTTGCAAAGAGATCTGAAAAGAAAACCGCACATGCTTTATAAATATAATGATATTTTCTGATTTTCTTGATAATTGGGGCTCTAATGAACTAAGAAAAATCATTACTGAATAGATTTCTATATGAAACAAAAGAAAGTGCTAATCGCAGAAGACGAAGTTCATCAAATGCGACTGATCATAAAGATGCTTTCCAATGATCCTTTTGAAATAATAAAAGCTGAAAATGGTCAAATTGCCTATGAAAAGGCACTGGCATTTCTACCCGACGTCATAATTCTCGATAACAATATGCCTGTTATGGGTGGCATAGAAGCATGCAAGAAAATAAAAGCGACCAAGGAATTAAAAGAAATACCAATACTTTTTGTTACAGCTCAGCACGACCAAAATACTTTTTTAGAAGCTTTTGCTGCAGGTGCCGTTGATTATATTACAAAACCTTATTCAAAAGAAATGTTGTACGCCAGAATTGTTGCTCAATTAAAAGTTAGAGAAATGCATTTAGAAAAAATAGGATTAGTAAATGCCTTACATCACTCGATGAATGACAAAGTCTTTGGACAACTTGCTGTAGGGTTAGCCCATAATTTTAATAACATGTTGACTAGTGTAATGGGTTATTGCCAATTAATAGAAATGAGCACTAAAGAAGATGTAAATAAAACTAGGATTGAAAAAGTTAGAAAGGTTTTAGTTAACGTCCATAAAATGATTACGGACTTAAGTGAATTCGCAGATCGTTCTGACACAGTTAGAGACAAGTTTAATATCAAAGACTTTATCAAACAAAAGCTAGAATTTTTCAGTAATTCACATGTTGGAGATCTCGATTATACCCTAGATTGTGAAATTCCAGATGCCGAATTGAATTTAGATGTTGAAAGAGAAAGTTTTAGTACCAGCTTATTTAATATTATGCAAAATTGCATTGAAGCGACATCATCGGAAAGACCTTTAAAAATTAATATTTCAATCGATAAAAAGAAATTACCTAAAAAGGTTGTCGATAGAAATAATGGATCAAACATGGATGACGATTTTGTTTGTCTCCGATTTCAAGATACGGGTTTAGGCTTTAGTGAAGAAATAGGGGATCCTATTGATGCCTTCCAGCCATTTCAGACGATTAAGAAAACCGTTGGTGTTGGTTTAGGTCTAAGTATTGTCCAAGGATTTATTGCAAGACATTTGGGTTACACTGATGCCGGAAGTATCTTTGATGAAGAAGGTGATCCTGTAGGTGCCTATGTTGAACTTTATATTCCATTTCAATAATTTATATCAAGAATTTTTGAATATATTATCGAGAGCTTCCAGCTTTAGGTAAAAAGCTAGAACCTTTTTTTACTTTAATGAAAATAATGCAATAGATGCTGTCATCATAACGCCAGCAATAAATCTCCCAATCACCACTTTTTTAGACACCTTTGATTCGAGATCATGAATACCCATGTAGACTAAGCTAGCTCCAAGAAGAATAGAAAAGATTCCTCTTGTAGACATAGCAATGTTTCCGAAGACTACTCCCACTACTGAAAAAGAATAAAAAACTAAAAAGTTAGCACTAAAAAATGCTAGTGCAAAATAAAAACTTCCCTTCCATACGTCTCTTTTTTTGTTTGGTAAAAAGAATAAGAAAATAGTACTAACAATGCCACATACAATAAAATTAACAATGCAAGCGAAAGCTAAGCCATTAAATTTACCTAGAGGCTCATATACAACGATCACTTTTTTAATGAACATATCAGAAGAAGCATATAGAAATGCTGTTGTCAATATTAACAACGTGCTTTTCCATGGAATTGTAGAGCCAGAAATATTCAAGAAAAAAACAGACGTCGTTGTTAGTGCAATCGCGAGCCATTGCCAAATACTAAAACTAGCATTTTCAAAAAAAATCATTAACAAGGCAATAAAAACAACTTTCATTCCTAATATAGGAGTAGCTCTTGAGGCATCAACGCTTTTGATGGCTTGGAAGAAAAACCCCATTCCAGCTAAATAGGTGCCTGACATTGCTAAAATAATACCTATATGAGGCATAACCTCAGGGGTTACCTTGAAATTTAAAAAAGGAAGGATGAATAATGACATGACTCCCATGATACAATGAGCCATGCACAATATCGTGAAGGGTTTTCCATTAAAACGAATGGCTGTTAATCGACTAAAAATAAAAGCTAATGACTGGCATATTGCTGCTGCCATTCCTGCAAGAATACCGAGTAACAAATAGAATCTTTCTTGAGTTTATACCGTGGATTTATGAATCGGATTATATATAAGTATGATACGTTTAAATCATAAGATGTTACAAAACATAAAGAATCTCATTTTTGATTTCTGAAAGAAATTTTATGCAAGCGAGACCTAATATCCTAATCTTTTTTCCAGATGCCATGGCGAGTCATTTGGTAAATCATCCCCAAAGCATAACACCAAATTTTGATACGTTATCCAAGAGAGGCTTGTCTTTTGTAAATGCGCATACTCCAAACCCAACTTGTTCTCCAGCTAGAGCTAGTTTGATGACTGCTTTATTACCTCACAACCATGGTGTACTTCAAGTAGAACATGCTGTTGATGATGACCAATCTGTATTAAGAAATGTTCCTCATTGGGCAGAACATCTTAGAGATAGCGGTTATCATACGGGATACTTTGGAAAATGGCATATCGAACGAACTAATAAGTTAGAAAATTTTGGGTGGGTAGTTAATGGTTGTGATGAAGAAGCGGCCGTAAAAAATATTGGAGATGGAAATGTTAATCAAGGAAATTTATTAGGTGAAAATAGTTTTCAGCATTATGAATCAGGACCGGAAGGTTATAACGATTTGTTGCATTATGGTGTTACCGATGTTCCTCTTGAGGAAAGAAGAATTGGTCGTACGGTTAAAAATGCTGAAGATTTTTTAGAAGAGGCCTTAATTAAAACAGACCCTTGGGCTTGTATGATTAGTTTCACAGAACCCAATACACCCGTGATTTGTGGTAAAGAAGCCTTTGATAAATATGATATTGATTCTCTAAAATTACCCGAAAACTTTAATGATAAACTTGATGGAGGCCCCTCCATATACCGAAGAAATCAAAGTGTCTACAAAGATACTTCTGAAAGACAATGGAAAGAATTACGAGCTTGTTACTTTGCTTTGATGACTGAATTGGATCAGTTATTTGGTCGTGTAGTAAAAAAACTCGAAGATGCTGGAGAGCTAGATAATACCATCATAATTGTCTCCACTGATCATGGTCGCTATTTAGGGGCACATGGTTTAGATGCTCATAACTTTGGTGCCTATGAAGAAATTTATAACATCCCTGTGATCATGGCTGGTCCTCAAATTCGAGTTAATGAAAAATCAAATGCGTTAATTGGATTGCAAGACATTGGTCCCACTCTTTTAAACTTATCGAATGCAAAGCCTTTGCCTAATGTTGATGGTAAATCATTTGCACACGTTTTAAAATCAGAAAAAAACCATGACTTTAATTTAGGTTATAGCGAATATCATGGTTGTCGCTTCACGCTAACTCAAAGAGTACTTTGGGAGGGCTCTTGGAAATTTGTCTTCAATGCCTTTTCTGATGACGAATTATATAATTTATCCGATGATCCCAATGAATTCAAAAATTTGATAAAAGAAGAAGAGCATCAAGACCTCATAAAAGACCTGACCGCAAAAGTTTGGAAAAAAGTTAAAGAAACAAAAGACAGAGCCTTGATGGGTACTCACTATTCGCCTTTCAGAATTTTTCCGGTCGGCCCATCCATATAAACAGCCGAATTGCCTTACTGCAAACTATTGCTCGTTTTTGTCATCATAGGGAGTTGAGCATAATGCTATTAACTAAGCATAATTGCAAATAAGCTGAATCTTTCAAATTTATAGTTTTATAGAAATCTTTTGCTGATAATTTGATCGTTTTTGGGCGATATAATTGTTGATGATCTTTTTATTCCCATACTTAAAAGGTCCTTTGTGAACTTGTTTATGCTTAGTATAGTATTCATTCAAATCTTTTTTATGTCTTGAGGTAACTATGTTCAAAGGTATCAATAAAAACGCTCAAGAAGTAATCAATGTTTTATCCCAAAAAGAAGCTAAGGCTTTAAATCATGCGCTGCTTTTTCCAGAGCATGTCATGTTAGCCATTTTAAAAAGTGGCAATAACTTTGCCATCAAGGCCCTCAAAAATCTAAATTTTGATATACACACTTTCGGCTTACATATCGTCTCAAGTATTGGTAGCGGATCAAATACCCTTATGGCAGGAGGTGTTTTGCCTTCTCCAAGATTGCAAAAGGTCTTAATGCTCTCTACTAAAATTGCTAAAGAAATGAATCAGGATTATGTAGGTGTTGAACATTTGCTGTTGGGAATGTATGAAGAGGGTACAGGCGCTATCTATAAATTATTGTTTAGTGCAAAAATCACAAAGAACATGTTGCGTTTAAGTGTGATGAAAGAGATCGGTGGGTTTGTTTCTAATGAGGAGGAATTCTCTAAGAATGTCAAAGTCAAAACTCCCATTCTAGATCAGTATAGTATTGATTTAACTGAGCAAGCGTTAAAAGATGAGATTGATCCGGTCATTGGTCGTGATCAAGAGATAGAAAGAGTCATTCAAATATTATCACGAAGAACTAAAAGTAATCCGATTTTAGTTGGTGAACCTGGCGTTGGTAAGACGGCCATTGTTGAAGGATTAGCTTATAGGATAATAACGAAGAAAGTACCGCTGAAATTATATGATAAACGAGTATGCGTCTTGCAGTTATCTTCTATTATTGCAGGCACAAAATATCGTGGAGAATTTGAAGAAAGAATTTTAAATATTCTAACCGAGATAAAAAAGGCTTCTGATATTATTTTATTCATTGATGAGGCACATACGATATTAGGTGCTGGCGGAGCTGAAGGTGCTATTGATGCTTCTAATTTATTAAAGCCGGCATTAGCCCGAGGTGGTTTACATTGTATTGCCGCCACAACTCTTGTTGAATTTAGAAAATATTTTGAAAAAGATGCTGCCCTTGTTAGAAGGTTTCAGGTGGTTGATGTTGAAGAGCCTAGTGTTGATGATGCAATTAAAATATTACATGGTCTTAAAAAGAAATATGAAGAATTCCATCGTGTTAAATACACTGATAGTGCTTTAGAATCTGCGGTTAAATTATCCTACCGATATTTAACAGAAAAGAAATTACCTGACAAAGCTATTGATATACTCGATGAGGCCGGAGCCCAAGCTGGCGTCAAACAATTTGTTTACCCTGAAGAAATTGTTGAGCTTGAAGAGAATATAAACTCTTTGGATGAATTAAAAGATAAATTTATTTATGATCAAGATTATGAAAAAGCGGCTGAATATCGAGATAAAATTCAAAAGCTAGCAAATGATTTGCAAGATCAAAAAGCTCTCTGGGAAAGTAAAAGTATACAATCCCATGCTTCTATTACACCTAAAGAGATTCAGTCGATCATCAGTAAAATAAGCAAGATACCTTTAAAAGATATTCAGCAAACAGAAGCTGAAAAATTAGTGCAGCTAGAAGATGAGTTAACAAAAAGAGTTGTTGGTCAAGATAAAGCCGTTGAAATCGTTTCAAATACAATAAGACGAGTGCGACTAGGTTTTACTTCTAAAAATAGACCTAACGGAACATTTTTATTCGCTGGTCCTACAGGGGTCGGTAAAACAGAATTGGCAAAAGCCATCGCACAATTATTGTTTGGTTCTGATGAGAGATTAATTCGGATAGATATGAGTGAGTTCATGGAAAAACATTCCGTATCTAGATTGATTGGTAGTCCTCCTGGATATGTTGGTTATGAAGAAGGGGGCGTTTTAACAAGTAAGATTAGACAAAACCCTTTTTCGGTTATTTTATTTGACGAAATTGAAAAAGCTCACCCAGATGTTTTTAATATATTATTACAGATCATGGAAGAAGGTGAGTTGAGCGATCATAAATCGCATCGCGTGGATTTTAGAAATACGATGATTATTTTAACGAGTAATGTCGCCTCTCGTGAATTGCTTAAAGGAGGTGCTATTGGATTTAGTGAAAGCATCGAAGAAAAGAACTCTCAAAAAGAAAAACAATGTATGAAGAAAATTGAAGAGTTTTTTGAACCAGAGTTTTTGAATCGACTTGATGACATTGTTTTGTTTCAGCAGCTCGATCAAAGTTCTATTGAAAAAATCACGAAGTTACTTTTAAATGAATTTAGAAATCTTGCCTTAGAGCAAGAGGTTGATATCTCGTTTACTGATGACGTGATTACTTTTATTGCAAAAGATGGTTTTGATGAGAATTTTGGAGCAAGACCTGTGCGTAGATCTATCGTGAAACATATTGAAGATGACCTATCTAAAGCCTTGCTCGATGGAACTATTTCTAAAGACCAAAAGATTCTTATTGATTGCATTGATGATGAACTAACATTCCAAAATGAAACGGAGAATGGTGAATAAAGTCATTCCTGTTGTTGGTGCCCTAATCATTAAAAATAAAAAAATATTCATCGCTCAAAGGAAATCCGAGGGTGTGAATTACCAAAAATGGGAATTCCCAGGTGGCAAGATCGAACCTGGTGAAAGCGAACCTGAGGCCTTGGTTAGAGAGATAAAAGAAGAACTCGCCTGGCAAATTAGTGTCGGTGAAAAGCTCATGACTTCTAGCGTTAATGATGATAATCGCACGATTACCCTAACGGTCTACTATGCAAAATTAGTTGATGAAGAAAAACAACCAACATTATTAGATCACCTAGATTTCAAATGGGTCACCGCCCAAGAATTAAATGATTTCGATTTCCCTTTGGCCGATATCCCCATAGTAAGAAACATAATATCAAAAGAACTCCCCTCCTTTTAAAGGAGGGTGACGGTTCGACGCTCGACAGCTTGCTGGCTTAACGTTTTCACCCTATTTTATTAAAGAAAAGTAAGCATAATTTCTGTGCGATTTTATGTTATCGCTTTTTTAATTTATCAAATACGTTTATTCATTTAAGCCGGCAAGCTGCCGGCGCTCCCAGGCATAAATCTTTCACACTGCTTTATTAAAGATTAATAAAAATAGTTGTTTATGTGCTACTGAAAGGCCCAGATTTAATTAGTCACATAAAGATATTCTTGATTTTCCAAACTAAACGATTATTAAAAATTAATTAAAAGTCATTGATGGTGATTAATTGTATAATAAAACCATGACATTATCGTTAACAGGTTGGCCTTTAGGCTTCATTTAAAAAGAGTATTACCCTGGAAAACCCTGAATCAGAAATCAACCAAACTAAAAAAGAAAAAATCCCAACACCAAGACTTTTCCTTGCTGTTAAATCGTTAACGGCTCAATTGGTAATATTATGCTTTCTAAGCTTATTCAGTAGATTCTTTTTCTTCTTTGAACTGTTAACCCATTTTGTGGTGTATTATGCTATTTGCTTTGGTCTTGCGGCCATCGTGTTTTTAGTTGCTTGGATAAAACGCAATGAGTTTAAACGTTGGTTTATCGTTGCTGTATTAGGATTTATAATTTATACAGTGTGGGTATCCATGAGTTATGTTAATTTTGAAAAACAACCTCAAGTGGTAGGTAAAAATAAACTGAAAATATTCTTTACTAATGTCTTAACAGGTAATAATAATGTCGCGGCCTTACTCGAGTCGATTAAAAAGAAACAACCGGATATCATAGGTCTAGTTGAGATTAATTCCTATTGGGTCAGGGAATTAAAACCTCTTAGAAAAGATTATCCCTTTTTTCAAGAAATTCCCAAAGAACATAATTTTGGACTAGCCATTTACAGTAAGAGAAAACTTGATCATTCTTTCTCTATCGATTTTCACCCCACCTCAGAACCGTCTATCATAGCCAAAGTAACATTGAATAATGAAATATTTAATATTATTGTGACACATACATTGCCGCCGGTAGGTAATCAGTATTTCAACATTAGAAATTCACATTTAAAAGAAATGGCAAAATATACTCAAATGTTGAAAGGTCATGTTGTCGTCATGGGTGATTTTAATCTGACACAATGGAGCCCTTTTTACAGAGATTATGTGAGAGTCTCAGGTTTAAAGAATCTGCGTGATGGACGAGGTATCTACTCTACTTGGTTTTTTGGACCTCTTGCTATCCCCATTGACCACTTTTTTGTGTCTAAAAGTTTGAATTCAGCTTCTTTTGAAGTGCTTGATGATTTCGGTTCAGACCACCGACCAATCTTTACGACAATAAACTACTAAAAAACAGCATGGATTAACAGGTTGAACAAGATACATCTGTTTAATCCCCGGCAAGCTGCCGGCGCTCCCAGGCTTAAATCTTTCACACTTCTGTATTATGATTATTAATCTCATGAAAATTTAATTAATCAAATTAAATCCTAACTAATTGTTAAATAGATACTTACGATAGTTGTCAAAAAAAGTTAAAGAATTATTCATAAAATTGAAGCATTATTGATTTGACCAACGCCATAATAAGTACATGGTAATTCTTTAACCACTTGAGTAGTCATATGCTTAAAAAAAAATCAGATATTGAGCTATTGGATTTATACGCTTCCTCTAAAGATCAAAAGTATCTTTCTGAGCTTTTTTTGAGGCATAGTGATATCGCTTTTCGAACTTCCAGAAGAATTACCAAAAATGCTGCCGATGCCGAAGATATCGTTCAGATATCTTTTATTGAAGTGATTAAAACCCATCAAAAATTTAGGCAAGAAGGAAAATTTTTATCCTGGTTTTTAAAAATAGTTTCTCATCGATCCATCGACCGAATTCGATCAGAAAAAAGACGTTCATCTAAAGAATCTCAAGCAATTAAAACTGAATATTACGAGGACAAAACATTGGAAAATGACGAGAAACGAAAACAAGTCATCGAAAGTTACCTTAGCCTTTTACCACCACGTTATAGAGAACCCATTTATATGAAGATTGTGGAAGGCTTGAGTACTAGGGAAGTCTCAAATATTTTAGCAAAACCAGAGAAGACCATACGTACACAAATTTCTAGAGGATTAGAAAAAATAAAAGCATCCTTAAAAACTTCTGGAGTTACATTATCTGTTTTAATGATTTCTAATTTTCTCAATAATCTTTCGCTTGAGGCAGCACCGGCTTCTTTAACATCACAATCTTCATTAAATCATATGTCTACTCAAATTTCAATTGGAAGTCAAACGGCTTTATTTTTACCAAAGGTTTATTGTTGATAGCAAGCCTTTTTGCAGTGACGGTTTTTTCTTATATTCACTTTGATCAGAAGATAGCTATTTTTCCTGCAATGAACAGCTATGCCACAGCACAGATAGATACGGATAGAACACCTAAATCATTATTAATTGATTTTAATGATGGCAGTCAACTCAATTCTTTTAAGGTAAAGCAAGGTAAATTAAGCGTTGATAAAAATGGAGGGATTGATAACTCTGATGGGGTTTTGGTTGATCCTTATACCGTTTTGTCATTTGACATAAGTAAATATAAATTACCCATTAAAATGACATATTACTATGATATGTTTTTGCCCAAACCAAGTACATCCATTGGACCCTCTTTTGGACTCTATGAGTTAAAGGATACTAAAGACCTTATCTATCTCATATATGGATTTCATAAGGTTACAAGTTTTAAATATTTTTCAAATAAGAGAACTTCTCAAGTAAAAAAAAGTTGGTTTAAAAAGGAAATTTATTTATTTGAGAATCGTGTAGAAACTTGGGTCGATGGAAAGCGGAAACATGTTATCTATTGCAAATCATCCGGTACGTTTATTATGGGTCATTCTGGGAAAACATTTATAGATAATTTTTCTTTGGAAGAAATAAATGAAAAGGATTTGAAATTAAATCAAGTTGAAGTTAATGCCCTCAATGATTACTATATAAAAGAAAAAGCCAAAAAAGTGGGTTTTGGGGTTTTCGATGTAAAAAATGAAACCATAGAAAAAATATTTAAATCAGATAGTCAAATGAAACTTAATATATTTAATTTTGATGTCTTTAATAAAGCTTTCAAAGAACATCAAGTTGGTCGTCGCTAATTCCTTTGCTGGCTTAAATTTATCACTATTTTTATTAAAGAATTTGTAAGAATAATTACCGTGCGATTTAATGTTTATACCCTTTTTATTTTTAGTGCGTGGCTGGGCGCGCCGGCCTTAATTTATCACTATTTTTATTAAAGAATTTGTAAGAATAATTACCGTGCGATTTTACAATTTCGCATTATTAATTTATCAAATAGATTTAAGTCCTGGGAGCGCCGGCAGCTTGCCCAATGGTTGTACGAATTAGAAATCAAATAATAACTTAAGTCATTTCACACAAGATGTTTATGAAAAAATAAAAATAAATAAATTTCACTTGACATTAAGGTCAAAAATTTTCGCGATTTTCTTAAAAATTATTTTAAGGAAATGRCTATGCAAATTCTAACTAATAGACAAATAAAAAAAATTAAAGGTGCAACCTTATCATCAAAACAWATGTTAAACAATATGACCTTCAAAGATATTTCAAATGACAATATGTCGGAACACAATTTTAGAAATAATGAAATATCTGTAAATGATCTAAATAATATATTATTAGGTAAAGCGGTTTCTGTTCAGCAGGATAGTATATCAACAATTGTAAGTCTATTAAAAATCGAAGGTTGTCTCAAAAGAAATTATTCAAGGTCATCGCTAAACTATAGAATAAATCAAATTGATCCACGAGCTTATTTAAATAAATTAATTGATGCCAATACATTTGAAGCATCAGAGGATTACAAAACATGCTTGTTTGATGGTACCAGCATTACGCTTCCAAATAATGAAGAAATTAAGAATAAATATCCAAATCCTAAAACAGCAACTGATCAAGAAACAATCTTTCCAATTGCTAAGCTTCATTACTTGATAACTCTTGAAGAGCACACTTGCGTAGGTGCTTTAATAGAGAATCATAATTTAAGTGAAAGAGTGGCTATGATTCAACTTGCCATTGAAGCACACGAGAGAGGTCAAAAACTGCATATAATAGCAGATAGAGGCCTTTATGGTGCTACGGTTGGTTATGTATTAAATAAGCATGGTCATCGATATTCACTTCGTTACTGCGGCACAACTTTGAAGACATTGAAAATTGGAAAGTTTAAGCGTGATTCAATAACCATTAACTTTAATTTAAATAGAAAGTCTATCAAGCCATATATTCACGTAGATCTAGATCTTGAAAAATGTATTTACAAATTCAGAATAATCAGAAAAAAAGGAAACTCCAAAAAGAAAGCCATTTATATTATGACAAATGATTTTGAATCGCCCGCAAAAGAATTAGCAAATCAATATTGGAATAGACAACGAGTGGAAGATAGTTTTAAATATTTGAAGTCTTATGGAGGATTAGAAAAGTCTCACCCAAATACAGGTCTTCAAATGGTTGAGCTAATAATCGCATCACTTATATTCTATCTCTCAATAGTTGAAAAATCACTTTATCAATTAATCGGAACACCACAGCCAAATGAACATGGTAAGTTAACAGCAAATAGAAGGTTGGCTTGGAAGATATTTTTTCTAGTGATAAAATCAAATTATTCAAATAATATGATACGTGAATTCGCAGAATCGATATTAGCAAAATTACTAGAAATCAGACCAGGGAGAAGTGCGCCAAGATATAAATTAAGACTTAAAAGGGTACAGAGATGATTCCTTATTCGTACAACCATTGGGTAGCTTGCTGACGGGGTGGTTAAATTGAACAACAAGAGAAGGTCTACTTAATTCTCTTAATAGTTTAAAAATAGTGAATGGTAAATACTTCAACTTCTTGTTCCAAAGCGTTATAAAATAAGAGTAATTTTACAAATGACAGCCTTCAAATATTGATGTAATATTATAAGTATAAGAATTAAGAAAATACTTATTATATGAAAGGAAGTCCAATGAAATGCCCCTTATGTAAAAAAGGAAATCTTCGCTCTCAACCCGCTAAAGGCCTTCCTAAACGGCTAATGTGTGATCATTGCTCCGGTCATTGGATTAGGTATTTCGATTATTGGAAGTGGCTAAATTTGCTTGAGAATAGTTTTAAAGAAAAGCCTGTCGAAGAAGGAGAATCCTTATTTGTTGTTGATTCTTTAGGAGCCAAATTTTGTCCAGATTGTCATTGTTTTATGTCAAGGTATAAAGTGGGACATGGAATAAAATTTCATCTAGATCGTTGTGCCACATGCGGTGGGGTCTGGTTTGATAAAAACGAATGGGAAATTTTAAAGAGTCGGAATTTACATGATGAAATTCATTTTATTTTTAGTCATGCTTGGCAGAAGGAAGTTCATCAAAAAGAAATGCATGAAATGTATGAAAATAGAATTACTAAAATCCTAGGCGAATCTGATTTTTCAAAAGTAAAAAAATTCAAAGAGTGGTTATCGCACAATGACTCCCAAAATACTGTAATGGCATTTTTAGCGAATATAGATGAGTGACCTTAAAAGATTTAATGATAGAGAACCAGCTACAATATAGTTAACATATTTTTAGAGTTGTCATGTTGAGCTCGTTCAAAATATTAAGCTTCTTCTAGCCTTAATTTATTCTATTCGTGTGAAAATAAAATCAGAATTATTGAAATCATTTGTGTCTATGAAATAAGGCGATTTAACGTTGTTTTCTATAACTATGGGGAACTCAGATTTTTCATCCAAAAGCACTTCAAGATGATGTTTTGTCCATTTCTAAGCTCTATCTGAGCAGGTTATTTTCGTATTAGAAACAATGCATGGGGGAGACCATATAAATTGCTCAAGAATTTGATTATGGAACCTTTGTGGCATAAACTATCCAAAGGTTAATTTAGCAGTTTTATAAAAATAATTTGATGAAATTGAATCAGTAGCCAAGCTTACATTTGGTACTTTTCACATGTTTATCGTTATGTGAATACGGAGTCAGAATTGCCCCATTGTCCTTTTTGCCATGAAGACCTTGTTAACCCCCCACCTAAGACTTGTCTAAATTGTGGTAGTTCTCTTCTTGATCTTGGATCGATGACATTTAGTAATGCCAATCTCGTTTTATCAATTGATGGAAATACTCCTTTTGAAATTGAGACAATTCCATTACCCGAAAAACTACCTCCTTTATCAGCTGATCGGCTCGATACGATTTGGTCAGATACCATAACCAATGATTCCGATCCGGATGTTACCATCAAAAAAGAAGCGAAACCTGTTAGTAGTACCTCACGATTTTCAGTAAAACAACGAGAGGTAGTAAAGAGTCGTGATGTTACAGATTCACTTCCAGATTATGAATTAATTAAGTTGATTGGTGAAGGTGGAATGGGTGTTATCTATTCTGCTAGACAAACATCTATTGATCGTGAGATTGCGATTAAGATGATCAAAGAAAAATATGCCTCTGCAGATCATGTCCGCAATAAATTTCTGATCGAAGCATCAGTCTTAGGAGATCTTGATCATCCCAATATAGTTCCTGTTCATGAGTTAGGTACAGACCATGCCAACCATCTTTTCTTTTCCATGAAAAAAGTTCAAGGGGTTGAATGGAAAGAAATTATTGGTGAAAAAAGCATTCATCAGAATTTAGATATTTTAATGCGTGTCGCCGATGCCGTTGCGTTCTCCCACAGTCGTGATGTGATACATCGAGATTTAAAACCTGAAAACATCATGCTGGGCGAATTCGGAGAAGTTTTAGTCATGGATTGGGGTTTGGCTGTTTCGGTAAACCCAACCGGTAAAGCTGAAAATGTATTTAATGCCGGATTGGGTGGTACACCTCCCTATATGGCTCCAGAAATGGCTAGTGGTGATTTAGTATGTGGCTACACAAGTGATGTTTACTTATTAGGTGCGATTCTTTATGAAATTATAAGTCTTGGATTCAAATAGTAAGTGCAACACCTTTTAAAAAGTGGATGATCTGCAATAATTCATGCTTCAATGTCTTTGGCGAGATAAAGGAGCTAAAATG
>NVWA01000039.1 GCA_002746535.1 Planctomycetota bacterium
ATTAATATATATATTTATGTGAATTTGACAATGAAAATCTATTGCTTAGTAAAAAGAGATCGATAAAATCGCGCGCCCTTTTAGTGGTTTAGTGGTAATTGAAAAGTTTGGTTACCTTATACATTAATTTAAGAAGCGATCATTATGGCAAGTTTAATTGGCAAAAAAATAGGTATGACTCAAATGTATGACGATGGGAAATTGATCCCTGTATCCATTATTGAGTTAGGTCCTTGTGATGTTGTACAAATAAAAACAAAAGATAGAGATGGTTATGAAGCTGTCCAACTTGGTTTTGGTGAACAAAAAAAACAAAGAGTAAGTAAGCCGCAACTAAAAACTTTTGAAAATGCAAAAGTCTCTGCGAAAAAAATATTGAAAGAAGTACCGATTGAAGATGGCAAAGAATATGAACTTGGTTCAACAATTGATGTCAGCATTTTTGAAGGTATTGAAAGAGTTACAATTGTAGGGACAAGTAAAGGTAAAGGTTTTGCTGGCGGAATGAAAAGATACGGATTTAAGGGATTGCCGGCATCGCATGGTGTGAATAGATCTCATAGAAGAATTGGTTCGATCGGAATGCGTGGTACACCTGGACGTGTATTGCCTTTGAAGAAAATGCCTGGACATATGGGCAACGTTCAAAGAACAAATAAAAATTTAAAAGTATTGAAAATTGATAAAGAAAAGAATTTGATGTTAGTCAAAGGAACTATTCCTGGACCTAATGGAAATGTAATTCTTGTTAAAAAGAGCTTATAGAAAGAAATAAAATGGTTACGTTACCTATATTTAATGAGAATGGCGAGCAGCAAGGTGATTTAGAAATTGATACATCTTTGCTGGGTGATGCGCCTAATATAGAATTGATCAAGCAAGCTGTTGTTATGTATCAGGCTAATAAAAGACAAGGTACGCATAAAACAAAATGTCGAAATGAGATTAAAGGATCCAAAAAGAAATTGTGGAAACAAAAAGGTACCGGACGGGCAAGAGTTGGTACTGCAAAGGTTCCACATTTTGTTGGTGGTGGCCATGCATTTGCACTAAGACCTAGAGATTATTCGAAAGCAATGAATAAAAAAGCTCGTGATGTAGCGTTCAAATCTGCATTACTCGCAAAAATATTAGGAAACTCTGTAGTTATTGTAGATGGTATTGATTTTGATAAGCCACAAACTAAAAGAGCTCGGAAAATGATTAATAGCCTTAAGATATCTGGTAAAAGTGTTTTTGCATCTTCAGAAGTATCAAATTCATTATTATTATCATTCAGAAATTTAGAAGGAACTCGAATTAAAAAAGTATCTGATTTAAACACATTAGATGTTATGAATTGCAAAAAATTGATAGTTGACAAAGCTGGTTTAGAATCATTTTTGAAAGCAAGTAAATGAAGGATTTAAATAAAAATAGTATATTAGTCAGACCAATATTTACTGAAAAATCAGATAAACAAGAAGTTGAAAACAATATTTCTGTATTTGAAGTAGTTAGAACTGCTACTAAACAACAAATAAAGGATGCTGTTAAAGAGATTTTTAATGTACGAGTTGAAAAAGTTAATGTAATAAACGTAAAAGGTAAAAGAAAAAGAATGCGTGGAAATGAAGGTTTTACTTCTACTTGGAAGAAGGCTTTGGTAAAAATTCATGTTGAAGATAGATTGGATTACCCTTCTATTTAATAAGGTCAGGATAAAAAATGCCAATAAAAGAATTTAAACCAGTAACTAACGGATTGAGAAACTCTTCAGGTTTTACATATGAAGAGATTACAACCTCGAAGCCAGAAAAATCTTTAGTTGTGAGATTAAAGAAAAGTGGTGGTAGATCTTATGGTAAAATTACCGTAAGACATAGAGGTGGTGGTGCTAGGAAAAAATATAGATTGATAGATTTTAAAAGAAAAAAGGACGGTGTTCCTGCCAAAGTTTCTTCAATTGAATATGATCCAAATAGAACATGTCGAATTGCATTATTGACTTATAATGATGGTGAAAAAAAATATATATTAGCCCCAAATGGTTTGGAAGTAGGACAAACCGTTCAATCGGGAGAAAATATACCTTTTACCCCTGGAAACTGTTTAAAAATAAAAGACATACCCGTTGGGACACAAGTTCATAATGTTGAAATAAGACCTGGTCAAGGTGGTAAATTAATTCGTTCAGCTGGTTTAGGTGGAGTAATTAGCGCAAAAGATGGAGATCATTGTCATCTAATAATGCCTTCTAAGGAAGTAAGAAGAATTAGAATAGAATGCAGAGCTACTATAGGTGCTGTAGGGAATTCAGAGCATGGAAAAGTAAAAATTGGCAAAGCAGGTAAGAGAAGACATATGGGTTGGAGACCGTCAGTTAGAGGTACGGCCCAAGCTCCTGTTGATCACCCAATGGGTGGAGGTGAAGGCCGTAGAGCAGGTGGTAGACATCCTTGTTCTCCTACAGGAAAATTGGCTAAAGGTGGAGCGACTAGGAAAAGAAATAAAACTACTAATGTTGAAATTATTAGACGTAGGAAATAAAAAATGGCTAGATCATTAAAAAAAGGTCCATATGTGGATGCGAAGGTTGAGAAAAAAGTTTTGGCTCAAAAAGAAAGTGGTGCTAAAGAACCAATAAAAACATGGTCAAGATCGTGTACTATTACACCTGATTTTGTAGGTCATAGTTTTATGGTTCATAACGGAAAAGTATTTAAACAATTTTTTGTTTCTGAAGACATGGTTGGTCATAAGTTAGGTGAGTTTTCTCATACTAGGACATTTAAAGGCCACGTCAATTAAAGGAAAAAATATGGCAGACACATATAAAGCTACACATAAATTCGCTCGCATAAGTCCAAGAAAAGTAAGACTTGTTGCTGATTTAGTTCGAGGTAAAAACGTAGATGATGCCTTGTTAATATTACAATATAATATAAAGCGAGGCGGTTATTTTTTAAATAAAGTATTGAAATCTGCTGTAGCAAATGCTGAACAAAAAGATGCAGATTCTGGAGTATTAAAAATATCAAAAGTTTATGTTGACGAAGGTCCAACGATAAAAAGATGGCGTCCTAGAGCACAAGGTCGTGCGACGCCAATCATGAAAAGAACAAGCCACATACATGTGGAGCTGTCTTAGACAGTTAAAAGGAGATAATTGTGGGTCAAAAAGTTCATCCAAATGGTTTTAGAGTTGGAATCACAAAAAGATGGAATTCTAGGTGGATTGCTAACAAAGAAACATATGGTACTTGGTTAGTCGAAGACCAGCTAATAAAAAGATTTGTACGCAATAGTTGTCATCAAGCAGGTGTTGAAAAAGTGCAAATTGAAAGAACTAATGGTCAAGTAAAAATATTTATTTTTGCTGCTAGACCAGGAATTATTATTGGTAAAAAGGGTTCAGAAATTGAAAAATTAAATAGAGCATTAATGAATAATTTTGGAGATAATATTTCAGTAGACATTAGAGAAGTGAAAAATGTAAAGACAAATGCACAATTGGTTGCTATGAATGTGGCTGAACAATTAGAAAAACGAACTTATTTTCGTCGTGCGATGAATAAAGCAATTGAGTCTGCAGTTGAAGACAAATGCAAAGGAATCAAAATATTGTTGTCTGGTCGACTAGGTGGTGCTGAAATGGCAAGATCAGAAAAACAAATATTTGGATCTTTACCTTTAGGTACACTTGAAGTTGATATTGATTATGGTTTTGCTGAAGCAACTACTACTTATGGTCAAATTGGTGTAAAAGTTTGGATAAACAAAGGATATTTTAGAGATAAAGTTGAGGAAATTTAAAACATGTTAATTCCAAAAAGAGTTAAATATAGAAAACCCCATCATCGAAGTAGAGCAAAAACTGCTGCTGGAACAGGTAATACGGTTGCTTTTGGTGATTATGGTATTCAATCATTAGAACATGGAAAAATAACTTCTAGGCAAATTGAAGCATCAAGAATTGTAGCCCGAAGAACTATAGGTGGCGTTGCGAGATTGTGGATTAGAATTTTTCCTCATATGACAAAAACTATGAGACCAGCTGATACTAGAATGGGTAAAGGTAAGGGTGAAGTTCAAGATTGGATTGCAATAGTTAAACCTGGTACAGTACTATTTGAAATCAATGGTGTTAGTGAAGAGGTTGCAAAAGAAGCTTGTCGTAAGCAAGCCCATAAACTCCCCGTAAAAACTAGATTTGTTAAGAAAAGAGTCTTATGAAAGCAAAAGAATTACGAGAGCTTAGTATTGAAGATTTAAATAGTAAATTAGAAGAACTAGGTGATCTCCGATCTAAATATCGTATAAATCCAGACCAAGGATTAAAAAATTCAAAAGAATTTATTTCTGCTCGCAAAGATATTGCAAGAGTAAAAACACTTTTAAACGAAAAGAGAAATAACTAATGAGTGAGGTTGCTGTTAAAACTAGGGGAATGAGAAAAATTCAGATTGGCTTAGTAATTAGTCAATCGGGTGATAAAACGGTAAGGGTTGTTGTATCAACTAAAGTTAAACATCCATTGATTAAGAAGTTTGTAACGAAAAAATTTAAATTTATGGTTCATGATGAAAAAAATGAAGCAAAAATTGGTGATACTGTAAAAGTGATGGAAACAAGGCCATTGTCTAAACAAAAAAGATGGCGCTTGCTTGAAATCGTTAAGCATTAGGAGAATATAAATGATTCGTCAGGAATCTAGATTACAAGTTGCAGATAATACTGGTGCAAAAGAAGTTTTATGTATTAAAGTTTTAGGCTCTAAAAATGTTGCCTCAATTGGAGACATTATTGTAGCCACTGTTAAAAAAGTGGCACCAGGTGGAGATGTAAAACAGGGAGACATTATTAAATGTGTAATAGTAAGAACTTCCTACCCAATTAAAAGGGCTGATGGAAGTTCAATAAGATTTGATAATAATGCCGTGGTAGTTATTGATGGTAATAAAAGTCCAAAAGGAACACGTATTTTTGGTCCTGTTGCAAGAGAACTTAGACAAAAAGAGTTTATGAAAATAATTTCATTATCCTCTGAAGTTGTATAGAAAGATTAAAGATGAGTATTAAAACTAAAATAAAAAAAGGTGACTTAGTTAAAGTAATTGCAGGAAACCATAAAGACGTTCAAGGTAAGGTTATTGCCGTTTTTCCAGAGCAACAAAGAGTAAAAATCGAAAATGTAAATATGGTTTACAAGCATAAAAGAGTTGATCGACAAAATAATACTGGTGGTCGTATTCAAGAAGAGGGTACTATACATATTTCAAATGTACTTCCTGTTGACTCTGAATCAAATAAGGCAAGCAGAATACGAATTGACGTAATAGATGGAAAAAAAATAAGAGTGCTCGTAAAAAGTGGGAACGCTTTAGATTAAGGTTTATGGGATTATGGCAAGATTAAAAGAAATTTATAAAAATGATTATGTTCCTTCTTTAAAAGAAGAACTAGGATTATCAAATATCAATTCTGTACCTAAAGTCGAAAAAATAGTTTTGAATATGGGTATTGGTGGCGCGTTGGGTGATACAAATATGTTAAACGCACTCGTTAAAGATATGAGCAAAATAGCAGGTCAAAAAGCTGTTATTACAAAAGCAAAAAGATCTGTGTCTAATTTTCGATTGAGAGAAGGTTACGCAATTGGATGCATGGTTACTTTAAGAAATGATAAAATGTACGAATTTCTTGATAGACTTATTAATTTTGCTATTCCATCCATTCGTGACTTCAGAGGTGTTAGTCCAAAGTCATTCGATGGATTTGGAAATTATTCAATGGGAATTACAGAGCATATTATTTTCCCAGAATTAGAAGCTGATAGAACTGATTATATTCATGGTTTAGATGTAAATATAGTGACAACTGCAAAAACAAATGAACATGCACTTGCATTATTAACTAAATTTGGAATGCCTTTTAGGAAATAAATAATGGCAAAATTAGCATTAAAAGTAAGACAAAGAAGAACGCAGAAATTTAAAACAAGAGAATACAATAGGTGCCAGTTATGTGGACGTCCACGTGGTTACTATAGAAAATTTAAAATATGTAGAATCTGTTTTAGAGATTTAGCCTTGAAGGGTGAGATTCCAGGATTAAGAAAAGCAAGTTGGTAATAATTTAATTATGAAAAAAGGAAAATAAATGAGTGTTAGCGACCCAATCAGTGATATGTTGACACGTATTCGCAATGCTTTAACTAGAAATAAAGAAACAGTTGCTGTACCATTTTCTAAATACAAGTTTTCAATTTTAGAAGCTTTCAAACGAGAAGGATATATCAGTAGAATTGAAATTGAAGGTGAAGGTGTAAGCAAAAAGCTTGTGGTGGCGTTAAAATATGGTGAAAGTGGGGAAAAAGTAATAACCCAATTAATCAGAGAGAGTAAACCAAGTCGAAAGATATATAAAGGGACGAAAGATTTGACACCCGTGCGTTCAGGTTTTGGTTCTAGTTTTGTATCAACAAGTAATGGAATTTTATCAGACAGAGAATGTCGCGAGCAGTTTGTTGGTGGCGAACTTGTTTGTACTTTATGGTAAGAAGAGGAAAAAATGTCAAGAATAGGTAAAAAGAAAATAGAAATCCCATCTGGGGTTACTTTTAATGTTGGTGCTAATGCTGTTAATGTTAAAGGCCCCAAAGGGGAATTAGAACAAATATTTTTACCAAAAGTAAAAATATCTGTTGAAGATGATAATCTGATATCTGTGGAACAAATAGAAGGTCAAGATAATAGTAGTGCTTTTCAAGGTTTGTATAGATCTTTAATTAGCAACATGATCATAGGTGTAACTGATGGTTATGTAAAAGAATTGGATGTAATTGGTGTTGGTTATAAAGTGCAAACATCAGGTGAAAAATTGACTTTAAATATTGGTTTTAATAAACCTGTTGAGTTTAAAATTCCTAAAGATGTTAAAGTAGAATGTCCATCCGTAACCTCTATAAAGATATCAGGAATTAATAAACAAAGAGTGGGTCAAATTTCAGCCGAAATTAGATCAATTAGAAAACCTGAGCCATATAAAGGTAAGGGTATTCGTTATAAAGATGAAGTCGTTAGACGAAAAGCTGGTAAGGCAGTTGGAGGTAAATAAGAATGGATAAAAATACAAAAAAAAGAACTGGTAGGATCAGAAGGCATCAACATATTCGAAAGAAAGTCAATGGAACATCAGAAAGACCACGGTTGTGTGTTTTTAAAAGTTTAAAACAAATATATGTACAAGCTATTGACGATGAAAATTCAGCAACGTTAGTTAGTTCATCTTCATTAGATAAAAACAGTAGAGAAAATTTAAAAGGTTCTTCAAAAATTGAAGTTGCTTTTAAAATTGGCGAATCTATCGCTGCAAAATGTAAAGAAAAAGGAATTGAATCAGTAGTTTTTGATAGAGGCGGTTTTAAATATCAAGGAAGAGTTAGTTCTCTTGCTGAAGGCGCTAGAAAAGCTGGTCTTAAATTTTAAAGGAATATTGTAGTGAGCGAACATAATACTGAAAAACCCCAAGTAACAGATGTTGTAGTCAGAATTTCAAGATGTGCAAAAGTTGTAAAAGGTGGCAGACGATTTAGTTTCAGCGCTTTAGTTGTCGCTGGCGATGGTCATGGAACTGTCGGTATCGGTTTGGGAAAAGCAAAAGAAGTACCAGCAACTATTAAAAAAGGTCAGAAAAAAGCATTAAAGAATTTAGTTAAAGTGCATGTCGCTGACGGAACTATTCCTCATGCTGTTAAGGGTCGGTTTGGTTCTACAACGGTATTGTTGTTTCCTGCATCAGTAGGTACTGGAGTGATTGCCTGTTCAGCTGTAAGATCTGTTGTTGAAAAGGCTGGCGTGCATAATTTGTTAACTAAAATACATGGCTCAACAAATCCTGTAAATGTTGTGAAAGCCACATTGAATGGTTTAGAGCAATTGAAAAACAAAAAAGAAGTTGAAAGATTACGTGGGGTTACAATATAATGAATTTAACTTGTTTATATAATGCATCAAGTGCCTATAAATCAAGAAAAAGAGTAGGTCGTGGACCAGGTTCTGGAAATGGAAAATGGTGCGGAAGAGGTCAAGGCGGTCAAAACTCTAGATCTGGTATTGATACACCAATAGGGTTTGAAGGTGGTCAAACTCCTCTATATAGAAGATTACCGAGAAGAGGTTTTACAAATGCTAAATATAAGGTCACATATGTTCCTGTAAATTTATCTTCTTTAAATAGATTTGAAGATGGACAAGTGGTTGATGAGGCTACCTTAAAAGAAGCTAGATTAATTCGACAAGAGTTAAATGGTGGAGTGAAAATTCTAGCGAAAGGTAAGTTAGAAAAGAAATTAACTTTGAAAGTTAATAAAATCAGTAAATCTGCCCAAGAACAAGTTGAAAAATTAGGTGGGACAATAGAGCTGATTTAATGGAATTAACAGATAAGTCTTCAAATAAACAAGAGCTATATCGAAGAATAGTGATTAGCTTGTTGTTATTAGTCATATATCGTATTGGTTGTAAAATACCTATGCCAGGAATTGATACAGTTGTATTAAATGAATTTTTTAGTGATAATTCGGAAGGTGCAGTTGGAAAAGTATTAGAAATGTTTAATATGTTCAATGGTGGGGCGTTTAAGAATATGACGATTTTTGCTCTTGGAATAATGCCTTATATTAGTGTTTCAATCGTTTTGCAAATATTAACTTTAACAGTACCGTTTTTTGAGAAAATTAGTAAAGATGGAGATGCTGGAAGAAAAAAAATAAGTCAATATACAAAATACGGAACGGTTGTAGTTTGTCTATTTCAGGGATTTGCAATGTGTAGTTATTTGGCTTCGCAAGATGTCAATGGTAGTTCCTTAATTTTGACTAATAAGACAACATTCTTAATTATGTGCCCAATTGTTTTGACAACCGGATCAATGTTTTTGCTTTGGTTAGGGGATATTATTACAGATAAGGGAATTGGGAATGGCGTTTCAATGATTATTATGTTGGGCATTATTGCGAGTATGCCTGTGGCAATTTATGAAATAGTCAGTAATTTTACCTTAGATATTTCAGCTTCTGACCCAAAAGATATGCCAATTACATCTTTGGCTGTTTTATTATTCTTATTTATCACAATGATAATTTCAGTCGTTTATGTTCAACAGGGCCAAAGACGTATACCTATTCAACAAGCAAAGCGTTCATTAGGAAGTAGAATATATGGCGGGGTTAGAAGTGATTTGCCATTAAAAATATTGTCCGCTAATGTAATACCAATAATTTTAGCATCGGCAGTAATGATTGTTCCACAAGCATTATCAAAATTACCAGGTTTATCTGATTATTTTGGTACATTCTCAACACCAACGACACATTCATATGTATTAGTATATTTAGCCCTTATTGTCTTCTTTACCTTTTTCTTTACAATGTTGCAATTTAATCCAACAGAAGTATCGGAAAATTTAAAAAAAGGCGGCTATTTCATTCCTGGATATAGGCCAGGTAAAAAGACGGCTGATTATTTAGATTGGGTTATGTTGAGATTAACTTTTGCAGGAGCTTTATTTTTGGCTATTGTTGCAGAAGTTCCGTTGATAATTCAAGGTGCATTTAATGTGAATTTTGCTATTGCAAGTTTATTTGGTGGTACAGGATTGTTAATTGTAGTAGGGGTGGGGTTAGATTTATTAGATAAGATTCAATCTTATTTAGTAGTAAAAAATTATGAGGGTATTATGCAGACTACTGATAAGTATAAAACTGCATCTTCACCGGAAAATAATAATTAAGGGAAGATTGAGAGGCTATTATGAAAGTAAAACCATCAATTAGAAAACGTTGTGAAAATTGTAAATTAATTCGAAGAAAAGGTGTTCTGAGGATTATTTGTGAGAATCCACGTCATAAACAAAAACAAGGTAAATAAGAGAAGGTAACTTATGGCTCGTTTATTAGGTATTAACATTCCAAATGAAAAGAAGATTTTATATTCTTTAACTTATATTCAGGGAATTGGAAAATTTAGCTCACAAAAAATTCTTGTAACATTAGGCATTGATCCTGATAGAAGAACTCATGAGTTAACTGAAGATGAAATAAGTAAACTTGGATCTGAGATCGATGATCATTACGTAGTTGAAGGTCAACTAAGAAGGCAAGTACAACAAAATATAGTACGTCTAAAAAAGATTGCAAGTTATCGTGGTTTTAGACATGCAAGAAGTTTGCCTTGTAGAGGTCAGAGAACTAGAAATAATTCTAGAACTCGAAAAGGTAAGAAGAAATCAGTAATGGTTAAAAAATCAATCAAGTCTTTGAAATAATAGGTATTTATTTATGGCTGCAAAAAAAATAAGAAGAAATGTTCTCAAAGGTGTAGTTCACGTAAAGTCTACATTTAACAACACTATTGTCACAGTATCTGATATTGATGGCGATGTATTAGCATGGGATTCTGCAGGTGCGTTAGGTTTTAAGGGTTCTAGAAAAAGTACCCCTTTTGCTGCACAAAAAGCTGCAGAAAATGTTGCTAAAAAAGTGTCTAAAATGGGAATGAAAGAAGTAGACGTTTATGTGAAAGGCCCAGGTGCTGGTCGTGAGTCAGCAATAAGAGCTTTAGAAGCGTCAGGTTTAAAGGTTAAAGTAATTTTAGATGTAACACCCATTCCTCATAATGGTTGTCGACCACCTAAAAAAAGAAGAGTTTAATTTTAAGAATTTTTTATGGAGAAGCTAAATGCGTCTTAGATGGAAAGGCTTTGAATTTCCAACCTCAATGAAGGTTGATAAGAGTAAACAGACCTCAACTTATGGTCGTTTTAGTGTTGAACCTTTTGGCAAAGGATTTGGCACTACAATAGGAAATTGCTTAAGAAGGATTCTCTTAGCATATATAAAGGGTGCTGCCCCAACTTGGTTGAAAATAAAAGGCGTCATGCATGAATTTTCGACAGTAGATGGTGTATTAGAAGATGTTACAGATATTGTCTTAAATGTTAAAAGTATTCGATTGAAGATTGAAACGGACGATGAAGTAGTTTTGACTATAAAGAAATCTGGAAAAGGTGTTGTCACTGCAGCAGATATTGTTTGTTCTCATGAAGTTGAAGTAATAAATAAAAATCTAGTTATATGTACCATTACTGATGATATCGAACTTGATATTGAAATTGGTGCAAATTCAGGACGAGGATATGTTACCGTAGAAGAAAAAAATACTTCTGAGCTACCTGCTGGTACTATTGCGTTGGATAGTCGTTATTCACCAATATCTTTAGTAAAATGGTCTGTTAGTGAAACAAGAGTTGGTCAAAAAACAAACTATGACCGATTAGAACTTGAAGTATGGACAGATGGCTCAATTGAACCACGAATTGCAATTATTGAAGCGGCTACTATTTTGAAAAAGCACATTAATGTGTTTACAAAATATTTCGAAGTAGGTGACGATATTAATGTTGAGAAAGATTTCTTACTTGAAGATAAATCAGAATCAGAGAGTGAAAAGAAAATCATTGAGAAATTCAAAATGTTAATTAGTTCTTTGGATTTATCTGTCAGAACTGCGAATTGTTTAGCTTCAGAAAATATAATTACTGTAGGCCAATTGATTTCTAAAACAGAAAACGAATTACTTAAAGTTAGAAGTTTTGGTAAAACATCATTGAATGAGTTAAAAGCAAAATTAAATGAATTGGAATTAACATTCGGTATGAATGTTCCACCTGAGTATAGATAAACGATTTTTAAAAATATAAAAGGGAAGTAAAATGCGTCACAGAAAAAGTGGTAGAAAATTTAATAAAACTTCTGCTCATAGAAAAGCAATGTTGATGAATATAGTGACTAATCTTTTTGATCACGAAAAAATTGAAACTACTCTGCCAAAAGCAAGAGAAGCAACAAAATTAGCTGAAAAAATAATTACTCTTGGTCGTGATGGATCTTTACATAAGAGACGTCAGGCATTAAGTTTGTTAAATAATAATAGAGTAATTGTAAATAAAGTTTTCGATGAATATGCTGCTAGATATAAAGATAGAAATGGTGGCTATACTCGTGTTCTTAAAACTAATGGTGTTCGACTTGGTGATGGTGTTCCAATTGTTCTTTTTGAATTAGTAGACCGTCCGATGGAAGATCTTGATGATGCTTCTGCTGTTGAATCTAAAGCTGCTGAGGCACCTCAAGAAGCAACTGCATAAACTATTAAACTAAGGCAAACAATAATCTATTGTTTGCCCTTCTTAGTCTTTAATCTTTTTCTAAAATAATTTTTTGAATTTGTGGTGCTAGACTTAGTATCATATGAAAATAGGGATCTTGATATTTGTCAGTTCTTGAATTGATAAATGATGTGTCAATTAATCTTCCCGAGAAAACCCCTAAACCATTTTTGCTAATTTGATCTAAATCAGCTAGTTGTGATGTTAAAATGCTAATTTCAATTATAGAATAATATATTCTCAATTTTTCTGTTTTTGGAATTTTTGATTTGAATATATATTTTGTTAGGAACTTATAGATATCAGCTTTCTGAATTTGTATATTTCCTCTCACTCTTGGATCTATGCTTAGATTTTTGAATAAAGAATTAAGTTGTGGCGAAAACCCTAGACTATTATTTTGTGTATTTATGTCAAAATGTTTCAGATAATTAGTAATTGGATGGTTTGGATTATTTTTTAAAAGGTAAACCTGCAGCTTTGATAAACGCTGTAAATAATTTAAATTTGATTTGTTACTTTGATATGTTGAAAATATAAAATTTAGTATTTTCATTTCAGTATAATCTTCTGTGTGCTTTAGACATTCCTGAATATTTCTTTGAGCTTTCTTATATCCGCTTTTATTTGTAAACATTTTTGAATGTCTCACGAGCGCTGAAATTACCCATAAATAATTTTGATACTGATTTGATTTATTTAGATTGGCGTATAATAATAAATCTGTCCAAGCTTCTTTTATTTGTCTTTCATTATTTTCTGATATGTTTAGTTTTGACATCCCTAATTCAAAATAGATTTTTAAATTTTTATTTCCTCCACCAAGATGAAGAGATTTCGTCAAAAATAATTCAGCTTTTTTTGGTTTGTTTAAATGATAATAAGAAGATCCAGCGCCAGCATAGCCACCATAATGTTTGGGACTTATTTCAATTGCTTGGGAAAAATATTTTAAGGAGTTTTGGTAATCTTTGATTGTTAAATATTCATTTCCTAAATTACAAAGAGCTAAATTTGTTTTGGAAACGGCTATATCATTCTCATAAAGTTTAATTGGATCTCCATATATAGAATTTCTCAGAAATGTTTGAGTGCATAGGAACATGAGAGTAGCCACAAGAGCAATGGATGCTTTTTTACTTAACGGATTAATTTTTATAAATTCGCTTATTCCAATCCAAAGAAAAATTGAAGGGAAATAGACTCTATGCTCAAAATAAATGTGTAATGGTAAAATAGTAGACTCAATTAATTGGCTGATAAAAAAACAAAATATTGAAATCGAAAGCAGTGCTCGTTTGGCCCTTTGTTTCCAAGCAAATAAAAGAATACCAAAAATAAATAAAAAAGATAAAAGTGTCGTTATAGGGGTGAACAAGCCTTTGGATGGATTTACTGCTTTTTGAAGATTGAATTGAGTGTGCCAGGGAAATATAAGCTTGTATAAATATTCTAGTAATACCCTTCCTTCAGTAAGTAGTCTTTCATACCAAGTAAATTGTGCATACGTACTTAAAGATTGGTAATTCGAATAAATCATTCCAATTTCGTGTCTGTGACCATAAAGAGCAAAGAACGCCGGAATAGAAGTTGATATTGTTAAAAACAAAATCAATCTATTTTTAAAGAAATTCTTCAATCCCTTTTGTAAAAATAGTTCCATAGTAATAATCATTGGAAGACCCAAAATAGCGGTTTCTTTTGATGCCACAGCCAGTAAAAAAGAAACTAACATTAGTACGCTCCATTTGATGGACCAAAATAATGGCGGTTGCTCATTTTGCTGAATTTTTTCTAAGGCCAGTCTTCTTGTTCTGAGATACAAAGCAAAGGTTATAAATAAAAATAATGTTGATAAAGAGGCGGCTCGTTGGATTACATAAGAAACAGCTGTGGTGCTAATAGGATGTAAAGACCATAAAAGCGTAATGAATATAATTTTTAATTGATAAGAAGAATCTTGAAGTTGATCTTTATTTTTAAAATGTAAATAAAGTTGCTTTAGAAAATGATATAAGGCAATTGAAGCCAGCCAATGAATTAGGATATTTCCAATTCTAAAAGATTTTGGTGAGTGACCACCGATCCATTCATTGATTACGAAAGTTATGGTGATAAATAGTCGTGTTCCAATTTTTGAAATTGTTTGATCTGAATCTTTAAATAGTTCAGTTAAGAAATCTGATTGGTTTACGGAAAGATGTAGTAAACTATCTAAATAAAATGGCCCAGAAAAAGATTTGTAAAAGAGAAGGAAAAGTAGTGGTAATAAAAACGCAAATGTAATTAATATAAAGTACTTTATGTTTTGATTGTTCAATTCTGTTCTTTTAGGCAGTTAAAAAATTATAAAGTTATTTTTTGGGCATTTCAGTTAACAACACAGTAAAAATTATTAAAAATCACTAAATATTGTATTCTAAATAAATTTGAAGTACAATATAATATGCACACTAGTAAAAAGTGAGGTTTTTAAGATTTTTAATATAGAGGCACTTTTCGACAAATATGAAATTCATTAAGTTTGATACACTTCTTCAAGAATTGTGCTTATTAAAAAGGAGCATTATTTCGATAATTAGTTGGCAAGAGAATCTTTTATTGAGACTTTTATGTTAATGCCAACGAATATTAAAATTTTCATCGTTATACCGGCCTTTAATGAAAGCCTCCAAATTTCGAATACGATAGAATCTTTGTTTTCCAAAGGTTTTCATAATATTATTGTTGTAGATGATGGCAGTACAGATTCTACCTTTGAAGACGCAAAATCCCATGGGGTTATCGTAGTTCAACATCCCGTTAATTTAGGAGTTGGTGCCGCGACGGCGACAGGTATGGAAGTTGCGAAACGAGAAAATGCTGATGTCGTAGTGACATTTGATGCTGATGGCCAACATCACCCCGATGATATAGAAAATATTATTCAGCCTATTCTCGATAAAGAAAAAGATGTTGTAATAGGTAATAGAGACTTTACGAATGGGATGCCCTCATTAAGACGAATTGCAAATTTTGCAGGAAATTTTATTACATGGGCAATATCTGGTTTATTTGTATCTGATAGTCAAAGTGGTTTAAAAGCTTTTTCGAAAACGGCTATTGATTCTATTAACATTTCTGCATCCGGTTATGAATATTGTTCCGAAATTTTTCGCGAAATACATTATAAAAATATCAAATGGTGTGAAATTAGTATTCAAGCTATTTATACTGATTATTCAAAAGCGAAAGGACAAAGTTTTGCCACGGGTTTATCAACTGCTTCTAAATTAGTAGTCCGGTCACTTTTACGAGCAAATACTTAAATGGTTGAATTTAGTTTTTATCAGCTTTTAACACCTGCATTTTCAATATTATTAATTTTTCATGCTATATCACGTTACAGTAGATCAGAGCAGACATTTAAAGAATTGTTAGTTTGGACCTTCGTATGGTCTTCAATGGCATTGGTTGCTATTTATCCAGAATTATTTGTTTCATTTGCTGAAAAAGCAGGTTTTCGAAATGGAGTCTTTGGCATTGTCTTTTTCTGTATAATTTTGGTTTTCTTTATTGTATTTAAATTACTTTTATTTATCGAAAGACTTGAGCGGAAATTAGCAGATGTGGTCAGGCATATAGCACTATATGAACTCGATCAGAGAAAATACAATGAAGAAGCCTCAGAAGAAATTAAAGATTCTCTTCATCATCGATAATTACCATCCATTTATTGGTGGTGCAGAAATACTTGCTCAAAAAGTCGCTGAAGGTTTAATCAAAAAAAATCATGATGTCACTGTTATTACATCAAATGTCAAAAATGCTGATAAATTTGAAACGCTAAATGGTGTTAAAATTTATCGCATTACTTCTAATAGATATACATTACCTCTCAAAGCATTTTTCAAATCATTTAAAGAAAGTAAAGATTGCCATATCATTCACACCTCAACTTATTCTATGTTGCCGTTAGCTTGGTTTTTCAGTAAATTTCGCCGAAAAAATAGTTCGATTGTTGTTCATGAATTGTTAGGAAAGATTTGGTACATGAACATGACTAAGTTGTCCGCATTTATTCATTTTAATGCAGAAAGATTTATGATTCGATTTTTTAAATTCAATCGATACATTGCAGTTTCAGCATTTACTTTAAATCAACTCAAAGATAAAAATATTCCTGAAAATAAATGTTCCTTAATTTATAATGGAATAGATGCTTTACCTGTTAAACCAAAAAGTGAATTTGAAAACCTTGAATTATTTTTAAATTCATCTCATAAATTAATATTTGCAGGTCGGCCAGGTCCATCTAAAGGTGTGATGACTCTTCTGGAGAGTATTAAAGGCCTCAAAGAAACCAATCCAGACGTTCATTTATTAATGCTTTTAGGGGAAGAACCTAGAGACGGCTATCAAAAGGTTTTAACCTTCATTAAAAAATATAATTTAGAAAAAATGATCACAATTCAAAAACAGGTTCCATACCAAGATTTAAAAGCTTATCTTCAATTAGCTGATGCCTTTGTACTGCCATCTTTTCAAGAGGGATTTGGTATATTAGGAGGACAACTATCAACGTTAGACAAACCTATTATTGCCGCTAAAAATGGTGCCTTACCCGAAGTCTTGTCTGGAAAAGTTATTTGGATTCCTAGTATAGAACCTGAACATATTACCAAAGGAATTATAGACTCAATAGAAGGTAACTTTACAACTATTCCTCCTAAAAATTTTGATTGGAATAGTACAATCGATAAATATGAACAAATATTTATGGAAATGTGTAATGAATCCTGAAAATTGGAATAATCCAATCGTGGATTTAATTTATCCCACCGAAAGACCTTCTGTAGATGAATTTAGAAAAGCAAATATACATGTAGTTATTTTAAATTGGAACTTATCAGAGGATACTTGGAGTTGTGTCGAACATTTACAAAGAAATGAGTCTATTAATTTTTATGTACATCTATTAGATAATGGGTCAGAAAAACATCATTTAGATTATTTGAAAGATAAAGTTTCTAAACAAAGTAACAACTCAAATATTTGCCTTTATAGCTCATCTTTGAATAGTGGCTTTGCTGTAGGTAATAATAAAATATTAAATGATCTGATATTAGAATTAAACGAAGATCAATTAGTGTTGTTATTAAATAATGATGCCTTTGTAAAAGAGGACTTCCTAAAAGAATTAGTAAGTCAGGTGAATTTTGATAAAAACGTAGAAATGATAGCTTCTAGAATGATGAGTTTTCATGAGCCTAACGAGATAGACAATTTAGGAAATACATTTTATTGTTCTGGAATTACTAGTAATAGAGTAAGTGAAAAAGCATTGTTGTTTTGCCCTTGTGCCGGAGCAGGCCTTTATTCTGTTAGATTATTAAAAGATTTAAAAGAAGTTCATGGTGAAATTTTTGATGAAGATTTCTTCTGTTATGTAGAAGATAGTGATTTAGGATTTAGGGCTTTAGGTCTTGGCTACAAATGTGGGTATGCTGATAAAGCAATTTCATACCATAAAGGATCAGCTTCATCAGGAGGAAAATTTAGTTCCTTTGTTATGTATTTTGGTTTGAGAAATTCTGTATTTTTTCTAATTAAATCAATTCCATTAAAAATTCTAATATTGAATTCCCCCTATATTCTATTTATGCAATTAATGATTCCTTTGCGATATTTATCTATTGGTAAGCTTGGTATTATTTTAAAAATTTATTGGCACATTTTTTTAAAATTAAATTATTTTATCAAAAAAAGAAAATCAGTTGTTTCGACTTACAGAAATATTCATTTGAAAAAGAATATTTCCAAACAATTCTATGATAGTAATTACATTTATGGTGTTTTGAAAAAAATGTGGTGGTGTCCAGGTTTTATCGCAAATATATTTTTTAAGAAACAAGAGTGTGACCTCTGATTTATTTGATTAAATTTATTGAGATGAGCACGTAAAATTCAAAGATAATTATTTTGGTTTTTTCTAGATATTCTTTTTCATTTTGGCAATTTTATTAGAGTATCTACTTTTCATTAATGTGTAATTTTAGGGTTTTTCTTTGACAATATTCATTTCTAATGTGTAATTCTTAGTTTGATAAACAAACATTAAAGAGGTATTCCAATGAATTTTAAATATATCATGATGATTTTGATAATATCCATATTCGCTTTACCAGTATTTTCTGATGATAATGTTGAGGATATTATTCAACAAAAAAAGCCTGTTAAAGACTATACTGAAAAAGAATTAATTTACATTGCAAGCTTTTTATTTGGCTTTCAAATGGCCGAATCCATTTCTAGAGATCCGAAAGTAAAAGTAAATTTCGATAAATTAGTTGAAGGTTTTGAAAATAAATTAAAAGATAAAAAATTAGAGATTAATGCAAAAGAAGTTGCTGAAGTTAGAGCTGCTTTAAAACTTGTTGCAACAGAAAAAAAATCACCTTCCAAAGATATAGTTGATAAATTATCTTACATGAATGGTATTGATAATGGCAAGCAATTTTCATCTAGTCCTTTATTATTAAATAAAGATACTTTTATTTTGGGTATAAAATATGTTAAAAATAAAAAGGAATTTAAAATTGAAGAAGAAGTTAAAAAAGCAATTTATGGCAGAATGCGTTTGGCATATCAGGAAGCAAATTCTAAAAAGGAAAAAGGTTTCTTTGATGTTAATGGTAAAAAAGAAGGCGTTGTCTCATTAAAAAATGGTCTGCAGTATAAAGTACTTAAAAAAGGTAAAGGTGAATTGTTTTCAAAAGGTCAGAACGCCGATGTTCATTATGAAGGTAGACTAATTAACGGAACCGTTTTTGATAGTTCTTATAAAAGAGGACAGACTTTTAATGTGAAATACAAAGGTCAAGTTATAAAAGGTTGGCAAGAAATATTAGCATTGATGAAGGAGGGTGACCAGTGGGAAGTATATATTCCAAGTGAAATGGCTTATGGATCTCGGGGCTCTCCACCAACAATTAAGCCAAATGCAATTCTCATATTTAAAATGGAAATAATTAAAATCAATAAATAATATTTTTTTTTCTGAATTGGCTAGGTGTGATTCCATTAAGTTTTTTGAATGACATTGCAAAATACTGTGATGTGGAAACTCCAATTGAGTCGAAATTTCTGCAATTGGGATTGTTGTTTTAATTAACAATTCCTCTGCTTTTATTAATGATTGGAAATATAATTTTGCTTACGTTGTTTGAATGATATTCCTCAATTAGTTTCATAAAAAATAAGTTCAAAAGTCTTACCTCACCATTGGAATAATTTCGATCCTGAAAGTCATGGAACTGAAGTTGATAATCCGGAACAATTTAATGATTTATCATCTGCTTGTCCTTTAAGTGTAGGTGATGTTTCTCTTCACCACTGTTACACGTTACATTACGCTAACGCTAATACAACGAAAATAGATAGAAGAGCTTTGATAATTGTCGCTCAAGCACCACAAAGAAAACGAAAGAGACCGATAATATTCCCTTGGGCAGAAGAAAGAGATCGACATTTAATGCATAAGGTTTAACCTTTTATTTCATTATTGAGAAAAAAGTATTTATTGTTAAATAGTTGTAGGCTCAAGATGTTTTTTAAAATGCTTAAATAATGTAGTGCATGAATCTTAGTGAGAAAAAAAATGAACACACCTAAAAATGTTATCTGGATAACTACTGACCACATGCGGGTTGATAATATTAATGCAAATGGAAATTCACTTATGCATACTCCAAATATGGATTTTCTTGTGAAAAATGGTGTCTCATTTACAAACTGTTTTGCACAAAGTACCGTGTGTATGCCTAGTCGAGCCTCATTTATGACTGGTCTTTATCCTCAGCAAACGGGTGTAACTAGAAATGGAATTGATCTTCCGGCCGATTTTAAACCAACTGTAGCGACAGCTTTTAATGCGGGCAATTTTTTAACAGCTCAGATTGGAAAGTTGCATTTTCAGAATCATGAAGATAAAGACTTTGACCCTCGAGCGAAAAATAATTATGGTTTTGATATTTTTCATTTATCAGAAGAGCCGGGTTCATATGAAGATGCCTATATAAATTATTTAAGAACAGAATTTCCTGAATACGTAGAAACTTTTAGAGTTCCACGATCAACCTCTCCGAAAAGAAGTGGGGAAAGTAAAGGGGTAGTTTTGGATGCACCATGGGAAGCAAGCTTTTCAGGATTTGTATCAACTATTGGCGAAAGGTTCCTCGCAACTCGATGGGGTGACTCTCGAAGTAAGTTCATGCATCTGGGCTTTTATGCTCCTCATCCCCCTCTTAATCCAACTAAAGAAATGATGGCGCCGTATTTGGATTTAGATATTCCAACTGGAAGTATGGTTGATGGTGAAGGGGATGACAAGCCAGATGCAATTAAAAATTTATTCAATCAATTTAAAAATAAAAGCAAAGAAGAGGCTGAAAATTATATCAAACATTTTTATGCCATGGTTTCAGGAGTAGATCTTGGAATTGGAAAAATAATTCAAAAATTAAAAGATATTGGCCAGCTAGAAGATACGTTAATAATTCTTGGATCCGACCATGGTGATAGTTGTACAGATCATGGATTATTTTTAAAACACCCATCTTTCTATGATGAAATTCTAAACGTTCCTTGTGTCATGTTTTGGCCAAATGGATTTAAAAATAAAGGACACCTTGAAAATGGATTGATGGAAAACCTTGACATCCTTCCCACAATTTTGGAATTATCCAATATTCCGATACCTGATACTATGATGGGTAGGTCATATGCGAATGCTTTGACGGGTCAAGAGTCATTTAAAATGCGAGATGATGTCTTTGCATTTATTCATCCTGGTATATCAATGGTTAGAACTAAAGATTATAAATATATCTATTATCCAGATGACATTGATGTCCTCTATGATTATAACGATGAAAAAAATGAAGTTGTAAATCAAATCGATAATGCAGACTATGCTGATATTTTAAAAGATATGAAGAATAAATGTATTAGTCGATTGGCGAAATCTTGTCAGAGCCCATTAAAAAAAACAGGCCTTTTCTAAATCATTTTAGCAAGTACTCTAGATTTTTGATAAATATTTGATTGAAAAAAGTCTTTATTTGAAGTCTAAATGGCTTTAGTAGAAGATTTAGAAAAAATTTACTGCAATTTTGATTTTCCTCTTAACTTTAATTATGCTACAAAAGTGCTACATTTTTTAACATTTTTTAACTTTTCTTAGTTTATTGTGAGGCTATGATCTAAACTGTCTAGTATATGATTTAATTTCTTGGGATAAAATGGGTGAGCATTATTAAGCATATTTCCTTATTAATGACATTATTGTTATTTTCATCGTTAGCCTCAGGCCAAGAATTTTACGGCATTGACATTCATGGTTTTGCCAGCCAAGGCTATCTAAGAACGACAGATAATAACTATTTAGGTAAATCCAGCAAAGGCAGTTTTGAATTTAATGAAGTTGGTATTAATTTTCAAAAAGATTTAACAGATAATTTACGTGTAGGACTCCAGTTATTCGCCAGGGATTTAGGTTCTCAAGGAAACAATGAAGTTAAAATTGATTGGGCGTTGCTTGACTACAAATGGAAACCATTTTTAAATTTCCGTGCAGGTAAAATAAAGATGCCCTATGGTTTTTATAATCAGGGTAGAGATGTTGATATGTTAAGGACATCCATAATATTGCCTCAGTCAATCTATAATGAGCCAATTAGAGATGTTATAGCATCTTTAGAAGGCTTTTCATTTTATGGAAATTTTGATTTTAATAATGGTGGAAGTTTAGAATATGAATTGATAGCAGGGACAATAAGTATTGATAGTGATTTTCCATTCATCAAAGATCCATATTTAGAAATAGTTAATGGCGCGGCATCTGGTGCTGCAGCTGGATTGGCCAATGTTCCTGGGTTTTCTGGAGTTGAAACACTTACAGGGGGTCTGAGATTTGATATGAAGTATATGTATGTTTTTAGCTTGATATATAATACTCCAATTGAAGGCTTTAGACTCGGTGGTACTATTTTGGAATTAGAAGGTGATTGGGAAGGTGATTTTAGCTTAATAACTAATTTTGCTAACCCTGCAGATCCAACGGGCACATTATTAATCAGTTCTGTTTCAAAAGTTTCTTTTACCACTGAAGTACTTATTCGTAGTGGAATAGTTTCATTAGAGTATGTATGGAAAAACTTAACTCTATCTGCTGAAGGTGTGGTAATGCAATTTTATTTAGATAACGAAAAATCCGATGGTAGAAATGGTGGTCTTTATATTGGTGGAAGTTATGAGTTCAATGACAAATTTACATTAGGTCTTTATTACAGTGTTAATTATGATAATTTGAAAGATAAAGATGGAAGTGATCTGCCGGCAATTGGTAAAAAAGATTTTCAGGCTTGGCAAAATGATTTTGTTATTTCAGGAAGATATGATGTAAATGAATATTTAGTGTTAAAAGCTGAAATTCATATCATAAACGGAGCGGCAGATTTGAATTCTGTTGATAATCAAAGAGATCCTATAAAAGAAGATTGGCTATTATTCGCATTAAAAGCTACTGTAAGCTTTTAAAAGAAAGAATGTTTAATGATGAATATTAAGTTAAAAAACCTATACATAGTTTGTATCCTGATGTTGGGTTGCTTCATTAGTGCAACAAGCCAAGAGGTTATCTTAATTGCACATAAAGATATAGGGTTTGATACCATTAAATCAAAAGATGTTAAATATATCTTCTTAGGAAAAATAAGAAAACTCAAAGGTGTCAAAATAAATCCAGTCACCATAAAGAGTGGGGATGTTCATGATCGTTTTTTAGACCTATATATTAAAAGAAATAGTAGGCAGTACTCAAAGTTTTGGAAAAAAATCCTGTTTACAGGAAAAGGTAAACCACCCAAATCTTTTAAAACGGAAGCCGAATTAATTAAATATGTCGCATCTACACCAGGTGCTATAGGTTACATCAGCAAATTAGATAAAGCTGAAGGTGTAATACAATTAAAAGCTAAAGATTAGTAATTAACTTATGGGTATATACTTGGAGTTTTATGAGGAATAAATTTAAATATTTAACAATAACTGTTTCATTGCTATTTGTATTTTGTAGTGGTTTTGGGCAAGAGTATTTTGGTATTGGGATTAACGGTTTTGCAAGTCAGGGATATTTAAGATCGACTGAGAATAATTATTTAGGTAAATCTAAAGATGGAAGTTTTGAATTTAATGAAGTTGGAATTAACTTTCAGAAGAATTTAACAGAAAACCTAAGAGTTGGGTTACAATTATTTGCCAGGGATCTCGGTTCACAAGGTAACGATGAAGTTATAATTGATTGGGCTCTATTAGATTATAAATGGAGATCATTTTTAAATGTTCGAGTTGGTAAAATAAAATTGCCGATAGGATTATATAATGAAGAAAGAGATATTGATCTATTAAGAACCTCAATTCTTTTGCCACAATCTGTATATAACGAACCTCAAAGAGAAGTTTTAAGTGCTCTGGAGGGAATGTCCTTATATGGCTCTTTTGATATGAAGAAGTTTGGCAGTATAGATTATAATATATTAGTGGGATCAATTAGTACTAATCCTGAGGCTCCTTTTATAAAAGATCCGTATTTAAGTAATGTTGATTCTGCAGCCAGTCTTGCAACTAGCGGGTTATCTGCTGTTCCAGGATTTGTTGATGTCAATTCGTTAACGGGTAATTCAAAAGTAGATGTAAATCATCTAATAGTCTTGCAATTGGTTTATAATACTCCATTAGAAGGCTTCAAGATAGGTGGATCCTATTATGAAACGGATCTTGAATTCTCTGGAGATTTCGCTTTAGTAACTAATTTTACCAATCCTGCAGATCCGTCCGGTACTTCCATCATAAGCTCTATTTCAAAAATTTCCTTTTTCAATGAAATTACGCTTAGATCTGGAGTGGTATCAATGGAATATATCTGGAAAGATTTAACTTTATCGGCCGAGGCAATGTTGCAAGCTTGGTGGGTAGAAAATATCAGAAGAGATAATGAGGTTGCGGGATTTTATCTTTCTGCCAGTTATCAGTTCAACGATAAGTTTGCTTTTGGAGCATATTATAGTGTTCTTTATGAAGATTTAGGTAACAAGGATGGTTCAAATCTAGTTGCATTAGGCAGAAATGATTTTGAAGGTTTTCAAAAAGATTTTGCAATTACAGGTAGATATGATGTCAATGAGTATCTAGTTATTAAAGCAGAAGTACATATTATCAATGGCACTGCCGACGTTAGTTATGTTGATAATTTAGTAAATCCTTTGAAAGAAGACTGGGTTCTATTTGCTTTAAAAACAACTATAAGCTTTTAAGTAGATATGATTAATGAAATTACTTATTTATGTATTTTTATTTTTGGACTTTCACCATCAATTTTAAGTCAAGAATTAATACTAATTATTCACAAGGATTCAAGGTTTAAATCAATAGCTACTAAGGATATTAAATATATATTTCTTGGTAAATTGAAAAAAATTAAAGATCTTAATATAATTCCGATTACATTAAAAATCGGAAAGGTGCACGATATTTTTTTTGATAAATTTATTAAGAAAAATGCTAGACAATTTTCTAGATTTTTGAAAAAATTATTATTCACAGGGAGGGGAAAGCCTCCTAAATCTTATAAATCGAAGTAGACCTTTTAAAGTATGTCGCATCGACACCAGGTGCGGTAGGGTATGTTAGTTCTAAGGTCAAACTGGATGGAGTTATAAAACTTGAAGTAAAGTGACATTATCTTCAAGAATTGTCTTGTTACAAGTTTTCATAAACATCTGCTGATTTAAACTATTAAATTTTATTATTGAAATCTTATCAAAAATAGCCTATGCTTAAGATATAAGTATATTTTGAGACTATACATGAAAAAAAATATTAATTTTGAAGATAGCAGATCTCGAGAAGAACTACTTGCTGATATTTATAAACTTCAAAGAGTAAATGTCAAAATCCCGATGAAGATGAAATTTCTTCAAAATAAGCTAAATCACTGCAATGTTCGCATCGATAATACCGGAACTATAATCGACGAAACCTATGCCCATAATGTCGTTGGCTTGACTAAAATAGGTAGAAAAATTGAAGATCTCTTTGTTAAGACTCCAGAAGCGAATGAATATTTTAATGGAATTCTAAAACTTAATGGTCGATTAGTTTCTGCTTATGAAAAAGTAAAAGAATTAAAATGGGAAAATGTTTCTTTAGGGTTAGACAAATCAAATCCTTTTAAAGAATGGATTCCATCTTATGAGGATGATTGGACAATTAATGGAAAATCCGCGAGAACAAAATTGCGAAAAAATAAAAGGAATCATTATTTAACATCGCCCATTAAACTTATTGGTCCTAACGATGACTTTCGAATTTCCTACAATGCGCAAGCGTTTAGTGCCCCTTGTGATTTATCAATAGTGGTTGGTGGGAATTGGAATGTGCTGGAGGACGCTCGTGGATCATATTATATTCCAGAAGACAAAGGTTATTGCTTTTCTTTTGGTGCATTTCGAAACACAGAAACACATATTCAAATTTGTTCAAAGAGGATTGAAGCTGAAACAACTGAATATTTAATTGAACCAGGAAAACTACATCATTGTGTCGCCCAAAGAATTGGAGGAATGTTACGTTTTACGATTGACGGAAATATAGCATTAGATCATTGTGATCCTTTACCTCTTTTGGGTTATGAATTAGGTTATATCTCGATTTATACTTATGCTACTGATCAATTATTTTGTGATCTCAAAATTCAAAAAAGAAAAACATGTCTTGATGATGAATTAATTAAAGACATCGAGAATTTTAGGCAAATTGTACTTGAAGTTAAAAATATTCCAAATAGCTTTGTGGAAGCTGAATATTGTGATGGTGCCTTTTTCTTTCATGATGTTACAAAAGTTGTTAGAGCTCAAAGAGAAACAGCTAATGTGCTTCAGCAACAATTAATTCGGGAGAAATCCATTGAAAAAATTGAAGTTGTTGGTCAGTTGGCTGGTGGGACAGCACATAATTTTAATAATTCATTGATGATTATACAAGGTCTGACTCAATTAATTGGAATGGAACTTGAAGCTGACAGTCGCTCGGCAGGGTTTAGTAAAAAGATATTACATCAATGCAAAGTTTCTGCAGAACTTGTTGGTCAATTACTTGATTTTTCCAATCAGAGAATGTTGGTCTTATTGCCAATGGATATTAATAAAGTTATCGAGAACGTCTTAGCTATTATTAAGAATACCTTTAATCCTAATATTGAAATTGAGCACAATATATGTGAAACAACTTTTTCTATTAAGGGGGATCAATCTCATTTAGAAACGGTCTTTTTGAATCTTGCTTTAAACTCAAGAGATGCCATGCCTTCTGGTGGTAAACTCAAGTTTGTTTCTTCCTTAACAGATTTAACACAGGATTTTTTTGACAATAATGGTTATATAGGTCAAGCAGGAAAATATATTTGTATTTCTATTAGCGATACTGGTGAAGGTATGAGTAAAGAAGTCCAAGAAAAGGTTTTTGAACCTTTTTTTACAACCAAGCCAGAAGGGAAGGGCACTGGATTAGGACTATCAAGTGTCTATGGCACTATAAAAGGACACAAAGGTTATATTGAGCTTTTATCTGAAATTGGCAAAGGATCTCAATTTGATATTTATCTTCCTATTATAGATAAGTTAGTAGAACTTGACGAAGTAATTGACAGTAAAGAAGAAGCTGTTGTTCATGATAAGAAGACTATTCTCGTATTAGATGATGAAGGACTCATTGGGAATATTCTAGAGCTAGCTTTTTCTGAAGTTGGTTATTCTGTTGTAAAATTTCTTAGCAGTGCCGAAGCTGTTGAATATTATAAAATACATTGGTCAGAAATAGACTTGTCCATACTTGATATTATTATGCCAGGGCAAAATGGCATTGAATGTTTTGATGAATTTCAAATAATAAATAAAAATGCTAAGTGTATATTTGTTTCAGGTCATCATGGAGAAGAAAAGGAGAGAGTCGAATTAGCTGAAAGAAGAGGTGTTCTATCATTCGTTAAAAAACCCTTCGATTTAGTAGAAATCAGATCGATCGTCAGTAATTATTTTAGTCAAATTTAATTCGTATTATTTTTTCTTGCTTCTTCCTTATCACTAAATGCTTTTTGCATTGCAATTCGATCGGGTATAATTGATTCTCTTTTGTGTGTAATTGTGAAATCAAAATAATCTTTTTTTAATGCAAACAATATAGCTTTTTCAACGAGGGAATAATTCTTATCCTGGCGATGAAAACATAAAGGGTCTTTAATCTTTATATTATTATTATTCATCAGCCTAACTGTTTTCAATTTATTTTGACTAGAAGCATGTAGCATAAATGGGTGCATAATGACCATATCTCCAGCATCTACAATAGCTTCGATAAACGAATGGCATTTTTCTTTTAATTTATTATCTGAAATAAAACTTGGTAACATACCCTCTGGATGTTCTGCTAAAAATCTTGCAATTTCCAAATGAGAACCTGGGCTTATTAAAGTTGCACCTCCTTGATGATGCACATCAGTAAAATAAGAACCTATTAATATTCCTTGCTCAGGACTATCCAAAAAATGCCTAAAAAAATCGCCATCTGAATGCCATCCCGTTGCATCTGCTGGTTCTACCCAAGGTTTATCGTGTCCTAGAGAAAAATTTGCGATAAAACCATTGTGAATTTCAATATCATTAAATAGTCTTTCTTCACCTCCAATAATATCACAGATGATTTTATATGCTTTTGCTGATAATGTTTTAAATGGAATTGATTCTGAAATGGGTAGGTGAATTTTATCGGGCCATTTATCAGGAGATGTTTTATCAACTTCGCATCTTTCCCAGATGTCATCTGTCCATTTTTTGAGAGTAACATTATTTACAGGATCAAAAGCATTTTTTATTATTACATAGCCTTCTTTGATAAACTGCATTTCTTGTTCAGGTGTTAATTCAGGCATAGTTTTAGATCCCATGATTAGAGTTGATTTTAGTCCTCATCATTTTCTCTGTTTGAATCTTCAATAATATCTTGATGATCAATTTTACCTATGCGACCTAATTTACCATGACTAACCCAATTTCGTAATAAAAAACCAGAAATGAGACCTGAGCCTAATATGAAAATGAAAGGCCAATAGGGTGTTGCTTCAAATCCAATTTTTACATTCATACCAAAAATACTTGCCATGGCTGTTATGGGTAAGAATATGGCGGCGAGATTATTCAACCGTTGGCTTGATTCAACCGCATCTTGGGCTAACTTAGCTTGAAGCTCGGCCTGTTTTGCTAAATAATAATCGACCTTATTTTTCGTATCAATATAAAATAATTCCATATTTCTTCGAACTTCATAGGCTAAATCTCTAATGCCAATAAGTTCATTATCATCCTGAAAATTTTCTCTAATTTCTTGTAAAGCAATATGCATATTTTTAGTTGATCTTTGTAATGGTGCTAAATCTTCTAATAAGGCAAAGTAATCGTCAGCATTTGAAGCCTTTGCATAATTCTTTTCGATTCTTTCTTCTGTTTTATGGTACTCATCTAAGTGGAATCCTAATTGTTTTATTCCATCACCATGTTCTCCATGTTTCCATTCACCTGCTGGATTACGCCAAAATAGAACAACGGTTCTTTCTAAATCTTTTTTTGAAGGAGGTTTGTGTAAAATCAAAAGAGCTTCACCATCGCCAATGATAGCTCTTTGATGTCCGGCCGTTCTTTTATTTAATCGTATCGAAATGTAATCTGAGATGTTCCAGCTTTTAGGTAATTCCATAATTATTTAGTTCACTTGAAATCGAATTATTTTAATATTTGATTTAACTAAACAACAAGAATAGAGCAAGATAAAAAAAGCTTCAGTTTAATTTTTTTATGTGACTTATGCATGTGATTGCATATGTAATTTTTTTTTAAAATAGGTTTGATGAATCAACATATTCCCGATTTTGCTTCAATGCTGTTTCTTCTAAAGTTAATTTACCCTTATAAAAGGATAAGCCTTTTCGAAATCCATTATCGGATTTTAAAGCTTCTTCAACGCCATTTTTTGCCAATTTTAATAAATAGGGTAATGTCGATTGACTTAAATAATAAGTTGAGGTCCTCGCAAAAGTTGAAGGGATATTATCAACACAGTAATGGATAATACCGTCTACTTCATAGACAGGGTCTTGATGGGTAGTTGCTTTACATGTTTCAATGGCACCACCTTCATCACATGCCACATCAACTATTAAAGAACCTGGTTTCATTAAAGAAAGCATTTGCCTATCAATTAAATGATCTGTTCTTGATTTTGGCCATAAGATACAATTGATTAAAACATCAGCCTTGCCTAATGATTTTTCTAAATTAATTTTATTATTCATTAAACATTCAATCTTGCCGTCAAATAAATTTTTGACAGTTTCAAGTTTAACAATATCTATATCTAGTATTGTGACATGGTTTCCAAATCCGACCGCTAATTCAGTAGCACCTAATCCAGCAACTCCAGCACCAATGATTACAATTTCAGGTTTAGATAATCCAACAACGTTTGATAATAACAATCCCTTGCCACCATGACAACTTTGCATAAATTGTAAAGCTGCAATATAGCCACCTTTGCCAGCAATTTCTGACATTGGTTTTAATAAAGGAAATTGACCTGACTCATCTTCAATGTCTTCATAGGCAATCCCAGTTGCTCCGGAATTCAAAAAGGCATCTGTCATTTCTGGGTGTGCGTTTGAATGTAAATAAGTGAACACAATTAAGTCATCCCTTAAATAAGAGAACTCTTTTGGGAATAGTTCTTTAACCTTATAAATAATATTTGAATCATTATAAATTTCACTTTGAGTTTTAATTTCTGCACCAGCAGATAGATAATTTGCATCAGAAAAGCCAGAACCAATACCGGCATTTTTTTCAATTAAAACTTTATGTCCATTTTGTATTATTTCAGCAACTCCCTCTGGCGTAACAGCAACTCGATATTCAAATGGTTTGATCTCTTTGGGTATTCCTATAATCATAAAATATTCCTGAGTCATGAGTCAATTATTTTGCGGTATTCTGATATATGATCGCAAAAAAACAAACTTATTCTTATAAAATTTAATTCAAACTTTGATGTATATGATTTGTCATCGTCACAAAGTCAAAGACGGGCAATCCCGTCTCTTCTCGAATCTTATTTGCAAAAGGGGGCAAGTCAGTGCATTCAAGAATAAAGCCTTTTACACTCTTTTCTTTTTGAAGAAGCTTTGTTTTTTCTAAGATGTATTTTTCTATTATTTCTAAATTAATTTGCTCATGAGGTGTATTGAATATCTTTTGCCATTCTATGCAATCATCTAAACCTTCAATGGTAATTTTTTCTAAATGCTGTACGCCACATTGATTAAAATGTTCTTGTGTTAAAAGACTTTTACTTGCAGTAATAACGCCGATACTTTGATAATTGATTAACTGTTGTAGTAGGGGTATTTGCAATAAGCTTGAAGTGAATATTGGTACTTCAACATTCTCTACCAATTCTTTTTGAAAAATAGCATTAAACCCACAGCTGGTCGTTATCGCTTTGATACCCATTTTTATTAGTTTGTTGCATTCGGTTATCATTCTGTCCAATACAAGTGGGTCAGGATTTTCTAAAACGGTGTGTAAGTTAGCACCCTCAATTCGACTATATTTCAACGGAAAATTAAAGGTCTCAGGATTAGTACTATTGCCCTTTAATTCTTCTAACTGAAGAAGACCTTGAGGTACATGCCCCTCTTCCCAGCATAAAATTCCAATTGAAGGATTGTTCATTTTGATTCATTTTCTAATAATTTTAAAAAGTGAAGTATATGATCCTTCACTAAATTAAGTAATAAAATTGAAATATTAAAGAAAAGCAAATCGCCAATATTGGTATAGTTCTTTTATAAAAGTGATGATAGAATTTAGGGGAATTAAACCGCTTTATAAGCATTAAAAATAATCTATCTCAATATGCATACTAGTATTTTATTTGTCATATGACTTTGAGGATATATAATGATCAAAAAATATACATATAATTAAATTTATTGATTAAAGGGCAACCATGAAATTATTGCAAATCATTCTTATTTTGAGTTTCCTAAATCTTACCGCGTTCGCCCAAGATGAAAATTCATCAAAGCAGCTACCATACAAAAATGATCCTGTTGTTGTATCAAAATTAAATGCATTAAAAGGAAATGAATCGATTAAGTTATCTAATCCAAAAGTTGAAGGTTTGTCGGGAGGTTGGAAGAAATCAAGTCGATTTTCGCATGGCCCTTTTACTAGAGACTATTGCACTAAAATGCCCTATGCATCTGATCGACAAACAGCGGTTTATTGTGGTCAAGGTCATAATGATCCTCACTATAATGATGCCTGGGAATATCATTTAGGTTCAAATACCTGGCATTGTTTAACGATGCCTGATGGTGGTTCTACGGCTAAATATATGCGTACTATGTGGGTCAAGGTTTATGGTAGAAATGGTAAAGGCAAAGAAAAAAATGAAGAAAAAAGATTAAAGATGAAAAAAGAAATTCATGACTGGGTTGAGAAGAATATTGTTATTAAAAATGGCTATCCTCAAACATCAAAAAATGCCGGACCAGTATTTCAATGGCATACTTGGGATGGATTAACTTATGATCCTTTAAACGGAAAAATGCATTGGGCTGTTCTAGGTAATCAGGAATCAAACTTAAAGCGCTATTGCACAGCACTAGGAAAAGACTTTAATGAGGAAAAGAAAAAAACTAAAGAAGCCCTAGGATTGTTTTCCTTTGATCCTATAGCAAAGAAGTGGTCAATCCATTTTCGCAAAAATCCTATGCCAAGAATGCGCGGTATGGGAGGCTCGCTTACATACATCCCTGATCTTCAGCAGATCATTTGGTACGTGGCGGCTTCAAATGTTTCGCCAGGTGATTATGCCATGTGGAGTTGGGATTTAAAGAAAGATACTTGGTCAGAATTAAAACCAAATGGCGGCAAGAGTATTAGAACGCTAGTTGAAAAAGAGAAGGTTGCTCCAGGTGAAGAACTTCAAATGGCTTATAGTGTTAAACATAAGGCTCTCGTTTGTGCACAAGGTCAATTCGTATTTGTTTATAATTTTCAAAAAAATGAATGGAAAAAAGTTGCCGAAAATAAGGATGTTCATGCATACGATTCTCATACAGTATTTGATTATGATAGTGTAAACGATGTGTTTATTTTAGTTCAACCAAAACACAGTCATGCCACTTATAATCCAGTAAAATATCACAAACATAAAAAAGGACTTTTTGCTTTTTCATTAAATACCAAGAAATGGGAAGAGCTAACCCCCACAGGCGCAGGTTTATTTATGAAGCCAAAATATAGTGCCCTTAAAGGCTACTATGACCCTCAACACAATGCCTTCATCATCAGCTCAAAAGGTGTCTGGGTCTACCGCTACAAAGAAAAATAACTGACAAATTAATTTGGTCCTCACTTGTGATAGACCATGTACGTCCTACTTTGTCCGTGCAAAAAATTTCCAGTCAGCAAAACATCACACCCATAAACCCTTGTCACTAAATCCCTTAAAATCAACTGTCTCTTATCTTCGACTAAATATACTAAAACTATATTAATATCTTTACACTGTACTATAAATTGTATAATTAGTATAAAACTCATATTATTCAAAGAGAAAATAATGCCTACTGTGATAGAACCCTCAAAATGTACAAAACAAACACCAACCAAAATCAATAAAATTACGGGTGGTATGTATGTTGCCAGTATTACTCCGTTTAATGATAAAGATGAAATTGATGTTGATGCCTTATTATCATCCATTGAATATTGTCTGGGTGGGGGTGTCGAAGGCTTTGTCATCGCTGGCACAACAGGTGAAGCTCACTCATTAAGTCTACAAGAAAGAAAAATTCTTTTAAGTTCTACTGTAAAAATTATTAACGGAAGATGTCCCGTCATCGCAGGCACAGGTGCGTCAACAACAAGAGATGCTATTGAATATACCAAATTAGCCGAAGATGCAGGGTGCACAGCCGCATTAATACTGACGCCATGGTTCGAAGGCTCAACAAAAGAATCTTTGTTTCGTTACTATAAAGCAATCATCGAGAGCACAAGTATTCCAATATTGCTCTATAATAATCCATCAAGAACTTCACTTGATTGGCCCGTAGAAGATATTGCTGAAATTATTAACCAATATCCAGATAGAATTATTGGCATTAAAGATTCTGCTGGTGAAGTTGAAAGGGTTCGTGCATTAAGGAAACTAGTAAAAAAAGACTTCGTTATATTTTCAGGATGTTCCAATACACGCCAAGAATTTAAGGATGCTGGTGCAAATGGTAGTATAGACGGATTATTAAATATGTTACCTAGAGAAGGCCGTGAGGCTTATTATGGTGATCCTGATAAAAAAGTATATCTTGATAAAACTCTTGATTGTCTTACTAAGGCAACTAATGACATAGCCCTAATAAAAGCTGTTTTGAGATCATTAGGATTAAAAACTGGTTTTGCCAGACAGCCCTATGATATTGTTTCGGAAGAAGATTTTAATGCTATTAGAAATGTATTTAGAACCGGAGGACGTTTAGTTGCTGGAGATGCCGGTAGAGATACTAAAAAAAATGCGATTAAATCTCAAAAAGTTGAAATCATTCAGTCAGATTTAGTCGATGATTTTTCAATAAAAAAAAGAATAGAATCCCATGTTGTTAGTCTATTTAAACCTACAATTGATGATAAACAATATAACCATCACTCATCTATAATTAAATATAAAGATCAGTTCTTTGCAGCTTGGTCATCAGCTGTTGTTAATGAAGATTCCCCAGGTCAAAATATTTACTTTGCAATATCAAATAATGGTATTACCTGGAGCAATCCCGAATTAATTGACAATGACCCAGCGGGCTATCTCAGATTTACGAATGGTGGGATGTGGGTGAGAGATGATGATTTATATCTATTAAGAAATAGTTACACACGAGCTCGATATATTGATGGTGAATCAAAGCCAAATCAATGTTGGGATGACTGTAAAGTAGAAGCCTTAAAATGGGATGGTAAAAAATGGGGTGAGCCTGAATGGGCAAGTGAAGATATTTATATAAATGAAGCTCCTAGAAAATTGCCTGATGGACGTTACATAGCTACAGGAGTCAATGGATTACACGATGCCGTGTTGGCAATAGGTGGTGTCAATGGTTTGGATGACTGGGAAATCAAAATTGTTAATGCCAGAAAAGATGGACTAAAGCTTACTGAACCAACTTGGCATTTAAATAAAGAAGGTCACATCAAAGTTCTTCTTCGTGATGATGGTGGAAGTCGATATTTATGGATGGTAGAAAGTATTGATAACGGCGATACTTTTTCAGATCCTGTTCCAACTAATTTTCCTGATGGTCAATCAAAATTATTTACTATTCAACTCAAAGATGGTGGCGCTCTTTTAGTAAATAACGGAACTTTATTACCACTTAAAAGAAAATTATTGACGGTTGCTTATAGTGAAGATGGTAATGAATTTAACTCAATTAAAACCCTATGCTATGATGAACATACGACACAAAAATATAAAGGAATGCATAAAGCCGATGGCTTTCAATATCCAAATGCTATTGAAGTTGATGGGAAAGTTTTTGTTATTTACTCAGTAAATAAAGAAGAAATTGAAGTCAAATCCTTTGATCTCTCTTAATTATAATTTGAAGAAAAAATGAAAAATATAAAATTAAATTTTGATATAGTTGTTGTGGGTGGTGGGTTAGCTGGATGTTGCGCAGCTATATCAGCTGCTAGAAGATCATGTAAAGTAGCTTTGGTAAACAATAGGCCCGTATTAGGAGGAAACGCTTCATCTGAAGTAGGTTTATTAGTTGCCAGCGCCGATAGAGATTTTAAGCATGCCCGCGAGACAGGTATCTTAGAAGAAATTAATTTACATAATAGATTTAGAAATCACGAGATTGCGTATAACAATTACAATATGGATATGATTCTTTGGGAGATGGTAAAAGATGCGGGCATCGATCTTTTTCTGAATACTAATGTTGATAAAGTTGAAATGAATTCTGACGTTATGATTAAATCTATTTTTGCCACTCAATTGGGATCCGAAAAAAGATTTGAATTAGTAGCACCTCTGTTTGTTGACTCTTCTGGTGATGGAATACTGGCTGATTTATCGGGGGCAGAATATAGAAGAGGGTCTGAGTCTAAATTTGAATTTGATGAAAATTTGGCTCCTGAAGAAGAGAATAATATTACGCAAGGGTCAACTTTAATGTTTCGTACTAAAAACATAGGACGTCCTGCGCCATTCGTGAAACCTGATTGGGCATATCATTTCCCAAAGCCAGAAGATTTACCCAAAAAAGTTGGTAAAACAGATGGAGGTTTTCTGTGGATAGAATACGGTGCAAAGCTTGACACAATTTCTGACAATGAAGAAATTAGGGATGAGCTGTGGAAGATCTTATATGGCGTATGGGATCATTTAAAAAATCATGGTGATTATGGTATGGAAAATGACGTTCTTTCTTGGGTGGCTAATTGGCCTGGTAAGAGAGAAAGTCGCCGTGTAATGGGTGATTACATCTTAAAACAAACAGATATTACAGATCCAACAGAATATCAAGATGCAGTTGCGTATGGTGGTTGGCCTTGTGATGTTCATAATCCAGATGGGTTTTGGGCAAAGAATAAATGGTTAAATTATTTATATTTAGATAAGCCCTATCCAATTCCATATCGTTGTTATTATTCTAAAAACATTAATAATTTATTTGTCGCTGGTCGTATTGTTAGTGCGACACACATAGCTCATGGATCTACTAGAGTAATGGGGACAACAGCTGTAGGTGGTCAAGCTGTAGGTACTGCGGCATCATTGGCGATTAAATATAATCAAAGTCCAAGAGAAATAGGTGAAAACCATATTCAAGAATTACAACAAGTTTTGATTAAAGAAGATTGCTATATTCCAGAAATATCTAATAAAGATAAACATGATTTTGCTCAACAGGCAAAAGTTAGCGCAACTTCAGAATTTGCAGATGAATCGGGCTACATCTATAAATCAGAGAATGTTATTAGTGGTGTGTCTCGTGGTAATACTGAAGATGAAAATTTATGGATGAGCCAAGCAATAGAAGAAGATAAGCCTTGTGAAATTTTTTTCGAATGGGATGAAGCAATCGAAACTTCGTCTATCCAATTAACATTCGATACCATGATACGTGAACAAAGATTTTTTGACAGACCAGTCTTTGGTGCAATGGAAACATGCATCAAAGATTATAGTGTTTTATCTGAATCAATTGATGGTGAGTGGTTAGAAATTGCTTCGAAGTTGAATAATTATTTGCGACATAATATTTTAAAATTTAAATCCACTAAAACAAAAAAGTTAAAAATAAAAATAGAAAAAACAAATGGTGATGCCTATGCCAGAATTTATGAAGCCAGAATTTACTAGCCGGGCACTAAAGTTCAGAGATTATTTTTGCTGGGAGCGCCGGCAGCTTGCCGGCTTAAGCTTTTCACACGAGAAAACAATAAAGGGTAAAAATATTTTAAACCATAAGTTTTATATTGTTCATTTTTCAAATCTATTTTTCCCTGGGAGCGCCGGCAGCTTGCCGGCTTAGCTATTAACAAGCAGAAATCAATGAAGAAAAGAAAAAGTATTAAATCATAAGTCGTATTTTGTATATAAAATAAAATGAATTTTTTAAATTAAGCCGGCAAGCTGCCGGCGCTCCCAGGAATGAAAGAAAGCAAACCATGTCATACAATTATGAAAAGACATTCGATATTGTAGTCGCTGGCGGAGGATTAGCTGGAGTATGCGCAGCAATCTCATCAGCAAGATTACTAAAACAAAAAGGCTTAACAAAAGCCAAAGTCGCGCTAATCAATGACAGGCCAGTCCTCGGTGGCGTATCATCAAGCGAAATTCGTGTCCCACCAGTAGGCGCTGGTCGTAATCCATACGGATACGAAACCGGCATTATCAGCGAATTACTATACGAAGAACGACATAGAAACCATAACCGCTGGGAAATGGGAACAGCCAACTCAATCTGGGATATTGTACTTTGGGAAGCCGTAAAAAATGAACAAAACATAGAATTATTTCAAAATACCTCAGTCAGATCTGCAGATTCCATTGAAGATGGCAATGGATTAAAAATAAAAAAGTTATCCATGGTACAGTTAGGTAATGAAAGTAACTACGAAATCTTCAGTAAAATATTCATTGATTGTACAGGTGATAGTACTCTAGCCTACGAAGCCGGCGCAGAATGTATGGAAGGTCGCGAAGAAAAATCTAAATACAATGAAATTTTTGGTCAAGATAAGCCTGATGATGGTCACATGGGTTCCTCATTATTATTTCAAGCTAAAGACGTAGGACGTCCATGTCCTTTTAAAGCACCGGAGTTCGCCGCAAAATATGAGTCAGAAAAATCGCTCTGTTTTAGACCACACCAATCATTTAAGAATGGTTATTATTGGATAGAAGTTGGTGTCCCACATGAAACAATTAAACACAATGAAGAAATCCGCGATGAACTATTACGTCATGTGTTAGGAGTCTGGGATCATTTAAAAAATCATTGCTCTCATTTTGGAAAAGAAGTTGAGAACTGGGCTCTAGATTGGGTTGGCATGATTCCTGGTAAACGAGGTTCGCGAAGAATCGTGGGTGATTCCATCATGACAGAAAATGATTTGCGAGATTGTAAAATGTATGATGATCGTGTAGCCTACGGTGGACATTTTTTAGATTTACACACAATGGGTGGGATATTAGCAGCCGATAAACCTGGAAATCCAGTTGATACCGATCCTGATTTATGGGATCAATGTCGATTAAAACCTTATCCAATAAGATTATCTGCATTATATTCTAAAAATGTAAATAATCTTTTCATGGCAGGCCGAAATATTTCCTCAAGTCATGTCGCCAATGGTTCTGCAAGAGTCATGTTAACAACCGCATTAATGGGACAATCAGTAGGTACTGCCGCCGCAATCTGTATTGAGAAAAATATTACACCGAAAGAATGTAGAAATAATTATATAAAAGATGTCCAACAATTATTATTACGACAAGGTTGCTTTATTCATCAATTAAAGAATGAAGATCCTGAAGATCTTGTTCTTAAGGCTAAATTATCTTGTTCAGGTGAGTCTAATTTAGATCTAACTCAAAATGCTTCCAGCGATAATGAAGAATATAAACAATTGATGGATAAAGCTTACGGCACTATTTTACCTATCACAACGAATCGAATTAACTCTGTCACTCTATGGATTGAAAATGAAGAGGAGAGCGAAGTCACATTAATTGTTAGGTTGAAAAAAATCAAACATGTCTGGGATTTTCAAAATGATGAAGATGATATTTGTCAAACAGAAATAAAAGTTCCATCAAAACATACTGGACCATTAGAAATAAATCTCAATGTTCAAGTAGAACAGAATTCATTCTATTTTCTGTATACAGAAGCGTTGCAAGAGATAGTTTATTTAAAATTTAGAAAAGATCATCCGGCCGGCACTTTATCTGTTTGGCAAAGTCCAACAACAAAATCCTGGAAATACATGCGACATAATAGTGTTGAAGGATTCGAATTATTTTGTTTAGGTATAAAACCTGAACAATCACCTTATGGTATAGAAAATATTAGATCCGGAGTCACAAGGCCATACGAAGAAACAAATCTTTGGGTTTCAAGTCCGATGCTACCTGCACATGTCGAATTGAACTGGGATGATATAGTTGAAATTTCAACGATAGAAATTACCTTTGATACTGACTTAACATTCACCAACGAAACCATGCCAGCTTTTTCTGTCTCAGATAAATGTGTTAAAAATTATGAAATTCAATATCAAGAAAATAATAATTGGCATAGTCTTATAAAAGTAGAGGGCAATTACCAACGTCAAAGAATCCATCATTTCCCTGAAATCAAAATAGAAAACATTAGAATAATAATCAATAAAACAAATGGTGACCTGTGTGCACGAATATACGAAATCAGACTCTATAAAAACTAAATTTAAAAGGCCTCTCACGGGACTTTGGACAGCTTGTCTAAATTTGCAAATGTAGTTTGCGCGAAATTATCTACTTGAGTCAAACCAAAAATTATAATAGGTAAAAAAGTTAAACAATTATTTCTACTCACCACTGAATTGACCCTTTTAGACAAAAGGTTTTTCTAAGTCTATTTGATCCCATTTTAACATTATTGCATACTCATATCCCAATTAACCCTTTTAATATAAGCTATTGTGTTGCATAAGTTTGCTAAATTCTATTTTTCTCCCAATCAATTTGTAAAATCCTTTCATTTTTTAACGATTAAATCTAAGGATAACCCCATGAGTAAATTAAAATTAATCTTTTCATTGTGTTTCGTATTATCATTCATCTTAATTGGTTGTGGTGATCGACCAAGCTCCAAACCAAGTGCGACTTCAACTAAGTCAACCAACACGAAAACAATTAATCCGATGAATCCCTATTCAACCAATCCAATGAATCCTCTCACAAACCCAACAAATCAACTAATTAAAACTGTTAAGGGTCTTTCAACACCTAAAAGTTCAATTGCATATCAATTGACTTTAATAAAAGAAGGCGATGTGGAAAAGCTTAAAGCATGTTTCACAGAACGTCAGAAGAAAAGTATCACTGCAGACGCAGTTACTCAAGGTAAAAAAGAAGTTGGAAAAATGAAATTTGAAGAATTATATAACTCTGAAAAAATGGGTGAATACGCTGGTAAAAAAACATGTAAAATAAAAATGAAAGGTGGCAGAACACTAACTACGCTTGTACTTACTGATGGTAAGTGGCTTGCCGATACAATTTGGTTTAAATAAGTTTATTAGATCCTTGTAATAGTTGGTACAAGGGTCTTTTAAATAAGGGCTAATAAATATATATATTTAATAAGACTCTTTTTAAATATACAGTCATATAAATAATTGAAATATGAATAAAATTAAAAAACCAAATATACTTTTTATCATAACTGATCAGCAGCGCCACGATGTAATGGGCTGTTGCGATGATATTATTCAAACACCAAACTTAGATAAACTTGCTTCCCGCGGTAAAATATTTACCGAAGCTGTTTGTAATGTCCCCATGTGCGTTGCAAGCCGCTATGCCATCATGACCGGATTATATGGTTTTCAAAGTGGTGTAAAACATAATGCACAAATGATTTGCCGAGATGAAGATTTACCTGTTCCAGTGTTAGCAGAACGTTTACGAAGTGCCGGATATAAAACAGCAGGATTTGGAAAAACCCATTGGTATATCGGATCTTCTATTTTACCAAAAGCTGAAATTGATGGTTCTGCAAGGGGTTTTGATACTCGTTATATCAGGGGTGCTAGTGGAAATCCAAGTACTGAAGAAAAAAATGCCATTTATATGGGCGATGAAGAACCAGAATGGGTAATTAAAGAAAAAGAAGAAAATTCCACATTTGGATTAGGTGGAGAAACAGTAAACGGTTATGTAGGTCTTACAAGTACAGTACCTCCTGAGCATCATGGTGAAGGTTGGTTGACAAGAAAAGCCTTGGATTATATTGATAATGAATTAGACCGTGATAATCCCTTTTTTATGTATCTTAGTTATGATTATCCACATGTTGGTCTTAGAGTACCACCAGGATATGAAGAACGTTATAACATAAATGACTTTTCAGATGAACCACCAGTTGAATCTGCAACACTTGGCCATAGACAAGGCGAAGATTTTAAAGATGCTTGGTTACATATGACCTCAAAAGAAAGGCAGAAATCTCGATTACGCTATGCTGCCTTATGTACTTATGTAGATGATCTATATGGTAGTGTCATTCAAAAACTCGATGATATTGGTGAGCTAGAAAATACTTTTATATTATATACATCTGATCATGGTGATATGATGGGTGACCGAGGATTAGCTTCGAAGTATAGTTTATATGAAGGTAGCATTAGGGTACCAATGATAATTGCTGGACCTGGTGTTGAAAGTACAGGCCTTACAGATGAACGACCAGCTGAATCAGTTGATATTGTACCAACTCTATTAGATGCTGCCGGAGTAGAGATCCCAGAAAATTTACCCGGATTCAGTTTAATCTCAGATTTTAAACGTTCTGGCGCCTTTGCAGAGATGCATGGTAGAGGTTATGAAGAATACCAAAGAGCTCCGGCAATTATGTATCGCAACAAAGATTGGAAGTTAATACTTTATATTTCTGGACCACTTGGAGCCTTTAGTGGGGAGCTAGAAAATATTAAAGGAGAATTATATTATTTAAAAGAAGATCTAATCGAATTAAATGATTTATACAAAGATGATGAGCATTCAAAAACTCGTGAAAAAATGACAACTCAATTATTAATGCATGTGATGTGTTCACTAGGCCGATTTCCTTCTGGAGTTCAAAGAGCAAGCATCAATGTTACTGGGCCAGAAACTAAACCTGATTCTTCAATTTGGGAATAATATTTAATTTTCGGGAAAATTAATGACTAACAAAACTCAAACACCACCAGCACCATATCCAACTTATGACGATATCATTAATAAGTCAATGGAAATTGCAAAGGGTAACTCAAATATTGTAACTTATGAAGAAATGGGTAAATCAGCTAAAGGTCGACCAATACCTTTAATGACAATAACGGATTCTTCTGTTCCTTTAGAAGAAAAAAGAGTTTTCTTAATGTCTGGAGGAACTGATGGAGATGAAGAAGTGGGTCGTGCTATTGCTTTAGCATTTGCTGAAGAGTTATGTGATAATAAATATGCAGAAAGACTTAAAAAGCATCATGTACTTGTCGTTCCGGTAACAAACCCAGATGGTACTTTTTATAATATCAAAGATTCGTTAGGCAATGGTAATGGTATAGGTGCAAATAAAGTTCATTTACAAGGAAAAGAACCCGCAACCGAAGAAGGCAAGGTCATGAGGCAGTTGGTAGAGGAGTTTATTCCTGACGCTCATATCGATTATCATGGATTAGCTGGTGGTAGTATGGGGGATACCTCTTATTTATATCCGACAATTAATTCTAAATTTTCAATTTCGACTTTATATGAAGTTAATAGAATAATAGAAGACGCTGCAAGTCAAAAAGGTTTTCCTCAACAAGGGACGCCTCGTTTATGGTGGGAAGCTAGAAATAATTTGCCAGGTTGGTTAGCAAGAAACTATTCTACATTAAGTATGGTGATGGAAGGAACAGAAAATTATAACCCCATTGAAGACAGCCAATCATCTGGAGTAATTCGATTATTAAAATTGATGGATATTGCCGAGGAAAAAGAATTTTATCAGGATTTTCCTAATTACCCTTGTGACCTCATTAGTGGCTCTAAGATGGGTGCATTAATGTCAAGTGGCGATGATTATTCGGCAAGAAGAAAATCAAGACGCGATTGTTCTCAGATGATCTTAGAAGGTGTCCCATGGTTTGGACGTATTGAAAATGATTATGATTGGAATGCAATTATCGAATTGCCTATTAACGATGATGTGAAAACATTACCGGATACATTATCTTTTAAATTACTACTAGATAAAAGAGCTGAAATTAAAAATGTACTTTGGCAAGATCACAACCTAGAAGACAACCTCTGGAGCATCGAAGAAACGGTTGAGGGCAAAATCGTAAGAGCTAAAGTTCCGGAAGCACCAAAAATTGGCAAAAACTTTTTAAAAGTTCAATATGACTCACCATTTAAAAGACACGTCCAACCATCTAACAACAGAACTTTTTAATATCCGGGGCTTTCTCCAGCTTGTCCAAGAAAATAAAGCAAAATGAATTTATTCTTTGATATTTCATCTTAAAAAAGGCCTAGAACCTAGGATTCGTGAACATTTAAAAATAATTGTCATAACATATTGATATATATACTTTTACATCACTTGAAAAAGCAGGTGTTTTAGCTTGTATTAAATTTGTGCTAATTTTTGATAATATAACATTACAACACTACCTATCACCTTATCTAATTCTAAATCATTCATTATCATGATTTGACAGTATTTTTGGTGTTTTGTGGGTTTTTTCTGAATGATTGTGAGTGTGTTGTTCAACGCTTTCTTTGGATATTTTGTTGGATATATCACATTTTCTAACGATAGTTTGAGGACTGTCATAGTGGTTTGTGAGTTTATTTTTCACATCTGCATTCTCAAGGACACTTTTCGTGTTTGGTGGAATTATTCTGGATTATTAATTGTTGTGCATATTATCATTCTTAAATCTTAATAAAATTTATTTGTGATGTCCCGTCTTCTTAATCCGTTTATCTGGCCTATCTCTTAAAATCTTTTCAAGTTTTACTTTAATCGAAATTGGATATATGCGACTTCTCCAATTTAATGCTGAGTTTCAAAGAATTCACACCTTATTGGGCATCTTTGCCATCGTTTAAAATTATTAGGCGTCATCAAAAATTTATGGCCACATTCTACGTGAACATGTTCAATTGGTTTACATTATTATGGCTTTATTAATTGAGATTTTGGTGATCTTTTTAATAACCTAATTTACAACATGTAGGCAGTGCTCTGCCTTTACAGTAATTATTGATTGGTATGACAGAAGTTTGGTGATCTGCACTTAACTAGATTTATCACCGACTCGTAGTTTTAGACAAAGTTACCTTTTTAATACAAAATAATGTGTACGTGGTCCCGGTGTAGGTTTTATTTTCTCTATATAACCTTCTTTAATTAGCTTCTTTAGATCATTGGTTACTGTATTTGGTGTTACGTTTAATATCTTAACCAGATCAATGCGATAAACTTTTTCTAATGAATTAAACAAACTTTTTATCCTGTCCATTCGATGAATGTTTGTTGACCTGTTTTTATCTAGCTCTAGTGCCAATGATAAGTCGATATCTTTTTGATCTGAAAGGGGTAGGTTGGGTTCATCTGAGGGTTCTTTAGACGGAACATCTGCCATTTTAGAAAAAAGATTTTTAAAATCATCTACTTCATATTCTAATTTTTCAGAATTTAAAATTCTTGCCATTTCAATCTCATTTTTTAATTCTCTTATATTGCCAGGCCAGTGATAGGATGAGAATTTATCTTTTAGCTTTTCAGAAATTAGTGGGCACTGTTCACCTTCACGATCTTTGGAGAAATAATGCTCAATTAAGTTTAAGATATCTTTTGGGCGATCTCGTAAAGGCGGAACCTGAATTGTTAATTTATTAATGCGAAAGAAAAGATCCTTTCTGAATTTTTTCTGGTTAACCATCTGTTGAAGAATTGCATTTGTGGCGAACAATATTCGGCATTGAATGAGACGAGGCTCTGCAGAGCCTACGGGCCGTACTTCATTATTTTCTAGAATTCGTAATAATGCTATTTGAAGTTTTGGCGTGATTTCCCCAATTTCATCAAGAAAAACGGTGCCTTTGCCCGCAGCTTCAAAAATACCAACTCTGTCTTTTTCTGCTCCTGTAAATGCACCGGCAACATGACCAAATAATTCTGATTGTAAAAGAGAGTCGTTAATAGCACCACAGTTGATAGGCAAAAATTTAAGTTTCTTGCGATTTGATTGAGAATGCAAATTTTTAGCAACTACATCCTTGCCAACACCGGTTTCACCTAAAATCAAAACTGGCACATCCAGCGGGGCATATTTTTTAATTTTGTTTTTTAATAATAGGGTCGATTCGCTTGATCCAATTATAAACTGATCTATCATTTTATTAGGTCTATCTTTACTCCGTAAAACTTTAGTAGGCTTCGTGCTTTTTTCCTTTGGGTTTTCTAGCATTATTCTTATTTGAGATGGCGTTATATTTGGCGCAAGGTTTAAATAAAAATCTAAAATGCCTTCTGCCTTAAATTTTCGGCAAGCAGTTGAAACCTCGTGAAAATATCCCGAAGCTTTTGGTAGATTGTTATTGATTAGTTCAAAATACATTTGATAAAAAGCGGCAAAATAATGCTTAGAATTTAGCTCTAAATATTTTTTCAGCTGTTGTCTACTGGAGTTAATATTCCCATTGGCTAATTCTGAAAAAAGTAAAAGATATTGAGCCTCGCCAATAGGCAAAGTCTTTTCCTGCAAATAGTTTTTGACGATTTTTAAAGATTTCAATGTCTCTCCTTGGTGCAAAAGTATAAAGTTATTTGCCCAAGGCCATAATATTTTTGAAAAGTCAAGTCTCTCACAAATGGACTTATCCCATTTGTTATCAAGAAAATGCATACGGATGATGAATTCTTTGAGAGGCAGATCAATACTTTCAGGAGATATCTGTTTAAAAATATTTTTACTGAGTTGCAGGTCACCCCTTTTAACAGCATCTATGAAAGAAATTTTGCTAAGTTCATTTTTCCTGTGAGAAAATTTGGGCTGTTCTAATTTTAATAATAGATTTTTAGACATTTGCAAACAGCCATTTTTGGCATAAAAAGTGAGTATCAGGATTGCTACATCCAGATCAAGTGCTGTTTTGGGGTTAAAAAAAGTTGTAAGTTTTGAAAATTGATTGATTGATTGATTGAAATTTCCTGTTCTGAAGAATGATACATTAATTTTAAAATACTGAAAATATCTTTGAATGCTTTCGTGAACACTATCAGAAATTAAAAATTCTGCTTGCTCAATTATTTCTGGAACATCATTCTTATCAAATAGAGATGAATGAATTTCAGCTAGATTTATCAAAAAGGCAATACTTAGGTCAGGAGACATTGATTTGTTTAGATTTATTGATTTGGATTGTAATAAAAGTGTTTGTGCCTTTTTAAGCACTTGGTTGCTTGGGCCAAACTTCTTAAAGAGTATTTGTAAATCAATTTGTTTAAAACATATTTTTGATATTTCATCTGTTGGGCAATGAGGACTCTTTCTTAAATCGCTCAAGTTTATATCTCTGTTAATCAATAAATCTATGAATGGATGCATTTAACAGTCTTTCATGAAGTGCTATCTAATAGACAAAAAATAGAGTAATAAATAAACCTAATATAGATATGCAAATAGAAATATATTTTAATTAAATTTTTTATAGGGACATGGTATATAGGTAACATACTGAAATATAAGCACATATGCTTTAACCCTTTGTTGGCAATTTGATTGCTTTGTAAGTAAATAGCAACCAAATAATTTGTAACCCAACAGGAGGACAAGAATATGGCGGTCAGTTATCCAAAAAAAAGAAGAAAAGTAGTCCCAAAGAGAAAGTCATCTATTAGTAAGGCTATGCAAGCCATCAAAGCGGACAATGTAAAGAATAAATATTGCGAAAAAGATTTAACTTTTTCAGTTATATCCTGTGAGAAAGAAAAAAATGAATGCATGCAACTTGCTTATCAAGAGTATTTGAAAAAAAACTATATTGAAGAAAGTGAAGTTGAAGCGAATGGTTTCGAAAAAATGAAAACCATTTTTGACAATGTTGGACAATCAATAATTTTTAAAGCAGAATTGCATAAGAAGATAGTCGGAACGATTACGATTAATTTCGATGCTGAGTTAGGTTTGCCGCTTGATAGTGAATTTCCAGAAGTTAATTCGTTATTTAAAAGAGGCGTCTCAGAAATTTCTGAAGTAACTCGTTTGGCTATTAGTGAAGGTGTCGAAAATTCTAAAGATATTATAAATGGATTATTTAATGCGGTTACATTAGATTTAGTTTCCACTTCTAAAAACAAATGTTTATTGATCGAGGTTAACCCGAGACATCAATTTTTTTACAAAAAGAAAATGCTCTTTAAGCAATTAGTTGAATCTAGACCTTGTCAGCGTGTTTCAGGAGCCCCCGCAGTATTGCTTAGCCTTTCAAAAGATGATTGCCAATATGCTTATCTAAATTCACAAAATGATGAATCCATAAAAAGAACTTTGTATGTGAATTTCAAAATGGATAAGCGAATTATTGAAGAAATAAAAGATTCCAAGCAAGTCATGGTCTAAATTACTTTTGGAGAAATCAATTATGGAATTATTAGATAAAACATTAAAACAACGAAAAAATAGTAGAGCGAATAATATCTTTAATTTTTATTTAAAAATCAAAAATAATATTTCAGAAGAAAGACTGCTTTTAGATGATGAAACTATAGAAAGGTATGCTCGAACCACTTTAGCTAATGGCACAATGCCAAGTTTAATCGTAAAGCCAGTAAGCAGTAATGAACTCCAAAAAATTATTTTATTTGCCAATGAGTTTCAGTGCCCTTTTCATACCATTAGTACAGGTAAAAACTGGGGTTATTCAGATGCCTGTGGTACTCAAGACAATCAGATTATTATTGATCTTGGCTTGATGAATAAAATCTTAGATTATAACAAAGAATTAGGCACCATCACCATTGAACCAGGGGTCACTCAAGGGCAGGTGTATGAATACTTAAAAGAGCAGGGGGATGAATACTGGATGGATGCAACCGGTGCTGGCCCCAAAACAAGTATTATTGGAAATGTTGCCGAACGAGGTTTTGGACATTCTCAAAACGGGGATCGGTTTTCAAATGTGACAGACTTAGAAGTGATCTTGCCGAATGCAAAAATTATTAAAACCGGGGTTTCGTCTTTCGAAAATGCAAGATGTGCAACTTCTTATAAATGGGGTGTTGGCCCCGCTATAGATGGTTTGTTTACGCAATCCAACTTAGGTATTATCACAAAGTTGACTCTTTGGCTTCAACCGAAACCAGATGCTTTTAAAGTATTATTATTTTTGCTAAAAGATAAGGAGAGTATTCATCTTTTCTTAGATGCTGTCAGAAAATTAAAAATGAATGGTACGATTAATTCAGTCGTACATATTGCGAACAGCACTCGAATGCTCTCTATGACTAATTTTTATCCATGGGAAAAAATGAATTTTAATAAACCTCTCTCGGCAGATATGACACAGCAAATGCTTGACAGGTCGAACTCTAGCCATTGGTTTGGCTCTATAGGAATGTACGGAACAAACGCTCAAATTAAAGCTGATTTGAAATGTATCAAGAAAGCAATGAAAGAATCAAAAACGGTAAAAAAGATCATACTAATAGATGATAAAAAACTATTTATTYTCGGTGGATTATTGGGCATTTTTAATCGTTTAGGTTTATTCAAAAAATTGACTCCATTATTTAATAAATTAATCATTTGTTGCGATTTATTGAAAGGTAAGAGTCCTGAAAATTGTGTTCAAGGGGCCTTGTGGGGTCTTAAAAATGAAAATATACCAATAAAATTATCTTCAGAAGATCCGCTAGATTATAAAGCTGGATTATACTGGATATCGCCACTGCTTCCAATGACGGGTCATGATTTAAAAAGAATGAACAGTGCCATTGAGCCTATTTTTCATGAATATGGTTTTGATATGCAGCAGACTTTAAGCATGGTTAATGGGAGGTCTCTTGCTTCTGTTCTTACCATTTCTTTTGATAAAAGAGATTTGTCTCAAACAAAGAATGCCTTGATTTGTCATGATAAAGTTTTTGATAAATTATTTGAACTAGGGTATATACCTTACCGACTGGGTAATCACTCAATGAAATATATGAAGCTGCAAAAAAGAGAGAATAAAGATTTTCTTAAAAGTATAAAATCAATGGTAGATCCCAACCATCTGTTTTCTCCAAATAAATATATTTATTTTGGTGAGTGAGTCTCATTCGTTTTTACATTTTATGTTTTTTTAAGTTTATTTAATAATGAAATTCTAGTAGAACTTCTAGTAGAAGAAATTCTAGGACACCCTAAAAAATTTAGTAATTTAAAGAAATTCTAGGACACCCTAAAAAATTTAGTAATTTAAAATAAAAACCCCCAAAAAACATCTCACTAAATTAAAAATATAAAAAGGACAAGAAAGGACAAGGACAGGCGAAAGGACAAGGACAGGCAAAGTATATTTATATATAGTATATTCTAATTGACATCATAATTAAATAATGTAATATTATCTTTCATTTTAGTATTTATTTACTAAGTGCTTGGAAAGAGGTGGCTTATGACAATTGCTCGTAAAAATTTA
>NVWA01000076.1 GCA_002746535.1 Planctomycetota bacterium
ATTATGTTCTAAAGATGATTTCTCTTTAATTTCATTTTTACTGTTTTGATCTTTTTCTTTTCCAAAAGCCTTAACTCGGCGAGATTTATTTGTCCAGAAGTAAAGCATGTAAACTTCTTGTCGTAATTTCTCATACTTTAAATTCTGACCCGTTTTATTTCCTAAGTCTGCTTTTAATTCTATTAATAGAACTAATGCTTTTTCTAAAAGTATTGGATCATTTGATTTATCCCAATTTGATAAAATCTGTTTGACAATATCAACCTTCTCAATTATTGGTTTTAAATCATAGGCATATAATGATATATGAATGATTAAGATAGAGACCACAAGTATAATTTTTTTCACTTATAAAACCTTTGTAAAGTATATTGATATGCCATTAGGATCATTCCATGAAGAAGTATTTAATTTCGATACTAATAAATTATTAAAATCATTTGGAGTTAAGCTAAACGTAACTTTAGTGTTTTCAGTAACACATATAAAAAGAAATCAAAAAATAGAAATAATTTCCATTAATTTGTATTTTATACTTATGTACACCTCCGAATAATCTAAATTACAATGCTGACATAAACTAATTACGCACTAGTATTGAGTAGGTTCCCAATAAACATAATCTTTTTTGAAACGTTATAAATTTAATCCAATCCAGTCTTAAATAATATAGTAATGCCAATTTTACGATACCCAATCCTAACTTTAAAGTAGTTGTATTAACTTGAATCTCCTATAAGTTAAATTATGTTCTAAATTCTATTAATTTTGAATGTTAGTCTATTAGAACATAACTCTAATTTTATAATCCAATCAATCCTTAGACAAAAAAAGATATTTCAAGAGAAGCAATTAAACACTCTCAAAATATAAGTTGAATAATACTTTCGGTTAAACAAATAATATTATGACAATCTATATTTTTGTTGTTGTAAACAGCAAAATCTAAATGACCGGTAGTTCATAAGATAATAGAATTCTTCTTCATGACAATTCTTGATTTAAATCTATTTCTTACCCTTAATTAACATTAGAAAAAATAATCTGACGGACTTTTTCAATTATTTTTAAATTCTATTGACTCAAATACTCTAATTTTCAACTAGCATATTTATTGGCATTTATACTTGGATATTATGATTATTTGACCATACGACTACCACAACCATCTCCCCGTGTCTGCTTTACTATTAGCATGTTATCTTTGAAGAGTTCTTTCTTTTTTGAAAAGGAGTAGAACCGACTCCCTGACTCAACGGGTTACTTTTTTTTGTGAAACCACTCTACAGCATCCTTGATGATATCTAAGTAATTGCTTGGAAGAGTATGTCCACCTTGAAACGTCTTCAGCTTAACATGAAAATCATGTTTCTTGAAATAGTCGTAAGCATTTCTTCCCAAAGAGATTGGCATCATTTTATCATTAAGTCCATGCACTATGTAGATAGGGAGCTTATTCGATGCTTTTTTTATCCATTTATCATTCATCAGTTCATTCTGCACCGCTCCACTAAAGGCGATAACACCTTTTAATTGATCAGCCGCTTCAACCCCAATTACATAGGACATATTGGCTCCAGCGGAGAAACCTGCTAAATAAATTTTATCCTGTTGTATACCCTTCATCTTTTTAATTTTTTCAATGATCCTTTTTGAGTCTTTCATTGGATCCCAATTATAAGCAGGATTGCCATCAGCCCTAAGTCCCATCTTTACACTACCACAAGGAAGAAGTACCGAGTACATATTTGATGATGAGAGAATTTTAAATACAGGCTCTAAATCTTTAGATGAACCTCCCATACCATGCAAAAATACTAATAATGGTATTTTTTGATCAACAGTTAGTTTTTTTGGTTTTAGTAGGATATCTTTAGGTGACGGTATACTGGCAATAATCTTCTTCTGTGCCTCTAACATTGATTTGGCTTTTTTAATAACTTCAGAGTATCGTGGCGTTGTGCGGATTGAAATTAAATCAGGATCATTTTCGATATGCTTCACATTGATATAACCTAATAAAATAGCCTTTTCGAGGTGGTTTAATGCCTGATGCTTATTTTTAATTTGAGCATACGCACATGCTAAATTATATTCAAACATTGGATTTGGAGTTTTTTCAAGAATAGCTTTCAATAAAGTTATTGCCTTTGGAAAATCTTTAACTTGAAATGCCTTTTGAGCTTCTTTAACTCGTATCTGTAATTCTTTCATTTCTTTAGCTTTATCCTCATCAGCAAAAATAGTTTTTGAGGCCATTGCTAAGAATAGCAATATAAGAATACAAATTGAGTTTCGAGTCATCTTTAAATTCCTTTTAGTAAATAGAGTTAATAAATTTATATTGTAAACAATTCGAAAATATAATCTAGGTTAAGCACTACTCTGACATGAACCTTAATTCAATTGAGGAAGGCAAACAATGGAATCAATATTTTCTTAACCAAACCAACTCTCAAAAAAAAATAGATTATTCCAATATTCTCCATACATTATTATGGCGATGGAATTTGTAAAAAATGCTTCAAAATATTCAAATTAAATTTTAATTTATGTAATATATTCTACTAGGAAATATTTTAGTCATAATAAATTGAATTAAATTTTAAAGAATTATTCATAGCATCAGTAAATCATAAAAAATCAATTTGGATTTAATAAATTCTTAATCAAGACTATTCTATAAAAGGATTAGGAGCATTATACCAAGGTTTGGAATTGGATTCAGAGGGAATGTGGGGTTGAATTTTTGGAAAGAAAGCGGTATTTATCTGATTATTTGGCTTCCATCTTTAACTTTCTTTACGTTAATTTAAATTATTATTCAAATAGTCTGGAACAATTTAAATTCATAAACGTGTTCTCCTAAGAGTACACATAACAATGGAGATAGTAATGAAGTCAATTTATATTTTTCTAGCACTGTTTTTACTTGCACAAATTGTATATTCACAGGAGCATATAGAGGAGATTAGAGTAAAGGGATTAATAAAAAATGAATTTTTGGGTAAGGATGCACCTAAAATATTATGCAGTAAATTTTTTAATGGAAAGATAGATATAAAGAAAAATCTAAAAATAATTTACTTTATGCCAAATCCTTTTATTGAGAAAATATACAAAAAAAAGGATAATAATGATATAAAAGGAGCAAACAAGTATATGAATAGTCTGTACGAAAAAATCGGAAATGATGTACAAATTATAGGTATCGCTGATCCTGATGATGACGTTACTGCAGATGTGAATAAATTTAAAACGTATTTAAAAAAAAGAAACATCAAATTCCTTGTGGGTATTGATAAAACTAACAAAAAAGGTAATTTATTAACATTTGGCGCTTACAAAAGAGGTATAGTCCCATATATATTTTTAGTAAACAAAAAAAATAAAATTGTTTGGGAAGGTATACCTCAAAAAATTAGCAAAAAAATTATAAAAGAAAAGATAAAGGATTAATGAGTATATGTGTTGTGTTAGTCTGCACAATCACCAACACAAGAATAAAAGCTGAGACAACAATAGAATTCAATAATTTCTTAACCAAGGCTACTCTCTAAGTGGATTAGTGAGCATTATGCCAAGGTTTGGTTTTGGGGGAAGGGGAATGTTGTTGGGGTTACTTTGAGGTTGCTGTTTTAACTAATTCAAATTTGCCTTCAATAAATTTAAATTCAACTCTTTGGCCAACACCACATTCGCCAACTTTTTGGCTATTCAAAAAAACATGCCCTTCATCAGTAACCTTCATTTGGTCTGTTCTCCCATTCAAAGTTATCGTTGAGCTACTACCTCTACCTAATTTATATGAGACAGAATATGTAGTTTTTATACATGACGTTAATGCAAATGAGATAATTATTGCTGAGATTAATACAATTCGATTCACTTTATTCCTTTCTAAATAGCTAAAATCATAACTTACATATGTCTATTGTACAGGCGTATTTAGAAAGTCTTACCATTCAATTCTCGATCTAAAATTTCTTTAAAAACACCCCCACAATCATCATCCTCGCGTCTGAGTTTTGGAAAGCTTGGTTTAATAACCGGATTTATTTCTTGTCACTTGGCTCTTCTAGTTTACTTTTCTTTAGTTCATAGACTCGCACGTAATCAACTAGAAATTTTTGTGGGAATATATTATCATCAATCGGACCGCCCCAATTCCCTCCTAGAGCCAGATTAATCAGCATATAAAAGGGCTTGCGAAACGGATTATTTTTTCCCTTTCCAGCCTTGTCTATTTGAAATGTAAAATACTTTTGCTTATCAACGAAATAATCAATTCGATTGTCGTGCCATTCAACTGCATATATATGAAAATCACTGTAGGGCTTTAAGATCTTTAGTTTTCCTCCACTAGATTTATGCTTTCCATTTACCGGGTAATGCGCATTACCATGTATCCGATTAGGGTCTTTACCTACATATTCCATGATATCTATCTCTCCACACTGAGGCCAGCGAACGCCAGTTGATCGAATGGCTCCCATCATCCAGATAGCAGGCCATACACCTTTACCTTTAGGCAACTTTGCTTTTACCTCAATTCTCCCATATTTCCAACTAACCTTATTTAGCGTGATCAGAGAAACTGATGTGTAATTAGCATACTTTATATTCTCCTGCCATTTTTTTGAATCCTTCTTGTAGTTGATATTTTTAAACTTCTCCTTTTTACCTTCAATAATTAACATGCCATTTTCAACTCTGGCATTTTGTTTCCTAGCTTTAGTGTAATACTGTTTTTCCTTGTTACGTACAAATCCTTCTTCATACCCCCACTTCGTTTTGTCTGGTAAACCGTCATAATCAAATTCGTCTGACCAAACAAGTTTCTTGTCCTCGGCATAAAGATGTTGAGTTAATATCGATAATATAATGACTACAAATAATAACACGTTCATGGTTTCCCCTTAGTTGAATTTACACATACACACACATATTAAATAGAATTGATACCTTTGTAGTGTTATAAAGAAAGCTTTTATTAATTTAGCTAAAAACATTTAATTATGCATGTCATAATTGAGACCTAGTATGACTGTCGGTATGTTATTTTTGATTTTAGTGAATCATTTATTGCCAGTTATTAACCACAACCATCACCCCCATGGCTGAGTTTAAACCTTAGCGAATTGAATGCAGTCATATAATTATTTTGACCTAATGACCATCCAGATTTTTTTCAATACGAAGTAATGAGTCTCTAATCTCCAATAATATATTTTTATCGCCAACAGGTTCTTGAGATTTATTCTCTGTAAATTGTATTGAAGTTAGTTCGTCACGTTGTTTCAAAACAGCCTCTCTATACTCCCTTGCATTGATAATCCCTGATAGTGAGACAAGTGCCCCGACTCCTGATTGCCCTGCGGTTTCAACAGTAAGAGTATTCAGTTCAAAGTGCCTCATTATTGGACCTTCAATCAAACTCATATCTGTAATCTTATCCAAAGGAATTGTTTTTTCTATTCGGATGAATATACCTTTTCTGACTTTTAATGCTTTGTTAGTTAATATACACTCCATGCTGTCAAGGTATTTTCTTGTCACGACTAATCCAACAGGAATCCAGATAAATAAAAGGGGGATACCAATAACCGAGACTGTCATTGCTAACCCTACTGAAAACAACCAATAGATACAAACTTTGGAATTGAATTTAGCTATTTTAATAGTGATCTCATGATTCATTTGAAGTCTCCCTTTAATTAATGAGGGTTTATTCTATCAACCAGTGAGTGATTGGCAAATGTGATGTCACTCCACCACCTCAGTCTTAACCAACTTCCCCTTATCAAAAAGCTCTCTCTTTTGGAAGTTGCCTTTGAAGTAATTAGCATAGATCGGCAAACAGACTACACGAGCTCACATATTCCTTTATAAGACTTAAAATCTGAAACTTTATGTAACATATTTTCATTTGCTAAATCACACCGAAGATTCATTTTCCTACCAAACAATTCACCATCATCATCATAATTCCCCTTCTGATAGCCCCAAGCTTGATATTCTATGTCTTTATACCAAATTAAAATAAATTGGGTTACTGATGGATTATGAGGAAGCCAACCCCAAAGAGAAAACTTAATCACCTCTGGAAAACTAAATTCACCCATGCTATTAGAAATGGTCTCATCAATTATTTTTTTTTGAAATCCAACAGTTCTTTTGAGTGTAGCCCCTTCAACAGGTTTCCCATCAAGTAAAACATTTCCCTTAATTTTTGAACTTAAATATAGTTTCAATCCTAAACATGCCACCATAAACACCTAATTTTAAAGCAAAGTAAGTTCTTAACCAAGCCAGCTCTCTAAAAGCAAAGAAGCCATTATACCAATTTAATTAATTTGTGGAATTTGAGTTTTAGTGTTAAGGAAAGAAATGGAAAGAGGAAAGAAAGGAAAGAAAGGAAAGGCTATGTATATTTAGTTTATGAAAATTATTTATGCATTTAATTCAAACTTGATGATTAATGTGGCTTGGTGTAAATGAGATATCTTCAATAATTAATTATTTATTAAATTATGGAATTCCAGACATGGGACTACAGCTGAAATTCGTAGGATTCAAATATTTTT
>NVWA01000040.1 GCA_002746535.1 Planctomycetota bacterium
TCGCGACTAAAGATATAAAATGAATTCATATTCTAAACGCACAATTTAAACTTTACAAGTTACCTTTTACTTCCGGAATGTAGAATAACTACTATGTATACATTGAATGTGATGATAATTGTACCAGTGGTTTTGGAAAAGTCTTAACATTATATATGTAAAATAAAATTGCGATTTTTTGGCAGGAAACTCATCATTGTGATTTTTTGTGGGAAGAAACTCATCACATTTGATGGATAACATCCGAGGGTAAGATGGGTAAATTGTTTTAGGGCAATTGGTTCGGTTCATATCTTTCAATATTAAATCAGGTTTTCATTCAAAAAATAATGGGTCGCTTTATTTTTGGAAGGAAACTCATTATATTTAACGGATAACATTCTTGATGGGGAATGGTAAATTGTTTTAGTGTAGTTGGTTATGTTCATATTGGTTGATATTGAGTCAGGTTTCCAATCAAAAAATGATCGGGCTCTTTAATTTTGGGAAGAAACTCATCACATTTGATGAATAACATTCTATGGCATAATATGTAACCATTTTATTTTCAATTGCTTGGAGATAAACTGGTTGATATTTATTCAGGTTTTTCATCATTTTTTATGTTTTTTATTTTTGTTGGATTTAGCAACTTTTAATTTTCTAATTGTTATTTTGTGATCGATTTGAATATATGCTTGATTTTTAACTGCATCTGATTGATAATATAAACACTATATATAAATATTTTTTAGTTGGTGAAAATGGCGGATTCAAAATTTCTTGTACAAGTTAAAAATTTCATTAGAGCAAATCACAAATCCTATAGTACCGAAAAAGCATATCTGGGATGGATCAAACGATATATACTTTTTAATAATAAAAAACACCCTAAAGATATGGGCGCCGAAGAAGTATCCCTGTTTCTAACACATCTTGTTGTTCATGAAAATGTTGCCGAGAATACGCAGAATCAAGCATTTAATGCTTTAGTCTTTCTGTATAAAAAATTCTTTAAAGTAGACCAGTTTGAAATTAAAGATGTTATAAGATCCCAAAAACCACGCGTTCTGCCTGTAGTGTTAAGTCGGTCTGAAATTCGTGAACTTTTTAGTTTTCTTGATGGTAAAAATGGTGACATAATTCGGCTGCTGTATGGGTCCGGAATGCGCATCAATGAATGCTTAAGGCTAAGGATTAAAGATGTCAATTTTGAAAGAAAAGAAATTATTGTCCGACAAGGAAAGTTTAAAAAAGATCGTGTTACTATTTTACCTGATGCTAGTGCTTCTTTTTTGAAAAATCAACTTCAAGTGGCAAAAATTTATCATGAATCAGATTTAAAAAAAGGATATGGCAAAACAAAACTACCCGATGCCTTAGATAAAAAATATCGAAATCAAGGTTCTGAATTCTATTGGCAGTATTTTTTTTCCGCTGATAAAATTTCGAAAGATCCTCGATCGCAACTAACTGCAAGGCACCATATTAAAGATCAAAACATAACTAGAACTTTGAAAAAAGCTCGTACGCAAGCTGGTATCACCAAACATGTAAAATCACACACCATGCGGCATAGTTTTGCGACACATCTTTTAGAAGATGGTTATGACATTCGGACTGTACAGGAATTGCTTGGTCATTCGGATGTGAAAACTACGATGATCTATACTCATGTGCTCAATTCAAATCGCTTTTCTATTATTAGTCCGTTGGAAAAAATTTAATTGTTGAGCTCTCTTATTTGATTTTTTAAGTTAGTATTAAAAAATTAAAAATAAATTTTGACAGACTCCGTCCGTGTCAATATGTATAAACGAAACGTAGGTTTTAAACATTAGAATTTTATTCATTAAGAGAAAATAGGAAAGTAAAACTTGCAATTTGATACTCTTGGACAGGCTCAAACCTTACATTTAATAAAGTATTTTCTAGTAGAAGATTTAAACTGGAAAGTGCTAATGTATTTAAATAAAAAGAAGCGCTGAATGTATTAAAAACGTAGGGGCGAATACGAGGTTCGCCCCTGCATAAAAATGATTTTTAGAATACGATGCGGCCTAGTCTTACGCGGTCGCCTTTGCATTCGAATCCTTGGGCCCAAATTACACGTCTGTTTTTTATTACGGATGGGTTTGAGAAAACGTTGAAGAGCCAAACATCACCCTTCTTGGGTTTACGGCCTAGTTCTTTCCATGGGATAATAACATCAAAACGCCAATTCGAATCCGTGTGTTCAAAGGTACATTTGTATTCTTTGAAGACTCCTGGTTTGCCCCCCGCTTTTTTACCGTTCGCTAATACACCCGATTTAGCTTTCATACCACCTTTACCTTTGAAGTATAATGTAAAGCGCTGCATCTCACTCGCATTGCTGGAAGTATCTAACATGATTTGCATAAATCCGGTTTGGTTAATACTGCCTTCATTTTCTTTCCAAACAGCATCTCTTTCACTCCAATTGATATCATGTTCGCGCATTGAAATCTTCAAGCCCTTATCAGTATAAGTCGTTTTGCAATCCATGTGATCAACACCAAAAAAGTTTTGGTACCTGAAAAAAGAAGAAAAATCTTCCCAACAAAATTCTCCCCAACGATAATTCTGATCATGATACATCGTTCTAAAATCTTTGTCCGCTTGATCTTTATCATCTTTAGAACATATCATCGTTGGTGGCGTCAAGGCATCTACTTCATATCTTAAATAATCACGCCAAGACAATACATTATTCAAATAAAGAGAGTGCTTGACGTTCTGAAGACATTCGATCGATTTATCAACTTCCTTCATGGCTTTATCTAACAAACCAAGATTTCGCTTTTTCATTTCATCTTCAATAGAAACATACGCCCTACTTAAGCGCCTGATTTCATTGTAATGAACATGAGAGTTTAAATAATGCTGCAATGCTTTAAATGGAATATCCTCTTTTTCATAACTGATAATTTTCTCTATCGCTAAAGCATCAATCCCAGGTGTATATTTATTATTTTGAGTCGTACAATGGAAAGCTCTCGTCGCATCAATATCAACTTTTTTAGCTGACTCCACCATTAACGAATTCGCATTCTTCAAATGATTAAAAAAGGAAGCTTTTGTTTTTGCAAAATAACAACTGTATAAACTTTTTTGGATTTCTATTTCACGCCAAATTCGTTCGCCAAAATTACAATTATCAAAAACATGTTGCACAAATATTTTATCAACTTTTTTACCCGCAGCTTTTTTGTAAAGCTGCAAAGCCTTCATCCCTTCTCTAGCATGACTCTTGATTTCAGCTATTATTTTATCTGGATGGTGTGATACTTTTTGCTTTACCGCTGGATTTACATAATCAATCACAGCCAATGTATCATTAGGCACAACTTTAATTTTAGTATCCCGCACAACCCAAGGGCGCCAAGTGTAATTAACTTTTATCTCACCAATTCTATTTAGAAAAGACATCGGATAATAAAAGAATGGCTCTTGATAAAAACTGAACCTTCCATTATAGCTATAACCTTCTTGAGGAGATCCATAACAAAATTGCTGAAATTGCAAAAGTATAATTTGGCTAGATTCAAAAATAGCCTTCTTAATATGCTTGGCTACACCTTCTGATGTTTTAAAATAACCTTCGTATCTTTGCACCCATTCTTTCTCACTAATTTTTCGATCATTTACATAATCTAAAACAGCGTCTATATGACCTTGGTTCATTCTTGACTTGGCCAACAAAACAGGATCATAAATTTTCTTGCCACTTTTAAGAAAGCTCAACGATATTTCCCGGGCCGATTGAAAGGATATCGAGTCAGCACCTTTGTCTTGCATACTTTTTAATAGGTCATGAACATACTTCGGATCTGTCCATAGTTTATCGCAAATATTAGTAGAACAATTGTGACATGGTCCAATGCTAAACGTAAACTCGACATCGGGCATAGCCTTCTTCCAAACTTTTACACGATCATCAGCAACTGGATAATAAACAACATCATTCGTTTCATGCCCTTTATGCACCAGCCCTTTATGACCTTTGTATTTTTTAAATAAGCTCTTTAACCCCTGCACATCACTCAAACCCCATAATCTAATATAAAGTGATGGTTTGTTCTTCATCTTCTCAGCTACTTTCCAGAGAGTTCGATCCATAAAAGCAATCGCATTACCAGAAGATTCAAAATTTAAAAAGAACCCCGTTAATTGAGGCAAGGTTTCCAGCGTTCTTTTATAAATATATCGATTATATTCATCAATTTGTGGATGTTCAAAATTAGCCAATCGTAGTTTACCTTCTTTCATACCTAGCTTTAAATGATCCGAAAGAGCTTGAGTGAAGTGAGTCACATAATGATGCAAATAAGTTCTTAAACCATACTGCTTGGCCAATGTTAATAACATTGATAGTCCATCAAAGTTTTCTTTTCTTAATTTCTTAGGTGTATTAATGCCATGCTCAAATCCTTTATAATCTAAGAATGACTGAAAAGGATGATAACCAGAATAAAGAACCATTGCATTAAAGCCCTTCGTCACAATATATTGAATCAGCTCTTCCATGAACTCTTTGGTGTACATGGTAATATCAGGTTGATCCCAAGCATTGCGAGAGCCAAGCCCTTTGTATCTTAACTCATGTTTATAGAAACGAGTTTTAAATTTTAATTGTGTGTTTTCATTTGAAGAATCTTTCAAATTTAACTTTTCTTTTAAACGAAAAAGCCCACTAATAACACCAACAACTGTATTTGATTTTAAAGTAATTGAGGTTTTACTAAAAATTAGCTGATAAGAATCGCCTTTAATACTTTTATCAGAAATTAAATTTAGCTCTTTATCTTTACAAAAAAGAGCATCCCCTTTTTCCTTCACCTCTAAATTTTTTAGCGCCCAACTAATACCATGAGCCCCTTCTTTATATTTTTTTTCTAAAAGCGTATTAATTTTCACTCGAGTGTTCTCCTTTAATATGTTTTTTTTCATATTTGATTAAAACTAAAAAGACAATGATAAAATCAACTAATGCTGTACCCAACAAACCTACAATCGATTGAGGTTCTGTATATTTTTCTGTATAAACATATAAACAAATATTGGCAATACCAAACAAGAACCAAGCAGATGCGCTAACCCCATTGGTAGTTCCCGATTTAATTATTGAGTATAATTGAATTAATGTTGCCGTCGGGAAAACAATAACCGTTACCCAACCGCACAAAGCTATAATATTTAAATCCATAATTGTATTTAATTTAAAATCTCTTTTAGATAGTTCAAGAAGTGAGGAAAGGCCACGTCATGTTCTTCGAGCTCATCATGCCAGATTTTTTCCCATTTAAACGTTATCCAACCTTCAAAATCCTTGCCACCAACTGCACTCAGGGCCAATTCATTTTGAATATCACCTTGACCTGGCATTATAGAACTACCGACTAAGTAATTGTTGTCATTAGTCTTACCGTCAGGATCTAATTTAATGTCAGAAAGATACAATTGCTTTGTATGTTCTTTAGCCACGGCCAAAACATCCTCTCGATTTTCTTGCATTAAATAACAATGATCAAAAGAGAATGCTATTCCAAATCGATCATTATTTAAAAGTTTTGATAATTTCACACCATTTAAAAATGTGAATGAGCCACAATGATTCTGTAAAACAATTTGCATATCAGGAAAAGCATCTAGGGCAGAAGTTATGGCCTTACCCATGTCTTCAATATAATTCTCCTCTGAAGAATATCCAGAAATATCGCCCCCAAACATTCTGATACTTGGGCTACCTAACACAGAACCTATGTGCAATTCTCTTTTTAATTTATCTGTAAATATGGACCAATAATTTTCATCATCAACGGGGATGCCTCTTTTACCATAGCAAAATAAACCGGCAGATTGAATACCTTCAGAATCAAAAGCTCTTTTCAGCGCCAATATGTCATCATCTGATGACTCGGGTGTCAACTCACCTTTAACTTCTGAAACTCTGAGGTCAACACCATCGAAGCCAAATTTTTTCGCTATTTTAATGGCTTCAAAGCCATCTTGTGCAGGTGTACCCATAGTTGTGAAACTAATTTTGCTCATGATTATTCCTCTCATTTATTCATGGTATTTATACAAGATTTATAATAAAAAATAGATGATTAACAGCTGAAAAATCATTTCAATGGGCGGATTTATGAAATAGACTATTATGTCTCATTTCTGAAAAGTTCGTGGTATCATCCACCATAATAGTTCCGCTGTTTCCTGTTAGAATGGTAGGTATAGACGTTTTAGACAGTTCTAATTCAACATCTTTACTCATTTTATCACCACTCACAAAAATAATATCAGGATCAAACCATTTAATTAATTGATTTAGATAAGAAACATTTCGACCATGGTGCGGCACTATCAGTATTCTTTTCTTCTTTTTTATAGGTAATCGATACAGTAATATTTCCGCTACACCTATTTTTTGTATATCACCTGGAAACAACACTTCACACCAATCTAAATCAGCAAACCAAACCACACTCTCATCATTTTTGTTTTTATATTTTTTATTTTGCGGATGGAGACAAGTAAAGTGACACAACTTTTTTTCAACTTCCAAATTGATAGAAATATTTCCCCGACATTCAGTTTGCATTACTTGCAACATTTCATTGAATGATCTTGTATTTTTTAAGGAAGAAGGTTTTGCATATAATTCTTTGATATTAAATTTACTAAATATTGTCGACCAACAGTTGAAATGATCAGCATTATCATGAGAAATAAATACGGCATCAAGCTGATTGATCCCGCGGTGCTTCAAGTAAGGCGAAATGGAATCATAGCCGCTAATTGTTCCGCAATCAAAAAGGAAGTTCTCCCCAGATTTCGACTGCACATGAATGGCWTGGGCCTTACCTACATCTAAGACAACTAACTGATTTTTTGATGGCTCTTGGGAAATAAAAAGAATGCATAAAATCAAACCATAATAACTCACATTCAGCGCGACCATCTTCTTTACATGACCACTAATAGAATTGAGCAACAAAAACCCAATGATTATCAAAAGAATTAAATACTCATTCGGCGCTTGTATGTACTTATAGGTAGACACAAGGCCGTTGAGCCAATCAGGTATTTTAAATAACAATTGAATAAATAAATCTGGCAAAATAAATATCACTTTTGGTAACATAAAAGAAAAGATAGAAAAAATAAATGTGATGCCTAAGACAAGTGTAAAATAGGGAATGATAATTAAATTCAGAAAGATGGATCCATAAGATATGATATTAAAATGATACGCTGTGATCAATCCTGTCGTAATAGAAATCATTAAAGAATAAAAGAGTAATTCAAATATCTTCTTTTTTAAGTTTTTAAAATTGTCCTTCGCCTGCAAAATATCAAAAGCATCGAATTCTTTATTGTGAGTTAGAACATGGTGGCTTATTAATATGGATAAAACCGCTAAATAAGATAGTTGAAATCCAACCGATAAAACAACCGAAGGATTCCATAAAAAGATGAGAATCATCGATAAAAAAAAGTTATTCCAAACATTGGTTTTTTTCTTAATTAAATATCCTCCAAGGAAACATGACAACATAATAAACGCTCTGATTGATGATAGAGAAGCACCTGAAATCATACAATATAAAAAGGTCATCAATAAAGTCGCAACCGTCCGCTTTCTCACAGAAACAAAAATATGCCCGCCAAACCACCATGTCCATAAAGCTATCAAACCTAGATGCAAGCCGCTAATGGCAAAAACATGTGCGATTCCTAAATTTTGGAACTGTGACATTTGAGATTTATTTAAATTATTTTTGTAGCCAATCACTACTGAGGCAACAAACCCACTAGAAGTATTCGGAAACTTTTTAATGATTTGTTGATAAAACGCTTTTCTTAATTGATATAACCAACGACGCCAATGCCAATGGGAAGAATTAATTTCTATGGCATCCCAGCCTTTCACTCTTAAATTTCCAACCCATCGCTTTTGTTGATAATAACTATAGGTATCAAACCCTCCTGGTATGGAACGTTTTTTAGGGAGGCGAAACTCTCCAATAATGGTGACTTGATCTCCGGGAAGAATTTTCGAAGGTAGATTCTCATAAACAAATACTTTTTGGTAAACACTACTTACTTGGCTCTTGGTATTGTTGACTTGAATTAAAAAGGCAACGGATCTTTTCTCCTTAAAACTTTTATTCCAATCAAGAGAAGGGATCTCAACAACCACTCCATCGACTTGAATTATTTTATGATCCAATTCATGATAGAGCTGCAAATCAACTGCCTCATTTTCATGTAATTGAATACGAATATAAAAGAATAAAAAAGACAACAGAACAAGAAACGTCAGTTGTGATTTTTTAAGATAAAGAAGGATTCCTGCCAACAACAGAAACACTGGAATCAAAATTTTTAAGGGAATATTGACATCTAAAAGATGGAAAAATAAGCTGGCAAGTATTATATTTATTGCTGGTATTAATAGAGGAGTCTTACCGAGGATGTTTTTGTTAAATATATTCACTTAAATTTAAATGGGGAGACGATTAAAATAACTTATTTATTTCATCTTCAGGGCAGAATTCCATTACTAACTCAGTAATTTCTTTTTCACTAAATGGTTTTCTGATATAAGGTCTTTCTAGAATAATTCCTATCAAACTGGCACCGGTCATAAAAGTAACGTTTTGGCCTAAGTCATAATCTTCCTTGAGGTGTTGATAAATTCTAACACCATCAACATCTGGAATGACCACATCTAATAAAATCATATCAAACTCAGGATCTTTTTCTAAAAGTGGTTCAGTAGATTCCCAAGATGTTCTTGAAACAACTTCAATTTCTGGCGAAATATCCAATAAAAGATCCTCTACATATTCGAGAATTTTTTCTTGATCATCAATTACTAAAACGCGCAATTAAATTCCTTTAACACCAGTAAAATACATTAAGCCAATTCTAAAAACATTTAAAGCATATCCTTATTTTTCATTAAATAAATAGCCTTTTTAAAAGAAACAAAAATAACCGATATTCTTTCTATTTTTATTCAATTAAATTTGACTATTATCTAAACTTGTTGAGTCAATTAAATTCAGACAGGCACGGTCATATCTACAAATGACTCATGGGCCGGTTACTGTACCTGAATTAGTAACTTCTATACGAGTTTTTAAAATATCAAAATCAGCATCGTCAGAATTAAAATTATTATTCGTCACGTCTAAAAATGTTAAGTCACTAAAATTCACAATCGGAGACAAGGTAGCCAATTCTTTATTATCTTTCAAATCAAGATGTGTTAACTCTGTCAACCAAGCGATGGAAGACAAGTCGACAATATTACAGTTTGGAATGATTAATGTTCGAAAATCTTTTAAGATACTATCTTGAGTACCATCCTGAATGAACAAGCTTGAAAGGTCAAATGTAGCCGTGTCCAGCAATCCATCATTATCAGTGACATCTAACTCAGTGAGCTTCTCTAAGGATAGTATAACCGAAGCGCTCGTAATTTTGGTTTTCGATATTTTCAAAACTAATAAACTTTCTAATTCACTTAATGAGCTGATGTCAGTAATTTCATTTTCATTTAATATTAATTCTTCTAATAATTTAAACCCTTTTAAAGGCGTCACATCAACAATACTTTTAGAAGTTAAATCAATTGATTTTAAAGCGTTCAAAGCATCATAAGCTTCTTGGTTGTCGGTTTTATCTGAAAGGCTAATGTTTTTACCCACTAATTCTTTGAGAGCCTTTACTGTATCTAGCTGAGCATCTGTGCCCGTGATATCTTTGTCGGCTAATTGTAAAAAAAAGGCATTAGGCGTAAAACTTGTCGACTCTGTAGGTATTACACTTACCAACCCTTCGGCATTGACACTTTGAAGAGCAATGAAATATTCTGTGCCATTATCTAAGCTATCAATTGTTTGCGGGCTCTGAACATTTGAACGAACAGGCACATCACTTAAAATAGAAAAATTGCTGTCAATAAAAACATTATAGGAGATCGCATCGGTTACGTCGGTCCATGTAACCGTTACTTCACCATCCGACTCCGAAATTGTAAATGTTGGCGCACTCAGTGCTTCATCAAAAACGGAATCGTCAATAACACCATAACCGCAACTTGGGCCGGTATATCCGCCACCTATCATTATTGATATAGAAAATAAAATCAATATACGCCAAAATACTTTATTTTTCATACGTCAAACACCTCAATCATAAAATTCAAAATTATACAGATCATTTCCCTCAGACGAAAGATTATTCACCGTTACAATGATAATAAACGCAAAGCCTAAAGGATTCTTATAAGAGATTTCAAATTAACTCTTTATTTTCTTAAATAATTCCAAACTTTCAGATAAATTCTCACTAACAAAATAACAACATGTCCACTTTTCAGAAATAGCCGGATCCACTAACAATGTTGACCCACCTAACCATTTGGAACTTTCATTATCAATTTGTAAGGGGTAATTCTCTTTTAAGTGTTGAGCAAATTCTGGAAAAGAATTAAATCCTGATTTATTTAAATCTTTCAAGCTAAGTAAAAATAATAATCCGACTTTTCCAAAAGGTATTTTTGTGCTGACGGATAGACATAATCGACCCATTGAATAACGGGGATTTATTTCAACGCAAACTTTACACTTAAGCACACCTTCATGTTCATAAAGCATACTGTCAAAACATACAGGACCTAAAAAGCCCACTGCCTTTAATTCCTTGCAAGCAAATTCGCTATAATCATTAAGTTCATCTAAAAAACCTGGATGAACACCTTGAGGGTAAAAATCTTTTAAAATTTCTTTCGGAATAATTTGACTGAACTTCCCACTTATACTGGCCAAGAATTGGCCCTGAGGTGAATTGATCAAATGCGTAATGCCACTTTTTTTTATGCCCTCTTCGCGAATATCGTAGTGCATTGAAAAATCTAATACTTTATCCAACCAAGGTTCGACAATAATTGACTGGGTTTTGAATTGTTGCTGGCACCAATTTATTTTTGATTCTTGCAAGGGTTCATCAAATAAACGTACCATCCCTTGACCCGCAACTCCGAAAGCTGTTTTCAAAACAACATTTTTAAAGCCGTTTGATTCAAAAAAAGAAATCGCATTTTTGACCTCATCAATATTTGAACAAATTTTAGCATCTAACTCTGGAGCTAGGTCATTCTTATTTTTTTGTAAATAGTTTTTAAATAGATTTACGCTATAAGCTTTTGAGTAAACATTTTCATTTTCCGGTAAACCAGAATAACTATTATCGTTTGAAAGCTTTGCACATTGATTTTCTAATTGATGAACACGAGAATTATAACCCCAAGGATGAAGACCTCTTACTCGTCTATCTTTTATTTCGGCAGGAATACTGTTCCAATCCGAGACTTGAATATATTGCGGTATATCGACCCCTATCTCTTGTAGATAATTAATAAACTCTTTGGTAGGTTTCTTTTTTAGGGCGACGATATCACTAGCTACACTTAAAAACGTCATCAATCCGCCAAGGTCATGTTCTAACTCTAGGGTTTGTTTGTTTTTAGTGGACGTGCCTTTATGATGACTTTCGATTTCACAAGCCGGATTATAAAACTTAACATAAGGCACCCGCCCTTTTGAATGAGAAAATATTTTCAATTGTTCGATGAACTCTTTTGATAGACCAGTATTATTACGAATAAAGTCAAAAAAGACTTTTCCTTTAGCTCTGGCTGGTGTCAGCGGGAAAGGCAATTGGTGGCAATAAGCTTCCCAATCGGAAAGACCGACTTCTTTCCATTCATTGAACCAATGCACACCAAACTGAACATGTTTTATTTCATCTTCAAAAACCGTTTGCATAACTTCACTGCAATCAGTAATTTCCATTTTTTTAAATTCTTGTGCATAATGCCAAGCAAAATCTAGATTGGCCTGTTCAAATGTCATGGCCAACTGCACGACATAATCTAGAGGGCTTTGCATATTTTTCATGGTATCCCAAAAATAGGAGTTCACACCGACCTCACCAAAACCGACACCAAGAAGTTCCATTTGTTGAATATACAAACGCATGTGCTTTTGTTCTTCACCGATGGTTTTCACAATACCTTTTTGAAAGCTTGAAGGAGCATCAGGAAACCGCAACAAGGCCATCGCCATTAATTCAATTGCTAACAATTCATGGTTGGCAAAAAAATGCATGATAATTCCGCGGTTAGTTTCATTTTCTAATTCATGATTACCTGGGAATTTTACCGTCGAACCTTTAGTGATTAAAGATAATGAATCAGGTCGTCCCGGATAGTCGGGAACATTGGTCATGGCGGTTCTGGTTTTTGAAAAATCAAAAGTACTTGAAGCTAATAATTTATCTTCAATGGTCTGGCCAAAGAGCAATGTTTCGGCAAAGGTTTGTAGATTCATGCGTTGTCTATGATTTTGATTATTAAACAAATTAATCATAAGCTAAATCATGAATTAATAAATTGGAATCCTAGTTCCCCTCCTTTTAAAGGAGGGTGACGGTTCGACGCTCGACAGCTTGCTGACGGGGTGCTTGCATATCATCCAAATCCTCACCCCCGGGACTTCGGAAGGCTCGTCCGAAATTTAATTAAGCCTCACCCATTTCATTTATTAAAATTATATTTCGTATAATAAAGTAAATCTGATCTCTATATAAGTGTTCGTTTATTAAAGCCAACCACCCCGTCTGCTTCGCATCCACCCCTCCTTGAAATGGAGGGGAGCTTTTCTATCAATCTTCAAAATAACATAAAGCCTTTAATTTAGGGTGGTTATAAGAATCTCGACGTTTTAAAATACAACAATTTAGTACATCATCTAGTAAACCCCTGGGACTTTGGACAGCTTGTCCAAAACCCGATATCTTTTGCGATAGGAGATTTAAACTTTCTACTAATCAATTTTGGGCAGATATGGAATCTGCCCCTACAAAAAGAGGGGAAGATAACTTCTTTATTTTAAACTAGTTATGAGAATAATTACTTCTTGGGAACGTAAATTTATCATCATTCAGGACAATTATTGCGCAGCAGTCTCAATATAGTCTCAGTTGACAAATTCGAAAGAAATCTAGTTATGTTGGCAGATTCATTGATAATAGCTTTGCTATTTATTGATTTAGACTCAGTCTAAGTATAATCAGCGCAACATTAAAAGTATGGATTGGACTATTGTATTATGACATTAGATAACATGAGTAAAGGCGAATCAGCAACTATTACAGCAATCAATTGTGGCAAAGAATTGAAAAGCCGTTTGAATTCCTTTGGTTTAGTTAGAGGACAAACAGTTGAAGTAGAAAAACGGTCACTCGCTAAAAACACTTTAGAAATCATCATCAACAATATGCATTTAGCCATTCGTTCTACAGAAGCCGAGAAAATTGAAGTAAGTATTTGAAAAAAATCAGAATCGCCTTAGCCGGACAACCTAATGTCGGCAAAAGCGCCATAATAAACGCTATCAGTAATGCCCGCCTTAAAGTTGGAAATTTTAGTGGTGTTACCGTCAAAAAAGAAGTTGTTCAATTTAAAAAAAATGATTATGAATTTGAAATAACTGATTTACCAGGGTCTTATTCATTAACCGACTTCACCATTGAAGAGCGTGTTACCAAACAAAATTTAAACAGCAATGATTACGATATTATTCTTAACGTAGTTGATTCCACAAACATCGAAAGAAACTTATACCTAACTACAGAAATTTTAATTCTAAATAAAAAAACTGTTGTGGCACTCAACATGACCGACGAGGCCATCAAAGAAGGTGTCGAAATAGATGCAGATCAATTAAGTAAAGTCCTAGGGGTTAATTGTATCAAAACTTCCGCCACAGAAAAAACAGGCATGGAAGAACTATTAGAGGCCATAGTACAAACGTTCGAAGCCTCTAAAAAAGAAACTCGTTTACAATTTAGTGACCCTTACGAAGAAGAAATTTCACGTATCTGCTCATTCTTAAAAGACAAGAATTACAAAAGCGATATTGATTTTAAAACCATTGCGATCAATCTATTAAAAGAAGACAAAGAGACATTTCAAAAATTTCATGATGAACCTCTTTGGATCGAAATGCAACCGGTGCTTATCAGAGCCTATGAACATTTATATTTACATTTTAATTCCAAAGATTTAGATGACATTTTTAACGAAGAAAAGACAGCTCTAGCAAAAGGGGCTGTAGCTGAAACAGTCGTGTTTAAAAAACAGGATAAAAACCAATCCACCGGTAAAATTGATGACCTACTAATGAATAAGTTTTTAGGTTTACCCATCTTTTTACTGCTGATGTGGGGATTATTTAAATTAACCTTTGTCATTGGTAGCATTCCAATGGATTGGATTGACGGATTTTTTGGATGGATGGGAGACAGCACAAAAACAATTTTAGGTGATACTGAATTAGCATCCGTCATAGCAGATGGTGCTATCGCCGGTGTGGGGGCAGTTGTTTTATTTCTACCCAATATCATTATATTATTTATTGGCATCGCTCTTCTTGAAACGACCGGTTACATGAGTCGCGTAGCATTTTTGTTAGATGGCATTTTTCATAAATTTGGCATGCATGGCAAATCATTTATTCCTCTGGTAACGGGTTTTGGCTGTTCTGTTCCCGCTTATATGGCTGCCAGAACTTTGAAAAACGATAGAGACCGTCTATTAACTTTATTCATTATTGGCTTTATGAGTTGTGGCGCCAAACTACCTATCTACGTACTATTTGTTGGGGCTTTGTTTCCCGAAGAACATGCTGCAAATGTTCTATGGCTCATTTATATCTCCGGAGCAATATTGGGTTTGTTCGCAGCTAAAATTCTTAAGATGACAGCCTTTAAAGGTGACGATGAACCATTCATAATGGAAATGCCCAAATATCGAAGGCCATCTTTAAAGTTAATTTGGCACACTGTTTCAGGTCAAGCAATGATGTATCTTAAAAAAGCCGGGACATTTATTTTATTAGCTTCAATTATTATTTGGTTTGCAGGAACTTATCCTAAACATACCAATATAGAAAAAGAATTTCAAGCCAAAATAGTCTTAGCTCAAACAGCCAAAGATGAGACCAAAGCAAGATCTTTGAAACAAGAATTTGAATTGTATAAAAAAGAAAACAGCTACCTTGGGATGATCGGACATTCAGCAGAGCCATTATTTCGACCTATTGGTTATGACTGGCGCATGACTGTTTCTTTGTTAACTGGCCTAGCTGCCAAAGAAGTTGTTGTAGCTACTATGGGAATTCTTTATGGCTTAGGTGATTTAAAAGATGAAGATGGCCTCGAAGAAAATAAAGGCTTGGTCAATCAAATTAAAGCCAATATCAGTTTAGCTTCAGGAGTATCCTTCATTGTCTTTTGCATGATATATTTACCATGCTTAGCAGCATCAATGGTATTCAGGCGAGAAGCCGGCAGTTGGAAATATCTTGGTTATCTATTTGTACTAACAACCACAATGGCCTGGACCTTTTCATACGCCGCCTATAACATTACCAAGGCTTTCACATAAAAGATTGATATCGCTATAAAGGATATTGTAATTTTTTGTAGGGGCGGAACCTTGTGTTCGCCCTAAAATGTTTTAGGGCAAAACCATATCTCAAATAAATAAAAAACTAGAATCATTCGTTTATAATTTGGGTGGTAATGGATTTCGCCCCTAGAGCACTTAAATTCAATTGATTCCATCTGATTTTGCTATTCTTACAAATTGAGGTATAGTAACCGCTAAAGATATGCCATTCAAAGTCAAAACCTAATGATACTATTTACAGAAATAATAGTTTTAATCACGACCCTTGTGATCGTATACCTACTCATTAAAACTGAAATATCCAAGCTGATCATATATGTGTCTACCCATCTTATTACAATTATTAATATGTCGTTTGCATTCTATTTTCTTTTTATGGGCATTTCTTATATAACGCAAAATTTCATGACCTTAATAGCGACATCGGTTATCTTGTCATTAATCATCGGTTATGTATCAAAGATATATCTGCAAAAATTTATTACATCAAGGGATCTACCAACTAAATTAAAAGATATGTTTGCTAACAGACTTTTTGTTAGATTTACTGTAAAAACAATCATTAGCACTAGCGTTTTTATCTTATATTTTATCTTGTTTGATTTATCCGTTCTCTTATCAACACACTTTTTAAAAACCCCTGACAACAGAAAACTGTTTAACTCCCAATCAATCTTATTTTTAAATTATTTGAAATTAATTGGCAAAGAACCAAAAGAAGAAGCTGGACCAACATTAGTTATCACAGAGGATGTTCGAAATGAAAATAAAAATCAAATCATCGAAGAAGATCTTGAAAAGCAGTCCAAGTTTTTAGATAATATTGGTAACTTATTCAATAAAACCAGATCCTATATTTCTGAAAAAACACAAACACAAGCGGTAATAAACAGCTTAGATATCATTATAAAGATATCTAAGATTAGCGCTCAAGAAAGAGAAATGTTAGTCGAATCCATCCCAGAGATTGAGGCTCTTAAAAATAATAAATTATTTGAACAAATGATAAATGATGAGCACTTTTTAGAACTTATGGTCTCCGCTAGTCAAGGCTCTATAGAAGCCATATATAAACTAGGGGAAAATAAATTAATCATTGAATTCATGGAAGATGAAAAAGTAAAAAGATTACTCAAAACAATCTCTCTAAAAAGAATCTCCGAACAAATTGATATCAACTTTATTAATTCATTTAGATTTGAGGTCCCAGTCAAAGAAATTTCATACCAAACATTCAACCACCTAACAGAATTAGATCATCATTTGAAATTAATAGATAATTGGCTCACAAAAAAACCTGTGAATAAAAACTTTATCATAAACACTAAAGATAAATATGTTTTGTGCTCAGTATTCTTTAAGGCCAAAGAGGATTTAAACACGCTATTAAAAACGGACATTGATTCTAAATTTTATTTTTTTGTAAATAGCAAAAGAATCGCAGACTTGGATAATAAAAAGGTGATCAACAAAATATTCAAACAAGGGAATTACAACTTAACCTATTTGATCTACAAAGGATTTGAACCGACCTTACAATTCAACTTAATACTTAAAATTAGTCGGGCAAAATAATAATTTTGCTGGGAGAGCGAGCTGCCAGCTCGTCTTTTCGTGGCCAAAGCCAATTCCAAACATTGCCGTATTCACCGTTAACGATCACATGATAAGATGTAATTCAACCTCTTTTGCATAATACTTGATGTATCCGAAGAAAAGACGAGCTGGCAGCTCGCTCTCCCGGAAAAAAATATTAAATAAATTCACAGCAGAAAGTATTCTGCTTTATCTCATCCTGAAAAACATATGCAAAAGTGGTTCCCAAACTGGATTAAAGAAAATAGCCTTTCTTAATTTTAAACGACCATCATTTCTTTGAACCACTTTCATTTGAAGATTTTGCATCCCTTGTGGTTTATGCATATGCTCTGTAGCAAAATTATTCACAACAGATCTGATTAAGTGAGAGGCTCCTTCGCTAGACATAATTATTTTATATCGCAAAACGCCTTGCTCTTTAATACAGCAAACCATGCTTCCACCAAGTTTATCTTTATGAGTATAAACATCTTTAAACACTTGTTTAAAGAGTGGTATAACTTTACTTCTTGGATATTCGAGAACACCAAAGATATTAAATACTTTTGTATTGTCATCCGATACACTCAAACAAGAAAAGACTAGAGGCAGATCCAAACCCTTAAATGCTTTTCTAGCTGCGGTCTCGTTCAACTCATCTAACTGAACTTTAGCAATAAAGTCATTCATTTCTTTATGTATAGAGTTTTCAACGCTTCCTAGGAAATCAATGAACTCAGGCACTAAATGAAGAAATCTTTGGACACTAACACTTGTCGTGTTTGCTGGGACCAAATTAAGTAATTTCACTAAACTATCTGGCGCTGGTCTTTTCGTGAAGGTTATTAATTCTGTTGGTTCACGCTGACCCTTTTCAACCACAATAAAGTCATCCATTGGTTTAAAATATAAATATTGTCTGTTAATAACATCATGCTCATGATATCCGAAATACCCCTTCTTTAATCTAAAACCTTTTTCTATGGTTAATTTTGTAACACCAGGTTTATAGACTTCAGATTTAAAAGATCCTAATTTAATATAATCTTCATCACCACAACCAATCATTGTTAACATGCTATCAGTGAATACTTTGGACTTTTTATGAAAATTAACATTCTCTTTATAAAAGGCAATGACCTGACTGTTATCAACACCTTTTAAAAGAGTCGTTTTTTGAAAGGTAGTATTTGCGGCATCCTTTAATTTTTTTAAATAATCTGAAAATGTTTTGAAAGTATCGACTGATTTTAATCCTGATTTTATGTAATTTGTTTGCACCACTAAATTGGCAAATTGATTAAGAGTTCCTGGTGTGGAAAAAACACCCATATCTTTAACGGCTTTATCCAAAATCTTTGTATCTAATTTTCGTTTTTGGAATTCACTTTTGATAGAATCAAGGAACGGCAACCACTCATTTTTATTTGATTTAGGATCCGCTTTACTCATAGCAGTAAAAGCTGATCTAGGCCCTGGGATATAATTTAAAGCGCTAATCAATTCCGTTTTATTTATTGAAGTAATCGCTGGCTTCAAATTATTTGAATGAATATTAAACTCAAATGTTTGAATCGATTTTTCCAAATCAAAGGCAAGACTAATACCTTGAAAATTAGTGATTGTATCATCGATAATTTTATAAAAATGAGGCGACCCACCAACAATAACAGCTTCTAAATATTGGGCGGCTTCGTCTATCGAAAGTATTCCAAACTGAGTCTGTAATCTAAAGTTAATATCAACCTTCTTCTCTGGCGGTATCTGAGAAATTAATTTGTGCATTTGCATTACACCTAATTGGTGCAAACTCTGAAATTGCATCTTGTTTTGGTGGTAATGTTTTTTCAAAGGATTTATATCAACTAATAAATTGATGTTTTTTCCATTTTGAATTGCTGTTTTAAAAAAACTACTTTCACCTAAAGATTTTTCCTTTTTTGTTTGGTATAAAGATTTTGATATCTCATACGATGTCGAAATATACATATTCTCCTTTGAACAAGTGATAAACAATTTAGAAGGCAAATCCCTATTAAATGAATTAATCTCCCAAATGATTTGATCTCCGTCGTTTTTCTTTTCTGCTTTTCTAATTTTTAAAACGTTATTGAGCAGACCGCTTATTTTTTGATGATTAGAAATCGGGATTGTAAGAACTAAGCTAGGTTTAGACTTACCTGGCTCCGGTGGATAAAAAGCAACATAAATAGAACCCTTTGAATTTAAACCAAATATTTGTAATAGCTGATCTGCTTTTAGCTGTTGACCAAATGCTTGTTGGCTTAAAAATTTAATGATAGCCTCTGGTTGCCCTAAAAGCTGTTTAATCGGTGGCGGTAAAATATTAGATGGAACAAATGTTGTTAGCACTTGATCTAATTCCAACACCGTCTCTTCCAAATTGTTTAAGCTTAATATAATAACTGCTCCTTCAGGCAATGTCTCAGTCGCTTTTTCGCTTTTAAAATCAGATGGCTGAAAGACATATCTTCCTGCAGCTTGCCCGAATAAGGGCCCCATAAACAATACACAAAATAATAAAATAAATAAATTCTTTTTCACAATAGCACCTTCCCATAAATGGAGTTAATAAGAGATGCGAATTCTCGAAAATTAAGCTAGAACTCAAGTTTATAATAATGGAATATGCTAATATGAACAGAAACCTAATCAAGAGACTGTAATAGTTTATTCATAGTTAATGAAGTTAGACTAAGGCCCAAAAAGTATATTTCAAGTTATCTAAAATCTAACTTGCCAAATTATTTATTTATTAAAATCTACTTGCCAAAGTTGGCCTGTCTTCTTTTTATTACTAAAGTATACTGTAACTTTAAAAAAACTGAATGGGGAAACGATGCAATTAAGTGCTGGAAATTTAATATGGGAATGGATTGATCACTGGGATGATTTACCTAAACACACCGATTTTGCTCACCACGATTTCGTCATTGATAAGCTAGGCAGAATCATCAGCGGACATCCTGCTGGCCCCAAAATTTGTATCTTTAATACTGACGGAAAATTGCTGGAAACATTTGATGTACCTGTGGCTGATACTCATGGCCTTTGGTTGGCTGATGATGACGAACACGGAGAAATTTTATACATAGCTGATGTCGCTAAAAAAGCGGGTGTCAGAAATGGCGAACAAGGTAAAATCGTCGCATGCACACTACAAGGCAAAATCATTAAGATGTTAACACCTGATAATATTCCAGACTTCAATAACGACGACTGGTTTTCACCAACGGCAATTGCAACTGATCCACGTAATGGTGATGTTTGGGTAACCGATGGGTATGGCACTCATAAATCCTATTGTTTTACAAAAGATTTTAAATGGAAACTTACCATTGACGGAACTGACGGAGCAGGCAAGTTTAATTGCCCTCATTGGATTTACATGGATCTCCGTAAAGATACTCCAGAGGTATATGTTGCTGATCGCGGCAGCAATCGCATACAAGTTTATTCAACGGAAGGAAAATTCATAAAAACGTTTGGTGAAGAAAACTTTCATCAACCTAGCGTCTTTGCTAGTTTTGGGGAATACATGATAATTGGTGAGCTTCATGCCCGACTAATTGTTTTAGACAAAGACGATTCAGTTCTTGGATATCTAGGTGACGGACAACATTTATTAGAACGTCCGGGTTGGCCAAACAGAAAAGATTCCGAAGGTAATAATGTACCGCCTAGTGATTATGAAATTGGTATATTCAATAGCCCCCACGGACTAACTGCTGATGCCGATGGCAACCTATACATCGCCGAATGGGTCATGGGTGGACGAAATACAAAGTTAAAAAGAATCAGTTAGTATACGGAATTAATGCAAAATCCCCCCCTGGGACTTCGGATGGCTCGTCCGAAATTAATAAGATTAATTTTGAACGATAATATAAGACCACAATAGATCCTATATTCATTTGATCGAAGTCATATCATTTGTATAATTTTCGGCCTTAAAAATCTATATACCCCAAGGTAAAAAATTTAATACTTACATGATCTTTCCTGTAATCACTTTTATCCTGATGACCTTTATAATTGGTATTCACTCCGCCAGTCGTATTGGAGGTAAAGTCAAAAACTTCTTTGTCGCTGGGAACATCATCCCGTTCTGGGTTTTGGCTCTTTCGTTATCGGGTCAAGCAATTGAAGTAGGCAGCACTACTTTAAATGCAAACATCTCCATGACCAATCCATTTTTAATTGGTGCTATTTATCCAATCGGTATTGGCATCTCCCTTGTATTAATAGGATTATTTTTTGCAAAACCATTACATAAAATGCGCCTTCTAACTCTTCCTGATTTTTATTTTCGAAGATATGATAAATCCGTAGAAACCATTGTATCCTTTTTATGTGTCGCTAGCTTCATTGTTCTATTAGCAGCAAACTTGGCTGGGCTAGGTTTTATTTTATCCCAAATTCTGCCGGGAACGTTGACTCAGTCTCAATACACAATTATGATTGCATTAATCATCATGATCTACACTATGGCCGGAGGTTTATTCGCCGTCACATGGAATGATATCTTACATGTTGGTGTCATATTACTCGGTTTCGTAGCGGCCTTTATTTGGATGGTAAATAATAAAGGCTCCGAATTTTCTATGTCAACAATTAGCACTCAGCTCACCATGGACCCACTAATAGATTTTAATAAAGGAGCCTTACAAAACTGGGCCTATTTATTAGCTTTGGGTTTAGGTGATATCATTGCTATCGATTTCATGGAAAGAGTATTTGCGGCCAAGTCACCTCGTTACGCCAAAGCGTCTTGCATTTTATCTGGCTTACTAACCATCATGATAGGTACACTGATTGCTTTTATCGGCATCTTGGCATTCACATTTTTTCCTGAAGGTACCAAACCAGAAAACTTAAATCTCATTTCATTTATTAATCAATACTTGCCTCACGGCATTGGCATGATGGTTATGATTGGACTGATTGGTGCTTGCATTTCCACCGCTGATGGCGCTATCATGGCATGCTCTGTTGTAATTTCAAAAAATGTAATCCAGCAAAGGTTTCCGAATTTAATTCCACAAAATAGATTATTACTATTTTCTAGACTGACAGCTATACCAATAACAATTTTATCCATTGTTGTCGCCATATATAAACCAGAACCCGGTACATTATTAGTGTTAGCATTCGATATGGTTTTCGCTGGGTGCTTGATCCCACTAACTCTAGGTATCTACTGGAAAAAGGCAAATGCTAGAGCAGCTTTTTGGGCAATGCTGATTCCTTCAACAGTGCGATTAGCATTCTTTTTCATTGAAGAATATAAATTAATTGGCCCTAACTTATTTGGCTTAGGAACTATCGTCTCCCCTATCCTTTCTTTAACCATTTTCATAGCATTTTGTTATGGTCGTAAAGAAGATGAAAAGGCCCTGAAATTATGATAGGCCTAATCTCAAAATTAATTAAAACAACGGACGACAAACCTAAAGTCATTAGCTTTTTACTTTTATTTCTGTTCAGCATAATGGGTATAGAGTTTATAAGAATTGCTAGAGATAGTTATTTTCTAAGTACGGTTGGCGCTCAGTACATACCTTATATGTTTACCTTTATGGCCTGCTCCATGCTTGTCGCATCAGGAATATATTCTGTAGTTGTTGATAAATTCTCCCGCTTAAAGCTACTCATTATCATCAATGTTATGGGCATCATCCTTAGCTCAAGCTTGTATGTGATTCTTGAAATTCTTAAGATCGAAATTGAATACCTACCTTTCATTGTCTACTGTTTAGTAGAAACATATGTTATGTTTAACATTATTCATTTATGGAATTACATTAACACTGTTTTCGACCAATGGGAAGGCAAAACAGTTTTTCCATTATTAGGAGGAGCTGGCCTAATGGGTACATTTATTGGTGGAGGATTTATAAGTATGATCGTTCATTTCTCAAATGCGAATACCCTCTTTATCTGCTGGAGTGTCCTTTTAATCTTAATTATTTTTATTGCCATAAAATGCCAAAATAAAGTAACTGTTAAAAAACGTGGTCAAGCGACAATGATGTTTATCAAAAAACAAGATGATGATTTTGAAAAAGCTACCATCAAAGACATTTGGAAACAACCTCTCATCAAGACACTGACCTATATGGTTTTTCCAATGTGGATCATAATCAACATCATTGAATATTACTATTACGACAAAATGAGCGTCACGTTTAAAGGCAATGACCTCGCTTTTTTTCTAGGTGCTTTTGTCAGTATTGCTTCTCTAACAGGATTAATTTTACAATTTTCTTTAACACCTTGGTTACTTAAAAAATTCGGTGTTGGAAGCACAAGTATGATTTACCCCTTTAGCTTGACAATTGCTTGTAGCTCTTTGTGTATTTTTAGTTTATTCCCTGGAGCAACTGGAACTGACTTTACGATTTGGAGCTTCGTAATTTTAATACCGTTATCAAGATTTTGTGATGTAGCTATTTATTATTCTGTCTATGAATCTTCTGCTGAACTTTTGTATTATGGGGTTCCAGATAACCTGAGAAGCAAAGCTAAGAGTTTTATTAGCGGAACAGTTGTGCCACTTGCCACAGCACTTTCAGGGGTTGGCTTGATCTTGCTGGTAAAATATGAAGAACCCATTTACAATGTCGCCTTTCTAGGAATATGCCTGTCATTCGTATTGATCGTTTTTGGATTAAACCTAACACCCGATTATTTGAAATCGCTTCTTTCAAACATTAAACCTTCAGACCATCTTAGACGCCAAGAAGTTCTTAATGAAATCGGGAAATTAGATTTAAGTGATACTAGGTATGTTATGCTTGATGCGATAACATCTGATGATCATCTAGAAGCTGAGTTCGCCTTTAAGAAATTAACAGAAATTAAAGATGACGAACTTGTAGAAGATATAACCGAAATCATGCACAGAATTCAACCAGAAATCCTCACTCAACTATCAGAATTCTTTAAAATAAATTTTCCTGATAATTACGAAGAATTCGAAAGCAAACTTAACACCACCAATTAACCCCCGGGACTCCGGAAGGTTCATCTGAATTTCGCTGGGCGCGCAAGGACTTTATATAAAAACTCCCCTCCTTTTTTAGGAGGGGTGGCAGCTTGCTGACGGGGTGGTTGCTGTTATAATCAAATCAATATTCGCATTAATTTAAACTACTCATATTGTTTGTGTGTAGTTCTCGCTTTTATAAATTAAAGCGATGAACTTTTTATGAATTCGGACGAGCCTTCCGATGTCCTAGGGCTAAAAATTGAACTCGCACATGCTTGAGAACCACCCCGTCAGCAAGCTGCCACCCCTCCTGAAAAAGGAGGGAAGCTTTGATAATAAAATGCGAGAAATGGTTTGAAAATTAAATAAAAAGATACCCCCTCCTGGTAAAGGAGGGTGACTATTCGGTCCTCAAATATAAAAATGTTTGTTAAATCTTTCTAATGCTTATGGCCTTTATGGTCATCGTGATCATGACCTTTGTGATCATCATGATGTCCATGAGCAAGTTCGACTTGGTATTTCTTATCGCCTATTTTAATTGAAATTTTACCTTTGAATCCTTCTGTTTTAAAAAGATTATCTACGGCTTTAAATTCTGATGCTTTTTTATCTTTTTCACCTTGTGGCTTTGTTATGATTTGTTTTTTCTTTTTCTTATCACCATCTTTATACTTAAGATTTAATCTAGGCGCATCAGCAATTGCCATGGCTTTTCCTGCTTTATCTAGAATATATAAAGTAATGGATCCTTTCTTTTTATCATGCACTAACTCAATGTGTGCAACGTGTTTACCCACTTCTAGTATGTTTCCACCATGGGTCGCCTTAATGTGATCTTTTCCGTGGTCATGTCCTTTGTGATCGTGGTCATGATCTTCTGCAATAAGTGTCACACTCATACAAACAGACAATGCTAATAACGAGAATAAGATTGATAACTTTTTCATATATATTTCCTTTAGTAAAATTTAATAAACTTCTTCTAATTCTTCAGCTAGCTCCTCACTAACTCGATCTCTTGGTTCTGGTATTGCCGCTAAACTCTCTGCCGCCTTTTTTCCAAATGTCCAGAACATGGCCGGCCGTACTAAAAAATCTAGCAATGTACTTGAAATCAACCCACCAATAATAACGGTCGCAACCGGATAAAGTATTTCTCTACCAGGCTCCCCTGGTGACATGGCAATTGGTACTAATGCAATACCACTAGTCAAGGCCGTCATCATCACAGGCACCATCCTCTCTTGACCAGCTTTCACAATCATATCGATACTAAAAGGCATACCCTCCTCTTTCATTAAGTACATATAATGATCTAATAATAAAATCGCGTTTCGCGCAGCAACACCTCCTAAAGAAATCAAGCCCACCAATGTCGCGATAGACATGTTTTGATTACTTAAAACAATGTAAGTAGCTGCACCAATAAAAGCCATTGGAATACTCATCATAACTTGAATACTAAAATTCACGGATTTAAAATGCATGTAAAGAATCAAAGCCATGATCATTAAAGAAAAAGAACTCAGTATAAGTATTCGTTTTTGCGCGGCTTCTTGAGCTTCAAACTGCCCACTGATTCGAATGGTATACCCTGGTTTTTTGGAAAGTTTTTCTTCAATAGGAATCAATGCACTTTTCACATCCGCGACAACTTCCCCTAAAGAACGTTCGGCAACGTTGTGTTGCACTACAATTCTTCTCGTCACGCTTTCTCGATTAATATTATTTGGTGTCTTCGTAAAACTAATTTTTGCGATGTCTGACAAGACTACCAAATGGCCTTCCTCATCTTTAATATATAAATTTTTAATGTGATCAAGACTTCGTCGATCTTTTTCTTCTAACCTTAAAATGATCGGATACACATATTGCCCAACAGTCATTTGAGAAACGGATTCACCGCCCATTGCTAATTCAACCGTTTCAGCAATGTCGCCAACCGTTAAACCAAAGCGAGCTAATTGTTCTCTTCGAGGTTGTATCGAAATACGGTCTAATAAAACTTGTGCTTCTACATACAAATCTTTGACACCATTAATCGGTTTAATCGCAGCCTCTATCTCTTGCGCAATTTTTCTTAATTCATCAAGATCTGGACCAAAAACTTTTATAGCGACTTGAGCTTTAACTCCGGATAACATATGACTTAACAAATGAGCTAAGGGTTGATCTACCGCAGTCGCAACCCCAGGGAATTCCTCCGCGATCTTTTCTCGCAATTCAGCTACTATTTCTTTTTTGGTTCTATTTGATTTAGCATCTAAGGTGATAATGGCTTCTGTCGTTCCGACTCCTTCGGCATGTTCATCACCTTCAGCGCGACCTGTTCTTCGACCAACATGCTCTACGCCTTCCACAGACATTAATAATTTCCCTAAACGAATACCATACTCATTAGATGTTTTTAAACCTGTCTCCGGCGGAAGGATCAAATTGATCTGGGCTGAACCTTCATTAAACTCTGGCAAAAATTGGGAGCCTCGCACACTTAACATCAACAAACCAATCAACACGCAAGAAATTAAAAGTGCAATGATCATCAGTGAATGCCTAATACTGAAGCGAATTAAATTTTCGACATGCTTCTTGAGCAACCTAACCACAAAGGAATCTTTATCCTCTTTAATAACTGAACTCTTTGAAAGCAGGTAATAACATAGTACCGGGGTAACCGTCAAGGATACTATCAAAGAACAACCTACACTTAGAATATAAGTAAGACCTATAGGTGTAAACAACTTACCTTCTAATCCAGACAAAAAGAAGAGAGGTAAGTAGACGACAATCACTAATAAGGTACCAATGACAATTGCTTTTCGAACTTCACTAACAGCTTTAAATATTACCCATAAACCATTCTTCGGTTTTTCCAAGGCGGCATTCTGTTTAAGTCTCCGGAATATATTCTCCATGCCGACAATGGCATCATCCACCAACGCCCCAATCGCAACAGCTAATCCTCCTAATGTCATGGTGTTAATAGATAGACCAAAAGCACTAAAAATAATAATTGTGAGAGCAATTGATAAAGGGATCGCCGTTAAAGTAATAAAAGTAGTTCTGAAATTTAATAAAAAAGCAAACAAAACAATTACAACTAATATCCCACCATCGCGAACAGCTTCTTCTACATTTTCTATCGCACGAGTAATAAAAGATGCTTGCTGAAAAACTTCAGGAATAATCTGAATATCTTTTGGCAAACCTTTCTGCATGATTTTAAGTTCTGCGTTTACTCGTTTTGTTAAAGCAACGGTGTCTACTCCAATTTGTTTAAAGATAACAAGTATTACCCCCGGCTCACCATCAACGCCCGCTTCACCTGTTTTTATGGCAGCAGGACCAAACTCAACTCGCGCCACGTCTGATATTCTTACAGGCCTTTCTTTATCATACTTCACAACGGCATTTGCCAACTGTTTCTTTTCTTGAATCAAACCGGTTACTGTAATGACAGGTCCCTTTGAACCTACATTCAGAAATCCTCCGGACGCATTATGGTTAGATTCCATAATAGCCTTTGATACTTCTTGGATAGAAACATCAAATGCATTTAATTTATTGGCATCGATAATTACCTGCAACTGCCTTGGGGCTCCACCAATGGCCACAATATTTGCCACGCCCGGAATCGAAAGAAGTCGAAACTTTATATCGTAATCAACAAGGGCACGGATCTTGGTAACATCCGTCACATTACCTTTACTTTTAACACCAATAAATTGAATTTGCCCCATGATACTTGAAATTGGAGCCATCATAGGCTCAGCACCTGGTGGTAATTTTGAAATCGCTAACTGAAGTTTTTCCTGAACAATTTGACGGTTCCGATAAATATCTGTTCCCCAATCGAATTCAACATATATGACCGAAAGGCCCGTGCCAGAACTTGAACGAACACGTATGACACCTGTCGCACCATTTAGTGATTGCTCCAAGGGAAATGTAATCAGTCTTTCGACATCTTCCGGAACCATGGCATGTGCTTCTGTCATGACCGTAACCGAAGGACGATTTAAGTCTGGCAAAACATCAATCGCCATATGAGAAGCGGTAAACATCCCATAGGCTGAAATCAACAACGCCATAATCACAACGAACAATCGATTCTTAAGAGCGAATGCTACTAATCTATTTAACATAGTATCCTTCCTTAATGATTATGACCAGCATGTGGATCAACTGCTCCACCTGTTTGTGCTTTTAATGCAAGGCCTAAACCAAAGGCACCACGTACGACCACAGGATCACCTGGGAAAAATTCAGAATCATCTTGACTTAAAATTGCGACTTCATCATTCTGATACAAAACAACTACTTTACTTGGTATATAAGTTTCACCATCTTGAATGAAAACAATCTTATCAACACCATCATCAACGACTGCATCTGAAGGAATTACAAAAACATCTTTAAAGATTTTTTGAGGCACTTGTAAAATATACCTTGAACCTACTCGGATTTTCCAACTTCTAAACCGCTTACCTTTTTTACCATTTTTTATGACAGAAGTGTTGCCAGAAATCTCAAGATGAACTGTCGCACCACCTTTATCACTATCATCTAAAATATTTCTAATGACTAAATTACTTAATTTTTCGCCAGCATTTTTTGTGATGGGAACTGCTGACATTTTAACATCATTCTCTAAGGCATTCATCAACATTGGAATTTCTGATCCTCTTGCATGAGCTTCAATATGCAACTCACGGGAATTATGTAACTCACCTAACACTTGCCCCATTTCCACATGATCACCCGGCTTCACAGTAATATTGTGAACATCAAAATCTTCAGATAAACTCGGGACTTTAATGGAGATCAATGAATCTAAGGCTCCTAAGCTATTTAGGTTTTTGATTAAGGAGAGTCCTTTACCATCTAGTAACAAACTTGATATTTCAAAAAAATTATTGGAGGCTATTTTGTCTTTTGCCACCCAGTTTACAAAATCCTTTTTCAAATAACCCGTGGCTGATAATTCACCAATTACAGCAATACTATAAGGCAATTTTCTTATGTCTTTGGGAAGACTTCTCCACACTCTATCAGCAGCATTTGACCAATAGCCAAATCGCTTCAAAGATTTTTTCCAAATGTAGGATTGCTTCTCACCAGATGATTTCTTTTCCATATTTGATATTTCATCTATGGATAATCCTTTTAAACGTTGTTCAGGATCTAATAAACTTTGCGTAAGTTTTAATTCAGGTCGCGGTATTGAATCACGCATTAGAGTCAACAAGGTGGTTCCCTTTTTAACAAGTTCGCCATGTTCTACTTCAATTCCTTTAACGGTTCCACCAAAAGGGGCTATTATCGTTTGAATTGTTTTAGGCGTATTTTCTATTTGAGCTGACACCCCCCGATAAGTGGTGTAATCTTGCACCTCAATTTCTTCGACCTTTACATTCAAGTTTTTTAACGATTGTGCTGATAAAACCTTAGCCTCTTCGCCGTGAGAATCTTTTTTATCATTACCGTGATCATCGTGGCCATGTGCATCGTGGCCACCTTCACTTTTAAGTGTTTGTGATCCTGCCACAAATCCACCAGCTAAACCGATAACTGTAAAAAGTGTACAAATGAATAAAAAAGTAAATGGTTTATTTTGCATTTTTTGTCTCCTTAGTTTTGGAAGCTTTTATCGGATCAATGGAAATATCAAATTTATTTTCACCTGGGTATGGGGTCAATGGAACACCCAATACTTTTTCAAGGTCTATCCAAGCCAAGCGGATATCACTTTCTATCAAAGCAACATCTTTCATGGTTTCCTGATAGGTGCGTAATACATCTAAATATTTCAAGGCATCAATGCCACCTGTTTCTAAAGCTTGTCTAGCCATTTTCAAATTGCCTTCAGCTCTAGGTTTGATCACTTCTTCTAATAGTTTTTGTTTCTTAATATTATTTTTAATACTTTCAAAAGATCGTTTTAACTCCGACAAAGCTTTATGCACCGTTGCTATATAATCTTTTCTGATTTCTTCTCGCTCTTTAGTCGCTTGAGCAATGCCTTGCTGGTTCTTATCAAAAATTGGAATATCAATCCCTATACTTAATCCTAACGTATAGGATTTATCACCTGCTTCCCCGGCATGTGAGACCCCAAAGTTAAAGTCGGGATATTGTTTACTGATTTCAACTCTTAAACTTTTTTCAGCGACTTCATAATCAAATCTAAATCTCGCCAACTCTAAATGATTCTTAACTAGTATTGACTTTAATTTTTTATATGCCGGAATTTCATCGTCCAATTGCTGGAGAGATGATTTTGAAATATGTTTTATTTTAGTGGCATCAACACCCAGTAATACCGACAATCGAGCTCGGAATTCTCCAAGTTCATTTTGAATTTCTAATAATTCCAATTCTTCTTTATTAGATTCAAGCTCAATCATGCCTACATCTAATGCGGTAGTAGCGCCAACCTTCATCATTGTCTTCGAAAGCTTCAACATTAGTTTTGAAGACTTAACTAAATCTTGTTGAACCTTTAATTTTTGAAATGACAAATAAAGTTGCGTGTACTTTTCTCTTAAATCTAAATACATTTCTCGGTGCTGCACTTGTACTTCGATAAAAGCTCGCAAAGCTTTGGCTTTATTAAGATCATCATTTTTTTTGAGTTTACCTCCAAAAGGAATCGTAAAACCTAAACTGATAAAAGGCACAATTTTATTAGTGGCAGAGGGGTCTAAATCAAAACCGGCTTCTGGCCCAAATTCTAAAGAGGGGTTAAACCAAGGCGTTTTAATATTAGCAACACTTTGAACTGTTTCATATTTAGCTTTTATGGCTAAAAGCAAAGGGCCCTTTTCGCTCATCAATGTAGCCGCTTTCATAAAGGGTAATTCTCCCTTTGCGGAAACAAAATCCACATCCCTCAAAGCATCAATTTCTTTAATAATGTTCTCAGGAACCAATGGTTTGGGTTTATATTTCACACAACTAATCATTAGAAGTGAAATAAAAGCACTAATGATTAATAGATTTAGTATTCTCATGTATTTTCCATTCATAAAATAAAAACGTAAAGACACTCATCTCTACGAGTAAACACTGTTTAGGGTTTTATTTTTTTTGAATGGGGATTAAATAATAAGAATGATAGTGCGTAAAGAATCAAGGATTTGATTTGAACACAGTTGTTGTGGAGGAAAATTATTAATTAGTACAGAATCAAATTCAACTTTAACAACAACTAAAGAAGAGGTTTCATAAATACCAAGATCAACAGAAGGTTGGTCTTGATCAATAAGTTTTGCATCGTCTTGTAAAGGTGTATCAGAACAAGGTTCACAATGATCAGCAATTTCGGTTATTTCTTCGTGTGAATGCGATTCATGATCATGGTCGTGTGTTTCATGATTATCATGACTAGTCGGACAATGATTTGTAAGATGAACTCGTTCAATTGAGTTGTGACCATCAGCCCCATAACAAACAACTTGACCTGCACTTAACACATTTGTTAATAGATATAAACAGGCAAAAAGTATATTTAGTTTATTTTTCATAGGCATTTAGATCAAGAAAGTCAGACTTACAAATTATTTACTTTATTGGAAAATAGTCAATGGAATTCCACAAATCCCATTATTCAGCAGGTTTTAGACCATTTTTATCGTCTAAAAGGCTCTATATGGTGAACTAAAAATTTGTTAATCCACTAGAAAGCTCACCTTTTTTAGACAGAATCATTTAGGTTTAAAAGTCTCCTACGCAAAATGAATATTTAAATTATAATTCACTAGAAACAGAAAACCTTTAATAGCAAAAGATCTTTTAATCTATGAAGTACTATTTATCGATCCTCCTTATCGTTTCAATTAATTTCCTTTCAAGCTGTGTTGTATTAGATGTCACCGGCAATGTTATCAAGATGACAGGACGAGCCATTGTTGCAACTGTTAAAGTTACCGGAAGAGCAATTGGTGGTACCGTTCAGTTTTTCAGAGGAAAGAAAAAAATAAAACTCATTCATGAACATGGTAGTTATTATGTTTGGGCAGAAGTAAAGAAGAAGAAAATAAAATTCTTGATTGATACAGGTGCTACAAGTGTTCAGATCCCAAGGAAAATGGTAAAAAGATTAGGGATTAGATTACATAAATCAAATTCAATCATGTGTGAACTAGCCAATGGTCAAAAAGTAAAGGCCTATCGAGTTACACTAAATCGTTTTTATCTGAATGGTATTAAAATAAAAAATCTCGAAGCTATTATTCTTGATGATGATAATGATGCCCAAGCCGGTTTATTAGGGATGTCCTTTTTAGATCAATTTCATTTTAAAATCGATACCGAGAAACATATCTTGACCCTTAAACATAAAAAATAATTTCACCCGTAGAGGACTCTAAACGTATATATAATAAATTTGGCGTCAGCCGTAGGTTGGGCTGAGTAATGCGAAGCCCAACATTTTGCCGTCGCTAGTAATTTGACGATTAGAGGGCAATCTGGGAATAGTTGTGACATTGCGTTTTAATAATAAAAAATTATTCGTTATAATATTTTTATAAAAATGTTGGGCTTCGCATTACTCAGCCCAACCTACGGCAACGCCCATTTTCAAGCAAACGTCTCTTGTTCGCCTGCCCAACAATTATGGTAGGCACAACCATTGGTAATTGATTTCGCCCCTACGAACTTTATTCTTCATCTTTCTTATTATCTGGGTCTTCTCCTATTGGTGGTAGTTCTTTGGACTTTTCTTCTTCGACGGGTTTTTCTTCTTCAACCTCTTCTGTTTCTTCAACTTCGTCACTGGCCTCATATACGACTTCTTCTCTTTGAGACTTCGCTGAAATGCTATTTAATATTTTATTTATCAACGCTGGCACTATCCCAATAATCCCTGTCAATACAATCATCACAACTGCTAGACTAATCATTTCATTTTGTGTTTTTTCAGGGAAAGCAGGATGCGTTCTAAAACTGACCTGCATATCGGCATTTTTATTGACTTGCAATGAACGATGAAAACGCAATATCTTGCCACGTAAAGGCATGTTAACTTTTAAATGAATATCATTTTCAGACGCCGATGCTTGCATTTCAATTAACTTACGACATATGTTTGAAATGTTATCATTATCAACATCATTCAGAGAACCCTGCAATCGTTGCGCATCTGAAGGAAGGTACTCGCCTTGATTAATGGTATCAAGACTATCATCACTAGAGATATCATTATTCTTATTAATAATATTCCTACGATTAATCAATCCAATAATCGCCTGTTCTTCTTCTAAACGATGTAGCTGCACTCGAGCATCTTCATTTAATGCTTTATCAGAATAAGAAAAGTTTAATGCTAATCGAAAAGCATCTTTCGCTTGCTTTTGCTTTCCCGTATCAGCCCAACCTTTTGCTTCTTTTTGAAAGGCAATCGTTTTAGTATAATTCTCTTTAGCATTTTCATAAATCAAACCATCATAAATATTGGCATCATAAATAGCTACGTCATAATACATAGGCTCTCTCTCATTACTCAACATCGTACCTTCAAATTCTGAATAGTCCCAATCTTTGGGCAAAAAGAAGCGCCACTCAATATTTTTTAAAGGCAGATCAAATTTAGGGCCTTGAAAAGAATGACGCATATCATCACTACCGATTCGAGTTGACGTATAAATAAACTCAAGATCAACGGGTAATTCATTTGAAGAGGATTGAGCTAAAGGAATTAAAATCACTTTATTGCTACCAGACTGTTTATAAAAAGGACTAACAAATTTTCCATTCACTAAAATAGATAATAACTTAGAACCTTGAGGCAACTGAACTTCTAAATTTCTTTTACTACCGACTTTAATATTCATTAACACTCTAGTCACTGAATCTCCGGATCGATTAACAACACTGTCGATCTTGGTGCTACTCGCATCAGCTTCAAGTAAATGAGCAACCTTATGTCTTAGTAATGAAAAACTCATATCATAAGATTGTCTATTTGATTTATAACAAAATGCCGCAGCGGATAAATCTCCGGTACCAAATTTTCTCGAAATTGTTCTCGCTTCAGATTTTTGAATATCTTTAGAAATACTGTCTTCTGTTAATTCTATTCGATCCGCTGAAAATACGGCGATGTCACCTTTAGCCAGGTCAATTCCCATAACTTCAACAGGCTCAATTTTAGAAGAACCTTTTTCACTAATAAATTGTGTTTCGTATTTTATCTGTAAAGGGTAAGCTCGATCAAACCATTTACGATCTAACTCAATTTTCCATTCACCCGAATTCTTGGCCGTCTCTTTTTTATTAGCCATTTGCGGACCCGTGATTAATAAACCTAGAGCATTTTTAGGAATCTTAACATTGAAAGTTTTAACCCCAGCATTGTGAGGCAACAATCGTAAATAATGTGTGTGCTTCACTAACCCTTCTGATATTTTTGCCACATGCAAAAAGTCTAAGATCACTCTAGCTTTAACAACTTCAGGAATCAATTCTAATTGCCAATCAGCTCGCAAAAGTTTATAGGTCATAGAACGATTATTGGAGACTCCAAACCTACCCGGATTAAACTCACTAACGCCCATCAACTTACCTACTGATAAACGCGTCCCCCTTGAATAGGATATGCGGAGGCTACCATTATGCTTTTTGGTACCTTTATATAATATTTTCGGAAGATCTATTTTCTTTGGTAATTCTGATTGAGGCTTGCTCAAAGTAATTTTTAACGGGACTTCACCTAAAAGTTTACTTTTGAAATGAATTTGAACTTCCCTAAATTTTCCATTATCAACATCATCCCAATGGCTAACGCTATGACCAGATATATTGTCTATGTCATAGTTCCTTGGCAATTGTAATGCCGCTGAAAACAATCCTGCTTTTGAAATAATTAATTTAAATTCTCCGTTGTAAACCAATCGATCATCAGATATTGAGAAACTTGCATTCTCAAATGTTCTTATTTCTGGTAAAACTTCTTTAGCTTTAATCACCAAAGATTGACCAACACTCGTTGTTCGAAAAGCATGTCGAATTTTATTCCCTGATTTACTTTGCAAAGCCGAAAAACTAACACGGTGCTCGTGAATTTTGTTTTTAAAATCTGAAATATTCATTTTAGAAGAGGACTTAATGATTTGAAGACTAACCGTTTTAGTAGTTACAACACCTATGATCGAACGTTGACGAGAAGAATCTATAATGGTCGGCACCTTAATGGTTACGTCATAAGGAATTGTCTTTTGCGGAATCTGCGTATAGATTACATATTGGTACTGTCCCGAAATTGGTTTTAGAAATCTTACTTCTAAATTTTTATTTTCATTATCAAATCGCCAACCACCTATAAAACTTCCTTTAACATCTGAGACTGTCATATTAGCTGGAATCTTAATAGTTGTTTTGGACATTTCTCCTTGGGCTATTTGATATTCCATTTGGAAAGCATTTTCAATAACACCCGAATCAAAACAACTCAAGCCGACAATCCCACTATAAAAAACTGTTTTTTCTAATTTCGTTTTCCGCGCACGAGGTGTCCACATGAATTGGATACTACTGCCCGGAGAAAATATGCTCTTGACGATGGTGGCACCATCTTTCTCTTCTTTATTCATTTGAAATGCATCTTTGCTAATCACCTCTAACCCAATTTTTGGTATCGAAACAGTGACTTCATTAGTCATAGACAAGGGAGAACTAATAGAAAAATATTGAATATTTTTCTTCTTAAGAATCTTTAATGGAATCAAAAAATTAATGGTAAAAGACTGCTTACCTTTTTTCTTCAAATCTAATAAATAAGCACTATTGTTTTTTATTATTTTAGACGTTTTATCGATCGTACGTTTGGTTAATAGAATAGCTTTGTTGGTAATAAACGGGAGTTGGCAAGGTTTATTAACATCAACATCCATTGTTAAGGTAACCGCAACCGTATCTTTTTCGACAGAAATCACATAGTTGATCTTTTCCATCATCTGCAAATCAGATTTTGGAGAGGACTTCTTTACTTTTATCTTCTTTGCCTTTTTACTCTTGGCCTCTATGCTTGCTGGTGGTCCAAAAAACAACAACAGACAGACAGCTACGGCTGCAAGGTTGGCACCATTCGTATTTGCTACTCTACGTAAAAAACGAATACAAATAAATATGAGCAACCCAACAGGTATTCCCCATGAAACAACATGAATAAGAATATTTTCAGTCGCAGCAGATCTGACACCAACAAACATCAACCCTACAATAAAGGCAGAAAGGAAAACAGGCCTTAAGGTTTTAATTTTCACGGCTACGATCAAACAAATAATACTGAAAATAAATCCACCTATGGCGAAAGGATAAGAGATAAATTGTTGCCACTCAGGAATTACTCTAGCACTCAACTCCAACGGATCTTGCGAGGCGATATTCAAGACCCTCGTAAACTTTAATTCCGTATAATATTTTAACTCGGCTAAGGGATCAAATCTATTCAAATACTGACAGGCTTTTAATCCGATAATAAACAAATTCACCATCAAACCGATTAAAAAACCAAATGGTAAATATTCTCTCTTGATCAAGAACATAAATATTAATATTCCTAAAAAAGCAAGGTTCATAAAAAATATCGCATCCATTTTCAAGTATCTTTTTAGACCATACTGCCAACCATTTCCAACGCGGCTGATAAAGGCAAAGAAACTTCCCGTTCTAACGACTTTTTTATCGCTAACCATATTGCCTTCGTTCTTAGCAACCAAACCCCATCCTTCAGGTACCTTCACGATCCAGCTAGAAAAGGTTGTTAACATTTTTGATTTTGGGGCTAGTAATTTTAAATCTAAAGAATCGCCCATCTGACCAAATGATTGTCCGTATTGAATCGCTATTGTTATGGGATCATTGGGGTTTCTTTTTCTTTTTAAAGGAATCTTAATTACATTACCCACTTGAGAAGCGGTAACTCTTGTGATCTTCTCAACACCATTGACTAACCTAACAAACTCTGTCGTCCATATTGTAGCACCTGCGGGTAATGTTAATGATAGAAATTGACCATTAATATTTTTAGCTTTATAACGAACTACAGTTACCGCTTCGGCTTCGCCTCCATCACGGACCATTACGTTTGTAACTAGACTCATGACTTCAACTATTCCATCAATCAAATCTCCTTTTTCAAGGGATGTTAGTTTTACGATGGCCTGATGTTCTTTGTAAACATATTTATAACTTTTTAAAATAGGAGCATTGATCATCAAACGGTAACTAGTTGGAATCTCATCTATTGGTATTTCAATTAATTTTTGGTTATCATTGTCAGCTTCTTTTAGAGCACTACTAATTTTTAAATTAGAGTGACTGGCCATAATGATATAACCCGACTGAGTCGAATCGTTTTCGCACTGAACGCCACCAATGACGACATCTTTGTCATCACTATATTTTTGCGTAAAGGATACACCTAGATTATAATCACCGATCACTTTTCTTCTAAGTTTTACTGTCCATAATCCATCTTTGTTTTCCCAGCGAACAACATCTTTACCGATGAATTCAACAGTCTCAAGTCTATCTGAGATTCTAAATTGCAATTCATCAACCGGAGCACCTGTGATAGAATAAGAAGTAATCACAGAACCATAACAGACACCATCTGAAAATGATAATAGATGTAATGACTCTGAACTTATACCAGCAACTTTCTTTTGAACTTCTAATTCAATACTCCATTTGGCCTCACGAAATCTAAAAGCGAATTGGGCATCTCTAATTTTTAATGGCAATGAGCCCGTATGAACTTCTCTTAATTCTTTACCAACTGGCTGTTGTAAAAGGACACCTTTGCCACCAGCGATTACTATATATCCTCTTTCACTACCAGCCCCAAGCACTTTGCTTCCGCTAAAAATCTGTTTGTTCTTGAAAGGTGCTTTGCCCGTTTCTAATCGAATATTAATTAGTACCCGACCAATGATTGGTTTCATAAAAGGAATTTCTAAAATATTAAATAATGATTTCTCTTTGTTTTCATGGAGAATAAAATTTTGGGAATTTACTTGGCTACCAGTTACATCTGCAACCGCATAACCTTTTGGAATCTCAACCTGAATCATTTGTATCGGGGCATCTCTCACGTCGACTTGTAATTGTTCATCAACAATAAAATTATCTTCTTTAATTGTAATTGTTGCTCTGTTAGTGACATCATAGGATGGCACAATATCTTTTATGACAAGATTCATGCTGTAATTAGATGAAGAATGAATATAGAAAAATACTTTTTTGCGGGGGATAAAACGTTTCTTCCCGGAAGCTAAACGCATTCTAGGAAAAGCGGCTGAGTCAACTTGAGAGACTCCGGATGTTTGATCAATCAGCAAGTGTAAAGCTGATTGAGTACCAACGCTGATAAAACCGGAAGAACGAACTCCATCTACATTTGAAATGACCGGCAAAGCTAATTTTACAGGCATGGTTTTTAAGGTCATATCGGCAATGATCTGCAAATAGTATTTTCTAGTTTGCGGAGTGCTAAAAATCACATGTAATTTTTTTTGGTTTGCATTACCTTTTTTAATAATCCAATCTCGAATATTTTTACCCTTAACTTGAGTAACATTTAGTTCATTGGGGATATTTATAAACAGCTCTTTTAATTTACCTTGGGTAATATCATAGGATAATAAAACATCTTCTTGCAAAGTCCCTACGCTTACTCGAACAATTGTATTCACTTCTGAAGAGGCGACTAACTTGGCTTCCAATTCATCTACCTTTGGTTTCCATTGGACGTGATAGGCATTGTTTTTTCCGATGATAGCCGTTACTTTTAATTTTTCTTTTTCAATGCTTCTTTTTAATCGAACAGCATCAGGGAATTTGACTTCTAAATCTTTTTTATCGCACAATACTTTTAATTTTTTAACACCTGAAAGGGGTACATCAAAATAAACCGATTTCCAATAAGTGCCGCCGACGCTAGATGGTTTGGCAGCAAATATTGCTTTATATTCAAAATTACCGGTTTTTTTAAAGTTCAGGGAATATGTTTTTGTGCGGTAGTCATATTTTAAAGTTACCCATTTGGAATAAATATTATCTTCTTTGAGCAATACGATATTACCTAGAGCAATTGGTAATTTGACTTTTTTGTCTTTGATGGTGGCCGATAATTTTACTTCGATCGTAAAATGCTCGCCTTTAATTTCACCATTCAAATCAACTGTGTGTAAAATGAATTTTTCTTTTGGAGTCTTTGCCATAACTTGCACGCAAAAAAGACTCAACAGTATTAAAATCAAATTAAACATTCTCATTTTTTCTCTCCAACTAGTTTGATTGGCATCATGCCACTCTATTCTTTAAATATGTTAACGTCTGAAAAATATTTTTTGTTACAAATATGTATATAAACTGTAAAAAATTTGTTTGCTGGGCGCTTAAACTAAAAAGTATTACTAAACTTTAGAACTACATCATTTACATTCAAATTATGTTTTCAACCACCCCGTCAGCAAGCTGCCACCCCTCCTTCAAAAGGAGGGGAGCTTTTCTTTTCATCTTCACCGACTTTTAGAAAGCCAGCAAGCTGCCGGTGCTCCCAGGTTGAAAAGACATTGTCTTTTCATGAACTCTTCGGTTCATTATTTAGCTCTAGGCAAACCTTTAGATCTAGAAACTAAATTAATCAATTCTTTGATTTTATTATCTAGCGGTAATTGTTTAGAAACTCTTCTCAATAAACTTTCTAGGTGATTTAAATCGCCATCTTTAGCGTGAGAACTTTTTCTTAAAATCTCTGCAAACTCAGCAGCACAGGCCCCCATGAACAATCTTGGATTATTCTCAGGCGTATAATTCTTAAGATCGTATGCCTTTACTCTTAACGATATTTCTTTGGCTTTTTTCTCACCTGGATTTTTATACCTGACAAATACTTTGGCAAAATCTAAGGCTTCAAAGGTTTTATCTTTAGGCGCTTTTAATTGTAATTCAAATAAGGCTGTTACTGTTTTTCCGCTAGTGATTTCGCCGGCATCGACTTTATCATTTCTAAAATCTTTATCCGCAACAGCTCTATTTTCATAACCAATCAATCGATAACGATAAACGCGTTCTTCATCAAAAGCGACTTGAATTTTCACATCTTTTCCAATCATGGCTAAGTTTGCTGATAGCTCTGTTACAAAAGCATCTTTCAAATCACGCTTTGTGTTCACATACAAATAAGAACCATCTCCACTATTCGATAATTTCTCAAGTAAAGCATCGTTGTAATTCCCGGAACCAAAACCAACACTTGTAAAGGTAATACCTTGTTCTTTATATTTAGAAACTTCTTGTAATATTTGTGTGGCATTAACAGTACCGACATTGGCAACGCCATCTGAACAAAGAATGATACGATTAATGTTTTCCGTTTTGAAATATCTAGCTGCTGTAGCATAACCAGCTTTAATGCCATCAACCATATTAGTGGATCCACCAGTTTGAATCGAATTAAGAGCCGTAATGATTTTAGCTTTATTGCTGACCAATGTTTTTTCGATAAAGACATTTGATTTAGCACCATAGGTGACCAAAGAAATCGTATCGGTTGGGTTCAATTCATTCAACAATAATTTAATCCCCTGTTTAACAAGAGGCATACGATCTGCTTTACCCATTGATCCAGAAGCATCTAAAACAAATGTTAGATGGGCTGGTTTTCTACCGTTTCTACCGATGACTTTGCCTTTGATACCAACCTTCAGCAATACTAATCCTTCTCCGAAAGGCGAAGGAGTCATTTCAGAATGAATCGTAAAGTTTTGATTACTTTTACCAGAATAATTATAGTCAAAATAATTCACAAACTCTTCCATGCGCACGGCACCAATCGGAGGTAAATACCCTGATTGGATAAAGTTTCGACAAACTCTAAAAGAGGCAGTGTCAGTATCGATAGAAAAAGTTGCTAACTTATCTTGCTTAGTCAAAACAAAAGGATTCACCGGAACAACAGGGAAACTCTTAGCTGACGGTAATTCCATTTCTTCAATTATTTCTTCTTCGACTTCTTCAACTAATTTCGCTTCCATTACTTTTGCAGGTTTTTCTACAAGCTTAGTAATTTCAGGTTTTTCGATGACGATGTCATCAGCAACAACCTTGATGATTTCTCCACCTCCTAGATGCGTAGCAATTGAATCACCATTTAATATTTTCAATCCTTTATCATTTTTCAATTTAGTAATTACTCTAGTAGAAGCCATATTAGGAAACAACTCAATGACTTCAACTCTACCAATATATTCACTGCCTCTATAAATAGTAAACTTATGCCCAACTTTCACACCATCAGCCTTACCTACACTTATCATTGCCATGTTTTCTTGAGGTGCACTTGTTACGATTTTCCCAGAAATTGTTTTTAAAGGTCCGCTCGATACACCAGCTGTATCAACTAGAATTTCCGTTAATGACTTACCCATTGTTTTTTCGGCTTGTTTGATTATCCAGTTTTTTTCTTCCAGATTTTTATTTGATTTAGCAAGCTTCTCTTTCAGAGATTCAATTTGGAATGCTTGTTCTGTATTGTTTTTTAGCATTCGGATACCTGCATTTATAGTACCAGACTCATTATTTTTTGATTTTTCTTTTTTCTCAAGCTCATTCAACATTTTTGAAACATCTTCCCGATCAGCTTTCATTAATTCTTGATTACTCTTTTCATCTGATTTAGATTTTTCCAATTCTTCGAGTGCAATTTCTTGCTTAAAATAAGATCTAATAGTTATAACATCACCATCAGCATATTTTGATTTTTTCCCGCCAGATTCTTTGTCTTGAGTACGTACAGAAGAAGTTTGCCTAAAAGAAGGTTTCACACCCAGTTTATCTAAACTCTTTTCTTTTTTAAACTTTTGCGCTTCATCTCTAACTGATTTTATATCTGAAAGCTTCTTGGCTAATTCTTGCAATCTATCTTTTGCTAAATCTTCTCTTTTAACTTTTTGCTGACCTTCTTTTTGAGCATCACCTGAAATTACATCTTTTGCCGTATACCTAACATTACCAATACTCAAACCTAAGACAGTTTCTGTCATAGTAGGAGCAGCAGTAATAGAGTCATCTACATCTTCACTCAAAGTAACAGAATAAGTAGAAGCGTTTGCTGCTGCATTTGGGTTAATTGGTTTAACCTGAACACCTCCTAGATTTGCGACACTTGATGTCAATGAATTTGGCGCTGTTCTTTTCTGCTCTTTACCGTTTTGATTTAATTTCTTACCTTTTTTTCCTTCAATTAATGTTCCCCATTCAGCTGGGTAAACCACTTTATCTTTGTGAGGTATATGATATTCATCAACAACCGTATTACCTATATCTATTTGATTCTTTAGCATCTTTTGCTGAGATTTCTCAGGTTCATTGCGACGCGATTTTCTTGCTTTTTTAATAATTTTTGCTGCTTTTAAATTTTTAGGAGCATACCGCAAAATCTCACGTGCTTTCTTTTCAGCAGAATCATATTTACCTTTTTTCCTATTTCCAAAGCCACCGCCACCACCTATATTTCCCATGACTTCTTTTCCAATTAGAGGCATATCAGAAATCTTTTCTGAAACACCTTCAGCAAATTCGGCTTCCATTTCAGCCTCCTCAAGTTCAACAACTTCATCAAGGGCTCCAGCAGGTTTTTTTACACTTTTACTTTTTCCTAATTTTTTATCATCGGATTTACTAAAATCTCGCTCAGTATGGTATCGGTAGGACTCTTCTTTGTTCTTAAGAGCATATTTCTTCAAATCATCTCTAGCTCTTGATATGTTGTGTGTAGAATTCGAATTCTTTACAGCTGTCATACGCTGTTCAATCAGTAATACTTCATCTGCGATTTCTTTTCTTTCACTTTTGATTATTTCTTTTTTACTTTTCAATTTTTCACCAGATACCACGCCATCTGCAAGAGGGATACCTTTATTAGGAAGACTGTTATCTTTTTCAGCGTCAGATTTTTTATATTCTCGTTTAGATTTGCTTTCAGCTAGTCTCCGGCCACCACCACGCATAACGGCTCTTTTCTTTTTTGTGCTCTCAATATAAACACCCGAGTTGTCATCATAATCCATAGCCCTTGCTCCCTGTTCATTTTGCCTTTTGGCAGGAGATTTGGATTCCTCGCGACTATATACTTCAGATTTTTTTTCTTTAACAGCTTTATTTAAATCTGTAATGGCAACTATACGTTCATCGGCAACAGAATTTTCTCGGCCACGACTACGACCAACAATCTTTTTCTTATTGCTTCTTCTTCCAAAAGATGGCACGTCACTAGTATTTACGGAGTCTTTAAGCGTAACAACGGTAGCGTCATCATCTAGCTCATATTCTTTATATTTAGCTGCAGGTTTAGCAGGATGAACTGATAAGTTGCCACTAACAGAAACATTAGCACCTTTTCTTTTACTATTTTTCTTATTTTTACGATACCCTGGATCAACCGCTCCTTGTGATTTAAAATTACTGTCATCAGCGTAATCAATGTTATATTTTTTTTTGCTAAAACGAGAATCAGGCACGCTATTACCTTTTGAATCAAAGACAACACCACCTCGATTTTTATTTTTTGTTTTAGCATATTGGGTATCTTTTTTATCAAATATACTCTGACCAAATCGACTATAACCCCTACTCTTAGTTGAAGTCGAGGTTACTGCTTCATCTACGTCTTCACCTTCTAATTGAGGCATTTTTGATTTTGTTACTATTGTCACCTTATCGGCACCCGTCTGATATTCAGGAGAATAAGCTCCTGTGGCAGCATTATAAGAATCTAATTCAAGTACCTTCGTACCTATATTTAAGGGATCACTCTTTAATGAATTCATAGTATCACCAACCATCAACGGATAACAAATCCCAACGCCAATTAGTAACACCGCTACATTTGCTAGAACAATAGTAAATGTGGAATACTTCTTTTTCTTTGGTTTTTCAACAGGGGTATCTATGGCTATAATATTCTGGTCATTATTTTCAGCTTCCTCTAGTTCAGCAAAGGCTGATAGTAATGATTGTCGGCGATCTTCCGATAGTGATGGGATTTCATCTGGGGTTAGGAAATTTTCTAGAATATTTTTAGTGGCACCAATATCTTGATGGATAGCGGTACAGTTATCACAGGATGCTAAATGAATCTCTAAAGATTCTTTGTCGTGCCCGTCGAGCTCATCAAATGTGATTTGGCTCAATAGCATTTCGGCCTTTTCACAGTGCATGATTGTCTCCTTTAGTAAGTTTTATATGACGCATTCTTCTTTTAATCTTTCTGCTAGGCTTCGCATGGCTTTATTCAACCAATAAGAAACGGTACTTATATTTGTTCCGGTTATGGCCGTGATTTCTTTCAAGGTCATACCCTCCATCACTTTTAACAAAATGACTTGTTTTTCTTTTTCATCTAATAAATCCACTTGTGCCAAAACCTTTCGTTTTGTTTCATCCTGAATCATCTTTTCTAAATTTTCAAATTCTTGTTTTGGTGCTAATCCTGACATCTCTTCTACCGTTTTATTTTGATATTCTTTTTCTCTAACTCTTTTACGCCCCACATCCATCACAAGGTTGTGAGCAACTCTGTATAACCAAGCTTGCATGTTTGCTATATCTTTCCAAGTTCCATCTTTTACTTTCTTATGGAGCTTCATAAAGGTATCCTGAATAATATCTTCAGGGTTCACAACACTGGAAGTCAATAAACGCGAAACATATCTCAGCAGAGGGCCCTCGTAACGACTCAAAATCTCCGGGAAAGAAAATGACTTCTCCGGCTGCAGATTGTCAGTCGATGCTGATAGCTCATTCACATCTAAATTTTCATTCATTTCTGAATGTTCATCCATTCGTTTTTCCAGCAATGGGTTTAACCTTTGAAACTAGCATGCTCTTCCTTTATCTCGTTAGACGACTGTTTGGATTTAATTATGACGATGTGTCCTAAAAATATTATAAAAATCACTATTTACTCTAACTCTTTTAAAATTAAGGGTTTAGGAGCTTAAAAATAGGGATTTATTACTATTTGTAATTAAACTGTAAGGATAAAAGGTATAATCGACTAAGGGTATTAAGGAAATATTAAATTTTATTATGTAAACACGTTTATAAGTAAGTATCAATAGAACGAATAAATCCTCACTAAATGTTCATTATTCCTTGAGTTTAGCGTTTATTGAAGGGCAATCTTTTTGAAAGGGTTAGCAAAGATGAAAAACACTTTAATGGCTATCTGTAGCCTATTGACGATATTTTTAATGGTAAATTGCGGTAGTAGTGGTGGATCAGACTCAACTACGGTGGATAGTACTTCGACAACTGGAGAAACGACTGGTACTGATACGGGGACTAGTACCGATACAGGGACAACTACTGATACGGGAACGAGTACTGACACTGGCACAACAACAAGTTCCAAAGCAACCTATACTGATGTCTTCGCCATCATTCAATCTAACTGCCTCAATTGTCATAATAAACCGGCAACACAAGGAGCATTAATATCACTGACCACTCATACAGAAATTTCATTTTTTGCAAGCAGCATTGTCAGCAGAATTAACTTGAGTAGCTCAAGTGGCTCTTTTATGCCTAAAAATGGATCAAAACTTTCTACAACAAACATTGCCGCAATAGAAGAATGGATCGCTGAAGGTAAACTGGATAATTAAAACGCTGGGAGCGCCGGCAGCTTGCCGGCTTAAATTAAAAAGGTATTTAGCAAATCAAAAATACGAAAAATTAAATTTGCATGATAAGTATTTTTACTTATCTTTACTAAACAATAATGAATACTTTAAGCCGGCAAGCTGCCGGCGCTCCCAGGATTTAAATCAACAAATATATTTCATAAATTAATAACACGAATACATTAAAATATAAATTCGCACAGATGTTCTTTTTATTTTTATTTAATTAAATAGCCAAAAACCTTAAGCCGGCAAGCTGCCGGCGCTCCCGGGTGCTTAAATTAAAAAAGATTTAAACTCTGGGTTTAGCTTACCTTTGATTTAAACGTTGGGGCGAGATAATTTAACAAGCTAAGTTGTGGTTGTATTTTATTTGCATGTTTCAAAACATACTTAATCATATTGTCTAGTTTGCTCTTATCCTTAGAGATAAAGGCACTATAGACCAAACGTTTGCAAGTGGCATCATCTGGTAAATTAGATCGCTGTTCTTTAAAATTATTAACAGATAGTCTTAAAAGTACTGCAGGAGCATCATTTACTAGAGGGCAGTTTTTAATGCCCGTTTCAGTTTTAAATAATAATTTTTTGGTATAAAAGCCTTTGTGCCTTGGGTTTACTTCTACAATAATATCTGTTCCATGAAAATAAAACTCAACAACTAAAGGAGACCATTCCATTAGTGCCGTTAAAAGACATTTCTGATTTCTAAAATTTTCATCTATAATAAATCTAGTGAATTCGCATAAATTATGACCTTTACTTCGCAGGTCATTTAGTTCATCGCTAAAAGTCACATCAACAGGTAGGTTTTCAAAATCAGGAACAATTGTCATGGTACCGACACAATTATGTTCATCATCATAAGCAACTAAACAAACAGAGATTCCTGAAACATCCCATTCCTTAAAAACAAAAGGTAACTCTGATTTAGATACAAAACCTTTTTTTAAGTAACCACGATAGGCTAAATTTGCCGCATCCATAAGCTGAGGAATCGTATTGGCTATTTCAATTCTAAATCCATCATATTCATTTATCTTTTTAGATTCATCAGAAGAAACTACTGATGGTAGGTTGAAGGATCGAATTGCGCTGGAGATTGACGAGATATTGGTTAATTTATTTTTCATGATTAAACCCTCTCTGCTAAAGGATGAATATTTTCATCATTCAATTTTTCTGGTTTTACCGTGCCATCCGAACGATATATTCTTTCGCGCTCTTCAGCACCCAAGTTTTTTAACATATTTCTCATAGCACATTTATCACTGAAGCTGGTAATAATTAGATTCAGATTTATTAACAGGACAGGAATAAGAAAGTAAGTAGAAACCGATAAGCCAAGAATGGTAAAAATCAAAGTACCCAAACCGGCGAAAAGCCGACCGAATCTATCTACACTCCAGGGGGTTTCTTTTTCGACTAACTTGCGAAATTTTGTAAAGCCTGCTTTTGATAAGTTCTGGTCGCTCATAGATATCTCCAAAATAATTGGTCTTCTATAAGGTATGGCGACCCTCGATTGTGAAATGCCTCATATATGGCTTGGTTTTTATAATATTTTAAAATTTGTCGTGATTATGTTCTATTTGTAAATAATTAGGTCGGTTATTAAGTACCTGGGAGCGCCGGCAGCTTGCCGGCTTAAATGAAAAAGGATATTTGATTAACAAATTAAGCAAAACCATTAAATCGTACAGAAATTATTCTTACTTATATTTGATCAACAATAGCGAAAAACTTTAAGCCGGCAAGCTGCCCAATGGTTGTACGAATAAGGAATCATCTCTGTACCCTTTTAAGTCTTAATTTATATCTTGGCGCACTTCTCCCTGGTCTGATTTCTAGT
>NVWA01000077.1 GCA_002746535.1 Planctomycetota bacterium
AGATTGATTGGACCCATGATTAGCTGATGTCGAACCATTTGGATTGATTGATCCGTTTGACCCTGCGGAAGATATAATATTGTAAGTTTTAATTTTAAAGGTAACGCTGATCGTGTGATTTGCGGTAACGTTACTAAAGGTATAAGAAGACACATTGCCTGCTGATGCACCGTCTACTGTGACAGTATCTACATCGTAGCCAGCATTGGGTGTCATCGTGAATGTTTTGTTGGATCCGCTTATTACAATAATAGCACCTGATGGTGTAATCGTACCATTGCTTCCATTGCTAGCAGTAAGGGTGTATGTGGTTAGTGCAGTCCATTGTGCATATAAAGTTACATTGGAAGATCCCATCGTAAGTGAAGAAGACGCTGCATATATAGTTCCAGATCCATTTGCTGCGGTGTTCCAATTGTTAAAAGTAAATCCTGTTTTTGCTAAAGTTCCTGAGTTTGTTAATACGGTAACGGTTGCGCCATTTAAGTAGTTGTTGGCATCGGTTGGAATGCTACCACCAGTATTGGTGTTGCCATTGTAAGTTACTGTGTAAGTCGGTAGCGCTGTCCATTGTGCATATAGAGTAACATTTGCCGATCCCATGGTAATAGATGCAGCGGTCGCATATGAAGTGCCTGAACCATTTGCTGCTGTGTTCCAGTTGTTAAAAGTAAATCCTGTTTTTGCCAAAGTTCCTGAATTCGTTAAAACTGTGACGGTAGAGCCATTTAAATAATTATTGGCATCATTTGGAACGCTACCACTTGTGTTTGTGTTGCCGTTGTAAGTTACAGTATAAGTAGGTAGTGCAGTCCATTTAGCGTATAGGGTAACATTTGAAGATCCCATAGTTAGCGAAGAAGATGCTGCGTATGAAGTTCCTAATCCGTTAGAAGCCGTGTTCCATCCATTAAATGAATAGCCTGTTTTGGCAAGTGATCCGGAATTTCCAAGTACAGTAGCTGTAGCGCCATTTAAATAGTTATTGCCATCAGTTGGTACACTACCGCCTGTGTTTGTGTTTCCATTATAAGTTACAGAGTAAGTAGGTAGTGCAGTCCATTTAGCGTATAGGGTAACATTTGAAGATCCCATAGTAAGTGAAGAAGATGCTGCGTATGAAGTTCCTAATCCGTTAGAAGCCGTGTTCCAACCATTAAATGAATAGCCAGTTTTGACAAGTGATCCAGAGTTTCCAAGAACCGTGGCTGTAGCACCATTTAAATAATTGTTAGCGTCAGTTGGTACATTGCCGCCTGTATTAGTATTGCCGTTGTAAGTTACTGTGTAAGTAGGAAGCGTATTAAATGTTGCGTGTATAGTGTGATCTGTGGTTACATTAGTAAAGGTATAGCTTGTAATAGCACCGACTGAAGAGCCATCTACTAAAACGTCATCGACTTGATATCCACTATCAGGTGAAAGAGTAAAAGTTTGATTATTGCCATTTGAAACGGTGATTGAACCTAAAGGGCTAATGCTGCCCTTTGATCCATTGCTTGCGATGATAGAATGTGTGCCCGATGCCGTAATGTTCAAAGTGACCGTAGCTGGATTACTTGTTATGGAACCATCATCAACTTCAAAAGTAAAGCTGTCAGCACCGGTGTAGTTTGTGTCAGGTGTATAAGTAATGTTTGACCCAGTTCCAGATAATGTTCCATCTGAAGGACCACTTACAATTGTATAACTAAGACTTGTATTTTCTGGATCTAAGCCAATAAGCGTCAATGCTTTAGGGGTGTTCATTGCTACAGATACTTCTTGTTTTGCAGCAAAAGGTTCTAGATTAACAATAGCTCTGGTGATTATGCCACGACTTCCTCCGTTTACCCATGAGTTGAATGTAACAGAACCTTTGTTGTTTATCTGATATTGATATGCTGAGAAATCTTGATTGGTCGCGATGAGCGGAAGGAAAGCTTTGGGGCCTACAACTGGCCTCCAAAGGGTATATATATTGTTCGATGAAGTTCCGTCCGATTGCCCTATAAAAAAATTGACATCATTTCCATATTCTAAATATGCAATGGCTCCTCCCAAGGTGCCTATGTCATTTATTCCATCATTAAAATTACCAGTATACAATCGACTATTACCAAGGGCATTTTTACAATATCCACTTATATCATTGAATGGGTTAATAAAGCTTGCACTGCCAACATATTCATTTGCTAATGGTGTATGCCCTAGCGTACCCAAGCTTTTCATGCCATTTATTTGATCCCATTGAAATGGCATGGTGGCATCAATTGCATTTTTTGAACTACCTACAACAATACTGTTGTTGTTGATTTTAAAAGCTTGAGAATATTGGACTGATCCGCCTAAACCCCCAATATCAATTAAACCTGTACTTGAAGACCAAAAGAAAGACTTACATTCACCAGAGCCAAAATAGCTATAACCGATAATTTGTCCCAAATCATTTATGTCCAAGGTATAAGTGGCGACCGCACCTGGTAATATACCAATATCAATCATTCCCGATGCTTTTGACCAGATAAAAGGTTTTGAGATACCACTTCCGTTTAGCGATGTGCCGGTTATCTGGCCAACACTATTAATTTTTGTTACAGATGTGCTAGATCCTCCTAGATGTCCTAGATCAGTAATTCCATCACTTGCATTCCAGTAAAAAGATTTACTGTTTGATGAGCCATCTTTGTAATATCCGGCAACTTCTCTTGCATCATTGACTGATGTCGCACTGCCACCATTTACAAAATTCCCTATCTTTGTTGTTATTCCTGTGTCACTTTTCCAATAATATGGGTGGTAAGTTCCACTTGAATCTTTTGATCTTCCTACAACATCATTTAAATTATTAGAATCTCTAATGTCAGTGGAATCTCCACCTGGGATGGGTGGAATAATTGTTAAATCATACTCGCCTAATTTTAAGGCAAAGTTGACATTGCTTTGACTGGGGGGTACTGATACAGATAGTTTATCACTCAAAGCATGACTTCCGGCTTTACCAGCCCATACATTGATATTTTGAGCTGTTCCAATGATGAGATTGATCGTGTAGTCTCCGTTCACATCGGAAGTCGCATATTTTGTTCCATTGTGGCTGTACAAAATACTTGCTTCATCCAGCGGAAGAGTCGTTGAAAAATCTGTTATGTTTCCACTAATTGTGTGATTTGTAAAAGCAAAATCCTGATTTGTATAAACGGCTGGCATGGATATTGAACGAGTAGTTGAGCCTACGCCAAAATAATTTGCTTGAAGAGTATAGCTTCCATCAGGCATGGCGGATATTTCATAGGAGCCATCAGCAGCAGTTGTAACACTCCCGTTGGATGCACCGGAATAGAATACGGTACAATTTGGTATTGGATTTCCGTCCAAGGTCACGGTTCCCGTAACTTTTCCTATATTTGCAATCCAGTTTTTCCCCGTTTGATTTGGACCTACGACAACGGGATTACTAAATCCATTTTTTGTAATGTCATAACCAACTTTGAAGGCGTAAATGTTAACGGAATTTGTTGCTAAGTTTGTGAAGAGGTAATTGCCACTGCTGTCTGTATATGTTATGAGATTGTTCCATTTTAGTAAGACGCCTTCAATTGGATTGCTTAAAGAATCTAATACCGCACCGCTAATTTGGAATGTAGTAGGTGTCCCAATGATAATTAATATTGTTTGAGCTGAGAGGCCACCCTTGCAATCGCTGACGATACAACGTACCAAGTATTCACCATCTGAGGAGAAAGACTTTGTTTGAGAACTTGAGTTGTCGAATGAAATATTCCCATCGCCAAAATTCCAATAGAAGGCTAAGGTGTCACCGTCGGCATCAATGGCTGACGTCGCATTAAAAGTAATATTTACACCTGTGGAAGCACTTGTAGCGCTAGCAGTTAAAGTATATGTAGGGGAGTTGTTTGATGGAAATGGGCCAATATTTACTACGACATCTATTGATTCTGGAGTCGTACCACCTTTGCCTATGGGTGTTACGTGAATATTGTTTAGCTCATCTGTAAATGTTCGACCAATTGTTAAGGCTGAATCACTTGTTCCATAACTACTGCCTGTGCCAGGTGTGGAGTCTAATAGTTGGCATAAACTGCCGTCTTGCCAATGCAAGCCGATTCCATTCATTTGATATATATTTGAAGTAAACCGTTGGCGAAACCCAAGGAAATACTTTTTGTCAGAATAAGAAAGACCTTCGATGGGAATCATTATGCCGCCTTTCATTACGGAGACATCTTCTTTGTCGTGTGCAACGATTCGATAGATACCATTAGTGGTGACTTGATGTACATCACTATCAGTTAAATAATCTAACTGGTGTTTGAAGGCTGCTGAGAAATGATGTGTTTCACTCGTTGATGAACCACCCATAACATCATATGGATTTTTATAAGGTTTATCTACACCTTCACCAATAATGGTGCCAGCGCCGTTTGTTGCCCATAAATTGGCATGACGTAGTCCGAAGTTATGTCCCAATTCATGAGCTGTTACACGAAAATCATAATAACCATTTAATGCTGAAACTTTACCATTTACCGCGGCTATGCCTGCATAGCCTGGGTAAGTGGTTTTAAAGACTACCATAATTTTATCATAATCATTGGCATCGTATCCGTCAGCTAAGGCCAATGCTTTAGCTTGAGAGTGAAGAGTCCATACTGAAATTCCCGCGGTATAATCAGCTTGTGTGCTGGGGGCTCTATAGGTTGGTGTGATGGTACCGACAAACGATGACATTTTCCCATAAGAATTAGCTAAATAAAAATTTCTACATCTAACATTGAGCATGTTGTCTGCATAAGAAAAAGATACCGGATCTCCGGTATTATCTGAGAAATCCATTCTTATATAAAGGATTGTTTTATCACCTTCAGAGTTTGTGTTTGACATTACTATTGAAGAAGGGCCTGAGCTCCCACCCAATTGAAGGATTAAATTATGTTCATCATTTTCTATATGGTTTTGTGTTGATTCAAAATAAATTTTACCGCCAGTGTAAATGGCAATGTCTTCATTTATACTTGATGGAATGGCACAATCACAATATTGTTGATTGTTAGATGTTACACTGTCGCTAATTAATTCGTAGTCATGTGGCAACTTTTTCTTGAATAATTGTGGTTTTAAAATCTTTAATTTTGCTATGTCAGCACCTCTAATTAGTTCAGATGGTTTTTCTTTCATAGCCATTTTGTTATCAATAGTAATTCCTCGAACGGATGTTTTTAATTCGCTAGGTGCATCTAGACCTCTTCCAAATGGGTATACATCGTATGTAAGATTATCTTTGAGAAAGTATCTTTCTGTCATAATATTAGATTTGCCCGGTAACGGCGTTGTGATGATAAACCGGTACTCACCCATTGCGTTGGTGTGCGTTTCCATTTGTTCTTTTATAGTGGGGGGTAAATCTTTTTGATCCCATTCACTCATTGATAACTCAATAGCTTTTTTTGGATCATTTTGAATTAATTTTTTTAAGTAAACGCGGCGTTCTTTGACTAATTGAAGACCAACTTCTACGACTTTATCTTTTGCAGCTTTGTCTAGCTTTTTATACTTTTGAAGCCATTGATTGAATTGTTCTATTTCTTTAGGTGTGTTTTCAGCTGGAATGAAATTTGACGTATTGTGAACTTCTTCTTTAGCTTTGATGCTATCGATATTTTTTTTAATTTGGCTTTTATCATCTGCTTTCTTATTTATTTTTTGGTTTGATGTTTTCGCTGGATGTTGATTTGTTTTTTTGTGTATATTATTATTTTTAATTATTTGAGTTGGATTTTGTTTTTTCGTTTTTGTAATTACATTATCCAAGGCATCATTATTAGTTAAAAAATCTTTTTGTAGATTATTAACTACTAGTATGCAAGTTATTAATATTAGTGATAAGCTGATTATTATTTTTTTCATTTTTTATCCCACGAATAGTTATTTCTTACTTCTATATCAGGAGATAGAGTTATTTATAACGCTAAAACGTAATTTATTTCCTTATTTTCATTGTGTCTAGAGGAGTTTTAAATTTTGAAATATTAATTGTTGTTTTATTTATTTGTTTTGTTTCGTTAGTCACAAATGTTAAGAATGAAGGAAAATATATTCTTATATGGTAAAGGTTGGGTCCGCAAGCGGCTCGCTTACGGACCCGGGATAAAATAGGAAGCGAGACTATAGTCTCACGTTCTAAGTTGTTTTGTGTGGGAAGAAGCAAGATTTTTGTCTTGCTTCTTTTTTGTGTTAGAAGTGAAATAAGATGGGTCTTATTTCCTTGGGTTTTTATAGCGGATGAAAGCATTTATGAATATAAAGCTAAACAGTAAGAGC
>NVWA01000041.1 GCA_002746535.1 Planctomycetota bacterium
TGCGAATACTGAAGCAGGGTGGATGAAAGGGGCTGGTAAAAGGGTTTACGTTTATCAACCCATCCCACAAGAACCAGAATTAATGTACAAGATATATGACGATGTATTAACGACTATTGAGGAATTACGCATGCAATTCCATCAATGCCTTAAACCGTAACCAACAAAGCCAAAGCATGACGTGTCGAACTTGTTAAATAATCTCGGAATAGTATAATAAAACCAATATCATGACAGAAAATATGGCTCAAATTCAAATAGCATTAGAAAATGATGCGAAAGTAACAAACAACAATGGGGAACGGATTCAATTACCTGCAAGATGGGACTATCGTAGTGGTGATTGCATTAAATGTTACAACAAAAGTGACTACTATTATTGGTCAACTGCAAAGATTCAGAAAGGATTAATGTTTGGTGGAAAGCCATTTGAGAGATGGCTAGATACTATACCAACTCCAACGGTATGAAAAAACTTTCAATGGATATACCCAAAATAGTGCCCCCTATTAAGGTTAAGCAAAGCGATGTATATATGCTTGTTATTTTGGATTCTGATGGAATATACCACTATTTTGATAATGATGGAGATTACGATGGATACAGCTATGATTTAGATGTGCCTATTGAAGATAACCCAAACTAAAAGACTGAAAGCATGACAAAGAAAGAAGCGAAAATAATAGCCTTGCGAATGATATGGGGTCAAGCAACAGCTTTGTGTGACACTTCATCAGATATGTTATCCGATACGTTTGATTTAGACGTTTCCGCTGAGGTGTATAGCGAAGAAGAAGCCTTATTGATTCAATCAGAAATAGAACGTGAAGCTGAATTGATTTTTAAAAAACTTCAGAGAACAAAAGGAACCCTCACTAATCAATAAATGAACCTAAAACTTAAATAAGATATGAAAGGAGATAAATGTAAATTTTGCAAAGGTGATGGATATACATCTGAACCAGTCTATTCCCACATGGAAAGATGCAGAAGATTGGCGCAAGGATAGCGTGATCGACGGCGTTAAGAACATTGTCGACGGCATTGTAAGAACTCCAGGCGACAGCCACGCGGCCTGGATGGAAACCAAAAAGGAGGAAGGTTGGGAATATGGAGAGGTTAAGGATGCCGACAACAAGATACATCCTTGCATGGTAGAGTTTGACGACCTGCCCGCAGAGCAGAAATCCAAGGACTTTATCTTTCTGGCCATTGTCAAGTCTGCCTTTGACATGGACCAGGATGCAGTATAGCGTCCTTGCTCGGGCGCGCCGGTAGTAATCTCACTATCGGCGCCATTATCAACAATGGCTGTGTAGAAAGAGTTTACTTTTATCTTGCTAGTTATTAACATTGTTATTTACTTTGTAGGCAACATTTCAAACTATAGATATGTCTGAAAATCAAGACCACCTAATGTCGCTCTCTGACTTCGCGATCGCTACCGGTCGCCAGAAGTCTCAGGTATCAATTATCTGCAAAATGCGCGTCAACTGTGGCGGGATAATTCCCGAAGTAATTGGCAACAGGAACTTCATTAACACCAACGACTACCCGGTTAGTGAATTCGAACTTAAAACGTAAACCCACGTGGCCGCATTACCCAAAGGCTGGCGAATGATCCAGCAGACACTCGCGCTCAACCCCCAGCAGATAGAAATTTTCAAGGCATACGTCTTGAGGCTCCTTTTGCGTGACTATCCTGTAATGTATAAGATTGGCGAAATGGGCGCCAAAAGCGGCATCGCAAGGGTTTATCTATATACGCATCCCCCCAGAGAATACGCGCTAACATACGCGTTGGGTGGTTATATACAGAACTTTCACGTGTTTGCCCGCTCGCATATAGACGCCGAGACGTCGTTTCCAGACAACTACCTGGAAGACGCCAAGGTGACTGAAGAGATTGCAGGTTTAAGAGGCAACTACCCACTGAAATTTACTATCGTCGAGCAAGATGGTAGGCTCCTTGACACTGAAACCGATATTGGCGACGGAAGGAATGATCCCGGCGCGGATCTGGCCATTTTGTGCCACGCCCGGCGCATTGTCAGTCGCGTTGACAATAAGGGCAAATCCCACGTAACAGCCATCGAAGTACTGGACGATGGAATAAAGGAATATTATTCACGATTTAAAGCTATTGCAACCAACAAACTGTAAACCCCAAGAGTATATGAAGCTAATAGACTGTAAACCCGGAGAACATAGAGTTAAGCATGGCCAATGTGTTGAGTGCGGCCATCGGGTCGAAAAACCAACGGCGGTCGTTGAACCTGGAGGCATGGGGGCGCCAGTTATTCCGCCCGACGTCCAGCGAGAATACTTGAGCTACTTGGCCGCCCTGTCCAGAAGCGCCTATCGATCTGAATTACAAAAACACCTGGACGCGCTTAAGCCGCATGAGCTTCATGGATTTATAAGCTACCTCGCGACCGTTAATCCATGGATATCGAACTGTTGTGGCGTCCAGGTAATTGAGGTCAGAATTAAGGAGCTGGCTAAAGCCAAGCCGGGCTATCTCGCTATGCAAACCTATACTGTTTGCAGTGAATGTAGGCAAGCGCCAGAGCTTACCAAAGAGGCCGCCAATCACATTAAAGGAGCACTAAAGCACATGTTTAACAAAACCTAATACACGAACACCATGCCACCCAAGATCACACTACCCAAAAACCCAGCCTACTTAATTATCATCCTCGCCTTAATTATTGGTTCCGCACTCGGAACATTATACACCGATGAAGACTCTCCGTTGGCCAACCTTTTTGTAATGTATTTTTGTGCCGTTGTCGCCGCGTCTTTCTCTATGGCGATATATGTTATGGCTAAAAGAGTCCGTCGAAAAAAACCATCGATCGCTGGCGAATACGTGCCGCCGTTTGGCGAAATACAGCCGGTCCATACCGACGAACTTTTCGCGCTCTGTAATCGGTTTATATTCAACCAGCGCCTACCGTCTGAATCCAGACCAAATAGACGCAAGGGATTGGTCAGTAATTCATGTCGGTTCACTATTAAGGTCGTACAGCATTTGGTGCGCCGTAGGTACAACAGGGCGCCGATAATGGTTAGTCGCCAAGAGTGCCAGGTAGAAGTCCTGCAGGAGATAGGGAACTTGAATAGTTATACGCAGATGTTCCTTTTGTTATGGGCGTTTTTCACGCTTCATGGCGCCAAGGAAGGGCACGCCGACCGCCGCACGATTAAGCTTATGTTAAAAAAAGATTGGGTCGTGGACTATCCCATAATGATAGCTGAAATTCGCGCCATGCTTACAGATACCGAGGCCAACAAAGAACGGGTCCATGCGATTAACCGCACATACACTTATTTTGTTGTCGCCGGCGCATAGATTTAGGGAAGAGGATTAATGGAGCCACCTACTCCGAACGCGGGCCTGGTAAAATTGCCGGACCCGCACAACAACATACGAATGATAACAATTCTTAGGACATTAACCCATAAGTCGATTATAGGTTTCGGCAGGTCTGATATTAGAATATTGGCCGTTCAGGAATTAATACATCTGTCTAGACAATACGAATTGGTAAGGATGTATTATGGGCTTGGTAAAATATCATTCACAGAAGAGGTGTTGAATGATATTGGAATCAAACCAGAATGGAGGATAAAGAAGCCCGGAAAAGACCACGAAGCATTGAGCAAGTATAGGCTCTTGATAATCGACACCCTAAGGGCCAAGGATGAGGCTGGTGGCCTTGGTAGAATGGGTCTTAAGCTGGCCAACAAACAAAAACAGCAAAACAGACTGAACGTAAGAGGGCGTAACAATATTAGGGAGTGTAAAAACATGATGCAAAGGCGAAACCACGGCCACTTAAAATAAACCAACCAACATGGAAATAGAAATAGCAGTTGAAAAGACCAGCGACGGCGGTATGTTCATAAGGGATATTTATATTAACTGGCCGTGGACGCCGCCCGACACGGCTCGCGCCAGGATGTTTAAAGATTATACATGCATGAGAATCGAGTCACCAACACTGGTGTTGTCGGGCGGGCTCGTCCTTGTGCGCTTTCAGGAAATTAACAGTAATGAGATCAAATGGAAATACTAGACATACTTACCCTCAGCATTGAAATAGTCAAGCAGGACGCAGCAATAATAGCGTGTTGTGGAACAGGACTCGCGGCGTTGTATTTTGTTATTGGCGCCGTGCGTGGCCGCCGCGCGCTTAATCGCTCAAAAAAGAAGCTTCGCGAATACAAAAAACGGAAGTCGAGTTACACCTGGTAAAACCCCCTAAAAAACTACGATTTTTTAAGCGGCTTTTTGTCCGCCGCCGCCGTGGCCTTATGGGCTTCCATCGCGGCCTTTATTTCGGCCCTGCTTGGAACAGCAACCTTGGCGCTCTTGTGCGGCTTGCCACACTTCTCACACACGTAGAAGGTAATTTCATTATACTGCTCAACCGATTGACCGACAAGCACGCCTGGAACATGCTTAATGAGCACGCGCGGCCTATAGTAGCCGTAGCCGCAAATCTCACCATCCTTATTTTTATAGTCGCATGACTCGATTAGATCAACCTTTTTTTTGTGCTTTTTCTCCAGTATCTTCTGGGCGTTTAATATGGCCACTTCCGGAGACTCTTTGTGCGGCGTTTTGCAGTGCTCGCACGCCATATAGCTTATCGTCTCAAATTCCTCATGGGTAGCCTTGCGGCGCAATATCGGCGTCCGCGCTATAATAATACGCTCTTTGTAGTAGGGGCAACCGCACTTACATATTTCCGTTTTCAGCTTGTTTACATCAACGTTAACGCCTTGATCCATAGCGGGGTTTTTGAGTGGTTAGAAATGCATATTCCACGAAGTTAGCAAATAAATGATTAGATTTGAGGAACAATTCCACCCAAATTGTTTTTTCGCGAATGATAGTAGACGGCAAAAAAGGCGGTGGATTAACTGGCCCAGCTCATGGCCTAGCAGGCGGCATAAAGACATTGAATGTTGACACCGGCGACACACTAGAAACAGAAGGCGGCGAGATCATAATTAACGCCGCCGCCTCAGAGATTCACTGCGAAGACCTTTCCAAAATGAACCAATCGGCGGGCGACGGCATCGCAATTCCATGCGGTGCCAACGGCCCTAAGAAAACAACGGCGGCCAAGGGCGGAAAAACGACCAAAAAGCAGCTTCGGGCCAAAGCGGCCAAGGATGATAGTTTAATCGATGCTGGAATTAGCGCGCCTCCATGGCATTTGACGCTAAATGAGTACTTGTGCGAACACCCGCCAAAGGGCTGCCGCGCCAAGGCTATTGAAAAGTACAAGCATGAGGTGGTAAAGCCACTACTTCACCACAGCGCCGAGCGCAACGTTTACTTATTGGCCATAACAACCGGCGACCTCATATACAGCCAGGTGGTTGCAATACTAAAAAGCGCCGATGCGTGGGATACGTCCAACAGGTTCGTCGCGCAGATTATGGCCGCGGACAAATTGCACCACTACGACGCTGAAATCCTACGCCTGCCAATAGACTTGTATTTGGCCAAGCCTTATTTTATAGACAACTTCACACCGCAAGGTGCTGGTAAGTGGCGTCATCACCAGCTTAAAACCATGCTGGCCAATGGCGAAATACTGAATCACGTGGCCGCCGGGCATATTGGATGCGCAAACATCGAAGAGCGGTTGACTCGTAATGGTCTATGGAAAACCGACGATTCTCGGATAAAAGAATTACAGGAAATAGCCCATCGTCGCGCGGATGAAATACTGGGCGGCGGCGGAACCATTGGCAGCAATGATGCCAAGCAGAAACTATCCGACCTCGCGGCCATTATTTTGGAGGATGAAAGGGATCGCGGCCACGCCGACGCGGTGCGGGATGAAGCCGAGAACTCATTTGTTGAGCGCTTAATGAACGACAGTGAGGCTGGCGTTACTTACAACAAAACCAAACTGGAGAACGTGGCCAGAGAATACAGCATAGAGTCGCAGACCCAGGCCAAGGAGCTGGCCGAGCTTTCCATTATTCGCATGGCGCGAATGGAGCAGGTTGGTCAAGTGACAGACCAAGGAAAGTATGCGGCTGTGGTGAAAGTTTACCAAGACCAGCTTAACTTAAGCCACCGGACTAGCAAGAGTATTGAATTACAACAATATTCCACACCAGCTCCTATTGGCTACGTGGCTGGCCATTACGTCGGTGCCGACGACGCATCAGCCAATTTTAAAACGTTCTTCGAACCGTCTGCAGGAAACGGCCTTTTGACAATCGCGGGCAATCCCGACGACTTTATTGTAAACGAGATCGACGACTTTCGCCGCGCCAATTTGCAAAAGCAGGGATTCAAGGAGGTTTGGAATAAGGATGGTTCCGAGCCATTCGAAGGTTACGCCAAAGCGTTCGACGGAATCATTACCAATCCACCGTTCGGCAGTGTGGACGAAGTCAAGTATGGCACCACGCCAATTAAGTCATTAGAGCAGCTCATGGCCTTGCGTGCGCTGGACACCATGAAAGACGACGGCAAAGCGGCTATTATCATTGGCGGCCACACGGAATTTGACAGCCAAGGCCGCATAAAGGCGGGTAAGAATAGATCCTTTTTTGTCTACTTGTATAAACATTATGACGTTCAGGACGTAATAAACATCGACAGCAAGAAAATGTACTCACGTCAGGGTACTGGGTTTAACGTCCGCTTGATATTGATTAGAGGCCGAAAAGAGACACCCGGCGGCTTTCCACCCTTGGTTACTGGCCGCCCACCCATGGACGAAGTAGAATCACCGGTGCCAGTGGATAATTTCGACGCACTTTGGAAACGAATGAGGAAATCTGTAACTAGAATAGGATGAGCCCGGCCAACACATTAGGACTTGGTATATCGATTGGATGCTCGCTGGCGTTCATTTATTATTGCTGGAAACAGCGCCACAATAATGACCCCCAGATATTCTATCGCGAGAAGCTGGCGAACAACAACAACGCTAGGACGGTACCGCCGTTTGGCATCTTTGTAAAGGAGAGCGAAAAGGATAACCTAGCACTCCTTAAACATGAAATGATACACTGGCGCCAATTCCAGCGCGAAGGACTATTGAAGTTCGTCTTCGGCTATACAATGGAGGCGGCGGTCAACGGATACGACGGGAACAAATACGAAATTGAAGCTCGCGAAAACGAGACGGATTACTGTAAGGAGAACTATACTGAGTGTGTCCGTAACGGCCGCTCTAACACGGTGTTCAACCCAGAGTTCAGAAATTTTATGAGCCAAACATGACTAATGATAAAGATTGACCAATACGACGCGAAAACCCAAATGATACGCACCTTTGACGTGGCCGTGTTAGGACCGGGCATGATTTATGCGGGCGCAATTCCCAGTAATTTACCGCCGTTCTTACGGTTCTTTTTGGTTGCAGGCGGAATTGCAACGGTCGCTTACAATGCCGCCATACTCGTAGAGGTTGAGAAAATGATTGCAGGAGCAAAAGAGACTGAACAAAACAATACGCACCTTGACGAAGACAGTAGTATAAATAATCAACAAACATATTGATAGTGACCGTGTGCTTTTTTACCCCTTTATGAAAGAAAAACTAGAACAAGAAATCTTCAAAAACATAATTGGATTTACCAATGACCCTATTGTGGAAAAATATGCCGAATTACTAGGGCAAAAAGAAGCAATCCAGGCAGAAAATTACGATTATGATGAAGACGATTTAAAAGAGGCCGGATATGAATATATAATCGGTCAAGATGATATTTCCATCTTGTCACAATATAGTGACGAAATGGTTCAGTTTTATTTAGACAAACTAGAACCATTAGAGTATGAGATAAGAAAGAAAATAGACAATCTGGCAAATGCTATAGAAATAGGTGTCCGCTCTTTTTTAGTGCGATCTGAAATATCTGTTACGTCAGGTCATTCATATACCCGATCTCGCTATATTGATATACGAATTGAAGATTTAAAAAACAATCAAGAATTTCAGTTGGAAATCAGATTTTCAGACCATGAAGACCGACATTATTGGGGAAATAGAGCTACACTGTCTTATGATGCAAGCGAACAAGAGATTAAAACGACAACACGAAGTTTAATAAGTGAGTTTAATTGGACTGAAATGAAGAAAGGCGGTCAAACCCATAAGCAGATGACAGAACAAAAATCAGAAGTTAAAGAACCACGAACGGACTTACCGGAATTAGCCGCCGCCAACGTGCAGAACGCGGACGCAGACGACAACAGTTATATAGCTCAGTCTGCCTCATGCAGGACGGTCAAAACCATAATACCAGCTTCGATGCGTTACGACATGCTTAAGGCTATTGAGACTGTCGACCGGCGCGTAAACGGTGTAGATGAATTCGTGGCTGGAAAACTGGGATACTACACAGGCAACTGCGACGCCAATGGATACAAGGAGGGTGTTAAGTGTTTGTGTGACGCTTTCTCTGCTGAGCAGGTAGACGCGCTGGCCGTGTCTATTTACAATATCGAGGAAAAGGGCCAAGGTGTTATTATTGCCGACCAGACCGGAATCGGCAAGGGCCGTATCGCCGCCGGACTTATTCGCTATGGACTACAGCAAGGTATTCTGCCAATCTTTTTAACTGAAAAGCCAAACCTGTTTTCGGACATGTTCAGAGATTTAATTGACATTGGCAGCGACGCCGCTATCCCATTGGAAGTACTCTCTGGCCACCGCGAGGTTTCAAAAAAGGCTACCAACGTAGAAGCCGACACTGAAGACGAGGCGGAAGAAGAGGGGTTTGAGCAACAGGACACTCAAATTGTCCGCGTGCCGGTGTACAAGGCCAACAAGAACTACGACCAGGACATTATCGGCAAAACCCGAGCGGTACCATTTATTATTAACGGTAGAACTTCACGCTCGACCATTAAGGACGAACACGGCCATATCCTTTACAAAGGACTACCAAAGAGCCAGAACGATTCAGTCATTAAGGCAGGTATTGTTCCACAAGAGTACAACTTTGCCATGGGGACATACAGCCAGTTCCGTGGCGCTGTCAGGAACGCCAAGATGGACTACCTGGAAAAGATTGCTCAGGGTGCCATATTCATCATGGACGAAAGCCACAACGCCAGCGGGTCGTCAAACACCGGTGAATTTTTGAGAAAAGTATTGAGCGGATCTAAAGGCGTTCAGTTCTTGTCGGCCACATTCGCCAAGCGCCCGGACAATATGCCGATTTATGCCAGTAAAACATCTATGGCGGATGCCAATCTGAGTAACGAGGGACTCGTAGACGCGATAACCGCAGGCGGCGTAGCCTTGCAAGAGATCGTCGCCTCCCAGCTTGTTTCCGAGGGTCAGTTAATCCGCCGGGAACGTTCGTTTGATGGAATCGCAGTTAATTGGATATACCTGGATGCTACACAGGATGAAGCTGGTCGACCAGACTTCAACTTAGAGCAAAGACACCGGGTAATAATGGACAATTCGACGGAGATCATTCGTGACATCATGGCCTTCCAGGCTACTTTTGTTGACACAGAGATTGCGGCCATGGACAAGATTGCCAAAGCCGAATATAAAGAGGTCGAACAACGCGAGGGAACCCAGGAAGGCGGAATTAATAATCAGCCTRTSTTYAGCGGYATMTTCMAYATYATTARCCAGCTYYTRTTCTCCATTAARGCTGAGGCYGTTGCAAAGCAGGCTGTRGAGCGAATGAARCARGGCAAAAARCCSATTATTGCATTTGCGARCACRATGGAGAGYTTTTTGAACACCATGACCAATGATGAAGGTCAGCCTGTGGTTGTTGGCGAGGTGATTAACTCGGATTTTTCAAGGATATTCGCCCGGCGCCTGGAAAGCGTATTGCGTTACACTGAGATTGACCCGGACGGAAACCGGACATATTCAATGGTCGACGTGGCGTCCATGGACGAGCTTTTTAGATTGGAGCATGGCCGAATTATCGCTAAAATCAATACTGCATCTATAGGGATCAGCAGCAGCCCTATCGACATATTAAGACACCATATTCACGAAGCTGGGTTTACAACTCTAGAAGTAACCGGTCGCGACCGCCAGCTTAAGTTTGTTGGTAAAGACAAGGCCGAAATTCAGGCACGCATGAAGGTCGCGGCGAACGACGCTTTCCGACAGTTCAACGACAACGAAATCGATTGCCTTCTAATAAATCAGTCGGGAAGTACTGGCGCTTCTGCCCACGCCAAGTCAACACCAAAGGTGCCCAATGATAAAGTTAAGCCGCGGGCAATGATTATCCTTCAGCCCGAGCTGAATATCAATACTGAAATCCAGAAGCGGGGCCGGATCAATAGAACCGGGCAAATCTACAAGCCAGAGTACGACTATGTGGTAAGCTCCATCCCTGCAGAGAAGCGTCTGATGATGATGCTCCAAAAGAAATTAAAATCGTTAGACGCCAATGTGAGCTCCAACCAAAAGGAGTCTAAAAAGGTGATCAACGTTCAGGACTTCTTAAACAAGTACGGCGACACTATCGCCGAACAATACTTGCGTGACAACCCGCTGATCAATATACAGATCGGCGACCCACTGAAGCTTCAGGAGCTGGAAGAGGGTGAGACTAGCGACGTTCTGGACGCCGCTCAGAAAGTCTCTGGCCGCGTGGCTATACTACCTATTAAGGATCAGGAGAATTTCTATAACGACATGGGCGACCGGTATGTAGCGCTTGTTGAGTACCTAATCCAGACCGGCGAGTACGACCTGGAGGTGGAGAACATGAACCTCGAAGCCAAGACGCTCGAAAAGGAGATTGTAATTGTTGGTAAGGGTGGCGACAGTGTATTTGGTCGACACTCAATACTTGAAAAGTGTGAGGTAAATAATCTTAGAAAGCCGTTTACAAAAGAAGAGGTAGATGGATTAATCAAAGCCAGCCTGGACGGCCAAGAGCCGCTAAAGCTGCAGCAAAGCATTATCAACAAGTACGAGAAGTTTGTAAAGTTCCACCTCGACACCGATCTAGCTGAGAACACCGAACATTACGCTACTCTGACCGCTAACGTGGCCAAGGAAAAGAAGATTCTCGACATTACGGATTCCGCCGACCTCTCTCGGGCTATTGTTGAGCGTAAAGAGGCGCTGGAGTCTGCTAGGTCAGAAATATCTACTCGTATTATTAAGATATCCAATAACAAATCGGAGAACATTATGCGTGCGCTGAACTTCTACCACGTTGGTAAAGTTGTGGGGTATCCAGGCGTAACCTACGGCGACGACGGCACCTACTATAAAGGGGTGTTTGTCGGGTTTGATATTAACGACAGCGCCAAGAATCCTTACGCGCCTTCTGCCATGAAAATAAGGGTAGCCATACTCAGCAGCCAGCGCTATATTGCCGTGCCGGTATCGAAGTTTGAGATCGTTACGGCAATTCGCGCCATTACCTATGAGAGTATTTATGACGACGACCAGCAAACCTTACTGGAGCGCTGGGACGAGCTGGCCGCTGAAAAATCAGCCGACAGAACACGTCGGTATATTATCACCGGCAATATCCTGCAGGCTTTTGGAAACAAAGACTATAAGGGTAGCTTGATTAGTTATACAACCGACTCAAATAGTGTTAAGAAAGGCATCCTTTTACCAGAAGGGTTCAGCACGGATGCCAACTACCGTACCGGCAAAGAAGCCATGCGCATTACCGTTCCCATCATCAAGGCATTGCCCATCATTAAATCAATGGTTCAAGGCCGGTCGATCACTACAACCGACGGCTTTGGAATCTATAAGAGCTGGGGTGGATTTAGAATATCGGTACCGGCGTCTAAAAAGAAGGGCGGAAAGTTTTTCTTGGATAAGACAATATTAAAACTAACGACCGATGGCCTGTTTAACAAGTCGGGTTCACAAATGATAGCCACCGTGGAGGAGGGTAAAATTCCCAATCTTGTTAAATATTTACAAGACCAGTTCAACAGCTCAGTAGAGCTTATCCCTCAGGAATTCGACAAGATCAAAGGTGATATTGAAATTAAAGACTACGCCGACGAAGAAACTACAGTAACGGAGCAAGACCAGTTCTTAAATGAATTGACCGAAGAGGCCGCCGCTGAAGAGGCCGCACGTGAGGCCGCGGAAGCTGAAAAGGCCATGGAAGACGAAGCCGCCGCTGCTGAGCAGGCGCGGCTAAAGGAGCAAGAGTTGGCAGACAGGGAAAAAGAATTGGAGCTGGAAAAACAAAAACTCGAAGCGGCCAAAAAGATGCTGAACCTTGCCAGGCTCATGCAGGGCAAAGAGCTGTTGATGGCTCTTGGCGGCAAGACCGAAGATGTGCCGGTTACGGAGCATATGGAAAGCCACGGCATAGTTTCCTTTCCTCCAGGGTTCACCGATGCCGATAAAATGGAGCACTCAGTTGTTGTCCGGGGTGGGTTTAAAAATACCAGACTTGGCTATACTATGGAGGCCAGGGACTATCTGGTAATAGAGGACAGGGATTATCTGGTATTTGAAGACAACCAACCTGAGCGCAATACATTTAACATGTTGGACTATACCACCCAGGAGAAGGTGTGGTATTGGGCGAATGACGGCGTGCCGATATACGAAGACTTTACATTCAAAACCCATAAGACCAAAACCGAGGCCATGAAGCACAACGCGCCGATCTATAAGGGTCGCGGTTACAAGCTTGTAAAGGGAAGGGTGTTTGAGTATCAGCTTTACCATGTAACTGAAGCGTCGGGCGACCTTTCTCCAGGCGACCTTACGATTAAAGAGAGCGTCTTTAGCCTTAAGGTTCCTGACAACTACTTGTTGGAACAAGAGCTTGCTGAGCCTATTGTCGAAGACATGCGAGCTGGGGCAAACACCGCTCCAGACAACCTTGGCAAGCCATGGAAAGCGCTGTCATATTACTACCTTGAAATCCCTTGGTCTGCGGCTATATTCAACCGAGGATATTCAATAGCGGTAACTTCTGGTCTTACAGAGCAGCAGGCTCGGGATTTAGTTGAGAGCCAGTTTGGCGGGCAAATTACATTCGCGGCCATACGTGGGACTCAGAGCCTTTTAAAGCGAGAGGGTGTTGTCGACGAGCACTACCTGGAAAGCCGTGGCCGTGGTGGGTTAATCAAGGCACCAGTTCAAAACCTAATCGACCGGGCCAACGCTTGGATTGGGATGGCCCAGAAACATGAGATATACGGCGTTGAAACCGAAAGTACTTGGGAATCTGTTTACGATTATGACCTGGTAGAGGTGAAAGGCAAGTATGTATATGTTGTTCGTCGAGATCCTTACAAAACTGAGGGCGAGGTAAAGAGCCGCTACAATACGAACAACCAAGTCCATCTCGACGATCTAAAATATGACCTTCGCGCTATTGCCCGAGAGATCAAGAAGGGTTTTCGCAAAGAGGGCAAGAGGGATTTATTAAAGGATCTGGAATATGGTGGCCGCGTTCCAAACCAGAGTATGCACCACGGCAAATTCGGAGAGTGGGTTGACCACGTTTTTATTATTCATAAGGACGACACGCCATTGACCGACTTTAACGGCTTGACGCACGACCAGGCTCAGGAGCTATACATCACCCACCAGGGCGACCCGAACACGGAGATAATCAACTGGGATCGAAACAAGTTTGACCCGAGTGGTTGCGTAACCGACCATGAAGGTATTAAAATGCACTTTGGCAAATATGAAAGCGGGGGCATTGTATCTCCAGCAACCCTGCAAGCCGAGATTAAGGAGCAGATCGGTAAGCTCATGCGCGCTATTTCATGCGCCACCACCAAGACCGATGCGTATAAACTGCAGGAAGAGATTAAAGTACTGGAAGAGCGGCTGAACTTTATAGATGAACCTAGAACTCTTGAAATAACCGCCGCCAATGTATTTGAGCATGCGGACCCAACCGAGACTGAAGAGTACGACAATATAGCTCTCAGCGTGGAGAACTACGACAACGGCACCACGACATTAAAGGAAACCGGCTACGATAATCCTGAGGCGTTCTACGCGGCCATGGAAGACATGAAGGTTGCCGCAATCGAAGATTTAACTAAAACTGTTAGGTGTCGGCTGAGCCAGCTACAATAAACAGAGTGTAAATAATATTGACTAACTTTATAACTATGGACCAAGAAAAAATAGCATGCCAACCTAGCGCAACGGCTCTGGTCGGCAGAGGCAAAACACAGACTAGCCCTAAGGAGTTTCTCTCGGCGCTTAACATGAGAGAACTTTCAGCACCGGTACGCGAGTATATTGAGCGCGAACTACTGGGTGATATAAGCATAGATCTACTTAGCGAAACCGACCCGGAGTTTATTGAGGTTAAAGAATTAATTGAAAAGAACTTTCCAAAGGCGTTGCCGTCTGTAGGCGCAGCGCTCAATAAAGAGGACTACGCAACCGCCATTAGCGGCCTACAGGTTATGGCAGCAACGCTCGAAGGAGAAAAGAAGCAGGAGTATCAGGACGTTATTGACGGCCTTAAGATTATCATGGACATGGCACCAGTGGCACCCACAGAACCAGCCAAGCCTACTGCGTCAACCGGGGATTACCAATGGGGTATTGTCGCGACACTAAACAGCGGTGTGTCAAAAACCGTTGACAGGTTTGAAAGCAGAAGGCTTGCAAGAGATGGCCACCACAAGTTTAAAGACAATCCGGCTGAATATACGTCCAGGTGGCCAAAGCCACTAAAGGCTGCCGACTTCACTTCCTCGAAGATCAGCAACGACCCAGCACTACTGAACTTATTGGCCAAGCATGGCGCTAAAACGAGCACCGGCTATGGAGACATGACCCCCCAGCAAGTATGGGATTCATGGGATCAAGGACAGAAGAACCATTTTTTACAAGACCATCGTCCCGTTGACATGTCCCACGAACAGGCATTAAGAGACAACTATGCTAACCTCGTCTTGGCGATGAGAGAAAAGCTTAAAAAGCACCTTGACAGCCCAGTATATAAGGACGGCGGCAAAACCAGCTCAGTAATCGATGCAGTAAAGGCGTCCATAAAAGATGCGCTGAGTAGTGACCCGCAAAAGGATTGGAAGCAATCGCTGGCCGACGCATCCGATTCTCTGCACACGATAGATGAAAAGTTATACCAAGATGAAGAGTTATACCCGTTTGACAGGAAATCGATAACGGCGATTCAATACTCTTTAAACGATGCCGCCAAAACCTCTCCTTCGCATAGCGATTGGAGAGACTCGCTAGAGGACGCATTAGACCTATTGAACGAACTAACACCTATAACTAAAGGTGGCAAAGCAACGATCCCAGAGAACTTCAAAAAAGCCTTGGTGTCTCAAGATTACGTTTACTTCGTTGACCCAGATGAAGGCGACGAAAGCGGAAACACCATTATGGTTAGCCGATTAGACGGCCATTTAGTTAGCGACAATTACATGGCCAGCGACAGTTTGGCCGGCACTATTGCGGACAATGATTACAGCTGGTTGAGCACTGAAATGGAATACAATGTCACTGAGATCAAAAAAGAAGCTGAGCGATTTACACTCTCTGGAAAACTCTTTGCCCAAGACCAGTTTAGTGAGGCTGGTGACACACTGACCCAAGCGCTTTACGATACATTTGGCGGCGACAAAGGCAAAATTCATAACCGCGTCATGCAACTAAATATCGTTGAAAACTCAGTCAGTCTGGATGATCCTGCGGTGCAGGGTATTGCACGCCACGTAAAAGGTGATTCACAGAATGTACGCAACGCCATTAACGAGGCACTCGGTGGATCCTTATATCTTAAGGACTATTTAAAGGATGGCGGACGCACCGATTACGCCGCGAAATGTCCCGTAGGAAGGATTATTCAAAGCGTCATGTTCGACAAAACGAAATTCAGTAAGGCGCAGGCCAAAGCATGGGCCAAGAGCCACAGCTTTAAGTATGGAAAAGTATTAGAAAGTAAGAATTATTGGCGGGCTCGTCAAAAACCATCCACAAATTTTATCAAAAAATCAATCAAAACCACTACCTTCACCGATGGAATTAAGGCCACTCATGGCTGCCTACAGGTAAGGTACCGTTAAAAACCAAACGTTATGCCAGGACTAAAAGAACAAATTGCGACACTGGAAAAAGCATTAAAAAGCCCAGTTTTACCCGAAGACTTGAAGGGTGATATGAAGAAGAAGCTCGAAGAGTTACAGGACGCGCTAAAAAAAGCAGACCCACCAATACCAGCTAAGCCAGCGCCGCCCAAGCAAAAAAAGGCGAAGACAAAGAAACCGGCGGCCAAACTAAGAGCCCGCCAAAGCGCGGAAGATTCCAAGAAAACTGAGGACAAATACAAGAAGCGCCGAGCGAGATCTCTAGATAAGGGCGTCCGAAAGCCACTTGACCGGCGGCTTACGGACAAGTCTGCGAAACCAGCGCCATCTACCACATCCAAGGTGAGCACAGAGCTACAGGAAGCTCGGGAAATGGTACAGAAGGCCAATCAGATAATGAGCAGGCTTTCAATGGAAGTTCCAGACGAAGCTAAGCTTCGCGCTGAAATCAAAGCCGACTTACTTAAAGACAAAGACTTTATTGCGGGAATCAAAAAGGATGTACGCAAAGAGGTGAAAGCCGAAATCCTTGCGAACCTTAGAAAACTCAAAAAGGGCGGAAAGACCGCCAGGGGCAGTAAAAAATAGTAATTTTCAAACAATTAATCGTTAATAAATTCAACCACCAATGGACAATCATAAAACATTAATCGAAAAGAATAAGGTCGATATTACAAAACTTCCTAAAGCCGTTCAGAATGCTATTGCCAAGTATGATGCCGAGGCCGCAAAAGGAGACGCCACGGACGAGGACACGCTTAAACGGCTGGACGAAACTATCTGGAGCGATATTGTAGACGCAACCGACGAAGAATCTGCAGAAGAGGCCGCTACCGCCAAGAAGAAGGAGGAAGATGCCGCTGCCAAGAAGAAGGAAGACGACGCCACCGCCGCAAAAGCAAAAGAGGAGGAAGATGCCGCTGCCAAGAAGAAGGAAGACGACGCCACCGCCGCAAAAGCAAAAGAGGAAGAAGATGCCGCTGCCAAGAAGGAGGAAGACGACGCCACTGCCGCAAAAGCAAAAGAGGAAGACGCCGCCGCTGCCGCTGAAAAGAAGCGACAGGAGGAAGAAGCCGCTGCCGCGAAAGCAAAGGAGGACAAAAACAAACCATTCTATAGGCGACGTTTTGACAGAAATGATGCTGCGGAGAAAAACGCTGCAGGTAATCAAGAATAATTATATAGCCTTGAAGCCGTCATTATTAGACGAGCAGGAATTGCTTCGGCTCGTCAAAGCCATGTATAAGGGAGTCCGGAAGTTTGGCGTTAAGCGAATTGAGATTAAGCTTAAGGGTTTGTTTAATTCCAAAGAAAGGAACAACTCAACCCTTGTGTCTAACAGAATCTTTAAAGAGATAACAACGGCTTATGGCATCTCCAAAGGAACGCTCATAACGACGAATAATCGCGGCAAAACAACTGAGGCAAAGGTTATGGCTATGATCCTGCATTACAAACATGCAGACATGACCCAAGACGATGTTGCGGCGCTCTTTTTAAGAGTCACGTCCTTGGTTCATCGAAGGCTAAGGTCATTTGACTATATAATCACCGGCGGAAAACAAAACAGGCCGCGCCACCACGCGACGTATAGCAAGGTGTTTCATCAGATAACATTCATGCCAACGTATAGAGAAATTGAAAAAAGAATTGTAATCTTTAAGGAGAACCTAAATAAACCACCTGATGACGACAAAAGACAAGAGGAAAAAAACAGTTAAAGCGAAACCAGCTCAGCATGAACCAGTGGACAAAGGGCCGAACAAAGGCGGCCGCAAGCCAAAGCATAAAAGGACTAAGCCTATAATGTTGAAGCATGCTGAGGCTGCAACGTCAGGAGGCGACAAAAAACCCGACACTGCGACTCAAAAGGCAGACACTGAGCCTGTAAAAGCAAAAGAAAGCACGTCTAAGGCACCAGAACCAGCCCCAGCGCCTAAGCCAGCGGCAAAACCTGTACCAGTGACCTCAAGTCAAGACACAGATGGCGGAGCGGCATGGTCAGGAGATAAAGACGAGTCCGCGCCCGACCCATCACCACCAGCTCCAGAGCCTAGCCCCAACGGCGAAGCGTCGACGGAACCAGAACCAGCGCCTCCAAACCCATTCTTAGCCGACCTGCCTGAGGACATATTCTCTGATAAAATGCCCGACAGAACACGGCCATTAGATGGAGAGGTCGACGAAAAGAGTTATGCAAAAATTCCAGGCAGCAAGGGAAAAGAAGAGCCCGCAAAACCAGCGGCCGAAGGCGAAGAAAAGAAGGATGAATCCGATTCCAAATTTGTAGCTACCCAAGGCGAAGACCCAAAGAAGGTTGTTGCCAAAAAGGATGATGAGCCCGAGTTGACGCCAGAGGAACGCAAGACCCAGGCGGAGCAAACTGTTGGTATGATTCTTATGGGGTACGGCAAGATTCACTCTCTGACCAGATTCTTTGCCAAAAAGGACGACACCAAGCTTACTGAAATGCACCTGAAAGGCGAGATCAATCTTAAAAAGGAATTTCCACTTGCGGGAAAAACGGTAAGGGCGGATCAGTTTTTCCATACATACAATACAACCATCGACCGGGCTATCCAGGTAGATCCGGATTTTGAGGCCAAAATCAGGCCACCGTTAGAGCGCGTGGCTATTAAGCGTAATTGGTTGATAAACGACGAGCTGTATATCGGAATGTTGCTTGCCGAAGACCTTACAGAGAAAATATCATTATTAGTAGGCCTAAAGCTGAGTGCGGATACAATCTTAGAAAGTATACAAAACCCACGACAAGAGGAAGGAGCACCACAACCTGTAAGCAGCGAGCCACCACCACCTGCCAGCGGCAGGACACCCACAGGTTTTAGGATCGACGGTGAGATAACAGAAGTGGAAGAAGTAGAAGTGAAGGAAGAGGACAGATGGAGAGAGCCTGAGAATAGCAGTCGAGCCACTAAGCCATCAGCCGATTAATAAATCTTAGTTTCCCCAATACTTGGCAAACAACTCTTTGGTCTTGGCCGCAAGAGCTTCTTCGTGGGTCGTATAGAGTTTCCCCCCTCCAGTAGTAGTCTTTAAAAGGAGCGGCCTTAGAATCACTGGATTTTCAGATAAGTATTCTTGTATGGCTTCGGCCATCATTCGAGGCGTAAACCGGCCCTTGATTTTCTTAAATACACGAAAAATGTATACGCAGAAGTATGGGTTTCCGCCGATAAACTGGGTGTTTACCATCTTTTCAGCCACTTGATAAATCTCTATTTCGTCAGAGAGCTTAGCACGCGAGCGGTCGATTGCGTCTAGCTGGTAGTGGTACCGAATCACTTTGGCGTTTTGAAGCATCTTTGGAAGGATTCGGCCAACCGACTGCAGATGCATAGTAATATCGCAATTACGGTGCCGGACGTTTACAATTAGCTTGGCCACTGCTTCTGGGATAAAATCGCCAAACAGCGTACTGGTGTCCTCAATAATCAAGTGGCCGCCACGGAAGTCTTTAATCACCTTAAGCAGTAGCGCCTCAGCTTGGTCCTCATCCATTGGTGCGCCGTCCTTGTGGAACGGCTCAATCCGCTTCACTTCTTTGCCCGGATGATTGCCGTAAGCAATAATATCGTTATGGCCAATTTTGTTTATTTTATAGTTGACTCCGCCAATTTCGTACTCTGCATATTCGCCATTACTGTCAAAAAGCAGGCTCTTCTGTCTATACTGGGCGGTATATGCCTGGTACATCGCATCCTCTAAAGTTAGATAAGACTTGCCTATTTCCTGCATACCGGTACCTATAATCAATATCCTGCCTCTTTTTCCTGTTCCTATTGGCATAACTTACGAATGAAATTGGTAAATCCTGTCGATCACGCGCCTCAGGTTCTCTACGCCGAACCTCTCACGCACAATCCTGTTACCGGCCTTGGCGATTGTGGCCCGCTCTTTCTCGTTGTTAAGGTAGTACCTAATCAGCTCTACCATTTCCTCTTTGGACTTAAAAAACCTGCAGTGCGCCCCGTCAATAAAGTCTTTCTCGCAAGAAGGGTACCATTGGGATATACAAAGGGCACCACTGGCCATGATGTGGTACATGCGGTCTGAGGTATACCGCAACATTTCAGCTTGGCTGAAGTTAATACCGATTTTTGTCCGCATATAAATCTGAGCCATTTCTGGCCGCGTAGCGAATTGGCCATATGGCCATCCATTACCGAATACATGGAATGTTTCGTCGCCGAAGGTGCGGTGTAGGAACTCGACTATTTGATTGCGAGAATGCGATAGCGGGAATTGAGTATAGTTGCTTCCAGAGAATACAATGTCGTATATATTGGGGCTGTCGCTTGGCGTGTACTGGAATTCGTCAAACCAGTTAAAATAGTAAGCCCGGTACCCAGCCCGGCCAGCGGCCACCAGGTAGTCTTCATTTGAATAACAGGTTACCACGCTTGGCATAAGATCGTAGTACCATTTCGGCATACCTTCAGCGCCTATGTCGCCTGTCCAGTTTATAATAACCTTGGGTTTTACTTCTCTTTTTAGCCGCGCCAGCGTTTCGACCTTTACGCTACCTATGTCATGGCACTGCATAAAGATAATATCGGGCTTTACTCTATGGGCTTCCTCCATCAGAATCTCGTTAAATGCATCGACGCCGTGTAGCTGTATTATATTATTATATAGAATCTGATGGTACTCAGGAATAAATGATTGAAAACCCGGAGTAAACCCATCGATACCGGTACCCATCGACACATTCAGGAGACTCTTGTACGGCTGGTCATTATGTCTTACATATTCTGGGAAAGTATAGGGCGGATCAACAGACGGGTGGCCTTCAGAGACAACATGCACAACAGTGGCGTGATTATGCAGGTGGCACGCCTTGATATTCAGCGAAGGACTAATAAGCGTCCGGCCAGTTGACGCCAGCAAATAAGCCAAGTGGTTGTCGCATCCCGGCTGACCCATATAAAAGTCAGCAGGAACTATTAACTGCCCCTGCCATATCCACGAATCCTGAGAGTCTTTATGGTCATGTAGGAACGTAAGGTTGCCGACGCCATCATCGTCATGACGCGTCAATGTAAGTATGGTGTCGGTCATGTCGAGCCCCTTGATCTTTTCCGTGTCTTCATCTAGGAAATAGATATCGGAATTACAGAGAATGTTTACACCATCTGGGTTAAGGTCGCTTATTATTCCAAACAGCTGAGTGAACGTTGGCCGGTCGCCTCGCTGTATAACAAGCAGTTTTGGATGTTTGGGATATTTTACATTCTTGCCCTCGCTAACCGCAACAACCAGGTCGATATACTGGTTGTTGCAGTTGTTAACAAGGCATTGGTACATTTCGGCATTACGCTCAGGACTTTTGGCTCTGAAAAAACTGGTACCCAGTACAATCATGGCCGTTTATGATTCGTGGATTAAGGAGCGTACCGCTGGAATCCTAAACCTCTTATTACCTTCTACTAAAAAGACAACCTGTTTATGGCTTATTGATTGGGTTTCATACTCAAGGCCATGCGTGTCAAGTCGCGCTTCTATGTCCTGTAGTTTGTGCATACCAGTATCACAAAAGGATTTAATGTCCTCATAAACAACCCGATCTTCGTCGTCCATGGCGTTCTCTAATTCAAGTAATGAAGTAATTTGAGCTGGCGGCTTATCGCCACCCCATTTGGCACCACCATCTTGGTCCTGAGGACTTGATTGCTTTGGCGGTGGCGGCGCGACCTGTGACTGGGCTACAGGCGCGGCTTCATCAGCCGCATATTCCTTACTGCCTACTTTTTCTGCGATTCTGGCCTTTAAGTCCGCCGCATCGACAATTCCCTCAGTCGGGATATTGAGCTTTGTACAGATAGCCAATAACGCTGGGTCAAGAGCTGGAGCCTCTTCGGCTGGTGCTAGCACAGGTGCCGCTGGTGGTTGCTTTACTCCGCTGTCACCGCCCCACGATGCACCGCCCTGTGCGTCTTGAGACGCGGCAGGTTTTACGGGTGTTTTAGTCGCTGGCTTGACTTGTTTCACTGGCGCTTTAGTCACTGGCTTAGCCGCCTTCACAGGCTTGGCAGGTTTTACGGGTGTTTTAGCCACTGGTTTAGCCGTTTTCACTGGCTTGACTTGTTTTGATTTACTGTGAGGTTTCGCCGTTTTCACTGGCGTTGACTTCTTCTTTGTATGGGTTTTTGATTTAGGCATGATCTGATTTATTTAACAACCCAGCTTGCGAGTTGTACGTTATGGTTTTGCCATTGTTCCTCATGGAACGGCGTTAAAAGTGCTCTGTGTGCCTGCGCATCCTCTGGCATAAATTCTACGCCGTAATCGTGCACAGAAACAACGCTTCCGGGCTTAAGATGCTGTACGAATAATTGGAATTCTGCCCGCTTGTTACCGTTATCGCACAACAGGTAAACCGGCTTGTCAAACAGGGTTTTAATTTTGGCGATATTTTCTTGCTCGAAAATATCAAATATGTTACGTATTACGTCCAGCTTGTTTAGGATTCGCTGGGTTTCGGCTGTGGTTTCTTCTTTAATATTAAAGGTCTGAACTTCAATCCCTTTTCTTATACCTTCCAGGCCAAGCGCTATAGCCATACTACCAGTGTATGTTCCCAGTTCGACAATCCTTTGGACCAGCGGGTTTTCGTTTATGATCGTGGAGAATATATGGTTGGTGTAGTAGTTGCTGGATTGCTCGATACCGGCGAACTGTTGGTACCATTCCCAATCGCCTTCTAAATTCATGTTGTTGCGCTCGCGCAACGTGAAATCATCTTTTTTGATAGTCTTTAACATAAGTGGGATTTGTAATTAGGAAGCATATTGCTTTAAATATTTTTCGTAAAGATAGGGATTTATAGCTTCGAGAATTATGTCGAGCTGCAACCGGTCTTTTTCAGGCATAAGGTCTTGGTGGAACCGCACCGATTCGCCCATAGTGTAAGATCCTTGGGAATTATTGTAACTCCCAATACTAACCTCCCTGTGCCTTTCGTAGTGCAGTAGGAATTCGCCGGGAAACTGATGGAGCGCCCATGCCAAATCTGTAATAGCGCCGTTAGGCTTGGTGATCAATTCCTCGTACCTAACCAAATGCTTATAGCCTGGCCATTGATCAAATATCTTTAGGTTCTGCATGTAATTACAAATAGTTGCGCCGGGATCAGATTGTTTTTTGTCCTCGTTAATTTCAAGCAGGACATCTATTGTAAGCTCACTTGTGTCGTATTCCGGTACCGGCTTCCATATTCTAGCATTACGCAGGATGGCTTCGCGGTAATTTCTAAGGCAAAAAACCATCTTGTATTTATGGTAGTCCTGTAGAACATCCTCCGTTATTTCGTGAAAGTGAATAAAGTTAGTATCGTATGGATTCTTAGGATAGATTTGCTCTATAATATACCGAACCCAGTTGGTTCCAGACCTTGGGTATGTAAGCAGAAACACTTTTTCGTCGGCATACTGGATTCGGATGGCCTCGCACTCGGTCTTGGACAAATATTTGTCTATGGCATGGTAGCCAAAGGTACCTAGTTTATATATGGACTCGCACGCAAACTCTTCGCAGATTGGACGGGGCGCCAGCTTGCCAATATTGTCTCGGTGCATGATATTGCAAAACCAGCAGTCTTCGTTTCCGTCTTCAGGCGTCCATTTATAGCGCGCCACGATATCACGCATAACCTCAGTTGATCTAAGGGAAAACCCGCCGTTGCCACCATGTTCCTGAAACGTCCATGGCGCGCCTACATAGTCAAACTCCATAAACTTATCAATGCCGCCGCGCAGGATCTCAGAATCAGGGTGAAACATTAACACCTTATCATAAGGCACCGCCTGCCAAAACCCAGGGCTGGTCAATATTTCATTGTAGATGGGCGTTGGAAAGCTGTCGAATGGAAGCTCCATATAGGTTACCTGGAAGTCGCTCAGTTTAGACTTTACATAGTCGCCGTTTTTTGTTCCGTGAAAAAATGTCAGCTCCCAGCCCGGAGAGTTGTGTAAGTGGTTCCAAACGACCCTGTGAATGTCGGGCGTTTCGAGGCTGTCAATTATTACCAATCCGTTTCCCATTATGGTAGGTTATTTATCCGCCATTTTCTGGTGGAATATGTGCACCCCGTTACAATCCCAAGGTACTCCGTTACCCATGCGTCATGGGTATAATGTTTTACTGCCAAAGCATGGCCAGCGTCAGCAATTCTATGCCTAACCTCTGGGTGTGCAACTAAAAAGTTTACCACGTCCAGGAGTTCAAATTTATGCCTCCAAAAGACACAGTTTTCGTAGTTGATCCACGGCGTGTCTTCAATACCCTCAAAGGTCTGCGCAAGGTGACAACTACCAGCAGACATGGCGTTAAGGTTTCTCGGGGTGAAGTATCCAGGCACATCGCGCCAGTTATTCATAGCGATAACCGCAAAAGACCTATTATAGGTTAGCGGCAACTCCTCTATTGGAAGCTCGCCGTGGTGGTTGGCTATTCCTAGTGGAGAGTTGCCGTAAGATCGAACGTCAATATTCGCTTGTGCAAGATGGAGTATTACATCTGTCCGATCCTTTCCTCCGGGCATGTGGTCGTAGTAATTGCCGACAAAAGTAATTGGCCCAGCATTCATATGTAAAGGAGAGATAAAGCGCGAGTCATGAAACGGCTCAAAAATATAGAAGCAAGGGTGCCCTAGAAATTTTGTGTAAATATCTAGCTGTGCGCCGTTGAATGGCACAAAAGTAAAGTCCATTACATCCTTGTATTTCATTAAAGTTTCAGGAACCGCATAGCGAGAGTCGCCTGTCCATTGCGTCCACACCGCATTGGTTTTCTCTTGAATTAAGGCGACATCTTTTAGGGGTAGCGACCCCTGAAAAAACACAAGGTCGGGCTGGAAGGATATTGCTTGCTCAATATCTATATATAGTGCTGGGTCACTTTGCCTTTTAAAGGATTCGACCATAAATCCGAACAGTTCTTGTCGGTGAAAGTCGAGTGGAATTAAAAGTACTTTCATAGATTACGGATAATATCCTGGGCTACCTGCAATTTTGCGGCGGCGAAATTATACATACGCAATTCGGGTTTTGCTTATACACCTCTAATTGGCTGTAAAGTCAATCTATGAAAAGTGTCATAAGTTCCCACATAAGCCTTCTCTGCGAAATTGCACTCCCAAACAAAACAGGACAAAACAGATTACTTTCTTAATCATAATGGTGTTATCTAATAATTGGAAGTTTATAATAAGGATGATCCAGTAAGAGCTGGGGCATTTTGGATCGATCAAAGGTCTTGGGGTTCCACATGCCGGGAACTACTGGGTGTACGTCTTTAGTTTCTCCGGGCACATAGTTTAAGAACTTGTCCTCAAACCAGTTTATGTCAGTTCGCCACTCTGGTTTGTGGCCGTGAATATCAATCTTGTATTGAGTGATCTTTACACTTTGCGCATAACCCATGTGGTAGACAAACGGCTCGGCCACGTCGGCGACCCGCTCGCTTTTGACCGGTGCGTGCACATTATATATACGTTCCTGTCGGTCGTTGTCCAGACAGCACCACCCAAAGGATCGATAAAAGTGGCGCATCCATACTTTCAGCTTTGCAACAGGGTTGTCGTAGGCGTCCTTTATAAGGCCTCCCAGTATTTCGGTGTCGCTCACTTCGTCGGCGTCGGCCACCACTATAATGTCGGCACCCCTATGAATACATAGGTTGCGGCCATAATCTCGCTGGGCGCCCTCGTTTTCAAAGCTTTGGTGTTCGAAGAGAACCTTGGCGCCATGGTTGATCATGGCCTCATAATACAGCTCTTCGAAATGGTCGGGGCACCGCAGGTCTGTGCGATTGCCGTGGGATGGCGTTGGCGTGTAAAGGACTATAATCTCATCAACTACCGGATAGATTGAGCCGATTGCGGCCTGTAAATATTCCTTTCCGTAGTGTAGGATGATGAGCCCTATTACTTTCATGTTTACAAAAATAGAACAAATAACCATACTTCCTACCGTATTTTATACTCCTTGCTAAAGTGAAACTTAAACAATTTAGGATTAGGCGATTAGCAGTAAAACACTCAAGCACTTCACTTTAAACACCTTCTTTTTATGCTCTTTAATGCTTTGTTTTGTAATTGAATCAATATAATTCAACGACTATGACTGGTAAGGAATTTGTCTTTATAACCGCTTCTACTGCCGCTGGCGTAGCTATCGGTTATTTAGTAGCACGTCAGATTGAAGCTACGCTTTTAAAGAGGCCATAAGCTCAGTGCTTATCTCTTTAAGATCGTCTCAATCTATATTTACTCAATAATTATGAATAGAGAAAATAAACAGTATTTAAATGAAGCGCACGAGGAAGTTCAGAACGAATACCTCAGTGCCGATGGGGATACATGGGAAGGCGCCGAAGGCGGCTACATGGAAGAAGAAGCGGGTCAGGATTGGAACGCGGAAGGTTGGAACGACGATGAAATGTATGCCGCTCATGGCGGAGAACATGGAAAGCCGGCCCAGTCAGCTCCGTTTATTCTCCAGATCGTTAACGCATCGTCTTCTGCCATTTCAAACGTTGACATTGGGGATTCTTACACGAACAGGACTCTTTCTAACTTTGGCCAGAACGCCAGTATTACAACTACATCCACTATTTCGGGTGTAACGTATATTGAATTCTTGGCAGAGAGCGAAGGAAAGCCATTCAAGGTAGGAAAAACCATGATCATTTCGACTTCTGCAGGACAGCTAGACCAGACTGTTGCGGTAACGCACAGGAACGGTAGAGGTGACCGATCAGATCACGTGATCACACCAACTTTGGATCCAAACCAGAACCAAACAGACCGAGTAATCGATGATTACGAATATATGTTTGACGGGTATACGCGACTTCGAGTTAATCAGATTAACGCGAGCGCTACGGTAACCATCCGTATCTATCCAAAACAAATATTCAGTCCTACAAAGATGGCACAAGCCGGAAAACAAGGACGAGGTAATATCGGTTTCCGACCTCCGCACATCGTAAGAAGTGCACAGGTAGCGGTTAGGCGAAGAATGCAGCCATAGTAGGCTCGCATCCGAGTAGCTAAGATTTTGAGAAAGGCGGTGCAATCAGCTCGATTGTGTCGCCTTTTCTCATAATATCAAACTCATTATATTAACGTATTGAATAGGGCTTTAACACGCTAAAATTTACGCAATGATCTACGCTCAACACTCAGTTAAGGGAAATTACCACCAAGCTCACGGAGCCAGGGATAATAAAATGATGAAGGATATCCTGCTATCCGAATTTGCTAAGTTGATTATCAACAAACCCCAGCTTATAAGGGAAAGCCTGGACGCGGCCAACCTGCCAGCCCCAGCAAACCAAACAACCGAAGAATTGGTTGCCTCAGTTTCTCTAGGGTTAATGCGAAGCAAAAAGTTTGCAAAGCTTTTGACTGAGGACATCTTAAAAAGCGACGCTGAGCTTAACGCCGACGGCACAGTATCGGCCCCAGCGAAAAAAAAGATTAGCGGATCTGGAATTCTTGCTGGCCTTACTGCAGGTGCGGCCATTATTTCTGGTATAGGATCGCTATTTGGTGGCACCAAGAAAGCAGAAGCGGCCAACGCTTCATCTGCCGCCGCCGCCGCCGCCGCCAACCAAGCCGCAGTAAAAGCCAATGCACAAGCGCAAGCCGCCCTGGCCGCGCAAGCTGCAGGCCTATCTGCCATGAACAAAACTGGTGACAATATAGGTCTTTACATTGGCCTGGGCGTGGGAGCACTCCTGCTTATTGGTGGGGCGATCTATTATTATGTGAAAGTAGTGAAGGGTAATTAAGGCTTTATAATTTTTTGAGTTCCTAGTTATGGCAACCGAACAAGAGGTTAACAGCGTGGTCAATCAAGTTTACAACGGTACTCTTGAGGCGGCCATAAAGAAAAATTCACGCTATGTGCTCGGCGGTATGCTGATAGGTAGTTTGAGTATGTTTTTAATTGCATCGCTTTCTGGAAAGTGCACGAAATGTGCTTTGTTTTGGGGAGCCGTTGGCGGCGGATCAACTGCATATCTAATAGCCACAGCGCCCAAAGGAGTTGGGGATAAAAAATAGGAGTTGTGGAAGAGGCAGAAGAAATAGTAAAAGAAGTTCAGGCGCCAACGCACAAAGGGCCATACGGCGATGTTACCGGTGTTCCTGCGAGCGGACTGTATAAAAGGTATGAGTCTTGGTATACCAAAAAGCATGACGGCTCGACAGAGGGTATGTTGCCATTTAGTGAATGGCTTTACTGGGCAAAAGAGCAGGGGCTTGTAGTACAAAAGAAAGCAGCAGCGCAAACCGACACACCAGTTGAGGCACCAAGGCACGAGGAAGGGTCTTTAGAACAAAATTTGTACCAGACGAATAGGCGTGTCGCTGGTTTGTTATTTGTAACGTCGGCAATATTTTTACTAATCAACGCAGCTAGTCCATCGCAATGAGATTCCTAGTACAGAGATCATGTCCAAACCAGCTTATCAGGATTCCTGTGGAAACTCGGGGCGCTCAGCGTATATCTATTGTTGTTTCCCATTCCTCTAAGCCCAATACGGATTACTTTCGAACCTCTCCGGTCATAAAGGGTCGGGATGCGTTTATTGTTAAGATACCCAAGATACCAAAGCGAGTTACTGTCGAGATTTGGAATGACGCCAGAGGACACATGAACAACGACCCATCTTTTAGAATTGGTAAGGTGCGGTTGTCGCCAATCGTTATGCCTTATGGTATAAGCAAGATTGATGACCCAAAGGTAAATTCCTTTGCGGCGTTTTCTGACTATTTCGCTGAAAACGCTGGCATACTGTCGGCCAGAAATAGTATCTATGCTTCTCCGGACGGCCGATTCAGTATCGACTACAAGGACGTAATTAGAGACGCCGAAGGCGAGGAGCTGACCACGCCTTCGCGCATAAACTCCAGAACCGGAGTTATGGAGATTGCCAAGAAATACTACATGGGCTATACGGTTCCAGGTCGCAAAGCCGTCCAATGGCATGAGTACGCCCATATACATATGAACAAAAACCCTTCTGACGAAATGGCCGCCGATAAACACTCGATTGCCATGTATTTATGTATGGGTAATCCTACGATCGAGGCGTTCAATGTATGGTGCAGGATTTTTAAAAACCGAGCGTCGGACAACAACGTTGCGCGCTGGGATGAAATTCGAAACTATATCGCGAACTTCCATAATGAGATGAGCAAGCGGGCAAATACAATAGCGGCATGACAAAAGGAGCGGTAATAGCGGTATCGGTAATCAGCGGAGTAACGCTGGGTCTTGGGGTATGGTGGTGGTTTAAGCACGGCCGACTTATATACTTCACACCTCAAATGAAGGTGAAGACCGTCGACAAAGAAGCCAAGACGCTGGGAATTGAATTCGGCGGGGAAACGACCGTTTACAAGCATAAAAAAGGAATGGCCATGCACATACCGGGGCGAAGAGGTTTTGATTTAATTATTAGGGAGTCGGCGCCATATGCTGAGTTTCCAAAAAATTTGAATTTCATCATTAAAAAAGGCGACAAGGTGATAGAAACACCATCGCCATTTGGACAATAAATTTCAATAAACAATGGACAGATTAAAAACAAAGGAAGAGCTAGAAGCAACATACACCTACAGTGGAGAGGACTTACAGAATATGCTTGACAGGAAGCTTAGGATGGGCATTCTCGCTGGTACGATGATCGGACTGGGCGTTGCGATGGCTATATATAACATTAAATAAAGTGTAACGAAAAGCTTTGATCAGTCGGCCTCGGCCGTAAAGATAATGGGTGGTTGACAGAGCGACTGATGGTTGGCTGGTTAAAAGTTACAAATAAAAAGGACACAATGAGAGTACTATTAGCACTTGTATCAGGAATTCTCCTAACGAGACTTATCTTGAACCCGATATTCGACCAGAGTATTAAATACTTGGAGGCTGAGAAAAACTTGCGGGCTATGCTTGCACGTAATTTCCCAGACAACTCGGATCAGGAAATTGAGCTGGCCATAAAGGACACGCTGGGCAATGGCGGCCATGCCGAAATGTCTAATGGCATTAAGTTGCTTTTGGAAAAGAACTTTCCAGAAATGAGCGACCAAAAGATCGGCTCTCTCGTCGCTCAAATACTGGGCGAGCAAACGCCACATACACATTCAGCTTCCGGTATAAACTACCTTCCAAGACAAGGCCATGCGTACTCTCCATCAAACGAGTGGGCGACAGCCGACGACGGAATTGTGGAATTCAAGGCTCCGCGTATCGAAAAAAGCGCACAAGTCCCAGCATCATATTCAGCCACTAAAGGAACGCATAACAAACGGCTTGGAACACTGGCCAAAACAGAAATGCACAGCGCAGATGGCGAGGGGTCCGAACATACGGAACACTGCGCCTGCGGCAGTGCATAAATGAAATGACAAATGACCGGAAATAGATATTTTCCAGCAGCAGTATCGGTAGCAGTGCTTATTACGAGCGTGAGTGCGGCCGCTGGTGTGTTTTTCGCCATTAAGAAGTTTGTCGACGACAAAGAGAAGGCGGAGATTGCTCAGGAGTTATCAGTTACAGTGCTGAACCATTTGCATGCTAAGGGCTATTTTGAGCCACAAGAGATAGTAAGGGTGGTGGATGTGGAGCAAAAGCTGTTAAATTATTTTGAGCGAAAGACAATGGAGCAACTACATTATTTAAAGAAGATCACTGCCACTCAGTTATTGAATGAATATTTTTAAGCGATGGGCGTAAGAGTTAAACCGACACAGAATATCCCGGTAAATGGGTCATCGGCGGCTGTTTGGAAACAATGGCACCTGACCCTTATCCAGTATTTCGGTAAGAAGACGGCCGCCGCTGTGTTTGTAACTGCTTGGAACAAGCGCGGAAGCACCGACTCGCTTAACCGCGACCTGAATGAGCACCTGGAGAAACATGGGATCATTCTCGACAAAGGCTTGGTTGGAACGGTAACCGAGGCGGCCATGGACGCAGGCGACAGTATTGCGGACTTTCTACAGGTGGGCAAGTGGGTTTTATATGGCGTCGCCGGTATTGCGGTCGTAGGGCTGGGTATTTTGGTGTTCCAGATAACCAGGCAGCCTATTGCGGCACTGAAAGCCGCGGCGGAAGTTACCCCAGCGGGAAGAGCCGGGAAAGCGGTAAAAGGTATAGGTGGCGGACAAAAAGCATTAAAAGCGTAAGATATGACCAGAAAAACAGGACTCATAATTGGCGGAACGATCTTAACCGGGGTCGCTTCTTATCTTGTCTATAATCGCTGGATGAAGGAGCAAATGCTTAAGGAAATCTACGAAATCCTGAACGGTAGCGCTGGAGACAAAGAGAAAGACCGAATTACTCGGATTGTAAACAGGAAGCTGAGCGCGAGCGTAATCGACGCTTTCAATCCCAACTTCTTCTTGCAGTTTCAGAAGTATGGAATAAAAAACCAAATCGGAAACACCAAGGCGAAGGTGCTAGTAAAGGACATTTACGACGCATTTGGCTTTTTTAACGACGACGAAGAGCAGATTTACGGTGCCGTTCGTAACGCCAGAACAAAACTAGACCTGTCAAGGGTTGCATATTGGTATTATAAGGAGCACAAAAAGGATTTACATGCAGAGCTTCAAGCGAAGTTAGGCGAGGACGAATATAAAAAAGTAGCAGCGATTGTAGAGAAACTACCGTCGATGCCCTCAAGATAATGGCGGACCACAAAAAACTCATAGCGCTATTTAGAGAAAAAGAGGGCGGCCTGTCTCGCAAGACGACAGACCGGGCTTCTGAGCACCCTTCACCCTGCAGGTACAAAGACAAAGATGGCCAATGGAAAAAAGGCTGGCACACCAATAAGGGTGTAACCTATCTTACGTTTAAGTCTAACGGCAGCAAGCTGGGCTATTCGGTCAACTGTAAGAACTTCTTTTACATGCCTGATGAGATCTGGATTAAAATATACAAGCACCTATACTGGGATACTTGGGACAATGACAATATTGAGAGTCAGGCCATCGCCGATACGTTGGTATGGTGGTCGTGGGGGTCAGGAAATGGCGGAGCCACAAGGTCGGCTCAGAAGTTTCTGGCGAAACAAGGTATTACGGCACCCACTCAAAAAGATGTGGCAAAGGAGTTGGACGGCCTTGTTAAAAAGATGGGGGAAAAGAGGTTGTTTGACAAACTTATCCTTCATCGAAGAGAATTTTACGACAATACAGGCCAGCAGGCGAACATACCGGGCTGGAATAACGCATTAAACAAATTCGTTGCGTATGGAGCGGACCACATGGAGAGCGTGCTCAAAAACATGTCTATGGCTATGAAGGTCGGATTGACTGTTACCGTTATCGCAGGATTGGGGTACGCGTACTATTTAACAACCAAGAAATCTTAGAAACTATGGCACTGCCAAGGATTAAACTTGCAACTCAGACCTCAACGGCGACTAAGCCTGGCGGGACGCCAACACCGGTAATAATAAAACCGATAACGGTAAGAACTACCATTAAAATGCCAACTAAGGTCGAGATCATTAAGACGGCCGATCAGCTGGGCGTAACCCCCGATACTGTCGTGGATTCAATCGACAACGTTTTAAAGAATGATCCGATTGCTCCAAAGGGTGGGCCAGCCCCAAGGCCGATAGAAACAACTAGGGAAATGCACGATGCGGTTGTTGAGAATATTGAGGATTCAAAGGCGGCGCCAGAGGACAAAGGCGCAACCGTATTACCAGACGATTTGCTCTGGGGCATGAATAAGAATTACGTCTATGCTGGCGGCGTTGCTCTTATGCTTATCGGAGTATTTGCGCTGGCCAAGTATACAAACATATTCAAGTAATAACCATTTTGAAACATTCCACATCATGAAAAATACACTTAAAAACCAGAACTATAGCAAAATCAACCAAGCCGATGAAGGCGTTGATTATAGTGCCAATGCTTTTTTCACCAACCTAAAACAAAAGACAGCTCTTCGCAAGGCGGAGAGAGCCAAACTGGCCGAGTTTATGAACTCGGTTTACTTTGTTTCTAAGTGGCTGAAATACAAACAGAACAAGAAGTTCCGCTCGCCATGGGCAAAGAATAATTATGCCAAAGGCCTACTGGCCGCGGCCAAGGATATCCCGCGCCCGCTGACGCCGGTTGCGGAATCACCAGAGCCGGTCATTCCAGTGTCTCCGGAGGACATAGCCAAAACGGCTGCGAATCTGGGTGTTGGCGAAGGAACTGTTATCGCGGCCATTAATAAGGTGTTTGTCGAGAACGGAACTGAGGACTTTGCCGACCTACAGAAAGAAGTGGACGAGGAGATTAAGAATCCGACGACTGACGACGGCAAGATATGGGGCATACCAGAAGTGGCGGTCTATATTGGAGGCACGATACTCTTCCTTGGCATTGTTTCTGGCTTAATGGCTATGGCTGGAGCATTTAATAAAGGAAAGTCCTCGTAAAGTATTAATTATTTAAACCAATAATTACGTTATGAAACCTACAACAAAAAACCCCACGGGCCGAGCGCTTCCAGATGCGTTGGTTAAAGACCAGAAGTTCTCAGACAGAGCCTGGAGGATCCGTATTCTACAGGATTACCTGAAAAATGCGCCGGACTACGTACCGTTTGCTTTGTGGGTGCAGGAGCCGTATGCGGACTATCCCGAAACAACGGCCAGGATGATCTCTGATATTGCGGCGTTCTCCCAAGGTGAGAACAATATAGACCATTACGAGATGGCCGACGACTACTTGATCGACCTGCTTGGTGAGCAGGATAGCGACGTAAGCGGTTACCAGATTGCCGTGGCCGAAGCCGAAAGTAAAGCTGAGCTTGATTATCTTATGGCTTGCGGAAAGAGCTGTAAGAGAAAGGTTGCGAAAGACAGGGCCAAGGCATTAGGGTTTTATGGAGAGGCTCTAGGTTATGACAAGAAACTGCAGGCTTATTATAGGGTCGTTGATGCCCTTGGAAAGAAGATCTCAGAAATCGACAGAGACCCGAGCAGGAGCATATTGCCTATGACCCGCAGATCGGCACTTAAGAAGATCGAAGATGTTAAGGTGCTGGCCCGACAAGGTCGAAAAGAGCTGGCCACGACCAGATGGCATGGACCAATACGATTTGCAAAACCATTCTCTAAAGCTTCGCATGCGAATACGTCGAAGAACAAGACGCGAAAATCTATGCACCTTGTAAAGAAATACAAAAAGCAAGCGCGCAGAAAGGCCGAGTCAGTTAAGCGCAAGGTTAACGGTTCTGGGTTCGCGCAGAAGATTACAAAAACCGCCACGAAAGTTGGACAGATTGCGACAAAAGTGTATGCCGCTCCAATACGTGGCGCATACCTTACCCTATTGACGTTCAATGTTTGGGACATGGCGGCCAAGCAAAAGATGCTCTTAGAAGCTTCGGAGGCCATAATGGCGAACAAGAAGTTCAAAAGCGCCAAAGATAAAGCCGATGCCATAAAAATGGCCCTGGCTTGGTCTAAGATCGTGCGCACATGGGAGCACAAGTTCCGAGGCAAGATATCTAAGTATATTCGAAACGTGAAAGCCGGATCAAGGAAAAAACCGATTATTATACGGTTTAAAAAGTCCAAGGGAGCCGATGGGTACGGGGGCAAATGGGAAATATATGTCGAGAACCAGGATGGGTCAGTCACCCACTCTGTTGACCCAGTTACAACGGCCGCTGCTGCTGCCGTAACTGCGACGCCGGTAATTGTTACCGTGGCGTCGATAATGGGCAGCGTTGCCGCTATAGTTGGCGCGCTTAAAATGTCTAAAGGGGACAAAGAGGCTATCGAGGAAAAGGCTATAGAGATCGACAATGCTATTGAGTCTGGAGCGGGAATACCTTACCCAGTGCCAACACCGGACGGCGGAACGCTAGAAGTGGATGCGGCCGGCAATACTATTCGCAGGGACTCCACTGGTGAGATTGTAGACATTACCGACCAGTATGGCAATAAGGTGCCCATAGCAGACGGCAACTGGTGGGCGAACTACAAATGGTTCGTTATTGTTCCAGGGGTGTTTTTCACGGTTGCGGTGTTTGTCGTGATGGTCGGTGGTAAGAAGAAGCAAAATGCGTAAATATGGAGCCAGCTCAACCGTTCATTATTCAGGTTGTCAGCGCCTCGGCGTCGTCAATCTCTGACGTTGACATAGGCGACGCGTATGGCAACCGTGCATTAGTACAGACTGCAAGCCGCAGTCCGTTTGGAGCAGATCCCAATATCACTCTTTCATCCGGCGTGATTGGCGTTACGTACATAGAGTGGTTGGCCGAAACTGAGCGGCGCCCATTTAAGGTCGGCTTAACCGAGATTATATCGTCTTCTGCGGGACAGATCGACAACCCAATCACCATTACCCACAGAGGCACCCAGGGTGGCCGGGAAGACCATGCGATAATACCGTCTATAGACCCAAATCAAGGCCTAACGGATCGGGGCATAGCAGATGATTACGAGTATATGTTTGACGGCTATACACGGTTGCGGCTAAGCCAGGTTAATGGCTTAGCTACAGTAACGATTAAAATATATCCTATAAGTGTTCTTAAGCGCATTATAGCGGACGGCCATATTGACTTTAGAAAGCCTCACATTACGCGGGTTTCGGGCATTGAAGAGCCGCACGTATGGAAAGAGCGTACTGAGATTTTTGATATTTTTGTAGTATGAATGATAGCCTAGCAGACCAATTAAAGAACATTAAGCTCGACCACCGCGCATACGGCACACTACCGGTACGCGGGGATTTGTTCATTATTTCCAAAGAGCAAGAAAACAAAGACGATGCCAAAGCTTTACAGAAGAATTGGCAGTTGTTAAACTACCTTAGAAAGCAGTTAATGATTCTGGACAAGTATATTCAGGATGGCGGCCAAGACACGCTGGGAGACTGGTTGTCGGAGAATAGCGAGGGGTTGAGCGATCACGCATACAAGACGCTGGCCACGCACGACAACCAAACCGGCGGGATTAGCGCTTATTTTCTAAACCTGCAGAAAAAGTACGACACGGAAGAGGCGGCCTATGACAACCTGGAAAGGAAGGCCGCTATGCCAGGGTATTTAAAGGAAGAGATAAAGGCGTTTCGGGATGAAAGAGCGGAAAAGCGCAAGATCCGCGCTAAGATTCAAAAGATGCGCTTTAAAGGCATGAAGAAGGATTCCAAGGGGTATTTGTTCTATTCATTAGAAGATCCACCACAGGCACTCGAAACCACAGAAAACGCGGAGGGTGACGAAGAGAAAAAAGAGGAATCTGACGAGAAAAAAGAAGGGGGCTCCGAAGAGAAAAACGAGCTGGCCATGGAAGAGGTTGGCGATAGAATAGGGATCGCTATTGCAGGGTTTACTATATTTATTGGGGCCGTTGGCGTAGCATGGGCGGTAAGTGGAAAGGGTAAATAATGGGTACAGGAGGTAAAATATTATTGGTAGTACTGGGCGGAGGAACGCTTGGCCTTGCTATTTATTCTGCCATAACGGCCAGGAACCTAACCCGTATGGATTATAATGTATCTGGGTTTAAGGTTGTCGAGATAGACAACCGATTCATCCATTTGGATATCAGGATTGATGTAATCAACCCGGCGGACTGGGACGTGGTCATAAAGAAGTACAACTTGGATGTTTTCTTGAACGACACATGGGTTGCCAATTCGCAGAGCGCCACGAAAAAAAAGATTGCCTCCAACGATACCAGCAGGCTCACGATATCAATTAGTATCGATTACAAAAAAATATTCGGGCTATTGGGCTCGGCAAAGATGCTGGCCCTGTTTGGCGCTGGTGATGTCGACAATATTTATCTTGGAATTAAAGGCTCGTTCAGCGGTAAATTACTGGGCTATGAGGTCATTAGCCCAATAGACGAGAAATTAACACTGCGGGAGATTACTGCCGCGGCCAGCAAATCAACAGTTTAACCACCCAAATTATACGTTATGTCATTACAATCTAGATTCGCAAAAGAGGCTTTAAACAGCCTATTCATTAACCTTGCAGAGGCCAGAAAAGTCGATGTGGGCGCTATATCAGTTAGTATAGGAAGCAAAAAAGGCATGCCTGTCTTATGCTCACGCGTAAACACCAAATATGCAGAAATATTTGAGCTTAAAGAACACATCGACCTACCCATGCTTATGACAGGCGGGTTGGCGGTACTGGAGCAAAAGATTGCTTCCTGTAGTGTTGATTTTGCACAAGAATTAGACTGCGAACCAGAAGAAGTGAGCTTGACTATGTGGAAAAATGGCGGCGACTTCCCATCGGCAAAACTGTTGAAAAACAATGAGACGATACGCCAGGTAGACATAGCCCACGAATTTTTGGGTGAGCCCAAAAAGACTGAACAGGAACCGGTAACATAAACTTTAAAAGAAAATGGCAATTAACAAGAGCATTATAGGTGTCACAGACACAGGCGCTACGATCACCATTGACGATGGAAACTCAGTAGAGAGCCCAGCAAAAACGGCGGTCAAAGTATCATATACTGGCGACGACGTTTCGCTAACATTTCCCGCCACGGACCAAACAGGGCTGACGACATGGACTGCTAACTTCGCCAACTACACCGCACCCACTGGTGTCTCTGCAGCTGCAGTCGCCTCCGCTATTGAAGCGTTCATGGATACGGCGTCTTCTACAGTGACCGTTAGCGAAGTTACGCCGGGAACCGACGCAGACAATTTGGGCAAGGTTGTCGGAGCTGTAGCTGGCGCCACGGATGTTGGCGTTGCCACGCTGGCCATTCGCGACGACGTTCTTACAACTCTTGGCGATGCTGATGGCGACTACGTACAGCTCCGCACCACCTCGACCGGTGCGCAATGGACACGCGATACCGTCTTAAATGCAGTTTTGCAGGGAACCGGAACAGAATTGAGGGTTGATGTGCTCTCTGTTGTGCCTGGAACTGGAGCCAGTTCGCTGGGTAAGGCCGTAGATTCCGCAGCCGGGGCCACCGACACCGGTGTTATGGGTCTTTCGGTAGTAGACGCCGTGCTAAGTGCAATTACACCTGTAGACGGTGATTATGCGCCCACAAGGGTTAATGCGAGCGGCGCACTATGGACAACAATTTCAGCAGGAGAAGACCATATGGGTTCAACGGGTGGTAATTCTGCCAAACTAGCCTCAATTATTACAACTACCAATGGTACAGCCTATACTTCTGGAGATAATATTGGTGGAGTGAATACGATATCGAATGCCTCTCGCGTAAATGGCGGCACAGAGATTTTGATGGACATTGACATATGGGACACAGACAATCAAAGTGCGCCCCTGACAATCGATTATTGGAGCGTTACTCCCCCTAACGGCACCTATACCAATGACGCAGCACAGGTGATAGCCGGTGATGAGGCTGTTTGGCTGGGTAGGGTAAATATAGTAGCTGGAGATTATGAAACAACCGGTGCGGTAGCAACCGTTTCATTAAAAAACCAAGGCCTTGTTGTAAATAGCGCTTCAGCCTCAACAGACATTTTTTTCACTATAAAAGTAACAGCAGCGCCAACGTATACAAGCACTAGCGGATTTACTGTTTACCACGGCTTTTTGCAAGATTAATATGCCCAATCCAAACATACTAAGAAAGGCTGTATTGTTTACTTCAGGCTTTGACGCTGATGCGCAAAGATATTTTAATGCTGTTGTAGCAAATGGCGGAGCATTGACGGCTGATGAAAAAACCTTTTACAATACTTGGCGTGTAGACTCTAAAAACAACGCCAATCCCTGGGATCCTAGTGCACATATAGACCTTCCAATGATTGGAGGCACAGTAGAAAGCATGGTTGTCAATGCCAAGACACCGGGAACTTTCGATCAAATCGCAGTAAATACAGTTGCGGGAGATTTCACCGTTAATGGGTTTCAGCCAAATGGTCTAGATTCATATTTTAGAATGGTTCTTATTGCATCCACTACTTTAACCCTGGAGAGTATTGCGATGGAATTTTACTCTCGAACTGATTCTTCAGATGGTACAAATATAGGGGCTATTGTTTCAACTTCTCAGAGGGTTCAATGGTCAATACGGGATGTTAGCGGGAATTTTGTCGCAGATGTTTATAATAACAATTCATCTGAGGGAAGGTTATCGTTTGCCAATGCTGATTCACTTGGAGATCATGTTTACGCCCGCGTATCTAACACAGATGCAAGGGGGTTTAAAGATGCTACACAGATAGGTTCCAACACTACCGGGGGTGGTAGTCAACCGGATATAGAATTTTTCCTAGGTGCAGCCAATAGTGGTGGATCGGCTGCCGGATTTGATGACAAGCAATGTGCAGGTGCGGGGATACTAGATGGGTTGACAGCTGCACAAGTACAGGCTATGTCAAATGGACGAGAGACTTTTAACGTGTCGTTAGGCAGAAATCTATAAAATATGAGTGATCATGCAATATTTACCAAACAGGAAGTGGAGGCAGTAAATAAGGATATAAGAGAGAATTCAAATGGAGTTTTAGATCCGTTTAAAAAGCATGGAGGGTGGACACTAGATGCTAAGGCGGGGAAATTAAAAGACGGCACTTTTGCTATAAGTAGAGAAGTAATTGAAGAGCTTCAAAACAGAGGGGGAACAAATGCTACCAAGATTGGAGGTGTTGATTTAAAGAACAGGCCAGATCAAACTGTTTTAGATTCGGACAGGGTGAAGGGTTGAAAATTATGAGTGAACAATTAGACGGGATAGGTGAGTATGGATAGAAGAAATATTGTAGAGTATATAATATTTGGCGTAGGAGCTGGGTTTTCAACATGGAAGGAAACGTCGGATTATTTGATATACGAATTCCCGATCGAAGAGATCAATAGCTACCTGTATGCAACCGTATTGGTAATCACCATCTTTGTAGGTGTAAAGGGATTCGTCGTCTGGGCGTACAAAGGCACAAAGTGGTGCATCAACAAAGTCAAAGCTAAAAGATCCAAAAAATGAGCATGATTAAGCAGTTTTACAAGGAGGAATTGGAGTTTACCGGCCCTTACGCAAGAGGCGAGAACTCAGAAGGCAAAGCAGAGGCCATTCAGGAATGGCTGAACCTCAACAAGAACTACATAAAAGGATGGGATCCCAATCTCCTTATGGACGACGACTTTGGCGTTGGTACTGAAAAGGCGCTAATTGCGTGGCAACAAAAGGTTTGCGTTGGCGCCGACCCAGGCGTTGTGGACGAGGACACATGGAACAAGCTTGTCCAGCCACTACTGGACGCCTTCACTGTTACCCACGAGAGCTTCACCAGTGTTCGCGACCTCATTCTATATTATTGCGAGCAGCACTTGGCTGGGATCGCACAAGAGGTCGGTTCAAATGAAGGGCCATGGGTTCGCTCTTACATGGGCGGAAACGACGGAAAACAGTGGGCGTGGTGCATGGGGTTTGCCCAGACCATGCTCGACCAAGCGTATTCTACAGTCGGCCGAAAGTTTACCGACATTATGCCGCTGACCTACAGTTGCGATATTGTTGGCGAGCACGGCCTTAAGACCAAAGCTTTGATCTGTAACGCCGACCTGCGCAAGCTGGACGGCATTTCGGAGAAAGTTAAGCCCGGAGACTTATTTTTAATTGTAAAAACTGAACATGATTGGGTGCATACCGGTATTATTGAGAAGGTGAAGGGCGACATTCTCCATACTATCGAAGGCAACACCAACGACGAAGGATCGCGTGAGGGATATGAACTATGCCGCCGCAAGCGGAACTTTCGCAAAAGCAATATTGACGTGTTCGTAATCTCGTAAGGTGGACCACGCAAGCGTAGAACATATAACCGCCGCCAACCTTGCATGGGTGGCGGTTGGAATATTACTGGTTGTATTGTCAGACTTAATTAAAGCCCGTCGCAAATACAAAGAGAAGTTTATTGCTATTTTATACCTACAGGAAAACTGGCCGCACCTCCTCCTTACTATTATTGGCGGGTACACGATGTTCTATTTTGCCGACAATTTCACTGAGGGCGCCATGGGCTTACATGTACATAAAGATTCAGCGAGCTACTATTCTTGGTTTGCGGCCGCATGCGGCTTCAATGGTCAGGTGATCATTAAAAAACTAACCGGTCTAATAAAATGACGATACCTACGCCCCAGGCAAAGCATATTCCGTACTTCGTTATCTTGGTTCTTTTAGTCGTGGTGGCGTTCCAGTGTAACAGTGGGTCTAAAGTCGACCCGATTGATACCAAGATCGAGGAAAAACGGGCGCTAATTGAAACCCATCGCACCATTATCGAAACCCTCACCAAAGAGAAAGAGCATCGCGATTCGCGAATTGAGCAGGAAGAGATCATAACCCTACAGGAAAGACAGAAGAACAAGGCCAAACGAAAAATCGCCTTTTTAAAGGTTACCAACGGAATTGCGCTTGTAGTCGCCGCCGTACTTGCTATCGTCTTCCTGATATAACCCAGGCGTTCAAAACTTTTTCTTGGTAGTTCTTTGGATTATCCCCATTTTTGTACTATATGAAAAGTGCAACAAAAGGATTCAGCTTGTTATTTGCGATAGTGTATATACCGACACCCCGGAAGCCAGTACTTTTGGCTCAGGAGGCTTACCTTTATATGCAGCTTTACAGGCTACTTTAATTACTACACTAGAAACGACAGACCTTCACCGGCTATCATTTTTCTGTGCTGACAGGTCTTAAAGTACTTCAAACCGGTGCGGTAATCGTTTTGAATCAGAGAAGCCCCTCGTCCCTTGCTGTGGACCTGGGGCTTTCTCGCGTTTAGGCTAGACGCTTTGTGTAAAAGAATTACTGAATTCGCTTGCTTGTTATTAACAATGTTATTTACTTTGCGAGGTAATTAATATTAATACAAAGATCATCCACCCATGATCAACCCGCTTACCAATACGCACATATTCTACCATGTAACCGGTGCCGGCAGGATCGTTTCTATACTGCGGCGTGGCCTATTGATCAGCTCCAAACCTTTTTGGTATGACGCACCGGTACCCTACGTATATATATCTGTAGTTCCTTTTTCGGATTACCTGGAGCGGAGAACTGGCCGAATAAGAAAGCCGGTGCTTTTGGAGCTGGATATGAAGGGCTTTGACCTTGGTGGCGGGCAAGAAGAAATTGACAAATGGAATAATTCAGAATTCTGCCATGACGATTGGCAGGTAAAAATATTCGGTAATATTCCTGCAGACAGAATTAGCAGCTTAACCGTTGGCGACATGACAGACATCACCTTAAGGTATGCGTCTGACCTCTGCGGCCAGTGGGATAAAAAATACCCGGAAAACTTAACATAACAGCACTTTATTTTTAAATTTTAATATGCGCATTCAAGATATACTCGACCTTTATGTAGAAGGCAAACGACCTGTTACGGTTTCCGTTGAACATCCGATTAAGCCCAATATATCACGCAATGGATTAATAGTTGGAGTTAAGAATTTCGGAGTGTTCGTGCTATTTCACAGAGATAATGTACGTGAATTTTTCTGGGATAAAAACATGGATTGGGGGCGAACATTACTAATGAAAGACCTTTCCTTTTCGACCATCGAAACAATAGATAGACGTTAAACAACACTGTCACTAACTATGATACTGCCTAAGCTATGAAAAGACGACTATCTATTTGGATTGAAAGCATTATTAGGGATGAAATTCGCAAGCTGTTTCATGAATATCATTGTCTTGATTGCGGAACCAGAATAGTGGTATCTAAGACTTTTTGTAATTATTGCGGAAAACCAACAGGAAGAAAACAACTGAAAGATGTGCGATGATATATACGCGGATATTTCGGAATCAAAAAACTCTATTCCTAAGTAATTAAAATAATGAGACGACGAAGAGTTGTGTACCAAACATTACACGTCCTGCAATATACCTCGGCTATATTGGGCCTTATTCTTCTAATAGGGCTGGTCGCGGAGGCCTGCATGAAATTCGTATCTGAGCCTGTATTTTTTGGACTTCTACCACATACGAATGAGGCTACATACTTTATAGCCCTAGTGTTGTTGACTCTTCTGTTTATGTCGATCAGCAATAGAATTGGCCACTTGAAAAGCCGCATCTGTCTAGCGGCCACCAATACCGTCGAATACAACGAAACCTTGACCGTCAAAGAGCGACTGTCCGCCATGAGAAAAAGCAGGGGTGGTGCGTGGTGCTCAGGCCACTGGAAACCTCGTTGTATGACGTCAACCGACGCTAAATGCACCACGCCCAGAATGGATCATCGCTCATACGGATTCGAGTGCCCGGACCGTGGTAATATGATCGGCTTTAACCTGCAGAGGCTAGAAGAGTCTCCGTTTTACAAAAAAACCCAGAAAACAGCCCCTGGAAATGCGCCGAGACTACATTGCCAATGTTTATATGAGACAGAAAACAACCTTCCAAGAACCAGAAGGTGCTTTGCAACATGTCAAGATCAGTTTAAGATCTTGAGAGGGAGAAGATAAGCCGAGAAACTTAACCTAACTCAAACAAATTGACAACTTGAATTATGGAAACACCAGCACAAATTTTATTCTTCGCAAATGGAAACACAGCAGTTTTTGATAAGAACGGGGAGCAAATAGGAGAACTTCAGGAAGCCTGGGATAAGATGTATGTCCAGTTCTTGGGAGCACAAGGCTTTACCCCTGAACAGTTAGCAGGAATTCAGTTTACAATGCCTGACAGAAGGAGGGCTACATATTCAGCAGAATTTAATAAACTGGCTTAACCTAAACACCCCAGATTGACAAAATGAACAAACCTCCCAAAGAAATGACTGCAGAAGATCGTGTTGAGATAACTAACAAGTTGGTTATTGATGTAATAAGGAAAATACCACTTAAGGATCGGGAAAAGATAATAGAAGCTATTGGAACAGGATTTAGCACACATTCTATTGGTGACAAGCCCTGTAAGCCTCATCCGAATTTCCACCAGTACAGTCGGCTTATAAACAAGGTGAACAAATACCTGTTTTTATTATACCCTCACGAAACGAAGGCGGGGGGATTAGATGCCCGTGAGTTTTATAAAAAATACGCTCCTGATGCAAAAAACACGGCCGAACTTGTCTCGGTTTACCTTACTAATCCAATCCCCAGGAAGAAAAGGGGGCCGGAATACAATGTTACTATAACTAAGAAGCGAATTTTTGAAGAGTGGGTAATTGTTTACGGCGCTAGAAGCGAAGCTGAAGCAAGAATAATGGCGCTGGCGGGAGACGGGGTTCATGATTTCACCCCTGATTACGATTCAGGAAATGATAAAATTGCGTCCGTGGAAAGTGTCCATGAACGTAAATGGTAGCTACCGCCTTAAATCCAGAACAATGAATCAGATTAACATAAACACCCTGATTTAACAACATTGGAAAACGAAAAAAACATACCGGAACTACTTGGCCCCATCCAAATTAAGATAGTTAATTGGGTCGGAAGGTTTGCTGGGTGAAAGAGGAAACGGACATACTGAATGATATGATAAAAAAGGACAATCTGAGCTTAGTTCTCAACCCATATCCAATGGGTCCAGATATCACCATAATAGTACCGAAACAATATAAAAGCGATTAACATAAACACCATAAATTGACAAAACATGGCAGCCTACACTACGAAATACCCTATTGGAAAGAAGCTCTGGACAATCGTGGAAGGTAAGCATATCAGGAAGTTGCCCGTTTTGAAAATAAAAATCTGGGCCTCTGAAAAACATACAAACGTGGGTTATTGTTTCAGGCTCGGAAACATCCTTGAACCGTATAAGCCCGAAAACGAGGTATTCACCTCAAAAATGGCGCTTATTGAATGGCTAAACACCTTAAATTGACAAAATGAGCGACCAGCCAGAGACAATAGAATTCGGAATAATTATGAGAAGGTTATCCCCAGAACAGGAGGCACGAAAATGGAACTTTCTAAGGAGGTATTACCCAGGAATGTTTAAGAAATCCTCCGCCAGTACTATATTAACATAACAGACCTTATCGGACAGAAAATCAATCAGAAAAATCATGAAAAAAGAAATAAACAATAGCACGGACGAAAAATTTGCAAGAAGCTGCGAATATCTAAGTAAAGTCCACGGAATAGACGCCTCGGAACCAAATCATGAGCCGTTATTTTTACCTTATCCAGAGTGGACACCTCCCCTAATACTTATTATCAGAAACCCCTCTCCAAAAGAAATGCTAAACGTCAAGGTTATTAATTACGACTACAAAGACCAGCTTGACGTTGACTATGCTTCTCCCTCTTCTGGTGTGGAGTACAACGATATATTGAGAGAGTTACTGCATAATAAGATAGAGGTAAAGGCAACCATGATGATTGCTCGTCCTATAGGCGATCCAGGCGATACATGGAAACCTGAATATCAATTCCCTTGTAAGATCACCTCTGTGTCCAAAGATATGTATGGAAACCAGCAACAGACGCCTATTGTAATGAGGCTTGCGACTGACGGCCAATCCCTCCCGGATCGAATAGTATCTATCCAGGAGCACACCGTATCGTATCGGATGAATTTGATAATAGATAGTATTCAACCATATACAGAGATTGAAGTTCGCCTGATGCAAGAGATCCCAGAAAATCTTAGGAAATAAAATGGGATTAACATAACGCAAACCTTATAGGACACATGGAAAAAAAATATAAAACCATTACAGACGAACAATATTACAGAGAAAAGGCACTAGAGAAAGAAGGATTCTGGACAGGTGTAAAAATAACGCTGATGGTAGAGCTTGTCGTATGGGCTACGTGGCAATTCTTTCCCTAATTCATCGATTAACATAACTCAAACCATATAGGACAATGAGCATAGAAGACGAAGAATATGAAGGCTGGGAAGCTCATGAGGCTTTTGATGATGCGAAAAGTGAAGGAACAGGGAATAGAATAGAATTGGGAGAAATAGCATTGGATACAATGAGAGAATTTCAACCGCGTGGGCTTTGGGATGCACAAAATTATTTGATTCATATTTGGAAGGCTAAAGAGGAGTTTTTATTTGAACAAAATCAGAATTAACATAAGCCAAGTCTTGTCGGACATAATGAAAAAATCAGTTTGGGAAATATTACGAGGAAGATACCCTGAAGAATCCTGTTCACTCATGGCAGAGGTTCATGACAGTACGGGGGGCGGAAGAAGATCATTAGATTTCATGGTTATGTCGCTATGGAAATCCAGGGGGCAATATCTTTCCGGAATTGAGCTTAAAAGTAGTAGAAGCGATTGGCTCCGGGAACTTAAAAATCCTAACAAGCAAGAACCTATCTTTAAATACTGTGATTACTTTTATTTACTCACTAATGGAAAGAATGTTGCGCAGCTAGAAGAGATCCCGGAAACGTGGGGATGGATGGATATTAAAGGCGGAAGAATAGTCATAAAAAAGAAGGCACCCAAACTTGACCCCCAGCCAATGGATAGAAAGTTTCTAGCTCCACTTTTACGAAGAGCCAGTAGCAAGGATGGGTTTATTCATAAAAGCTCCATCCAAACCAAGATTAATGAAGCCAAGGAAATTGGTGCCAACATACATGCGAGAGAGAATGGGCAGGCGCTAAAAGAACTTAAAGATCTAAAAGAGGGGATAGCCATATTTGAAAAAGAATCCGGCGTTAAATTCCCTAGATATGCAAGATTTGGGAATCCATCAGCTAAACATATTGGTCAGGCGGTGAAGTTTATTCAGAATGGTGGTGATGAAGGTGCAAAAAAAGAACTATTACGCCTTGAAACCATCGCTCAAAATGTGCTTAATAAAATTAGCGCTGGCCTGGAACCACTTAGATAGAATTGGTAGACAAG
>NVWA01000008.1 GCA_002746535.1 Planctomycetota bacterium
GATAAGAATGTCTAGTATTCATGAAAATGGACAAATAAAGAGTACCGGAAATATGATTAAAGGCAAAGGCGTTGGGGCGTTTCTTAGTTGGCATGAAAATGGTGWSAWAARAASMSWKRKKTTKWWWRKYRAWRRYKMKAMRMATRGTAAAKAWRWWMKTTGGTATGAWAATGGTGCGCCAAGCAAAGCTTGGTGCTTCTTGTTGGGTGTGAGTCCCGACCTGGAAATTCTTCCCAGTAGTGAAGAACTTATAAGAGCTAGCCACTCACCAGTACCGAGTGTTGCGTTGATCTAGGAGATTAAGTTTGCGAGTAATAAGAAAATCACAATTGAGTGATAATGGGTATTCAAGCGGAACCAAATCGAACGAAATTGACGAAGCGTACACAGGGAATTCAGTAGGCCGCAAGAGAGACTGCACCTCTCTAAAGCAATTCRGCCCCGAAATGTACCTAGTCGCATCTGATGACGTTTTCATTTATGCGGAAATCAATATTACAAAGATCGTTAAAGGCGAGATCATTGTAGAGATGTCGGGGTCCAAGAGCGTGGCATGCTGGAAGAGAAGCATCAGGAACTTGGGAGACCCTATATTTTCCTTGAGTATTAAAGGTAAGAGCAACCTACTAACAAGAAGGTTCTCTGATGGGATATAGGGAGTCAGACTACTTTATAGTACTCGGAGACGGTAAGGCCGTTCACATGGGGAAGAGAGTAGCAGGTCGATGTAGCTTGCAAAGGAAACATGTTCTAGATGCGTAAGGCTAGTAATTACATGCACCCCTCACTGCAAGGTATATCAAAGAGAGCAATAAGAGAGAAGAGCTATCAATTCGATAATCTTTATAGTCTTTTAAACGTCAGTAATCTTGAATGGTGCTTTCATAAACTAAACAAGAAAGCTGGAGTAGGAGTTGATGGGGTATCTTGGCAAGACTATGAAAAGAATCTTGATTCAAATCTCAAGGATCTAGTAGATAGGCTTAAGAAGAAATCGTATAAAGCTCGTTTAGTAAAGAGGAAATACATCCCGAAATTAAATGGGAAGATGAGGCCGTTGGGTATTCCAAGTATCGAAGATAAGATTGTCCAACACTGTGCTTCACAAATTCTAGAAAGTATTTATGAACAAGATTTTCAAGACTTCAGCTATGGCTACCGTCCTAATGTAGGTGCTTTAGATGCTGTCAAAGATCTTTTTCATGAATTGCAACAAGGGGATTATCACTGGATAGTAGAAGCTGACATAAAAGGATTCTTCGACAATATTGATCATGATTGGTTAATAAAGATGTTAGAAGAAAGAATCCGAGACAAAGCTTTACTGGGTCTRATTAGAAAATGGTTGAAAGCTGGTATCCTAGATGAAGATGGAGAGTTAATTCATCCGAAAGCCGGGACACCACAAGGTGGAATCATCTCACCTATTCTTGCCAATATCTACTTGCACTATAGTCTAGACCTATGGTTTCAGAAGAAAGTTAAAACCCACTGCAAAGGTAAGGCGTTTATAGTAAGGTATGCCGATGACTTTGTAGCAGGCTTTCAAGATGGTAATGATGCGGAGAAGTATTATTCTGTGCTAGATAAAAGACTTGAGAAGTTCAATTTAAACGTTGAGCCTAGCAAGACGAATAAGTTGCAGTTCACCCGTAACATACTAGATCATGGAGAACATTTTGAGTTTTTAGGATTTTCTTTTCATTGGCGTTCAGACAGAAGGGGGAACCCTCTGGTTGTTAAGACAACGATGAAGAAAAAGTTCACCGCCTCAGTCGCTAATTTTAAAGGTTGGATTAAGAAAAATCGAAATTGCAAGATCACGCATATTATGCGAATTCTAAAAGCCAAGCTTCAAGGCTACTGGAATTATTATGGATTGCGTGGCAATTTCAAGATGCTGAAATCTTATTGGGAAGCATCTCTTAGTCTGYTGTTTAAATGGCTAAACCGTAGAAGTCAAAGGAGTAGCTATACGATGAAGGGCCTTGTTGATATGCTTAACTTCTTTAAAATCCCTAGACCTAGAATTACTGAAACCTTTAAACGCAAACGGGTAAAACCTCTATGGCATTAAAGCTCTGTGCAATGGGAGTCGATCTGAAGAGCCTTGTGCGAGAAAACCGCACGCAGGGATCTGTGAGGGGGACATCTGGTAACGGATGTTCCTACCTCTATGAAATGTGAAATCTAAAAAAGAATGGCGAAAAGGTAAATTACTTTCGTCTAAATATTATAAAAAAGATGGCTCTATTCTTAAGACAAAAGAATATTACAGCAAAAAAGGTAAATTTATTAAAAGAGAGATCTTCGACAATGGTAAACTTCTTAGAACAGAAACTTGGGAATAAATTGTTATCTTTATCTTCAATAAGCTGATGGACGCTTAATTATTTTAGTGTGCTAAATTAAACTTTTTCATAACTAAATCCTTGATAGAATGTCGCATCAGAATAAAAAGATATTTTAAAATAATAATACTTGGAAAATCTAAATGAATCGAAAGAGCAAGAAGGTTGGTATCTTAGGTGGTAAGGGTCCAGAGGCAACAGTCTCTCTTTTTGAAAAGATCATACAGCATACGCCCGTTACCTGTGAAGAAGACCATTTAAGAATTATCATAGATAATTACCCGGCAACTCCTAAGCCTTCTTTGGCGATTAATGGTTTGGGCGATAACCCTGTAGATGCTATGGTGGAGGGGGCAAAGCTGTTGGAGCTTGCTGGAGTTGATTTTATTGTTATGCCCTGCAATAGTGCCCACTATTATTTAAATGAAGTGTCGGACAAAGTAGAAGTTCCTTTTATCAGTATTATTGAAGAGGCCGTAAAGTATGCAAAGAATTTGTCTTTAAAAAAAATAGGAATTTTGGCGACAAAGGGTTTGTTAGAGAGTGGGTTGTATCAAGATTCTTTAAAATCTGCTGGTTTAGTTAGTTGCGTTACATCTGAAACAAACCAACAAAATTTGATGAATGGAATCTTGACCTATAAAGATTCAGGTGATGCCACATTGTTGTCAGATCAAATGGATATAAATATTGAACAGCTTATATCCAAGGGTGCCGATGGTGTAATACTGGGATGCACCGAGTTACCATTGATTGCAAAAGATAAAAACTATAAAATTATCATGTTAGATACATTAGACATCTTGGCTAAGGCTTGCGTCACCGAAGCACTTAAAGATTAACATTAATAGGAATATTACTTATGAAAATTGCAAAAGATCTATTAGATTTAATTGGAAATACGCCACTGATAGAATTATCAAAATTTAGTGAAGGGGCGGGTGCTCAAGTTTTAGGCAAATGCGAATTTTTTAATCCTTACAGTATAAAAGATCGTGCCGTATCTAGTATTATTCTTCAAGCTGAATCAAGAGGCGATATTAAACCAGGTGGTACACTTATTGAAGCTACAAGCGGAAATACGGGAATGGCTTTAGCATCAATTGGAAGACGTAAAGGCTATAAAGTTCTAATCTGTATGTCTGAAATTCAAAGTGTTGAAAGACGAAACATTTTAAAAGCACTTGGTGCTGAATTATTTTTAACTCCAGCGGAGCTTGGAACCAAAGCAGCCAAAGAAAAAGCGATGGCATTAAGTGAAGAGATTCCAAATTCTTATTATGTAGGTCAACATAATAATTTGGATAATCGTTTAGCCCATGCTAGAACCTCCAATGAACTCTGGGAAGATACAGATGGTAAGATCGACATCTTTATTGCAGGTATGGGGACTTGTGGTACTTTATGTGGGGTTTCTGAAAATATTAAAAAACGTAAGCCATCAATAAGAATCATTGGCGTTGAGCCAGCCGAAGCACCGATTTTATCTAAAGGCGAGTGGCAACCTCACCGTATGATGGGGACAGCACCAGGTTTTATACCAAAAATTTTAGATCGAGAATTAATTGATGAGATGTATGGTGTGCCTACAGAAAAAGCATTTGAAACTTGTAGGGTTATCGCACAGAAAGAAGGTCTTTTAGTTGGCATCTCATCGGGGGCCTGTGCCTATTTAGCATTGGAGTTAGCGATGAAAGAAGAAAATAAAGGTAAATGTATTGTATGTGTATTTGCTGATTCTGGAGAACGTTACTTAAGTGTTAAGGGCCTGTTTTCAGAATAATTAGTTGTGGATTAACATAAGGGTTTTGAATGTCAAAAGAACATATTGCTGAAGCATTAGATAAATTTATTAAAGACGATGGTTTTAATGGATCGATCCATATTGTACAAAATGGTGAAGCCGTATTATCTAAAGGCTATGGCTATTCCGTTATTGAACATAAAATTCTAAATACGGCTAACACAAAATTTGGAATAGGTTCTATTAGTAAATCTTTTACGGCTTTATTAATTTTAATTTGTGAAGAAAAAAATCTTTTATCTACTGACGATCTTATCATAAAATATTTTAAAGAGGCACCAACAGAATGGAATTCTATTACGATACAGCAGGCCATTACGCATACGGCTGGATTTATTCATACATGGGAATGTAAAGAGTTTTTTGAAAAGTCTATGACGCATGTATCCTATCGTGATGCCATTGATTTTTTAAAACCTCATCCGTTATTAAATAAACCAGGAGCTGAATTTCATTATAGTGGATTGGGCTATTTTATATTAACTTATATCATTGAAGAGCTTTTAGAAATTTCTTATGAAGAAGCGATACAAAAGTATATATTAACTCCTTTAGAAATGAGAGATTCAGGTTGTGGTGATTATAGAAAAGTATTAAATAACCATGCTTCTGGATATGCCATTGTGAGAAATGCAGTTATGCATGATGACCATGTTTTTTTACCCATTCTTATGGGTGGCGGTAATTTGTATTCTACGGTGGAAGATCTAGCTAAATATGATGTTGGCTTAAACAATAAGACATTAATTTCAGATGTTAGTTATAAGAAAATATATAACGCGGTAAAAAATAATTATGCCTATGGTTGGTATGTAGAATTAAAAAATGATAGGGAGATGATTTATCATGGTGGTAATTTGCCAGGATTCAATAATTTTATTCTTAGAATTCCATCAGAAAAGACCTCTATCATCGCTTTAAGTAACTTGAATCGAGGTATTAGAAAAAAAGAAGTATTTAGAGTTTCTAGAAATGTATCATTTGATCTACTAGAAATTATGGACAACCTTCAGCGAAAATAATTCTTATTTTTTATTTAGCCAACAAACTACGGACTTTCCTGCGTAAGGCCCATTAGGTAGATTGATTGTCACGAGAGTTTCTTTAGTGGCGTCATTATATTTTGCGCCCTTTCCTGTAAAGGCCCCACTAATTCGAATGTTTATTCCTTTTAGTTTTTGCTTAGGATCAGAAAGCGATAATTTGATTTTATTTTCAACTCGCTGAATCATCAACAAGCACATTTGATCAACCGTTACAGAAAGATTGGAATCGATTTTTAAAACACCCGGTTTGAAGAAGGCGATTTGAGTTAACTTTAATGATTTACTCATTACGGCTTGTATGCCTTTTGTATTCTTAAGTATTTTAATATTCCCTTTACTTATATATGCTTTAACGCCATTAACTTTTATGTTAGGAACTACAGTATAGGAGTATTTTTTATCTGTCGGCTTAGCCCCATGTTCAATATATAGTTTAAAAATATCATTCGTAATTTCTTTTTTCGATTGGCTATCACTAACACTTCGCCAACTACCTTTTTGAGCATTATTTTTTAATGATATATTACCGGGTAAATTTATGATATATGCCACATTGTTATGATGAATTGCATTTACATCTTTAAGTTTGTGGTTGCTTTTTGCCAACACTCGTTTGCTTCTACTGTTGAATACAGTTGTCTTTCCTTTTAAAAAGCATTGGTTGATTGTGGTTACAATATTATTTTCACTCGAGCAAGTAATTCCTGAGCCTAAACATACATATTCATTATCAAAAAAGAACCAAGATTTATGGGCGGATAATTTTAGGTATTGTAAATTAAAAAATGACATCCCAAAAGTACCATCCGAGACACCACCAACAAAGTTCCGTTGTCCATAAATATTTGTTTTGCTTTTATAATTATTATCCTGCTCAATTGTGGTTCCCGGTATTTTTTTCCAATCCCAAAGAGGGTAAATATCTAAATACTCATCACCGGTCACCATTAAAAAATTGCACCCGTCGGCAATATGCTGAATTTTTTTACCTTCTCCATTATAGGCACCATCAGTTCTTAAGGTTCTTTTTGAATGCATACGTGTAGAAGTATAGTAGGTGCCACGGTGATGCACCATAAAGTCTGATCGCCAAAAAAACCTATTTCCTATTAGTGGTGAAGAACTTTTATCCTCAATTCTTAATACCAATTTCTTTAATTCATCAGACCTTTCTGCCTTGATTGTAATTAAATTCTCAGCCGCTCGAGACAAGTATTTTGCTGTTTTATTTGGTCTTGTGATTGATCTTCCTTTAGCCCCATAATCTAGGGTATTTCCATAAATCATCCATTGTGAACCATCAAGAATATATTTAGTTAAAATTTGCTCTTTCTTTTTGGATAAGGCAAACTGTGTACTGTGAGTTAATTTTATTAAATGAGTACAATCAACGGCAAAATTTGCCCCATAACCATGATTAAAAAGCAAAGGACCATGTTGGTGAAAACTATAATCATGCTGTATACCTTCTTTTGTGGAAATTTTTATCTCATTTGAAATTTTAGATATGGCATGTTGAGTTGCCTTTACATTTTTTTCCATGATGCCTCGATAAATATTATTTCTTGCAATCCAAACGAGATTTTGCCCTGTAAGTATGCTAGGATTTCCTTTTAAATCACTTCTCTTAATTATGGAAATCATTTTCTTTTTTTGAATATCTGGTAAATCATTGCCAAAAGCCATTCCTATAAGTGACATTCGTTTTGGTACATCAATGACATTCCACCACCAGTTTTTATTTTGAAAGTCATTTCGAAGCCAATAGTCTAAGCTTTTTAATATCTTAGCTTTAACGCTTTTTTTCCCTTTAAAGGAAGACTTGGATCCTTTATATGCTAGTACTAAATTTAAGACTCTACTCAAATGGGAAGTTGTTTTCCAAATATTTCGTGATGCGTTTTTATAATCAACGTCCTTCCAGCTACCATCAGCCTTAAGACTGGCTAAGGATTGTTTTACTTTTTTTGAATCAAGTTTTCTTTTAAAAAAAGGAGCGAGAGTTCTATTTTTTAGTTTCTCAAAATCATCAATATCATTACACTTTATTGAAGGTTGGCTAACTAGACAAGAGACTAACAGAACAATTAAGTAAATTATTATAAAATTCGGCATCGTCTTATTCAAAATATTCATTGAATTATTCCCTTTGCTTTGATAAGGATTTGGCAATTATATGAAATTGTAATTTGTATTAAAAATAAATAACCTAGGTAGGCATAGTAAAGCTGTATCTTTACGATAGAATCATATCAAGCTCATTATTGCATGCAAATGATATTCTGTCATAATTGCTAAAAGGAATCCCATTAATATGAAAAAGCTCACAACTCTAGTATTGTTTTCTGTCATTAATTATTGGAGCTTCGTACAAGCAGAAAATTTAGAACTCAACATAAGTCAAATCAATAAAAATGGACTCTACTCAGCTGGCGATAAAGTAATTTGGACGATAAATAGAGGTCGATTTGACCCTACAATTAGCGAAGAACATAAAGGATCATCAAGAAAGTTTTATGCGCATCAGTCAAAATGGAAAAAGACAATATTAGCTGATAAAGCAGTTATGCCATCAAAAAAATAAACTTTAATTCTAGGGTCTCTACCATAGAGACTCTTGCTGCTATAAATAATCAAAAATTTTGGAGAAATGTAATGATTAAATTAAATATTATATTCGTTGTATTTATCATGCTCAGCATGGTCGCAACTCCACAGTCAAAGAATCGGAAAGTAAGTCAAATGGAGTATCAATTATTATTATCAAGAATTAAGGTGAATTTACCTGGGCTAGAAAAGGTAAAATTAGCAAGTAAAGATAATCCCAAAAAAGCCGTTCAGGAATTATTAAATTATTATAAATCTCGTAAGAATGTAAAACACCTTATTGATAGAGAAAAAAGATTAGAAGCAAAAGGTGTCCCCATAAAAAAGCGCTCTTTGACAATGGCAGATAATGCTCTGAAGCATATTTTTATTGGTCAACCTGCATACGCACCCTATTTCTGTGGTAAAGATATCAATTGGAGAAAAGGCCCACCAAAAGTGAAGGATAGAGAATGGGTTTGGCAATTGAATCGCTTATCATTTTGGGGGCATATGGGGAAAGCCTATTGGCAAACAGGCAATGAGAAATATGTAAAAGAGTGGGTTTACCAGTTAATGGATTGGACAAAAAAAAATCCCTGCATACCAAAAGATAAAGTAGTCTGGAGAACCATTGAAGCAGGCATTAGAGGGAATAGCTTTGTGTCTTTTTTTCAATACTTCATTGACTCCCCGACCTTTACTTCTGATGTGTTAGTTGTTTTTTTGAATAGCTGTTTTGATCACTCATCTTATCTAATGAAGCATTTTGCTCATAAAGGAAATTGGCTCTTGATGGAAGCTGAGGGAATAGCAAGTATCAGTTTAATTTTTCCAGAATTTAAAGATTCAAACAAATGGTTTAAAGAAGCCGCCAATCGTTTTAATAAACAGATAAAAAAACAAGTCTTTTCTGATGGTTTTCATAATGAGCTATCATTTTCTTATCACAAAGGATGTATCAATTGGTTTTCTCGCACGCTACACCTAGCAAGACTAAATGGTAAAGGTAATGTGTTTTCTAAATCATATCAAGATACGGTTGAAAATATGGCTGCGGTCTTTATGAAATTGGGGTTTCCAGATGGAACTATTGGCGCCTTTGGGGATTCATGGATGGGAAGTTCTGGTTCAACATTTCGGTTACTAAGTAAATGGGCAATTGAATTTAATCGAAAAGATTTTTTATATCTAGCGACTCAAGGTAAAGAAGGGGTTATTCCGAAAAGTCGCTTTTATGCATTAAAAAAGAGTGGGTTTTATTCTATGCGCAGCGATTGGACCGACCAAAGTATTTTTCTACTATTAAAGTGTGGGCCAAATGGAGGGTGGCATTGTCAACCAGATAATGGTACATTTGAAATTTCAGCTGGCGGACGTCGATTCATGCCTGACTCCGGCTGCTTCATTTATAGTGGTGATCCAAAAAGCAGGGCATGGTTTAGAAAATCGGCGCACCATCAAACATTAACTCTAAATGGTAAGAATATTGCCTATCGCCCTAAAAATTTATTATGGGATCCTCACGATGACTTAGTAACGTTAGTCGTAGAAAATGGTAGCTATAAAAATTTAATACATCGTCGCACCATCTTCTTCATTAATAATAACATTTTCATTTTAGTTGATGAGGCTACTGGCCCTGCTGTCGGTAATGTTGATTTACACTTTCAGCTGCTCCCTAGCGAAATTGATTTTAATGAAAAAGAACTGAAGGTAAGCACTAAACTTAAAGAAGGCTGGAACATATCAGTAAAATCAGTAAACCAAAATGGCATGATTCTCGAAAAGGAAAAAGGTCAAGTTTCTTTTAAATACACTAAAAAAGAGCCAAGACCAGCCTTTAGATATAGAATCAAAAAAACGACACCAAAAGGTGTAAGATTTGTAACGGTGTTAGTTCCTTTTCAAAACAAAGAACCTAAAGTTAAACTTACTTTTGATCATGAGCAAAAAATTAGAGGTAAAGCATTTAAATTAAAAGTCACCATAGATGGTGTAGAAAAAGAAGTTGGATACCAATTAAAAGATCTCAAGAAATAGGAAGATTAATTTAAAAAATGACCTTCAGGGCATTGAATGTATTATATGATTAATACTTAAAGACATTTATAGCACCCAATTATAAGGACATACTATAAGAACAAGGGACATGCCTTAAATAAGGCAGTAAATCTATTGTCTTCTAGATGTAAATAACATTTTTTTACGGCTTTAAAGCAAGCGTCTCGTTGAAGTTTAAAAGTCTGAAAAACCAATGTTCTAAGGCGTCTTTTATGGTGTTTAACGTGTAAAGTATTGTAGAAGGTTAGATTAGATTTGTCCGATACTTTGAGCATGATATACTTCTAATCTTTAAGGAAAATGATAGTCAAGAATCAATCAAAAATACAATAACGGTTCAGGTAATCGATGAAATATTTTTTGCAAATCGCATATGATGGTACCGCCTATCGAGGGTGGCAAAGGCAAGAGGGCGTTTTGGGAATCCAAGAAACCCTAGAGGAAACATTAAGTCAGGTTTTAGGTGAAACGATTTCAGTATTTGGTTGTGGACGTACAGATGCAAAAGTTCATGCGACACAATACTTTGTTCACATGGAAGTTAACGCCAAATGGGATTATGATTTAGTTTATCGATTAAACCAAAACTTACCCAACGACATCGCTGTATTTGAAGTGTTTTCTGTTGCTGATGATGCTCATGCACGTTATGACGTTAGTGAGCGTACCTACGAATATTATATTCACACAAATAAGAATCCCTTTTTCGATGATCGTAGCTTTTTATACCAGCATAAAAAACTAGATTGTGAGAGAATGAAAACAGCGGTCAACTTGTTATTGAATTACACTGATTATTTATCTTTTTGCAAAACACCTGATCATAACAATACTACCATTTGCACGGTAACAGGCGTTTCATTTATTTGGACAAAGTCAAAAGATCAAATGAAGTTTACAATCACAGCCAATCGATTTCTAAGAGGCATGGTCAGAGTGATTGTCCAGCGACTTGTTGATATAGGTAGAGGCGATCTAAGCTTAGAAGAATTTGAAGAAATGTTACTTAAGCCAAAATCCCCTGAAATAAAATCGATGGTTTCTCCTAGTGGATTATATTTGACGAAAGTTTGCTATTCATATCACGACAGCCCCTTTTTTACGAAGCCTCCACCTTATTTTAATTAGCTTGTTTCGGTATTCGCTAATTACCTACGGGAATATTTTCCTGGATTGAGTTTTGGATTATTCATGTACTTCTCCGAGGTCTAAATAACTTACGGTATAGTCTTTGTTTAATTTTTTTTCATTATTAAATAAAAAAAACAATGGATAAAACCAAACATTAAATAATTACAATACTATTCTAGAGCCCTTATAGTAATATAAAATAATTTCCTTTTGGTTATGTTATGAAAAATAAGTCTTTAATTTTCGTCACACTCTTCATTTTAAGTATTTTGTTTGTTTATATTTTGAGCAAACTATTACATGAAAATGTCAAGCCTACAGAAACATCAAGCACAAGTAAAACTCATCATCAAAGTCAAGGTGTTGTCCATATTGCTACTGAAGAATACCCACCAAGTACTTCTTTTACATTAATGAACAATGGTATTGCTTGCCACATAGTTAAAGAGGATTTTAAATTGCAAGGATTAGAAGTTCAATATCATTTTTACCCAGGTGCACGATCTTTTGAACAAGCTAAGTCAGGTTTTGTCGACGCTTCTCTTCCTTGGGTTAAAACAAAAGAGCGCGAAAAATATTTTCATTATGGTGCACCAGTTATGGTATCTGATGCTGAACACTTCTTTTATATTAAAGGGACTGATTTTAACTGGGATGCAGAAAAACCTGATTTTTCAAAAATAAAAAATAAAAAAATAGGCGCTATTATCTCATATGACTATGGTAAAGAATTTCAAGCAGCTGAAAAACAAAAAATGATTGATGTAATAAGAATTTCAACACAAACGCAATCTTTTGAAATGTTGTTTAGTGGCCGAATACAAGCATTAACATGTGAATATAATATTGGGATGTATCAATTGATCAATAAATTTACCAAAGAACAGCGATCAAAAATAATTCACATTCGCGGTGGTAAATCTTCTGTTGAATATGATTATATAATATTTACCAAAAAAAGAAAAAATGGAAAAGAATTGCAGGGGACCTTTGCCAAAGGTTTGAAACAATTAAAGGACAGCGGTAAATATCAACAGTATTTGGATGAATATAAAAATGGAAAATACAGTAAAGAAATTTCCAAATAATTTTTATTATTTAGGCCCATCTGTTTCAATTCCTTTGATGGGAAAACCATTTTTATCACCAATGGCTAGACCACAATATCTAATTCGTTGAATATCTTCAAGTTTTAATATTAACAAATTGCTTCCTTTTTTTAAGACCATTTTTTTCGTAATTAATTGATGCCTAACTTGGTTGAAATAAATTCCCTTAATGCTTGGCTTATTATTTAACCATGAATATGAAATGGAACCTGAATTTCTTTCTGGATTTAATATGTATAAAAATGCTCGCGTTTTTTTCTTTGTTTTTAGGTTGATTGCAATGTAAAAGTTTGAGCTTTCCCCACGGGCAAACTTCCCAAACTGGAAAGAGGTTTTACCATTTGAGTATTTTTTTGTTTTATCAAACTTTACATATGGCTTTTCAATTAGCTTACCTTTAAATGGACCCAAATAAGACCATTTAGAGTGTGATCCTAATTTATTATAATTTTTCAAGATAAAGATACGTTGGAATCTCGTTGGTATTTTAGCTGCTTTGAATAGTTTTTTATATAAATTAATATTTGAATATTTTTTTCTCCCTAAGTACCTATGTATGTAATTCATGGCATTAAAAAAAGCTTTTTCATTTTGATTAATTCTTAATAACCACATTTCATAAAGTTTTAGTAAATCATCTAATTTCATATGGCTATTCTGAGCCGTAATGGTTGATATCATGATTGGGCCTATTTGGCTATTGGAAGGTAGGCTTTTTAATGAACGAATTATATTTTCATATTTGAGCCCAACATCTTCTTTTACAGTTGGTATTGTTATGGCTGGGGTTATGAACCCAATATTGTCGACAGGCTTTTTTGCTTTTAGTGAAAAGCATTTAAACGTTTTTTTATCAAAATTATACGTTCTCGCCTTCGTATCAAGGGGCTTCTTTTCTTTTATTATCATAACGGGATCTATCTTCTGAAAATCTCTACTCCAGAGAATTTTTTTTGATCCTGGCCCAAATCTTGTTAATTGTCCTAAACAAGTATTCTTTGTTTGAACCCCTGATAGCCCCATTTTCGTTACCGATTTTTCTGAAGGATAGCCTGAAAATAAAGAAGTAAGTAGGAATGTTAAATGTGGTTTGTTTACATCTTGTATGGATGGATCATCAACATTCTTGTAATAAGTGCTAATGATGTTGCGTTTATAACCAGCAATATGGTAGCCATGTATGGCTTTATGATGAGGACCATATCTATAATGTGAGATTTCTTTTGAAGGGAATACTTCTAGTGTATGAAATGTAAGAGCAAATTTAATCCAATCTGGTTTTACTCCAATTGATTTAGCAAAAGCATAGACTTCATTAAGACTTAAAACAATCTTTTTATAAAAGCTGGGATGTATGTCTAATATCTCGGGGTTCTTTATTTTAAATAAATGTAGTTTTTCTTTTAATAAAACAGCGAGGATGTTGATGACACAGAATGAATGGGCATTTTTTTTAGCTAATGCTTTTACCATGGAAATATTTTCTTTTTGACTGTGAAATCTTCTAGCATCAATGACCCATTTCTGTAGTTCAAGCCCCTGCGGAAAAAATCCTTTTCCGGATGAGTATAAATTTGATCTTAATTTAAAGTTATCTAATGTTTGAGCTTCATCATTGACATAAGTATCCCACTCCAAAAGTTTCATGCTGCCATATCTAGAGGTTCTATTTTTATTATAAAAGGAACCACCTATTCGGTAAGTTCCTAGCTCAATCCCTTCTTGAAACTGACGAAATTCAATTGCAAAATCGGGTAATGTATTTCTGAATCTTGAATAGAATGTTTTTAGCGGTACTACAATGTAAAGATGCAAATCACCGTTGTCATCTTTTTCTTTCCAGGATTTTAAAGAATCATTTATATGATCACCTGCAATACAGTGTTCCCAAAGATCCGGACTCCATTTAATAATAACTGGTTGTGATTGTTGATTCGCAGAAATACGAAGCATTGTTTTTTCTTTTAAGTTTACCTGTGGCGAAAGTCTAAAGTGGAGAAAGGCCTTTTGCTGATTAGCAAATATTTGGTAATGAACCTTTCTTGAGGGTTTACTGCGGTTATTTGAGAGCCATTGATTATTTTCAATCTTCGTTTCTGGATATAGCTCGTTGTATGGGAAATCAGAATTAACCTTATTCGATACCCTGAATGACTTTATTTTACTAAAGTGATTATGTGGGTCAAACTGTCGCAAAAAGTACATTTGTGTGCCACGCAATTCCAATAGGCTATTATCAAGGGGGAATAAGCTGGTGTCATCTCGATGTCCAAAATGGGCGGCCTCAATAGATACAAAATCAATTAGTTCCAATGTCTTTTCTTTGATTTCGAAAGTTTCTATTGAATAAATAGAAAAAACGATGATTTTATTCCCTTTTTTGAAGCTAGTGAATTGAGGGTTTCTATTATCCCCTCGGACTCTAAATTGAATGGTATAGACCTTGCCTCCCTCAAGATATTCCCCACTGCTACTGCCGATAGTTGGAAAACATAGGTATCCTCCGTTTTTTACTGCTCTTGCTTCTTTATATTTGGTTACCAGCTTACCCGTTTTTGTTTCAAACAAACTATTATAAGCAAGACTAAACTTTTTTCCCAAGACCCTGTTCGTTTGACCAGCTGAATGTCTTCTAGGGGGAAAGAATTTGTAAATTTGTTTTCCAGTTGTTGGATCAGCATATAAAGTACCGAGTGTTCTAGCAACAATTACCAAGTGTCCATTTTCGGAGTAAATAGAGAAACTGTGTCGATCTTTTTTCTTCCAAAGAAATTTGCCACGAAGATTTATATCATATGCCTTTAGCCATGCCCCATGATTGATAATTAATTTTGAACCTATAACGACCATACTTTTCGCATTCTCTTTAATCATATCAAATAGATGCTTACGGGTTTTTGAATCCAATACACGAATAGTTCCTGAAGGTGTTTGAAAAATGATGAATTGGCTATTGCTAGTAACAACAAGAGTTCTCTTTGAAGGTGACCCCCATGTTATTGGTAATTCTGTTTGATACTGATATTGCCAAAGGATTTTTCTTGTGAACAAATCTTCTGCACGCACTTCACCAGGCTCTGAAATAATTATTTTATCTTTTAGTAAACAGTGATATGGAATTTGGCTATACCAAAGAATACTTGGTTGAATATAAGCACCGGACTTTTGTTCAAAGCCTTCTCGAAAGAGTGTTATATGGTGTCCTCTTTTTAGAATATGGTGTTGTGGCATAGATGTAGAAATTAGAGAGGCATCATAAGCTCCTGATGTATAGGCCTTTTCAGGAATATAAATAGATTTTTCAAGACAGAGACTATCATATGGCAAAGGGGGATTCATGGCATCAGGTTTAACAAAACCTGTTTGCTGAAAAGGGCTTCTTAGTAATTGTGTTGGCTTTAATATGCCAGAATTATTAAGAAGAAAAGCGTCTTTTTTCGTTAAGATTACCCAGCGATTATGTCCATACACTATTTTTAACGGTTGAATAGTAAGTGATATCTTTTTGATGAATTGGCCATTTTTTTTGTCGAAAAAAGCAAGACTTTTTAAACATGGAATGATAATGTGTTTTTCGGTTAGTTCGCCTTCCCCTTGAGGTATCAAGCCATTGGTGCTTTTTCTCCAAATGGTTTCCCCTGTGTTAGCATTAACTTTAACCAACTTAGGAGTTTGATAAGCGGTGTGTTCGGAAAAATATATGTAATGCTTAGATTTTCTACCATGAAATAACATGGGACGCAAGTGATCTGATCTCCATATATTTTTCCCACTACTTTTATTGGTGCCTGTTAATATTTGAATGTCTGGCATATAGCTGACGATGGTCTCTCCAAAGGCTCGAATATAACCTGAGGGGGCATGCGCATATGTTTTATGGAAATCTTTGTGATAGTAGTTTTGTGGCAAGTTTGTGATGTAGGACTGACCCCACAATAGTTGTTTAGCAACAGTATCCGCTTTAAAGATCATGCCTGTGCCTGTGAATCCATATATAAATTGTTCTTCTTTTATAAAATGTTGATCATGCCTGTAGGAGTTCCAGCGTTTATTTCTTATAGCACCTAGTGGAATTGAAGTATGAATAAATCCATCAGTAGGATCAATGATATTAAAGGCAATTGAAGGTAATGTCTGTTTACTGTCGTAACTAAGAAATGCTAGGTTGCCGCCGTTAGCGATAGGTGCTGATAATGGTTCCTTTTGTCGCATCCCTTTTAGTGTATACAGGTCCCAATTAAAATCACCATTGATAGAAAATGACTTGATTGTTTTTCTTCCAGAATAGTTCATGTTAGCAAACTGATAGATCTTTGATCCGCTTTGTTCCAGAACAAAACGTTTTTGATGGGGTCCACGTTCTGTGCTACGATAATATTCATTTGAACCAATATCCTTCCATAATAACTTCCCATCGGTTAAGTTAAATGCGAGAATAGAGTTTGACGTTGATAGAAATAATTTGGATGCCGTAAACAATGGCTCTACGCCTTGGTGAGTAAGTTTTACGGGGTGATTCCAGTATTGAATGTGATCATTTGGCAATGGAATTCGTTTTATTAATCTACCTGGTGCAAGAGGTTTAAATATTGTATTGTTTTTCAAGGTTGTTTTTAATTTGGCTAGCGATATTTGTTTTCCCTTAAATTTTATTTGATTATTTTTAAAGGAGTTGAGAGGTGTCCGGTTTTGTGGTAGCAGATCACATAAATCTTCTAGAGCATACAGTTTAGAAAGGACAACAGGTTTTAATCCCGGATTTATTTTAGCAGTCCATGATAAATGGAAATAGGCCTTTTCAAAGAAACCTCTTTTGAAATAATATTCACCAAGAGCCTGATGAACTTCCGGTAACTTTAATATCATGCTAAATTGCGCAGCAATATTTTTAAGACCTTGGATGTCTTTTTTTAATAGGTGCTTTTTGATTTTACCTGATAATTTTTTTAGACTATATTTTTTAAAATCATTTAAAAAGGCCTGGTTGTTTTGAGCGGCATCTATGAAGATATGTCTAATGCTATAAAAGTGATCATTTTTTTTGATCAAAAAATGTTTCATGCCTAAAAGTTGGTTGTAACATTTTTCTAAAATAGTTTCTTCGTCTTTATAATCCAGTATTGTTCGTTGAGTGTTTAAGGCTAGACTTTCTTTTGTAGATTCTGAGATGATTAAGTTGCTGGCACGTTGATCTGGTATAAAGTCATGTTTTTTGATGGCCAATCCTCTTTTATTGCCAGCCATAATAAGCGCTTGTATCTTTCTGTTTGCTAATGCGTGCCCTTCTGCTTGTCCAAAATGAATATATGTTTTAATTAATGATTTATATAGATTGATGGCGTATTCCACCTGCTTTTTATCAGGCATTTTTTTCTTTTGATAGGCAATCATTTTTTCAATAACTTCAAAAATAGTTTTATTGTTATTGTCGGGAATACCTTGCCGCAAAAAAATTTGATTAAAAGGTCTTCTTCCAATAACGGTATCATTTTTTACCATGATTTCAGAAATAAATAATGCCGGATGATATTGATAAAACTGTTTGGCTAGTAAATAAGCTTCATAAGCACTACCCATAGACTTAATATAGCTTTTTATTAACTCGACAGTTTCTTTAGGGTGTTTTTTAGTATAGGATAAATAAGGTTGCGTTCTTAGTAAGCGATTTATTAGTGGTGCGACTCCATTTCTTTTTGATCCTAGATGTGGTAGAATTTTTTTTAAAATCCACTGTACATCTTTTTCGTCAGTTGATGACATGTGTTGAACGACATTTTTTTTTATCTCTGTATATGATTTTTTAGAAAGAATGTAAAGTTTGATATTTTTCCCAACAAGTTTAATAAGTTCTAGTTTGCTGGGGCCAGCATTTAGAGTAAAGAATTTATTACCTGAAAATTGGTAAGAAAGTATTCCATGGCCAAGATTTAAAAGTGGTTGTTGATTGAAAAAACCTTGAGCATTGGCAAAGGAAGGCTGAATGATGAGGTATTGATCTTTGGTCGGTATATCGAATTCCCATTTATAAATCATTCTGGCGGTTTTAGAATTCCTTTTATAGTAATTACCGAGGGGTAGTTGTTTAGGTGGTAGGTATACAACTGGTTTGTCATATAGGGTTAGTTCTTTATCCTTGACAGTTATTAGACTTCGAGAAATAGAATAGAAATAATCTGATCGTTGGGTTTTTTTGATAGGTACAAATTTTTGTTTGACTATTGTATGATTGATTAAATCGCAGGCGATGGAGGGATACTCAGTAAAAATGTTATCAACATACTCCTGCGCATTGAATTTATCTTGAGAAAAAGAGGTTGTGAAAATGCCACTAAAGAAAAGAATCAAGAGGAATACTTTTTGTGTCATTTAAAACCCTTTTAGTTTGGTGGTGGTTTATCGTATTTAGTTATTGTTGATTTGGAAGGAGAAGCATTTTTTGAACTATATTAACAGATGACTTTGAGAAGATGTTGCTTGAATGAGAGGCAAAAGATTTATAAGATAGTGCTTAAAACATAATCACGACTATCCCGCGATAATTTGCCATGTTAGTCAGGAAGTACCATAAATCAAATATTAGTGTACATTAATATATAAATTAAATAGTCTTTTCTTGTTGTGTGAATTAGCCGAAAATAATAAAGTTTATGCTTTGTTATGCCAGCCTGAACAGGGTTGCTAGATCAATTGGATATAAATATTGAACAACTTATATTCATGGGTGCCGATGGTGTAAAATATAAAGAACAGGCTAAGTATAATTGTAAGCAGTAAACAAATCTAAAAGGTCTGTCCTTTAAATTTTTATCTTTTTCTTCTCTTTAATTTCAAATGACATGCGGTATTGGCAAAAAAGTTAGGTTTAGTGATGACTTGTGGTTTAAACCACAATATGTAGCCATGAATACCTCAAATCAATGCTTTTGATAGATTTTATACCGCTTGATTTGATTTTAGATTTTATTAAAATTCTCGGTTCGCATTTCATAGACTTATGCTGATTTGATTAAGATAAACGGAACCTATAATAATGAAGACAAAAGCAATAATTAAACAATTTGAAAAAAGCGTAATTCCGAATTATGTTAGATACCCAATTGCGTTTGCAAAAGGTAAAGGTAGTTACCTTTGGGATGTTGAAGGTAAGAAATATTTAGATATGTTCCCCGGTTGGGCCGTAAGTGGTCTAGGACATTGCCATCCGCATGTCGTCAAAGCCATTAAAAAACAATCTGGTGAATTATTGCATATGTTTAATCTTTTTTATATGCAACCGCAAGGTGAATTAGCTGATTGGATATTTAAAAAAAGTAAAGGTCTTCAATCTTTTTTTTGTAATAGTGGTGCCGAAGCAAATGAAGGCGCGATTAAATTGGCCAGATTACATAGTCCAAAAGGAAAGAGTGAGATTATCACGATGAAGAATAGCTTTCATGGCAGAACTTACGCAGCCGTTTCCGCAACTGCGCAGCCTAAGTACCATGAAGGCATCAAACCTATTGTTGGTGGATTTAAGTATGTAGAGTTTAATAATATAAATGCACTTAAAAAAGCGATTACTAAAAAAACATGTGCCATCATGCTTGAACCTATTCAAGGTGAAGGGGGTGTGAATATTCCTGATAAGTCTTATATGAAAGCTGTTCGGAAACTTTGCGATGATAAAGGGCTTTTATTAATTCTTGATGAAGTACAAACAGGTATGGGAAGAACGGGTAAATATTTTGCTCATCAGTTATTTGGTATAAAACCTGATATCATGACACTTGCGAAAAGTCTTGGTGGGGGTGTTGCTATTGGGGCGACTTGTGCAATACCAGAGGTTGCTAAAAGTATGAAGCCTGGTACCCACGCTTCTACATTTGGTGGAAACTCTTTGGCATGTGCTGCTGGCATTGCCGTGTTTGAAACTATTGAAAAAGAAAAATTATTGAGTGCATCAGTAAAAAAAGGGTCTTACCTAACGAAAAAATTAAATGAATTAAAGAAAAAGTATCCTGTTATTAAATCGGTCAGAAATTGTGGTTTAATGATTGGAATTGATCTGACAAAATCAGGCCAGCCATTGGTCAACATTTGTCTTGCAGATGGGTTAATAATCAACTGTACCCACGATACTATATTACGATGGATACCTGCCATGACTGTTACTACACAGGAAATTGACAAGGGTCTGAAATTATTTGAAGGAGCATTGAAAAAATGGCATTGAGACATTTTAACACAATAGAAGATTTCTCTAAAAAAGAAATAGAAGAGTTTTTTAACGAAGCGGCAAAATTAAAAGCTGCCCTGAAAAATGGTGAGGTCTTAACCGCCTTAGCAGGTAAAACAATTGGACTGCTTTTTCACAAACCCAGTTTAAGAACACGAGTTTCATTTGAAGCCGGTATCGTAAAATTAGGTGGGAAATCAATTTTTATGGAAAGCGATTATGCTACTTTTGGAGTTCGAGAGCCTTTAAAGGATCATGCTAAAGTAATTTCCAGGTATGTAGATGGAATTGTGATTCGAACTTTCGGTCATGAGAAATATATGGAATTTGTAAAGCATAGTGATGTACCAGTCATCAATGGCTTGACGGATTACAATCATCCTTGTCAGGGGGTTACCGATTTATTTACAGCTAAGGAGCATTTTAAAACGTTAGAAGGTCATAAATTGACTTTTATTGGTGATGGTAATAACGTTAGTCGAACGTTGGCCATTATTTGTACAAAATTAGGAGTTGAGTTTGCCTTAGGTCATCCAAAAGGTTATGGTTTTTCAGAAGAATTCTTAGGAAAATTTACCGCTGCTGAAAGAAATTTAATTCAAGTAACGGAATCGCCACAAGAAGCTGCTGAAGGATGCTCCATATTTTATTCAGATGTTTTCACATCGATGGGACAAGAAGAAGAAAAAGAAAAAAGATTAAAACTCTTTGAAGGTTATCAAGTAAACAGAGAGCTTGTTGAGGTTGGTCGAGATGATGCTATTATTTTGCATTGTTTACCGGCTCATCGAGGGGAAGAAATAACGGCAGATGTCATAGATGGTCCGAGTTCTTTGATCTATGAGCAAGCGGAGAATCGTATGCATACACAGAATGCCATCATGAAAATATTAATGAGTAGTTGATAAGTTAATTTAAATAAATATTTAATCAGGGAAAAAAATGAGAGAGTTTAATTTAGAGCTTAATGTAAATGACTACGCCGAAGGTTCTGTCATTATTAAAATGGGAAAAACGCATGTGTTATGTGTGGCTAGTATTGAAGAAAAAGTTCCTAGGTGGATGGCTAATTCTGGAAAAGGTTGGGTAAGTGCCGAATACAACATGTTGCCAAGAGCGAATCGTCAGAGAAAGCCAAGAGATATTTCGAAGGGCAAACAGGATGGGCGAAGTATAGAAATTCAGCGATTGATAGGAAGAAGTTTGCGGGCCGTGGTTGATATGGAAGCTTTGGGTGAAAGAATGCTTTGGATTGACTGTGATGTATTGCAAGCTGATGGAGGTACTAGATGTGCTTCAATAACTGGCGGTGCAGTAGCCATGGCGATGGCGTTTAATAAACTAAAAGCTCAAGGTCTTATAACTAAAAACCCAATGAAAGAGCATATTGCTGCCATTAGTGTAGTTAAAAAAGGTTCTGACTTTATTGTTGATCCTGATTATGAACAAGATTCCTCGTCTGATGTTGACATGAACATTGTTATGACTGAAGGTGGTAATTTTGTAGAAATTCAAGGAACAGCTGAAGGCGATGTCTTTTCTCGTGAAGATAATGATCAGATTTTAAATTTAGCCACAGATAGCATTAAGCAATTAATTCAATTGCAAAAGGATGCTTTGAATGAATAAAGTTGTTATAGCAACTTCCAATAAGCATAAGGTGAAAGAAATAAATACTTTTTTATCTAGTCATAAAATGGATTCGGTCGGTTTAAATGAATTTGATCCTATCGAACCTCCCGTAGAAGATGCCGAAACATTTCTTGGTAATGCAGAGCTGAAAGCTTTATATTATTCCAAAAAATTAGAAATGACTGTCATGGCAGATGATTCTGGCTTGTGTGTGAATGCTTTAAAAGGCGCACCTGGTGTGAGGTCTTCACGTTTTGCTAGTGAGAATGCTAGTGATGAAGAGAATAATAATTATTTACTTGAACAACTTTCTGATCAGAAAGATCGACGAGCCTATTTCCAATGTGTTATTGCCTTGTGTTTGCCAGAAGCTAAAAGGATTATCTTTTTTGTGGGTAAATGCGAAGGTGTTATTTTAAATGAATTGCAAGGCGCCAAAGGTTTTGGATATGACCCATTATTTTTACCGGATGGAGCTTCTAAAACCTTTGCAGAAATGACAAGTCAAGAGAAGAATAAAATTAGTCACCGGGGTATTGCTTTAGGTGGCGTTGAGAAGTTTTTAACATTTCAATTTTAAGTGATAAATATGAAATCAGCAAATGAAATTCGTAATGATTTTTTGAATTATTTCGAAGATAAATATAAACACAAAATTGTTCCAAGTGCATCTTTAATTCCTCACGATGACCCTACCTTGATGTTCACTAATGCTGGGATGAATCAATTTAAAGATATCTTTTTAGGAAAAAAGAATCCAGTTGAAATAAGAGTTGCCAATAGCCAAAAAATCATGCGAGTTTCAGGCAAGCATAATGATTTGGATGAAGTCGGTCGTGATGGTACCCATCATACTTTTTTTGAAATGTTGGGTAACTGGTCTTTTGGTGACTATTATAAAAAAGAAGCTATATCAATGGCTTGGGAATTATTAACGGATGTCTGGAAGGTGCCTAAAGATAAACTATGGATAACGGTTTTTGAATCGGATGGTACTGATGGGATACCATCAGATAGTGAATCAACAGATCTTTGGAAGTCTGAAACAGATGTTGATCCTAGCCATATCATTGGCTTAGGTAAAAAAGATAATTTTTGGTCAATGGGAGAAACGGGTCCTTGTGGTCCTTGTAGTGAAATACATTATAACCTTACTGATGAAAAAAGTTTTGATGATATAGCGGCAGCCTTGGATTCGCAAAAATTTGTTGAAATTTGGAATTTGGTATTCATTCAATCAAATCAAACAGCAGATGGTTTAGTGGATCTTCCTCAAAAACATGTTGATACAGGGATGGGGTTAGAAAGGATTACCTCGCTACTGCAAAAAAAGTCCAGTAATTATGATACTGATTTATTTGCACCTTTAATTACTAAGATTGAAGAGTTAAGTGGTAAAAAATATGACCAAGGTGAAAAGGGTACTCCATTTAGAGTAATTGCTGATCATGTTCGCGCCATATCCTTTACCATTGCTGATGGTGAAATTCCTTCAAATAATAAATCAGGTTATGTGATAAGAAAAATATTAAGACGCGCCGCAAGATTTGGTCGTGAATTAGGTTTAAATGAACCCTTTCTTTTTAAATTAGTTGACACGTTGAAAGATTATATGGGCGAAGCCTACCCCGAATTAATTAAGAGGCATGAAGCAATTGTTGAAACGATTAAAGCCGAAGAAAGTCGATTTAAAAAAACATTAGATACTGGTCTTGTAATTTTTGAAAAATATGCAGAAGCATTAAAAAAATCTGGAGGCTCAGTTTTTTCAGGTAAAGATACCTTCACACTTTACGACCGTTATGGTTTTCCTTATGACTTGACCGAAGTGATGGCTAATGAAAATGGCTGGAGTGTTAATGTCTCAGAATATAAAGCTGAAATGGAAAAGGCTAGGCAAAAAGCTCAAGAGCAAGGCAAGTTTAAAATAGACATGAGTAAAATTGGTGATGGCGATGAAAGTTGGACTGTAGTTAATAAAGGTGATTATCAGTTTGTGGGATATGAAGTGAATCAAATTGAAACTTCCATTCTTGAATATTTAGAAACCGATGAAAATTATTTGATCGTATTAAAAGATAATCCTTTTTATGTAAATGGTGGTGGTCAAGTAGGGGATAAAGGTAGTTTGAAAAGTACTAGTGGAGAATTGAAAATAGAAGATGCACAACCGGTTGGTGATAAGAAAGTTTTAGTGGCTTCTTTAATTTCTGGCGAATTTAATCCATCTGAAAAATTTACGGCTGAAGTTGATGTGGATCGTCAATTAGAAATTAGTCAGCATCATACCGCAACGCATTTATTGCATAGATCACTGCGTGATGTTTTAGGGGATATGGTTGATCAAAAGGGAAGTCTTGTTACCGAAAATCGGTTGCGCTTTGATTTTTCATATCCAAAAGCAATGACTAAAGATGAATTAAGAAAAGTAGAAAAAATAGTGAATAATGAAATTCGTCATAATACATCCGTAGAGTCAAAACTAATGAATATCGATGAAGCCAAAGCTCAAGGAGCAACAGCATTATTTTCAGAAAAATATGATACTGATGTGCGGGTTGTTTCATCGGGTGATTTTACAAAAGAACTTTGTGGTGGAATACATGTCAAACGACTTGGAGATATTGGTCAATTTAAAATAATCAAAGAAGAATCAATTGCCGCTGGTATCAGAAGAATTGAAGCTGTTGCTGGGGCTGAAGCTTATGCTGTCATAAGTGATCAAGAGCTTATGCTTGAGAAAATAGCAGATATTTTTAAATGTAAAAATCTGGATCAATTGTTGGAGACGTCTCAAAAAATTGTAGATACTAATAAAGATCTGACAAAATCGTTGAAAGAGATTAAATTGGGTCAATTAGATAGTGATGTGAAAGAAATGATTCATAAAAAAGAAGAAGTAAACGGGATTTCTTTCATTACAGGTTCCTTTGAAAAATTAGATAAAGATAGTTTTAATAAAATTTTAGATATTATAAAAAAGGAAGTTTCTTCTTTTGTAGCTTTGATCTTTAATGTAAATGACGTAGATCGAGTTGCGGTTTCTTGTGGAATTTCTGATGATATTATTCAAAAAGGAATTAAAGCTGGAGATATTATAAAGGAAGTTTCTGCTGTATTAGGTGGTAAAGGTGGTGGTAAGCCTAATTTAGCTAGTGGAGGTGGTGTTTTCCCAAACAAAATCGATGCTGCTGTTCAAAGTGTAAAAGAAAAAATTAACAAGTGAGATTGTAAAATGATAAATAGATTATTTGTTGTGGTTCTTTTTTTAATTTTGACTTTACCAGTCAATGCTCAAGATGAAAAGTTTACTTTGAACGGAAAAACATTTCTTTACATTCCTTATAATAAATCTAAACCTCTTATAGACGGTAAAAACTCTGATGAGATATGGTTAGATTCATTAAAATTTAAATTAAATAAAACAAAAGATTTAGGGCCAATTCCCTACTATAAAACTAAAGTTATGGTTGTTGCAGATAAAAGAAATCTTTATTTTTCATTTGAATGTTTTGATCCTAAAATGGATAAATTAACCAAAGGTGCTATTCAAAAAGATGACGATAAAGTTTTCAAAGAAGATTATATCCTTTTAAAATTTTCTACTCATAAGAAAAATAAAGAAGATGTAGTTTCAGTTGTTGTAACAGCTAATGGTATTGTGCGGGATTCAAAAGGAGTAGACGCTAGCTGGAATTGCAAAGACTTTAAATTTGCCATGAATAAAACTAAGAAGAGCTGGATGGTTGAAATGTCGATTCCAATTGCTTCCATTCTCGGGAAATCAACAGATAAATTAAAAACCGGTTTGTTAATGAATGTAATTCGATATAGGCCAGAAAAAGGTTGGGATGAAGATGAAACGTCTTCTTGGTCTCGGATTGAATTAGGTTCTCCAAAAGAATTCAGTGATTTTGGTTGTATTTATTTACAGGCCTATAGTGCAAAACCTACCGGGGTTAGTAAAAGCATAATACAAAATTATTATCATAAAAGCTTACCTGCCCTTGAAATAAAGGTGGTCGATAAAAATTTTGTAATTGATGGTGATATTGAAGAGCAAATTAAAGAAGGAATTAAACCTGTGGAGTTTAAAATGTTAGATGGTAAAAATAAAAAGAAGCCACTTAACAGAACTCAATTTTGGATAATGACCACAAAACTCGAAATGATTATCTGCATACGAAACCACGAATCTTCTATGGATAAATTAAAAGCTGTAAAGAACATTCGCGATAAAATTAACTGGGCAGATGATATCAATGAAGTGTTCATTAATATTGGTGAGGGTGCTGACAATAATTATTATCAAATAGCTGTTGATGCTGAAGGTACATTATTTGACGGCTATAAAAAGGATAACGGTTCTTGGAATGGTAATGAAATAAAAGTAGGAGTTAAAAAAAGCGAGAAATATTGGGACGTTGAAATTAAAATCCCTTTTGATAATTTAGATATGTCACGGATCAGCAAAAATTTTAAAAAACCTTGGCGAATGAATCTTTCTCGAGTTAGGCCAAAGCATACTGATAATGAAGAGGTTGAAGAAACAGCTTGGTCACCTACTAGTGACACGAGATCAGGTGTGCCATCTAAGTTTGGCTTTTTATTTATGGAAGTAATTAACGCTAAATTACCTAAGTAGATATATTCTTATTCTAAGATTTGAACAGCTAGATCAATTTGATAATTTCTCATCCTGGGACTACTTAACAGTTTGTTCAATTTTTTTAATTAATAAATAAATAGCTGATTTGCTTCTGCATAGTATTCTGCAAAATCTATAAATAATGTGCCAATTACTAAAATACGGACAAGTTGTCAGTAGTCTCGGGTTAAAATCTTTTTCTTGAGACAATTCAAATGAATTGTTTTTTGTGGCAAAAGTTTTTTTTGTTTTAAACTGATTTACACATAATTGAAAAATTACCTTATTGGAAAAAGAAAGATATTATGAAATCTAGTCGCCATCCACACCCGCACATCGATCCGCGTCAACCTGAAAATAAATCAAAACCAGGGACAAACCCACCTGTTTTTGCCTGGAAATCAGATTCTAATAAAGATGTTTTTTCATTAATAGTTTCAAGAGATCGCAAATTTGCTGATATTGTATTTGAAATAAAAAATCTAAAAGATTCTCTTTATCTTCCTGAGAAAGTTTTTGAAATAGGGCAATATTACTGGAAGTGGGAATCGGAAAGTTCTAAAGGAGAAACGTTCAGTTTTCGAATTACGAAAAAAAGTGTTAAGCTTGAAGTGCCACTAGCAAAAGTTTGGTTGGATCGGTTTGATTCTGGTCACCCAAGAATATATGTTGATAGTCCTAAACTAGAAGTATTAAAAACCTTTTATCGAAATGAATTGCCATCTGAGCTTGAAGATCTCACTGGAAAAGCAGAAGATATATTATTAGATTCTCATGAGATAGAGGAGCCACCTTTTTTAGCAGATCCAAGGAAAGATTATGAAAAGTTTTTTAGTGTTTGGTATGACGTATTAACGAAATCAAGAAAATTTGTTAGAGAAGCTGAAACATTAGCTATGGCCTGGATGTTCACTGGTGAAAAAAAATATGGTCGTGCTGCCTGTCAGCGAATGGTTTCAATTTCAAAATGGGATCCTTTTGGCTCCAGCCATATAGATCACAATGATGAAGCTCATATGTCCTTTTTATGGGATGGAGTAAAGGTTTGTGATTGGATCTGGGATGTATTTACAAAAGATGAGCGAAAATTAGTAATAGATCAATTTAGAAAACGTGGTGAGATAACTTTTGATCATATGCACAGTCGGGGTTCTTACGGTGTTACACGATTTGATTCTCATGCAGGTAGAGAAATAGTTTTTCTTGGATTACTCGCCATCGTTTTTCATGAGGAAATCCCTGATGCACGTAAGTGGTTAGATTGGTTACGTCCGGTACTCTGTGGGATCTGGCCAATCTGGGCAAAAGATGATGGTGCTTGGGCAGAAGGCCCTTCTTATAGTCAAGCCTATATTACAATCATGACGATGTTTGCCACCGCCTTAAAAGAAGGGGCGGATATTGATTTATACAAAAGACCTTTCTGGTCTGGTCAATGTAAATGGCGTCAATGGTGCATTCCTTTTTATTCGGAATGGCAAGGATTTGGTGATCATTCAGAAGTGTGGGGTTCGACTTGTAGTAGTGAAGCCAACCTTTTGGAATCTATTGAGCATCAATTAGGAACAAATACTTGTGCTAAACATATCAGCGAATTTAGAAAAAGAATAGAAAAGCTAGGTACTCCTGAAGAAAGAGTTTCCAGAAATAAATCTTCGTTGGCATTTCTATTTCCAATGAAAAAAGAGAAAATTAAAATTAAAAAACAAACTAAAATGCTTGAAGTTTTTCCAGGTGCAGGATGGGCCTCTTTACGTAGTAATTTAGATTCTGCTAAAGATGATGTTGCCCTTATATTTAGAAGTTCACCCTTTGGTAGCATCAGTCATTCCCATGCTAACAATAATGACTTTATTCTACATGTCGCAGGTAAAGCTATGGTTATGCCGAGTGGTTATTATGATGGATATGGTTCAGCTCATCATACCCATTGGATATGGCATACTAAATCTCATAATTGCCTGACTTATTCAGACTCGTCTCAGCTCATGCGCTCTCATGATTCACGTGGAGAAATATTAAATCAATACGAAGATAAAAATCTCGTATATTTTTGTGGCAATGCTGATGATTCATATCTTCAAGTAGAACGATGTCGCAGGCATGTTTTATTTCTTAAAAACACCAGTACTATTATTATGGTAGATGAATCGATTAATGCAGATAAAGTAATTGCAGGTTTACAATGGAATATACATTCGAGAGACCAGTTTGATCTTGATGAAGAGAATAGAACCTTTTTGTTGGAAAGAGAAGGAAGTCTTGTTAAAGGGTATTTCATGTATGGCAAGAGCTCCTATTTTACTAAAACAGAAGGTTGGTTGCCAACTATGATCTTGAAAAGAAAAGATGAGCAATGGGTTAATCAGTATCATTTGCGTTTTTCTACAGCCGATATGATTCCACAAGTTAATCTTGGTGTCATATTATGTCCGGAATATGAAGGTCTAAAGGCTCCAGTAGTTCAACGTGAATTAATTGATTCAGCAGAAATCGCACATATTGGTGATGATTTGGTTGTGATCAATCAGAATAAAAGAGAATTCAGAAAAGACGATTCATCAGATAAAGGGGTCTTGTCTATTGATGGAAAAACAACTAAAGCATTGATCGCATTAAAAATTAGTGATGTCACTTATACTATTGATGATGAAGGTGTACAACAATTGGGGGATATCAAGACATGATTCTATTTTAACAGCGTAATATTTTTACGGCAGAATATTTGAAGCTTGGTTGTTTTGAGTAGGGGTCAAAGGAAGGGTATGTTAATTTATTAATTTCTTCATAATGCATTGGAATAAATACTTGGCCTCTTTGAATGTTTGGGGATATTAAAGCATCAGCAATTAAACTGCCTCTACGACTTTTAACATGTACTTTATCGCCTTCTTTAATTCTAAACTTATGGGCATCTTCAGTATTTATTTCTATGTATATTTCTTTTGAATAAAGTTTTGCCAATACCTTTGATTGTTTAGTTCTTGTTTGCGTATGCCATTGGGCAGAGGATCCTCGACCACTCATCAAGATGAAAGGATAAATACCGCAAATATCTTCTATTGGGGAAATTGGTTTTTCAAAATAGAATCTTGCTTTCTGGTCTTCATGATAAAAGAGTCTATCTTGAAATAGTCTTCTTTGTTGACCACCGTCGATGGTTTTATTTCTAAAGGGCCATTGTATCCCTCCGGAATTATTTATTTGATCATATCCACTTATTCCTGAAAAATCACAAGGTTGCCCTTTTGTTATCTTCTTCATTAAATGAAATACGTCTTCCGGTGTTTTCCATTTTTTAAACATGTTGTCGCATCCCCAATATGTCGCGATCAATTGAAATATATGAAAGTCGGCTAAAGCAAGTCCTGGCGCTACTGATACTTTTTTAATCAAACCAATACGTCGTTCAGAATTAATTAGAGTACCTTCTTTTTCACCCCATCCTGCTGCTGGTAAAATTAGATTTGCAAATTTTGCTGTAGCGGTGTTTTTGTAAATATCTTGGACGACTAAAAAGTCCAACTTTTTCATTGCTTCTTCAAAATCTTTCTGATCAATCCATGAATGCCCTGGGTTTGTACAGATCACCCATAGTCCCTTGATAGTTCCATTGTTTATTTTTTCAATAATTTGATCATAACTAGCACCAAGTTCTGATGGAATTTTTTCTTCATCTATGTCTAGAATTTCTGAAACTTTTTTACGATCATCGGCATTTCCAAATTCATGACCACCAAGTAAATTAGTTGTATTGCTAAATAATCTTGATCCCATTGCATTACATTGGCCTGTAATTGAATTTGCACCTGTTCCTGGTTTACCAATGTTACCGGTCATTAGTGCTAGATTAATGATAGCTTGTGCGGTACGTACACCTTGATGGCTTTGATTTACACCCATTGTCCACCAGAAGGAAACCCGTTGACCTTGTCCAATAATCTTAGCTAGATCAAATATTTTTGCGGCTTCTATACCTGATTCTGCCTCTGCTTTTTCAATGGTGTAATCTTCGAGGAAATACTTTAACTCATTGAATTGAGAGGTATGTTGTTCTATAAAGTTTTTATCTAACCAATTTTCTTTTATTAATATATTTGCTATGGCATAAAAAAAGGTTAAATCACTTTTAGGTTTAATTCCATAGTGATGAGTTGCTGCCATAGCTGTTTCTGTTTTTCGAGGGTCTATAACAATGATATTTGGATTGTGTGGATTTTTACACACACGTTCCCACATAATCGGATGAGCAATACAGGGGTTTGCTCCAATAAATACAATTGTATCTGAAAGTTCAAAATCTTGATACGTATAAGGAGGTGCATCAAATCCAAAGGATTGTTTGTAGGCAACTACGGCAGTTGCCATGCATTGGCGTGTATTGCCATCTCCATGTTTTATGCCCATACCAAATTTTGTTAGTGAGCCTAAATAAAACATTTCTTCACTTGTGATTTGTCCAGTGCTTAAAAATGCTACCGACTCTTCACCATGATTATTTTGAATAGCCTTAAACTCATTGGTAAATGTATTCAAAGCGGTATTCCAAGTGCACTCTTCAAAGTCACCTTTTTCATTTTTAAGTAGGGGTACTGTTGCCCTCTCTTCTGATTTTAAAGCACTTAAAGCTTCCCAGCCTTTAGGGCAGGCCATCCCTGAGTTGACTGGATAGGAATTATCCGGCGTTAAATTTATCGGTTTTTTTTTGGCTAGATGAACATTTAATCCGCATCCTGTTGAGCAATAGCCACATATCGTTGATGTAACTTCATCTGGAATTAATCTTTCTGGGATTTTCCCTAGGCCAAATTTACTAGGTTTCTGAACCAATTCTCTTGTCAAAGGACCTTCTTTTTGGCGGATCAGGTTGCGAATTGTTTTGGTGACTAACTTTCTTACACTCACTTAAATACCTCCGGGCATTTTTAATTTAATGACTGTTTTGAAAAACAGATAGCGTTCCATGAATTCTCCAATAAACAAAAAGATTAGCGCAATTGCTCCTAGTGGAATTAAATTGGTTCCACCTCCTGAGAAGAGAGATGCTAATACGCATAAATTAATCATGCCTCCAAGAAAAGCCATGGCGTGTCTAATTTTAAAAAATTGATGAAAATATTCTTTGGTTACAACTGCAGAACCATGATTCACTGAATTAGATTGATCACAAAGAGAGAGTAAGGAGGACTCATGTTTTAGTTTTATAATTAGAATTACTGAACCTACTAGAAAATTTAATACAAAAGCAATCTTAATAAATTCATCTTGAGTTAGATAGGATAGTAAAATTAAATTACTAATGGAGCTTCCCAGAATAATCATGGTTCCAAAAAACTTTAGACTAGCAGATTTCCAATTCCAAAAAGATCTTTTTGTATCATGATAAACCATGACGCTGCAGGCTATTGCAAGTATGCCAACCACGGCACAAGAATAATTCCCCATCATTATTAGTTGTGGCATATTGAGGTTCGGTATTGGAAGACCAAACTCCTTTAATTGATTTATCCAGGGTAAAGTCATCAACATTGTGCTCATGCCTGCTAGTACACCAAAAGCAATAATTTCACGACTTAACCATGATTTTTTATATCCTAATACCGCTCGATAGGCATAGAGTGGTCTGCCTAAATGGAGTATGGCTACATGAATACTTATCAAGGTGAAAATGCCAAAAAATGTGAAGGCAAATTTCCAAAGCGAAGAATTAAGAAGTGAGAATGAACCACTAAATAAGTAACAACCAACAGAGGCCTGTGTTAAGATCAACATAAAAACGAGAGGCAAATGAGAATGTTCTGGTTTGATTTTTTTGTAATCAGCCGATTTAATTTTTGGTATTATTTTTGTTGTTTTATAGATAGTTGAAGGTTTAGTGTATTCAGGACTAGGGGCATTTGGTAAAAAGGATAATTCATCTTTTCTAGAATTAATATCTTCTATATCTACAATTTTTATTTTTATGGCTTTATTGGGACATGCTTGAACACAAGCTGGAGCTTCATTACTTTCTAATCGTTGATGGCACATATCACATTTTCTAACGATGCCGAGAGACTCGTTATACTTGGGTACATCGTAAGGACATTTAAGGACGCAATATTGACAGCCGATACATTGGTCATCTAAGTGACGAACTATCCCTGTTTCAGGATCTTTTTCGTAAGCCAATGTCGGGCATCCACTTAAACAAGCCGGATCGGTACAATGATGACAGGCTGTAGTGATGGTTTGTTGATACGGTTCATCTTTTGACAATCCCAATAATAGGCCGACATCTCTCCAGGTTTCTTCATCATCTAAACCATTTAGGCTATGACATCCCGTTACACATGCTTTGCAGCCTGTGCAAGCATCTAAATCAACTTCAAAAGATAACTGTTGGTTTTCTGCAGGTTTTGTAGAAGGGATGAGTTCAGAATAAATAGACTTTTTATCAACAAATCCTTGATCGTGTAGTTTTGAAAATCTATCTATGGCGGTAAGATCTTGTTGTTCTTCTAAAAAGAAATCAATTAATTCTTGACCATCTTTGAAGGGCGGTAGTTCAGTAATGGGGTCCATGAAAGGCCTTTGCTAAATTATTTTATCAAGGGTTAAATTTTTGATGCGGTAAGCTTCCATATCTAAATGAATTTCCTTTTCTTCGTCTTTAGAAAATCGTATAAACAAACATAAAAAAGAACAAGCAAAGAAAATAACTCCAAGAAGGCAAAAAACGTTTCCATAAGAGACATGTTCATGGCGAAAAAGAAAAGCGGCCAGGACTGCTCCTGCATTTCCGCCAGCTCCAACAATACCTGCAATTGGACCTAAGGCTTTTTTATTTATAAAAGGTACAACGTTGTATGTCGCCCCTGCAGACATTTTTGTAAAAATGCTAAAGACGGTTAGCATGACGATGGATAAAATTAATATATTCATCAAAGAAAATATGATGAGTGATATTCCGCCAGCTGCCATGCATATCATCAAAAGGAATACCCTCCCTCTTAATCCATAGCGCATTCCCATTTTGTCACCGTAATATCCCCCTAGTGTTCTTGCAAAAATATTCATGATTCCAAAAAGCGCCGCTATCAAGCCAGCAGATTTTAAATCTAATTGAAAAGTTTCACCATAGTATAAGGTGAGGAAGTTATACATTGTTAGTTCAATTCCAAAGCAAGCTCCATATATTAGGCACAATGCCCATACGCGAATATCCATCAATGCTTCAATGAATATATCCCAATTGGGAGATTCTTTTTCAGCGGTGTTTTTTAAATCTTTAAAATTACCATCTAAGCAATCTTTGGTATAAAAGAAATATGCAATACCCATGAAGATCATTAAGACTCCTGGAAAAATCATTGATAATCTCCATGCGTTTGATGAATCGGCAGTCAACCAGAAGATAAAGCCATAAATTACAGGTATGACTAATTGGGCAACCCCTCCACCTAAGTTTCCCCATCCTGCAGAGGTTGCGCTGGCAGTTCCAACACAATTTGGTGCAAATACGATGCTTGTATGATATTGGGTTATGACAAATGAAGCGCCAATGATTCCTATCAGTAAACGGCAAATTAAAAAGCTTTCATAGCTATTGGCTAGTCCGATCCCCATGACAGGGATTGAGCCTAATAGTAATAGCCAAGTGTAGGATAACCTTGGGCCAAATCTTTCACATATCCAGCCAATAGCTATTCGGCCAATGATTGTCATTGCCACAGATCCCATTGCGATTGTAGCGATTTGAGATTTTGTTAATTGAAATTCTTCTTTGATTACCATCATTAATGGCGCGATACCAAACCATCCGAAGAAGCATAAAAAAAATGAAAACCATGTCATGTGGAAGACACGCATTTCTGGATTTGAAAAATTAAAGATTCTTAATTTATCGGCTTTGTTTTTAAAAATCATCCCTTGGCCTGTAGTAAGTTTTTTCCATTTAAAAGCAATCGTGATACCAACTTGGGTTTGTTGAAAATTGGGCACAAAAAGGGCCTATAAGCTTAAAAGTTATGTCTTATTCGAGAGGATTTTTGATTGTGATGATAAAGGGCATCTTACTGAAATTACATAAACGTAATTACGTAAATGTAATCATTACATATACGTAATATGTTTACTTAATTTTGAATTGAAAAGCTACTATCGTTGTAGTAAAAAAACATGAATTGCTTTGAGAAGGGAGTACGTGATAGGTGTGGTGAATTAATTTTAATGATAAATATTTTGTTTGTAAATCAGGTCGATTTTGGTTTATGAAATAATCTGAATTTTAAGCTTATCAGCGATCAGAAAAATCACTAAAGACAGAAAAAATTAGTATAGTATTACTGATTTTTTAGGTCAGTGTCAGTTGAAAACTTTATTAGTAATTTAATTCATCATAAGTCTGCTATTTATAGCTAATACCATGTTCTCTAAAGATGATTATTGCTATAATTTTTGTTTAAAAATTTGGTAGTTAATACGTTTAAGTAAACTACGTTTAATTAAAAATAATTAGGGAGAGTTAAATGGCAAAAGGTCATTATTTAATACCAGTATTGCTCATAGCATTAATTTTTAGTTTCAGCCCAACTTTTGCGGCTGACAGATATGTTAGAGCTGGTGGGGGAAATTTTAATGATGTGAATACTTGGTCAACTACTAGTGGAGGAGGTGTTTCCGGTGGTGTGCCAACTGCAGCGGATGATGTTTATTTAGATGCCTTATCCGGTCAATTAACTATTAACGTAGCATCAGTTTGTCGATCAATTGATGCGAGATACTACACCGGAACAATAACGCATACTAGCGCGGTCGCTTTGAGTATAGGTGATGGTACTGCTGGAGCAGGAAATGTTGCTTTAAGGTTTTCTGAATCTATGATTTATACCTTAGGAAACGTCATAACTTCAGAAATTAATTTTATATCTACGGCAAACCCGGCTGTGCAAACAGTTGACTTTGCAGGTAAACCATCTGGTAATATTACTTATAATGGTGCTTTAGGTTCCTGGAAAATGACGGGCGACCATACTACAGGCCCTACCGCAACCGTTACGCTAACAAATGGTACTCTTGATGCAAATGGAGAGGCTTTTTCTTGGGGGCACTTTAGTTCAAATAATGCCAACACTAGGACATTAAGTTTAAATGCTGCACGAGTCGCTATAACAGGTACAGGTAATATTTGGGATGTCATTGCTAGCCTAACTCTTTCGGCAGCTCCGGCTTCTAGATTAAGTATTACCAACACTGCTACTAGTTCAAAAACTTTTGCGGGTGCTGGGGAAACAACTTATGGTAGAGTCCTTTTTTCTGGAGATAATATTACCATTACAGGGTCGAATACCTTTTATGAAATAGGTGTGCATAATGCCGGCTTGCCCAATGGATTGATTTTAACTGCAGGTACTACTCAGACAGTTACTAGTTTTACAACTAATGGTTATGCCTCAAATTTATCAATAATTAAATCAGATACTCCTGCTACACCAGCTACCATTACAAAGACAAGCGGAATTGTATCCGTAAATTATATGTCCATAAAAGATATAACGGCTGCGACAGGTGGTACGGCTACTTGGTTTGCCGGCACTAATTCTTTTGATGGTACAGGTAATGGTGGAGGTGTGCCTTGGTCTTTTACTAATCCAGGTGGACGCTATTGGGTAGGTGGTGGCGCCAGTACTAATTGGGATGCTACAGTGCCAACAAATTGGTCGGCAACATCTGGTGGCGCTAATAACGCTTCTGTTCCGGCTTCTACTGATAATGTTTTTTTTGATTCCAATAGTGGTACGGGCAATTCTGTGATAAGCGTTGCCAATAATATTAGAAGCCTGAATACTACAGGTTATACTGGGACAATAACTCATAATGAAGCAATTGTTTTATCAATCGGTGATGCAACACCGGGTGCTAATAATGTAGCATTGGAGTTTGGCTCAGGATTTAGCTATATATTATTACATTATGAAACTTCACAAATAGATTTTATTTCTACTTCTACAATTGTGCAGTCAGTTAATTTCGCAGGAAAAACCTCAGGTGCAGTTTATTATAATGGAGCTGGTGGTTCATGGTTAATGACGGGACCTCACGTTGCCGTAAATGCAAAAGTAAGACATTATACAGGAACGTTAAATACTAATAGCCAAAATTGCTTTTGGGGGAATTTTACTAATTTTACTGCTGTTAATGCAACGATGACATTAGGTTCTTCTTTAATCACTATTAGAAATACGTTGCCGACGTCTGGTGGTCAGGCCAATACATTTGCTGCTGGAAATACAAGTGGATCATTTATTATTTCGCCAAATTCAGCGACAATAAAAATCATTGAAGCTGGTTACATGAGATCAATTAGAATTTCTTGTCGAGATTGGAATGGTATGTCCTGTGAATTTCAGGTTGATGGCAGTAATACGAATTTTCCTCACTTTTACTTACATGATAATTCTGCTTCAGAATGCAAATTAAGAAATTTTACTGTAACAACGGCTGAAAATGCTGTTGCAGGCGTTGATGATGCTATTTTGATAGGAGGTCGTCATAGTGGTAGTTGGCTTACCCTTACTGGTGAATTGAACTTAAGTGGTTATTCATCAGCTCGTCGATTAAGAGTATCTTCTTATAACACAACCATTAGAGAAATTAAAATGGCTGGAGTAAATGTAACTTGTTCAAATGTTGACTTCGCCAATTTAACATTTTCTTCAACAACCGCATCAGAAATTCCAAAAGTTCTTTCTGGAATTACAGGCGGAGCAGGAGATTTAGGAAATAATACCGGCATCACATTTACAACAGGTATACCTCTTTATTGGTATTCAAATACTGCAGGAACCAAGCTATGGTCTGATACATCTAATTGGTATTTAGCAACAGCAGGTGCAGGTGGACTTGCCAATAGAACTCCATTACCTCAAGATGATGCTATCTTTGATTCTGATTCATTTTCTAATGCAGCAGGTGCTATCATAATAGATTCTGATATTTCTAGAATTGGTGGCGATATAAATTGTTCTGCCGTTGCTGTAATTGCTAATACACCAACTTGGAACTTTTCAGCTGATGTTGTTAATTTTGGTTCAGTTACTCTTGCCTCAACAGCAAAATTAATTTTGACAGCTGATGATGGTGTTAAGTTTTATATGGCAGGTTTTTCTTCAGGCACTCCTTTCAGCTTGACTTCAAATACAGCCGAATTCCCTAATGCAGAAATCTTATTAAATGAGTCTTTGTATTTTGATTACAGTGCTGCCAATGTTTTTAATATTGTTGATGCGTTCAAAGGGAATTCTTCAAACTCAACGGTCTTGAATACTCAAGGAGTCGTTGATTTTAATAATCAAGATGTTACGACGGGTAATTTTAATGCTAAATCAGGAACGATTACAATGGGATCAGGTACTATTGATCTAAAGGGTTCTGGCGCTGCCTGGACATGCCCAGCCGGAGTTACTGTTACTGCGAATACTAAAGCGATTACACTATCAGATACTACTGGCACACCAAAGGTTTTTGCAGGTGGCGATAAATCTTATGGTGATATTACGATCTCTGGAGCAGGAATTACATCATACACCTTTAGTGGAAATAATACTTTTAATAGTTTTACTGATTCAAAAACAGTTGCGCATGATTTGATTTTTACGACAGGTTCGACGACTACCTTTACAAACGCCATATCAATTGCTGGTAGTGCTGATAATTTTGTGACCCTATCTTCAAGTGCAACCGCATCCGTTTTTAATTGGAGTAAAGCCGGGGGAACCGTTAATTGTGATTATTTGGTATTATCCAATTCGACAGTTGCTGGTGGAGCTGTCTATAATGCTGGAGTAAATACTGTTGATGGGGGTAGTAACACCGGATGGACGGGATTGACGAATCAAGCTTTTACTTGGACCGGAACAGTAAGCGTTAATTGGACTGATGCGGGAAATTGGCAAGGTGGGGTTGTACCTACTAATACGGATGTCGCGTATTTTACAGGTGCATTTAATAATCCTTGTACGATTAATGCAACGAGTAATTGTAATGTAAAAGGCATTAATGTTAGCCAAGGTTATACAAGTGCCATAACACAAGCTAGTGCCATGATTATTGGATCACGTGGTTTTGAATTTGGTGGTGGTGGATTTGTTGGAGGATCTCAAACAATTACGAATGCACGCTTTTTCAGACAGTTTGGTGGAACGTTTACAAGCACTAGTGGTGATCATGAAATCACTGCTCCTGGTGGAGTAGATCTTTTTGGAATCTTCGCAGGTACTTATGTTCATAATGGAGGATTGGTTACAATTGTTGGAGCAGGAAATGGTACAATTACAACTCCTGCTGGAAGCCCTTTTAATAACTTAACTTTAAAGACCTCAGGTGCTATCTTTGGCACATTTTATGTTGCAAATGATTTTAACCGGTTTGCTGGATCGAATAATAATTTAAACAGTGATGTTTATTTGAGTGGTGATTATCTTGGTACAGGGGGTACTGCCGGTGGAACAGGTACAATTAGATTCACAGGTACTGGTACACAAAGTGTCACTAACCCAAACCTTCCTTCTGTAATTGTGAATACTACAGGGCCATTGTTGGTACCAGCTGATATAACAATCGGGGGAGATTGGACCCGCACAACAGGTACGGTGACTTGGAATGCTAATAAAGCAACATTTAATAATGTAACCAATGGGGATATAACGATAACCAGTGGTGTTTTTTATGATCTTGAGTTATCAAAAGTGGCAACCAATACAGTAAATTTGGTAGACGCCGTTTCTGTCGCCAATGATTTGACAATAAGCTCATTAGCAAATTTAAATGGATCAAATATAGAAATAATGGGAGACTATACGGTGTCCTTATATAATTGGGTTGGAACCAGTACCATGGTATTTAAGGGTACAGGCAGTAGTAATATTAATGCGAGTGGACGACAAGGTGTCTCAACAGAAATTGATAAAACCGCTGGTACGATCACATTAGCATCCAATTTTAATATCTATTACACAGGCCATGATCTAACAATTACCGATGGTGATTTATCACTAGCGGGTTTTAGCCTTACTGTAGCCGATAACTTTATAGTAAATGATTCATTAACTTTAAACGGTAGTGAAGCGATAACGGTAAATTCATCAACTGCTAATGCCGACTCAAATGCAAAATTTACAATTAACCCAACAACTTCCACTATTATTTATATTGATTCAACTGTAACAGCTGTAATTACCAAATTAGCCAAAACATTTAATAATTTAGAATTGGGTGCAAGTAAATTGCATGAAGTTGCTACAGGATCTAACAATGGTATTACAGTAAGCGGCATATTGTCATCGAATGGTACAACTAGTACACGATCTTTACTACGAAGTTTATCTGATTCAGCTACGGCCTGGGAGCTAACATTGAATGGTACTTCCACCTTAGCCAACAAAGTAACAGTTAAGAATAGTGATGCTAGTTCAGGAACAGCTGTTTTAGCGACAGGTTCTTTAAGTTTAGGGACAAATACCAATTGGGTTGGTTTGGAAGGATTGCCCGTAATTACATCAATTCTTTCTACTTCTAATAGTGGAGCTTATTCAAAAGGTGAAACAGTCAATATACAAATAACATTTAGTGAAAGTGTGACACTTGCAGGTGGGAATCTATTAATTGGTTTGAATTGTGGCGCTACAGTTTCTATTGGGGCTTTCACTGGTACAACTGCTACAGTTGCTTATGTTATTGGATCTGATGAAAACGCTTCAATTTTAAATGCCACATCAGTTGTGTTATCTGCTGGTACAATTCAAAGTAGTAGTGCTATTGATGCCGATTTAAGTCTACCTTCTACAAATATTAGTTCAAATAAAAGTATTACGATAGATTCTATTGCTCCAGTTTATACCACAGTAACATTGGAAAGTTCCAATGCTTATGTTGATATTACGTTTGATGTTGCTGTTTACAATACTAATGGCGGTAGTGGTGCTTTAGATGCCGCTGACTTCACATTGAGTTTTGCAAGAAATGGTGGCAATGCTACGGGTGTAGTAATTTCAAGCGTAGTGAATCCTACAGGGGCGGCATTAGTTGGCGGAGAAAAAATATATCGATTAAATCTATCTATTACTGGTGCCGTTTCTGGAACAGAATCTATGATCATTGTTCCTACTTCTGCTTCAATTTTTGATGTTGCCGGTAATGTTGCAAACACGAGTATCACATCAGGAATAATATCTTTATTTGATCAAATTAGTCCAACGGTAACAAATGTTACTTCCACAAATGCTGATGGAAATTATAAAAAAAATGATGTGATTGTGATACAAGTAGTATTTAGTGAAGTTGTCTCTATTTTAGGTACCCCTCAGCTTACTCTTGAAACGGGTAGTACTGATCATGTTGTAAACCTTAGTAGTGGTGATAATTCAAATACTCTTTTATTTAATTATACAGTAAAAGAGAATGAAGCGACTTTTGATTTAGATTACATCTCGACTACTGCACTATCATTAAATGGCGGATCTATTAAAGATGCGGGTGGTAATAGCGCAACACTGACCTTAAGTGCACCTGGAGTAGCAGGATCATTAGGGGCTAATAAAAATATATTAATTGATACTTCTCCTGTTTTATTAAATGGTGCTTTAGCAGCTAATAATGTTTATGTTGATATTACTTTTAGTGAAGGGGTTTTTTCCACTGCAGGCACTGGCGCGTTATTAATAACAGATTTAAGCTTAACTTTTACGGCCAACAGTGGTACAGCTACGAATGTAGAGATGACATCTTTATTATCAACGAGTGATACTGCTTTAGTAGGTGGAGAGATAACCGTAAGACTCATGCTAGCAGTTACAGGAATAGTTTCAGGAGCTGAAACAATAAACATTCAACCTGTTGCCAATAGTATTTTTGATGATGTTGGCAATGTGATGAATTCAAGCGAAACAACAGGAAATCTAAATCTACTTGTCGATGGCTCAATACCAACGGTATTAAATATCACTTCATCCGCAACTAATAGTACCTATGATATCTCAGATACAATCCCTGTTTCCGTAAAATTTACTGAAATAATTACTGTTTCAGGTACCCCAACGCTTACATTAGAAACTGGTGCTACGGATGCTATTGCATCATATGTTAGCGGCAGTGGGTCTGATACTTTAATATTTGATTATATCGTTAGTGATGGGGATGTTTCTTCAGATTTAGAAGTAGTGGGTACCAGTTCTTTAAATGTAAATACGGGCTCTATTAAAAGTGCTTCTAGTATTGCAGCGAACCTTTCATTGCCAGCTAGTGGAGTAGCAGGTTCTCTAAGTGCCAATAAAGATATTGCGGTTGATACTTCGGTACCATCGATCACTGCGATAACAACGACAAAAGCTAATGGCACCTACAATAAAGATGAGACGATTTCAATAAAGGTTACATTCAGTAGGTCTGTTACATTGTCTGGAGGCGATTTTAAAATGGCACTAAATAGTGGTGCTATTCTTTCAGTTTCAGTAATATCTGGCGATTCAGTAGATCTTATATATACCATCGGTGAAGATGATTCTTCTTCGGATTTAGATATAAATGAAATCATGATTACAAGTGGTGCTACCTTAATTGATTCTAAAGGGCGAGCTCTAACGTTAACCTTACCATCATCTACGTTTGCATCTTTATATGCAATTGTAGTAGATACGACATCAAAGTCAGGTGGTGGCGGTGGAGGAGGGTGTAGTTATTCTGCGACAGTTTCTGATGAGAGTTGTGCAGAATGGTTGTTTATGATATTAATCATTTTGGTTTCACCAATTTTCTTGAAGAGTAGAAAATAATTTCAGGAAGAAAGTTTTGGCAATTCAAGAATGGCTAGATGAAGGTGAGAGCGTTATAGATTCCTGGTCTATTTATATTCTTAAAGCGGCCTCGGTTAATAATTCTGCCGGTAAAATTTATGTGACAAATAAAAATTTTCGATTTGATATTCAAACCTCAATGGTAAATTCGCCGGCAGGTTTAATGTTGGCGAATGATGGTAGGCATCTTGTTGTCCCTTATTCCGAAATTGCAAAAGTTGAACTCCAAACACAATTGCTAATCATGAAAAATTTAAAGCTGGAACTTAAATCCGGAGAAGTGTATGTTTTTCGATTTGGTATTTTGTCACCTGCAAAAGCAATTGAGGAAATCCAGAAACGTATCAACTAATACCTGGTTTCCAATCTGGCACGATACTTGTGTAACCATCCAAATAATGGTGATATTTTTGATCAAGTCTAGCTTTAAAATCATGAGTAGATTTTGGCCAATCCCAAGGGGCATTAATTTTAATGCGTTTAGGTCTAAACCCGATTGCACCACAAGATAATCGAATTTCATTTTCTTGATTTGCGTTGGCCGCATGATAGGTGTTTTTAGTAAATAATATTAAATCGCCCGGATCTGTGATAATTGGAATCGCCCCTGGGATATCAAATTTCTGATAACCCTCTTCTGTATCACCAATACGTCTAAAGCTTTTTTTATAATTTGTAAATTCAAAACCTTCTGGTAATTGCCAATCTGGTTTATGGGAGTTTTCAATGACATAGAGGCCTCCATGACTAGGTCTTGAGCCTGTTAAATAATACCATGCGGAAAAGCCGTTATAATCAAGAGTAGAATTGTTGAGTACTTCGTTAGCGCTTGTTGGACTTTCGCCTGTCTTTAGTTGACTTAAATCTGTGTGCCACGAGACAACTGAGCTTCCTTTTTCCCGAGCTATGCAAGCAGAGCGGTGAAAGCAAAGTTCATCCGTATTATGTAAATATTTAATAATGTTCATATGTGGATTATGGTCAAGTAGCAATAAAGCTTCAGGTGCTTTTTCAATAAAATTTAAGCAAGTTTTGGATTGCCATGATTCGTTGAGCTTTAATTTCTGTGCTTCTCGAAGTGTTGCTGTTTTTAAGGCGTCTAAAATTTGATTTGATAGAACTTGTTTGACAAGAGCGAAGCCATGCTCATTGAGGCACTCTTTTATAGATGATAAATCCGAATATTCAAAATGATGTTTGTAGGTGGTTTCTAACATAAGTGCTCCTGTCGTTTTGCATGGAATGAATAAAATAAAAGGAATCATAGTTGAATTTAGACTGTATCCCATGTTGAAAAATGCTAATTTAATGTATATATCTGCTATTAATTAATAAAATTAGCATAATAAATTGTTAAAATATCATATTAATATGTATTTAACTGCAGAGGTTGAAAATGCTATTAAGCGCAGGGACTAGTAATCACTCTCGTGATTTTAGATTCGAGAGAAAAGAAAATTTTCCTTATTGGACATTCAGCTTTTTTCACAAAGGTGAGGTATATATAAAGTCCCGTGGAATTGAAATTAAGGTCAAAGCATTTGATTTAAAATGTTTTAAACCTAATACCCCTTATAGCACAAGGATTGTGCCTGGTAGTAAATATTGGAAAGGTGATTGGCTAATAGGCGATATTAGACCTGAGTGGGTAGACTTAATAAACTGGAAAGAAGAGGTGCCAGGTATTTATGTTATAAATGTTGCGGCTACAAATTATCAAGAGAAGATTAAAAAGCATTTTAGGGAAGCCTTGAATTGCGTATTTAGTTCAGAGCCAAATGCACCTCTATATGCTATGCATGCATTAGAAAAAGTTTTTATCCTTGCTTCTAAACTAAATGATAAATATTTTGACAACAGAGATAGGCGAATAATTAAAGCAATTGAAGTCTTATCGACAACATTTACTGAGTATATGGATGTTGAAATATTATCTGATGAAGTAGGGCTTTCACCTTCTCGCCTAGCACATTTATTTACAGAGCAAGTAGGAGAATCTCCTATGAGTTACCGTGAATCAATTCGTCTAAATCATGCCAAACAATTATTAATCGGTAGTGGTATGACCATACAAGAAATTGCCATGGAAGTAGCATATGATTGCCCTTTCCATTTTTCTAAACGATTCAAATTCAGAGTTGGTGTTTCTCCAAAAAATTTCAGAAAAAACCTAGAAGACCCCGATTATGACCATGGGTAGGTCTATTCCTATTTAACTTTTTTATCCAAAGAATATTTCGATAGTTTTTTCTTTGAGAATTTAATTTTTAAAGATTTTTGTGATTTTACCATTCCTTTGATCGTTTCTTTTATACCCTTATCATAAATGTGCCAATCATTTATAGTGACCTTTTTAAATTTCCAGTTCATAGCGTTATAACCAATTTGCATTTGAGTGTCACACTTTGTTCCAAAGGCAAATATTTCTGTGGGCATTTTTCTAATAATATACTTATCGGTTTTTTTATTGGTTTTGCCTAATAAGAAGGCGCACTTATTAAATTTTAGATTTTCGAATGAGTCTGGTAAATTAGTTTTAACCAACACAATATTCTTATCTCTAAATAAGACGTTTTCGTAATATAAAAGTCCAGAAGTTGGTGCTGTTATCATCACTTTTGCGTGTTTGTGATATCCATTTGGAGCGAAAGATCCGTTTTTAATAACCCCTGATGTTGAACCTTCAAATTTTATAAAGTTAGATGTTGTATAAAAATTTGTTAGATTGCATTTTGCATTGATGAAAAATATATTTCGAATATTAAGAAGTTTCACAGGTGATTTTTTTTTGCCTAAAATATTTAATTCACCATGTACTCTGATATCCGAACTTGCTGTGGTTCCTTTAATAATAACACCTGGTAATAATGTTAACTTTGCACCTTTTTCAATTACCATAGACCCATTTAGTAGATAGGGAGCTTTTCGTCCTTTTAATGTTAAGTTCTTAGAAATTGATTTTGGAAGTTGGAGTCCTTTCTTACCTGCTGAAAAAAGTTCCACGTCGTTTAATAGTAGAATGCTAAATGAGAAGAGAAGAACTTTCAGAGTTTTCATGTTTGATCCTTTTTTAGGAAGTTAGTTTGTTAGAGAATTTTTGTGTTATACGTTTTATTTATTATTCTATGTTATCTGAATAAAAATAATTAAGATTTTCATGTTCCAATATCTGCATTTCTGTGCATAAAAGTATAAATACGAAAAAGAACCTTCGAAGACAATTTATTTGGAAAGTAATTTCCTTTTCCTCCTAATATATTTGGAATTTAAAAAACAGAATCGCTTTATTGCAGAATATAATTAATTTACTTCAATATTATAATTGAACTCAAATGTTATAAGATTACTTTGAATAAAACTTAATTAATTTGTAGTTGAATAAATTCTTGAATGATAAAAAATAGATTTTTAACCATTTTAATTTTTTCGATTTTGTCTTTCTCTATTTGTGCAGATGAATTGCAAATTGCCTTTGAAGATTTGAAACCAAATCATTTTTTTAATCTGAAGAAAGAAGTAGTTGGCGGTGATGCAGATGTTTTAAAGATTATTTTTAAAAAGATGAAAATTAAATTTAAGTTCGTAGAAGTTCCTTGGAAACGAACACTTTTCAGCATTGAAAATGGCGATATGGTCGATGTCGGCATAGGTGCAAAACACACCGATGCTCGTGCTAAATTCGCATTTTATTCTGAACCCTATAAAAGTATTCAGCATCATTTGTATGTTCTTAAAAATGGTAGCAAAAGTAAGTCGCTATTAAACTTATTAGAAAGAAAAAAAACGATAGGTTTGGTCATTGGATGGGGTTATCCAAAAGAGATTTCTGATTTAGTGGAACTCAAAAAATATAAAAATCAAATATTTAGAATAGCCAAATTTGAACAACTGCCCGAAATGTTATCAAAAAAGAGAGTTGATAGTATTATTGCCGAGCCAGCAGCCTTAATTAGCCTTCCTAAGGGTAAGATTTATGAGAGCAAATGTATTGTTGTTGAAAAATTTTCAGAAAAACTTCATTTTCTTTTTTCTAAGAAAAGGGTCAAAGAATCAGTTGTAAAGCGATTTAATAACGAATTAAAAAGAATAAAAGCATCCGGCGATTTAACTAAGATATATAAAAAGTATGAATAAAGTTGGCTTTGATTTTTTGAGTTGAATATTTCCTTGATCAATAGAAAGGTACGATTGAAATAACTCTTTAAAATATTGCATTAAACTTCCATCCTGATATGCTAAATATTATGGAAAATTTAAATGATCCTAATAATTTAACTGTTGCTGAAGCTATCGAGAATTTTTTTGTGCATCGCAAATTGATGGAAAAAGGACTCCCGAGAGATCAATGGTACAAAGATAATTGGGTTCGTATTCCAATCAGGGGTTATCGCATTCCGATATTACCTATCCATGGATTTAAAACTTCATTCATTTTACATGATATGCATCATGTCGTAACCGATTATGATATTAATATAAAGGGTGAATTGGAAATCTCTGCCTGGGAGTTAGCCAGCGGAGGTTGTGGACACTTTTATTTGTTTTGGGTCGATCGGTTTATTTTTATGACATTTGGTCTTATTGTTTATCCACGTGCAACCATTGCCGCTTTTCGATATGGGCGAAAGCATAAAAACTTATTCAAGCGAAAGATTGACGAGGTAATGAAGATGCAATTACATACCTTACAAGAAGAGCTCGGCATCAATATCACCTAGCACAAGTTTCTAGCTTGTATTCTAGCAAGTCGATTTTCGTAATAATTATAATATGTTGAAAAAAGGGTATACCCTACTAATGAACTTCCCTTAGGTGAATATTTTATTGTTACTATTTTCAAACTATAATTTATTATTCTACATATTCTGCCTATTATGTTTATAAAATTGGAACGAAATTACTAATGGGAGTCTATATGGCAAAAACAAATAATATGAAAAAACGTTGGCGTGATGCCTTTGGTCTTGATGAAGTCGTTCAACGAGTTCGACCGGAGAAAACTGACAAATTACTTAACAATCCACATAAAGGCACCGCAACCTTCCAAAGATTTAACGGAGATAAGTTATATCCAGGTTTAGATTGGGATGACAGAGAAGGCCCTATGTGGTTTAGGCCACCGGGCAAAATAATGAAAAATAAACTATACCCTGATACAACAATTTCTTATTGCCGATGGGCCTGGGCTCTTCTTGAGCCTGAACAAGGGAAGATTCGCTTTGACATTATTGATCAAGCTTTAGAAGCAGCACGTTTACGCGGTCAAACATTGCAATTTCGTACACAACCTTGTGTTGGTGATAATGGACCAAAATGGTATTTAGATTTAATCGGTGAGACAGAACATAATATTCAGCAAAATACTGGCCGCAGTTATATGGATCATACTAACCCGCTTTATCTAAAAGAATGGGGGCGTCACATCAAGGCAATCGGCAAACGCTATGATGGTCACCCAAACTTAGAGAGTGTAGATATCTCCATTGCTGGCCCTTGCGGAGAAACTGGTGGCAATGCCCCACAACAACTCCAAATTAAAATTGCGAACATATATTTAAATGCCTTTAAAAAAACGCCCTTATTATCGCTTATCAATAAAGTTCAAAAATACTTAAATGCGAAACAATCAAACAAAAGACCTCTTGGTTGGCGACAAGACTGCTTCGGTGATTTTAGTGGTGATTTAAAAAAACTTGGTGGAGTACCGGATCATCTTTGTTGGAATCACATGTATGATGCCTACCCAAAAGTGCTCGCAAAAAACAATATGGGAGATAATTGGAAAAAAGGGCCTGTAACTCTGGAAACATGTTGGACTGTCGCTTTTTGGAAAAAAATGAATTGGGATATTGATGAAATTCTTGAGCAAGGATTGAAATACCATCCAACCGTCTTCATGCCAAAATCAGTTTTCATCCCAAAAGAATGGGCAGATAAAATCTATGAGTTTAATAAAAAAATTGGTTACCGCTTTTATTTACATCAAATGAATCTTCCATTAGAAATCAAAGCCAATCAAAGCTACACAACTGAAATCACCATCGATAACAGAGGATGTGCACCCATTTATCACGATTACAAATTTGCACTCCAATTTGTTCAAGGGAAAAAATCACATGTGATTACCTTCAAGCAAGACATCCGCGCGTGGCTTCCTGACTTCACTTTTTTCGCAGAGAAGATCACCATTCCAAAAGCACTAAAAAAAGGTGAAGTAAAGGTATTTTGTAGTATCGTTAACGACAATAAGAAGCCTGTTGTTAAACTAGCCATTAAAAAAATAACAGATGATGGTTGGCACCCACTCACTTCTATTGATATCATTTAAAACTTATACAGCGGATGAAATTAAATAGATCTTATCCGCTAATTTAAGAATTCGACATCATGTACTTCAGATAATTCATATTCTTTTATTAACTTTGTCGCGCGAGTTATCTTAATTTATTAACTATACTTAGCTTTAATCGCCCGGTTCTCTTTAGCACTCTTGTTGGCTAAATCTAGAATATGAATTGGTCGCCTAGACCATTCCGGGGTAATAGTTAGTTTAGTGCCTTTAGATAAATGGCTTGAAATATCTTTGTAATATTCATCCCACTTGTTAGCTATGTTCTTACCTGACGTAACTATTTTTTTACCACTTCGGTGTTGAACAATCGTATAATCGGTACCCGTCATAATATAAGATCCTTTGGTACCAGTGATTTCAATTTGTCCGGGCTTTGGATTCGAATCTAAAGTAGTCACACAAAGGTTTAACCAAGTGCCATTTTTAAAACGAACAGTCGCTAAGGCTTCATCTTCATTGGTATCTTTTTTCCATGCTGTTTTACCTGCCCAAAAGCCCTTCTTGGCATACCCACTTACTTCCGTTATTTCTGATTGAATTAGTTGAAGAGAATATTCCAATAAATGAACACCCCAGTCATACAGGATGCCACCTGAAATAGATTTGCTACTACGCCACCAATCTCCTGGCTGACCATAAGCACCCATATGCGCTTCCACTTTATAAATATCACCAATCAACTTTTGTTTTTGTATTTGTTTTTTAGCTGTCAAAATACAACCATCCCAATGTCTGTTGTGATAAGTAGAAAGCATTAGGTTTTTTTGCTTTGCTTTCTTAATCATGGAATCACATTCAGCCGTTGTAATCGCAAGAGGTTTTTCACTGACAACATGACGACCAGCACTTAAACATTCTAATGCTAGCTTAGCATGTGTATTATGTGGCGTAATCAATGTAACGAGATTTACCTCTGATTTTTTCAACATTTGACTAACAGATGAATAGGTCTCGATCCCCGGGAATTCTTCTTCGGCAACTTTTCTACGTGCTGCATCTATTTCTACTACAGCAATAGGTGTCATACCCGCATGTTTCATCTCATTTAAATGCCCTTTGCCCATATTAAAAGCACCACCATAACCAACCACACCAACTTTAATATCTTTTGCTTTTTTAAATCTTGCCTTCATACTTGATTTCCTTCTTAAATTAATATTTTTATGTTTCTCTTAAATCTATGATGGGTTAGGAATGAACTCTCCACCACGACAGTCTTTTAGATAATTCAATGCCTTAACTTGTCCTGTCATTTCCAATTCATCTCTATAAACAGGGTCATGCCATCCTTCAATATCAATAGAACCTTTAAAACCAGCCTTACGTAAATCGCTAATAATAGCGGTCCAATCACTGTCGCCAAAACCAGGAGTTCTATGATAAGCAAAAGGTGGAACTTTAAATGCTTTACCCTCTAAAGCAATATCTTCGTGCCCTGAAGAATGAACACCATATTTACGCACAACATCCCAATGTACCGTAGCATCCTTACCATGAACATGGAATATTTTAGACGACCACTCTCGTAATTGAGGCATTGGGTCAATAAGACTAACTAGCTGATGACATGGTTCCCATTCTAATCCCATATTATCATTTTGAACGGTATCAAACATCATCTCCCATGCCGTTGGATTATGCGCAATATTCCAATCACCCGCTTCCCATGTACCTCCCATATCACAATTCTCAAAAGCAATACGAACTTCTTTTTCTGCGGCTTGATCAGCCAAGCCTTGCCAGACTTCTTTAAAACGGGTCAATGACTCATGAATAGGTTTACCGCGCACACGCCCCGTAAAACCAGCGACAATATCTGTATTAAAAAGGTGAGCATGCTCAATCAGATCACTCCATCCTTTTAGAGTCAACAAATCTTTTTCATTTGATTCTAATGGATTACCGAAGATACCTAATGATGAGATAACGGCTTCACTTCCGTCTAAGACTTCAGCAATTTCATCAGCTAAACGCTGCCAATCGATTCCCTCACATGTCTGCCAAAAAGTCAGAGAAAAAGATTCAAATCCATTTGGCAAAATCTGTTTAATATAGCCAGGACTATCTTGACCTTTACTGACTAATGTTCCAATTTTTATATCCTGATGATTTTTAAAACTCATATCAATTACTCCTAATCTGTAATGGGGATCATTCGTCCCGCTTTATCTGATTTTATCGCACCATCCACCATGGCGAGACTTTTAATATTATCAACGCAATAAGTCATTGGCTTTGTTTTTTTACGAACGGCATCAATGAACTCTTGAATATTCGAATCATGACCCAATATTTTTGAGCGATTCACTTTTTTTGGTATTTTGATAGACTTTAATTTTGAAGGCGATTTATTTTTGGATGAATAAACCTCACAATTTAAAACATCTCCACCATCCCAAAGAATTGCCCCTTTTGTACCCATAACGCGCCAAGTGCTTTCCCAGCTAGTATTTTGACCTATGGCACACCAACTACCATTATAAATATAGGAAATCCCTTTGTTCATTTCAAAAATGGCATTGGCGCTGGCACCATGTGCATACCATGAACCTTCGGGATTAAAAGCCTTACAAAAGACTGATTGAGCGTCAGCACCCGTAATATATCGTGCAGCATCAAACGTATGGATGGCCATGTCAAGTAATAATGGATGATCCATTGCATCACGAAAACCTCCAAAATGAGGTCCTAGAAAAAAATCACTCTGAATTGTATGAATACTTCCAATGACACCACTTTGAATGGCGCTTTTTACAATTTGGATATCTTTTAAATAACGACGATTTTGAATCACAGCATAAATTCGATTTGATTTTTTAGCCGCGGCAACCATCTTGCGTGCCCGAGGCATCGTATCTGCCATTGGCTTTTCACCCATCACATGTAGCCCTAAGCTTAATGCCGTCATCGTATTTTGATAATGAGCTTCTGGAATGCTTACATCAAATAAAATCTCAGCACCTGATTCAACAATCACATTTTTAAGATTCGTTCCTATTATGGCCCCGGCATCTCCAAACTCTTCTGCCCGCTTTTCTGCTGCCGCTGGAATCAGGTCCACAAACCCCACCATATCAATATTATTTTTAGCCGCCTTGGAGCTTAGCCATGCACTACTCATACTTCCACAGCCAACTAAAACGGTTTTAAATTTTCGATTTTTATGCTTGGCCATAGATGACACACTTCCAAATTAATTTTTGATGAATTATAAATATTGTAAATCTGTTTACTTTTGTTTTAATACGATTTAATTTGTGATATTGTCTGATTTTTATATATAAGGAATAGGTTTCAGTTATGATAAATAGAGTCGCTCAACACCTTTCATGCGGAATGCATTATGGAGGAAACAACCCGGAGGCACCCGAAGGACATACACACAGTGATCACGAATTCATGTTTTGCCTAGATGGTGAAATAGATCAACTAGTTGATGGTAATTGGAATACTCAATCAAAAGGGGAGTTGTATTTCTTTCCTGCTGGAGTTTCACATAATTCTTATTCTAGAAATCACCAACATTCTGAATCAATTGTCCTTAATACAGGCCCGCTATTATTGGAAAAAGATGAAATAGCTTATCAGGCCATCTTTAATGATATCATTCAGGTTTCTAAACCTAATCAGCTGATTCCATTATCAAATTCAGGTCGAAATGAAGTACGCAAAGTATTATTAAATCTTTTAAAAGAAGTAAAAAATAAACGAACAGGACATTATCTATCATTACAGAATCACTTGAGAAACTTGTTGCTCGCGATTATGAGAAATCTTGATGGATTGCAATCCTCAAAAGATTTACAGCCGACTCCAGAAGATCATATACAAGAAGTACTCACTTTTCTAAAATATAATTACGATCAAAATATTGATATAGAATTAATCCTAGACTTTTGCCCTTTATCTAGGTCTCACTTCCAAGCACTTTTCAAAAAATTCACCAAAAATTCTTTTGGTGATACCCTCATCAACATACGTCTAGAGCATGCCCAAGCATTATTAAAACAGACCAACAGATCAGCGCTAGCCATTGCTCTACAAGTAGGCTTTTCAAGTCAAAGTCATTTCAATCATATGTTCAAAAAACGCATTGGTATGAATCCGGGGCAATTTCGCCGGAAATAATAATGTCGATAATAGACCCCGTATTTACAAAATTATAGAACCCAGAATTGTTTATTTTCATCAATCGCTAGTCTTATAATTTGCAAATCTAGAATAGTTAGATTTATTTCTCACTATTTTGAGCAAGTTTTCAATATCCTATTGACTGAAACTTTAATTCATGTATATCAGTTATATCAGTTCAGCTATTCCCACTTTATCCCCCCCCCTCAATAAGAGATAGTTTATGTCGTACCAATTTGATTTAAAAGATGCAAGATTGCTCCATCTGCAAGTTTCGGATAGGATTTTAGAAATGATTGCTAGTGGTGGATGGCGTAAAGGTGACCAGTTACCCAGTTATCGGGATTTAAGCCAACGCTTTGAAGTTTCCTATGTAACTATCAAAAAAGCCATGGATCACTTATTATCAAGAAATTTAATCACAGGTTTGCCTGGTAAAGGGATGTTTGTTCATTCGCCACAACGTAGTAAAAAAAGACAACTCAAGCAAATTGGTTTAGTAATTTATTGTTCTCACCAATTATTTTTTCAGTCAGATTATTTGATGCAAATTTTTCAAGGCATAATGCTTGAGGCCGATCGAATCCAATCCAATGTAAATATCTTTTCTATAAAACGTGAAGGACCAATCAGTCCTGATGAGTTTTCAAGTAATCATATGGATGGAATTATCATGTTATCAGTAAATAATGAAGAGTACTTGAGTAAATTCTCTATGCATGAGTTGCCTGTTGTCATTACAGATTTCAGTCATAAAAAAATTGCTCTAGACTATTTGACTTGTGACAATGCTAATGCCGCTGAAATTGCAGTCAATGAGTTAGTAAAACATAACCATAAGAATATAGCTTATTGTGGTGGCCTGACAACTGATACAGTTGCTGATCAAGTAGAAGGGGTTGATGTCTGTGTTGAATCTTCTGATATAATTGAAAGAAGAGATGGATATATAAATGCCATGACACATGCCGGTCTAGAAAATAATATTTTTCTTTTACCTGCTTTAGAATTTAATGAATCTTCATACTCAAAAGTAATTGAAAAATGGATGAACAGTCAAGCGAGACCTACAGCAATTATTACATATGACACGAATACGGCACAATTACTGATTAGAGCTATGAAAAAGGCGAAGATTCAAGTTCCGGTGGATGTCTCAATAGTAGCGATAGCGGGTGCTTCAAATATTCGTGAAGATGATATAAGCATCAATTATATTCAAATTCCTTTTGTTGAAATGGGAAAAGAATCTGTTAGAGCATTAGTTCAGCGATGTAAAAAATTAAGACCAAGCAAAGCGGCAATTAAACGGCTACCAGGTAAATGGATTTCAGGTAATAGTGTTAAATCATTAATATAATTTGGAGAATAAAATGAGTAATAAAATCCTATTTTCATTTTTAATCATTACATTATCAAATTGTTTCTTGTTTTCAAAACCCAATAAAGTTGCTAAGCGTAATGGATACACTCAGTATGAAAAAGTTAAACTAGAAAACTTTAGTTGGGTCTCTAAAAGTCTTAAAAAAGAGCATGTGTATAAATCAAAAAAAGTGAAATATGCTTTATGGGCTCTTGGTACTAACAGTAAAGACATAATGACTTTGGCTTGGGATGAATCTAAAGGTACTGGTACGGGTTATGATACTTTTTATGTTGATAAAAATTTTAATGGTGACATGACAGATCCTGGAGAAAAAATTACTCTATCAATTAAAACAGGAAAGAATAAGCAGAAAACGTATAAGTATTATTTTGGTGAAATCGTAGGTAGTACTGGTACCACTAAAATCACACTTAATATGTCTTATAGTAGATATTATAAAGGGTCCAGAGAAGATAAAGTTCCTGAAATAATTCAATGGCAATCAAGTTTCACCTTTACAGATAAAGCAAATGTGAAAATAAGTATTGGCGTATTACCAGGTAATCTTGTTTTAAATTTCAATCAAAATTTGATTGATGCTCCTATTTATAGAATAGGTGGAGAAGCCTATCCGTTCATTCTAAGAACGCTTCTTCCGAGCAAAGAAACTAAATGGAAAAAAGTTAGTGTTTCTCTTCTTCCTGGTTCTGACATCGGAACTTGGAAGGCTGGCAAAAATTATAAGCTAAGTCTTGCTGTGGCATTAGCGGGAAATAAAATAGCAAATCAATTCCGATTTTTCAGAGCAAAGTTTCCAGGTGGAGAGCCACAGGCTATTTTACTTGTAAAAGATGGTGATAAAATTGTTGATGAAATTCCTTTCAATGGTGGTTGTGGCGGTTCCTATAGCGTGGAATTATTCGTGCCTAGCCGTGTACCTTCTGGTAGACACACTGTAGCCATTAGAATGAATCGAAAAGAAATTATTGGGGGGCTTGCAGATTATTTATTTGCTGTAGCCATAGACAACCCTAACTTCGGAAAACCACAATACGACGATGCTTATCTTACGTTAAAGAAAAACTTCCCGAAAGCTAAATTTGCAAGTTTGCGTCGTTTATCTTCAGAAGACGTAGCCTATAAAGCGTATCCAGAAGAAAACGTCATTTCTACTTTAGTTATAGATAATTCAATAAAACCCTCCAACCAACACTGGCCGGCAAATATTGATTCTTATGGTAAAGATAAAATCCTTAATATTGGGCAAGGTCCCGGATTTAAAGCAAAGGTAAAAAATTTGATTAAATTTGATTTGTCAAACATAGGCAGCGAGACCAAAATTTTAGGAGCTTGGATTCGAACAGCCTTAATCAAAGGGGCTTCTACCCTTAAAGACGGTAAGCTAAACTATTATGCATTAAGACGGAATTGGTATGAAAATAAAACCGATGATGGATATTCTTGCTGGAATGGACCTAATTATAAACACGATAGAAATAAGACCCGGCAATCAGGATTTTGGGGAAAACCCGGCGCAGCAGATGCAATCACGGATCATTTTCCAGAAATAGCGGGCACCACTAAAATAGATAAATTCCCACTTAAAGGCGAAACTTCTCGCTTGATAGTGGCTGATATAACAACCATAGTAAAAAAGTGGCACAGTGGGGAAATAAAAAATAATGGTATCATGCAAACTTATGTAGGAACGGGATATAGTAGTCAGGGTTCAAGTGAATTTCAGGATTACATTTTGCGACCAACTCTTGTCATTGCATATAGTGGTAAAACACCTAGTCAAAGATATTATAAACCCCTCGAAAAAAACTTTAAAGAATCATTGGCTTTAGCTAAAAAACGTAACAGACCTTTAATTATTAAATTCTATACGGACTTTTGTACTTCATGTAAATTAGCTGACAAGACAATTTTTAAAAGTAAAAAAGTGAAAAAAATACTTAAGGCTGATTTTCAGTATGTTAATCTAAACCTCGAAGATAATAAAAAATTAGCTTTTGGTTTTGGGGTCGGCTCGGTACCTTCAGTAGTTATACTGAATCCCGATGGAACTAGAAAAGCTATTATTAATAGTGAAATAATATTAGAAGAAAAGATGTTTAGAAAAGCTTTAAGTGAAAATAAATAAAGTTATTGATATTTAATAAAAGGATATTTCATGCATGTAAATTTTTTGTTTAATTCCAAATTACTATTGATTAGTATTGTTTGCCTTCTGTTGGGTTTGCAAAGCAATCTTTTTTCGCAAGGACAAGACCCCTTCGTTGATATTGCAAAGCGATTAAATGTTGCCGGTTTACATATACCCACTGCCACTAATGATCCTGATTTAACTAAAATCCCAGACTTTAAAACATGGCAAAAGATTAGTTCTATGGCATTTTTAAATGGTAGTGTTGATAAACCACCTCTGGAAACGGAAGTTTATATTACACAAAGGTCTGCACATCTCTATTTTGCTATTCGATGTTTTGAGCCGAATCTCAAGCAACTCAATTTAGATACTGTCCCCAAAGATGGTAATGTGTGGAAAACTGATAATGTTGAACTGTTTTTATTACCCGGATTAGATTCAAATAAGACCTATTATCATTTTGTTTTGAATCCGGCTGGTAGCATTTTTGATGCTAAGTTAATAGATAAAAATTGGAATAGTACTGCAACTACATTTGCTTTTAAAGATTCACAAAGTTGGATTGTGATTTTGAAAACACCCTTAAAAGATTTTGGATTTGATGCTCAAAGCGCTCCGATTTTATGGCGAGCTAACTTTCATAGGTATCGACCTAAGAAAGGTGTTATTGGGAAATTAGATTTAGCTTGGAGTCCTACGAAATCAAAGAGTAATCATGTGCCTACACGATTTGGATTACTTTCTTTTGAGAATAATAACAAAAGGGTAAAATGGAAGGAACACAATGAGTTTTTGAATAAAGCAAAGATGTTAGAGGTGCTTCTTCGTCAAACATTTACGAAAGAAACAAGTCCATTTATTGGTGGAAAAATCACAACTGGCATAGGACCTGGAGGTAAAAAATCATTTTTACGTATTCAAGGTGAGCGCAGTATTGTATTAAAAAGAAATTTTGGAGATATTCGTGGCCTACAATTGGCAGCTGCTTATCGTTGTAACAGCACTCAAAAAGGAGTCGTCGTTCATGGTCAGGGAACGGTTGTACGTGCCTGTAGACCAGGAAAAGTAACCGTTTTGGGTAGGGGGCTAAAAGTTGCTAAACAAACGTGCAATTCTGCGGATGGTTTTGCTAGAGCATATGATTTAGGTTTAGATTCTTTTAAATTCGTAAGACCCTATGGTCATTGCCAACAAGGTAATATGCCTCCAACACCTACAAGTGAATGGGCGGTCTTAAAATTTGAAATAGATAACATGTATAGCAACGATCACCACAAACGGGTAATTGATATGAAGCAACAATATAAGGAATTCCGATTTACCTTAAATGACAAAATTGAGCCAACGAGTTTTCTTGAATTGGGATGGGTAATTGTTTGGCGTGGAAATGATACTGAAAAGCCCACTACGCCAAATTCAGTCAAATTTCTTAAGTGGGATAACAAAAACATTTTAATTTGGCAATCATCTAGTGATAACCTTCTCGTCAGCCATTATGAAGTTGTCCGAAAAGAAAAAGAAAAATGGGTGACGATCACAACATCTACTATGTGTTCCATTGAGGTGGCTAAAAATGCTTGGAAGCCAGGTCAATACGCCGTTATAGCGGTTGATGTTGCTGGGAATTCTAGTGTTGTGAGTGAGACAGCTTTAATAAAGTAAAAAATATTATTGTTATTTAATGTATTGTTTTGGATTATGCTTAAAGGCTTGTAGGCAAGAATCGCAACAGAAATAATAATTTTTCTCATTAAACTTAAAATGCCATTTCTTCAAACTCTCACGAAAAGGCAAGACGGGACATGGTTTTTTTTCAATAGCTTTTTTAAGGTATTTGAGACTTCTTCGGAAGATATCGATTTCTTTTTGTGTTTTTTTGGTGTAATTATTTTTTGAAACCAAAAGTCCTTCGGCATTACCTCCTTCTAGCTCATCACTCATGTCAGTAGTAACTTGTTGATATTCTACAAACATTTCTTTTGATTTATTAATGAAGGTGAAATTTGCCGTACAGTGATAAAATTCATGCTTGATTTGATAGGTGCCATTTCGGTAAATAATCGTACAAGCATTTGCTGTGGTTTGATATCCTAGTCCTTCTACTGCTGGCCATTCTCGACCATTTCTATCGTACTCCATCCAAGCTCTACTATAAACTTTGCCATCTTTTATTTTAAATGCTAAATAACCATAATGTTCTAGTGGTTCATCGCCTAGCATTTCTGTCCATTTGTAGACAGCAATATCTTTGGCCCAGTTTTTTGATAGGGAGCTTTTTTGACAACCGTTTATTAATAACAGGACCAAACTGAAAGCTATCAACTGAATGATTTTCGAAATCATAAAATAATTATCCAAAACAATTTAAGTCCTCATCATACAATACTTTTCATATTTAACGACTAGCTTTTAAATAATTATGATCAGTGCTTGCGGACCCAGTAATTACTTTTTATTTTTGTATTTTCCTGGTGGCATACCGATGTAGTGGCTAAATCGTGTATTAAAATAGCGAATGTTTTTAAAGCCACATTGGAGAGCAATGGCTTTTTGAGGCAAGGGACTATTTTTTAAAAGTAGCTTGGCATGGTCTAATTGGCAGTTTAGCCAATATTCTTTCGGTGATATGCCGTAAAAGTCTTTAAATCGATGACGAAAATAATCTGGACTGATATCGGCTATTTTTGCAGCCTCTTCAATGGAGTTCATATTCATAAATGAGCTCTCGATAAATGATTTTGCTTTTAGTAATCGTTCATCTAAGGAGGTGATATTCTGAGGGGTTTGAATTTGATAAAGTTCCATCAATAAAGCAGACACACGCAAATTCAAAACCTTTGCATAGGGCGCATGTGTATCACATTGTGTTTTTACAATACTGATAAGTTCCTTTCGAATTCTTTGTGATTTTAAAATAGGGATATGGTAAACGCTAGGAAATTTTTTAGCAGAATCCATAGCGTTAATGTCAATCAATAAACAATAGTCGATACCAGGTTTTATCATTTGTTGAGCGTGCCAAACATTAGGTTTATAAATAGTTACGGTATGTGGACGAAGTTTAAACTCAGTGCCATCCTTTAAATAAATTTGTCCATCACCTTTAATGTTATAAACAATTTCTAAATGATCATGACAATGAAAATTACAGCGGTCTTTTATTTCATTGATGAATCTTACTTTGCTTTTACCTATCATGTCAAATCCTAAATAACCGATAATCAGTACTATTAGCCGATTATACAAATTGTCCGTTAAATAATAAATGATATCCTTACATTTAAACACATTTTGGAGCTAATTATGAGTGAACAAGTTTTATTTGTAGAAAAACAAAAACTGAAAATAGATAATTTTGATTTACCAAGGGGTGTAAATTCGGACCAAATACAAATCAAATCTACCTGTTCATTGATGAGTACCGGAACAGAAAATATTATTTATAATGGGTTATATGATCTAGGTACGCATTGGGATAATTATGCACAATTTCCATTTAAGCCGGGCTATTCTTTGATTGGGAAAGTTGTTTCTGTTGGAGAGGATGTCCGTAAATTTAAGATTGGCGATACTGTTGCCGCGAGGGTTAATCATTCTAGTGATCATATTATTGAAGAAAAGGAGTGTGTCAAAGTCCCTGAATCCATTGACCCTTATGATGCTGTTTGGTTTGGTCTTGCAAAAATAGCCTTTGTTGGCGCCACAGTAGCTAAATATAAGTTTGGTCAAAAAGTAATTATCATTGGTGCAGGCCCGATTGGTCAAATGTCTATTTTGTGGGCAAAAGCTGCAGGGGTTCGTACTGTCATTGTGATTGATCCAGAAGAAAGTCGATTAGATATTGCTAAAATGGGCGGTGCTGATATTTGCTTTTCAGGTTCTTTAGTAGATGTGAAAGAAGAAATACTTGGTCACACAAACAATGATGGAGCTGATATTATCATTGACACAACAGGTAATGCGGCTGTCTTTCAAAGTGCCTTAGAGCTATGCAAAAAATTTGGCAAGGTTGTTATTTTGGGTGATACGGGATCACCCACTTCTCAAAATTTAAGTTCCGCTGTCATTCAAAAAGGACTAAACATAATAGGGGCACATGATTGCCATATTCAAACTGACGAACCCTATGAAATATTCTTCTCGATGTTAAAGGATCATCGCCTTAAAGTATCACATCTTAATTCACATAAATTTGCATTATCAAAAGGTCAAGATGCTTATGACCTGGTCAATAAAGACCGCGGAAAAACCATGGGTGTATTGTTTCACTATAATTAATTTTATTTTCTTGATAGAGCAAATAATTCTGCTGGGGTTAGTGCTCGTTCATAGACGGCTAACCCAGCGATTTGGCCACAAAAGAAATTGCCAATTTTGCCAGAGCGATCTACGGCACCAACAGTAAAATCAGATCCAGATTTTCCACCATCATGCAGACCACCAGCCATGGAGTATGGATTTAAACCCGGTCGTGTATCAAGCACACCATTTAACCAAGCATACCCCGAATTTCCATCGTAGCTCATGGCAATAGTTACCCATTCATTACATGCGATTTCAGTTTTAGCCATTGCACCATCAATACAATATTTATAACCAGGTGTAGGACCACCAACATTTGAGAGGTGTCCACATATTTGATGGTGTTGACCCCATACGCTTATATTTAGAAAGAGTCCATATTGTCGACCTGTTTGACTTTCATTCCATTGTCCAGCAATAAACTCGCATTGATTTACGAGTGTTTTTTGTCTTTTGATCCAGGCTACAACAGTAAGATGACCCTCTTGGCCATGTATATTTAATTTTGGGCATTCATGACGCTGAATGTTTAGCCACTGTCCTTCTTTGACATCAAGTGCTTTACCACCATGAGGTGCGCTACTATCCTCAATGACATTCAATTCACCGGATTGAGATTGTAAGTTATAAGGTTCACCCTGATTAGCAATAAAATGATCTGAGCTATTTTGAAAATCCCAAAAGGAAACTAAGCCTGGAATATCATTTGGTTCGAATGATACTAAAAGATCATGATTGACTTCTTCGGTCATATTGATCCTGAGTTAAATGAAGCCATTATGCCTTGAATAGATGGCAAGTAAAGATAAAGCAGTTCTCGTCCTGCTTGGTCTGCGAGCAAGCCGCTCGTGGACCCAGCAATTTCTATTTGAGATGATGAAAAAAAAATCATTGCAGATATAACGAGAGTGTGCATGCAATAGAAAACAAATTTACATAGTGTATTTTGTTTGGTGTAATATTGGTGTAAACCATTTTTGTTCTCTTATTATTATTGTTATCATTCTTTTATATTTTATATATGTATTAACAGATTAATTATCTGTAGTAAAATTGTATTCTTTTAATGGCTTGACGGCCATCATTAAAAAAGAGTACTTGTAAATATTATTTGCATCATCCAACCTTCAAGCAAGTGCGCTTGAAAACCTCACCATACAAACATTGTTACCAGGAGTATTTATGAAATCTTTTATTTTTTGTATTTTAATTTTTGCCCTCACTACTTTTTCAACCCTTTCTGGTCAAAATAAATTAAAGCCATTAAAAGTTACCTTTGATTACCCTACTGCACATACCCTTAGTCTTGTTGTGCCAACAGATAGTGGTGATGCCAATAGAAATGGTAGTGTTGCTGTTTTTTTTCGAATAAGTGGGCAAGGAAAATGGAAAGAAAGTTTATCTTTGTATAGACATAACAAAAACAAAGGAACTAATCAACCGTTTGCAGGTATGCTTTTCAATTTGAAAGAAAATACTGAATATGAAATTAAGTTAGTAGCGAAAGACCCAGATGGGGTTGAAGGTACTGCAGAACAAATTGTGAAATCTCGCACAAAAAAAATCCCACAAAGAGTAAAAATGCCAGCAAATGCTGTAAAGGTTTCAACTATGGGTGAGTTGTCGAAAGCGATAGGTGAAGCAAAGCCAGGTACATTTATATTGTTAAAAAAAGGTGTATATAAAGGAAGTGTTTCAGTTAAAGGAAAAAGTGGTACAGCAGAAGCGCCAATAGTAATTCGTGGAGAAGATAAAAGCGAATGTGTTATCAAAGGCAAAGTTGGCATTTATAGTAGCCAGCACATTCATATAGAGAACTTGACCATTATGGAGGGGGGGACAGGCATTGGTTTTTCTAAGACAAATTTCATTACGATTCGTGATAATTTAATTTTAAAAATTAATGGTGGTATTTATGCAAAAGGTGGTCAGAAAAATTTATACATAGCCAATAATGTGATAATGGGAAACAATGTATTTGGAGATATTTCGAATGCCACATGGAATGACGAAGGCATTGTTCTTTCTGGGGAAGGTCATGAGCTCGCTAACAATACATTGGCCGGGTTTGGAGATTCAATAGGAATGACACATAGAAGTGGCGGATTAAAAAATAGAGGAATTGATATGCATCATAACCTTGTCGTATGGGGCGGTGATGATGGCGTTGAAATGGATTTTACGGATAGGAACGCACAAGCTCATCATAATCTTTTTACCAATACAGCCAATGGCATTAGTTGTCAAATGGTTTGGAAAGGCCCAGCCTATGTGTTCAAAAATGTCATGTATAATGTTTACCGTGGACCTTATAAGATCAAACCTGAAAGAGCTGGTAATAGCGGTTTGTTTATTTTTAATAATACTTCTATTAAAGCTGGCAGGGCCTATTTAAATTATTCGACAGAAGTTGATGGGCTAACTTTTTTAAATAATTTATTTGTTGGATTTAATTCAAAGTCATTGGTTAGTATGGGTCAACATGGAAGTGGAATCAAAAATTTGAATATGGATTATAATGCTTGGTCGTATGATGGTTCTTTTAGTATTTCAAGATTTGGAGGTGGAAAAACATTTCAAGATTGGAAAACAAAAAACTCACAAGGAAATCATGATGTGCTTTTAGCTGGTCAAAAAATATTTGATAAGTTAGTATTGGATTTTGATAAGACAGATTTTCAGACATGGCGATATCCTTACCAGGATTTTTCTTTAGATAAATCATCAAAAGCTATTGATGCGGCTAAGGTAATGCCAGGGGTTACAAGTGACTATAAAGGTAAAGGGCCCGATATTGGCGCCTGGGAAAGAGGTGAAGAAGTGCCCGTTTATGGGGCTTTTCCTAGTGATACAACTCCTCCTAGTTTACCAACAAATATTAAAGCAGTAGCGGTATCCACTACACAAATAGATCTCACTTGGGATCCAGCTAAAGATCCTGAATCAGGAATTATTTATTATAGAATTATTCGAGATGGAAAAGCAATAGCAACTGTTATGGGAAAAAAATCATATTCAGATAAAAAGCTAGAGGAGTTTTCAGAACATTCTTATTTTATTGTTGCAGTAAATGGACGAATTTTGGAATCAAAAAAGACTTCTCCAATAAAGATAAAAACTTTGGCCGATAAAATTTCTCCAGAAATTGATAGCGTCACTGCTATGGGACCTAACACCGAAATTATTGTGATATTTAATGAGCCAGTCGCAAAAGCTTCTGCAGAAGCAAAGGGGAATTATAAACTAGATAAAGGTGTCTCGATTGTTAGTGCATCCTTGCAAAGCAATAAAATGCAAGTGTTGTTGAAAACATCAACACTTAAAGAAGGTATAGATTATAATGTAACCGTAAGTAAGATTTTTGATACAGCAAAAATACCAAATTATATTAAGAGTAGTTCTAAGAAAACATTTCAGTATAAAGCGCTAGATACTCTTATTGATTTTTCCACCAAAAAATTTGCCGTAAAAGGGTTTAATAAATTTATTAAAGATCGATACACAAGTTTTGTGAAAGCAGGTCCAGGGGGATATGCCATTGGTAAAAGCGGTAGCAATCCTGTATATAATTTTCAAGGAGTTGTATCAGCGACACCAAGATCCTTTACTGCTGGTGAAAAGATATTGGTGACGTGGTATAATGATGATAACAAGTCGGTGACGTTTACACCTAAAATTTCTTTAACTTCAAAAGCAAGAGCGAATAAAGGTAAGTGGTTTCTTATGTCTAAAATAACATTAGGTCCTGGGGCAATGGGTATCTCGGAGTTCAATATTAGTGGATCAAACGCTGGCAGCTATTCAGTCGTAAATATTAATTGCAATGCGAAGGTAAAAAAGAAATCTCTATTATGTCATAAGATTCAGTTGGATTCTAATTAGTCTTTACTCGCGGTCTTCAGAAATTTTTTGGAGGCCATGAGCTTTTAGTTTAGGTCTATATCTTTTGGGGTTGAATCCGGACAATTTTTCAGTCTTATTATTTCAAAATAGATAAAAGGTTAATTAAGGCTTTCTTTTTCTTTTCTAAAATGTAAATTACAAAAAGAATATACGGCAAACCATCATTCACACTTTGAGTGAAATTCTTGAGATTATATCTATGTTAACATTAGCGAATGCTTTAAACTCTTTAGGTGTTACTGACAATACGCTATCAGAAGAAGAAAAGTCCTTTCTTGATAAAAATGGTTATTTGCCTTTTGAATGTCTGATGACTGAGGAGGAAATGATTGCTTTTAGGAATCGTCTTGCGGAACTTTCCAAGGAAGAGGGGAGTGATGCTGGTAAAGAGGTTCATAAAGAAGAAGGGACAATGCGTCTCAGTAACTTAATCAATAAAGATCCTATATTTGAAAAATGTATAAATCATCCAAGAGTTTTGGCTGCTGTCGGACATGTTCTTGGAAATTTTAAATTGTCTTCTTTGAATAGTCGAGCGGCTTTACCAGGAGAAGGCCGGCAAGCTTTGCATATTGATTATGATGATAAGGTAAAATTTAAAGCGGGCGATTATCGCGTATGTAATTCAATATGGTTACTTGATGATTTTACTGTTGAGAATGGCGCAACACGTATTGTTCCTGGAACACATTTGAGTCGAAATTCTCCAAAAAAAGATTTAGATGATACCATGGTAGATCACCCAAATCAAATTCAATTCTTAGCAAAAGCCGGTACAGTTGTTGTTTTGAATTCGCATACGTGGCATAGTGGCATGACTAATAAGACTGATGTGCCTCGTAGAGCGATGCATTCCTATTTTTGCAGAGTTGATCAAGAACAGCAATTAAATCAAAAGAAATATATCAATAAAGCGACCCTTGATAGATTGTCACCAGAGTCGAAAGTTATTTTAGATGTTGTGTGATAACTTTTAATCTAAGAATTAAAATTTCAGATATCAGTATAGATTAATATTCGACTCTCAATGTCTTTGGAGTCAATGAATTATTTCGTTAGCTGATATATTTTTTGGTACTCAGTTTGGACATTTTGGTGGTTCTTATTATTTCAATAAAGATAAAATACTAATTAAGACTTCCATTTTCTTTTGAATAATGTAAATTAAAAACTATATACGACCAACGAACATTTGTATCATGTGTATGATATTTTGGGTAAAGTCTATGCAGACAATAGTGAATGCTTTAGCGTCTTTAGGAGTGACTGACAAGACGCTCTCTAAAGAAGAAAAGTCTTTTCTTGATAAAAATGGTTATTTACCTTTTGAAGATATTATGTCTGAAGAAGAACTGCTTGCTTTTAGATCCCGCCTAGGGGAGCTTTCGAAAGAAGAAGGCGATACTGCTGGTAAAGAGGTTCAAGAAGAAGAAGGGACAATGCGCTTAACAAATTTAGTTAATAAAGATCCAATGTTTGAAAAATGCATTTCTCACCCGAAAGTTTTAGCCGCAATTCATCATGTTTTAGGAGATTTTAAATTATCATCGCTTAATAGTCGTGCAGCAATGCCGGGTGGAGGTAGACAAGGGTTACATGTTGATAATGTACATGATGATTTAGAACCTAGTGACTATCGCGTCTGTAATGCAATTTGGTTGTTGGATAACTTCACAGTCGAGAATGGTGCGACTCGTTTAGTACCAGGTTCTCATTTGACAGGGAAATCTCCGAATACTGTGCTGTATGATACGATGACTGATCACCCAGATCAAATTCAGATCGTTGCAAAAGCGGGAACAGTTGTTATTGTTAATTCTCATACATGGCATGCTGGCACTGCCAATAAAACAAATTTACCTCGTAGAGGGATGCATGCTTATTATTGTCGTAGAGATCAGGTTCAACAATTGGATCAACGAAAGAGTATTGGGCAAGATGCTCTCAATTGGTTGTCTCCGGAATCAAAAGTTATCCTTGATGTCTAGGCGAAAATCTTTAGTAGGTTTTTCCTCATAAATAAACTGAAATAGATTTTTAGTTTCAAGCAGACGTCTCCAGTTTTCCTCACAATTTGCCAACTAATCAAATTGGCATGGCGCGACGATTTTACGGAGAAAGAACGCAAAGAAGCCTATGATGAAGTCTATGATCTTGCCATATATCTTCTTGAGACATACAAAGGCACAGGCAAAACTTTTATGTTTGGACACTGGGAGGGTGACTGGTATCATCATCTAGGGTATAAAAGAGACATAGACCCGAAGCCAGAGCACATCAAGAATATGATAGCTTGGCTGAACATACGTCAGAAAGCTGTCGATGATGCCAAGAAAAAAGTAAAAGCAAAAAATGTTTTTCTTTATCATTACACCGAAGTGAATCTGGCTTTGAAAGCCTTAAAAGGTAAAAAATGTCGTGTGAACAGTGTTCTGCCTTACACCACTCTTGATTATGTTTCGTACTCCTGTTATGACTCAACAATACGTCATAAAGATAAATTGGATGAGATTTTACCAAAGGTTCTAAATCATATTGAATCTAAGATGAAGCCCAAGCCAGGTATAAAAGGAAAAGGATCTTTATCGGCGAGTACGGCTATCCCATTCTGAACGTGGTGAAGAATCCGAAAGAACAAGATTACTACGCCAAGAACCTATGCCGTGTTGCATTGAAATGGGGCTGTCCCTATGTTCTGTATTGGCAAATGCACTCTAATGAAATCAACAAGGATGGTAAGCATCGTGGTTTCTGGTTGATTGACAACAAAAACAAGAAACAGCCCTTCTATTTCACTCTTAAAAAATATTATGCTGGGATGAAAAAATATGTGGTTAATTTTAAAGAGAAACATGGAAGAGTACCGAATAATAAAGAATTCAAAAAGAGAGCCGTTGAATTAATGAAGTAGATCAATGATGATAAAGGTATTGCTGTATTAGATTCCGCCGGGAATTTAACTTGTCGCGCGTGTAGAAATTGGATTATTTCTTAGTGCTTACTTATCAATACTAACTGATAAAAAACTTTTTATTGCTGACCAGGGAAATAGTCGGATAGTTAGTGTAAAATTAAATTATCATATGAATAAAAGAATGTCTGTACCAAATAAAAGTATGACAAAATCTGGTGAAAAATAATCCCTACTAATGTAAATACCTTTATTTACATGATCTTTATCGAATACTTCTCTTGCTACAGAGAAATATTTTTCCCTCTACGTCTAGAAATTGATACTGCTGTGTTTGTTATCTAAATATAGTAGATGTTCTATTATTTATTAGAATGGGAGCTTATATTTTAATGCTTGGAGAAATATATGAATCCCGAAGAAAAAAGTATTGCCGTTAAAAAATTCATGGATTTGCATGAATGTAACATTGAAGATCATGTTTATGGAAAAGTTGGTGGTATTGAATTAGTTGCAACCATTTATACGCCGAAAATAAAACCGAGTGAACTTACTAAAGCAATTGTATATGTTCATGGTGGAGGTTGGGTTGGTGGAGGGCGAGATCACTTTAACAGTCATGGAGCCTACTTTGCAAGTAAAGGTATAGTTGGTGTCTGTATTACTTATCGACTGGTACCTGATCATAAATTCCCTGCTCAAATTCAAGATGCCAATTGTGCAATTCGTTGGACCAGGAAAAATACTCAAGAATTAAATATAGATCCCAATGAAATTTATGTGTGTGGTTCATCCGCGGGTGGGCATATTGCAGGTATAGTTGCCTATGCAGGAGCTGTAAATGCTTTTGATGCTGCTGGTGGAAATGAAGGCGTTTCTAGTGACGTTAAAGGGGCGATATTATTTTGTGGCTACTATGAATCAAGAGAAGATATTTTGGAACCTAGAGCTCCCAAACCAAATAAAGTTTCTTATTTTGGTGGCACTTATGATGAAATTCCGGAAGTATATCAACAAGCCTCTTGCGTATCTTATGTAAATAAACATTCACCCCGCACATTATTATTTCATGGTGATGCTGATGGAACAGTATCCTTTGAACATAGTAAAAAGCTTAAAGACGCATTGGACTTAAATAATGTTGAGAATCAGTTAATTGTTGAAAATGGTGGATCTCATACTGATTATAGCTTTGAGAAGGCAGCTTTTATGACGACGCTAAAAGAGATGGAGAAATTCATCTTATAAATGTTTTAGATTTAATGAGGAAATAATGAATGACGAATAAACCAAATGTAATATTAATTCTTAATGATGACATGGGGTATTCTGATCTCGGTTGTTATGGAGGCGAGATTGAAACGCCAAATCTTGATTGGTTGGCCAAGCGAGGATTAAGATATACTCAATTTTATAATACGGCCCGTTGTTGCCCCTCGAGAGCATCACTTTTAACAGGGATGTATCCTCAGCAAGCAGACGTTGGTCACATGATAGGGGATGATGGAATAGATGGTTACTTAGGAAACTTAAGTAATAAATGTGTTACTATTGCCGAAGCTTTAAAGTTGGGTGGGTATTCGACCTACATGTCCGGCAAGTGGCATGTTACTAAAGATATTGATGATAAAAAAGATAATTGGCCAAATCAAAGAGGGTTTGAAGACTTCTATGGCATTCTTGGTGGGGCGGCTAGTTACTATGAACCTCGTTCATTAAATAGAAATAACGAACGTATTGATCCGCCGAGTGGTGAATATTATCTTACGGATGCTATTTCTGATGAAGCTATTCGACAAATTAAAGGGCACAATGAAAACAAAAAGGATCAACCTTTTTTTCAATATGTTGCTTATACAGCGCCACATTGGCCCTTGCATGCTTATGAAGAAGATATTAAAAAATATAAAGGTAGGTTTGATGCAGGATGGGATGATTTGAGAAAAGAACGTCTTGAGCGCATGGTTGCTATGGGAATAATAAATGAAAGCTGGCGTTTGACCGAGAGAGATTCGCGAGTCGAAGAATGGGAAAACGCTAAAGATAAAAGTTGGCAAGCAAGGCGTATGGAAGTTTATGCGGCTCAAATAGATCGTATGGATCAGGGGATCGGTAGAATAGTCGATAGCTTGAAAGAGACTAATTCATTAGAGAATACACTAATAATATTTTTGGCAGATAATGGAGGGTGCGCAGAAGAAATTAGTGAAGAGTGGGGCCATAGGATCGCTGAGGGAGGCGTAGGTGGTTCTTTTAACACGCGGGATGGAAGGGAAGTAAGGTATGGAAATACTTCTGATATAAGTCCAGGTGGAGAAGATACCTACGCTAGTTATGGAATTCCATGGGCGAATGTTTCTAATACACCCTTTCGACTATATAAACATTGGGTTCATGAAGGGGGCATTTCTACTCCATTTATAGCACATTGGCCTTCTGGTATTAAAGCGCAAGGTGAGTTGAGGCAACAGCCGGCTCAACTACCTGATGTTATGGCAACGATCTTAGACATTGCTGGTATAGAATATCCAAAGGTTTGTAATGAAAATTCTATCAAACCTTTGGAGGGTGTTAGTATGGTTCCAACTTTTACTAATCAAATTCATGAAAGAGAAGTTTTGTATTGGGAGCACGAAGGTAATAAAGCTATTCGTAAAGGAAAGTGGAAGCTTGTATTGAGGCATCCTAACGAATGGGAGCTTTATGATATAGAAGAAGAAAGAACAGAGTTGAATAATGTGTCTAAGGATTTCCCCGACGTGGTTAATGAGTTGACCGCTCTCTATGAAAAGTGGGCTGAAAAATGTGAAGTAAAACCATGGGAAGAATTATTAGAACTTAGAAGAAATAAAGAGGCTTAATTTTTTACATTTTATTTTTGATACTATTTTTCCAAGCAGGTGCTAATTCTGGATGGTCAAAGGCAATTTGAAGAATATCTTTATTTTTTTCATTTTTTGGTCCAAAAGTCGCCTGAAATAAATCGAAAACGGAAAGTTTTAGTTTGGCATAGGGTTGTATCGTTATTTTGGAATCAACATTTACTTGACCTTCTTTGAGGACTTTGAAATAGATCCCTGTTTTACCATATTGAATAAATAATTTTGGATCAATTTTATTATTGCTGGCAATATTTAACTTATAGCATGGTGACCTTGGTTGTGAGATAGATAATATAGCCTCGCCAATGTGGAGTTGATCTCCTATGTGTAAATCTTCTTCAATTAGATTGTCAAAAGTTAAGTTTTCACCAAAATAACCGAATTGAATGTCATCCTGATTTATTAATTTCTTCCAATAAGCATAATGATGAAAAGAATATCCGTACACGGCTTTATATTCTCCACCGTGATTTTTTAGGTCAGCTTGTTGATCACCTTCAACATGATCACTAAAAATATGAACAGAATGGTTTATAGATTCTTTTAATATGCCCGTTTTTACCATTTTATCATTGTACATTTTTTCTTTTACTAGAGATATGTTGATTGATTGTAATTCCATTTTATTCTTTCAATTGAAAATAGTGGGTTCTAGTTGATGCTGAAGGTGTTACTCTGTTGATATAACCTTCTTCGACTAATAATTTCAAATCGGTTGTGATTGTACCCGGTGCAACATTTAATACTTTAATTATTTCTCCTCTAGTTAATGTTTTTACTTCTTTAAACATAGCTCTTATTTTTTCTAATCGTCTTAGAGGAGTTTTTTCATTTGTGATTATATTTTCAATCAATGACTTGAATGAATCATTTGATGGTTTTGATTGAATTGTACTATTTAATTGGGTCGTATTTTGGGTATTTTCTGAAATGACATGTTTAGCTTTTTGATCAATTGGTTTTTTAATTTCTTTTTTCTTGTTCAATTGTAGATCAATTGTATCGTAAAAAAGTTTTTCTGAGTGGTATAGTCTCAATTTATCCATTTCATTTTTTAATTGTCTGACATTGCCAGGCCATGAATAACCCATCATTTCTTTTTGTAATTCTTTTGATAATTTCGGTTGTTCTTTATCAGTTCTTTCTCGTTTTAAGAATAATTCTGCTAAAAGAATAATATCTTTGTTTCGTTCTTTAAGTGTAGGAATTTGAATTTCTAATCGATTTAATCGATAATATAAATCTTCTCTAAATTTATTTTGATTAACAAGTTCTTTTAAATTTTTATTGGTTGCTGTAATGATTCTGCATTTAATCTTCTTTGGTTTGGTACTGCCGATAGGTTTTACTTCATTGGATTCCAATATTCTTAATAAAGAAACTTGGACGTGTTCTGAAATATCTCCGATTTCATCTAAAAACACAGTTCCGTTTTTAGCCGCTTCAAAAATGCCTTTATGATCTTGTGTTGCACCTGTGTATGAGCCTTTTAAATGGCCAAATAATTCTGAGTGCAATAATGATTCTGCTATTGCGGCACAATTGATGACTAGAAAAGGATGATCAGATCGATCAGAGATATTATGCAATCTATGCGCAACTTCTTCTTTACCTACACCAGTTTCGCCATAAATCAAAATTGATGTGTCCGCATTGGCGTATTTATTAATGATATTTTTTAATTGAATCATGGGTTTTGATTGTCCAATGATATTTGTAGGCAATTCCGTCTTGTGGTTTTTTAAAATCTGAGGAAATTCAAATGGTTTTGGTTTGCTTTTAATATTTTGTTTAAGTAATTGAATGATTGTTCTCTTTGGTAGTTCACTTGAAAGATCAAGTTCAAAGTATAATCTATTTAAAGCATTGTAATAAAGGCAATATTCATAACATTTTTTAAAAAGTTTTTCGGCTTTAGTTTTGTTGCCTTTTAGTAATTCAAATCTAGCATCAAAAAAAACATTTAAGTAATGAATATAACCAGAATTTTTTATTTCATTTAATAATTTAGAGGCAGCGCTGATGTTTTTGTTTGATAATTCTGCCCTAATTAATGTGTAGAAAATAGTATTGTTTACTTTAAGTATGGCTTTATGTTCAGTTGCAAATTTCTTGGCCCATGCTAATCCGTTAACGGGATCCTTCTCTTTTAAATAACAATTTATTATATACCATCTAGTGGAAGCATCTATATTTTTAGAATTGATATTGTAATCTTGATGATCAATATCCATAGAAAAAGTTACAATTTTATAGTCTCTTATCAGGTTTTTATAATCCAATATTTTTTTAATACTCTCATCTTCAAAATCAAGAGATTTGAACAACACTGAATGATTTTTAAATTGACATGTTTGTATATAATTGCGGAATATAATTTCTGTCGTTAAAAGTTTTGACCTTTTATTTTTAAATTTGAAATTAAACTTTTCAAAGTCTTTGAGGCGACCTTCATCACTTAAATAGGTCATGTACACTAATAAGGTTAACTCATAATGAGCTGAAGTTTTCGGTATTTTCTCTATGGCTTCAAGTAAATATTTTTCTTTTTGTTTTTCATCACCTTTTACACTTTCAAGGATACTTAAAAGGTTAATCAGTTTTACCTGCAATTCGGGTATCTTTATTTTGTATTCCTTAATTCTATTGGTCAGCATATTTGCTTCGTGATAGTTTCCGCTACGAATGGCAGCTCCACTCCAAATTAGTAGAAACAATATGAATAGATCTTTGTCATATTTCTGATTATTATTTAATATTGATTGGGCTAGTTCTCTTTCTTTAGACTCATTATAATTTGACCCGCTATAAGTAGACAACCCGATCATAGCTTTTGAAATTGGCCATTCTGCTTCCTTAGAATTTAGAACTATACTTGAAAACCTCCCATCAGAGGTAAGCCATTTTTTTACTAAAGTTATTGTCATTTTTTGTTAACTACAATTCTGTTTATTTGCAAAATTCAAAATAATGGGTTCTTGTTGATGCGCTTGGTTTAATTTTTTTAATGTAACCTTCTTTCTCTAATGATTTAAGATAGGATGTTGCGGTTCCAGGTGCTATTTGAAGTGCTTTAATGATTTCACCTCTCGTTAAAGTTCCTGCTGTTTTAAATAAATCTAATATTTTTTCTTTTCTTCTTAAGGCTGTTTTCCCGTTTTGAATTAATTCATTTATCTGTGAATTGGGAGGCGCTATATTAGTATGTTTGAATTGTGGATTCAAATTTTGTGTTATTTCTTTAATGGTAAAATCTTCAGCCTCGTAATGCATTTTTTCAGAATTTAACAATCTCATTTTCTCCATTTCATTTTTTAGTTGTCTAACGTTTCCTGGCCATTCATATTTTTTTATTAAATCTTGTAATTCATTACTCATTGATGGTGATTGACCGTCAGTTCTGTTTTGACTTAAAAAATAATTAGACAAAGGGATGATATCGTCCACTCTTTCTCTTAAAGGTGGAATATGAATATTTAATTGATTCAAACGGTAATATAAATCTTCTCTAAATTGACCATTAGAAGTTAAACTTTCTAAATCTTTATTGGTTGCAGCTAATATTTTGCAGTTAATTTTTTTTGTTTCTGTACTTCCAATTGGTCTGATACATTTATTTTCTAAAACTCTTAATAGAGCAATTTGAACTTGAGGTGTAATTTCTCCAATTTCATCTAAAAAAACAGTTCCATCTTTAGCAGCTTCAAAGACTCCTGGCTGATATTTATGTGCTCCTGTAAAAGCACCAGCAACATGTCCAAATAATTCTGATTGTAATAATGATTCTGAAATTGATCCGCAATTAATGGGTATGTAAGGCTTAGTTTTTCTAGGAGAATTTTCATGAATCGATCTAGCAATTACCTCTTTACCTACTCCTGTTTCACCATTTAATAAAATAATACCTTTGTCTTTTGAAAACTTTGAAATCTTTGTTTTGATTAATTGAATAGCATTTGATATTCCAATGATCACTCCCTTTTCAGTGTTGGAGTCGTTATCATCGATGGTTTCTAAAGTGTTTGATTTTTTTTTTGATTTTTTTTCTATTGGCGTTAGAAATAGGGTTGTGTCTTTTGTTGATAACTCACAGGAAAGTTCTAGCTCAAAAGCTAAACGTTCAAATGCTTCATAATGAGTACATGAGTTTTGCAATTTCTTGATGAGATCTAATGCTAGAATGTTTTTGTCTTCTAAAAGGGCTATTCTCGCATAAAAAAAAACATCCAGAAAATGAGGGTAACCTTTTTTTATTTTATTTAATAATAAACCCTTTGCTGCTTCACAGTTTTTATTTGAAATCTCTGCTCTAATAAGTGTGAATGATTGGAGATTTCTGTTGCCCATTCCGATAGGATGTTCTTGTGTATACCTTCTTGCCCATTTTAGTCCTTCCTTTTGTTTCCCTAAATATAGATAGCCTGTTGTGGTCATCCATTTGTCATAGTATTCTAAAGATTGATCGTCAAGGGTATTTTGTAAAAAGTTATTTTTTGCTGGTTGATCCATAAAATTTAAATAGATTTCCTCAACGTCAAATTGATTATCAGGACTCTGTAATAATTTTAGTTTATTTGGATTTGATTTTATTTTTTCAAAGAGTTTTTTAGCATAAGAGATTTGACAAAGTTGTATGGCGTTGCTTAGGTTTGCAAAATCTTCCTCTGAGTTGATTTCTGAATTTTCCTTTACCTTATTTTTTTTTGTTATTAATTTTTCTAGATCTTTCAATCTCCCTTGTGTTTGTAATGCACCTTTAGCACCTGTGATAAGTTTTATTTTGTGTGCTTCATTTACGTTTGATATTTTTAATGCATTTTGAAGATAAGTGATTCGTAAAGTTTTATTTCCTGATACCCCATAGTGATATCCTTTTGTCGCTAAAATGGTCGCAATGATTTCTGGTAATAACTCCTTTTCATTTATTTCGTCCAATTTATTTAGAATCATTTTTGATTCATCTAGATTTTGACCTTTTGCAGCCATGATTGACCATACAATTAAAAATAACGCATATAAATTAATTTCTATCCGTTCGTTTTTTTCAACGACTTGTTGTGCTAATTTTCTACCTTCGCTTTCATTATAGTTTTCATTTTCGGCGTTTAGCATGCTTATGACTGATTGGCCGATTAGCGTATTTCTTTCCTTGGAATTGGTCATGATTTTTGACAGTCCAATAAAGGGGTCTTTTCTCCATTGCTCAACAGATTCAGGTAGAGTGGTGTTTTGTTTCATAGTTTTTTGGTCAAATAAATAGCTTTTGGTATTATAGTCGTATTTATTATATACTCAATATGAATTGAATATGAGTTCAAAATGAAATCAAATATTTATCTTTGTTAAGATTTTTTTGTATGACGATTTCTTAAGTCTTTGGAATGAATGGGTTTAGCAAAATTCTCATGGTTGGCATAAAAGTTTCTATAGTAATCATATAAAATAACTTAATGAAAGGTAATCCAATGCTTAAATCAATCTCTTTTCCAATGAAACAAAGATCAGCTTTATCACAAACAATTGCATCTTTATTTCGAGTATTGCCACGTAAATTAGAAAGTCACCCTGATCACGTGGGAGTTGAAGCAGAAGAATATAATCGAATGGTAAAAGTTCATTATTGGTTATTGAATAGACCATTTATTCAAATGGTTTCTAAATTAGAAATTTGCAATAAAAAAGTATTGGATATTGGTACTGGACCAGGTTGGAATTCTATTGGAATAGCAAAGAGACATCCTGATTATAAAATTACCGCGATTGATTTATCACCTGACATGATAGCGATTGCAAAAAAGAATGCTGAAGATGAAGGAGTTGCTGATCAAATTAGTTTTATTGTAGGCGATGCTACGAAATTACCTTTTGAAGATAATGAATTTGGCTTGGTGATATCTCATTTTATGTTGCATCACATTGATCATCCTGAAGATATGTTGGTTGAGGCAAATCGTGTTAAACACCAAGAAGGCCAAGTATTCATTAAAGATTTATTGAGACAGCCAAACTGGAAGAAAGGTTTTCTTCTTTGGTTCTCAAAATATTTTTTACGTTACAACGAAGAGCAATTGAGAGAGTATGATGAGTCAATGGGTGCTGGCTTGGTGATGAATGAAGTTCCTGGAAAATTAAAAAAAGCAAATATCGAAGGTGGTCGAGTTAAAAACTTTCGTGGACTTGACTTTATTTTACATTTAAAATAATCGAGGTAGAGAAAATGAGATCTGAAACTAGACTATCGCAAGTATTAAAAAAATTCGATTATTCAGATAAAAGAAAAAATAGTGATCAATTAGAATTTGGTGAAAACAATGAGTTTACAGTTGAAATAGCGAATGATATTGAAACTAGAATTCAAGCTTACAGATTATTATATAAGACGTATGTTGAAAAAGAGTTTGCAAAACCACATTCATCAAAAATGTGGTATTCAATTTTTGATGCTCATCCAGACACCGCAACCATTGTAGTAAAAGAAGGTGATAAAGTTCGTGGTGCATTGACAATTGTCATAGATTCTTCAATGGGTTTACCTGCAGATAGTCTTTATCTTGAAGAATTGAACTTAATGCGAATTAAGGGCGACTTAGTGTCTGAAATTATTTCTCTTGGAATTGATAGTGATGCAAGGGGTGGAACTGAAATATTAGAAAAGTTATTTAATTTTTCTTATTTATATGCTAAAGGAATATTTGGTGCATCAAAATTTATTATTACTGTAAATCCAAGACATGCTGTATTCTATGAAAAAAAATTATTGTTTCAAAGAGTAGGCTTTGTCAAAGATTATGATCGAGTTGGTGGTATGCCTGCAATATGTTTGGAATTAGATTTAATTATGTTAACTACCTTACTGGAAACTCCTGATCGAATAAGTGAGTTGAAGAGAACGATTTATTCTAATTTTATTAACGTAAAAGAATCGAAAAAAGTTCTTCATGCAATAGGAAGTTGTATTGTAAAAATGAAACATACTGAATTGCAATATTTCTTTGTCAATCAACGAAGCCTTTTTAAGCTATCACCAAAGTGGATGTTGGATGCATTGAAAAGTTATTATTGTCATTTAAATTTTGATCAATTGTTTGTTGATGATCAATTGGAAATAATGGCTATTTGCTAAAATACAAGGAATCTTTCTGTATAAAAAAATTAAGAGTTCTTAAGCGGTCTTTATTTTAAATTTAATTTCTGATAATTGGAATAAATTATTTCGTAATCTATTTACGCCTCGTAAAAGTATAGTCTTATAAATAAGAAATATTTTGCCTTAACTTGTTCCTTGTTATGTGTTTATATTGGGTTATGATTTTTTCAAATTGTTGAGGAGATTGTAATATGTATAAAGATACATTAGGCTTTAGGCAAGGGGAAGTGTACGAAGATTCTAGAATCAAATTAGGTGTTAATTTATGGTTGGAGAGAGTCTTTGGTTGGTATGGTGAAGAAAATCCTCCAGCAGACATTCAAATTATTGAAGGTCAATTGGCATTGACAAGTGAATCTGCTGATTATATATACTCTGACTTTACACCTTTAGAATTAAAATATGTAAAAGGCACTCGACCTTTTTTGGAAGAAGTTTTAAGTCAGATAATTAATGATGACATGAGCGATCATGAAAAGTTTTTAGCGATTATGCGTAGGTGTCGTGATAACCGTGACTATAAATCTGATAGTGTCGTGTTTGATGGTGGTAGTGAAGAAGAGTTAATAAAACGCGGTGCAATTATGTGTAATGAGATATCTAGAGTGTTTACAGCCTTGAGTCAAATGGCTGGTTTTCCTGCTAGGGTGATAGGTGTACATATTTCCGGCCATATGATGAGTGAGATTTATATCAACGGTAAATGGGCATTTGTAGACAGCATGAAGGGGATGTACTGTTTTTTAGATAATGGTGACAGAGCTTCTTTCTGGGATTTAATGCAAGATCCTGGAATTGTCGATCGTCAAGAGGCTTCTGTTTGGGAAGATTGCCGTCCGATTGGTGGAATGGGAACAATCGATCAAAAGAAAGCTCAGATGCAAGCTCGACTGCGTGATTGTTATTTATATCCTAAGGAAGCGAGTTGTATTGGCAATTACTATTGTTGGGAGAGCGACAAGTTCAATTATAAATGGACGATTGCTGCCGCTGATAATGATCGTTTAGAACAAGCAAGAATTGCTGAAGCAAGGAACCGAATTGATTTAGGTTATCCGCCACATTATAGTGTTCCGATTAGTTGGTCTGAGGATAGGCCTCGGATGAAGTAATTTTTAATTATCGTTGAGGCAATGTAGTTGAGAGACAATGCATGCATTGTCTCTACGAAAGTAATTATTATTCGGAGGTTGATTCTTCGGTAGTTGCCGTTGTCGCGACTTCTTCTTTATTATCTTCTGAGTCCTCGTCTTTTTCTTCTGGTTTTGGAAGTGGCTTAGTGTTTCTGCAAGCAGGAAATGCTGAGCAGCTTATAAAAGGTCCTCTTCTTCCCATCCTAAGTACCATTTCTGCGCCACATTTTTCACAATCTTGACCAGATAAATCGATTTGAATGACTTCACCATTTTTATCGAGTGGCAATGTTGTTTTGCAATCGGGGTAACTGCTACAGCCAGCAAATTTACCTCTTCGGCTTATTTTTAATATCATTGGCGCATCACATTTTTGACAATTTACGCCTAGTTCTTTACCTATATCTTGTTCATCGGGATTTAAGCTTTTTGTGTTTTTACATTTTGGATAGCCGCTACAACCAAGGAATTTCCCTTTTTTACTCCATCGAATTACCATAGGTTCTTGGCATAATTCACAGACTTCATCGCCTTCTTGTTTATTTTTTTCTGAAGGCATATCTTCTGTGGCTTTCTCAAGGTCTTTTTCAAAATCTTTGTAGAAATCACCAATGACTGTTGGCCATTCATATTCTCCTTCAGCGATTTTATCTAAATTGCTTTCCATTTCAGCAGTGAAGCTTAACCCTAGAATACTTGGGAAAAACTCAACTAGTTTGTGGTTAACCAACATGCCAAGTTCTGATGCATGAAATTTACGAGTTTCAAGAGTTACATAACCTCTATCTTGAATTGTTGAAAGAATTGTAGCATAGGTAGCTGGTCTTCCAATTTCTTCTTTTTCAAGGAGACGTACTAAAGATGCTTCTGTGTATCTTGGTGGAGGCTGTGTGAAATGCTGTGTTGGTAGTAGTTCGTTTAAAATAAGTTGATCGTCAACATCAAACTCTGGAAGTAATTGATTTTTATCTTTTTTATCTTTGTCATCGCTTGGACTGTAGATTTTCAAATAACCATCAAATAATACAATTCTACCCTGAGCCTTAAAGATACCTTTGCTGGCAGTAATCTCAGCATTTGTTATTGCGACTTTTGAAGGAGCCATTTGAGAGGCAATAAATCTTCGCCAAATTAAATTATATAACTTGAATTGATCTGGTGTTACTTGATCCTTAATGGCATCCGGAGTTATTAAACAATTTGTTGGTCTAATAGCTTCGTGAGCTTCTTGAGCATTTTTCTTGCTTTTAAAAACATTTGGAGTTTCTGGATAATATTTATCGGATAAATTTTTGACAATATATTCTTTGGCTGAATCTTTTGCTTCATCAGATAAATTAAAGGAATCTGTTCGCATGTAGGTAATTAAAGAAACACTACCTTCATTTTTTAGATCAACACCCTCATATAATTGCTGTGCAATTCTCATGGTGTTCTTTGCCGAATATCTTAATTGTGTGGAAGCTGCTTGTTGTAGCGTACTTGTAATAAATGGAGGAGATGGTCGGTTGGTTTGTCCTTTTTTCTCAATGTTGGTCACGAGGTAAGGTTGATTTTCCAGCTGGCCAACGATTCCATTAACAGTTTCTTCATCATGTGCTTCAAAATCTTTATTGTCCCATGTGATCATCTGGGCTTCAAAATTTTCTGACTCTTGTGTTAGAGATACGTTGATAGCAATTTTCCAGTATTCTTCTTTTATGAATTTGTTGATTTCATCTTCTCTTTCACAAACTACTCTTACCGCTACCGATTGTACTCGCCCTCCAGAAAGCCCTTTTGCAACTTTCTTCCATAATAGTGGACTTAATTTGTATCCCACAATTCTGTCTAAAATTCTTCTGGCCTGTTGTGCGTTAACAAGGTTATCATTTAATTTGTGGGCATTGGCAAACCCTTCTGCAATTCCTTTTTTGGTGATCTCAGTAAAAGTTACTCTAAAGGTATCTTCGGGGGCAAATTTTAAAGTTTCCTTTAAATGAAATGCAATGGCTTCCCCTTCACGGTCAGGGTCAGGAGCTAGATATAATTTATCACATTTTTTTGCCTCTTGCTTTAAAGCTTTTATAACTTTTGATTTATCTCTGAGGGTAACATATTTTGGTTTGAAATTATCTTCAAGATCAACGCCTAGTTCTTTACCTGGTAAATCGCGTACATGTCCAAAGGATGCTTTAACAATAAAATCTTTACCTAAGAACTTGCTTATTGTTTTTATTTTCCCTGGAGACTCAACGATAACGAGAGATTTCCCTGTTGGCTTTTTAGCTCTAGGTTTTTTTGCGGCTGTCTTTTTTGTAGTGGTCTTTTTTGTAGTGGACTTTTTGGCCACTGCTTTTTTTGTAACCTTTTTCTTTGGTTTTTTTTCAGCTTCAGCTTCAGTTGACTTGGAATCATTTTTTGTTTCTTCAGACATGCTTTTTATTGCTCCAGCTTATATTTAAGTATTTTGTTTGTTAATCGATCTAATATTTCTTTTTTAGGGAAATTCTTCCCTGGACATTCTGTGGCTTTTGTATCGCTGTGGAAAAGGATATTTTTAATAGGTATTTCATAAAGCTCTTGGAGTTCACGAACTAATTTAATTAATGAATTCTTTTGCTTTATCGTTGGGTTGCTTTTATTGAAGTTTCCAATTAGGCATAGCCCTAAGGCGTTTTTATTATAGAAATTGTCGACAGTTAAGGCGTGTGCCCCATCTTTTGCTTGTTTATACCGTGCTGTCATTTCGGTTTTTCCATCTTCTGTGTTAATTCCATTTCCAATAATAAAGTGATATCCAATGCCATCCCAATGTTTGACTTCTTTATGATATCGATCAATGCTATTTAAAGTATCTTTGCCACGACCACTATGATGTATAACAATATAAGACCACCTATCTTTGAATTGGTAGTCATCTGCTATTTCTGGACCATTTAAACACTGCGAAAGTATCAAGAACGGCAGGAAAATTAACATCGCAAATAATAATTTAAACAAATATTTCATGGTTTATCGATTTTATAGGGAGACTTCAAGTCGCCAGTGGATCATATTATCAAATAGAAAACATATTTTACCTTAAAATTCTGACTTTAAAGTTCTCTTCATTAATGATTGTACACCTTCTTGGGGGCTTTTATTTTCATACAACACACTGTATACCTCATTTGAAATGGGAAGTTCAACATTAAGTTCTTTTGAATATTCGTGAAGCACTTTTACTGTAAAGGCTCCTTCACAAACCTTGATAGTGTTCTTCATAATATCCTCATAGTTTTGACCTTCTCCAAGTAATTTCCCAAGTGAATAGTTACGTCCAAAAGGTGAAATGCAAGAAGTGATTAAATCGCCAATGCCTGCTAAACCAGAAAAGGTCTCTTTATGACCACCTAATTTTTCACCAAGTCTTGATATTTCTGCTAGACCCCTTGTCATTATTGAGGCTTTTGCATTGTCCCCGTATTGAAGTCCGTCATTTATGCCAGCTGTAATGCTAATAACATTTTTTAATGCGCCGGCAATTTCTACACCAATTAAGTCATTAGAAAGGTATGTTCTCATTGTTTTTGTATTGATTAATTCTTGTATTTTTTTGGCTTCCTTTTCATGATTGGAAGCTAAAACTATTGAAAATGGTTTTCCTTTGGCTAGTTCTTCTGCCTGAGCTGGGCCCGATAATGCCATCACACAAGCATCTGGCCATACATCTTGAATTATTTGAGAAGGTCTATTTAAGGTTCCAATCTCTAATCCTTTTGCAAAAGAAATAATAATGGAGTTCGCTTTAGGTTTATTTAATTTTGAAAGCGTCTTTCTTATATATTGTGTGGGTACACCGCAAAAAATAATAGAAATTTTATTATTAGTTAATAAGTCAAGATTACTAGTGAAGGTGATATTTTCAGAAAGTTTGATACCAGGTAAATATAGATTATTTTCATGTTTTGATTGGCACTCTTTTACATTTATTTCATTATTTCCCCATATGCATATGGAACTGAAATTTTTGGAAAGGCAATTAGCCATGGCACATGACATGGCACCATTTCCAATAAATACGGCATTATGTTTTTGAGACAATTTTTGATTCCTCTCCATTTATTAATCTTTTAATATTATCTTTATGCCTAAGTAGAACTAAAAGCCAAATAATAGTAGCATAGATTATTAAGAATAATTGATCTTTCCAATGTGTATAGGGATCGAAAATAATACATAAAACGACCACAAATGTAGAAATCATGGATCCCAAAGACACATATTTGCTGATTTTAACCACGATTAAATAGGCTGCAATACCTACGAGCAGAGGGATGGGAGCTAAACATGACATGGCACCAGCACTTGTCGCAACCCCTTTGCCTCCTTTAAATTTTAAGAAAATCGTCCAGTTGTGGCCGGCAATAGCTGACATACCTGCGATTATGGGATAAACGTCCTGTTGAATCCCTCCAGCTTTTTCAAAATATTGTTGTGTCAGATAAACACAAATACCGCCTTTAAAAGCATCCACAAAGAGTGTAATGATTTTCCATTTTGTTCCTAGAGCTCTTCCAACATTGGTGGCACCAATATTTCCACTACCAACTTCTCTTATATCAATGCCTTTTGATTTACATACTAGATAGCCAACAGGAATTGATCCGATCATATAAGAAGAAAGGATAATTATGGCAATTTCTACTGGAAGCATTTTATTTGACTCATTTATGTACTTTTTGATGTCTTAGCATAATTTTTGATATTGATATTTTCTCGATTTTAATAGAATTAATCCGTTTATTTACTAAAAAATTTTAATTCGTTAAAAAAATAATCTTTAGCTAAATTTGTTCCGGAAGGAAAGTGTGAATGTCTAGAAAAGTTGTTGTTACTGGTATGGGGGTTATGTCCTGCATAAGTTTTGATGTTGATCAATTTTGGGAAAAATTATTAAATGGAGTTTCCGGTGTCAAAATGATCTCGCGATTTGAGACAGATGGCTTGGCGACTCGATTCGCTGGAGAAATAATGGACTTTGATCCGGCTGACTTTATGGACAAAAAACAAAGTAATCGAATGGATTTATTTGATCAATATGCCATGGCTGCTGCACAGTGTGCTATAAGAATGTCAGGTTTAGATGATGAGAAATTACCGGAAGAATTAAGAGAAAATACCGCAGTGATAGTTGGTAGTGGCATGGGTGGCATGAAAACTTATTATGATAACTGTATTCGGTTTTTTGAAAAAGGTGCAAAGAAAGTTAAGCCAACCTTTATTCCAGGTGTGTTGACCGATATGGCAAGCGGCAGAATTGCTACCCGTTATGGGTTTATGGGTATGAATTATTCTATAAGTAGTGCATGCGCTACAGGTAGTCATACTATAATGACAGCTTTTGATGCCATAAAATTAGGTAGGTGTGATATAGCCATTGCAGGTGGTGCCGAAAGTGGTGTTAATCCAATTGGTATTGCTGGGTTCAATGCTTGTAAAGCATTGTCTGTTGATAATGAAAATTTCTCAACGGCGTCTAAACCCTTTGATGTAAATCGAGCAGGATTTATTATTGGTGAAGGAGCAGGTATTCTTGTCTTGGAATCAGAAGAATCTGCTAAAAAAAGAGGTGCTACTATTTATGGTGAATTAGTTGGTGCAGGTGCTAGCTGTGATGCTTATGATGATGTCAAACCTAGAGTTGATGCTAAAGGTGTAGAGTTATCAATGAAGCGTGCCTTAAAGAGTGCTGAATTGGATGCCAGTGAGCTTTCATATATTAATACTCATGGGACAAGTACACCAGCTGGCGATGTGGTTGAGTGTCAAGGGGTTGCTAGGGTTTTGGGAGCTGCTAAAGATAATGTTATCATCAATTCAACTAAGTCGCTAATTGGTCACACTCTTGGAGCTGCTGGTGGTATTGAGGCTATTGTTGCTTTAAAATCTTTAATAGACCAAAAGGTACATGTCTCTGCTAATATAAAAGAAGTAGCTCCAGAAATAGAATTGTCTGTTGCACTTGAAACTCAAGATCGAAAAATGGATTATGCCTTATCAAATTCTTTTGGTTTTGGTGGGCATAACTGTTCGTTAATATTCAAAAAAGTTTAAAATTAAAATAAACCTTTGCCATGGCATTTTTTATATTTTTTGCCTGACCCGCAATGGCAAGGGTCATTTCGGCCTATTTTGGGCTCTTCATTTTTAATCGGTACAATTTCGATTTCTTCAAGATTTATTAATTCTTTTTGAGATGCTGGTCCATTAGCGTCAAAGTCTGGGTGTAGTTCAGCAGTTGCTTCCCATTCATTTTGACTTAAAAGCTCTTCTTCTTCTTCTTGAGATATTTCCACATGCAAAACCAGGCTGACAACATCGTCAATAATTGCACCTGTCATTTGTGTGAAGAGTTCGTAGCCTTCTCTTTTATATTCTACCTTCGGATCTTTTTGCGCTTGACCTCTTAAATGAATCCCTTCTTTGAGATAATCCATTGCATGCAGATGGTCTTTCCATTTTTGATCGACTACTTGAAGTAATAAAAACCGTTCTAATTCTCTAACACCTTCTTCGGTAATTTTCTTTTCTTTTTCGCTATAAAGTTGATCAATTTTTTGTTTTAAAACACCAAAGGCTTCCTGCTTGGATTTTTTTAATATTTCTTCTTTTGAAATTTCAACATTAAATTTAACTTTTGATTGTTCAATAAATTCATCATAATTCCGATCTTCTTCTGAGATATTTTCACTCATATGAATAGATGTAAAAACATCGATAGTATCTTGAATTTTTTCTTGGAAGGCATCTTTGAGATCAATGTCGTCTAAAATTTGTTGTCTCTCGCGATAAATTATTTGTCGTTGATCGCTCATGACACCATCATATTCCAATAAGTTTTTTCGAATGCTAAAGTTTCTGTCTTCTACTTTTTTCTGTGCTTTTTCGATAGATCTTGAAACCATCGGGTGATCCAGGGCTTCGCCATCGGTTAATCCCATTCTTCTTAAAATATTTGTCACCATTTCAGGAGCAAAAATTTTCATAAGAGAATCTTCTAAGGAAAGATAGAACTGTGAGCCTCCAGGATCTCCTTGACGTCCACTTCTACCTCTAAGCTGATTATCGATTCTTCTGGAATCATGTCTTTCTGTGCCAACAATTAAAAGCCCACCGAGACCCGTCGCTGTTTCGCATATTCTCGCTTCTCTGACGCCATGGTAATTCATTAATTGAAGTAAATCTTTTTGAGCTTGATCTGAGGAGCCATCTTTGGCATCACATAACTTTTCTGCCCAGAATTTTTTAATTGTGGCGTCCAATTTTTCTTTTGGTAATGAAGGATCAAGATCTTTAGGCGCTAAATCTTTTTCTTTCCAGAAGGCTATTAATTCGTTTACCGTAAAAGGTTTCATAACAATGTCGGTACCACGACCGGCCATATTTGTTGCAATTGTAACAGCACCTAGAGCACCAGCATTTGCAATGATATCAGCTTCTCTGGCATGTTGTTTAGCGTTTAATACGTCGTGCTGAATGCCAGCTTTTAATAATTGATTTGAAAGTAATTCTGAATTTTCAATGGCGATAGTACCAATTAAAATCGGTCTACCTAAATTGTGATTAAATCTTATTTCTTCGAGTATGGCATTATATTTCTCTTTCGTGGTGCCATAGATTAAGTCATCCATATCCATTCGAATCAAAGGTTTGTTTGTTGGAATTTCAAGGACTTCTAAATCATAAATTTGTTTGAATTCTTTTGCTTCTGTTAAGGCAGTACCCGTCATGCCGGACATTTTCCCGTATAGTTTAAAGAAATTTTGATACGTAATTGTTGCCAACGTTTGGTTTTCTTCTTTAATATCGATACCTTCTTTTGCTTCTATGGCTTGATGTAGGCCATCACTCCATCGTCTTCCAGGCATGGTTCTACCTGTGTTTTCATCCACGATTAAAACGGAAACTTCTCCAGTTTCAAGATCTGGAGCAATCATATATTCATCATCTCTTTTGAATAAGTGATGTGCTCTGAGGGCATTATCTATAAAGTGAGGTAGGTGCATATTTTTACCAGAATATAAATCACCCATACCAATTAAGGTTTCAATTTTTTCGATTCCTTCTTCCGTCATGACAACGGAGTGATCTTTTTCGCTAACATTAAAATGAATACCTTCTTTTAATTGTCTGACTTTAGTATCTATCATTTTATATGTATCAGCATGCTGTTCTGCGGGACCGGAAATAATCAAAGGTGTTCGTGCTTCATCAATTAAAATGGAGTCAACTTCATCAATTACACAAAAGTCAAGTGAGTGTTGGACTTGATGCTCCTTTCTTGTTTTCATGTTATCTCGTAGATAATCAAACCCAAATTCGCTGTTTGTGCCATATGTTACATCTGACTGATATGCGGTATCTCTTTCCTCTTGAGACATGGCATTTTTTATAATTCCAACGGTTAAACCAAGAAATTCATAAATTTGTCCTTCTTTACCAGCATCACGTTCTGCTAGGTATTCATTTACTGTAATTAAGTGTGCACTGCCTTTTAATGCATTTAAGTAAATTGCTAGGGTAGCTACAATAGTTTTACCTTCACCAGTTTTCATTTCTGCTATTTTGCCTTGGTGTAAAACCATTCCTCCTATTAGCTGAACATCATAGTGTCGCATTTGTAGGACTCTTATTCCGGCTTCTCTAACTAGGGCAAAAGCTTCAGGCAGTATGTCGTCTAATGATTCACCTTTATCTAATCTTTCTCTGAATTTTATTGTCTGTTCTTTCATATCATCATCAGACATTTTTTGAATGGTAGATTCTAAAGAGTTTATTTTATCAACGGTATCCTGGAGTTTATCAAGTTCTCTTGCATTTCGGTCCCCTATAAAAAACTTTAAAATTTTGTCTATTGTAGATATAAAGTCTATTGCCATCTCGTTGACGTCCTCATCATTATTTAATTTCCTTTAACATTTCATGTACAATAAGATTTAATTTAGGTTCTGCTTTATTTGCAATAGCAATTATTTCAGGAATGCTTACAGGTTTTAAAGCATCCGGTAGACATATATCTGTGATAATACTTAGACCTACTACTTTGATACCACAATGAACAGCGACTATCACTTCAGGTATTGTGCTCATTCCAACTACATCAGCACCAATTGTTCTTAAAAATCTATATTCAGCTCTGGTTTCAAGGTTTGGTCCTGTAACCCCAGCATAAACGCCTTTGTGAGTTTTGATTCCTAATTTCAAAGCAACATTTTGACCAAGGGTTATTTTTTTTTGATCATATGGTTCTACCATATCAGGAAACCTTGGACCTAATCGATCGTCATTTTTTCCAATTAAAGGGTTGATACCCATTAAGTTTATATGATCGTCAATGAACATTATATCGCCTAATGAATATTGAGGGTTCATACCTCCGCAGGCATTTGATACAAATATTAATTTGACGCCTAAGGCTTTCATTACTCTGACAGGAAATGTGATTTCATCGGTGGTAAATCCCTCGTAGTAATGAAGTCTACCTTCCATTGCTACAGCGGGTTTTCCACTTATGGTTCCAAAGACAAGTTGACCTTCATGAGAAATAGTTGTAGATGAACAAAAATGTGGAATTTGGTTAAAGGGAATGCATTTTTTATTCTTGATTTTTTTGGCGAAGCCTCCTAGGCCTGTCCCTAAAATAATCCCATTAGGAATTTTTTTTGAGCCGACTTCTTTTTTAAGATATTTAAATGCTTCTTGAATTTTTGAGAACAGATCCATTATATATAACTAATTATTCTTTAAGCTTTTTCATCGTTGCTTTTAGTTGTGAATTCTTTGTCCTTTTTTTCACTTACCTCATCAAATTTATCTGATATTTCTTTCTTTTTCTCAACATCTTTCGTTTTTACATCTTCAATGATTTCTAAAGTTGTTGAATTAGCTCCATCAAGTTTTATTGACTCAGCTTTAAAACTTATATTGTCTTCTGTTTCTGTTCGAGAATCTATTAATCCTGCGCCAAAATTTCTAGCAGATCCAGATAAAGAAATGAATTGTACATTTGGTTCTTCTACTTTTGGTTTTAATGTATCTGAGACCGCCTTTTTATCTTTTGACGCATCTTCGACTTTCTTTTTGGGCGAAGATTTCTTAGAATCGATGTCAATTGTGTTGAAAGAATTAGTTTCAACTTGGTTAACTTCTGCATCATTTAACTCTACATTAATCACATTTGAATCTTCATTAATATTTTCTGTTTCAATTGTATCGCCTGATTTTATTTCAGTATTTGGATCTTTATTCTTTATTTTTTCTATAGCAGCTAAATCTTCAATTGACTTTATTTCTAATTGTTTTGCCTGAATCTCTTCTAGCCTTCTCTTTTCTTGTTCTAAAAGTTCCATTTCTTTGTCGATGTATTCAATTGTCGCAAATGTATCTTCATTCTTCTCGACAATTTTATTTTCTTCTATATCTATTATTCTGAAATTTTCCCTAGCATACTGAAACTTTTCTTCAGAAATTCTATCAGGTCTTTTTCTTGTTCTGCGTCTTCTATTATTATAATCCTGAGTCGCTGGTACCGCGGTAGGTTCTTCCTTGCCAGGTTGTGTTGGCGATTTTTTATTTGTTATTTCATAAAAATGGTCGTTTAATAAATCTTGAATTGGTTTAGGTAGTTCTTTGGCCTCTATGCCATCATCATTGTACTTCCAATGAGATTTTGATTGTTTCTTAATTCTTTCTTGAAATGATCTAGTTTGTGACCGTTCTTTTCTATCTTTTGCCACATGAGCTCTTTTAGATTCTTCTTCTAATACTGACTTGCTCATTACGGCAAAGTTTTCAAACCCAGGCAATACCATTGGATTGCTAGTAACCTTTATAGAAATATTATTTGAATGTTCAATTTTTTGAATAGCACCCCTCTTTTCATTTAGTAGGTGATCCGCGACAATGATCGCGGCTTCAATTCTAATTTCTCCTCTTGATCCAGTATTAACAGCCAAATCCGTTAATTTTCTTACAACTGCCATTCCGGCAACTGAAGTAGCACGTAGAAGACCACGTCCATTGCAGGTAGTACAGGCATTTTTGCTTATAGATGCAAAGTTCGCTTTTATTCGCTGTCTTGACATTTCCATTAAACCAAATTTACCAATAGAGCTAATTTCAATTCTGGCCTTATCTTTTTTAGTAGCTTGTAGCATAATTTTTTCAATTATCTTGCGGTGTTTAAAGTGGTTCATGTCTATAAAGTCTATGACGACTAATCCACCTAAATTTCTAATTCGTAATTGCCTTGCTACTTCAACGGCGGCCTCAACATTTGTTTGGAATGCTAATGTTTCTTGTCCGGATTCTGATTTTGCGCTACCAGAATTCACATCAATTGATATCAAAGCTTCTGTTGGGTCGATGCAAATACTTCCACCCGATGGCAGAGGGCTCATTCTTTCGTACATTTGATCAATTTGTTGCTCAACATTATATTTTGCAAAGAGGGGGCGTTTATCTCGATAACTTTTTACAGCATCTAAGTGCTCTGGCATAAAGCGTTTAAAAAATTCAATAGCTTTTTTATAAACTTTATAATTATCAATTACTACTTCATTAATGTCTTTTGAAAAATAATCTCTTAATGATCGAATTGTCATATCAAGATCTTCATAAAGTAAACCAACTCCTTTTTTATGTTTAAAGGTGGTTAAGATATTTTTGTATTCTTTGACTAAAGATTGGTAGTCGGATTTAAGTGCTTGGTCATCGTGGCCGACACCAGCAGTCCGAATTATAATAGCGATATTTTCATCGCCTTCTTTTAATATTTTTAATGTTTCTTTTAATGTTTTACGTTCTCTTTCGCTTTCAATTTTTCTTGAAATACCTCCGCCAGTACTTTCTGGCATTACGACCATGAATCTTCCTGGTAGCGAAAGATATGTAGTAAAAACAGCACCTTTGTGCATTACTTCTTCTCTTTCGGCTTGAACGAGAAGTGAGGTACCTTTTTTTAGAAATTCATGAGATCTAGAGGGATTAAAATTGCCCTCACAATCGAAATATTTTTTCTGTACATCGCTGAGAGGTAAAAACCCATGGCGATTACTTCCATACTCAATGAAAGCGGCCTCTAAACCGGCATCAACATTTACTACAGTAGCTTTATAAATGTTCCCTTTAATTTGACCTTTTGCATCTGTTTCGACGATAAGGTTCTCAATGAGTCCCTTTTCATCAAGTACAGCAACACGGGTTTCCTCCCGGTCAACTGCATTGATAAGCATCCTTTTTGACATTTGTTTGTCCCTAAAACCTTTTGGCAAGGGCAAGAATTTGGGGTATGATTTTTTTTCTGGTCAAACCAGTAATTTTGAGTGTTTTTATACTTCAATGTCATACTTACCGTTAAAATGAATTCTTTTTTTACCCTGTGCACAAACTTGTTAATTTAAGCATGATTGAAGACGCAGATTAAAGCGTTTTATATCAACCATTTACATGTTCTTTTGTGTAACTTCCATTTCTTTTCACTGATCATTCTTCAGCTATTCAGAAATTTTTCTTCTTTTATATAATCTTTACTTTGTTTACTTATAACAGCAGTGATTCATCACTGTTAAATTAAAAATAAATTTCGTTCCTTGCTATTTGTTTACTATTATGACAATTGAAGCAGAATTATAAAGGCAATTACTTTGCTAGAGGGATGAATCCTGCGAAAGTCTAAAATTTATTAAATATATGAAAATTATTAATGGTATTCTTAAAGGTTCATTCGGCAGAAATTAATACACTAGTAGAGCTTTCAGACTGAAAAGAGGTCTATTTTTTCACTTTTTTAGAAAGTTAGCATATTGACAAAACATTGAGATTTGTTTTAATCCATTTCGTTGAGCAAGGGTTTTAATTTATTATTCGAAATTAAAAGTCTAGTGCAATTCATATTGTCGAAGTGTACACTATGCGTATACTCCCCCCCCGTTAATGGCATGCTGGTTTACCTAATACATTCCACGTGTTAATTATTAAATTCTAAATTAAGTTATTGGAGATCTTGATGGATATTATAGGCGTCTGTGACAAGTGTCAAAAAAAATACAAATCTGCCAGTAGAAAAGATGGCGATACTAAAGAATGTAAATGTGGTGGATTAATCACTTTTGGAAGTGGTGAATCGACTTCGTCAGCAAGTGCTTCGATAGCTTCTACTTCTGCAAAAATTACTAGTTCAGTAAAGCAAGACAATTCAGAAGATCAGGAAAAAGTTATAGATCTTGGTAAATCCTTTGGGAAAATTAAAAAAGAAATTGCAAAAAAGATTATTGGTCAAAATGAAATTGTTGAGCAGTTATTAGTTTCAGTATTTGCTGGAGGTCACTGTCTTTTAGAAGGTGTGCCAGGATTAGCTAAAACATTACTGATTAATTCTTTATGTGAAGCGCTTCATTTAGATTTTAAAAGAATTCAATTTACACCAGATATGATGCCATCTGACATTACAGGTACTGAGATTATTCAGGATGATGAAAATGGCAATAGAATGTATAAATTTTTACCTGGTCCAATATTTTCTAATATTGTGTTAGCAGACGAAATTAACCGTACACCACCTAAAACTCAGGCCGCATTGTTAGAAGCAATGCAGGAAAAGCAAGTCTCAATTGGGGGTAAAGTTTACACTCTAGACAAACCTTTCTTTGTAATGGCGACAATGAACCCAATTGATCAAGAGGGTACATATAGTTTGCCAGAAGCCCAGCAAGACAGATTTTTATTCAAAATTTATGTTGATTATCCAAGTTTTGATGAGGAAATTGAAATTGCTGAAACAGTAACGTCAGGAATTACTAAGGATATTGTCTCAGTGGTTTCTGGTGAAGAAATTTTAGATTTTCAGGGTTTAATAAAAAGAGCTCCTGTAGCGAGACATGTCTTAGAGTATGCTGTACGATTGGTTAGAGCAACACGAAAAGAAAAAGATGAAGCTCCTGATTTTGTTAAAGAATGGATTAATATTGGTGCAGGACCACGTGCGTGTTTAGCTTTAATTAGTGCTGCGAAGGCGAGAGCAATACTTCATGGACGCTATCATGTTGCAACTGAAGATATCGCCGCAATTTCAGGACCAGTATTTCGCCACCGAATTTCTCCAAATTTTGGAGCTCAAGCAGAAGGGATTAATTCAGATAAATTAGTTGAGAGATTAATTGAAGAAATCCCACAGAATGTATAACAGAATTTTTTTTCTAATTGAGTTAACCTTAAGTTTTGAGTGAATGAAAGTCTTAACCAAATATCTAAATAAGCAAGCGATAGCTGCCATTGCCAAGATGGATATGGAGCCTCGTGGTTTAGTTGCTGGTAGCCAAGCCGGAAATCATAAATCTCCTTTTCAGGGATTTTCTGTTGAGTTTGCTGGCCATAGAGAATATGTTCCTGGGGATGATATTAAGCATATTGACTGGAATGTCTTCTATAAAAAAGATAAATATTTTATTAAACAATACGAAGCTGAAACCAATTTAGTTTGTCAAATATTTCTTGATGTAAGCGAATCTATGAGATTTGGTTCTCATGAGAAAACGAAATTAGATTTCGCATATGAATTGGCTGTTTGTTTGACTTATCTAGTTACTAAAGCTAGTGATAAAGTAGGTTGCTGTGTATTTGATGAAACGATTCTTCAATACATACGGCCTAGCAATAGTTTGGCAACTGTTTATAAACTTAATTCTATTCTAGAGGAAACGAAAGCCACAAAAAAGACTAGCGTTGAAAAAAATCTGATGGATTTCGCTGAGCGTTTAGGGCGAAGGGAAATTGTTATTTTGATTTCAGATTTCTTGATCAATCCTGAGGAATTAAAAAGAGGCTTAGGTCGCTTAAGGTATGATAACCACGAAATCGTTTTGTTTCATATGATAGATCCATATGAAAAAGATTTTCCAATGGATGGTAGAATTAAATTTATTGGATTGGAAGGTTTTCCCGAGTTGAAGTTACAGCCGCGACAAATCAGAAAAGCATACCTCGAAAAGTTTAATAATCATCGTGATAAAATTGTTGAAATTTGTGAAAAAAATAGAGTTGAATATGTTGAAGTAGATACAAGTAAGCCATTAGCGGAATTGATGTTTCAATATATGGTTTCTCGTTTGACTCATATTACTAGATAGGGGATATAGGAAATTTAATTTAATGTTTATTCATTTTGCATTTTTAGCAGGATTAGGCTTAACGGCCATACCCATCATTATTCACATTCTTCAAAAGAATAGAGTGAAAGAAATGGAATGGGCTGCCATGAAGTTTTTGCTGGAAATTGTTGAAGAGCAAAATAAGAAAATTCAACTGGAAGATCTTCTGTTATTGATATTACGTGTGTTGATGTTCATCTTCTTAGTCCTTGGTATTGCTCGACCAATTATGAGTATTTCATCTGCTGGCCTCTTAGATTCAAATGGTCAAATTGTGATTTTAATGGATGACTCTTATTCAATGAGTACTAGAGAAGGATTAGAAACTAGATTTGATAATGCAAAAAAACGGGCTATAAAATTATTAGAGAACCAACCCAAAGGGTATGGCGTTTCCATAGTGAGGTTTAACCAATATTCAACAACCTTGACCGGCGGTTTTTCTGTGGATCATGAGTTATTGAAACAAACAGTTACTAAAATGAAACCAGGATTTTTAAAAGGTAATATTGAAAATGGATTGGATTATGCAATTAGACTGTTCACTAAAGATGAAGGCAAAAAGGTTATTTTTCTAATTAGTGATTTTCAAGAAAAAGATTGGGCAAGTGCCGGTGCGGATTTAACCAATAGGATAAAAGAACTTAATGGCAAAATTGAATTCACGTTTATTCCTGTAACAGATTCAATTAAAGAAAATGTTGCCGTTGAAAGTGTAACTTCAACCCAATCAGCAGTTAAGCTTGGTGAAAAAGCCACCATAATTGGCGTGCTAAGAAATTATGGTAAGGAAGTCGCCAAAGATCAAAATGTTGATTTTCTAGTGAATGGTAGCTTAGTTGAGAGTTCAATAGCTTCGATTCCTCCAGGTCAGACGGCAAAAATAATTTTTTCTTATGTGCCCGAGGAATCAGGTGACCAACGTATTGAAGTGAAATTAAGGCATGATAAAGTCGAGCCTGATAACTCATCATTCTTTACATTGAAAGTAGTTGATCAATTGAGAGTTTTAGGGGTTTTAGATGAATCTTCAATAGGCCTAAAATTCCATGAGATAACAATGGCAGACATGGCTTTGAATCCTTTCCCATTAGCATCTAAAGATGAAAGGGCTTTGTATAAATTTGAATATATTGGAATTTCAAGCTTAGCAAGTGTCAAGTTGAGTGACTATGATTTTGTTTTAATAGCAAATGTTAGAGACATAACAGGTATAGATGCAAAACCACTTGAAGATTATGTAAAACAAGGTGGCGGTGTTATCATGTTCCTAGGGCCTAATGTGAAATTAGAAACTTATAATAATAACCTATATAAAGATGGGGAAGGTTTATGGTCATTTCCCTTATCTGAACAGGTGGCCGAATCTGAAAAAGATAAAGCATTGGAATTTAATGGTGAAAATAAAGAGCACCCTATTTGGCAATTTATCTTAAGTGAAGGACGAAATTATTTAACACCGTTTAAAGTATTTAAGTCGTTCACATTTGACGTAAAAGAAAACACGAAGGCGATTGTTTTGGGCACGGTAAAGTCTGACAAAATGAATATTGCTAAACCTTGTTTGGTGGACTTCTCTTATGGGGCGGGCCATGTAATTGTTTATGGGTCTTCATCGAATATGAAATGGGGTCGTTTCCCCATTCATCCTTCTTTCGTGGCTTTTATGCACCAGAGTTTTAAATATTTAAAATCATTTAGTTCATCAAGTTCTAATCTATCCATATATGCAGAATATAAGAAGAAGGTTGGTTTAGAGGAAAGTCAGGCAAGCTATCAGTTGATTGCTCCCTCAGGAAGTGCTTATACATTAAGCGTATTAGGTGAAAATGATATTTATGAATTAAAAATTGATTCATCTAAATTAAGTGAACATGGGTTTTATAAACTTGTAAATTTGGATGACAAAACCAAAGAAAGTTTTTTAAGTATAAATTTGGACGTATCAGAAGGTGATATTTCTTGTATGCAAAATGGTGCCATTGAGTCTAGCTTTAAACCTTTAGGGGTTAATGTAGATTTATCTGGTGGGGAATTAAGTGTAGCTCTTAACAACATTGATCCCATAACCGAATTGGCTTTTATCTTTTTGATATTAGCTTTTATCTGTTGGGTGGCTGAAAATTTACTGGGATATAGAATTACTAAAAGATCATGAAATATTTTTTAGAATATTTTTATAATTTAGATAAGACAGTAGACATTCTTGCTTATCAGGTTCGGTTTGCATTTAATATACCGGAATGGGTGATTGCATTCTTAGTCATTGCTTCAGGAATCTATAGTTATTGGATATACAAAAAGGAAGCCGATTTTGTAAACCCAATTTATCGATATACGATGGCTGGGTTTCGTTTTCTTGTGTATGTATTTATCTTGCTTCTACTCTTACAACCAATTTTGATTCTAGATAGAATGGTCGAACCTAAGAGTAACATTGCCATATTAATTGATACATCGGAAAGCATGGGGATTATTGAAGAAAGTGCTGATGTTGATTACTTTAAAGATCTTAAGTCCGTGTTGGGAGATAAAGTTGGTGGAAAACCTATTGAAGAGGCCAATCGTACACAAATTGTTCAAAGTATTTTGAATAGCGAAAAAATTGATTTATTAAATAGCCTTGGTGATAAGTTTTCTTTACACTTTTTTTCTTTTGGAAAGGAAACTAAGAAGTTGAAAATTCAATGGCAGAATGTCGATGAAAAAGGAAACGCCATTGAAAAAAAACCGATCGTTATTGCTGAAGCTAAAGAAAATGTAACTCAAATTGGAGCGGCTCAAAGAGATGTTTTGAATTATTTTAAAGGGCAACCTTTGGCAGGTTTGGTTATGTTAACAGATGGTGGTAACAATAAAGGTGAAGACCCTGAAATTGTTTCTCAGTCGTTGTTTTTGAAAAAAGTTCCTGTCTTTTCAGTAGGTATCGGTTTTCCTGAATCAATCGATATTAGCATTGTTGATATTAATATTCCTGAATTATTATTTAAAGACGAAGAAATTGCTGTCGAGGTTCGTTTTAAAGCTAGTTCACTTGAAGGGGTAACCGTTCCAGTCAAGATTTCAATGGGAGATCATGAATTACCAGGGAAGCATGAAGTCGTTTGCAAGGATGGATATTTTAGTAAGGAATTTGTTATTAAACCTGAAAAAATGGGGCGTTTTTCATTAAAAGTAAGTGTGCCTCAGCAGGACAAAGAATTTTTTATTGATAATAATAAATTAAGTAAACAAGTGCGTGTGATTGATAGCAAAATTAGAATTTTAATTGCTGTTGATAATCCAAGTTGGGAATACCGTTACTTAAAAGGAATGCTTAATACAGATGATAGAATTGAAACAAAAGTATATATTAATAAAGGTGATTTGAGAAGGGCACAGCATGACCCTGATTTTATTTATCCGTTTCCAAAGACTCGAGAAGAATTGAACAAAAACTTTGACGTTATTATATTCAATAATATTCCTGCAAGTGCTTTTAATAAAGAATTGGAAGCAATACAAAAATTTGTTTCTGAAGATGGTGGATCATTTATTATGTTTGCAGCAACTTCTGGAACTCCGGGAACTTATTTAAATACGCCGATACAAAAAATGTTACCAATTGAATTTAAATCAATTAATCAAAATGTAAAAGAAGATGAGGCCAAAGAATTTACTCATCCATTTAAATTGCGGTTAACGGCAGATGGTAAATATCATAATGTGACAAGGTTAACTCCATTAGTTGACGAAAATGAAAAACTGTGGTTAACGTTGCCTTCTCATTATTGGTATTACAAGGGAATTAAAAGATTAAAACCCGCTGCAATTGCATTGGTAGAACATAGTGCTGCGGGAAATGAGCATGGTGCAATCCCGCTAATCACTCAACAGAGATATGGTAAGGGGCAAGTGTTATTTTTTGGTGTAAACTCTATGTGGCGTTGGAGATTTAAAATAGGGAATAAACATTTCAATAAATACTGGGCTCAAACGATTCAATTTATGGGATTGCCTCATTTACTAGGAACTATGGAGCGAGTTCAATTCACTACTGAAGGAAAAGAATTTACGGAAGGTCAGTTGGTTACTACTAGTGTAAAAATTATTACAAAAGAATTTACGCCAATCACTGATGAAGAAATTGTGTTGATTGCAACAGATAAAGAACAAGGGTTATCAGAACAGTTTAAATTTGCTAGTCAAAAGAAAAAACCTGGTACTTACGAAGGGCAATTATTCCTTAAAAAAGGAAGTTGGGATATTGTTGTTGAACGATATGAAAAAGAAGGTGATCTGAAATTGAAAGTTACAAAAGCAATGCTTGAATTTGAGAATCCTGCTATGCAAAAAGGATTATTGAGAAAATTGGCGGATCATTCAGGCGGGAAATTTATTGAAATAAAAGATTTGGCGAATTTAAGAGATCATATTTCTGAAAAAATTCAGAAAATTAGACAACAAGATGAAATGAAATTATGGGATAATTGGTTTTTCATTTTAGTGATAACGATTTTAGCTTCGATTGAATGGGCTCTTAGAAAAAAGGCAGATTTACCATGATTCGGGATAATCAAACAGATAAATTGGAAGCAGAACTTTCTTCATTGGGAGTCTCTATTCGAAAGCAACACCTGTATGAAGGAGCCATAAAACTGATTGGCTTTGTACTAATTGGGTTAGTTATGTTTTATCTGGTAGATTACTTAGCAAAAATTCCTTATATCCTTCGTCTGATAATTTTAATCAGTGGTTTGAGTTATGCCTTTTACTGGTATGCATTTAATTTTATTAAAAAATATAATAAATTATTATCAGCACATGATGTCAGCTTAATTGTCGAAAATTCTAATCCAGATTTACAAAGTAGAGTCGTTTCAACTTTAGAGTTCCAAGCACTTGATAAATTAAATCCAGGAACTTCTGCAAATTTGGTTGAGGGTATGCTTAGCCAAACCTTTAATTTAATTAAAAATTTAAATTGGAATAGTGTAGTAGAAAAGAAGTGGGTCAAGGGTGCCATGAAAGTCCTTATTACTGGACTAATTATTTTCATTGTTGCGGGTGCTATTTCTCAGGAAGCTTTTTCAGTTTTTTTCCAAAGATTACTATTTCCTCATCCAAAATATCCGACCAACACTCAAATTGTTGACGTTCAATTTGAAAATGTAAACAAAGGCACTAAGGTTCGAATTCCTGAAGGGGAAAAAGTTGTTTTGATCGTTAAAGCTGAAGGTGTGCTTCCAAGAATGGGTAAGGTTGAAATGTCTACTGAAAGTGGTTCATCAGCAGATTATGATTTAATTTATGATGAAAAATTAAAATTATACAAAAGTGTTTTAGATGCCATCGTGGAGCCTATTGAGGTCACCATTTATTTAGGAGATGATCGTTGGGGTCCTATTGATGTGGAAGTTATACCACGACCAAAAATCAAAAGTATTCGGTTTAAAATTATACCACCCAAGTATACAGGCTTCAAAAATTCAGTGGAAAATGGTGGGAACTTCCAAGCTTTTGAAGGTTCTAAGGTTACCTATGAGATAGTTTCTGACAAGCCTCTGAAATCGTTAGAATTTTTTGATTATTCTGATACCAATAAAAAAGTACTTTTGACAAAAGTATCTAGCACCAAATGGAATGGTGAGTTAAATATTTCCAAGAACTTCAAATATTCTTTTGTTCTTGTGGATAATGAATCATTGAACAGTATCGATATCCCTATTTATAGCATTAGTGTTTTGCATGATAAAAAGCCTAGTATTAAAATAAAAGAGCCTTATTTAAATGTCGAAGTAGCCCCCGTTACTGTACTTCCAGTTCATTTGATTATAAGAGATGACATTAGTATTCAAAATGTGAATATTTATGCCCAATTAATGGGTAGAGATGAGCAAGGAGAGGAAATTGATTTAGCTGATCCAACCCTTATTTATGAAAAAAAATCTTTAAATAAGAAGTTAGAAGAGTATAAAGAAGCTACATGGAATATGGCGCCGTTAAAGGCCGTTCCGGGCAATCAAATAAAGATCTGGATTGAAGTAACTGATAATAAAGTTCCAGTGCCATTGAAGACGATTTCACCTGAAATAATTGTATCCATTATTTCTGAAGAAGCCTATAGGGCTAAATTAAATGAAGGTTGGCAACGTGTAGACAAGAGGGTAATTGATACTACAAAAGATTTGAAAGTAACAGAAGATAACATAAATAAATTAAATAAATAAAAGGAAATCAAATGTTAAAACACGGCACATTAATTCTCTTTGTAATTTTTTCAACAAATTTAGTATGGGCTGATGATGCTGCTGATAAGAAAGCATTAGAAATCAGGAAAACTCAATCAGAAGTAGCTAGGAAAAAAAGAACAGCAGAGTTTATTGGCAAGGAAATCAAAACTGTTCACCGTGACATGAAATATTCTAATGTAATTAGCAGTAGAATGGTAAAAAGCGCTCAAGAAGCTCATGAACTAATGACAACTGTATCTGAAGAAAATTTGAAAAACACAAAAATATCTTTACTTGAAGCAGAGCAAAAAAGTGGATCTAAAAGAGATAAAGCTTTAGGAGATGCTGAGAATGAAGTGGGTAAAGCACTTAAGAATCTTATCAAAATACATAAGTTGGTGGCGAAAAATGCCAATAAAGCAGAATTTAAAAAGAGGATAAGTAATTTAGCGAAAGCGGTTAAAGCTCAAAATGAAAAGTTAAAAGATGAAGTGAAAAAAGAATTATCAGGTGAGAAGACTCCGCAAGAGAAGCTTAATGAGTTAGCAAAAGAAGAGAAAGCGATTCAAGAAGAAGCAAAAAAAATAAATGAAGACCTTGAGAATGCTATTAAAGAAGCTAAAGCAGAAGAGAAGGCCGAAGAAGCAAATGCCGAAGAGAAATCAGACGCAGAAAAATCGGATGAAGAAAAATCAGAAGAAGCAAATGCCGAAGAGAACTCAGATGAAGAAAAATCAGAAGAAGCAAATGCTGAAGAGAACTCAGATGAAGAAAAATCAGATGAAGAGAAGTCTGAAGAAGCAAATGCAGAAGAAAATGATGAAAATAGTGATGAAGAGAATAGTGATTCTGATGAAAAAAGTGATTCAGAAGAAAAGGAAGAGCTTGCTGAAGATTTGGAAGGCGCCGAAGATAAGGCCGAGGAAGCCACAGAAGCTATCGAAGAAGGTGATCTTGATAAAGCTTTAGAAGAGAATTCTGAATTGCTAGCTCAAATGGAAAAAGCTGCCGATGAATTAAATTCTCAAGAACAAGATAGTGATTCAGATAGTGATCAGGAAAAATCAGAAAGTGAACAGGCTCTTGAAGAATTAAGCGAAGCCGTTTCTGAGCAAAATGAAAATATTCAAGAGGCAGAAGAAAATAATTCCGAAGGAGAGCTGACTGAAAGTGAAGAGTTTGATGAAGTCCTTTCAAAGCAAAGGGAATTAAGTAAAGCTTTAAAAAGTGCTAAAGAAAAAGTGGAAGGTAATGAGGAAGCAGAAGCTGCTTTAGATGAAGCTCAAGCTGCTCTTGATGAAGCTCAAGAAAGTCTTGAAAATGGTGAATTAGATGAAGCCACTGAAAAAAACGAAAGTGCTGAAGAGTCGATTCAAAAAGCTCAAGAAGCAGTTAAGAAAGAAAAACAAAAAGGTAAGGGTGAAGGTGAAAAAGAACCGCAAGAACCTAGCAAGCCTGGTGATGGTGAAGAAGAACCGGAAGAAAATAGTGAAGATGGTCCACCAGGACCCCCTGAAGTTGCAAAGATGACGCCATTTGAAGAATCAAATAAAGCTGCAAAAGAAGGAGATCGGAAAGAAGCGGTACATTTAAGAGAAAATATGATTCAGTTAGGCCACATGCCAAATAGTAAAACTGTTTGGACTGACAAGTCTGGTGAAAAGCATAATACTGTTCGGTTGCAAAGTTTACAAAAGAAAGCTCCAAAAGAATATTCGGATTTAACTAGGCAATATTTTGAAGCACTTGCAACCTTAACGCAGTAAAAGAAATTATGAAAACATTAATTTTTATTTCTATTTTTATTCTGTCTTTTTGTGTATTTTCACAAGCTCATTCCAAAGATGAAGTAATCGATATTTCCCCGAAAGTAGATAAGGCTATTGACAAGGCGTTGGCATACTTAGCTTCAACTCAGAGATCAGATGGTTCTTGGTCTGACGGAGGTTATGGTAAAAATGTTGGTATTATTTCATTGTGCTTGATGGCTTTTATGTCAAAAGGTAATTTGCCTGGTGAAGGTAAATATGGTCATGTTGTTGCTAAAGGTTTGGATTGGCTCATTAAACAGGCTAAACCAAGTGGGCTCGTTCAAAATACCGAACGAAAAGCAGGTGGTCCAGCAATGTATGGCCACGGTTTAGCAGCTTTAGCACTTAGTGAAGTTTGGGGTCAAACAAGAAGAAAAGATGTCGGTGCAGTTCTTAGAAAAGCTATCGACTTAATTGTTAAAGTTCAAGGTAAAGGTGGTACGTGGGGATATTATAGTGTTCCAAAAGATGGAGATACCTCGATAACAGTAATGCAAATATTTGCATTAAAATCTGCTCATGAAGCGGGTATCTATGTTCCAAAAGTAACCATCGAGAAAGCCTTAAAAGCCATAAAAAAGAGGTTTGATAAGAAGCATAAAATGTACGGTTATAGTGGACCTAAGAATACACCAACTAGTGGGCATATTGGTTCTCATTCTGCTGGGACATGTATCATGCAAATTTGTCGAGAAAAAGATCCTAAGTACACGATTGAACCTATGAAAGTTTGTATTTCAATTATGAAAAAACGTCCAAAGCATAATGCTTATTTTATGTATTATGGTTCTGTTTGTACCTATTATGCAGGTGCTAAATATTACAATGAGTGGCGTAAATATATGGAACCAGTTATGTTGAAAAGGCAAAGAAGTAGTGGGCAAATAGGAAATACTCTTGGAACGGCCTGGGGCGTCTTAGCCTTATCACTGCCTTATCGGTATATACCTGTTTACCAACATGAGGAAAAGTAATTAATGTTGGTCGGTAAACAATTTTTTTTTCTTTTAATCTTTCTTGTTAGCTCTTTATTTATTTATTCTGCTGAACTTATTTTACTTGATGGTAGTGTTCATAAGGGTGATGTTTCGTTTAAAGATAATTTCTTTGTAGTAAAAGGAAAAGCCTTTCCTATTGGTACAGTATTAGAGATTAAGTTATCTAAAGGGTTTCCTCAAAAACTAGAGTCTCAACACAGAATTTTTACCATAGATGGCTCATGTTTTTTGGGTGCTGTCAAAACAGGGAGTGACTCTAAAATCAAAGTTTGGGATGTTGAATCTCAACCATATGAAATACAATTATCAAAAGTTCACGCCATATCATTTAAAGAAATAAAAAAAAATGTGACTTACCGATCTCCCGTAAATAATAATTATATTGTTATGGTTCATGGTAAAGTAATTAAATGTGATTTAGAATTTTTTACTTTTGTGAATGTTGGAGTAAAAGTAGGTAAAAACAGTTTGAAATTAAAGAAGTCTTTGATTAACAGATTAAATCTAAGGCCAAAAACTAAAATTAACCCTGATCACAATATCATATTAAAAAGTAGGTATGGCGATAGCATATATGGCAAGCTTTTAAAGTTAGGATTAAACATTGAGATTGAGACGGTATTGGGTACTAAGGTCTTTGATAGTAGTGATGTCCTAAGTTTAGAATTAGTATCAGACAGTATTAAATATTTGAATGATTTAAAACCGACTAAAATTGAAACAGTACCTTATTTAGATATGATTCAGAAGCCAACTTTTAATCAGGGACTGTTTGGAGGAAGTGTTAAAATCCGAAAGAAAAGATATAACACTGGTATTTGCATGCAGTCTAGAACTACAATTACTTATAACATTGAAAAGAAATACAGTAGATTTGAAGCAGAAATTGCTTTAGATATTGCAAATGCATTCAGTGGAAATGCAGACTTTATAGTGTTAGGTGATGGAAAATTGCTCTACAAAAAGAATGTATCTTTAAAATATACAATGATAAAAGTAGATGTACCTATCAAGGGTGTAACCAATCTTTCATTAAAATTAGATTATGGAAAAAATGGAAGCAGTGGCGATTTTGGAATTTGGGGCAGCCCTAGATTAATTAAATAATCGCTTTCAAACTTAAAATACATTCAATCGAAATGTTTTAATGAAGATGTGCCAATGGTGAAAACATTGAAGCCAATATCATAGCATTTTTGACGATCAATTATTGATCTTCCATCAAATAAAAAGGCCGGCTTTTCCATATGATCATAGATTTTTTGATAGTCTAGATCCTTATAAATATCCCATTCGGTTAAGATCAAAAGGCTATGAGCTCCTTTAGAGGCCTCATAGGGGTCTTCTGTGAATGAAATCTTACCTTCTAAGTCAGCAAGGTCTTTTTTTGCATTTTCAATTGCTTTAGGATCAGAAATGCTTATTTCAGCTCTTTCTTCTAATAATTTTTTAGTTATAGAAATTGCGGGCGATTCTCTGGTATCGCTGGTGTTTGCTTTGAATGCAAAACCCAAAATACATATTTTTTTTCCGGACAAGGTTCGGAACATATTATTTAACATTCTATCGACTAGGCGTTCTTTTTGGTATTCATTTATATTAACTACGGATTCCCAATAATCGGCAACTTCAGTTAACCCGTAATGTCTTGAAAGATATGCTAAATTTAAAATATCTTTTTTAAAGCACGAGCCACCAAAGCCTACTGATGCTTTCAAAAATTTATTCCCAATACGTGTGTCCATGCCAATAGCTTTGCTAACTTCTTCAATATTTGCATCAGTTTCTTCACAAAGAGCTGATATGGCATTTATAGATGAAATTCTTTGCGCTAGAAAAGCATTGGCAGTTAATTTTGATAATTCAGAACTCCAAATGTTTGTTGTTAGTATCTTTTCTTTCGGTACCCAATTTTGGTATAATTCTACTAGTTTTTGCCGAGCTTTGATGCCATTTTCATTTTCAAAAGATCCTATCAAAACCCGATCAGGATGTAACAAATCATTTATGGCTGTTCCTTCGGCAAGAAATTCCGGATTAGATAAAATATCAAAATGGTATTTGGCTTTATCTGAATTTAATATTCTTGCCATTGCATCGGCTGTTTTGACAGGCAATGTACTTTTTTCTACAATAATTTTATTCGATGTTGAAACATCTAAAATCATTCGGGCTGTTTTTTCCCAATATTCTAGATTGGCAGCATAGCCGGCACCTTTACCGAATGTCTTTGTAGGAGTGTTAACACTTACAAAAATTATGTCTCCATTTTTAACTGCCTCTTCGACATTTGTAGAAAAGAAAAGGTTTTTATTACGATTTTTTTTGACTAGATCATCAAGCCCAGGTTCGTAAATAGGAAGTTCTTTTGAGTTCCATGCGTTTATTCTATCTTGATTGATATCAACGCATGTAAATTGAATTTCAGGACATTTGCTGGCCATCACAGTGATGGTTGGCCCTCCAACGTAACCGGCCCCAATAAAGACAATGTTCATTTTAATACCTGGAATTCCTGACGATTATTTTGAAAATTTATATTCAACAGAACAGATTCTATTATTAATAGTTACTTTTGTAGAAACAATAAAACTATCAAAATGATCAATGAATTTCAGCTTGCCAACATAATGAGAAGAAATAAAGACTCCCTGTTGTTTTGGTGAATGTCTTGTCATCGTGACACTAAAAGGAACTTTGCGATTTGAAGGTCTAACAGAGACTTTGATAGTGGTGTCTTTGATTGAATATCGTTTACCTTTTTTATCAAGAATTTCTAATCTTAATCGTTTCCAATTTTTTGATACATAAAAGGTAAGTTTATAAGGACCTAGCTGTCGAATAGCTTTGCCAGGAACTTTTGCTTGATTGAGATCATTTGAACTTTTTGAATCGCCTTCAGCGATATTGTTCTCTTTGTCTTGGCTATAAACAGTAGTGCTTAGTGAAACAACTGAAATTAATAGCAATGAAATTATTTTGAACATTATTTGCCTCCATAACCCAACCTTTTAAGTCGGTTTCTTAACTTGACTAATAATTTTGCATGAATTTGACTTACACGAGATTCGGTTACTTCAAGTACGCGACCGATTTCTTGCATTGTTAACTCATCAAAATAGTACATGACTATAATCTTTTTTTCACTGTCAGTCAAGTTTTTAATAAGGAGATCTTTTAATTCTTTGCCAGCTAGAATCTCGCTGGGTTCTTTTGTCTTTTTTGATTTTAAGAAATCGCCAATATTTGTCTCTCTACTATCAGAACCAGTAGCTTGATCAATTGATAATAATGCCGAAGTATTCGCTTCTTTGTAAAATGTATGTAATTCAGAGCTAGAAATTTCCATATGTGCAGCTAGCTCATCATCATTTGGTTCACGTCCTAATTGATTTTTTAAATAATTAATAGCGTTATTAATTTGATTTGATTTCGTTCTGACGCTTCTTGGAATCCAATCACAATGCCTAAGTTCATCAACGATTGAACCTCTTATTCTTAGCGAGCAATAAGTTTCGAATTTTATATTTCTTGAAAGGTCAAATTTCTCAATTGCATCCATGAGTCCGAACATACCAGCACTTATTAAATCATTGACATCAACGGAATCCGGCAATCTCATTCGGAACCTTTCGGCTGAGTACTTTACAATGTGTAAATAATTTTCGACTAACCTATTTCTTAGTTCAACATCACCATTGGCTTTAAAATCCCGCCACAATTTATCAATGTCTACTTCCTGTTTTGAAACAGTCGCCACAAACTCTCCTTACCTCTAAAATTTGACTTTTTGAATATTATCCCTTATGTCCCTTTTCTCAAGTTCTTCGATATCGTGAAGTTCTTTTCTTCTACTTATATCTTCCTCTATTTCTACTTGATCTTCCACTATTTCTTTTAATAAGAGGTATAATATTTTAGATAAGATTTTACCTAGGATGAACCAAAAGAATAGAATTACGAAGATTATTTTAATAATTAGAGAAGTCATATTATCACCAATGTTGACTAATTCACTAATACAGAATATTGTCGTTCCTAATAAGGTGAATATGGCATTGATTCTTTCTCTGATGGTTTGTTCGGTTTTTTCTGTAAATTGAATCATAATCGCCCTATTAGTTTAATCCTGTAAATAATGCTTCTAAGTATCCAATGTTTTTAATTCTAAGATCTTTTTTCGGTTTTTCAAAACCATCGAATGCATTTTGAAAAAGTAGTGAAACACTAGAGTTTGGATATTTTGCCAGGAATACTTCTCCACATTGATTTGAATCTGAAACCTTATCATCTTGTAATAAATACCCTTTATAATCCACTTGAATCTTTAAGCTCTTTTCACATGTTAACATAAAATTCTTTGCCGTTAAGTCCGCAATGTGTTTATTTTTTGCCATATTAATCAAAATTTGAAAACCTTTGGAATATCCCTTTTGTCTTAAATGCTTAATAATTTGATAGGCATCTTCCCAAGAACTTTTTTCAGGCTTTATGATAAAGAGTTTTACATCAGATTTCATGACAGATTGAATGACAACATGGTGGGCTCCAGCGCCTGTGTCAATAATAATATCGTCATAGGATGATTCAACTTTTTGTAATCCAGAAATTAATCGATTAATAATATGATGAGGTAAATCTGCAAAGCGAACATCTCTAACGCCTTTTATGAATTCGAATCCATAACGACTTTTAACAATAGCTTCTGAAATGTCTTTATCGCCTTTAAGTAGTTTTGTAATATTTGTTTTTTCTTTATTACCTAAGAGCAAATCAGTATTTCCCATTCCAAAGTCAAAATCCATTAATAAAACTTTGCGTTTTTTTTGAAAAAGATAATAAGCTAGGGCTGCGGAACAATTAGTTTTCCCAACGCCTCCCTTTCCAGATGTAATCGTGATCACTCTTGCTCGACTTTTTGGCGGAACATTTTTCAGAGTTTTTATTTTTTTATTGTCAACAACAGAAGTCTTAACTACCGTTGTTTTGTCAGAATTGTTTCCCTGACCTTTGGCTGCAAGAGCTCGTAGGGAAGTAGCTTGATCAGACGTCATAAGTTACTTGCCCCAAAATTAAATCGGTTAATTTAGAAGAATCAGAAACTTCAATGTCTTGTGGAACTTCTTGTCCAGTCGTAAAATAAGCAACGCTTCTATTTGCTTTTGCAACAATACTCAATATTGGTCCATATGAAACCGCTTCATCAATTTTAGTAATGATTAAACTAGATATGGGGAAACTGCTGAATTCTTTAATATTGCTCATTATATTTTTTTCATTGCTCGTAGCACTTAACACTAAATATATTTCTTCGATGGGAGTGTAGCGAAAATAATTTTCTAGTTCTTGCCGTTTAGCTTCACTTTTTTGGTTTCTTCCAGCAGTATCAATAAGAACTAAATCTCTGTCTTTTAATTTTTCTATAGCACCTTTGAAGTCTTCTGGTGCATGAACAACTTCAAGGGGTGCATCCATGATTTCAGCATATTTTCTTAATTGATCTACGGCTCCGATTCTGTAAGTATCTAAAGTGATAAAACCAACTTTTTTGTTAAATTGAAATTTATGGATTGCTGCCAATTTAGCTATTGTTGTTGTTTTGCCAACACCAGTTGCTCCTATCATTGCAACATAGGAGGTTTTATTTTCACTTAATTGTAGGGGCCCGTGTCGAGGTATTAATCTGCCAAGATATTGATTCAAGGTTTTATTAATTAATTCTTGGGTTAATGTAGTATTAACTAAGTCTTTTCTCATTTTATTGACCATGCCTAATGCTAATTCTTTTGATATGTCGTTGTTGATTAATAATTGATATAGTTCCACCAATTCTTGTGGAAATGAAGCAATCTTTTCTGATTGAGTTTGAGTTATTAGCTCTTGGACCATATTCTTAATTTGGTTCACTTCTTTTTCTAATTTTTCTTTATCTTTGAATAACTCTAATGCTTGATTGTTTGAAATGATTTTTGTTGTTTCATTAGACGTAGAGTTTGATAGGGCTTCTCTTAATTCATCCGCTTTACGTTTAACAGAAGTAGGTATGCTTTGGTTGATTAATTGACTATTATTTTGATAAGTTTTAGCTAGAAATTTACTTTGCGGTGGAGCTTCAACAGGATTCATTTCTTTCAATAATGATTTCACTGGATTTGTTGTTGCTGTGATTTCAACAACAGAATTTCCTGAAAAGCCCATTAGTCCACCTTTAGAAACGTGTTTAGTTTCTAAGATGATGGCTTCTTCACCCAATGCTTGCTTTACTTTTAGGAATGCTTCGCGTTCATTCATGCCGTAAAATTTAGTCGGTTTCATGGATTGTATCCTCTAATTTTAAACCTTATTGCGTCATTTCAGCTGAACCTACAGACTCAACTTCAATACCGGGTGAAATTTCATTGTAACTAAGTACCACAACGCTAGGCATATTTGATCTCATAAATCTGCTAACGTGACCACGTATAGGAGGGCTACACAATATTATTGGTGCAATGTGACCCTGGGAAATTAAATTTTCTAATCCTTTGGTAATGCTATCAACAAATCCTTTCAGGACTTGAGGATCGATACTTAATAGTGCTGCGCCATCATCCATTTTCTGAAGGCTATTGACAATATGATCTTCCATTTTAGGATCGAGGGTTATGACATAAATTTTATTTCCATCTTCTAAATATTCTTTGCATATAGAACGACTTAAACCGTTCCTCACATATTCAGTTAAAACTTCTGGATCTTTTGTTCTTCTGCCATAATCACCGAGAACTTCTAATATTGTTTCCAAATCTCTAATAGGTACTTTTTCTGTTAGAAGGTTTTGAAGTACTTTTTGAAGATCAGCATAAGAAAGTAATTCAGGAATTACTTCTTCAACAATTGTTTTTGAGCTTTCATCAAGATTGTCTACCAATGCCCTGACTTCACCTCTAGTTAATATTTCGGCAGCATAATTTTTAACAAGTTCAGTTAGATGTGTAGCAATTACGGCTGTTGGTTCTACGATTACATACCCTAATGTAGAGGCTCTTTCTTTCATTTCATTTGGTATCCAATATGCGGGTAAACCAAAGGCAGGTTCTTTGGTTTTGATGCCTTCAATCTTGCCATTAATATTACCAGCGTCCATGGCCAGCATTTTATCAGGATATACCTCACCTTTGGCGATTTCATTTCCTCTGATTTTGATCATATATTGATTTGGTTGTAGGTGAACATCATCTCTAATTCTTATTGGTGGTATGATGATTCCCAATTCTGTTGCAATGTCTTTTCGAACTTTATGTATTCGACTTAATAAATCACCACCTTGTTTTGTATCAGCTAATGATATCAATCCAAAGCCAACAATAAGCTCCATCGGCTCTACTTTTAGCAACCCTTCAACTTTTTCAGGCTCACTCGGAGAAGCCTCTTCTTCAGCTTGCGCTTCAACTTCCTGTTGTTGAGTGGCTTCTTCTTTTTTCATTAAATTCCAGGCGTAGTATACTAATGCCATTGCAATTAATGATGAAGGAATTCTGAAGCTAGTTGCCATGCCTAGTAATGCAATCAAGCCAGCAGCAGCCAAAATAGGTTTTGGTGAGCTCATTATTTGTTTGTTTAAGTCAACGTATATGTTTGAGTCTTTTCCTGATTTAGTAACTAATAAGCCTGCTGCTACAGATATAAATAAAGCTGGAATTTGTGAAACTAATCCATCACCGATTGTTAAATTCGTATAAGTTTTTGCCACCTCTGCTGCAGAACTTGCATTACTTCCTAACATGCCAATCGTAAAACCCGCGATTATATTTATGGCTGTTATTACTAAACCAGCAATGGCATCACCTCTTACAAATTTGCTAGCACCATCCATAGCTCCATAAAAATCTGCTTCTTCTGAAAGTTGATCGCGTCTTTCTTTGGCTTGAGTTTCATTTATATTTCCAGCATTCAAATCAGCATCAATAGCCATTTGCTTTCCAGGCATCGCATCTAATGTAAATCTTGCCGCCACTTCTGAGACTCTTCCAGAACCTTTTGTGATGACAATAAAATTTATTAAAACTAAAATCAAAAAGATAACGACACCAACAACAATATTATTGCCACTTATAAAGTTAGCAAAGGTATCAACGACATTGCCAGCATGACCTTCCGACAAAATTAATCTAGTGGTCGCAACGTTCAGTGCAAGTCGAAATAGCGTCAATATTAATAGTAATGATGGGAAGGCTGCTAAGTCCATGGGGGATTTCACCCAAATGGCAGACATTAATAACAATACTGAAATTGAAATATTTATTATTAGGAAAAAATCCATGGCCATTGGAGGCAAAGTCGCCAATAAGATGACTAATACCATCCCAGTGAATCCAGCAATGACGAGCATCTCAGAATTACCGCGCTTCAAATATCCGGCCCAGTTTTTAGGCGCTAAAGATAAGGTGGCCAAAAGCAAATTCCTTTAATATTTTTACAAAATGTATTTTACATTTTATAAATTATAACTTATACTTTTGTCGTTCCAAATTAAATTACTCGAAAGGCCCAATTCTTTTAATAATCGACTAAATAAGATAAAATAGTATTTTTAATCGAAAATAAAGGATTTGTGCCTAATTTTAAAAAGGAGTAAAAGTAACAAATACGATGTTGAGTTTCGGATTATTTTTACCATAATACCAACCTTTACACAACAGAGGGTAGATCATGAGTTCATTAGCCACCATAATTAGTATTTCGTGCGAAACCAAGTCAAACTACTTGGAAGACTATTCTGAGCCTAAAAAGGGCGTGTTTTTATACTCTTATAAAATAAAAATCATCAATCATTCTGATAGCGAAGTAAAACTCGTTTCGCGCTATTGGTTGATAATCGATTCTTTATCAAATAAAGAAATTATCAGAGGAGATGGGGTTGTAGGTAAGCAACCTTGTATTAAACCTGGTGAATCATTTGAATATACCAGCTTTTGTCCACTAGCTACCAACTTCGGTACAATGGAAGGTCACTTTCATTTTATAAATGAAGATGGAAATAAATTCGATGTAAATGTTGAACGATTTTATTTAGCGACATCTTTATTTGAATATCCGTGTAATGAATTTAAAAGAGGACAAGTCGTTAGGCATAAGCTGTATAACTACAGAGGTGTTGTCGTCGACTTTGATATGTCTTTCACGGCTGATGACAATTGGTATAAATCCAATAAAACAAAACCAGATAAAGATATGCCTTGGTACCATGTGCTGGTTGATGGTTCAGACAAAGTTACTTATGTGGCACAGCAGAATCTAGAATTTTCAGAAATTGGTGCTCCTATTGTTCACCCACTTGTTCAACACTTCTTTAATGGATTTGAAACTAGTGGGTATATTCGTAACGACAATAGTTGGCGTGAATTAAAAATGTAATAAAAATAATTTGGTTGCAGTTTACATAAAAGGCCTGTGACCAATTTAAAATTCCTAATAATTAAATTTAAAATTTATATAGTGACTCGAGTAGCAAACTAGGATTTCTATTTTCAAGAAATCTGTTCATTTTGTATAGATAACTCTATTCTCAGGCGAATTAGACCTATTATTATTAATTTGTAGTAAAAGAAAAGTCTATTTATTTTTGAACCGTTGTAGTCGTTTGTCAGTCACTAAGAATTAAATATAATTTATAAATTTAATTGAAAAAGATTTATATGAATAGTGATGCTCAAAGTGAAATAATTGTTGGCATTGATTTAGGAACTACAAATTCTCTCATCAGTATTTTTAAAAATAATCAAACAATTTTAATTAATAATTCATTAAACGAATATTTGACACCATCCGTAATAGGTCTTTTGAAAAAAGAAGATCAAATAATAGTTGGTGAACCAGCGAACAGTTTAGAAGTAACTTCCCCTGAAAACTGTTCAAGAAATTTTAAGAGACTTATGGGTTTAGATTATGAAATTAATTTAGCCAAAAAGAGTTTCATGGCTCATGAATTATCAAGTTTAGTCTTAAAATCTTTAAAAGAAGATGCGGAAGAGTTTTTTAAACATTCCATTAAAAGAGCTGTAATAACTGTCCCTGCTTATTTTAATGATCACCAAAGACAAGCGACAAAAATGGCAGGTGAATTAGCCGGTTTTAAAGTCGAACGAATAATTAATGAACCAACAGCGGCAGCATTAAGTTATGGTTTTCATGAGAAAGAAGCCGACAAAAAAATTGTTGTATTTGATTTAGGAGGTGGAACCTTTGACGTTACCGTTATGGAGATCTTTGAAGGTAGCTTAGAAATTATATCCACTGCCGGTATTCATGATTTGGGTGGTGAGGATTTCACAAGAGGGATCTTAAGCTGGGTTTTAAAAAGAAATAATATGCAATTTGAATTAGAAGAGTTGCGCCATCCCTTAAGGATATCACGATTAAGAAATGAATGTGAAAATGTCAAAAAAAAGCTAAATGAAAAAAATGAGTTAGAAATTCGATTTCCAAATGAAGATGGCTCATTTAGTGATGATACTATGAAAATAACAAAAGATATTTTTCAATTAATCTCAGATAATTTAATTAGAAAGTTAGATGCACCATTAAACAAAGTCATTAGAGATTCAGGAATATTAAAAGAAGACATCGACGATGTGATTTTAGTTGGCGGCGCTACTAGAATGGACTGTATTAAAGAGTATGTGGAAACATTTTTTGGCAAATCAGCCCTATGTGAATTAGATCCGGATAAAGTTGTCGCATTTGGTGCCGCTATTCAAGGGGCATTGATTAGCGATGACAAAGATGTTGAAGATATGGTGATGACCGACGTTTGTCCGCATTCTTTGGGAATATCAATTTGCAAAGAATGGGGGAATCAACTTCAAGATGGCTATTTTTTACCTGTTATACATCGTGGTACTACCATACCGGTTTCAAGAGAAGAAACGGTATATACTTTGTTTGATAATCAGCCCTCTTTGTTAGTAGAAGTCTTTCAAGGGGAATCAAGAAAAACCAAAGGTAATTTAAAGCTGGGTGATTTTTCGATCGATAATTTACCTTTAAAAAAAGCAGGTATGGAGATAAATGTCCGATTCACGTATGATCTAAATGGTCTTTTGGAAATTGAAGTCATCGTACCTGAAACACAAAAACGAAAAAAAGTATTAATAAAAAATAATGTAAAAGGTTTGTCTGAAAAGGATATGAAAGATGCGATTCTTAAATTGCAAAAATTGAAGTTTTATCCCAGAGATCACTTGCCTAATCGCAATCTTTTGCTTTTCGCTGAAAAATGTTTAGAAGAAGTGCCGCCTTTAGAAAGAACAAATCTTGAAGAAGAAATAGATATATTTGAAGCTTCAATGTCTGCGAATAATGAAGAATTTTTTAATGAGGCAAAAAAGAATATTTTAGTTAAATTGTCTAGCTTAGGTTTTCCGTATCAACAGAAACCCTGGGATAACAATGACTCATAATGAATCAGAAATAAAATCCTATTTAAGAGATATTTTTCAATTTGATGAAACGGAACAGTTAGAGGATGTTCTGAATCTTCGATCATCATTTCTTGATATTCCCTTAAAAAATTCGCCAAATTATGATAACCTTAGTTTGACTTGGTTTGCCTGGAAAGAGCAATTTGAGAATACATTACTCGACTTCTGGGAGTTAGATGAGGATGATAAGTTTCAAGAATTACTAGATCTGTTTAATTTTTTAGAGGGTCATCCTTATGATAAATTTCAAAAGTATACTTTAAGATTTAAAGCGTTTTTTTTAAGAAGAGATGAAGTGTTATCACTTGATAAAAAAGAATATACCAATATTAAAACGAGAGATTTTTTAAACATTTTTATTGGTACAAGAAACAATATTTTTATTGCTAAGAATAAAATGATGGATGATCTCTTTTACCAGTCTAAGAGAAAATCTTATAAAGTCTTGATGAAAGAATTTAAATTATTATTTCCTGAGGTGTATAAATCTTCGATAGATTTTTTGCTGCCTATTGAGAAGAATAAAAAAAAAATTGAACGAAAAAATAGAAATAACTCTATTGAAAAGTCCGATTCACATTATTTTTGGATTGGTGGTATCGTAATATACCTTCTTATTAAAGCTTGTATTGTGATGAAATAGGAAGGTATTGCAAAATGGATTCGTTCGATAATTTTAACTGGGATAATATTAATAACTACCAGGATTTTTTCAATCTGCCGGATGGCTTTAATAAAAAAGATTTAAAGAGATCGTACAATAAATATATTAAATATTTTAAACCAGAAAAATTCCCAGAAGAATTCCAAAAAATTAGAAAAGCATATGAGGAAGCCATAGCTTTTTTGCGTGATGGGCCCTTGCATAATATACCATCTGATGATTCAGAGGATGCCATTCTTAATGATTATAGTGAGTTGAGTGATGAGTTTGGGTATGATGATATTATGGAAGCCGCCAATGAAAAGGAATCGGAGTTTCGTGAAAACATCAGCATTGAAAGAGAAAAAATATTAGCATTGTTGGATACAAAACCAATAGATGAGATTTATGATTCCCTCAAAAAAAATGCCCATAAGCCGACTCATTATTATCATTTAGCGATTATTTCTGATGTAATTGGAAATGATGAAGGCTTTGTTTATTGGATACTTAAAGGCATTAAAAGATTTGGTTTTGATTCTGAAAATTTAGGTGAAATCTTAAACGAATTTGTCAAAAAAATGAAGGGTGAAAATAATTGGAAAAATTTAATATTAACTTTTTCCGATCAGTGTCCGGCCTCACTGTTCTATCAGATTTTATCAGATATGTTATCAGATTTTGGGCATACTCTACCGATGGATGAGTACATTCAATTTTTAGAAGATTGTGAAGCAAGTCTAGATTTTAATGATGATTATTTATCAGATAAATGTTATTTTTATTTAAAAGTTATTATTGAATTTTCTCTGAAAGGGGACTTTGCTTGGTTGGAAAATAAATTCAATTATATTGATCAAAATCAAGACTTACTCTCTGAGCCAGCCTTTGAGTATTTTGAATTAATAAGTAGTCTTTTTGCTTATAGAGAAATAGTATCACTCTTTAGTACCCAAATAAGAAATAATGATTTATCTGATTCTATCAGTAAGTGTATTGATTCCTTTTGCACGAGGGACGGTATTGAAATGGATAAAACGTTCCTTTCAACCTTGACTGTCATTGAAGAATCAGGAAAGGATTTGATAAAGTTTGTTCCCTTTGATGTTGAACATAGTTATATGGAGTTGTTATTTCACATTTTCTTTTTTATTGCTAGCAATCAATCCGCTCGTTTACCATTTGAAGAGGACCCAGAGATAAAAGAGACTATTGGCGAAGAAATTGCAAATGTGGTACATGAAGTAGACAAAAAAACCAATGCATCTTTTTTAGGATCTTTTTGGGGAATTTTTAATTTAGGATACATGGCAATGTTAGCACTGATTGGAATGTTACCTTTATTGTTATTTTCTGTGGTGAATTCATCTGGAATAGTGTTAGGAATTGAGTTGTTTTGGGCGCTGGGGGTTTGGTTTATAATTAAACCAAAATTCGCAGATGTGTTAAGAGATAAAATTAATATTTCCATCGCTATAAGATGTTATCGAAAAATATGGAGACCAATTGTGTTAAAATATTTATTGACGAATCGATGTCCCTTAGGAATACTATTGGAAGGGATAAATTCCATTTCAAATGACGAGCAAAACACTCCTTATTTGCACATGTTTATGGATAGTGATTCACTTTTAACAATGGTTTCCATCACGAGTCGATTTAAATAATAATTTTATTTTAAATACCTGATTGAAACTTTAATCTAAGACAATTAAAAAGATAAAAAATTGATATTTAATAGTTCGTTTACTTCAATTTATTAGTGGATATATTTCAAAATATTATGATCAAATCATTGCAGTATAAGTGTATTCATATTATGAAAAATGTATTATTCATCTTCTTGTATCTTTCGTTCACAGTGATTATTCACGGTATCGACATTAAAGAAGGCTATACCAATAGAATTTTTCTAAAAGAAAAAATGTTAAAAGGTATTTGGGTAGGTGAGTTGGATGGTAAGCAACCAATTTACTATGAATTTAAACATCGTAAAAATTTTGTTAATGGTAAAACTTCATTAGTAAGTGTTTCTCATTGGGCTCCTATAGGAGGTGGTGACTTTAAACGTAGTGCTGAAACCCATCCCATTCATTTTTTTGAAGGAGAAGTGTTATTGTCAGATTCATTTTTAGAATCTATTCCTGATCAACCAGGTGTTCTTTTGCTGACAAAATTAACGATGACGATTGGGACAACAGCACTGTACAGATCAAGCATTGATGAAATCAATCAATATAAAGGTAAGTGGAAAGAGCTAATGAAAAAATTGCGTGGTAATCGAAAGCTGATTACGGTTGAAGATTCTACGGCTCCAATATTGCTTTTTGGATATGGTTATCGTGTTCAAACGGCTAAACAAAAAAAAGTGTCAGGTGTAGATGGCATTAATGTTATTAATCTATTACAGGGAAAACCTGCTGAAAAAGCTGGCATGAAAGCAGGCGATATTGTTTTAAAAATTAATGGAAAAATTGTTTTTGATAGAGTGAGTCTTATCTTTTCTTATAGGAATGAGAAGGGAGTCAAACCTATCCCAGTCTTATTATTACGTAATAAGAAAAAAGTTACAATTAATGTTATTCCATATAAGCGGAAGAAAATTACGGTCAAAAAATAGAAAAGTTCTCCGTTATTTAGTATTGGCCTTGAAATCACGATTATTACCTATAAAGACTCTAACTTGACTAAATTTATCAGTTTACTTTTTAAAAAGTGTTGAAAAGCTGAAGTTTTTACTATAATCCGACCAAAACAGCAATTTTAAAAGTAAGTTGATAAGAATAGTCAAGTATGTTTTGTTTGTCTACTAAAGGAATCTATGGGGCTCAAGCTTTAATAGAACTATCACTTCGACATGGGAATGGCGTTGTGCAGATAAAAGAATTGGCTGAGAGTTGTCAAATTTCTAAAACATACTTAGAGCAACTTTTTAATTTGCTAAAGAAGGCCGAAATCGTTAGAAGTGTTCGAGGGAATAAAGGTGGTTATTCGCTGGCAAGAGAACCAGAAGAAATTTCATTGATGGATGTCATGGTAGCCTTAGAAGGGTGTATTGAGATTTCAAAAAATGTTGAAGTCAAAGGTGTTTTAGAATCTGTTTTCAAAGACACTGAAAATGGTATTAGAGATTCCTTATCGGTTAGTTTAAAAGAACTAGCAGATAAAGAAAAAGTTAAAAACGAAAATGTCACTTTTTATATTTGAGAGATTTGATGAAGATTGCAAAAGATATTACAGAGCTTGTTGGTAAGACGCCTTTAGTCCAAATAAATAAGGTAATGGGAGATGATAACTTTACTGTTGCTAAACTTGAATTTTTTAACCCTACTTCTTCAGTTAAGGATCGTGCTGCACTTGAAATGGTAAATGAAGCCGAGAGATCAGGTGCCTTAAAAAAAGGGTCGACTATAATTGAAGCTACCAGTGGAAACACAGGGATATCATTGGCTTTTATTGCTGCAGCAAGGGAATATAAGTTGGTATTAGTAATGCCTGAAGCCATGAGCATCGAACGTAAGCGTTTACTAAAATATCTTGGAGCTCATTTAGAATTGACTTCGGCCCATTTGGGAATGAAAGGATCAATTGATCGAGCAAATGTATTGGCAGGTGAAATTGAAAATTCATTTCTTGTGAAACAATTTGATAATCCTGCCAATGTTGAAGCTCATGTCAAAACAACCGCTAGAGAATTAATTGAAGATACTGATAAAAATATTGATTATGTTTTTGTTGCTACTGGTACTGGAGGTACCGTAACAGGTATTGCGAAAGTTTTAAAAAAAGAGTTGAAGGATGTAAAAATTATTGCAATTGAGCCTGAAGGTTCTGCCGTATTAGGTGGAGGAAATGCCGGGCCTCATATGATTCAAGGGATTGGACCTGGGTTTATTCCATCAATTATGGATGTCTCTTTATTAGATGGGATCGTTTCTGTGGGCAATGAAGAATCCTATGAATATTCAAAGGCATTGGCCAAAGAAGAAGGATTAATTGCAGGCATTAGCTGTGGAGCGACCGTTGCCGGTGCTAAAAAATATATAGCTGAAAATAATATCAAAAATAAAAATATTGTTTTGATCTTCATGGATTCTGGTGAGAGATATACCAGTATTGATAGATTGATGAGTTAATCAAAGGATAGAAAATGAAAATGAAAATTAAAGTTAATGGTGAAGAAAAAGAAATTACTGGCGAAATAAATATTACGACATTGTTGAAAGAAAATGATGTTGAGCAACCTGACATGGTTTCAGTTCAGTTAAATGGTGAATTTGTCGAGCGAGATGTATTTGAATCTACTAGCGTTAAAGAAAATGATGAAGTTGAGTTCTTATATTTTATGGGTGGAGGTGTAAACTAATATGGAAGGTTTCACAAGTAAATCCATCCACACTAAATTTTTGAAAAAAGATGCTCATGGGTCATTGCACATGCCTGTATATGATTGTGTCTCTTTTGAATTTGAATCATCGGAAGCAATTGTTGATGCTTTTGAAGGTAAAAAAGCAGCACATGCTTACACTAGAATTACAAACCCAACCATGGAACATTTTGAACAAAAAATACGTGCAGTGACGGGAGCTCAAGCAGTCTTGGCATTGTCTTCTGGCATGGCTGCTATTAGTAATCTAATCATGACATTATGTGGAAGTGGTGATCATATCATTTGCAGTACATATTTATTTGGCAATACGAAATCCCTCTTGGATGTCACTCTAAAAAAATGGGGCTTGGAAGTTTCATTTGTTGACTTGGAAGATTTAGATGCGGTAAAAGCTGCTGTAACTGATAAGACGAGAATGATCTTTGGCGAAACAATTGCGAATCCTCAAATGAGAGTGATCGATATTCCTAATTTATCAAAAATTGCCAAAGAAAATGATATCCCATTAGTAATTGATTCAACGGTTACACCTCCATACCTTTTTGACGGTAAAGTACATGGTGCTGATATAGAAGTGATTTCTTCAACCAAATATATAAGTGGTGGTGCGACGAGCGTTGGCGGATTAATAATAGACCATGGTACTTTTGCCTGGAAAAAAAATATACATTTAGCAGATCTTGCAAAGAAAGTTGGTCCATTTGCATTGATAGCAAATCTTCGAAAAGAGGTCTATCGAAATTTAGGTGCTTGTATTTCCCCTCACAATGCTAACTTGCAAAGCTTGGGCTTAGATACGTTGGCCTTGAGAGCTGATAAGTCTTGCAAGAACACACTTGAGCTTGCGAAGTTTTTAGAAGGGAATGATAAAATCAAAAAAGTAAATTATCCTGGTTTGACTTCTTCTCCATACCATGAAATTAGTGATGTTTTATTTCCTAATTTACCTGGATCAATCTTAACGTTTGATTGCGAGAGCAAGGAAGCCAGTTTTGTCTTAATGAATAAACTGCAAATGATAAGAAGATCAACAAATTTGAATGACAATAAGACTTTGATCATACACCCCTCATCTACAATTTTTGCTGAGTTTTCTGAAGAAGAAAAACTAGAAATGGAAGTAACCCCAACATTATTGAGGTTGTCTGTCGGGATTGAAGATATTGAAGATATAAAAAATGATTTACTCCAAGGATTAGAATAACATGAGAGACTTTACAGAAGATCAACTAGAGCGCTATAGTAGGCATATTTTACTACAAGATGTTGGTGTTGAAGGTCAAGAAAAAATTATGGATGCCAAAGTTTTTATTGTTGGTGCTGGTGGTCTAGGTGCTCCTGTAGCATTGTATTTAGCCGCTGCTGGTGTTGGTAAGATTGGTATTGCCGATTTTGATGTTGTTGATTTATCGAATTTACAAAGACAAGTAATACATTTTACTGATGATGTTGGAAAATTAAAAATAGATTCCGCCGCTGAAAAAATGAGAGCTATTAATCCTAATATAGAAGTAGATGCGATTAATGAAATGGTTGTTGCTGCAAATATAAGAGATCTTATAAAAGGTTATGACTTTGTTTTAGATGGAACGGATAATTTTTCAGCAAAATTTTTAATCAATGATGCTTGTGTAATGGAAGGCATCCCTTATAGCCATGGTGGTATTCTACGTTTTGATGGTCAAACAATGACGATTAAGCCTAAAGAGACAGCTTGTTATAGATGTGTTTTCAAACAACCACCTCCTGCAAATGCTGTCCCAACTTGTTCGCAAGCAGGTGTTTTAGGTGCTATTGCAGGCATGTTAGGAACTATGCAGGCGGCAGAATGTTTGAAGTTTATTACGGGAGCCGGTGATTTGTTAACTAATAAATTGCTTTCGTTTAATGCTAAAACAATGGACTTTAGAAAAGTGAATATCAAGAGAAACCCAAACTGTGCTGTTTGTGGTGACAGCCCAACGATTACTGAGTTGAGTGATGGTGAACAAGCTGTTTGTGATATAAAAAAGTAGGTATATTTAAATGGAATTGAAAATTATTGGATCAGTCTACGAGAAATTAATAGAGATATCTCGAGAAGGAATACCAAATGAAATTTGTGGCTATTTATCAGGTGCAGATGATGTTTGTGAAGAGCTTCATCAACTTGAAAATATAAGTGATACGCCAGAAGTCTTTTTTAATTTTAATCCAAAAGATCAGTTTGCTGTTACAAAAGAGATTAGAGAAAAAGGAACTAAGTTTTTAGTTTGTTTTCATAGTCATCCCATTGGTGGGGAATCTCTTTCGAAAGATGATAAAAAATTACTAATCGATAAAAGTATGAAATACATAATAGTATCTTTACGACTATCAGTACCAGTTGTGAATGCTTGGTCTTTTGATGGTGAAGAATATAAGCCACTAACTATAAGTATATTGGAGAAATAAAATGAAGTTTTATCAAACAGCTGACACCTTAATTGCGGAACAGGATCAGTTTGATCTGGATGTAAATGATTTTATTGCTGGCAAAATTGAACCAGTTAAATTTAAGGCTATTCGCGTAGCTCATGGTGTATATGAACAAAGAAAAGAAGAAACCTACATGATCCGTATTCGTTGTGCTGCCGGTGGCATCACACCTTCTCAATTTAAAGTAGTTGGGGAACTTGCTGAAAAATACGGTAGTGGAGAAGTTCATGTTACGACTAGACAGGAAGTTCAAATTCATTATGTGAGAGCTGAAAATATCCTACGAGTCATCAGAGGTCTAAATGTTGTCAGTTTATCATCACGAGGCGGCGGTGGAAATACCATTAGAAATATATTAACGCCACCTGATTCTGGCATTGATCCTGATGAAGAATTTGATGTAGATCCTTATGCCATAGCATTAACATCTAGATTAATTCAAGAACCAGATAGTTGGAATTTACCAAGAAAGTTCAAAATAAATTTTTCAAATTCAAAAGCTGATAAATCTTATACCCAAGCAACTTGTCTTGGATTTGTAGCGCTCATGAAAGACGGCAAAAAAGGCTTTTATGTTACTTGTGCTGGTGGAATGGGTGCCAAACCAATGGTTGGGCATACATTGATTGACTGGATTCCGGATGCACAAGTTTATCACGTTGCCAGAGCACTCAAAACGATGTTTGATAAGAATGGCAATCGAAGAAGTCGAACAACAAATCGAATAAAATTTTTATGGAAAAAAATAGGCGAAGATTCATTTCAAGATTTATTTTTAGAAGAATATAACAAAATTAAAGATGATGCTAGTCTAGCTCTTAATCTTATTGAGCTTGATAATAGTACTGTTGTTGAATCTTCTTTATCTGTAGAAGTTGTCGATAAACCTGAATTTGAAATTTGGAAAAAACGATTTGTTAATAAACAAAAACAAGAAGGTTTATTTTCTATCTTGTTACCTTTAAAACTAGGAGATATTGAGCATAGTGAAGTTAATCGCTTGGCGGATTTTTTAGAAAATTTTGGCGATAATACAATTCGTTGTACGAGAGCTCAAAATCTTTTATTAAGAAACATTCCTGAAAAATATTTGGGCAATGCGTTCAATACAATTCAAAAAATTGAAACGTTATCTGATAGAGCTTCTTTTATTGGTCAAATGGTTAATTGTACTGGAGCCAGTACATGTAAACTTGGAATTTGTTTACCAAGAGGATTGAGTTCAGCGATTAGTTCACGACTTGTAGGTAGTGATTTAGATTTAGATAGATTAAGTGATTTTAAATTAAATATGTCTGGTTGTCCAAATACTTGTGGATTGCATCATATCGCAGATTTAGGCTTTTTTGGAAAAGTATCACGGCATAACGGGAAAATGTATCCGGGATATAATGTGTTAGCCGGTGCTCAGCTAGCTATGGGTGATACTAAATATGCTGAAAAAGTTTCAACGATCAGCTCGAAAGCGGTTCCTGATTTTGTACATGATTTTTTAGAAGACTACTTAACAAAGATGGATTCTGTTGGATCTTATAAAGAGTATTTAGAAGTTGCTGGCATTGATAAAATTAAATCACTGTGTGAACATTATAAAGATATTCCTGATTTCGATGATGATCAAAGTTCTTATATTGATTTTGGTGCTACTAAACCTTTATCTCTTGAGGAAATAGGTACAGCCGAATGTTCTGCAGGAATGTTTGATATGATTGATGTTGATAAAAAATTAATTAATTTGCACAATAAAAGACTTTCGGAAGCAACAACAGAAGAAGATGAGCAAAAAGCATTGTACAAAGTGCTATTTTCCTCATCGAGAATGTTATTAGTTACAAGAGGGTTAGATGCTAAAAAGGAGTCAGATGCTTTTGCAATGTTTAAAAAACATTTTATTGAAGCAGGATTAATTGATGAGAAATTCGGTGATGTGGTAACACTTGGCAAATTAAATGTAGTAAGTGAATTGGTTAATCACAAAGACCTTATCGTTGAATTATCTGCTGAAGTAATCAAATTACATAAAAGTATGGATGATTCTTTAAGATTTAATATTGAAAACAAAAAGGTTGCTGAAGAGAAATCTGTTGCCGTTGATGAAATCACATTCAAAGATTTCAGAGGTGTGGCTTGTCCTATGAACTTCGTGAAAACAAAAATGGTTTTAGCCTCATTAAAGGGTGGCGATAAGTTAAAAATATTATTGGATGATGGTGAGCCAATAAATAATGTCCCTAATTCTGTGAAATTAGAAGGGCATAAAATCCTTGAGCAAAGTCAAGAGACCGAAGGTCATTGGCAAGTGTTAATTGAAAAGGCTTAGTGATATGAGTGAAAAATTACAACAGTATCTTGATGAGACTAAAGATTTAGATGCCCTACAATTAGTTGAATGGGGGTTGTCAACATTTGGTAAAAATAAAATTGCTTTAGCATCCAGTTTAGGTGCAGAAGATCAAGTTCTTACGCAAATGATTTTGAAAGTTGATTCCCATGCTAGAATATTCACCTTAGATACAGGTCGACAATTTCAAGAAAACTATGATGTGATGACTGCTAGTATTGAAAAATATGATTTTAATTATGAAGTCTGTTTTCCAGAAGTTGAAGCGGTACAAAATCTAATGAACCGCGGTGGACCAAATTTATTTTATAATAGTATTGAAGATAGAAAAGCTTGTTGTGAAGTTAGAAAAATGGCACCGCTAAGAAAAAAATTGTCGACGGTAGATTGTTGGGCTACTGGTTTAAGGAGTCAGCAGTCGGTAACAAGGACAGATACTCCTTCTGTTGAATGGGATGATAATTTTGGTATTTTCAAAATTAATCCATTAATAAATTGGTCAGAAAATAGTGTTTGGGATTTCATCAAAGAAAATGAAATCCCTTATAATAAATTACATGATAAGGGGTTTCCAAGTATAGGATGCCAACCATGTACACGAGCTGTAAAAGAGGGTGAAGATGTTCGTGGTGGTCGTTGGTGGTGGGAAACACCAGAGCAAAAAGAATGTGGCTTGCACATGAAAGATGGCAAGTTAGTTAGAAAGTCAACAGATTAAAAGAAAGTATTAAAATGGATCGTATAGAAAAACTTGAAGCTCAAAGTGTTCATATTTTGAGAGAGGCGTATCGTGAATTTAAAGACCTTGTGATGCTTTGGTCAGTCGGTAAAGATAGCACCGTGTTATTGTGGTTGGCAAGAAAAGCATTTTTCGGTCATGTGCCTTTTCCGTTAGTTCATATAGACACACATTATAAAATTCCTCAAATGATTGAATATAGAGATAATTTAGCCGCTGAATGGAAGCTAAATATGGTTTATGGTCAGAATAAAGAAGCCTTAAAAAATAAGCAGACTTATCCCGACGGTAACCTTGATAGAATTTCTTGCTGTAAAAATTTAAAAAGTGAAGCGCTAAAACATACGCTATCTGGTGAATGGGAGCGGTTTAGATTCAATCATGATAAAGGTGAATATGATGTGGATACTAATAAAGAACCATATACAGGTGTTATTGTTGGAGTTCGAGCTGATGAAGAAGGTAGTCGATCAAAGGAACGTTATTTTTCCCCAAGAGATAAAGAAAATGACTGGGATGTAGATGACCAACCACCTGAATTTTGGAATCAATATAAAACTGATTTTGCTCCTGGAACGCACTTGAGAATTCATCCTCTGTTAGATTGGACTGAACTTAATATTTGGGAATATATTCAAAAAGAAGATATTCCAATAGTTGATTTGTATTTTGATCGAGGTGAAGGCCAGAGATATAGAAGTTTAGGCTGTTATCCATGTACTACTCCAGTTGAATCAACTGCAAAGAATATTCCTGAAATTATTGAGGAATTAAAAAGTGGTAAATTTGCAAATGTTGCCGAGAGATCTGGGCGAGCACAAGATAAAGAAGATGGTGGTGGGTTAGAAACCCTTCGTCGCGACGGGTATATGTAAACTGAAATAGAATTATATGGATGTCTTTGTATGGGCATTCCAAAAAAGGAGAAAAGTTCGTGACTGAGCAAACAAACGAATTGGTAAAAATAGAAGAAGATAAAGAGCAAATGAGTATCGTGATTGTCGGTCACGTTGATCACGGTAAAAGTACCGTAATTGGTCGCCTATTAGCTGACACAGGATCATTGCCCGATGGCAAGTTAGAAGCTGTCAGAAGAAATTGTGAATTAAATTCAAAACCTTTTGAATATGCTTTTTTGCTGGATGCCTTAAAAAATGAACAAGCACAAGGCATTACGATTGATACAGCGCGCTGTTTTTTTCAATCTGATTTAAGACACTATATCATTATTGATGCGCCAGGTCACATTGAGTTTTTAAAAAATATGGTGACAGGTGCTGCGAGAGCTCAGGCCGCTTTGTTGGTTATAGATGCCAAAGAAGGTATTCGTGAAAATTCTAAAAGGCATGGTTATTTAATATCTATGCTAGGAATTAAAGACGTTGTAGTTTTAGTAAATAAACTTGATTTAGTCGATTACAGTGAAAAAGTTTTCAATGATATCAAAGAGGAGTTCACTGGTTTTCTAAAAAAATTAAATGTTACACCAATAAACTTTATCCCTATATCTGCAAGAGAAGGTGAAAATATTGCTAATCATTCATCAGAAATGAAATGGTATAAAGGTCCGAATGTTTTAAAGCAATTAGATTTATTTGAGGTCGTTAATGATAAGGGTGATCAACCATTTAGGTTACCTGTCCAAGATATTTATAAATTTACCCAACAAAACGATGATCGTAGAATTGTTGCAGGTACTGTTGTCTCAGGGAAAATTGACGTTGGTGATGAGGTTACATTTTACCCTTCTGGAAAAAAGTCGACGATATCAAAAATTGAAATGTTTAATACGCCAGAAAAAACAACGGCTACTGTTGGCGAAGTCTGTGGCTATAGCTTAAGTACTCAAATATACACTAAAGCTGGTGAGATGATGGTGAAAAGTTCAGAGGAGCCACCTAAAGTAAGTAATCGGTTTAGAGTAAACATATTCTGGGTTGGTAAAGCACCTATGATAAAAGGAAAGAATTATAAACTTAAATTACATGCGACTAGTTCCCCAGTAAAATTGGTAGATATTCTTAATGTTTTGGATGCCTCGGATTTAACATCAGTTGCTAATAAACAACAAGTTGATAGACATGATGTAGCCGAATGTGTTTTTGAAACAACTAAGCCCGTTGCCTTTGATTTAAGTAGTGATATTGAAGGTACCAGCCGAGTGGTGATTGTGGATAATTTTGAAATTGCAGGTGGCGGTATTATATTTCATGATATTCAAGAAGAAAACACAACCTTAAAGCAATATATTGAGAACCGTGAAGAAGCATGGGTAAAAGGCGAAATCAGTGAGTTAGATAGGTCGGTTGTTTATGGTCACAAATCTAAATTCATTTTAATTACAGGAAGTGATGAGCAGGGCTGTAAGTCAATTGCCGTAGCTCTAGAAAAGAAATTGTTTGATAGTAAGTTTAAAGCCTATTATTTGGGTATGTCTAATTTGCTAACTACCATGGGGGAAAATCGTGGTAGTGTACTTGATCAAAATGAACAAATAAAATGGCTAGGCGAATTGGCTAGATTTTTTACTGGTTCTGGACAAATCTTTATATCAGCAATATCACACTTAGATGATTTTGATATTGAAAATTTAAAGGTTCTAAATTCACCTAGCGATATCTTAGTTGTCAATGTAGGTGAAAACCAACTTAATAAATATAAAGTTGATTTGGATTTAGAGCAAATCTCAGAAGTTGATGATAGCGTTGGTAAAATAGTTCAGTTGCTTCATGATGAGCATATATTGCAGGTTGAGTATTACCTATAATTTAATATTGCTTTCATAAAAATTTAAAATATTTCTGAAACTTAGGAGTCTTCTTATGAATAACAGTAACCATCTGTTTTTGTTTTTAATCTTTTTCATTTGTGGAGTATCAATATTAGCCAGTGATAAAAAGAATAAAAGTGTTGAAGAATTCTCCGAAAATGGTGTATTGGTTAATATAAAAAAGTTTTATGTTGAAGTAAAATCCTTGGATGTCAAAACAGATAAAAAGAAAAGCTTATCTTCTTATGTTGCTTTTATTTGTAAAAAAGGAGTTTATTCCTTTTTAGAAACAAAAGAAAACGATAAATTTCTAGAAACGGTTACTTTGGGGCAAACAGTTGAATTAAAAGGTAAAGTATTAATTTCAGGTAATTTAGTCGAAATTGGAAGTTTATCCAAAACGGACAAGAAAATCGACATTGATATGAAAAAACTGAAAAAGACTCAAGGGAAGTCTATTCGTCTAAAAGGAGTGAATAAATGTCAATGTGGTTTGAAAGTCAGCACTTTAAGTCATAGTTGTAAATTGGGTCACTTGCATCATATCCAAACCACTGAGGGTAGTATTTATCACTATTTGGAAGCAGGCAAATCTTCAAATATGAAAATGCATTTCAAAAAAATTGACACCAACGCTGAGGTATATCCCGGTAATTTTATTACTATCAAATAGCCCTCAATAAAAAAATATAGTACTTAGTACTTTCTTATCGTTTGAAATTATGATATTCACGACTACGCAATAACTACGTAGTTGTTACGTAACGACTTTATGGTCTCCTCTTTCATAAATATATTAATAATTCGTTAATGCCAATGTGTAACCGACATTCCGTTTTAGTGCTTTTTAAGTACTTTAATTTATAGTAGTTGTGCTTTAAGCCCTTAAAGGGTCTATTGTTTCAGTAGGCAATTATTTAATTAAGTACCTTTAAAACATATACTTATGTATTTTTAATTTGTAGAAATAATTAGTTTTTCAAAAATATTTGATTTAAATAGTTACTACTAATAGTACTTTTCATATTGTTGTTAACTTTTATTTTGCATAAAATAGAAATATTTTAATTTTTATGATAATTAGAAGTAGTTTGTAGAATGTATTCTATATATTTTAAGTAATACTTAGAAAATACGTATTTTTTGTATAAATATCAGGTAACTTTGATGATATTTTAAAAATATTTGTAAAATAAATATCTATGAGGGGTGGTAAAATTAAAGGGAGAGAAAACTATGGCGGCAATAATAAAAAATGCTGATATACCAGTAACTAAAGAAGAATTTAATCGTGCTTATACAAGAGTAAAAATTGCCTATAGAAAGCATAAAGGTAATAAAATCCAAATGGCTAAAGATTTAGGGATATCTTATCATTCAGTTCTACAAGCTTTACGAGTATATGAAAAGCTAGGTAAGAAAATTTCATTAAATAAAATACCAAAGTCGAAAAGCTAGAAACTATTTTCACTTTCTTTTAGTCACTAAAACTACACTAGATTGCTCACTCTTTTAAATTTTCCTTTGAAATATTTTTGGAAATATTAAGTTATTGAAATCTATTCAATACAAATGCGCTATATTTTTTAATTATCAAAAAAACATTAAACAATCTATGTGCTTACTTTATAATGCCTGCACTTAATTGAACGATTATTAAAGAGCTCATTTGTATAGATTCAATCAAATTTTATTATCAGGAATTGAAACAGAATTACCTCCTCGAATTGTAACTTCTGAGGATCTTGAGTTACGCTTAGATGAGTTTTATCAAAGATGCAATCTGCATCGAGGTCGTCTTGAATTAATGAGCGGTATCAAAGAAAGACGCTTTTGGGAAAAAGGTACACGACCCAGTCAAGGAGCCATTAAAGCGGGGCAAAAAGTACTTAAATCTACTAATATTGACCCAAACGAAATTGATGCTTTGATCTTTTCTTCAGTATCCAGAGATTTCTTAGAACCAGCAACGGCTTCGGTAGTACATGAAGGTCTGGGTATTAGTAAAAATGCTATGATATTTGATATCAGCAATGCCTGTCTAGGTTTTTTAAACGGACTAATTACTTTAGGCAATATGATAGAACTGGGACAAATTAATCATGGCATGGTCGTCTCTAGTGAAAGTGGTGGCCCCTTAGTAGATCAAACCATCGAAAGAATCTTAAATGATAAATCAATGACAAGGAATTCTTTCAAGGGTAGTTTTGCTTCATTAACAATTGGTAGTGGAGCAGTGGCAGCCATTGTTAGTAATAGTAACATCATCACGGAAGGAATTAAAATATTAGGTGCTACATCAAGAGCTGCGACTGAATATGTAAAACTATGTCAAGGTGGCGTAGATGATTCGGTGTCTGAAACAAGTTCTGGTTTTCAAGATGATCATCAGCCTGATATGCAAACTGATTCTGAAGCAATGCTACATGCTGGATGTACCCTAGCAAAAGAAAATTGGGAAAGCCTTAAAAACCAATTAGATTGGACCAATGAAACTCCGAATCATTTTATTTGTCATCAGGTAGGTCGAGCACACCAAAAATTATTATTTGATAAATTAGATCTAGACGTTAAGAAAGATTTTTCAACATATGAATTATATGGCAATACCGGATCTGCCGCTTTACCGATGGCCCTTTGTAAAGCTTTGCAAGAAAATAAAATTGCGAAGAATGATAAGTTGGCCTTTTTGGGAATAGGTTCTGGATTAAATAGCCTCATGTTTGGCGCAGAAAAAATTTAATGACTGCTACAATTGATACAAGTCCATTTACAGAAGAATATTCCTTTGAATCTCATTTTCATGATTTAAATGGCTTAAAGTACCACTACCTGCATGAGGGAAAAGATCATTCCAAAGAAATTGGTTGTGCTTTAATGGTACATGGAAATCCTACTTGGTCTTTTTATTATCGAAATTTAGCAAAATCATTATCCAGTAGCATGCAGGTCGTTGTGCCTGATCATATAGGTTGTGGTCTTTCAGATAAACCTCAGGACTATTCTTACACAGTAGCAAATCATATTCAAAATTTAGTTGAGTTGGTAGAGAAGCTCGATTTGAATAATATAAATTTAATTGTTCATGACTGGGGAGGTGCAATAGGTTTTGGTGCCGCTATTAAGTTTCCTGAAAGAATAAGCACTATTACCGTTTTGAATACAGCGGCTTTTTTAATTCCAAAGATTCCTTTTTCAATTAACATTTGCAAAATCCCCATTTTTGGTGCTATTGTTATCAGAGGGTTTAATGGATTTGCAGGACCTGCCATTAAAATGGCCTGCAAGAATCAAGAAAAAATGACGTCTCAAATTAAGCAGGGATATTTAGCGCCTTATAATAATTGGCATAACCGAATCGCAACTTTGCGTTTTGTGCAAGATATTCCTATGCATAAAAGTCATCCTAGTTGGGATACAATGAAAAGTATACAAGATAAAATCGAAATTCTTAAAGATAAACCGATGCATATTTTTTGGGGTAAAAAAGACTTTTGTTTTAATGATTTCTTTCTTGAAGAATGGCAAAAAAGATTTCCAAATGCCTCTGTTAAAGAATATGCTGAAGCAGGTCATTACGTTTTAGAAGATGCGAACCCGGAAATAATTGAAGATATTACCTCTTGGATTTCAAATCAATAGTTTGTTTGTATTTTTAATTTTATGATATTAAACCGAATATTATTTTTAACTTCATTCATGAATAACTTGTGAGTAAATGATGAAAGATATTTCTAATATTGCTCATTATATCCCAGCTCTTGCCGAGAGACTTCAAAATAAAACGGCTATAAAATATTTAAAAAATAACCAGTATGTTGATTGCACTTTCGTTGATTTTCATTTGCGATCAAATCAAATTGCCAATGGTTTGAGAAAACATCACCTTAAAAAAGGTGATCGAGTAATAATGATGGTTAAGCATACTTTGGAATTTTACCTTGTAACTTTTGCATTGTTTAAAATAGGAGCTGTACCTGTTATCGTTGATCCTGGTATGCGAAAAAAGGATCTACTAAAATGCATCAAAAAAGCAAATGCGAAAGCTTTAATAGGAATCCCCTTAGCCCATCTAATTAAGATGTTTTTCAAATCAGCATTTCAAAGTATTGAATTGCAAGTCACTGTTGGTAAAAAGTTTTTCTGGAAAGGTCCAACGCTAAATGACTTTTATGAAGAGGGTAATAAAAAGGATATTCTTGAATCCACGAACCGAGAAGATTTAGCGGCCATTTTATTTACCAGTGGTAGTACAGGAGTACCTAAAGGGGTTGAGTACGAGCACGGAATTTTTGGAGATCAAGTTAAATCTATTCAAAGCATATATCATTTAAATGACCAAGAATTGGATATGCCTTGTTTTCCACTTTTTGGATTATTTTCTTTAGCAATGGGAATTACTTTGGTATTACCAGATATGGATCCAAGTAAACCCGCTTCTGTAGATCCATTGAAAATTATTCAACCCATACAAAAATTTGGGATAACCAATTGTTTTGCCTCTCCTGCTGTTTGGGATAAATTAAGTGCCTATTGTGAAAAAAATAATATCAAATTGCCGACACTTAAAAAGGCCTTAGCTGCAGGAGCACCTGTAGCGGGTCATATTGTCCAAAGATTAATTCAAAAAGTTTTGCCTGATGATGGTGATTTGTATACACCTTACGGGGCCACCGAATCTTTACCTGTCGCTTCAATTAATGGACGTTTTATTCTTGAAAAAACTCAATCTTTAACAAATAAAGGCAAAGGAACGTGTGTTGGAAAACCGGTTGAAGGGGTAGAGGTTAATATTATAAAAATTATTGATGAACCAATCAAATCACTCTCAAAAGAGCTTATTTTAAATTTGAATGAAATCGGTGAAATTATCGTTCACAGTACTATGATTACTAAAAAATATTTTGATGATCAAGAAAAAACAGCTAATGCTAAAATAAGAGATGAGGGCAAAGTCTGGCATCGAATTGGCGATGTTGGTTATTTAGATGATGAAGGTTATTTATGGTTTTGCGGACGTAAGGATCATCGTGTTGAATTAGAAAATGAAACGCTTTTTACAATTCCTTGTGAGGCCATATTCAATAATCATAAAGATGTTTTTCGTACGGCATTAGTTGGTGTGCTTGATTCATCTAACCAGTTAGAGCCTGTAATTATTATAGAGACTTTATTAGATTCATGGACGACCAATAAAGTTGTTCAAAAAAAGATATCTCATGAGGTTTTGCGTCTAGGTCAAGAACACAAACATACTGTTTCCATAAAAAAATGTATATTTTATAAATCATTGCCCGTAGATGTTAGGCATAATGCTAAAATAAATCGTGAGCTATTATCTCAATGGGCAAATCAGCAAAATAATTTTTATGAGTTTGAGTTATGAGAGTTCTGGTTACTGGCGGAAGTGGGTTCCTTGGCAAAGCAATAGTTAAAAAACTTGTGGAATTGAATTATGAGGTTTCGTATATCTCGCGCCATAAGGCCAAAGGTCTTGATGACTTAGATGTAAAGTGGTTTGAAGGTAGTATTGAGAATCTTGAAATTGTTGAAGACTCTTTAAAGGATCAAAATGCCGTTATTCATACTGCCGCTAAAGCGGGATATTGGGGAAGTCGTCAAAGTTATTATCAAACAAATGTAGTTGGTACCCAAAATATTATAAATGCATGCGTGAAGCATAAAGTAAATAAATTAGTTTTTACTAGTTCTCCCAGCATTGTTTTTAATGGCAATGATTTAAAAGGCGTTGATGAATCTATCGAAATTCCCAATAAACATTTGTGCTATTATTCTGAAACTAAAAGTATTGCTGAAAGGTTAGTTTTAACAGCCAATGGTAATAAAAATCTTGCAACAGTTTCAATTCGACCACATTTAATTTATGGGCCAGGTGACAATCATTTGTTGCCTCGTGTTATAAAAAGTGCCAAGGCAGGGAAATTAAAAATTGTTGGTGATGGTCTGAATAAAGTTGATGTGATTTACATTGACAATGCTGTTGAAGCTCATGTTAAGGCTTTGAAGGTTTTGGAGCTAAATCATGTTATGGCCGGACGTGCCTATTTTGTTGCAGACGATGAACCCGTTATTTTATGGGAGTGGTTAAATCATATATTAAACGAGATGGATATAAAACCTATTTCAAAAAGGATTTCAAAATCAACTGCTTATAATATTGGTGCTGTGATTGAATTCTTTTATAAATTATTTAACATGTCTGGCGAACCTCCTATGACTAGATTTGTTGCTGAAAGTTTAGCAACAAATCATTATTTTAATTGCGATAACGCTAAGAATGATTGGGATTATAAAACTATTGTCGGCCCAAAAAATTCTCTTTCAAAAACAATAAGTTCATTGACTCGATAAGTTTAAAAAATTAAAACAATAGTTTTATATTTTATATTTATTTCAGTAAGTGCTTAATTATGTTTGTACTAATTTTAAATTAAATTAATTTTGTCAAATAAAGTTGACCTATTCGTTAAGAGATTTTGACAAAATTTCAGCAATTTCTCTGTTGCTCTTAATAAACTCGTGGAATAGATTTTGCTTAAATATTCTGAGGAATATTGTCCACTTTCTAGTGACTCAATAAAGTCGCTTGGGACGGAGTTTATAAAGATCATGTTTAAACTGTTAAATCCATTTTCGAATGAAATAGTTAGTGAATATAAACAGGAAGAAATGTTTATATCTTTTCAGTATATCCTAATTTCATTTTTACCATTGAATTTAATTAATTGCTTTTTTTTTAAAGAGATATGGGATGTTAGTAATTGGGGGGTCGTTGCATATTTAGGTGTTATTATTTTAAATGTGATATGGTACAGCAAATTCAAAATATTTTGTGTTAATAGAATAAAATTCCAACTCATAGGTTTAAGTTTAATCAATTGGTGCATCTTGGATGTAAGTGAATTTGGAAAAATATTACTTCTTGGCATTATTGTTTGGTCTATGATGAATTCGTTTTTGCTATCATGGAAAATTTCAGCAATATTATTTGGTGTATTATTTATTGATGTATTATGTATAGGGTACATGTTACCAAAACCGGCAAATGAATCATGGTTGTATGTGCCTTTTTCAGTAATGATTTTTTCATTGTTAATGCAATTGCTTATTTATATGTGTTTATATGGTTTCAAAGACCGTAGAAACAAAATTTTAGATAAGATGAAATTAGTACGTGAATATGATGAAGAGTTGCTACTTAATTTGATATATTTGAATGGTGCCTTTTATTCTGAATATAATAAGTTCGAAAAAAAACCAAAATTTGAGTATTTAAATTCACTGATTAGTGAAGTGCGTGCTTTGATTATTAGCTCTACAATGGGTAATATCTCTAATGAATGTAAGAATTTAAGAATACTTTCAAATAACTATAAGAAGGAAAATAATCAACCAGCAGAAGCGGTGAATGTCCTTTATGATCAGAGTCGTGAAATCATATTTCAGCATATACTAAATGCGAAAGATTCGATTCAAGAAGAGCACATAAAAATATTAGATATTCTAAATGATATTACGATCGATTTAAGTACCTTCATTTCATTTGAACAATGGAATGGAGATAAGTTTAAAAGTGGATTACAATTTAAAAAAATAATTATTAAGGATTTTGTTGAGGATGTTTTGAATTTAGGCGAGTTGATGCTTTCAGCTAATCAACCGAAATTTGATATGTTTTATAAAGGTGAAGAGCAGATAAGTATTTCTATTTCTGCTTTTAGAACATTACTAATGTTTTTAATCCGATTATTTGCTGATGAAACTTTAAATGAGGATGACTGGATTCCTTTTTTTATTGAAAATGATGATGAAAAGCAACTGAAATTAATCTTACCTATTAAAAACGATACTCTGAGCGTTTTCTATGCAACATCGTTATATAAAAATTATTGCAAAAATTCTAATAACAAAGATATTACTCTCTATCATATGTTAAATCAAATTATTTTGCCCATTAAAGGTACGGTCATTTTTTCTATGAAAAGTGATAGTGTCTTTATAGAAATAACAATCCCTGCTACCTCTTGAAACTGTCAATTTCGTTTGACTTGATATCCCTTTGTCAGTTTATTTTGACGAAAATAATTGTGCAGCCATTTTTTTGTTAAGCATAACAGATAATCCTTTTGGCATGTACATTGCTTTTAAAGTTTTAAATAAATTTAATTTTTAGAAAATTGATAATGAATTCGATAGAAATAATGCCTGATTTAATTAATGATAAAGATGATCAATTTAACGTTGCTAAAGCGCAAGATAGTAATTGTGAATTAATAAATAATCATTTTGTGAACATGTCGATTAGTGCATCATACGATCTGCACATTGAATTTTTGAATTCTTTTTTATTATTGAAAGAATGTTTTGAGTTTCATTTTGAACTTGAAGAGATTTACTATTTAAATGAATCTAACAAGATCAATTTCTTTCATAAATTGATTCATAAAATATTTTTGAAGAGTTTGTGTTGTATTGAAAAAAGTATAGTTGAGTCCAAAGAAAAAAGATTCCTAATACTAAAAAATGTACGAAATTGGTATTTTGACCATATGAATGATTTTAAATGATGGCCATTAATAATAATTTCCCTTTAAATGATCATCCTGCAATAAAAAAAATGATTTTAAATTTATCAAATTTAATATCTGCTAATGAAAACAATGAATTTCAACATTTAATTATTTCTTTAAAACTACAGTTAGAAGAATATTTTACATATGAAGAAGCTAAATTTTTGAATGTCCATAATAAATTAAATAATTTTCATTTAAAAGAACATTCTGATTTTATAAATGAATTGTCTGACCTTGAAAGGGAAGGCCATAGGTCGAGTAAAGAGCGTATGTTCACCGTGTCAAAAATAAAATTTTGGCTGAATAACCACGTATCTAATTTGGATATTTTTCTGTAAAAAATAATTTTGATAATTATCTTAGAGGTATTTTAGAAAGAATAGGACTTTTAATTCCCTTAATTTTTATTTTACTTGGAAGAACATCTTTGGGTACATTGCCTATACCCCAGTACTTTTCAATAACTTTATAGTATACCCCATTTTTTAATATTTTATTGTAACCTTTAATCAATTTACTTTTAATCATCTCATAACGTTTGTTAGATTTTAATATTGCTGGACCTTCATCTGGATTTATAAAAACGAAAAAATTGGCTTTTTTCAGTATCTTTGATTTCTTTAATAAGTAACCTCCGCTCAAACCGGCGGCCTCAAAAAAATCAATTCGTTTTAGGATTGCCATTTCCAACATTGAGGATGGGTCTTTGATCTCCTGGACGGAGATATCATTTTTTTCATAAATTTTTTTAAAAGCAGAATTGAAAATAATACCTGTTTTCTTCCCTTTAATCTCTTTTAATGAATTGAACGTTTTATTGTCATGATTTTCTGGGAAATAGAACAAAGCGGCAATAACATTATAGATATGCATCTTAAAGATAAGTGGATGATTTTTTTTCTGAATAAGAAAATGTGCTGATACCATATCAATTTTGCCAGTCAGAAGTTCAAGTTCAGCCCGTTTCGGTGAAAGCATGACAAACTCTACTTCTATATTTACAGAATTAAAAAGAGCTTTATATAGATCGTTCAATAAGCCACTTTTTTCATTTATGTGATAAGGTTCGTATTTGAATATTCCTATTTTTACCTTTTCATTACCAAGGAGGTTTAGGTTCGATATTAAGATGATAGACAGTAATAAGATATTAAATTTCATTACAGATGTTATCAGAAAGCCTTTAATTGTTTTGTGTCATTGTTAGTTAAATAGGAATCATATGTATTTGCACTGCCTACAGTTAGAATCATAAGAAATAAAACATCTTTAGAGCCACTACGATGAATTGTTATTTTCTCATTAATTTTGTCAAGAAAACTTGACACTTTCCGTAAATATATGAAGCAAGTATTCTTAAATCTAAAATAATATAGAATCTAAAGGACTATACTTGAATAAAAGTATCTGAAGTTGATAATCTTTAATTGGCATGAAATTAGCTTTAGTGTATTTTGATAATATAACTGAAAAGATTTTTAAATTAATGGTTACCAAAAAAATATCACATTCCCTGCTTAAAGCTGTTTTGATTATCAGTTTTATTTTTTCATTAATCACTACAGGCATTCAATTATATATCAATTACCAGCTTGAAATTAAATTTATTGATAAAGAATTGAGTAATGTGGAGTCGGGAATTCTTGATCCTCTAGGTCTGGCAATTTGGACTATAGATCGAGATCAAGTTGATACTTTAATAAAAGGTATATTAAATATAGAAGATGTTGTAAGAGTTCAGGTGAAAGCAAAGAAAAGTAAAATATTTATTGATATTCAAAAACCTGGATTAAGTCCTGATGTCGTAAATAAAAACCTTATACGTTTTGGAGATTCTGGTGTTTTAGGTGAATTGATAATATACACCACACATGATAGGTTAAAATCGAAACTATGGAATAATTTTTTAGTTATTCTTTTTACACAGCTATTAAAAACGGTTTTTGTTTCTATGTTATTATTACTTGTTTTTCATTGGTTAGTAGTTGACCCAATACAAAAGATTTTATTGGATTTAAATGCTATTAAAGGGGACTCCATTGTTGGAAGTGAGCCTCATGAGATTTCTTCATCTCGAAAAAACCTCCCCGATGAATTTAGTGAGCTTATATCTTCAATTAATTCAATGTTAAAAAAGATCAATGATTTTACTTTGAAAAAGAAAGAAGAAGATCATGCATCACAAATAAAGTATGAGGAAACATTACATGCTAATAGATTGACAACTTTAGGTGGCTTATCTGCAGAATTAGCACATGAAGTTAATAATCCTAATGGTGCAATTTTATTTAATGCAAATACGTTGAAAAAAATATGTAGTAAAATTGGAGAAATAACGAAAGATTTTCAGTATCAAACTGAAGTCGATGAAAGTATCAGCGAGATCTTAGAAGCCTCATCTCGAATTAATGGAGTGATAGATCAGTTAAAAAATTATTCTAATAAAAAATCAATTGATAAAAAGATACCAATGAAGCCAATTTCAGCTTTAGAAGCTGCTATTAAGATGTTGCGATATAAGTTCTCTAGAAAGAAATTACTTGTTGAGTACTCAGATAATTCTGGTGGCAAGCTTATTTTAGCAAATCCATTGACTTTAGAACAAGTGTTTGTAAATATTTTAGATAATGCCTTTAATGCTGTTCCAGAGGTGGATGGGCTAATTGAAATATTAATTTCTAAAGAAGCTGATTTAGTTAGTATCAGTATAAAAGATAATGGTTCCGGAATTGATCAAAAGATATCAAATTCTGTTTCTGAGGCTTTTATTACCACTAGATCTACTGAAGGAGGAACAGGTTTAGGTTTATATGTTACATCCAGAATAATCAAAGAGCATCAAGGTAGTTTAAATATTTCTTCTCCTAATCATGGGGGTACTGTAGTTACGATAACGTTTCCGCATTTTAGAGGTAAATCATGAGTACGCAAAAAATTAAAATATTAGTGGTAGATGATGATAAATTATTTGCCAAAGGTCTTGTCCGTTCTTTAAGTTTAGATAACCCATGGGATATTCATGTGGAGCATTCAGGCAAGGATGCTTTGAACTGGTTGTCAAATAATAATGCGCATATTGCTATCTTAGACATTATGATGCCTGAAATGCAAGGTGATGAATTACTTGAAAAAATTATTTCTTCATATCCACATATAAAGTGCCTAATGTTAACAGCGCATCAGGATGTTGACTGTGCTGTCAGGTGCATTAAAAATGGCGCTATAAATTATTTATCTAAGCCAATTGAACCTGATCATCTATCATCTGAAATACATCGATTGGCAGCACAGCTTAATCTAGAATTTGAAAATAAGGTAATGAAAAAAGTCATCATGGATTCTGATGATAAAATTGATGACGCCTTTAGTGAGATAATTACAAATGATCCCGGTTTAAAATTAATTTTTCATTATGTTTGTAGTATTGCTGTAACTGATCGTCCAATGCTTATATGCGGTGAAACAGGGACCGGTAAAGACTTAATGGCGCAAGCAATTCATCAAATTAGTAAACGAAAAGGTAATTATGTAACAGTTAATGTTGCTGGATTAGATGATCATTTGTTTAGCGATGCTTTGTTTGGGCATACTAAAGGGAGTTATACGGGAGCCGATTCTAAACGATCTGGATTATTGGAAGAAGCTACTGATGGTACCATTTTTTTTGATGAATTTGGTGATCTTGAAATATCTTCGCAAATTAAATTACTTAGATTACTGCAAAATAAAGAATATCACCCAATTGGGTCAGATATTCCCAAAACGACTAATGCCCGATTTATATTTGCAACAAATCAAGATATAGAAAAGAAAATGGAAGATGGTTCTTTTAGGAATGATTTATATTATCGAATTAATAGTCATAAGGTTGACTTGCCTCCTTTAAAGAAAAGAAAAAATGATATTGCATTGCTTGTTGATCATTTTAATCATCAGGCTTCAATATTATTCAAAAAAGAAAAACCTAAAATATCTCAAGAAGTATATGACTTATTAAGCTCATATCATTTTCCAGGTAATATCAGGGAAATTGAAGGTTTATTGTTTGATGTAATAGGTACTCTAGATTCTGATACAATTACTGCAGATCAATTCCAACATAAATTAAAAACCTCATCAAGAGAAGAAGAGGAAACAAAAATGATAGATTTGACAGAAGGTGAAACGCTACCTACATTAAAAGCATCAGCAAGAATGTTAATTAATGAAGCACTACGTAGGACCGATGGGAATCAGTCATCGGCTGCAAAATTACTTGGTATTACTAGACAAGCAATGAATTCAAGATTAAAAAGTGCTCAATATGATGAATAGGAACATTCAGAAATTATTTTATTTAAGTTAATTCGCAATCAACGATGCCATTTCGGTCGTAATACGGCTTTTTGAAAAGAAGTTTTCATTTATTGCAGGCATTATAATCATATACTTATTTTGATATCCTGAATTAGGTAGAACTATTTTTACTCTGATGACAAGGGCCTTTGTGATGACACTTCAGTTGATTATATCTGAATATTGTTTTAATGGTAAAGCTGTGAAAAAGTTTCTTTTGATCATTTATTTTAGTTTATCATTTACCTTTCTTTTAACAGAAGATAAGAAGATAAAAAAAATAACTCTAATTTTTGGAAGCAGTGAAAGCAAATCACTTAAAAGAATTATTAATGCAATATATTTTGAGATTAATAAGAGAGCGGTGAAGTTTGAAATTAAGCTAAAGTATTTCTCTTTTGCGCGATCATATCATGAAGTTGTCAGTGGTAATATTGATGGTGAGGTTGGTAGAGTTCAAGGCATCAAAAAAAATAATCCTGAGATGAAAACTCTAATCCAATTGAAAGAATCATTATTAGAGATAAATATATGTTTTTATGTCAAAAAAAATGATAAAAGAGAGTATGCAGATCTTAATAAACATAAAGAGATAAAAATTGCTTATGATAGTGGATACTTTATTGTTCATAAATTAATTTCCAAAGAATTGCGTGTTGCTGTTGATAGTGATGCTCATGCTTTGGAAATGTTATTGTTAGGACGAGTTGATGGCGCTTTATTTTTAGAATTTAATGGCATTAGCACACTTAATCTGCCCAATGATAAGATAAAGGACTATAAGAAGATATCTTTCTATAAGGCCAAAGTATCCCCTATACTTAATAAAAAGCACCATGAACACATAAGTGAGTTTGAAGGCATAATAAAAGCCATGAAAAAAGAAAAGTTAATAAACAGGTTGATCAAAAATAATATGGCCGAAATCAAACTACTTCCAAAGCCTACAAATAAGTCAAAAGACTAATTCTCTTTATATTAATTCCATTAATTATTACCAAGCCACATCTTGTTATGGATTCTTCCTGTATCTAAGTTTCTAGTCAAAAAATTTTGTTGATTCGTAACAATATTTTGACTTAAATTTATAAACATGTCAAAGAGCTTTGACAGTGTTGTGTATTTTCGATTAAAGCCTCAATGTTAAATTACTTTTTTATTGGTATCGATTTTGCTTATCTCAAAGTAGTTGAATTAAATAAAAAATAATTTTGGAGTTTTAATATGACAGGAATAACAGCAGTATTTGAAAAAAGATTTTTTAAAAACAAGTTAGATGAAATAGGTATGCATCTTCATAGCATGTCTGTTTATGTATCTAATGACAACAAGGAAAGCTTTTTAAAAACATATGATTTGATTAAAGAATGTTTTAGAAAACATTTCCATGAAGAAGAGAAAGAGTTTTTAAGTGAATCTAATAAGTTAAATTATTATCACAAGATTGTACATAAAATATTCAACATGGACTTAATTAGATATGAAAAGTCCTTACATGATTCAAATAACGCTAGAATGCAGATTTTGGTGAAAATTCAAAATTGGTATTTAAATCATTTAAAAGATTTTGATTCAAAACTTAACCAAAATTAACAATGGATGGGTCTCATGATGACATTTAATAAAACCTCTGAACTTATGTGGAATAAATTTGTGCTGGAATTTGGTGGAATCCATAATAATCGATTTTACTTTAAAAATTCATGTGACCCACGTTTTAATTATGCGATAGAATACTTTCATGACTTGATGTGGATTAGAGTGGTTAGTCAAGAGGAAAACTCAAAATACGATTACGTTGCTTCAGAACATGTAAATAATTTATTTTTACTTTGAAACTTTTTATATCAATGAATCAAGAACTTATCTTAGTTGGATGAAAGCTTCTTGTTGCAGGGCGAGATGGGTTTGTTGTCGAGGTACTTTCAGAAAGATTTAGTCTGATCGTAACATTCCAAATTATATAATTCTTATCTTACATCCTTTAAGGGGTTGCCGGATACTCCTTAGAAATGGATTATGTGTCAAAGACCTTTGTTGGATTCGCTAAGCAATATGCTATTCAGCAAATCAAATCTTTCTTAAACTTCCATACAATTAATAATTTCCTTAAATAGGCCTTTTCTTTCGAGTCTTAACATAATGTCTTTTTGCGATGGAAGTCAAAATTTGTTGACGAAAGGTTAAATTGCTTTGTCAGTTATCTTTGACAAAAACAAATTAATTATCCCTAAATCCTTTTATGAATGATTTAAAAAGATGGTATCCAGTTTGCTATCTTTAGCTTCGTGTAGAAAAATATTTTTAATAGGAGTACTAATATGACTGCTGCCATAAAACTATTCAAAGAGAGTGTTCAACCTGAGCTTTTGGATCAGCTTCCTTCTAAAACCACGTTTAAAATAAAGAATGATTTGAATTGGGAAATCATTTGTTCTGATGGCGATTATGAAGAAAGTTCAAAAGAAATTCTAAGAAATGTACTTTTGGGTTTATTGTGTGGGGAATGCACTCAAGTCCGTTTTGATTTAAAAAATATTACAAGTATTGATATTACTTTTCTTAATGCTGTTATTTGTTTTGCTGAAGCACATAAAGAAATTTTTTCTGAGGGATGTCTTGAGATGATCAACGTAAGTGAAGGCATCATGGGTCTCTTTAAAATAGTAGACCTAACAAAACTATATAATTTCCCTACTAATAAGGAATAAATTAAATGGCTGATTTTGAAAAATCTATTGTTGAAGAATACATTGTTGAATCAAATGAACATCTCGAAAGCATTGAAGTCGAATTGCTCGATCTTGAAAAAGAAATAGATAATGTTGATTCAGAAAAAATAAATAAAATTTTTAGAGCTATTCATTCTATTAAAGGTGCTTCAGGATTTTTAGGATTTGAAAAAATTGGTACTCTTAGTCATGTTATGGAGACGATACTTTCAATGATGCGTTCTGAAGAGTTACATCCAGGCCCTGTGATAATTGGGGAACTTCTTAAGGGGGTTGATTGCTTAAACACAATGTTTGATGATGTGAATGGAAGCAATGAGATGGACATAGAAGAATTGCATTCATCACTTTTGGTCATTACGGGTCAAAATAAACCTGATTGTGAAAGTAATCTAAATAAAGAATTGCCGCAGGGTCGAAGTGAAATTGATGAGCAACATGGCTTTATTATTAATGAGAAATGCTTAAGTAAAATTCCCAGAGGACATGATTTTCTTTTTGTCTTGGAATACGATTTGTTAGAAATCTCGAAGAAGAATAAAAACCTTAGTGAGTTTGCCAGTGATTTAGAAGGATTAGGTCAAATTATTGATACGGTTGTTATTAGAAATGAAAGTAATTTAAAGACCGATGATCTTTCCAGCCCCATCATATCTAGGGTCCTTTTTTCCTCTGTTTTAGATGCAGAGATGATAGGTGAAGGTGCCGGTCTAGAGAAAGAAAATATATTTTCAATAAAGTTTGAGAAGAATAGAAACGTAGCAAAAGACACTCAGAGCATCAATGATGTTCAAATTGTTAAGAAACCAAATAATTCGACTAAATTAGTTCCTGATAAAAAGGTAAATAAAAGTGAATTAAAAAATATGTCTTCTGGTATTAAAGAAAAGCAAGAAGCCGAATCAATTCGTATTAATGTTAATGTCCTTGATAGGTTGATGACGTTAGCAGGGGAATTAGTATTAGTTCGTAATCAATGTGTTCAAGCTGTTGATAGAGGAATGCATGAAGAGATGGTCAATACTTCGCGACATTTAGATATGATTACTACCGAATTGCAAGAAGCTATTATGCTTACGCGTATGCAACCTGTCGGAAATGTTTTCAGCAAGCTTCCAAGAATCGTTAGGGATTTATCAATTAAATTAGGTAAAAAAATTGAAATTAACACGATCGGCAATGATGTTGAAATAGATAAAACAATTTTACAAGCTTTAGCAGACCCTTTGACTCATCTTGTGAGAAATTGTTGTGATCATGCAATTGAATTACCAGAAGAAAGAGAGCTTGCGAACAAGTCAGCACATGGAACAGTTACGGTAAAAGCTTTCCATGAAGCGGGCCAAATTAATATTGTAGTTCAAGATGATGGCAAAGGGCTCGATGTAGAAAAGATAAAAAATAAAGCCCTAGAAAATAATATTAAGACAAAAGAGGAACTCGATGTTATGAGTCAATCCGAACTTTTATCATTAATAATGTTACCAGGATTTTCTACTGCTAAAGTAGTCTCAGATGTTTCTGGACGTGGTGTAGGCATGGATGTTGTCAAGTCGTCCATCGAAAAATTAGGTGGAGAAGTAGAGGTGAAATCCATTGCAGGTGAAGGAGCATCTATTCATATGAGGTTACCCTTGACTTTAGCTATCATACCTAGTTTAGTAGTTGGAGTTAATGGTCAACGTTACGCAATCCCTCAAGTTAGTTTGGAAGAGTTGGTAAGCTTGGATCATGAGGATGATTCTAAAAGCATTGAAAACACTGAGAGTCAGGAAGTTTATAGATTAAGAGATCATTTATTACCAATTGTGCGATTTAGGGAAGTTCTACAACGGCCTGATAAATTTACAATGGAGACTCATTCTGAAATTATCAAAAAATACCAAGAACCCAATAATGATGATAATCTTGAAAATAAGTCATCAAATTATTTCGCAGTTGTAAAAGTAAGAGGGCAGCGTTATGGATTAGTTGTTGATGAAGTTTTTGGAACAGAAGAAATTGTTGTAAAACCTATGCACATTGATATGAAAAAGTACGAAATTTATTCAGGGGCTACAGTTATGGGTGATGGTAAGGTAGCTCTTATTCTTAGCACTGAAGGTATTGCAAAACATGTTGGTTTGAAATTTAATATTTCTCAAGAAGAAGTAGAGCATAGTGCTGATCAGTTAGAGAATATACAAACGGTGCTTATGTTTAAAAGTGGCAATAAGGAACAATTTGCAGTACCAATGAATCAAATTAGGCGAGTTGAAAAAATAAATGCAGATAGTATTGAGCTAGTGGGTGATAAAGAATTTATCACCATTGATGATATCTCGACCTTTATACTGCGGCTAGACAATGTTTTAGATGTTTCTCCTTGTTTAGCAGCAGAAGAGTTATATTTATTAATGCCAAAAAATACAAAACGCCCTTTTGGCATTTTAATGTCAAGAGTCGTCGACATTGTTGAAGCGCCTTCAAAACTAAACAAAAATAGTTATCTGAAAAAGGGTGTCGCTGGCACATCAGTTATTCGAGATCATATGACGATGTTTCTAGATATTCTCAGTCTTATTGAAGAGGCTGACCAAGAATGGTTTTTGGAATATGATAGGGTGAATAAAAATACAGCAGGACTATTGTCAAAATAATTAATTTTTTAAAGGAGGATATGATGTCTGAATTAGAGCCTATAACAGATAACTCAATGCAGTTATGCACTTTTTGGTTAGAAGATAATCTATATGGAGTCAATATTATTGATGTAAAAGAAGTTAATTCAGAATTAACTTTTACCCCAATTGATCACTCCTCTGAAAAAGTTTGTGGATACGTCAATATTCGAGGAAATATACATTTGGTGATAAATATGAGAACAATAATGGGCTTTGAAAACAAAGAATATGATGAACAAAATCGGGTTGTTTTATTTAAGCCGGATGTTGGTGAATCCTTTGGTGTGTTGGTAGATAGTGTTGGTGATGTAGTTGAAGTAAAAGAAGGACTAATAGAGAACAGGCGTATAAATGAAGATCATTCGATTAATAATGATCGACGTAAAGATACTGATTTGGGAATGGGTGTCTATAAGTTAGATGATAACTTAATGGTAATTTTAAATCCTAGAAACTTTTTAAACGTAATTTAATATAAACTTTTTTTGAGGTAATAGAAATATGAAAACACTATTGAATAACATGAGGTTAGGGAAAAAAATAGGATTAGGCTTTGGCCTTGTTTTGTTTTTACTTTTGGGAATTATAGCACTATATCAGTATACACTTGTAACGGTCGAAAAAGGATATGATAGCCTAGTCAGTACAGAGATTCAAATTAGTAAACATGCTGCCAATATTAATTCATACATGTTGCAATGTCGTAGAAATGAAAAAGATTTTATTCTAAGGCAAAACACAAAATATTTGGGTAAATTGGAAAAAAATTGCAATAATTTAATCAAAGAGGCTCAAAGTATAATTAAAATTGCTGACTTGCATTCTTATGGTGAATTAAGTAATAAAGCAAAATCGATAATTTCGAATGCACAAGCCTATAAAATTTCTTTTAATGATGTTGTTGAAAATCAACATGAAATGGGGTTGGATCACAAGACAGGATTACAAGGCGAATTTAGAAAAGCCGCACATGCTTTGGCTGAAAATATTAAGAAATTCTCTGTTGATGAATATTATTTCAATTATCTTTTATTAAGACGATGGGAAAAAGACTTTTTGAGATCTGGATCAGAGAAATATAAAAAGAGATTGGAGAAAACCGTTTCTTATTTCAAGAAGGAATTTGATGTTATAGATGCTAAGAAAAATTCCGTTAGTAAGGACGTTCTTGGTAAAGAAATAGAACTTAATAATGCAATAAATGATCCTAGAATAGAATTCCAAAAATCACTTGTTCAATATAATGCTAACATAGCAGCATTATTTAAGTTAGACAAAGATAAGAGAGCTAACTCAAAGGAATATGCAAATATAAGAGGTGCTGCTCATGGTATGGAAGATTATCTTAAAGGAATTCATTTACCAAATGCTAAATCTATCTTGTTGGAAATGCGTAAACATGAAAAAGATTTTCTTTTACGAAATGATGCTAAGTATATAGGTAAGAATTTAGCCGTGATCGATTCATTTCGTAATTTAATTAAAGGTTCAACAATGTTAAAGAGTAATAAAGATGGTTTATCGCCTATTTTAAATAATTATGAAAAGTCTTTTTTAACACTCACTGAAAAGCAAGTTATAAAAGATCATCATATTGGCGAACTTAGAGAACGAGTACATCAAATTGAACCTGCAGTTGCTGATATTATTAAACTTTCTGAAAGTAATGGCGACAAAAAACAAAATGACATATTAATGACAACTAAACTGGGTGAACAAATAGCTTTAATTACCGGATTAGTAGCGGTATTTGCTGGGATAGGGATCGCTTTTTTAATAGTTAAGATGATTACAAAGCCAATTAGAAAAACAATTGAAATAGCTAATGCAATAGCAGGCGGAGATCTCTCTCAGCGTATTGATATACAATCAAATGATGAAACAGGTGATTTGGGTAGAGCTCTCAATAAAACGGCAGAGGATCTATCGACTATGTTTAATGAAATAAAAAATAATGCAACTATGCTAAACAATTCTTCTGAAGAGTTAGCTACTATTTCAAACCAACTTGTTAATGGAGCAGATAATATGTCGCAACAGTCTAATACTGTTGCCGGTGCGACGGAGCAAATGACGACTAATATAAATACGATGGCCACAGCTGTTGAGGAAATGAGTACTAATACAGGTAGTGTTTCATCTGCTGCAGAGCAAATGTCTCAAAACATGAGTGCGGTTGCTAGTGCAATAGAAGAAATGAGTACTTCAATAAGTGGTATAGGTACTAATTCAAAAGAGAGTATGAAAATTGCTGATGAGGCAATGAAAATGGCAGCCGTTGCGACTAAGACTATGAATGTACTTGGCGAAGCGGCCAAAGAAATTGGTCAGGTCACTGATACCATAAAAAGTATAGCTGAAAAAACAGATTTACTTGCTCTGAATGCCACGATAGAAGCCGCATCGGCTGGTGATGCAGGTAAAGGTTTTGCCGTTGTTGCTAATGAAATCAAAGGATTGGCAAATCGTAGTGCTCAGGCTGCTGAAGACATAGCAAATAGAATTGCTGGTGTTCAAAAGAATTCAACTGATGCCGTAGATGTTATTAGCAATGTTTCTGAAATTATTGAGAAAATTAATAGTTCAGTTGGAATAATTGAAAAATCTGTTGAAGAGCAAGCTAAGACTAGCAACGAAATAGCATCAAATGTTATGCAAGCTGATAATGGTGTCAAAAACATTGCAGAATCAATAGGTGAAATTGCTAAAGGATCCAATGATATTTCAAAAAATGCCGGTGAAGCTGCTAAAGGTGCGAATGATGTTTCTTCAAATATTGAAGGGGTAAATAAAGCGGCTAGTGAATCAAATACAGGTGCACAACAAGTAAATGTTTCCGCTAAAGAATTATCAAGCGTTGCAGGAAAACTTAATTCTCTTATTAGTCAATTTAAACTAAAAGAAGACTTTAAAGCAGCTTAAGGTTATTATGGCTATGAGAGTATCCTTACTTTCATAGCCGTTCATTTATTCATTCCAATATATTTACCTTCTAGATACCAATCAGAATTAAAGATCTTATTGCATTTAATCACTTCATTACTCTCCAATGATTTCTTAATATCGAACTTCGGAAACTACCTTCAATTAAGATAAAATTTTAATAAATTGATTTTGAAACCTGGTAAAGAATCTTTAACAAAGATGTCAACGTTAATTGACATGGTCCTCACTTCTTGCTCTAACTGTCTATAAATGATTTTTTTTTTTGGTATTGAAATTGCTTTTATCATTTTGTGGATTGAACTTAAATTTTTAATGGATTATAACTTGATGATTTGTTCCACGAAATTATTCAAAGAAGATGTGATTACCGAAAAACACTCTGTTATCAGAGAACATATTCATAGCATGTATGTTGCTATTTCAAATGATAATTGTATTGAATACATGAAATTTTTTATCTTATTTAAATACTGTATCAGGAAACAGTTTTCTGAAGAAGAAATTAATAATTTAACTGAATCCAGCAAATTCAACTATTACCACAAATTAATGCATAAGAGTTTTTTAATAGACCTTTTAGCATACGAAAAATCTATCAGCGAGTCTAATCAAAAAAGGCTTCATATTTTAGTAAAAATTAAAGATTGGTATTTCAATCATTTAAATGATTTTGACATCAATAGTATTTGAATCTGGGCATAACATTTTTTTGAATTGGGAAAATCATGAAAATAGGAAAAAAACTTACTCTCTCGCATATGTTAATGGCTATTACGCCAGTTGTAGTTGTTGGTATTGTAATTAGTTTAATTGTTACCTCTAAATTCAATGAGTTAGATGAAACGGCTAATAAAAATGGCGTTGCGGTTATTTCAAAAAAATCAAGTGATGAAATTATGAAAGCCGCATTTGACAAATTAAATGCTGTTCAGCAGATAAAAAAGAAGCAAATTCTAAAATCATTTGAAAGTCGTAAAGGCGATTTAAGTGCTTTGGTAAATGTGCTATCTGCTCAAAGACTTGAAACATTTAAAAAATTCAAAGCAATTCGTGAGAGTAGATCGTCTTCTATTACTAGATATTTTCAATCTATCATAAATCAAATTCAGACTTATTCTGGAAATGAAATGATAGTAAATGCGATGTTGAATTTTAAATCTGAATTTCATAAAAACTTTTCTGATAATGAATTTTCTAGAGATCAATTAAGTTCGATGAAAAAGGACTTGTCGAATTTTTATATGAATGAGTTCTCAAAACAATATTCTGCTCAAAATAAAAATTTGATTTCCCCAGCTGCAAAATGGTTGAGCCATATAAGTGATGAGGCGATAGTTATGCAAACTCCATTTATTGCAAAGAACCCAAAACCACTAGGTAGTAAAGATCAGCTTTTTAGTATTGGTGATAATAGTTCTTTTGATGCGCTACATAAAAAAATCCATCCTATCATCAGAAACTATCAGCAAAAATTTGGCTATTATGATATCTTTCTTGTTGATATTGATACAGGTCACATTGTGTATTCAGTTTTCAAAGAGTTAGATTTTGGAACGTCTCTTTTAAATGGTCCACATGCTAGTAGTGGCATTGGGAATGTATTTAAAAAGGCTACTCAACTTAATGAAAAAGGTAGTTATTACATAGATGATTTTAAACAATATGGACCATCTTATGAAGCACCTGCTGGATTCATTGCTTCCCCTATATTTGATGGTACTAAAAAAATAGGTGTTTTAATTTTTCAAATGCCCATTGATAAAATCAATAATGTTATGAAAGAGAAATCAGGTTTAGGCGATACGGGAGAAACCATATTAGTTGGTCCGGATTATCTAATGAGATCAGATTCTCTTCTTGATGCAAACCATTCTATTCTTAATAGTTTTAAGAATCCTGCTAAAGGCAAAGTAGACACTAAAGCAACACGTGCAGTATTTGAAAGAAATGAATCCGGTTATGTCTGGACGAAAGATTATAGGAAAAAAGATACTCTCATAATGTATGGTCCATTAAAAGTAGGTAATTTGACTTGGTGTCTAAATGCAAAAGTGGATTTAGAAGAGTTTTTTTGCACAGCTGAAAATCGAAAAATAAAGGATTCCTATTTTTTAAGTAAATATAAGAAACAATATGGATATTATGATTTATTTCTCATAGATCCTAATGGAAATTGTTTTTATTCCGTTGAAGAAGAAGCTGATTTTCAAACCAATTTAGTTAACGGTAAATTTAAAGATAGCAATTTAGGTAAATTAACAAGACAAGTTCTAGAAACAAAAAGATTTGGTTTTGCAGATTTTGCTCCTTATGCACCTAGTAATGGTGACCCTGCTGCTTTCATTGCTCAACCAGTTCTTGGTGAAGATGGTGACATACAAGTAATTATCGCGTTACAATTATCCTTAGATTCAATTAATGATGTAATGATGGAGCGTACTGGTATGGGGAAAACAGGGGAGACTTATTTGGTTGGTCCTGATCTACTAATGCGATCAAATTCCTTTCTTGATCTAACAAACCATTCGGTCAAAGCTTCATTTTTAAACCCTGAGAAAGGAAGAGTTGATACGGAGGCAGCTCGCCTTGCTATCTCTGGTAAATCAGGAAATAAAATTATCATTGACTATAATGGAAACTCGGTCTTGTCTAGCTTTAGCCCATTAAATGTGTTTGGTAATCGATGGGGTATTTTGGCAGAAATTGATGAAGCCGAAGCATTTGCAATTAATAAAGAGATAAATGCTTTATCCAAAAAAGTTGGTGAAAAAATTGATTCATCAAAATCCCATTCTGTTGAATTGATATTATGGGTAATATTATCATTATGTGTGATCTCTGCTTTCTTAGCATATTTTTTATGTAAAATCATTTCTAATGGCATTACTAAACCAATTATTAAAACAGTTGAATTAGCCAATGCAATGGCCAAAGGTGATATGTCTAAAACCCTTGACATAACCTCCAAGGATGAAATTGGTGAATTAGCGGTTGCTTTAAATAAGACGACTCATGAGTTGTCAGCCATGATTCATCAAATTCAAAATCATTCAAATATGTTAGGTGGTTCTTCTGAAGAATTAGCCACCATATCAACACAAATGGTATCGGGCTCAGAGGAGATGACACAGCAATCAACTAATGTAGCTGGGGCAACCGAACAGATGTCAACCAACATAAATACTATGGCATCAGCGGTAGAAGAGATGAGCACTAATACCGGGTCAGTCTCATCTGCAGCCGAGGAAATGTCTCAAAATATGAGTAGTGTGGCTAGCGCAATAGAAGAGATGAGCACTTCGATAAATGGAATTGGTAAAAATTCAAAAGAAGGTAAGTTAATAGCTAAAGAAGCAATGGAAATGGCTGGGCTTGCTACTGAGACAATGAATGTTCTTGGAGAAGCAGCAAAAGAAATTGGTCAAGTTACTGAAACAATTAAAAGCATTGCAGAAAAGACAGATTTATTAGCATTGAATGCGACGATTGAAGCCGCTTCAGCAGGTGAAGCTGGGAAAGGCTTTGCTGTTGTTGCCAATGAAATAAAAGGATTGGCTAACCGAAGTGCGCAAGCTGCAGAAGATATTGCTAACCGTATTGATGGAGTTCAAAAAAATTCCTCTGATGCTATAGAAGTCATTGAAAAAGTTTCTAGCATAATTAATAAAATAAATGAGTCCATTAATGTCATTACACTTTCTGTAGAAGAGCAGACATGCACGAGTAATGAAATTGCTTCCAATATAAATCAGGCAGATATTGGTGTAAAAAATATAGCTGAATCAATAGGTGAAATTGCGAAAGGGGCAAATGATATTTCAAAAAATGCTGGCGAAGCAGCAAAAGGTGCCAACGATGTATCCATCAATATTCAAGGTGTGAATCAAGCAGCTGAGGAATCAAATGCTGGTGCACAACAAATTAATACCTCTGCTAAAGAGTTATCTTCGATTGCAGGTGAGCTAAAAGAACTCGTAGATAAATTCAAAGTTAATTCTGTTGAAAGTGTTTCTTATGCCAATTAAAAATATTTCAGTTTTAATAGTAGATGATTCTAGAATTTTTCGAAGTGCATTAGAAGAGTGCTTGTCTCAATTGGATGATATACATGTTATAGGCTCAGTGTTTAGTGGTGAAAAGGCAATTGATTTTTTGCAAAAGCAAAGACCCGATATTGTGACGTTGGATATGGAAATGCCTGGTATGAATGGATTAGAAACATTAGAAAAGATTTTAGAGTTTAATCGAAAAACACCTGAGTTTTCACCCATCAGAGTTCTTATGTTAAGTTCATTTACTAGTAAAGGAGCAGATATAACTATTAAAGCACTAGAGATGGGGGCCTTTGATTTTCTTGCTAAACCAGTGTGTAAATCTATAGAAGAAGCCATAGAAAGTTTAAAAAATTTACTGATATTAAAAATTCGTCAAAATGTTAAAAAGATATTACCCAGTTCAAGAAAGATAGATGTTGATCGTGACAAATTAACACAAGGTTCACACCCTGCATTAAATCTTGATAAATTTTCTTTTGATGCTGTCTTAATTGGTGTGTCTACTGGCGGGCCCAAAGCGCTAATGGAATTTATTCCAAATTTATGTGAAATTATAGATGTGCCTGTTTTTATTGTGCAACACATGCCGCCAAAATTTACAGAGTCATTAGCAAATGGTCTTAATTCAAAATGCAGATATCAAGTTATCGAAGCTGCAAATGGAGATATTGTTAAAGATAACGTTGTTTATATTGCTCCGGGTGGCCGACATTTAATGCTTCGAAAAACCAAAGATGGTATTAAGACTATTGTAACTGATCAAGAGCCAGAAAATGGATGTCGGCCTTCAGTAGATGTTCTTTTTAGATCTGCCCCTCCTGTCTATAAAGGTAATTTGATAGTTATCATTCTAACAGGAATGGGGAATGATGGTACAGGAGGGTTACCTGTATTAAAAAGAGCAGGAGCTAAAGTGATTGTTCAAGATGAAGCATCTTGTGTAGTATGGGGAATGCCAGGAAGTGCAGTTGCTTCTGGAAATGTCGATATGGTTCTTCCATTAAATCAAATGACTTCTGAAATAAGGAAGCTGGCATGATAGAAGAGCTTAAATCCATGGAACTATCAAAAGAAGAATTTATAAAACTACGAGATTATATTCATAAAACTATTGGAGTTTTGGTTGATAATGATAAAGAATATCTCATTAAGCAACGATTGGAGCCCGTGATAAAATCATTTAATTTAAGTGGGTTTTCTGAATTATGTGATGTCTTGAAATTTCCTCCTATAGGCTTAATTGAACAAATAACAATTGCTATTACAACTAACGAAACCTCTTTTTTTAGGGATAAAGGACCGTTTGATGTCTTTAATAAAGTTCTACTATCAGATTTAACGAAACTTATAAATGAGAGAAAAAGTAAGCTCTTTTCAAGAAAAGGAGCGAAAGTAAAAATTTGGTGTGTTGCTTCTTCGACAGGTCAAGAGCCTTATAGTTTAGCAATGCTAATTAATGAATATTGCGAAAATAATATTAATGGTGTTAGTCTTGAAGATTTTTCAATTTTAGCAACTGATATAAATACAACCGTTTTGGCGCAAGCTATTAAAGGAAAATATAATGCTATCGAAATTAATCGCGGACTCGATGCTTATAGAATTGAAAAATATTTTCGACAGGAGAATAATGATTGGATTGTTAATGAAAAATTGCAATCCATTGTTGAGTTCCGCCGCTTAAACTTAACAAATTCTTTTTTGTCACTTGGTGGATTTGATCTGATATTGTGTCGAAATGTTTTAATTTATTTTGATGATAAAACAAAAATAAAAATCCTTGAAGAGATCTATCAATTACTTTCAGCGGAAGGTGCTCTAATATTGGGTTCTAGTGAAAATGTATATGGTTTAAATGAAAAGTTTAAATCGCAACATATTGAAAAAACATTATTGTATAAAAAGCACTGAGAAAACTTTGTTTTTGGTAATGTATTTTTTTTAATTGATCTTTGTAACTTTGTAAAATTTTCTTGACGTTCTATGTAAAGTTTTCCTTACGATACTGACTCATGGGTAGATATATAGGTAGTTATAAAGATTAGACTTGGCCTTCAAATTGCTATTGAATGGGTATAAGTGCCCGTATTAATATAATAAGATGAGGAGATTATATGTGTCAAAAATTATTTGATGAATATTTAACTAGAGAGCACTTTGAAATTGAAGGTTATATTCATGAACTTTCAATTTTAACTATCGAAAATGATAACAGATCAAATTTTATAAATAAATTCGATATGCTTACCAAGTGTATTAAAAGTCATTTTTCTAAAGAGGAAGAAGACTTATTAATGATTCAAAACAATAATAATACAGCTCATCGAGTACACCATGCAATATTTAGAAATAAACTTTTTAATTTTAAAAAACAACTCATAGAGTCGAACAATTCTAAAATTCATATGTTAGCGCAGATTCAATATTGGTTAATTAATCATTCTGAGAATTATAATGAAAACGATGCAATCTAATAAACTGATAGGAGGATACAATTATGACATTTGAAAAAACATCTATTTTAATGTGGGATTTGTTTACTTCCCAATTTGGTATTGAAAAAGAAAATATTTGGTATTTTAAAAACTTAAATAATATTAATTTTTTATACGGACTAAATTTTTTTGCTGAAAAGCTTTGGATCTTACCCATGAACAAAACAATAAAAAATCCGTATGATTTTGAATCTACAGCTTATGTTTCAAATCAAGAATTAAATAAATTTTCAACCAATAGTCGGCAATTGCTCAATGATCTATTTGGTAGTGAGCTTACTATTTTTCAAACGCGCACATCCTCCATTGAGCGTTCTATAAATAATATCGATGGATACATAGACTTGAAAGGGCAAGGTGAGCTAAGTCAGTCACATTTATTTAAATGCGGTGGTATGGAAGCCGTTAATATTTCAGTAGAATATATCAATAGAATTAATGAATTCCCAACAATTTTTAATATTAGCGAAACGCCATTACAATTGGATAAATCGAATGCTCAATTAATAACGAATCATTCAAAGAAAATTTATAATAGATATAACACTAAAACGGCTGTTATTGCCAATGAAACCATTCAAAAATCTACGGTGAAATGGCTTAATAATTCTGGCCAACATTCAGAATTTTCAAAATTATTTTTTAATTATGACGAAGCTCTTGATTGGGTGTTGTGAAGTTTAAATGTTAATTTTGCATGTTAATCAAAAGGGTTTTTTGTCGATTCCGTATATCATTTCGCATTTAAATTTTGGAGAATTTCTCAATGAATAAGTTCTTATTAATGATGATTTTAACATTTGTAATTTTTGGTACTTATTTGATCAATCAAAATGATTTGTCTTCAATGATAAAACAAGAAATAATAACTGAGCCAATTAGAAATAAGGAGATAAAAAATGATGAAAAAGTATTAAAAATAATTTATCCTTTCCAAGAATCTGTATTTGATACTAGAAATAGATATCAATGGGAAGTTCTTGAAGCGGCTATGGAGGAAACAAAAGAGGAAGGTCAGTATGAACTCATTCCTTCTAAAGTTAAAATGTCTGAAGCGAGAGAGATAGTAGAAGTCTCCAAAAAGAATGGTTTACTGACCGTCTTGCGTCAAGCGAATTTAAAAGGATTGGAGGACTCAATGCTTCCAATTAAAATCCCACTTTTAAAAGGCACACTCGGTTGGAGGGTATTCCTAATTAGAAAAGAGACTCAAAAATTACTTGATAAAGAAGTGACTAGTTTGGAAAAGTTGAAAACAATTCGTCATGGTACAGGAACCAGTTGGGCTGATAATCCAATTCTGCGTGGGAATGGATTTGCAGTTACCGAGGGTAGTAATTACGATGGGCTTTTTTCAATGTTAGAATCGGGTCGATTTCAAGTATTACCTAGAGGCATTAATGAATGTTTAAAAGAATTAAATGAGCGTAAAAAAAACTCCCCTGATATTGTTTTAGAAAAAAAAATCATATTGAGATATAAACTATTTGATTTTTTTTGGGTAAACAAAAAAAATGTGAAATTAGCAAATCGCATTGAAAGAGGATTGCTAAAAATTAGAGAAAATGGAATCATGGATAATATTTTTAATAAATATTTTGAAAATGATATGTTGCCTTTAGGTTTATATGGCCGAACAATATATGATATCAGCTCTGAGAAATTTACTTTCCCAATTAAAAACCCTCCAGAAGAATATCTGATGGAAAGTTATTTAAGGAAAAAGCAACGGTGCTGGATGTTAGATTGCAAGTCAGTGTGTAAACAGTGCCCTGAAAAGTGTTGGCAATTAGCGTGTAAAAAATTATGTGTAAGTTGTCGTAATTATGGAAAACTTAATAAAGCGAAATGAAACAATTAGCCATATATGTCTGAAATTGTTCTATAAGATGAAAACCATTTCTTTAACTTAAAACGCACTAGTTTTTTATGCTAAATGAAAATGCTTTTAATTTTATGAGAAGTTGCCGAAATTAGCCCTGAGTTTGTCTCTAATAAGAAGAAAGAACATTCAATTAATATCAAATAATAAATTAAGCATGATTAAGGTTTATCTTCTTATATTTGCATTATTGCTAGGATTTTATGACGATAAGAACATTACATAGATTTTGGGTCAATTATTATGCTTAGAGGTTCCATAAAGGGTTGTTTTTTTTTAAATTAGTGGAATTTCGAGAGAATTTTAAATATAATTAATAGTGAGATAAGAATATATTTTATTTTTTAAATTGATTGCGAGATATTATGGAACATGATCTTAATTCCTCAGTGCTATTATCAAAGGTTAATGACTTTTCAAGACTTCATACCATTGAAAATTATGAAGGCATGTTGGGAAGTTTGAGCGAAGATGACCCTAAAGTGCAATCCTTTATTCATAATGAAACACCAAAATATACAGTTGAATTTTTTAGACTTGAAATAGACCAAGGTCAAAGTGGACTTAATATTAATAAACAAGGCAAAAGACCAACAGTTGTAATTCCAGATAATGCTGGAGAAACTGTTTGTATTCCTGTTCCAGAAAAACGGACACCACCTTTAAGTTGGAATTATAAAAAAATTGGCGAGCGATTGATCTATGATTTAAGTCAATTGATGATGTGTGATACTATCAGAGTTGGTCGATTTCCCTTTAATCATTTTTTTCCTGTATTAAGAAATGGCGCTTTAGATTTAACGGTATCTCGCGAACACGGATTAATTATTTATTATCAAGGTGGATTGCATTATGTAGATTATGGTTCTTTGGTGAATGATGATGAAGCTCGAAAAGATGGAAGTACTAACGGTACATACCTGCCTGATGGTGAGAAACTAAATAACTGTATGTATGTTTGGAAACCGGGTGAAATATTAGAAATGGGTCAGTCGGAAAAAGTTTTAATTAATCACAAGGAAGTGAAAAAAAGAGCTTTTAAATTGATATATAATTTGTATCAGGATGACTCATCGAGAGTAGATGAAGAAGAAGCTGTAATTCTATAAAGGAAAATTAATTTTATGAAACTTAAAACATGGATGTTGTGCACGGTAATTTGTTTTTTATTTTTTGGTGCCTGTAAAGAAAAACCCATCGAGGTTGTGTTAAGTCCGCAAGAGCAATTTATCAAAGATAATCCTAAACTGTCTGAAGAATTAAAAAAAACAATTATGTCTAAAACAGTTAAAATAGGCATGACAGAATCACAAGTAAAAGCTAGTTGGGGCGAACCAAAAGACATTAAAGTATTCTCATCTGAATTTGGATCCTATAAATATTGGTCTTATGATGAAAAGAAACCAAAAATTTATTGGAAAGACGGTAAGGTCGATAAGATAAGAAAATGATCGACTACCTAAAACGACATTTTTTTAGAAACTTTATCACATTAATTATGGTCAGTGGTTTAAGTTATTGGTCATATTATAAAGATGCTGGTAACATTTGGGTTTGGTTATTCATTCCAATTGTGATTATTTCATTTTTTATTCCTCTTTTTGAAAGATTAGCCGTTAAAAAAGATACGAATATGATGGCCGATAATTTTAATAATAATAAAACTCAGAATGAGGATTCAAATAAAAGGTTTTAATTTTGAAAAATGTAATTTATATAGGTGAGTGTATTTCAAATATAAGTGAAATCGCTAAAAACTCAGATGAAAATAGTTTTAAGATTACAAAGTGTGCCGCCATTAAAGATCTTGATGAATCCATTTCAGATCTATTTGTTGATGTCATTGTTATTGATCTTTTATTGTTTGATCAATTAAAAAATGAAAAATTATTTAGTGATAAAATTAGTGCTTTAATTCCTATTTTAATCATCTTAGATGAAAAGAATTCTCTTAGCGATATCGATAAAAGTAATGTGAAAAATCCGTTAGATTTTATCAGAATGCCTTTGGATGAAGATGAGTTGACTTGGAGGTTGAATAAATCTTCTTATGTACATGAAATTATTAAGACGAATCATGATCAGCTTTATGAAATAGGAGAAGTACATAAGGAATTAAAAAAAGAACATTTAATGTTTTTTAAAATCATGGAAGAGATGCCCGTTTGCCTTTTAGTCTTTGATGAAAGTAATATCTTGGTATCCATGAATAAAGAAGCGGAGTTAATAACTGGTTACAAATTTGAAGCCCTTGAATTTAAAAGTATCGAACAGGTATATGAAAAACTAAAACTCAAAGAAAAATTTGAAGATGTTATCAGACTACAGGGTGATTCCATGTGCCGCGATGTTCTTAGAAACCGTTATGACCGTGATGTCCATGTTGAACGAAAAGGTGTTGATGTCTTAGGTGAGAATAAAAAAATAATTTGTCGTGTTGATGTTTTCAGAGACACTACCACTGATTTAGAATTAGAAGCTTTATTAGATGCGAGAATTGAAGAGCGCACGCAAGGTGTATTGACTACCCAAAATATAACGATGATGTCATTGGCTAGTTTAGCTGAATCTCGAGATAATGAAACGGGCATGCATTTAGAAAGAATGAGAAATTACTCAAAACTGATTGCTGAAGATTTATTGGAACATGATATTTTTGAGGAAATTAACGAACAGTTTGTTGAAGATATGTATAGCTCTAGCCCGTTACATGACATTGGTAAAGTAGGTATTCCGGATTATGTATTATTAAAACCAAATAAATTAACCGATGAAGAATGGGCAATAATGAAGCAACATCCAACCATTGGTGCCACTACATTAGATGATGCGATCAAACAAGGGGCGCATGCTTCTTTTTTGAAGATGGCCAGAGATATATGTTACGCACATCATGAGAAATTTGATGGTTCAGGTTATCCACGAAATCTCAAAGGAACAGATATTCCCTTGAGTGCTAGAATTGTATCTTTAGCCGATTGCTATGATGCTCTAAGATCAGTTAGGGTTTATAAAAGTGCTTTTTCCCATGAGAAAAGTGCCGGAATCATTAAAGAAACAGTAGGTGCTTTTTATGATCCTAAAATAGTTGAGTCTTTCTTAAGACTCGAAAATAAGTTCATTGCCATTGCCGAAAAATTTGCAGAAGCACCTAATCTAAATGATGGCAATTATAATCAAATTTGATTCTTTATAATTTGTTTTTCTTATTTAAAACAAAGTAAATTGATCTTGGTGAAGGTGTCGGTTCTACTTTGATAATAATTTTCTCTTGAATTAACTCTTTAAAGTCTTTTGTGATAGTACGGGGGTTAACGTTTAGAATTTCAGCAACTTCTTGTCGGTAAACTTTATCTAGATTTGTAAACAAATTTAAAATGCGCTCTTTTCTTAGCTCTGCTGTATTCCTTCTCGCTCTTATCTTCCATGCTAATTGAATATCTTTTTTAAATATTTCTTCTTCAGATATTTCTTTTAATATTATTGTTGTTTGGGACTCTTCAATAACTTCTTTTGCAGTTGGTTTATAAGCCTCTTTTCTGCTATTTTTTTTAAAATTGAAATCGGATATTTCATAATTAGATTTATCAGAATTTAGCATTCTTACTTTTTCTATTTCATTTCTTAACTCACGTACATTGCCATCCCAAATATGATTTGTAAGTTTTTCTTCAAGGGAATTTGACAAAGTAGCTTTTTTACTTTTTCGATTTAGATTTAAAAAATGATAGGCTATTGTTTTAATATCTTTTTTTCTTTCGCGCAATGGTTTGACTTGAATTTCAAGTTGTGTTATGCGGTAATATAGATCTTTTCTAAAGTTCTTTTCATCAACCATCTTTTGTAAATCAGCATTTGTAGCAATGATGAATCTACAATTGATTTTTCTAGTATGGTTTGAACCGATAGGTCGAATCTCCATTTTTTCCAATACTCTTAACATAGAAACCTGCAGTAGAGGTGAAATGTCACCAAATTCATCCAAGAAGACACTTCCTTTGCCGGCGGTTTCAAAAATACCTTTATGAGCTTTATCGGCACTTGTATAAGCACCAGCCTCATGGCCAAATAACTCCGACTGTAATAAAGAATCAGGAATGGCACTACAATTTAATGTCAAATATGGTTGTTTAGATCTTTTCGATTGATGATGAAGATCATGTGCTACCAATTCTTTACCAACACCTGTTTCACCAGTAATCAAAACAGGTGCATCTAAATTAGAGAACTCTTTAATTGTTTTTCGTAGTAATACGGTTTCCTTACTATTACCAATGATGATTTCTTTTGGTAATTCTATTATGGTGGTTTTATCTTTAATACTATTATGTATGTATGTCGATTGAGTCGCTTTTTCTCTAAGGATTTTTAAATCTTTAGGATTTATTTCAATGGCTAGTTTTAATGAATAATCGAAAATTCCCTGCCAATGATAATGTTCATGCAGTTTTGCTGCTTTAATAAAAAGCTCAGTAGCTTTCTTCATATTTTTTTTGAGCAATTCCAATCTAAATTGACATATCATCAGTAAATTATCGGCGCTTGTTCTTGCCTTCCATTTATTAATTAGCCATTCACTTGCTTGAATGTCTTTATTGGCAAGCTCAGCTCTGATTAAATGAATATGAGTATTTGAAATGATGACGTTTTCTTGGGAAGTCATTAATTTGGCGTATTTTAATGCTTGCTGAGGTTTCTTCCTTGCTAGAGATTGGTCTATCTTTATCCATAATGGTATATTGCTTTCTTTTTTGTAAAGTTTAACTCCGTGCCAGTCTTTAGGATCATTTATTCCTTGTTGCAAATACATGTAAACCATAAAGCGTTGTATTCTTGCTGTTGATACTTTTATTTTTGAAAAATCTATTTTAGTTTTTTTAATGTCTCCACGAGTTACTGAATTAAAAAATTTCCCCTGTTGAATATTTTCTAATAAGTTAGTTTTTTCTTCTTTACTTAAAGTAGAAGTTGAAATCCTTTTTTTTAGGTCGTTTACTTTATTCTTTAAAAGATATAAGGTCCCATTAAAAGCACTTTTCAGAAATCTATGATTAATCATTATTTCGTAATCACGATAGTATTTGAATTTTAATGCCTTATCAGATAGTTTTAAATATTGCTCTTCTTGTTGCTCAGAATAATTTAGATTTTCACAGACTGCGAACTTAGCATAGATCAAAGCTTTTATCGTATTGTTGGTATTGGTGGTTATTAAACCTAATCCTTTCTGTAGGTAGATATTGTTTCCTTGGCTATTGAATGTGTTCGAGAACAAGGATTGCAAGTAAATGAGATATAGAATTGATAATTCATTTGTTGAAGAACGATCCAAATCAAAATCAATTGCTACTTGCCAATCATCATTATTTTCTAAACCCTTTAAATCTTCAATCGTTTTGCTCGAAATTAATTTTATAGCTTCTGTGATGGGCTCATCATTCACTTCAGGATGTTTATCAAAAATTTGTGGTATTGACAATCTAGTTGTTAGGTATTGTTTTATGAGTGGATGCATAGAGGATCTTTATAGTAAATATAAAGAATTATTATAGTAATTATTAAACGATATTATAGAGGATTAATAGAGGATAATTATTATTAAATAGCCCATATTTTGACAACAATTATTAGATAATCATAAGTCTATTTATGGCAATAGGTTACGAAGTCAGACTTAATTGGCATCCCATTTGATATACAACCAATAAAGTAAGCCTAATGGAGGATATATATATGTATCAAAATACAGTTGCTATTAAGACGAAGACAAGAGATGAAATCGCTCAAGCCTATTCTTCAGACCCATGGTGGTATGATTTACGAGGATTCATGATTTTATCATTTTCTTACCGCGAGACATTGTGGAGTCAGATTAGTTTTTTTGGAAGTAATTTTGGTGAGGTCCATCTTGAAGCTGCAATAGGTACAGGCACCTTGCTTGATATTATATTAAAATACAAAAAACTGATGAGAAGAAGCATTCCTAGAATTATAGGGTTTGATTATGCAGAAAGAATGCTGAATGGTGCTAGAAAAAGATTTAAAAACAATAAAAGTGTTGAGCTAATTAGAGCTGATGTTGCAAAGCTACCTTATAAAGAAAATTATTTTGACACCATCAATATTGCCAATGCTATTCATTGCTTTCCTGATGTCGCAAGTGCACTAAAAGAAATTCATCGTGTATTAAAAGCCGATGGCACATTAGCTTTGAATACGCTTTTATATCCAGATAGTAAAAACCCACTAAATATTATTTCAATAAAAATTAATAATTGGGGGATTAAAAAAGGTATTTTATTTACTCCTTATCACTCAGATGAAATCAAAACACTACTAGATATTATTGGATTTAGAATTGTTTATGAAAAAAGAAAAGGAAATGTCTTAAATGTCGTAGCAAAAAAGAAAGTTGAAGTGGGGGTATAAATTATGAGAAATAATTCTGGCACAACTCAATTACTTTCAAGAATGTATTCTAATCCTAATCATTCTTGGAAAGATTCAAGTGAAGAAGGAAATAAGTTTTCTTTTATACTTGCGAATGACTATGAAACTCGCCAAAGTGCTTATAGATTAGCCAACAGTGCTTTTCAAGAAATGGAATATGTGGACTCAACTTCTGAGTATATTGTTGATGCACATGATTGTGATGAAGATACCTTTACACTTTTGGTTAAAAATGAAAATGGCGAAAGTATCGGAACTGTAAGTTTATATTTTGATAAATATAAAAGTCTTCCAAGTGATGAAGTTTTTTGCGAAGAGATGTCAACGTTAAGGAAAAATAAAGTCAGAATTGCTGAAGTAACAAGATTAGCAATTGCGCCAAGATATCGTCAATCTAAAACATTAATTTCAAGAATGTTTAATATGATGTATTTATATGCATATAAAATTATGCAATTTACTGATTTGGTGATTGAGGTTAAAGAAGTACATGCTTTTTATTATCAAAAACTTTTGTCGTTTGAGATTCTTGGTAAGGCTAGATCTTGTTTACGTGTAAATGGAACTTTGGCTAACATATTGCATATTAAGCTTAGTGGAATTAATAAGGAAATTCTAGATCGAAGAGATCCAGTTAAATCAAAATCATTAAGAAAAAACATTTATAATTCAGCTTTCTCACAATATCAAGAGAATGAGATAATTATTTTTTTTAATAATAATAAAAAACCTATGTCAAAAAGGGAAATGGCCTTTTATGATATAAGTTTGGATGATTTAATTCTTAATAATGAAGAATTAGAATTGGTTTTGATTTAAAAAATTTAATCTTATAACGTGAGGTCAAATATGGTTAGCTCAAATAATTATTCATATGAAAAAGCTACTGAAAGAAATATTGGTATTGTCGATGAAACTGAGCAAAAAATGCTTAAAGGGGCTCGTGTAGCTATTGCTGGTGTTGGTGCTGTAGGTGGAAATTACTTAATAACTCTAGCTAGAATGGGAGTCAGTAATTTTAAAATAGCTGACCCAGATATATTCGAGATGCCAAATCTGCAAAGACAAGCAGGTGCTTTCCTTAGCCATTTAAATGAAAAGAAAGTTGATGCGATGAAAAATATGGCCCTAGATATTAATCCAAATATTTCAATTGAAACATTTGATCAGGGTGTCAATGATAATACAGTGGATGATTTTTTAAAAGATGTTGATGTAGTGATAGATGGTATTGAAGCATTCCAAATTGCACCAAGAAGATTGCTCTATCGAAAAGCGAGAGAGCAAGGGAAATATGTCATGTGCTCAGCACCTATTGCTTATGGTGCTTCATTACAAATTTTTGACCCAAATGGAATGACTTTTGACCGTTACTATAATATAGATGATTCGATGACCCGTTCTGAGCAAATCGGCGTTTTTCTTCTTGGATTAGCACCTAATTTATTATCTAAAAGTATGATTGATGAGAGTAAAGTTGATTTTGAAAAAGAAAAAGGTCCTGCATTAGCCAGTACGATTGCTTTAAGCACAGGTGTGATATGTTCAGAAATTTTAAAATTACTTCTTAAAAGAAACAAACCTAAATGTATTCCTCATGCCTTTTATATGGATCCATACAACTGGAACTTTGTTAAAAAATCTAGAAGACCTATACCCTTTAGATGGTTGCAGAAATTATTGCTTAAAATTGCGTTCAAAAAATTTCCTAGCCTAAAAAGAGTCTATGACAAGGAGTTAGCAGGCAGAACGTCTAGTTTGGAAATAAAGCAATCTTTGATGATTTAAAAGAAAAAGTGGGGGTTAGTTTAACGAACTTCTCTTGGTGCAATATTTAATGTTTTATGAAAAACTCTTGAAAAATATAAAGGGTCTGTAAATCCTACTTGGTAGGCAGCTTCTTTGACGCTATCTCCCCTTTGAAGTAATTTGTAAGCAAAGAGGCATTTTTCTCTGTTGATTAATTGAGTCGGAGATATGCCCAATTCATTTTTAAAAATTAAATTAATATGTTCAGGAGTCATAAAAAAAGCTTTGGCTAAATCTTGTCGATTAATTTTATCATGAACATGGTCTCTAATGAATTGAATCATTTCTTGAGTTCTTTTACTTAAAATAATATTTTCTTTGCCACTCCATGTTTCACCTAACATCAAAAGAATATTTTTGGTAATTAAAGATAATTGTTCTTCTCTATACTTGCTATAAGAGTTGAATGTTTCACTGCAAATTCGAAATAAATCATGAATATTTTTTTGAGAATCTGGAGTTGTGATTCTAGGAGGCGTAGGAGCAATTCTATAATCTTTATTGAGCCATGACTCTGATGCAACTAACTCACAATGAATCCCAGAGATTATTCCATCTTCTTTACTAGTGAATTCTAAAGAGTGTTTTTCACCTGGGAAAATACAAATTACCTGTCCTTGATTTATTTTTATGGCGTCACTATTATTTGTGTAAAAGGTTAAGCTACCCTTTACGAGATAGATAAATTGTAAATCACTAATTTTTCGTGGCCCCCAAATTTGGCCAACCGTGCAAGAGTGATAATTTGCAATGCGAACGGTAGGATTTATGTCCCCAATAGAAATATTATTATTATCCATGTTATTAATACTTTAGTCTATTTACATAATAATAATGACAAGTATAACATAGATAATTATTTTTATAACACATTTTATATTAGTTAAAGCATGTGTTGAGATGAAGCTTTTCAATGGATTCAATATGATAAAAGAAAGAATGTTAATCAGTGATGAAAAAGTCAGATCATTTAAAAAAAATGGATTTGTTTTAGGAGACAAAGTTTTAGATGACTGTGAAATCGATGTTCTGAGAAATGAAATGGAAAGAGTTATTGAAGAACGTAATCGTACTGATATTGCTCAACCTGTGCAAGTAACTGATATATGCCGAGATGATGATAAAAGTGTTTGGCAGATTGTTAATATTTGGATGGCTAGCGAGCCATTTAAAAATTTAGTAATGAATCCTTTTATTAGTGACGCTATAAAAAGATTAGGGGGGCATTCTGAAAATAGAATTTGGCATGATCAAATTCAATATAAACCTGCTGAAGACGGTGGTCAAAATGATTGGCACCAAGATGCTCCTTATTGGGCACCTTTAGAAGCTGAAACAATGATAAGTGCTTGGGTAGCTTTGGATGATGCTGATGAAGAAAATGGTTGTATGAGCATGGTGCCCGGCAGTCATTTATGGGGTGATCAAATTAAATATCTTCATAGAAAAAGAGATGCAGGATGCGCCTTCAATAAATTTACTGAAAACTTTGACAACCGCATGATAAAGCCAGCTCTCTGTCCAGTTAAAAAAGGGGAGGTTCATTTTCATCATGCGTTAACATGGCATGGCTCACAGAAAAACACAAGTGGTCGTCCACGACGTGCCTTAGCAATTCATTTTATAAACGAACATACGTTATTTAATGAGCTAGGCTCTCATTGTTGTAAAGAATTCATTGAATCAAAAAATGGTGAAAAAGTTGTTGGAGAGTATTTACCTTTGATTTAATATTGGGATTTACCTGATAGTTCCCCTCCTTTTTAAGGAGGGGTGGATGCGTAGCAGACGGGGTGTTTGAAATAGATAGATTGCCTGTTAGAATTGAAGAATCTTTTGTGGATAAATTGGATAATAGAAAAAAGTAACCACCTCCCCGCTACGCGGAATGTGATTCCCAGTACTCATCCTTGAAAAGGAGAAGGAAAAATTATTTTAATTTTTTAAAATGATCCCACATGAATTGATTTGCTGCATTTTGTGTGTCATCCAAAATGGTATGAGCAGAGTAGGGCTGATGCATCATTTTATGTGGAGCATTATGAATATTGTATGCTGTGTATATACTTGTAGGTTTACAGGTTCCATCTAAATAGCCAATTGTAAATAGGCCTTCTGCTTTGGAGTTTCTTAAGAAATTTACGCTATCAAAATAGCGTAATATTTCAATTTTATTTTGATCAGGTTTCATTCCACTTTCGTAAGGAACTAAGCTAGGCCAACCTGGAGCTCTATTAATTAGAGCGGCTGAGTGATCACAAAAACCCGAGACTAAAGAAATGAAACCTGTGACATCCTGATCTAAATAGGCTCCGGCAATGGACTGGGCACCACCTTGGCTACTCCCACGAATAAATAATCTTTTCCCATCCCATTCAGGCAGCGATTTTAAAAAATCTAAACCGCGCTTTACTCTTATGAACATTCCTAGAAAATAAAATTCTTCAGGTGTTTTAAAATCATTTCTAGAATAATTATTTAATTCATTTTCTGCCAAATCTAAATAATACTGTTCTGGCTGATCATTTGGAATCCCATGTGCATTGATTTCAAAAATAATGGCTCCTTTTTCAGCATGGGAAATAAAATTGTGAGGTTGTGAAGGGCCAACACCTGCTCCGTGAAGTGCTAAAACTAAAGGGTGTTTTCCCTCAGATCTATCTTTTGGCATTGTAAGGACACCTTCGGTAGGTTTTCCTAAACAAGTTACGCTTACATAGCTCAAGTCAACCTTTGAAATATCTTCCTTCAGAAGTGATTTCTGGGTGTATTCATGTAGGTGTGGATGTGAGGTAAAATTGATTTCTTGAGAAGAGCTTTTAATGGGAATCTTTGATAATTTATCTTTTTGAGTATCCCAGAATCCATGAAAGTCATTAGGCTCTTCCATTGAAGGTCTTAATTCGTCGACGCTAAATCCAGCACCACAAGATTTTTGTAAAACCTGCTCCCCCATTTTATAAGTAATTTCCACAACAACAAATCCAGGTTTTTTTGCCGTGAAGGGTAATTTAATCAATTGGCCATTTAATTGTATATCGCCTCTTTCTATGGTCTCTTGTTGATCCCATAAAAGTTCATAGGAAATATTACCAGTAGAAATAATTTGATTATTTTCTTTTAACTCAATAATAAAGTATACAACTTCGTTAGTACTATAAAGTGGAGGCAAGATGGGTGAAGTAACTTTTAGAGAATAGTTTCCCAAAGTTGAAAATTCTTGGTCTTGAGTTAAATAACTATTTTCTGACATATCTAGTCCCTATTGTTTACAGAATTTGGTTAACTCTTCTTTCAATAACTTTTCTATACCAGGTTTTACCCAATTCCAATCTTCATTTAATTCATAGCCACCCCATTCAAAATCCTCATCTTGAGGAATATAAGCTAAAAACCCATCTCCATAAGCAGCAACTAGTAGCTCTTCATCTTTCATAATACTTTGACAATAAATTTGATACTCTATAAACATTTCTGCTGGTAAGAACATCATACGTGAATCAGGAAGTTTCAAAGAACTCACTTTAAAAGGATATTCTTTGATGCCTTTTTCCAGAACATTTAAATTCAAACCGCTGATATATTTTTCCACTGAGCTGCAATCTTTTGATGTAATGATAGCTTCTAGCTCTTCTTTTGTTTTTTTGACTTCTTTGATTGGAACTGGAAAGGAATGAGAAATCCATTCTATTTTATCTAGTGGTTTTAATTTGATTTCTTGTTGGCACCGTTTCATAGCATGAAATAATTTTGTTCCAAAAACTTGTATATCCTCTTCTCGGTCTGGCGATGCATATTTCGCATTTCCTAAATCTGCCCCACAACCATTAAAGTATACATGAAACGCTTTAGGAAAAGCTGATTCCATTTGACGTAAGGCATAGCCTGGAGCATCATCTGAGATGGCATCTCTATTATTCGCAACTTGAGGGTGAGTTGCATAAAAATTTAATGAGACAATTAATTCTTGATTCGTATCGTAAAATGAACATTGTCTTAAGTAGGGATCTATCTTCCCAGTTGCGTAAGACTTTAATTTCTTATCCTGACACTTTGTTGCTCGCCATTGCATTCCGTTTTTTGTTTTTATACGTCTGTTGCTGGCAAATTGGAACACTTTACTTTTGCTAATATTATAGTGAGTAATTTCTGTGCCTGCCTCAGAGCTAAGTTTTCGAATGGCTTGATCAGTATTTTTAAGAACTTCTTCCCAATAATTCCAATCAGAAAGATGAACATCATATTTATCAAGAAGTTTGTGAGTCCACTCGTCTACTAGTGGTACATCATGTTGATGTACCGTATGGACACTTACTTTTTCAAGATCGGTTCCCGCAGCATCAGCAATTGTTTTGGTCATTTGAGCATGGGATTCATTATCGAGCAAACAAAAGTCTAATGCGCCGATAACGATAGGCTTTTCATCAAAGGTTAAAATGACCCCTCTGAAATGTAAATCAGTTTCTTTGTACTTTGAAGGACCATGAAGACCTCCACATAAAACATTGCCAATAGGTGGCGTGATATTTATCTTAAATGTTTTTATATTGCAATTCATAATGTCTCTTTTAGTTTTTAAGAAGTGAGAGGATTATAGTAACCGCAAGTGATTTTTAAAAAGAAAAACTTACCTTCTAAAGGAAAATAATTAGAAGGAGATTTTATACTTTATGTCTCATTTTTGAAAACGTTTAGCTACTTTATATACCGCTGATGATATAAGTTCTATATCTTCTTTTGTAAATGATTCTTTTATTGGGAAATTAATCGCTGTTTCTAGAACTTCTTCTGCGATAGGGCAAAGGCCTTTTTCATAGGTTATTTTCTTTTGCGATATTATCTCAGCTGGCCAAACATTACCTGGAAAGAAGTTTTTCTCGGTAAAAAGTTTTTCCAGATAAATGACTTGTGGAATATAGCCACTAGATGCTGGTACGCCTTCTTCTGATAGTGCTTTGCAAAACTCATTGCGTGTGCAGGTGATTTCTTCTGGTTTAATACGCATCATATAAAACCAGTAGGTACATTCGTTTCCTTCTTCAACTTTATGAGGTGTCAAGCAATCGATACTTTCTATTTGACTTGTTAAAAGATCTCCTAAATAGTTTCTTTTTTCGGTTATACCAGTTAGTTTTCCCATTTGTGCAATACCTACTGCTGACTGAAGTTCTGAAATCCGATAACAAGGTGCGAGTGCTTCAAGACGTACTCCCGTTTGATGCCGATCATAAAATTTATCAAGGTAGTTGTGAGATCTTATATAGTCGTTTTCATTATGCGAAATCAAAAAGCCACCATCACCACATGAAATATGCTTGTAAGCATTCATCGAGAAACATCCATACGTGCCAAGGGTTCCAGCCTTATGACCTCTGTAAGTAGCATTGTAGGATTGAGCAACGTCTTCTACGATGGGAATATTGTTTTTTTTACTCAACTCAAGTATTTCATCCATTTGACAAGGATTACCTGCTAAGTGAACAACAATAATAGCGCGAGTTCTATAGGTGATTTGTTTCTCAATAGTTTCGGCGGTCATATTGTATGTATGGGGATCTACATCAGCAAAAATAGGAATTAAATTTTGATATAATAAACCAATGATTGATCCAATGTCAGTTATAGGCGGTACGATAACTTCATAACCAGGTTCAATTTCTAAGCTAGCAATAGCAGCATGGATTGCTGCAGTTCCAGATGAGGCTGTAGCAACGTAATTTGCATTAAAATATTTTTTTACGACCTCGCAAAACTGTTTTGTTTTTAGACCGTTTGCATAAAAAAGATCATCGCTTTCTATGGCTTCAATAACTTCTTTAATTTCTTCTTTGCCATATTTTCTATCAATTGAGAAAGTTTTTTTAGTTTCTTTCTTGGCCAGGCTTTTTGAAATCATGTCATTTCCTTATCATTTGAATAGGGTTTGTCTCTTATTATTAAAATGGTAAAGCAATGGCGATACCGAGCAATTATCAGCAAATAATAGAGCAATTTATCGAATTTATGATATTTAAACTGTTATTAGTTGACGAAATATCATCATTTATATAATAAATAATCATATCTATTAACAATGAGCGATTTATCTATGAACAAAATTTTGATCTTTGGAACTTATCCAGAAGATGTTTACGCAAATATGCGAGAATCAAAATTCTTTTTTATTCACCATCATGATGCAAAAAATATTGAAGAGATCCTTCAAGATGAATCCTTTGAATTGATTGTCCTTAGTATTCGCATGAAGGGACGAGATGGAATTAATATTTTAGAAGTCATCAAAAACTTAGATGTTGATATACCTGTTATTATTACAACTGGGATTGATGAACCAAAAACAATCGTAAAGGCTATGAGGTTAGGTGCTTCTGATTATATCATAGAACCATTTGAATTTCCTCTTCTGGAACTTGCCATTGATGAAAATGTAAAAAAGCTTATTCAAAAACGTAAAGTAAATTATCTTGAACAACAAGTTTCTCGATCTATTAATAAACATCATGTATCTAGATCAGCAGTCATGCAAAGTTTGTTGGAACAAGTTAAGCAATTAAGTGGGGCGATAACAAATATACTAATTACGGGAGAAAGTGGAACAGGTAAAGGTGAGCTTGCTAGACAAATTCATCAAAGCGGTTCAAGACCTCGAGGACCCTTTGTAGATATAAATTGTGGCGCTATTCCAGAATCGCTTTTAGAGAGTGAACTGTTCGGTCATGAAATAGGATCCTTTACGGGTGCACATCAAACCAGAAGGGGTGTATTTGAATTGGCTCAGTCAGGTACATTATTCCTAGATGAGATAGGAGTGATCAATGAAAACTTTCAAGTTAAATTATTAAAAGTTCTAGAAGAAAAAAAATTCAGAAGAGTGGGTGGTCAAAAAGATATTCATCTAGATGTACAAATTATTACCGCTACAAATATAGAATTGAAGGATGCCGTAAAAGAGGGCACTTTTCGAGAAGATCTTTTTTATAGAATTAATGTTTTGGAGTATGAAATACCACCTTTGCGTGATCGAATAGAAGATCTTCAATCTTTTACAAGATTTTTTCTTGAAAATTATAGCATTGAGTTTCGCAAAGGTATGGTCGGTATCTCTAAAGAAGTTCTCAAAGTATTCGCTGAATATTCATGGCCCGGTAATATTCGTGAATTAAAGAATGTCCTTGAGAGAGCTGTATTGTTATGTCAAGATGGCATGATAGAAAAAGCCTTGTTGCCAGCGGTATTGTTTTCAAACAATGTATCCAAGAAAATATTAAAAAAAACAGATTCAATTATTAATGATGACGATTCAGATTCAATTGAAAAGGGAATGCATCTGGATGACTTTTTGCATCAACAAGAAATAAAGATTATTGAAAAGTATCTTTGGAAAAATCGTTGGAACAAAACAAAAACGGCTTTTGATTTAGGTTTGAAAAGAACAACATTAGAAAGTCGTTTAAAAAAATTCAATATCAATTGATTTAATAAATTGTAGAAATACTTTTGTTTATGTAATTAATACTATAAGATGAATTCTCTATTCAATAACCATTTTTGGAATTAACCATGACTATTTTATTTGATGCTTTTGTTAGATTTGGTCCACGTGCTGCTAAGCACCTCCATCACGCTTGGAAGCTAGAGGATGTTTTAGGTGAAATGGAACACTGTTCAATTTCTGGTGCCCTTGTTACAAATACTCAATGTACTCAATATGATGCCATGTATTCCAATCTTAAGTTGAGTGATGAGTTAGAGAAATATGATCACCTGTTTGCTTTGTGGAATATTGTTCCACCTCATAATTTAGAAATTCCACCATTGGATGAGTTTCTAAAAATTGCCAATCAAAAAGATGTGAGAGCTTTTACCATTGCTCCTAAAACAAATAATTGGGATGTAAAATCTGAAACACAGATAGATTTCTTTAAAGGATTAGAGAAGCATGGAGCGCCAATATTTATTGAGAAAGGCGATATTGAATGGCAAGATCTTGAGTATGTTTTGAATACTTTTTCTAAACTTAATATTGTATTGACTGGTGCTAAGTGGACAGAACAACGAGTTTTGACACCATTATTGTTTAATTTCAAAAACATTCATATTACCTTTGATAAATACCAAGTGCATTATGGCCTTGAATGGTTAACCGAAAACAAATTGACTAGTCAATTGCTTTTTGGAACGAATGCTCCTGAAATGTCTATGGGTGCCCACCGATGTTTTCTAGATTATGCGGATATTTCAAAGGAAGATAAGGAAGCTATTGCATGGGGAAATCTTTCTCGTTTATTAAAAGGTGCCAAGCCACCTAGAGAAATTGAAAATAAAAATGAAGATGAAATAATGAAAGAAGCTCGAGCAGGAAAACCTCTATCTTGTAAATTGATTGATATGCATGTTCATATGTTGCACGAGGGTTTAAATGGTGGTGGTGGGAGTTGCGCTATATATAAGGGTGGACCCAAAGGAATCTTAGCTCTAATGAAACGTTTAGGTTATGACTATGCCGGTATTATGAGTTGGAATGGAGTCGTCTCTTGTGATAGTCTTGGTGGTAATGAATGTGTAGTTGAGGCATTAGAAACTTTTAAAGAACCTTTTTATGGATTGGCAAATTTTGATCCTGTACATTATACCCAAGAAGAGTTAGCAGATTTAATTCCAACTTTCTATAAAAATCATCCTCGCTTTATTGGGATGAAACCTTATTGGCTTTATGGGAAACGGTATGACGATCCGCTTTATGATGTATGGTGGAAATATGGTAGTTCAAGAAAAATGTATGGCCTAATGCATAGGACAACAAATGATTATTCTGAAATAGAAAACCTAGCAAAAAGATATCCGGATATAACCTGGCTTATTGCCCATTGTGGTGCAAATTATGATGTTGCTGATGGTGCTATTGAAGTCATGAAAAAATTCTCGAATGTTTTTGCTGAGATTACGTTGACACCAGTTACTTTTGGTGTGATTGATTATCTTGTGAAGCATATTGGGCCAGAGCGTATTATTTATGGAACTGATTTGCCGATGCGTGATCCTAGGCAGCAACTTGGTTGGGTTATTTACTCACGAATACCCGTTGAACAGAAAAAAATGATTCTTGGTGAAAATGCTGAAAGAATTATCAGTAGGGTTTTACCTCATACATGTTGGGCAGGCGAATAAGAACTAATTGCCCTAAAATAGGCGTCAGCCGTAGGTTGGCGGTGAGGCACGAACCCCAACATTTTCATGCAAATATTGAAATGATTCTAAATTGTTCAGCAATTATTAACATCACTAAGATTTAAACTGTACGACAAAAGCCTACTAGGGATCAATTGACTTAACTATTGTGAAATGTTGGGGTTCGTGCCTCACCGCCAACCTACGGCTGACGCCCAATTATTTTCGAATTAATTGCTCTTATTCGCCTGCCCAACTTTTATGGTGGGTACAACTATTGCGCTACGCGGAATGTGATTCCAGTACTCCTCCTTTAAAAGGAGGAGAGCTTATCAGGACTCTAATGTAAGCATTACATTTTGAGATTAAATCAAACTAGTTCATGTTCAGGAATATCGCCAATAGCTAACATTTTGGCATTTAGTTTTTCAGTTGTTTCTTTAATTATATCTGAATAGGCGGGGTCATTGTAAACATTAAAAAGTTCTAAAGGATCTTTTTCTAAATCAAAAAGCTCCCATTCCTTTTCTTCGAAATCTGCTGGTCTTGCTCCGTCTTCTCCTAAATCTTCATTGTACCAATAGATTAACTTATATTTATCTGTTCGGATTCCGTAATGAGCATAGGCATTGTGACAATCATCTTGATTCATCCAATAGCGATGATAAGCAACATCTGTCCAATCTTTTGGTGTGTTTCCTTGAAGATTATTTCTGAAGCTTTCACCTTGCATGTAATTGGGCGTTTTTAAGCCGGCGTAATCCAGCCAAGTAGGGGCAAAGTCAACATTGCAGGTCATGTCTTTATTGACACTACCAGCTTTAATTTCTTTAGGATACTTAATTAAGAAAGGCATTTGAAAACTTTCTTCATAAATAAAGCGTTTGTCAAACCAACCATGTTCACCTAAATAAAATCCCTGATCTGAGGTATAGATTACGATTGTATTTTCAGTCAAATTATTTTCGTCGAGATAATCAAGCATACGACCAACATTTTCATCTATTGAATGTACGGTTTGTAAGTATTTCCTGATATAACGTTGATATTTCCATTTTTTTAATTCGTCTTGAGTTTTAAACGTAAACTTTTCACCTGTAAGTGCACAACGTAAATAGAAATTAGTAAGATCTTTAGGGAATGGTACTGATTGACTGTTGCCACAAGAAGTTTTGCCTGTATGTTCAGGTAATTTAACAAGGTCAAGGTCGACATAGCTTAAATCTTCCGAGATACGCATTTTGGCTTCAGCAGCGGCTTTTGCTCTATTAGCATAATCATCATCAAAAGTTTCTGGTATAGGGATATCCATATTATTATACAATTGACGATGTTCTGGTTTAGGATCAAATGGTCGATGAGGTGCTTTATGATGACACATTAAAAAGAATGGTTTTTCTGTATCTCTTTTATCTAACCAGTTGAGACATTTATCCGTTATAATATCTGTTACATATCCCTCTTCAGTTTTGACTTCACCCATTTCATGAAATACTGGTTTGTGATAAATACCTTGCCCAGGTAATACAGACCAATAGTCAAAACCAGTAGGGCAATGTTTAGGCCCAGTTCCAAGATGCCATTTGCCAACCATAGCAGTTTGATAGCCACCTTGTTTTAAATGTTTTGCAACATTAGGTAATCTATTATCAATGTGAGTATTTAGAGTTGTCACACGATTTATGTGATTGTGAGTTCCCGTAAGGATTGCTGCCCTAGATGGTGTGCATATAGAATTTGTTACATAGCAATGATCAAGTTTCATACCATCATTCGCGATTCGATCGATATTGGGGGTTGAGTTTATTTTACTACCATAAGCACTGATGGCATTTGCGGCATGATCATCGCTCATAATAAATAAAATGTTTGGTTGCTTTGACATGACCTCTCCTTATTATTCCGTATATAGAACTAGTTTCATATATAGAATATAGCGAAATTCAAGCTTAAATCAAGCTAAATTATTAGGTCCTAGGTTGTTGTTGAATTGCCCATTATTGGGAATTGATAGTCGTAAGATACTGTTTATAAAGTGTTTAATATGAGACTTATGGTTAGATTGTTGCCAATCATTTTAAAAACTTTTAAAGGGATTTAGAAAATGATAATGTTTCAAAATAGACGATTAGTTTTATTTTTACTGTGCTATCCAACCACTATCAATATTCAAACATGATCCTGTTATAGATTTAGCTTTATCAGAAGCTAAATAAAAGATTAAATCAGATACTTCATCAGGCTGAATGATTTCATTGTTGACCGAGTTTTTCAAAAAAACTTCTTTGATAACTTCTTCTTCTTTGATACCCCTTGTTTTTGCTTGGGCTTGAATTTGTTTGTCTACTAAAGGTGTTTGAACATATGCAGGGCAAATTACATTTGCTGTAATGTTATAAGGTCCACCTTCGATGGCAGTTGTTTTTGTTAATCCCACTAAACCATGTTTGGCACTTATGTAGGCGGCTTTATAAGGGGAAGCCACTTGTGAATGTACTGAACCAACATTAATAATTCTACCCCATTTTTGATTTTTCATTTCCGGAAAAAAATATTTAGTTAGTAAAAATGGAGCTGTCAGTAAAACATGAATCATTTTTTCCCACATGTCTTCTGGAAATTCATCAATAGGAGATATGTGTTGAAACCCCGCATTGTTAACTAAGATGTCGATTTTCGTAAACTGCTCGAGACATTTATTTGATAACTCTTTGACAGCTTTAGCATCAGATAAATCGCATGGATAAAAAGATATATTTTCAGCCTGCGCTAAGTCTGAGCCATCTTGCTCATTAATATCTGAGATGATGACGTCATAATCATTTTTCGCAAATTCAAGTGCAACTGATTTTCCAATTCCACTGGCTCCACCGGTAACTAATATCGATTTTTTCATTGATTACTTTTTTTCTTTAGTTTTATTTAATTTAAAACTATTTACGCAAGCAATCAATTTTACTGAAACAGTTTTCCATTGAGTTTCTTTGGCTGTACCTGTGATTAAATAGACTTTATTACCACTTTTAACGGCTTTACCATACCAATGTAAGTTAAGATTACTCATGACTCCAGCATATTCAAATGTCCAAGCATTTTCTTTAAATTCACTTTTTAAAACTTTCAGCTTATAATCTTTAAATTGGCCTAAAGTTAATTCTGAATAATTTTTTATGGTTTTAGAATATGGTTGTATGATCAAATTTACATTGGTCATAAACCCGTCAACGGCTTTTAGTTTCATCATCAAAGGTTTTGATCCAGTGGAATCTTTGTCATCATATAGGGGAGAAATAGAAAAATCTTTATTTTTATAAATGCTTTTATTTTCATCTGCAAATAATGTTAATGATGAAGTAATGGTGACAAGTAGGATAATAATTATTGTTTTCATGGTTCTCTCATTTTAGTAAAACTTTAAGTACTTTGATTTATTTTATTCAATTCGGAATGATAGCAGATGGGGATAACCAGTCAATGTTGAAAATAAGTATCAGAGCATTAATCGACTAAGGCTATTATATTAAAACGAATAAATATTGTTGGCACTAGTGGAAAAGTACTTTCTATTTAATACATGGGCATGAATGCATTATTCTGGGAAAAGCATTGGACGCAAGCAAGTGACCAAGAATAAAATTATTTATTTTTGTTTAATTTAAAACTATTTACACAGTCCGTTAATTTTTTTGAAACAGTTTTCCATTGAGTTTCTTTTGAAGTAGCGGTAACTAAATACATTTTATTATCCTTTTTATAGGCATTTGCATACCAATGAAAATTTATTTTTTTCATTGTGCCTGAATATTCTAATGTTAAGACATTGTCTTTAATTTCACTTTTAAGAACTTTCAGCTTTAATTTTGCGATTTGTATAACGGTTAAAGCTTGATATTCTTCTAGACTTTTGGCATACGATTGTATTGCCACATTTACATTTGGTGCAAAACCATTGGTTGTTTTCAATTTCATCATTATTAGCTCCCCACTTTGATTATCAGAATCGTAAAGTGGAGTTATCGAAAAATCTTTATTTTTATGGATGCTTTTATTTTCTTCTGATGATAATGTCATGTTAATTATTAATGTAATAAGTAAAAAAAACATAAGATTTTTCATAATGGTCTCTTTTGAAACGTATTTATTAAATGAGATTTAATTTGATCCGAGATGATATCCATTTGGGATCGCCCGTCAACATTGAAAAGAAATGAAGAGCCGAGTTGATGGATGAGATGAAGGCCTGTATATTCAAATCAATTGATTAAAATAATGAATTAAAGATTAACCAATATCTAATGAGTGGATCAAATGTTAAAACGAGTAAACGTAGTTGGTACTAGTGGAAGTGGAAAAAGTACTTTTAGTAAAAAACTCTCTGAAGTACTTTCTCTCAAATACATTGACATGGATGCTTTATTCTGGGAAAAGAATTGGACGCAAGCAAGTGACCAAGAGTTTATTAGAAAAATTGCAGAATGTATTCAGGATGATAGCTGGATATTAGATGGTAATTATTCAAAAACGATTTCTTTAAAATGGGAAAAAGTTGATACGATTATTTGGATTGATTTTTCTTTTATTAGAACGATGTATCAGTCAATAAACAGAGCTATTTCTCGAATTATTAGCAATAAAGAATTATGGGAAGGCACTGGAAATAAAGAATCCATAAAGATGACCTTTTTTTCAAAAGATTCAATCTTACTTTGGACACTTAACACATTTAAGAGTAATCGAAAAAAATATGAGGGGATAATGATGAATCAAAAATATGCTCATATAAACTTTATCAGATTAACATCGCCTAAGATGTGCGAGAAATTTTTAATTGATTTAGAAAGTCAAAATTAGAAATTGTCTTTATCAATTACACATGAGCCTTTAAATTAACTATATAGATGTGTTTTGAATTGCCCATTTAAATATATATTAGTGCTTTATTTAGAAGAATTAATTACCAGGATCAAATCGTCATTAGTAGGGACATCTCTACTAWAATAACATTCATTTCTTCTTATCAATAAGTCACCCCATCATATAGCCATAAGCAAATGCTTCAAAGACAGCGTTTTGAATCATATAGTCTGCGACTAAATCAGATTGTCTTGAAAGGGACTTCAGTTCTCGGTATTCGGAACGTTTTTCTGTTCTTGCATAAAGTAATGCCATCGTTCCTATTTCTAAAGCATCTACCCAAAGTAACCAACAGTCAGAGCAATTGTCAATGATGACTGTTTTACTTCCCATGTAGCCGTAATTACTCATTTCTTTCTGGCAAGAAGGGCAATTGCAATGTTCGTTATTGTTCTCTACGGGTTTAATAGGTGAATGCAGTGAAATGGACATCGACAAATCCATGCTTAATCTTTGAAGTATCTTAAGTAGGTTTTTTTGTGGGATTAACATTCCCTCACATGAGGTGCACTTGTGCATAGGGATATTATGAAATTTCCCCGCTGAAAGGGGGGCTTGACATCTAGGGCAGTTCATATGAATCCAATTCAAATTATGTAAATGCTGAAATTCTAAAGGTATTTGATAAATTGCAATTAACAATTAGACGAGATCCTCGTTTATTTATTGTATCTAAGGAAAATCATTGCAATAGGCTGGGCACGCCCAGCCTATTTACTCGAATTTATGTAATTAATTTATTCTTTCTGGTTTAGAAATATTTTTAATAATGAGTAGGATCGAACCTCGTGTTCGCCCTTTTGATTTGCGATTAAAATTCGTCTATTGTAATATTTCTTTGATGGTGAGTAAATACCTATCAGCCATTTTTCGACAACCAAGATCATTTGGGTGAGTGCCATCAGAAGTACCATCTGTTAAATCACCTAATAATTCTTCGCCTTTTATATAGTGAAGGTTTTTGATCCCTTGTGCCAATGCTTTATCGTATTCTACGCGTAAAGAGTTATTTGAGCTCATACACCTTTCGGTCCTCTCAATGACTAACGGGGCATCTTGATAAATTAAGCTTTCGACAATAATGATTGGTGTTTTGGGATGATTCTTGCGCAGTATATTTATCGCAGGTAGTAGTCGTTCTTCGACTTCAGTTGCAACCATATTAGGTAAGCAATCGATAATGAATATTTTCGCTTCCAATTCAGCAATGATCTCGATGACTTCAGGTTCCATTTTCCCGCTACCAGATAAACCTAAATTTAGCACTGGATAATTCAGATCTCTTTCTAAAAGGGCAGTGATATGATTGCCGGGTCTTGAAACTGCGCCACCTTGTATGATAGAGGTGCCATAGAAGATGATGGGTACTTCATTTTTTAATTCTACTGGAGTTATTTTTTCTTGTGCAGGAATTCCAATTTCAACACTAGAAACTCCGCGGGCTAAAGGAAAGTAAAGTACATACTGACGTTCACCTTCGATCAATTGTCCGTTGGTTAATTTATATTCTGGTCCGTTTCCTATTTGTTTTGAAGTGCCAAGCCATTTCAGTTTGCCTTCATGATAAACATATAATACAAATGCCTTTGCTCGATCTTGATCCAAAGCCCAGTCTCCATTATAATCACGCCAACGAATTGAAAAATCAGTTGCATTTGATTTGAAGTGACAGGTGATTCCGGCTGCATTGCATGATTGATTCCAGGGTTTTTCAGGGATTAAATCTTTTGCTCTTGAAGGAAAACGCTCAAATAATTTTGATTCTGTTGGCCATCCTCTTCCTGCTAAGGTAAGTGTAAAGACATCGTGCCAAACCAAATTGTCGTTTTTCTTGACGCGATCGATTGGATCTAGTGGTGCTTCATTGTTCATTTATTTCCCTTTTGTTTATTTGAGTTTTAAAAATCACAAGAAATTTCGCCATTGATTTCTGATGAGCCGCCCGTGATGGTTACTAATTTTCTTTTAAAGTCGGCCGTAATGGAAATACCTTCGAAGTCAGATCGTTGAATTGAACCCTCATGATTAAGTAGTTCATGATTTGTCATTTCTAAGAAAGCCACTTCTTTGTGGAGGCTCATAATTCGTTTTTTAACGGTGAGCTCTTTTTCATTTACAGTTGTAAAATCATCACCCCATTCGCCAATTCGGAACCAAGGTGGATTGCCATACAAGAAGTTTAAAATGGTGTCGTTGTCGGTGTGAGGTAAGATACAGCAGTCATGAAATACAAGATGCCATAAAGGTACTGAAACACCAATTGTTTCTGTGACATCACTGCCATCTGTAACTTCGACATCTTCAACGACGCTACCAAGACCATAAGCAAAATCTATTTCTGGTAAAATAAAATCGCGCGCGTGTTCTATTTGCAAAGCAATTGGTTCGCCCTCCCCATTGTTGCCAGTACGAACGGTTCGTAGGATTTCTTTTTGGATTTCTCTATTTTGAGTTCTTGTTAAAGGATGATCTGGATGAAAGCATTCAACGGTTCTTGAGAAACAATCTAAATAGTAAGCATTTGTTTTGTATTCACTCACAATGGGTGGTGGGTTGTGTCTGAAATATAATTCTTTTGGGCCTTGAAATAAATTTCGTTTGACATATTTTAGGGATGCCGTGTAGCAGTTGTGAACACATAAGCCGCCGGCCCAGTTATTTATTTTGTCAGGATAGCCGTTTTCTTTAATTTTAAAATCTTTTGGGTCATGGCTTGGGGAGTGTGCATAATTATCAATGTATTGATCATGTAGTCCAAATAAATAATCTAAATCATGTACTGTTTTGGATAACTCTTTTAAACCAGCACTTCCGCCACAAGTACGATTAGGAGGGCTAATGTCAGGGTGCATATTGTCATATCCGTGTAAACCCCATCCATCTAAGTGTACAGATGCATTTGTGATACCTGTTTGGCTTTTGAAAGTTTTAAGCCATTTGGCTGTAGTTTCAAAAGGAATGTGATCAAAAGTAAACTCACGAAAGTTACGCATAGCAGCTCGGCACTGTAAGACACAACCACCAATGAGTTTTTCTAAATTTTTATTGCGTTCATATTTTTCTTTTAGTGTTACAAATTGGCCACTTTCTTGAATGTGTTTTCGATAGGATTTGGCCATTGCTTTGTAGTCCATTTTCGAACCAAATTGATAGGTAACTTTACGAGAATATCTTTGATGGCCATGGCAGGGAAGCCAGTGGATAAATGCTGATGCCGCAGTGTTATTATCATGCCACATGGCAAGATATAAATCATCAGGTGTGTGGGCAATTGCGACAAAGCCACTCCCATTTTTGTAGGCACCAAACCATGACATGGCTTGTTCGCTATAACCTTCGGGATGATGAAATCGTGTCGTTTTATTACCATACATCAACTCACCTTGATTTAATGGCCAAGCCACATAAGAATCAGAATTTTTTGGCATGATAAAATGTCGTGGCCAAAGAACATCACGAGGATGAAATTCATCCGATTCATTTAAAGGGCTGACTTCAAAAGAAACGGTGTTGCTATTTTTTATTTTTACACTGAGAGCTAGACATGCTTCAGGAATATTGATTAAAACAGATGTTTTATCTGGTGAAATCCAAGTTTCTCTTGATTGGAAACTTGTAAAGGATCGCCATTCTTCTTTGCCATGATTATCTTGCATTAAGACATCTAGATCGGTTGCTTCGCGCATTGTCCATATATTTTTATTGCTTAGTTCAGTAATGTTGATGGCTAGATTTTGTGGGTTGATATCTATGAGAAGCTCATTTGTTTTTAATTGCAACATTGTATTTGCCATGCTTTGCCTTCTTAAGTTTTTAAATTAATTTTAATAAACTTACCTAAATAATAGTATTTTGCCAAATGAAATAACTTGGTTTGTTTTTGTATTGATATTGAGATAAAAGTTTATTTATCCTAGTGTAGCACAAGCTTCTAGTTTGTTTTAGTTTTAAAATTTTTGCGAGCAAGATGCTCGCACTACTTATTTCAATTTTCTTTTACCGAATGGAAGGTAGAGCGTATGACGAGAAGTATATTATTACTCAGAGCTATTTAATTTAACCCCACCGGGGTATATCTTTGTATAAGGCATTAACTTAAGACTTTAGGGTGTTCTTCCTGATCTATTCGTTGAATGGGAATGACCACTGAATATTTTCAACCTTCTTGTTAGAGCTCGATATTAAAAATCCTTTTGAATCTTTGTGATATTGAAAATCACTGCCAGTGAAAGGGTCTGTGATAAAAGGTACGTTAAGGTCTTTTATTGAATCAGGATAAATGCCTTTTGACTTTTTAAATTGGAGTATGGCAAGGCCTAGTCTTGTCATTTTTGCTTTAGCGATCATTTCATACATAAATTTAGGATTTATATGAAATAATAATTTTGAATTATAAGTAAACATGATCGATAAAGAACTGGGTTTTTCTAATTTAGTAGCAGTGCCATATAAATTAGTAATTGAAGTATAATGTTTTAGCATGGCTTTTAAATAGTTGGCATGGTCATAATTAAGAAAAGGTGACCGGTCATAAAAATAACTATAAATAGAGAATAGGTGATAGCCAAACCCATCGTTTCCACCATAGGTAGCTAGTTTACGAACCTCTTCATTTTGAGGTGTTATTTGGTAAAGCCATTCTCCAATGAGCAATCTTTCGCCATCTAGAGCCGTTATATAAGGTTTGATTTCTTCAAATTCTTTTAACAAATTATTTAATGTCTTGGATTGTTTCATAGTTGGTAGTGAGGTTTTGCTCATAGATTGAATTAGTTTAGTTGTTTTGTCAAAAAAGTCAGCTCGCATTATTTGACTTATTACCAGCGGTTCTTTGTTGAGTGCGTTAGCAACTCTTAAGCATCTTATCGTATTTCCCCAAGCATTTTGGGAGTCGTTGGTTTGATTCTGATAACTTGCAATAGTACATACTATTTGTAATAATTCTTTGTGATCATGGACGTGAGTAAGTAATGCATTTGGTCCTTTATTAATATCAAGATTTGGCCAAAAGGTTTTACCCTTGCCGCCGTCAATAAATTTGATAAATGCTGCGAACACCGGTGCATCATAATATTTTTTAAATTCTAAGAGAGCGCTTTTATCGACATTCTCGTATGAGACTCTTTGCGAAAGTTCTATAAACTTTTTACTATAAAATGCTTCTTGTTCTAGTCTAGATGATTTTATATAAAGCAATGCCATTTGATAATCAAGTGCAGCATTTTTTATGTCAACGGTGTTTTGAGGAATGACTTGATTTGAGTTCATAGGTCTGTTTTGATTTTGAAGGGCATGATAGGCTTGGTGTAAGACGGAATTTGAATGCCATACAAGTAGGGAATAAATAATTGATATGGTGATGACGATACCACCGCACCACTTCAAAATTTTTGTCGTTTTTGTTTTCATTATTTTTCCTTAATTTATAAAATATTGAGTTTTGACTTTTTCTTTGTTCTTTAGCAAAGTTGCTACATAAAAAGTTGTCAGAATTTGATTTGATATATCAACATTTTCGATTGATATGATAGTTGCCGGTTTGGGCTTTATATTTTTCCAAGGTGAAACCGATTTCTGGGCAGCATAATTTGAATAAAAAATAAGGAAAAGAGAGGCAGCCATCGATAGAATAAATTTGAATAGTGGGATCGTTGCTGATTGTTCCGGCTGTATTTGAATGATATCATCTTCGCTTTTATTCCATTCGTTATTAGCGGCCAATAGAATTGATTCTTTCAGATTTTGTGAGGGGGGATTGAACGCCACTTTCTTTAAAGCATCTTCGATTTTTTGATTTAGATCATTTGTCATGATTAAAGCCTTTTAAAAATTTCTTTAGTTTGATAAGACCGTAACGATATCTGCTTGCGGCGGTGTTGTCAGAAATATTAAGAAAGTCCGCTATTTCATGAAAAGTTTTGTCGTTAAAAATTTTAAGCATAATGATAGATCTCTGTTCTTGTGATATCTTTTTTAGTGCATTTATTAGCTCTTCATTTTCTTCTTTTATGATCTCATCTTCTTCAGAGGATGAATGTCCAATTAAATCTGTATACTGTTGTTTTTTATTGGCGTCGGATTTTTTTCTTTTTTCCTTTCTGATGTAGTCCATGGCGTGATTCGATGTCATCTTAAATAAGTATGATTTAAACCTTTGTGTTTTACTGATGAGTTGACTTTTTCTTGCAATCGTGATGAATACCTCTTGTAAGACATCTTCGGCATTGTGCCTAGACTTTAAAATGCTAGTAAGATAAGTAAGTAAATCGTTTGCATAATGATCCCAGATCAGTTCTAATGCGGAAGGGTTGTTGTCCTTCATGAGGGTCAGAATATCTTGATCGATGGATATTTTGCTCAAAAGTACTCCCAAACAGTTGTTTTCTTAATAAGACATCAGATCTCGTTGGATTTGTCTACATATTATTTAATATTTTAAGAATTAAGAAATATATTAATTATAAATTCCATATCAGTAAATTTACTTAATAAAATAGGGTAATAATGTAATACTCGTAATTACCAATAATTCAAATAGGTCTCACTTTTTGGTATTAAAAAAATAATTGACAGATCTTTATTTAATAAGTGTTTCGTTGGTGCACAAATCAAAAGATTTATGTTTCTCTTTTATATTTTATCATTACTAGCGTCATGCCTATAATGGCTGTTTTTAACCTTGGATTCAAATAGTAAGTGCAACACCTTTAAAAAAGTGGATGATCTGCAATAATTCATGCTTCAATGTCTTTGGCGAGATAAAGGAGCTAAAATGAGTTATACACAAATCACCCACGATGAACGATATTATATATCAACGTACAGAAGGCAAGGCTTTAGTCAGAGGATGATTGCCCGATTATTAGGGCGCTCTCCTAGTACAATAAGCCGAGAGTTTAAACGTAATGTAAACAGGCATGGCACTTACAGGCCGTCAAAAGCTATTGAAAAAACATCAGGACGACGAAGTAGGTCTCGCAAGAAGCCTCAATTTAAGGAAATACATTTTAAACCCGTCATAAAGCTACTGAAAAGGAACTGGTCACCAAAACAAATTTCAAACTCACTACGAATGTCTAATACTTTGAACATAAGCCATGAAACCATTTATAAGCACATATGGGCTGATAAGCGCAATGATGGCCAACTATATATACACTTAAGACAGTCGAGTAAACAACGCCGTAAAAGGCGTAATTCGTACGACAGCAGAGGTGTACTACACGGTAAGCGACCAATCGAACAAAGACCTATCGGTGCAAAAAATAGAAGTCGCATAGGGCATTTTGAAATAGACACCGTGCATGGTAGAGGTTCAAATCATTGCATTATGACTTTGGTAGACAGAAAAACTGGCTATCTAATCATTGGTAAACTAAAGAATAAGACYACGGCCGAGTTAAAYAAAAGATTGCTCGGAGTAATAAAAAAACAAAATGGACGAATCAAATCTATCACTTCAGATAACGGTACAGAGTTTCATGGCTATAAAGAAATCGAAGAAAAATCAGGCGTTAAGTTTTATTTTGCAAAACCATATCATTCATGGGAAAGGGGCACTAACGAAAACACAAATGGACTTATGCTGGCTTTAGGCGGTGATTGGCACCCAGCATCCAACCAGACAGAAGACCAAGACGAGAAAACAAACGTCGCCATAAACAGTGCAAAGACACAAGAGGATAAGCAGTAAT
>NVWA01000078.1 GCA_002746535.1 Planctomycetota bacterium
TGCGCCTTTGAATATGAAAATGAAAAAGCATGTTATACTTATTGCTAAAGGCGTAACAAAACCAGGTGGCCCAAATATAGAATTTTCAAAGGTTATAACCACCACTGGAAGCAAATCTTATAAATTATTGAAATAAAAACAAAAAGGATGTGGTATGAAAAATGATGCGTCTAATTCAAGCATAATTGAAAATAATGGTGTTTCTTGGGTACGTGTTGGATACGTCATAGCTTTATGTTTGCCCGTAATAATACTGAATACGCTTCTTCTTCTTGATTATCTGGTTGGGCAAGATATTACTATGATGACGCTCAGTCTCAGTATAATTGTCATTGGTTCACTGACTATATAGAGAAAGTTTTTTTTCAGAGATTTCTTTAAGTCAAAATAAAGATCGAAGACAAGATATCAGGGAAATCAATTTCATTAGGAGATAGTGCAATGCTATCGCTAAAACCCCCAATAACATTCCCCTTAACCCAAATCCAAACCTTGGTATAATGGCTTCTTTGCTTTTAGAGAGTTGGCTTGGTTAAGAACATGGACAATCGTTTTTTTAGTATTTTATATTCTATTCTTTTATTTTTATCGATAAGCTGTGGTTCGTCGTCCAAAAAGCTATCAAGTAAACCTGCGGTAAATAAAAATGAAATGAATGAAGAGGTAAAGGCGGATAAAGCAAAACTAACATCTTCTGAAAAAGTTGTACTCGATTATGCAATACGAAATTCCCCTGACAAGATCGATCCTGAATTATTAACTAAGGAAAATCTTAAAGCAGCATTTGATGAAGCAAAAATCCGTACTCGAATTGGATTAGTATATTGGCATGCAAACACGGTAATCTTGGATCAAAAGACATATTTTCATAAAAACAAATCGTATGCTACTATTTCTCAATTAAAGAATTCTAAAATGATAGACCTAACAGCACTTTCATTTGGCTATGTAGCCAGAGACTTGATGAAGCCTAATAAGGATTATTTTGCTATTATATTTTCACCAACTGAGATTGTGGCAACTGACAATAAATATTACATTGCAACCTCACATGGCACTATTCGATATACAGATAAGAAGTCACCGCCATTCGGTGGTGAAACTATCCCTGCAACTAAAAAGTCAATAGAAGAGATCATTCAATTTAAAATAGCTGAGAAGCCAAGATGAAGCTTGATGACTAAACTCATGCGCGGGTGATGGTTGTGGGGAGTGAAGTTGAATAAATGATTTTTTATGGGATGTTCGTTATTTTATACTTATTTTTTTTTAAGATTTTGATTAATTTTAAATTTCTCAATCGCTTTATTTAACTTTGGCATAGAAATATTTGCATGTTTTGACACCACTACGTGTAGAGTTGCTTTCTTTATTGAAAAGCAATTTTGAAATTTTTTTGATGATTTTTTCATATAATAATTTGCTATATATTCAGGGATGACAATATAATCCACTCTATTTAGGGTAAGCATATCAAAAGCAGTTTTATAATTTAGCGAATCTTGCCTCTTTAAAGTTTTATTTTTAAAAAGTTCACTTAATTTTAATGGATAATTAAACCCTCTAATTGTCCCAATAATTCCATTTAATTTTTCGTAAGTTTTCACTTTATGTCTTCCTAGAATTATAATATTTTCTTCCATCCAGGGTATAGACCAGTTATATCTTTTATGTTGCTTTAACCATTTTCGATTTAATCTAGGGCAAATATGAATTTCACCTTTTGAAAGAAACTCTTCAACTCTTTTTCTGGGAGTATTTTTAAACTTAATATTCCAATTCATTTCTCGACCAATATATGTCACGAAGTCAAAAATTATACCATCTTTTATTTTACCTCCTTTTTTAATTATAAGAGGCTCTGAATAACTATCACCAATTCCAATTATTAATTCTTCTGAAAAGCAGATTTTGGAAGTAATCAATAATATTAATAAAAAGTAAATTTTCATATTCTTCTTATCAGTAAGTTAAGTTGTATTTAATGAGCTTATTATACCTTTTGGTTTTGAGAGGAATTTAGCCAATTTAGAGAATTAGTAAAACTAATTGTAAATTACATAGATAAAATCTCAGAATTCTCCATATTAAACGTTCTATACACCAATCCTTTCAATACTCAGACGGGGGGGTGATGGTTGTTGAGTGGGGCTTTACCATATTATATTATATTTTATGCTCTGCCTTTATTCTTTTTTAGGTATGACAATTCTTCACTAGATACGAGAAGATGTATATTTATTAAGGTGGTAAAGAACTTAACAATAATACAGATAGTTTTCATTTGAGAATCTATTGTTCTTAATTTAAGGGTTTGCTTGATTTATTCTAATAGATAAGGCACACTGAATGTACTTTCGATAACATGAAAATGTGATATGAATATTTTAATTATAGATGATGATAATAATAACTTAGAAATACTAAGATATTACTTATCTGAAAAGCACAATCTGAAATTGTTTAAAAAACCTTATTTGGCTTTTGAAACTTTTAAGAAGTATTTAAATTTTTCATTGGTGATTACTGACGTTGTAATGCCTATTTTGTCAGGTGATAAGCTTATTGAAAAAATAATTGAAATAACTCCAAATCAACAGTTTGTGATTTGTTCAGGTAAGTCTGAAGATGAGATGCCTTCCTGCATTTTAAATTATGAAAGTTCAATCCAATATCTAACGAAACCTTTTAACCAAAAGGATCTTGATAGGGTTCTTGCAACCACTATGAAAAGAGTGGGTTGATATTCATTTATTGTAAATATAAAATATTAATCTTATTCAGAACTCGTATTGTTAGTTGACTGAGCTCTGCTAATTATAATAATATTCGATTTAACCCTCCAACAATTATTGGTATAATGCTTTCTTTGCTTTTAGGTCTTATATGAGTTTAATCTTTATTGATAAGGTGTTATGATGAAAAAAAATATTTTATTGGTCGATGATGATGAAGCCCTTTGTAACTTATTAGCTGAAATTATTTCAGAATCAGGCTTCAACTACGATCTAGCAAGCAATGGAAAGATTGCTTTTGATCTGTATGTAAAGAATAAATACGATTTAATTGTAACTGATATGAAAATGCCTGTGATGGATGGTAGGGAGTTAATTGAAACAATTAGAAGCGATAAGAAAGATAAACCAATTCCGATTTTAATAACTTCTGCCTATATTGGAGTGAACGAAGTTAAAGATTTGCTTGATATAGGTGCTACCTATTTCTTGAATAAACCATTTGATAAAAATGATATTATAGAATATGTTAATAAAGGTTTGGGACTTAATGGTTAATTATTTTATTCATATTCCTTCTTTCATATAATTAATCTTAGTCTGCATTATTATGCGAAATTATATATTCATTTTTTTCATACAATTCTTTTTCAAAGATTTCATTTAATTCTTCCAATTGTACTAATGAATTTTCATCTATAGTATCTTTGAATAAATATTCTAATTCTTTACTTCTGGTAGAAGTTTTTCCTAATCCAAGACAACTAGAGCTTCCTCTAATGGAGTGCATTTCATTATAAGCATTCTCGTTTTGGGAATTAAGAATTGCTGTTTTTGCTAGCTCAATATTATCATAGAAGGACTCTTCTAAAACATCTAAAAACTCTTTGAACTCAACTAGATTGATTTCAAGATCTTTTAAAATAGTATTCACAGAAGCTTTTTGCTGCTCTTCCAACATTAATTATTACTCCTATCTTCAAAGCATTCAGATAATTAAAGCATACCTCGTAATCTATTAAATAGAAAGTAAATTAAGAATTTTTAATTTTGCAAATCAATTAAAAATATCTTGCAGATACTTACTTTAACTTAATCGCTAATTAACTTTATTTTTAATTAATTACGTAAAAGTTGTATCCTCAATACAAAGATCAAAGACTAAACTCAGGCGCAGAGGTGATGGTTGTGGGGTGAGTTACTTTTGATGAGATTAATCAATGTTTAATAAATACTTTACATTATCAAGTAGTTCTTCTTGGTCTATAGGCTTGCTTAATATAGATTCAAAGTGATCAGAAAACATATTTAGAGCCTCATCTGATGTCACTTGATTTCCCCCAGCAGTTATTCCTAAAATTTTTATATGTGGGTAATTTGATTTGATCTTTATTGCCAATTCAATGCCACTCATTTCTGGCATGAATATATCTGTTATGACTAGATCAATATCATTTTTTGCTAGTATCTCTATGGCTTCTTGTCCGTTAGATGCTTCTGAAATATCATAATCACTGGAGTCTAAAATTTCTTTAATTAGAGCTCTGATAATATCTGTATCATCGACAATTAAAATTTTAGCACTCATATCTCTTCTTTAGAAGAAAGTTATTGAAGTAATTATTTTTATCATACTCCGCGTTTATAGAATAAAAAAGTAAGTTAAGTAGATTCTTTTATTTAATACGAATCCCAGCTCTAATAAAAGCTGTTTTTAAAGACTTATATTTACTAGATGCCCGTATGGTCAAATTAAAGATCGAAGATTAAAAACCACAAGCTCATCAAAACAGAAATGGAAAAATAATACTCACAAAATTATGCCGAGTTCAATTTTTTGAGGTTGGTATAATTTGGTTTTCAGTGCTTTATGTAAATATATACAACTACTTACTTTACTTAATATATCAATAAACTATATTTTTTTATAATAGTATAAAAGTAGTATAAAATTACTTAATAAAATTAATAATGGTGGTTTAGTACAAATATTACTGCTCCATTGCAATTTGTGATGGGGCATTGACTTCTGAAAGGTGAATTGATAAGTCAGATCAATCTTAGTGAAGTCGTTCGGTAAAATGAAATACAACAAACCATTCAAAACAGAGATGCTTGAATAATGTTTGGTGATGTATTTGGTGGGGCGGTAGAATTTAATTGGCGCAATATCAATGAAAGTTTAATATGACACAAAGGAAAAAGAACAACTTAACACTTAAAAGAGTAAATAAACTTTTTATATATAAAGAGGGAAAATTGCTTTGGAACACAAATATTAAATCATCTTCATATACTATAGGTGATGTTGTGGGTAGTCGCAACCGTTTCATTCCTGTAGTAGAAATTAAAAATATTAAATACCAATTACACCGAATTGTTTACTTGTTACATCATGGAGCTTGTCCTCAAAAAATAGGATTTATAGATAAGACATTAACAAGTGAAGGCTCGTATAACATTTCAATTAAAAATCTATATGTACCATCAAAGAAAGCCAAAACAAAGAAGAATAAGGTTAAATACAAGCCAGAGATTTCCTTTCTAGAAGCGAACACATACTTAGAATACAAAGCTGGAAGACTATATTGGAAGGAAAAAACTGCCATATTTGCACGAATGGTCGTTGGTGAAGTAGCTGGGAGTATTTCCAAAGACTCTCCTTATCCAAAAGTAATGATTCACCAAAAGGGCTATGCCCAACATAGAATAGTCTTCTTATTAAACCATGGTTATTGTCCAGAAGTTGTAGCGATTATCGATAAAACTCTTACTGATGAAGGAGTTTATGATATATCGGTCGGAAATTTAAAAGAGATGACGTCTAGTCTATCTAACAATACTACTAATACTAGAATAGGTAAGACATCAAAATATAGAGGTGTCTGTTACAGTAAAGAGGAAAAGAAATACAGAGTTAGAGTATCTGTGGATGGTATTAGAAAGCAATATGGTATGTATATAAATGAAGTTGATGCGGCTAAGAAATATGATGAGGTGGCAAAAAAGTTCATTGGTGAAGAAGCTAGATTAAATTTTCCATAGAGATAATTTTAGTTGTTAAAGAAATTATTAAGCCCACTTTTAGTGTCAGCATTCATTTCTTTAATACTTCTAGGCATTGAGCTTTCCAAAGCTTAGACGTGGAAATGATACTCACTAAATTTGCCTTATTTAATTTTGAATCGGATAGTATATAATTTATTTTCAGTATTATTTGTAAATAAATACAACTACTTACATTATTTAATTATTCAATAAACTATATTCTTTTATAATAGTATGAAAATAAAAGAAGAATTAA
>NVWA01000079.1 GCA_002746535.1 Planctomycetota bacterium
TACGGAATTCAGGTTGCCTTTAGAAATAAGATTTAGGGCATCGGTGAAACTGGCGATGTATACTTTCTTATAGATTTTTAGGGCGAGACTGTTGAATATACCCTTGCTGACATCCCCGTAGAAAGAAGTTTCTTTTGATTTCTTGTATCCAATAATCCCTACCGGCTCTTGCTTATCATTTTCTACTGGGAAAGTGAAACAGCCTTTTAATTCTTTGGGAGTATCATCGCAGTAACCAACTGACAGCATTTTTAAAGCTTCTTGATTTAATCCTAATGCCTTCAACCCCTTTTGATTCAAGTCTAATTTAGTTTGAAAATCATTAATCAATTTTAGCATTAGATTTTCCTCCTAACTGTAATCCCTGCTTTCTCAAGAGCTTTCGGTAGACCCGTGTCATAGTATCTAAGCAATGTCACCTCATCGATATTCTTTAACGCAGAAATATCATCGCTAAAAAGTGTGATGGCATTGGGTACACCGCTGGCCATTAGATCAAGCGTATCTAAGAAACTACTGATGATAACTTTGGAGTAAACATTTAGTGCAAGACGATTGAATATGCCAGTTGATAGGTCACCGTGGATGATAGTTTTTAAGTTTTCAGTGAGGCCAACGACACCGATGATTTCGTTTGCTTCGTTTTCTATGGGGAATGTTAGGCAATTTATCAGTTCGGGCATCTTATCGATTGAGCCATCGTGATAGCCGACAGTGAGCATGATTATTTGTTGACGGCTTAAACCTAGAGACAGTAATCTCTTGGGTGCTTGGTCTTTTTTAGTTTGGAAGTATTTGACAGTGTTTAGCATTTGCGACTCCTTGAGAATGACACCGAGAAAAGTCATCAGCCTCGAGGCCCGCAAAAGCCACGACAAAACAACAATCCTCGATGTCAAAGTGAGACCACTATAGATTAGTGGCTCTGACTCAAGGAAGTTGTGTTGTCTGAATGAAATTTGCGGTTTCGAGGCACACAACTTCGCATAGATGCAAAGTAATTAAATTTTATTTAGCTTATTAAGCTAGTACTCTTTTTTCCTTTAAATTTGGTTCTTTGGTATTCTATAGGCAATGTTTTTGGATTAACAGTCTTATTTTAGAAATAAATAGAGATTGATAAGATATTGTTTGGGGGTTCTTAAACATTAATATATGAAGGGTTGTTTACTGGGTGTGGATATTTGGGTAGTTATAAAAAATCGTATTAAATATAAAAGATTATTTAAAGTATCTACAATAGAATAATAATAAGTCATATGAAGAATTTACATATTTAATTTCTTCAATAATTTTACTAAAAGCTAGTTATCATGACACACAGACAAATTATTGAAAAGCATCTTAAAAAAATTAGAGTTTATCTATTGTTATCCGGAATGCTTTTCTTCCTATCTGGATTTATTAGTGCAGTACATCATAACAAAGTGATTTCAAATATATCCATCATGTTTTTCATTATTTATGCTGGTCTATGCTTACACACTTTTGTCAGAATCAAATGTCCTAAATGCAAAAATAGAATCTGGGTGAACAATTTATCTGCAACAATTTCAGGTAATTATTGTAAAAGCTGTAACCTCAATTTTGATGATAAAATCAAGTAACAAATCATGTTTGTTGCCAATATTTGCTTATCAAACCACTCTTTTGAATGGACCCCATTCCATTAAGTACTTTTCGCTAAATCCCCTTTTCTGGAAACTACTGCATTTCATCATCTACTAGGTTATAAATACCCATATTACTCTTCCATGATATTGCTAATTTAGTAGAATATTATTTTATTAAAAGCTGATTGAACGAAATTAATATTGACGTGGACGGAGTCTGTTAAAATTTAATGTATTGTTGCATTTTTAAATCATTTATACCAAGGAGTCATGCTGTGTACAGAAGAAGGATCATTAGAGTAGCATTTGCAATTTTTATCATATTTTATTTATCATCATGCAGTTCAGTAGATAGTACGGATACTCCTATTGCCCCTCCTGAAGCAACAACCTATGATGTTAGTGGCTGTATTCAAAAAGGTCCATTTATTAGTGGTTCCAGGGTCACAATTCAAGAACTAAAGAAAAATCTTACTCCCACTGGTAAGGTATACGAAACAAGTACAAATGATGATTTTGGATCATTTGAACTTTCTAATAATTTTAATTCGAAATTTGTTGAAATTATTACTAATGGTTTTTATTTCAATGAAGTCACCGGAAGTTTATCTACGGCTAATTTAACATTAAGAACACTCTCAAAATTATCCGTTAATAAGAATTTTAATGTTAATATTTTAACTACATTATCCCGCGAAAGAATTGAATACTTAGTTGTCAAACAAGAGATGTTGTTTGAAGATGCTGAATTACAAGCAGAAACTGAAATATTAAGTCTATTTCATATTCAAGAGTCAGAAACACTAAGATTTAACGAAATGGATATCAGTGAAGATAATGAAAGTAGTGCAATCTTACTTGCAATTTCCGTAATATTGCAAGGGGACATTTCAGTACCAGAATTGTCAGAGTTTATTGCTAAATTAATTTTAGACTTAAAAGAAGATGGCGTAGTAAATAACTCTGATCTTCTTGATCAAATTAGAAACAACTCAATTCATTTAAACCTACCAAATATTCGTACCAATACGGCAAGTCGTTATTCTTCTTTAGGCTTGGTAGTTAATATTCCAAATTTTGAAAATTATGTTGATAGTGATGGAGATGGAAAAATAAATAAATTTGATTACACCTTATTGTCTCCAATAAATACTATTAATAATACAATGCCCCGTTTTGACTGGACAGATTCAAATTTGCCAGATGCAAAATATCATTTCCAGGTAGCATCTGATAGTAACTTTAAGACAATCATTGATGAAAGAAATAATTTAACAGATTCAGAATATACGATATTAGAAACTCTTGATAATAATGCCACATACTACTGGAGAGTGTTTGTTCAAGATAATGGAAATGAATATATTTGGGATGGATACAAAACGTTCACTGTAGATTTGGGAATCATATCCTTAATAAATCCAATTGGGGAAATTGTTAACACAAAACCTGTTTTAGACTGGAGTGATTGTGAATTAAGAGATGCTACTTACCATCTCCAACTAGCATCAGATGACAGTTTTACAAACATCGTAGAAGATGTATATGATCTATCTTCTTCAACGTATTCGAGTTTGAGTAGCACATTAAACACTTCTGATACTTATTATTGGCGAGTATCAGTAGTAGATGAAAATAGGATAGAGGGTAATTGGACTGAACCATATATCTTTACCGTAGATTTTGGAATCATATCCTTATTAAACCCTTCTGGAGTAATTATTAACACAAAGCCTGATTTAGATTGGAGTGATAGTGATTTAAGCAATGTTACTTACAATTTCCAATTATCAACAGATGACAGTTTTACAAACATCGTAGAAGATGTATATGATCTATCTTCTTCAACGTATTCGAGTTTGAGTAGCGCATTAAACACTTCTGATACTTATTATTGGCGAGTATCAGTAGTAGATGAAAATAGGATAGAGGGCAATTGGACTGAACCATATATCTTTACCGTAGATTTAAATAGTGTAACTTTGAATTCCCCAACCAATATGTTATACACTAATGAAATGACCCCAACTTTTAAGTGGGAAGCAAGTCCAAATGCTGCTTCGTATAATCTTATCATTTCAACATCTTCAAATTTGTCCAACCCATTAGTTGAAGTAACAGAAATTAATGAAATATTTTTTTCGTTAAACACACCTCTTGATTCTACAGATTCTACTAATTATTTCTGGGCTGTAACTCCTGTGGATGCGAATGGGGTTTCAGGCACGTTATCAGATACTTGGTCTTTTATATTGGACACAACACCCCCTACTGGAAGCATTCTAATCAATAATGGAGAAGAAAATACTTCAAACGAAACTGTACAATTAACTATATCAGCAACTGATACAAACAGTGTCCTTCAAATGTATATTTCAAAAGATGGTTCTTTTACAGATGGAGTATGGGAAGATTATTCAACTTCAAGCCAAATTGCTTTCACAGATAATGCAAGTGAAGAAAATGCGACATTGATTGCATATGCAAAGTTTAAAGACACTCTAGGGAATATCTCATCAGCTTTTAGCGATGAAATTCAATTAAGCAGAAACTTTAAATCAGGTGTAATTTCATCAGATGAGACTTGGCATAAAGCAGATAGCCCTTTTATTATTAATGGTGATGTAGGTGTGGCGTCTGGAGCTACATTAACAATCGAACCAAGTGTTACTATTAAATATGTTGGTTCTCATGGCATTCTAATAAAAGGGACTTTAATTGCAAATGGTACTATTGTCGATAAGATTGTATTCACAACATATATTCCTGAAGTATTAGTAAATTTATCAATGCTTAAGTTTGAAGGAACCAATTTATCAAATTCACAATTAAGTAACATCAAAATGGAATATGCCAAAGAGGCAATACGTGTTGGTGATGAAAGTGAACTTATTCAGGCTCCGATAAAAAATAATGGAACCTTAACTGTTACAAATATAGATTTACTTAATGCCGGGGTTACTACAGATGGATATAGTACTTCGGCTAAACTTGTTTTGAATAATGCAACAATTGACTCATCGTTAGTCCTAGGAACATATCCAAGAAGTGAACCAATTGAAATAAATAATTCAGTTATAACTAATTCTACCGTCAAGTCGGATTCGTATAATAAAGGAATTGATATATACAATTCTAATCTAAGTAATAGTCATCTGATTATAGGATGCTGTAATGCAACTATTCATTTGGAAAAGTCAACTTTTTCCACTGGAACTATTAGAGAAGAATTAAATGTGACACCTGTCAATGGTCCAATAGAAATAATCGACTGCGAATTGGTGAATGTCAGTATAGATCTTTCAAGTGCGACAGCAACAATCAGTGACAGTATATTTACATATAATAATTATTTTTCTGGTGCCAATCGTATCAGAATTGGTGCTGGAACTATGAATTATTCAAGAGTCGTTGGCAATGGGGTTGGTGTTGGAGTCGCAATAACTGGCAATGCAGGATATAATACTAATGGGTCATTTATTATTACTTATTCTGATATAATTCAAAACAGTATAGGCGTTTCATTAAAAGGGGGCAGTGGTTCATTTTCTTCAACTAATTCAAATATATATCAGAATACATTATATAATATTGAAAACAAAAAAGCCAATAATGTAACAGCAACAAATAGTTATTGGGGTACAATATTAACTTCTGAAATTGACGTATTATTATATGACGGAAATGATAACTTAAGTTATGGAATAGTAGATTATTCAACATACCTTTCAACTCTACAAGCTGGAACAGGACCGAGGTAAAAAGGCCTGACAAAGCAAATCAACTCGGACTGCCAAAAGATTAATCAACAAGAACTTAATGAAACCATACATTCGAATTATTCGTATACCATATGAAGAACCTCACTCTTTAAATTTAATAATTGAGGCTTCAAATGGAAATCAGAAATTAAAATTAGAGTATTATTCAAATGCAACCGATCTTGTTGATATTGCAAAATCACTAATAACTTTTCCTCGTAGTGAATCTGATGATTACCTTTATGAACTTGGTTCTGAAAACATAAAAGATAATTTTGCTCATTACTTAAGGTTTCGAGTTTTTACTATTAATCCACTTGGTCACTGTGCAATTCAGCTACGTATAAATAATAATAACGAATCACCTTTTGGTGAATGTTGTGATTTTTGCATTGAAGCAGAGCCGGCTCAAGTAAATCGTCTTGGTGAATTATTTCATAAGTTTTCAGAATTAAAAACTGAAACCCTTGAGTGGTCACTTGATGATTGACTTCTTCATTCGCAGGAAGCAAAAGATAAATCGGGTAAAGACTAGTGTTTATCTAGCCCTCCCCACAACACCCTGCATGCGGATCCGCACAGGGCGTTTCATTTAGAATGATGAAGCTTAATCCA
>NVWA01000009.1 GCA_002746535.1 Planctomycetota bacterium
TGTGCAATGGGAGTCGATCTGAAGAGCCTTGTGCGAGAAAACCGCACGCAGGGATCTGTGAGGGGGACATCTGGTAACGGATGTTCCTACCTCTATGATTTATTATTTGATGACATTATTCTTTATACTAGGTTTTGGATTCGGGATTGTCTCTGGGTTGATAATTTCATAGATGTTGTAATATGAGCCGGGATTATTAAACATCTTCTCGTGCTAAAATTAATTTTATTTTTTCGCCAATCTTTTTTGCCATTCTCATGAAACCTAAATCTGTTAGGTGTGTGCCATCAATGGTTCCTTCACCATCATCCCCATTGAGTTGCTGGTCGACTTGATAGTAAATTCTTTCATAGCCGGCTTCTTGTAATTTCTCATATGCATTATTAAGTGCTTCATTTGAGCTTTCATATCTTTTTTGTCGGTCAGATACTAAATGTGCATTTGTATAAGTCGTGCTTTCGACTAGCAAAATTGGAACAAATGGGTGCTGTTTTCTTAGTTTTTCAATAAAAAGTATAAGCTTTTCCTCGATAACTGCAGCAGTAACATTTGGCAAACAGTCAATGACATATAAGGCTGGATTTAATTCACAAAGTAAATCTGCTACTTCCAAATCAAGCCAGGCATTGCCTGAAAATCCAAGGTTAATAGATTCTCTGTTTAGGAATCTTTCAATGATTGAGGGATAGGCCATGCCTGGTCGAGATGCTGAAGCACCTTGTAATATTGAAGTTCCGTAAAAAACGATAGGAGGTTGATTGTCTTTTTTGGCTGATATGAGCGTTTTGTTTTTTTCAATACCAATTTCTAAATTTGTAATGCCGCCATAAAGAGGTAGGTATAATTTATATTCCCGTTCTTTTGAATCTATGCCACTCAGAATTTCCTTTTCATATTCGTCGGCCTTTTCACCACAAGTTGAGGCGACCCATTTCCATCGATTTAATATTTTAACATAGAGGTCTAAGCCTCTCGATGTATAGGCTGTTAAATTTAATAGATTCCATTCTTCATGAGTTTTCCATTTAACATTAATTGAAGTTGAATTTGTTCTAAAATGAATTGCTATCCCAGCACTTTGCGTGCTTAATTTCCAGACAGGTGGGCGAACGATATTTTTTGCTTTTTGTGGAAATCGATAATAATAATTTTCTTGGTTATCCCATCCTTTACCTTGAATGGTTAATTCTTTAGCATTAGTCCAATGTAAACTGTTTGAAGCTTCCTTTGTAATTAGGTTGGGGTCTATATTAATAATTTCAGTATTTGATTTTGGCATGATTTCTTTCGTTCAATAATTTTATAGTAATTATTAACACTTTTCATGATTCAAAATCAAGATTGGAAAAATCAGATTATTTTTTATTATTTATGAGACGTGCTGAGAATTAATATGTAAAAATATCAGTTTTGAGTATTTTAATGTAAACCAATTAATAATTTGGAAAGAAATGAATCATAAATGATAAAAGAAAATTATTTTTTTCTTTTAAACGAATCAACGTTTATTTCTGTCATCCATTTTGCTAAAATGAATTTAGTTTCTTTCCAAGCGGAGAAAAAAAGAAAGTGATCTTCATCTTTAATCGTATTTACTTGTAAATTAATTCCGCCATATTTTAATTGAGAAGACTTTCGTTTTATATAATTAGTGGTGATTCGAAGATCATTACTGCCATGAATTATAAGTATAGGTCGAGATTTCCAAGCTTCTATTAATTCGCTTTGACTGTGGGTATTTGAGTGCATGACGGGTGAAATTAATGCGAGGCCATGGAATCTATTTTTCATTTCTACGCCTAGTTTATGTATGCCAATTCCACCATTTGAAAGTCCTATTAAATATCGTTTTGAGATTTTAAATGTGGAGTTAGATTCACAATAATCAATTGCATTTTGTACAAGCAGTTTAGAGCCTTGATTGTCCCAATTGCCACATCCAAAACTTGGTGCAATGACTACACAGTTATTTGCGATGGCAAACTTTCTCCAGTTCCACATGTATCCTTTGAAGTTTCCACCACTTCCATGGAGAAAAACAACTAAGGGAACATTTTCTCCTCTAGCATTTGGTGGTATATAAAGGTAGAAATGATTGGTAGGTCGTTGATTAGTGAGTAAATCTTTGTAGGCATAATTCATGACAGATCCAACAGATTTAAAATCATTGGAAGTTCTCATTTCTCTATATACTTGAAGAAAAAGTTTGCGTAATCTTTGTGATTTTTCTATATTTATAAATGGATCAACAAGAGGAACCATATAGCTCCCAAATTTGAATTGATCTATTTCTGGTACTAGATTTGCAATCGATGATCTTTGATACCCCTGTCCTGTTAAAAATATAGATTGTATTTCAGAATCGGTAGAGGTTATTCCTTTAGGCGTTATTGAGTAGCATATAATTAAAAGAAAGAAGCTAAGTAAAGGAGATGCCAAGCTGCTTATTTTCCAATATTTTTTTTTGGAATAATAAATAGAGATCCAGATTATAAATGGCAGAGGGAGTAATATTATTAGGGCCAATGAAAACACTCGCGTTCCAGTTGTCTCGGCGATTCCTATCATGAAAATACACAGAAAAATACATATGAGAGCTATGGGTAGATATGCAGCTATGGCTATACTTACAATTATTTTGATGAATTTCATGTTTTGATTTTAACTATTCGATCTTTTAGTCTAAATGATAGTGTTTAGTTTTATTTTCTAAAAATGTCATCTTTTTGCACGTATGATTTTTCCCCTAAAACGTCCTGATTTTTAACGGACAAGATGTTTTCATCGTGAAAAGAAAATGCCTATGAAATTTAAATAACTATTTTTTATAAATGACTAAAATCCGATATAAAAGGGAATCAAATATGGTTCATATAAGGTGATAATTTTGGATTTAGAGATAAAGAGAGTTGATCCGGTTAAATCTTATCAAGAGCTTTTTGCCGAATTTCAAAAGCCATCTGTTGATAATAAAGATTTAACACAGAAAGAGCTTTTAAATTCTCTTAAATCTTATGTTCTGGGTTCGGCTAATAGCAAAAAAGAAAGCTATGTTTCTCAGCGAAATTATGTTTACGAAATATTGCAAGGATTGTTAGAGCAAGATTCTTCGCCTGAAATCGGAATACCCTTATTGGCTTCTTGCATATTAAAGTATGGCCAATCATCAATGATTCAAAATATTCTTAAATTGGTGAATGTAGAAGATGCTGTTGTGTGTGCAGAAAATTTAGCGCGACATATTTATGGAGAAGAGGGCAGAACTTCTGATTCGATAAATTATGCTAAATCAAAATTAAGATCGATCAATAACGTTTTTGATTTCTTTTATGAAATGAAAAGTCGGATGAACGAGGTTTATGATAAAAAAAATGATATTCATGCCCTTGATGAGAAAATTAAAGCAATAGAAAAAAAAATCAGAGATACGAATGATAAGATACGAAATATTAAATTAAAAAAGTTTGAGAAAGATGGTGCAGAATCAGAACATTGTTTTTATGGTGAAGAAGAAGAATTGCGAATGAAAGTTAAAAAATTAAACGATAAGATTGCGGACACTCCTGGAATTTCTGAAGCAGACATTCAAACCATAACACTAGGTCTTTATCTTTTTGAGAATCAGCTCAAAATTTTTGATGAAAACAATCATATAGTTGATATGAAAAAAGAATTAAAAAAGAATGTTAAAGTTTGGGGTGGTGAGCTGAAAATACTTAAACAAAATAAAAAGGACCTCCTTGAAGAGTGCGACATTGATTTAATTGTAGAGAAGCGTGAATATGAATATGAGAAAATTGAAAATGAGAATTTGATTGAATTAGAATTTGTGAAGCAGAAAGAAACTGAGATTGATGGTGAAGGTGTTAGTGGTGTTGATGGGGAAATGATAAGTGTTGGAGCTGCTGCTAGATTAGCTGAAGTGATGAAGCAAAACTTCCCTTCAAGTTTTATGGTAAATACGCCTGCACCAGTAATTCAGAATATTTCATCTGGGGGAAGCGCTACGAGCGAAGAACCTGCAGTTGACTTAAATCGCCCGTTAAAGCCAGATTTTGATTATACAAATCGTGATAAAGACACGCTGATTAGGCTTATTTATGATAGTGATGATCGTGGGATTCGATTCGAAAAATCAGCTGAAACATTAGAGGCGATGGCCTATAAATCACCAACAAAAGCGGCGCAGTTATTAATTTCAGAAAATATTTCGCACGCATGTTTCTTTTTGTAAATGGGATGAGTCGAAGACGGACAACATCTTAAGGTTGCCCGTTTTGCTTTATTATTTTTTGAAAATAGATTTGCCGGTACTTTTTAAATCATCGCAAGCTTGCGAGATTCTTTTTGCCATTGAGATTTCAGCAGCTTTCATATAGGATCTAGGGTCATAAACTTTTTTATTCCCTACTTCGCCATCTATTCGTAGCATGCCATCATAATTTTTAAAGACGTGATCTACAATGCCTTTTGAGAAGGCGTACTGTGTATCTGTATCGACATTCATTTTAATGACGCCATAATTTAGCGTTTCATGGATATCTTGAATGTCTGAGCCTGAGCCGCCGTGAAAAACTAAATCCAAAATATAATCATCACCAAACTCTTTTTTAACGGCTTCTTGACCATCTTTTAAAATATTTGGAGATAACTTCACATTACCTGGTTTGTAGACACCATGGACATTGCCAAAGGTTGCTGCCAACATAAATTTACCAATTCCATTTAATGCTTTGACAACATCTACCATATCTTCAGGGGTCGTATAAAGTTTTTCATTACTTACAGCAGAATTATCGACACCATCTTCTTCCCCACCAACAACTCCTGTTTCGATTTCTAATATAATTTCATTGTCAGCACATAGTTTTAAAAGTTCTACCGAAATTGCTAAATTTTCTTTTAAAGGTAATTCTGAACCATCAAACATGTGTGAGTTGAAAAGATTTGGTAACCCTGCGGCTCTTCTTTTTGCTGTCTCTTCAATTAATGGTTTTAAAAATGAATCAACTTTACCAGGTTGGCAATGGTCTGTATGTATTGCAATAAAAATATCATAATGTTCAGCCATCCTTCTAATGTGCTCGGCAATTGTGATTGAGCCAATGGTTGAGTCTTTGATGCAAGTTCCGCTGGCAAATTGTCCACCACCGAGAGATAACTGAATGATTCCATCACTATTTGAATCGGCGAAACCTTTTAAAGCTGCATTTGCAGTTTCAGTAGAAGTTACATTAATGGCCGGATAGGCGTAGTCACCTTGTTGAGCAGCATCAAGGATTTGACAATATTGCTCGTAATTTACAACTGGCATATTAAATTCCTTTTATAAATATTAGTTGATTATATGGTTTTTTGAAGCGGAACATTCTCTTTAATTCCTTTGAATTACAATTAGAAAGAACGTGCACAACTCAAGTTGTTGAATAAAAAATGACATATCGGAATCAATAATTAATTATTTTTATAGATCTAAAACAGAAAGCGATAGAGAGAATTAATTTGCGTTTATTGTAAATACAAATTGAGTTATTCTTTTTTCTTTAGGGAAAACAACTTTTTATATTTTTTATATTTTATAGTCGTGTATGAAAAAGGAAATTCATACTCGACGGTCTTTTTTTTATCCTTCATTAACGCGTCAATTTTTTTTAATTCTTTTAAAATTTGTTCTTGAGATATTTCATAAAAGTGAACATCTCTATCTAGAAAGCCAATGTTGAATCCCGGAATATGGTGATAGGAGGATGCTTCCCATAAAAGTGGTGTTTGTAATGGATAGAAAAGTTTTGAATTTTGATTAACAGTTAAAGTAGCATTTTTTAATAATTCTGGAGGATATTTTTTGCTATTTTTTATAGGAATTTGATTTTCCATATTTTTAACAACATCATCGACCTTCTTTTTTATCCATTCTTGGCATTTTAAAAGATTAATTTTTTGTGTATTGATTCGCCTGAACTCAATTGATTTTGCTTTGTTCAGATTCATGAAATAAATGGTGGCAGAAACAGATAAGATTATAGCAGCAAATCGAAATATGGTGTCCCATTCTACTTTTTTAGCCAATTGGAATCTTTAAGAAAAGGTGTCATTTACCTACTTCGATCTATTTTACCAAAAGAATTGCAATTGTTGAAATGGAAAATTGATCTTGAACTTCGATTAAGCTTGATTAGTATTACGGCCTTTTTAATTAAGGTGAGACCAATGAATTTTAAGATATTGTCAGTTTTGATGCTTCCATTTGTGTTATTATCGTGCCAAGCATCTTTACATTTCGGCGCTCCAATAGATCCAAGTACTCCTAGAGGAAAGGTGTTGGGGTTAAAAAGGCAAATTATTAGATTAGAAAATAGTCTTCAAAATACTGTGAAAGACGGCAAGTATTTTAATTTGATGAGTTATTTGCAGCATATGATTAACAATATTGAGAAAATAAAAACTCATGTGGATAAAAAGTTTCATTTAGAGTTAGATGCCGTTGTTGATTTGTATTCAAAAGCTATCAAAGATTATAAGAAAACAAAAAGTTATGTGCTTGTAGATAATAAATATAAATCGGGGAAGAAAAAATTAAGAAAATCTTATAAAGCAATAATGATTGATTTCGATAAAAAAGAAGTTGATGAAAAAGATGAAAAAAAGAATAATGAAAATAAAAAAGATAATAAGGTGAAAAAGTGATTTCATTATTAATTGCTTTAGGAATTGGCTTTTTTATTGGGATGCTTCCCTCGCTGCCCTTTATAGATTTGTATCACTGGGGTGTAGGCCTTGTGATCAGCTCCGGAATTTCTGTTTTTACTTTTGCGAAATTATCACAAAAAGTAAATAAAGAGTTTGCTCCTTTGCTTGAAAAAGCAAATAGTTTTATGCAGTCACAAAAGTGGAGGCAAGCCATAGACGTTTTAGAATCTGGACGAGTATTCAAAAATAGAATGTTTTTAGTAGAAGGCCAAATAGAAGCTCAAATAGGTATGGTCTATTATTTCCAGGGCAAAGAGAGTGAAGCTTATGAACATTTCAAATTGGCTACACCTCGAAACTGGTTTGCAATGCTTGCCTATTCATATTTAATGTTGAAGTTTAAAAAGCCTGATGAGATGATTGAGCAATTCGAATTAACTTTAAAGGTTAATAAGAAGGAAGTGATTGTTTGGAATGCATATGCCTTCTGTTTAGACAAAATATCTAAGAGGGATGAGGCCATTGAAGTCTTAAATCGTGCAATAAAAAAATTGGGCGAAAACCCTGAGACCCAAGCAAACCTGAATGCATTGCAAAATGGAAGAAAGATGAACATGAAGCCTTTTGGCGAAATGTGGTATGGCCTGAAGATTGAGCGTGCTCCGAAGCAAATGGCGCAGCGTTCCCCTAATCACCCTGGTTACCGAGGATTTAAGCAGAAAAAACGAATGAGATGACTTCACGTATTATCTTGTTGCTCAATCATAACTTTGATTCTATAAAAACTACTTCTGATTTAACATACAAATTTAAACAGCTGACGGAATTAGGCTTTGAGAATATTGCCGTTAGTTCTGCTTTAGCATTAAGATTGTTTCAACAGGAAATAAAGTTGGATGGCTTGTTGTTGAAAGCCATTTGTTATTCAAATGATTTTGAAGCGGACAAACTTAAATTGTATGTCGAATGTCACCACGAATATAATTGCAATTTAGCACTGACCCTTGGAGAGAATTCTTCGAAATTCAAGTTGTTAGCAAATGAGTTTGTGAAAATGGGATTGAAAGTTGAGTCTTGTTTAACTTCTTTAGATGATCAAGATAAGATGGACTTAAATAATTTTAGTTTGTTTAAGTCACCTTTGGGTTTTAATCCAATTCCCATGCAAGCTAAATTACTGGAAGAAACAAAAGAGGTAAAAAGGTTAATTGATAAATTTCTAAAACTTAATATTAACTCTTATTTATTAATCGATTTCCCTGATCTCAATGTAGTTGATCTTTTAAAACAGGCGAAAGATAATCTAAATCGATTATACTTTCTTCAGACAAGATGATGAATTAGAAGTAGACGTTTTTGATCATGCATTTAGTAATTAATTGAAAGGTGTTGCCTCATTATGAATATAAAAGATTCTGTAATTTTAATTACTGGTGGAAGTTCTGGGCTAGGAAAAGAGACTGCAAAACTATTAATTGAGATGGGTGGTAAAGTTGCTATTACAGGCCGAGATAAAAGTAAACTTGATACGGTTGCTGTCGATATAGGAGCATTTCCGATTCATGCAGATGTGTCAAGTGATGATGATATATTAAGAACATATTCGGATGTGATAAGTCACTTTGGGAAGTTAGACGTGTTGATTAATAATGCTGGAACGGGTGTCCATGAAAATTTAGAAAACCTAAGTAGAGATGACTTTGAGTATATTTTCCAAATCAATGTTTTTGGTGCAGCGATGATGAGTAAACATGCCGCTGAAATCTTTAAAAAGCATAATGGGGGAACAATAGTTAATATTGGGTCTACATCTGGTTTAAAAGGCTACGAAGCAGGAAGTGTGTATTCTGCCTCAAAGTTTGCTTTGCGTGGATTAACCCAATGCATGCAGGCAGAATTAAGGTGCCATAATATTCGTGTTATTTTGGTGAATCCAAGTTATGTTCCCACCGCATTTGGGTCTAAAGATAGATCACCTCGAGCTGAAGAGGATAATAAATTATCTAGTACTGAAATAGCTCACACGATAGTTTCATCTTTAACTATGGATGATAGGGGTATGATTCCAGAAGTGTCGATATGGGCAACAAATCCGTGGTGATGCAATAGAGGATTAAATTTTTATGGATTCAAAATCTTTTAAAACTTCATCAAAATTCTTATAGCGTTCAGAATGTTCTTTTTCCATACACTTAAGAATAACTTTATTTAAAGAATGCGGAATATCTAATGCCATTTCAATTGGAGGAATTGGCAGACTATTTACATGATGGTAAAGAATGTCACCTTTAGTAAATGGTACTGTACCCGTCGTCAGCTGATAAAGCATAACTCCCCAGGCATAAACGTCAGTTGCGGGACCAATGGTTCCACCACTGATTTGCTCAGGAGCCATATAATATGGTGTGCCCATAATTTGATTTACCATAGTAGTAGATGGTGTAGATTCAAGTTTTGCTAATCCGAAATCTAGTAAACGTGGTTTGTCGAATTCATCCAAGATTATATTATCAGGTTTAACATCTCGGTGAATAATCTTTTTCTTATGGGCATATTCTAGCGCTTCTGCAATATGCTTCATGACTCTACATGATTCAGAAAGTGCGAATCCGCCTCCTTTTTTAATGACGTCACGAATCGTTTTCCCATCGACATATTCCATCACAATAAAGGGATTTCCCCTTGTGCCTACATCATAGATAGAAACAATCCCAGGGTGAGAGGCAACGGCTTGGGCTCTTGCTTCACGAATAAATCGCTCAGTAACTTCTGCGTTTAAGACACATGATTTATTCATAAATTTTATAGCAACTTTTCTTTCAAGTTGTTTATCAAAAGCAAGAAAGACTCCCCCCATGCCACCTTCTCCTAGCATATCTATATGCTCATATCTTCCAGACATCTCTCTTAAGCCAGGGTATTCTGTCAACATATCTTCAGGAATCGGCACAGCACTTGGAGCATCTGAGAAAGTACTCTCAGAGCTAGTCATGTCTAATCCTGCGGAATCAGTTGGAATTAATGTCATTTCATTTTCATTGGCACCAACATTCATTTGCGTTGAAATCATAGTTTGTTGCAATGACAGGTCTCTTGCTTTTTCGTAAGGAGTCTTATCGTGATTTGTACCTTCTTCAATATTTGTAATTTCAGCACCTAAATCAAAAGATGATGAATCATCTTTTACAAGGTCATATTTAGAAATAATATTACTAAGTTCCATGTCGTTAATATCGCCTTCTTTTCCGGATTTGTTCTCATCTTCAGGCAATGACTTCTTGACTACGTTAAATTTTAGCAGGTTATCAATTTTACCTTTTCGCTTTTTTAATTCTTTGTCTTTGGGGAAGCAATAAATTGCTTCAGTGAAAATATCCGCACACAGTTGCAATTCTCCGAAATCAAACAAAAGTTTAGTCAGCATTGGCAATGCTTCTTTTAATCTATCTTTATTTTTTCGAAGGCCTTTTTTTACAATATAAAACCCGACTAATTTTGCTGTTTTAAAATTGGCATTACCTTGGATGATAGAGTCCAGCATTTGGTTGATTTTATTTTCAACTCGTTGTAGATTTTTTTTATCTGGCGCCATATGACTCGAAAATTATAGGTTCCTGTTTCGAAAGAATTTCTATAGGAGTATAATTTTAGTAAAAAGTCATTAATATTCAATGACGATATAATCATAATCTTAAAGGGTAAACCGTGGTTTTGGGTGTTATGGCGTGCAAATGGTTTTAAAACCAGTAGATACTTTGGAAATTAGAAGATGAAATGGAATGAGTACTATTTGTGGTTGATTTTAATTTCGATGGTTGTTCTTTTCTGTGAAATGATTAGACCTTGGAGGAAGGATCAAAAATTAATTAGGAAAAATATTGTTCAGGATATCTTTTGGCTGATATTCAATGGTCATGTTTTTGGAATATTCTTTGCCTATTTTTCAAACAGTTTGGTTTTATATTTTAATGAGATTGTGAGTTCCATTTCTATTACTGTTCCAGAACAAGTTGAGCTAATATCGAAACAATCTTTTTTAGTTCAAATTGTTTTATTTATTGTGATTAAAGATTTTATGGAATGGAACATTCACCGATTATTGCATCGCAATGCTTTTCTTTGGGAATTTCATAAATTGCATCACAGTATTGTGGAAATGGACTGGATTGGGAATATGCGTTTTCATTGGATGGAAATTATTATCTATAAAAGCATTGTTTATTTACCACTTGCTTTTTTAGGTGTTAGCTGGGAGGTTCTTTTAGTAGGTGCTATTGCCAGCACTTTGATAGGTCACTTGAATCATTCAAATTTAAAAATTAGCTGGGGGCCATTGAGATATTTATTAAACTCACCCAAAATGCATATTTGGCATCATGATATAGTTATACACCATACTGTTGGAGATCATGGCAGATCAGGCCAAAACTTTGGAATTATATTCAGCATTTGGGATTGGCTTTTCCAGACGGCTTATTGGCCAGAAGGTTTAGAAGGTCCTGAAACGATTGGTTTTAAAGATCATGAAGTTTTTCCAGAAAATATTTTTCTAAGGTTGATTTATCCTTTATTCCAAAAGAAAAAATAAAGTTGTAGCAATTTATTTTATAAAAGAAATTGTCATGGGGTATTTGTACGACATTCCATTATTTGCTGCAATACATGCTTTGAGAACACATATAAGTTCCATTAGAGAAAGAATTAGTAAAAATAGAAACCCAATCATTACAAAGCATAATATAAATGATATGCAAAAATAGATAGTCATAGTTATTTGAAAATTAATCGATTCTTTTCCACATTCATCTACAAAGTTCGATTCTTCTTTTTTTGTGCTCCAAAAAATTAATGGTCCAATAATATTACCCATTGGTATTCCAGCTAGGCTTAAAAAGGATAGTAGATGGCAAAGCATGCCGTTAGTTTTTTCTTGAGCATCCATTTCTATTTGATCTCTATATGCTTGATCTTGTTGTATCAATGTTAAGAATGAGATTGATACTTTCTATCTTTTAATATTGTTTGGTGTATTGCAGAAGGGTATTTGGTTTAAAGGGGAAAAACCTTTACTTAAAAAATGAATAGCCACGGGGAGACTTGAACTCCCACGTCCAAATGGACAAGGGATTTTAAATCCCTAGCGTCTACCAATTCCGCCACATGGCCATCATTTAGGGTGGAGGATTCTAATGATGATAGTGGATAAATCAACTTAAATTCATCAATTAAAATCAATTCTAATTGTAGATAAAATCACCTAATATTTGGCTGAGATTGATTGTGCTAAAGTTGGATGTCAGCGAGTCCCATTGTTCTTTCACAATAATGACATCTTATTTTTAAAGGAGTTTCTGAGAGTAGGTGAAAATGAGAGTGAATCTTTTCTACATTTGTAATACATACAGGATTGTTACAGGAGATTATTTCTTTAATTATTTTTGGAAGGCTAACATTTGTTTTAGAAATAATATCATAGTTCTTAATAATATTTACTTTTGCCGTGGGTGAGATTAAAGCTATTTGAGACGTTTCTTTTTCTGTTAGAAATCGATCGGAAATCTTGACAAAACCTTTTTTTACTAGGGTCTTCGAAGGTAGGTTGACGCCTATGGTCATGAGGTCATCTGGCTTTGATAAAATTTTAACTACGGCTAGTGTTTTATCTGCTGGTATATGATCTATTACGGTGCCATCTTTAATGGCTGTGACGCTTAATTCCTTTTTGTTTGATTTGCTCATGAGATGGCACCTAAAGCTAACGATAATATGGCTTGACGCACAGGTATGCCGTTTGTAGCCTGTTTAAAATAATAGGCGCAATCTAATTGATCAACCGCTTTATCAATTTCTTCGATTCTTGGTAAGGGGTGAAGAATTTTAAAATTATCTTTTACATTTTTGAACATATCTGTTTTTAAAACATAAGCATTTTTAACAGAGTTGTATTCATTTTTATCAAAGAATCGTTCTGCTTGAATTCTTGTCGAATATAAAATATCAAGGTCAGGGATAATTTCTTCTAGCTCTTTTAATTGATGAACTTTACAATGACTCTCTGTTGCTATGTTTACATAATCTTCAGGCATTTTTAATATTTCAGGTGCAATAAAATAAAATTCACATTTAAACATCGACAATGCTATCGTCAAAGAGTGTACTGTTCTCCCGTATTTAAGGTCCCCCACCATGCCTATTTTCAGGGTTTCTTTTTCTTGAGAAAGAATTTTACTTTGAGTTTCTTCTATAGTATATAGATCTAAAAGAGTCTGGGTAGGATGTTGATTTGCGCCGTCACCAGCATTGATTATGGGTATTTTTGATCCCATTGAAGCAAATCTGGCAGAGCCTTCAATGGGATGTCTAATGACAATGACATCAGCATAACCATTAACCATTTCAATTGTATCTGAAAGCGATTCTCCTTTTTGTGCTGAACTGGACTTGGGATCTGAAAACCCAACGTTATTACCACCAAGTCGATTCATAGCCGATTCAAAAGAGAGTCTTGTTCTTGTGCTTGGTTCAAAAAAGAGTGTAGCTAGAATTTTACCTTTTAGTAAATCGCCTGGAGCTTCCGCATCCATTTGACTCGCACAATCGATTATCTTTAAGAGTTCCTTCTTTTTAAGGTCTCTAATGCTGATAATATGCTGACCTTTAAAATCCAATTGCTGTCTTTCTAAAAAGAGTCCTTTTGAGCACACCTGATACAGATCGGTTCTGTAACTGTATATCCTGCTTTTTTTATAACATTTATTGCTTTATAAAAATCTTTGTTTGTGGCTTTGTGAGTTGTTATAATAATTTCAGCTTGGTTTTTTGTAGATAGTTTTTGTTGATGTATGGCTAAAATACTTACTTTATTTTTTGCTAATACAGAAGAGATAGATGCTAATACACCCGGGTGGTCTTTAACAACTAGTCGTGTATAAAAGCTACATTTTATTTCGTCTATTGGAATGTAATTCACTTTAGTTTGTTTGGGTGAAGTGCGATGAAAAGATTCGTTTATTTTTCCCAAGATAATATCAACTATATCACCAACAACGGCACTAGCTGTTGGATCCATGCCTGCACCAGGTCCGCTTAGCATAATATCCTCTACGATGTCACCCCTAATATGTACAGCATTATAGGCTCCTGACACAGGACTAAGTGGATGATCCTTAGGTATTGCAACAGGGTGTACTCTTAAATCCAGCCCTTTTTTAGAAAAGTTTCCTAGGGCTAGCAGTTTAACATTGTAACCAAGTTCATCTAAAGCTTGAAGATCTCTAATGGATATTTTAGTGATACCTTCGATGTAAATGTTTCTAAAATCTACATAGACCCCATAGGCTATGGACGCTAAAATAGTAAGCTTATGAGCTGTATCAATCCCTTCAATGTCAAACGTTGGGTCTGCTTCAGCGTATCCCATTTCTTGTGCTTCTTTAAGAATAACGGGGAAGTCCATGTCTCTTTCAAGCATTTGAGTTAAGATAAAATTGCATGTTCCATTTAAGATACCATATAGGTGTATTATTTCATTGGCGATCAACCCGTCTCTTAGGCATTTGATCAGTGGTATTCCACCAGCACAACTTGCCTCGAACCCAATACAGGAATCATTTTTACCAGCAGTTTCAAAACATTCTTTAGCATGATTTGCAAGTAAAGCTTTGTTGGCGGTGACCACTTTTTTGCCTTGTTTAAGAGATTGTAAAACGACTTTTTTAGCAACGGTTTCACCACCCATTAATTCGACTACAATATCTATATTTGGATCATTGCATACTAGCATTGGGTCATTAACAATGACTCCTTTTGGTAGTTTAACGTCTCTTTTTTTGCGAGTATTCTTTACGGCAATTTTGACTATTTCTATTTCAAAGCCTAAGCTTTTCTTAAAAAATGATTTTTGCCTTTGAATGGCTTTTACAACTCCAGTGCCAACTGTCCCTAAGCCAATTAATCCAAGTCTAATTTTCATCTATTGGTTTACCATTTCTGTTTCATAATTAATAAGTGTTTTCACGTCGTAGTTCTTTAATACATTGGGATAATTTAAAAAAGGTAATCCGATTACAGAAAAAATTCCTTTGATATTAACCCCCTTTTTTTCGAGCATTGTTGCCGTAGCTTTCAGGGTTCCACCTGTTGCAATTAAATCATCAATTATTAGCACATTCATATTCGCAATTAAATCAATCTCTTGAATTTCCAATGTTTCTGAGCCATATTCCAGATCATAAGATTGAGAAATTGTTTTATGTGGTAATTTACCTTTTTTACGTGCTAATATAATTGGAATATTTAAGTGAAGAGCTAGGGGAGAGGCAAATAAAAATCCTCTTGATTCTACAGCAACAATATGCGTAAAAGATTTTCCTTGGTAAGACTCAATCATTTCATCAATGATATGTTTGAATGCTTGCGGGTTGTTTAGTAAGCCCGTGATATCGTAGAATAAAATGCCTTTTTTGGGAAAGTCAGGAACTTTTCTTACGGCCTTATCTAGATCAAATACCATAGTAGACCTGTCAAATTAATAATTTCCCAAATCAAATTTTCGAGATTATACAAAAGTCAATCTGATAACAACTTAATTATTAAATCTTGCAATAAGTTGGTTTTTTATGCACGTATTTTTATATCTGAAAGCTTGATCAAAGGACTGGTATAATTTAGCTAAAATCAAGGATATTAATGGTTAATTGTTCTAACTATTTTTAGAAGTATTATTCTTAACGAAATAAGGGTTAAATCTCATTGTGTAAAGTTTTTTTAATTGAACTTTGCTAACTAGAATCTATTATTTTACTAATTGTGTATTGCCAGTATTCCCATCTTTCAAAAGAGATTTTATGGGCTTTTTAGATAATATTTTTGGAAACAAAAAGAAGAAAATAGAAGCAGATCTTCAAAAAGATCCTACCGTAGCTAAAGTATTGGAACTATCTTCTCTTTATGAGGAAGATGGAGATGTAACATCAGCACTAAGATTATTGAGAGCTTGGTCAAAAAAGTTTAATGATGAGAAATTAAATAATGTCCTCAGAGAGGTGGAGATAAGAGAGCGATTTACTGAAATAAAATCTCTTCAATCTCGAATAAACGACGCCCCAAATCCTTTAAATTATTCAAGATTAGCTTCCCTGAAAATTAAATCCGGTGATTTAGATGATGCTATGTCAACTTGCAAAGAATCACTAGAAAAATTCCCTCAATTTAATTCTGGTGCTCACCAAGGAATGGGTGATATCTATTTAATACGTAAAGATTATGAAAATGCTGCTAAAGAATATGAATTTGTTATTCAAGAAGATTCGAATAATTTCCAAGTAGTTAAAAATTTATGTGAAATATACATCTATAATGGCAATTTAGAGAAAGCCGTTAAATACTTAGAAGATTTGATTAGGCAAAACCCTGGAGATCAAACCCTTAAGGATTTATTGGTAAGGGCAAAGGCTGGTGAGCAATTGGTTGAGAAGAAAAAGGTAGCTGAAACGGAAGCTCCTGCTATAGAACCAGAAGCTGAAAAAATTATGGTAAATACAGCACCTGTGGCTCCACCCCCAGTGGTCAATGATATTCGAGAACCAACAACAAATAGACAAATAACGGTAGAGGCTAAATTGTTAATTACTGATCCAGAGGGAAAAGTAATAGAGATGGCTATTGAAAAAGATGAGTTCATTATTGGTCGTCATAAAAATGCTGATTTATCTATCGATGATGGGAAAAATTTTATTTCAAGAAAACATGCTTGTGTTAAGCGAGTAGATAATTTATTTCAATTAAATGATATGGGCTCAGGTAACGGGACCTATTTAAACGATGTTAAAATTTCTGGCGTACAAAACTTAAATGACAATGATGTGTTTAAAGTTGGCTATTACACAATGGTTTTTAAAGGCCCTTCATCTGGTGGTGATACAGAAGAAGATTATGACATGACAATGATAGAAGATAGTGATGCTACAATTGTTGGCCAAGACTTCTCTTATTTGAGTCAACCAGAAACAAGTGTGGATAAAATTTCTACTGACGACGAAGTCCAAAAATTAGCGAAACTGGATGGGGTTGGTCTTGTGTTGGTTATTAATAGCTCTGGTTTCCCAATTCACAGTGTAGGTAATGAAAAGGGATTGGATGATCAGAAGGCTGCAGCTTTGATGTCACATGTGTTTACACTTGCTCAAGCTGAAACAGATAAAATAGATATAAAGTTAGTGAATTCTTGTGACATTAAAACTAAATCACATAGTGTTTTTGTTTATGGATGTGCTAATGGTTCGGTTGTAGCGATTATCGGTTCAAACAAATGTTTGAAGGGTCAAATAGATATCGAGATCCAAAACTTATTAAAAGGCGTTTAACCTATGGCAACTGGTATAAGTGGAATTTTAGATAAAATAAATAAAATTGATAAAGTTTTGGGTTGCATAATTTCCTCATATGATGGGATCATTTTAGATAGTTCCATGCGAGAAGGTTCCGATCCAGAGTTTGAAGCTGGTATCGGTAGTCATAAAGTCAGTCGTATTAAAGATACTTTCAAACGTCTAGAATTTGGAGAGATTGAGCAGATTACTCTATATGGAAAAGAAGGCAATCAGTGTATTTACGATTTTAACGGAAATATTTTATTAATAAATTGTCACAAAAATGCTAATATCAATTTTATTGGAATTGAAGTGGAGCCATTTGTAGAAGAAATCAAAAAGGTTTTAGCTGGTTAATTGAGAGGTTTATTTTAATGGTTCAGATAAATTTTGCCCTAAAAGAGATAAATTGTAAATTGGTTTACTACGGACCAGGTCGTAGTGGTAAAACAACAAACTTAGAGCAAGTTCATAAAAAAGCACCCGAAGATTCAAAAGGTGATTTAGTATCTATAAATACTGAAACAGATAGAACTTTATATTTTGACTTTTTGCCTTTAAACCTTGGTAAGGTTGCCGGCATGGCTACCAAGTTTTCCTTATATACAGTGCCTGGTCAAGTCTATTATAATGCTACGAGAAAATTAGTATTGCAAGGTGTTGACGGTGTAGTTTTTGTGGCAGATTCCTCTCCACATATGATGGATGAAAATATTGAGAGCCTTGAAAACATGCTCGAAAATTTAAAAGAAAATGGCGTTAACATGGATGAAGTTGCCATTGTTCTTCAGTATAATAAACGTGATGTTGATGGTGCATTCCCTATTGAGGTCTTGGATGAAAAGCTAAATAGTCAAGGATGGCCTACTGTTGAAGCATGTGCATTTAAAGGTGAGGGTGTATTCCCCACTTTAAAAAAACTTTCAGGTATTGTTATTGCGAAATTAAATGAAAGCAGTAGTTCTGGAATAGGTTCATCTAGTCCTGCACCTAAGAAATCTGCACCACCTCCAAAACCACCTGCACCAGTATCTGCACCACCGCCAGTTGCACTAGAGCCTGCTGTGCAAGAACAACAGGTAGAAGAAGCACCTGTTAATGTAGCTCCGCCACCACCACCTCCCGTTGCGCAGGAACCAGCACCAGCACCTGTCCCAACACCTACTGCTTCTGTAGAAGCAAACAATGAGTCGGTTGTTAGAGAAAGCAAGACAGATATAATTGCGGCTAGGTTGGCTAAAATGCGTTCTGAAAAAGGGGGGCCTGCAACAAATCATACTACTGACAAAGAAGAAGTTGAGGTTGAATATAGACCAAAGAAGTTAAAGAGTAAGGGGTTTGTTGGATTTTTAAAAGGATTGTTTGGTAAATAATTGTTATAAGGGGATTGCCATGGGTTTTTCAGAAGAATTAAAAAAAAATCGTTTGATCTTTTATGAAGAAGATGTTGATAGGCTTAATGCAGGTATTAGTAAGTTTATAGATACTTCCCAAGCTGAATGTGTATTGCTCGTTGATATTGACGGCCATTTAGTTACTAAGCAAGGATATACAAAAGGAATAAATACCGATTCTATTGCCGCTTTGGCTGCTGGTAGTTTTGCTTCAACAAAAGAATTAGCGAAACAATTAGGTGAGCATGAGTTTTCTGTAATGTTTCATCAGGGTAAAAATGAAAATATGCATATTTCCAGTATTGAAGGTCGTGCATTAATCGTAATTATTTTTGATGATAGAACGACGATAGGTATGATACGTGCCTATGCAGAAGATTTAAAAGTAACTTTAGCAGAAATTTTAAAAGAAACCGCTGAAAGGAAAGGCGGAGGTGTTTCGGATGAGTATGCTAATGATGCAGCGAATAAAATAGATGATTTCTTTGGAGAAGATTAGTAGTTACTAAATAAGGATATTTATCGTTAATAATATCAAGAATAAAAAAATACATTTTATGGGTGCAGGCGGAATTGGCGTGAGCGCTCTTATTCGCCTTGCAATGCAGCAAGGTGCTATGGTATCAGGCTGCGATCTTGTCAGCAATAAAATCACCCAAACGTTGAGTCAATTAAATGTACCTGTTGAAATTGGACATTCTCCCGACCATATCAAAGAATTAGATTTATTAGTTTATTCATCTGCTGTTGCTAAAAATAATTTGGAAATGCAATTTGCTCATGAAATGGGAGTTGAGTGTATTTCACGATCACAAATGTTGACTCGGCTTCAAATCGGATCGAAGACTATTGGCATCACTGGTAGTCATGGCAAAACAAGTACAACAAATATTTTGTCTCATATCTTAATTGAGAGCGCAATCGATGTAAGCGTTGCCGTGGGGGGAATTAGTGAAGTACTTGGAAACAAAAATTTCAAACTTGGTAGTAGTGAATGGTTTGTAAGTGAATTAGATGAGAGCGATGGCTCAATGTTGGATGCCGAGTGTTTTGTCGGAGTTTTGACAAACATCGATAAAGAGCATATTGACTATTACGGAAGCATGAATGATTTAGTGGATGCCTTCTCTCGCTTCTGTGAAAATATCAATAAAGAAGGTTGTCTTGTGATTAACTTTGATGATATTTATTGTCAAAAAATAATATCTAGAATAAGTTCTAATATAAAAATAATTACCTATGGGCTCCATGAAAATGCTGATTACAGGATAGTGGACGAAAAAACGAATAATTTTTCTTCAATGTTTGAACTTAGTTTTCATGGAAAAAGTAAACAAGTTTCAATACCATTAGCAGGTGTGCATAATGCCATGAATACAGTAGCAGCTTTGATTGTAGCTGAACAAGTTGGTGTGCAAATGGATCCAGGTATAAATTCACTTGTGAGTTATCGAAGAATTCGTCGTCGATTGGATATATTGTATAAAGAGGGCCCGATAGTGATTGATGATTATTCTCATCATCCTACTGAAATTGAAGTTGTATTAAAAGCATGTCGAGAAAGTGTTAGCAGTAGAATAGTTGCCATATTCCAAGCTCACCGGTATTCACGATTGCAATCGTTATGGCCGGAATTTGTTGATGCTTTAAGTAGTGTTGATGAGTTGATTCTGACGGATATATACTCTGCAAATGAAAAACCCTTAGAAGGTATTACAGTTGATAAGTTGGCAAAAGCTATCTTGGATAATAGCAGTATAAAAGTTCAGTATATTCCCGATTTCGATAATATTGTAGATTACATCAACTCAACTTTTCAGACAACAGATTTAATAATTTCTTTGGGAGCTGGAGATGTTAATTATATTACAAAGAAAATTGCAAAAATATTAAAATCGAATGATTCTTAAAGTCATATAGGATGATTAATAAAATCAATTGATGATAATAATACAATAAATCATATAATATTTTTTTTAATAAAATTCATTGAGTGAGAAGAATCTTGGATACTAGCATAATCTTTCAGTCAAGAACTAATCTGTTAGCAACGTTAGTAAAGGTTGCTAAGGAGCTTACTTCTGAGCGAAATTCTGATCGTCTTTTAGAAAAAATTGTTGAGGAAACAAGAGCAGTTACCAATGCAGATGGTGGGACTCTATATTTAGTTAAAGGTGATGACCAAGAAAAGAAATTAGCATTCGAGATCATTCAAAATTCATCTTTGGATATTCAGTTGGGAGGTACCACTGGTAAACCAATTGATTTGCTTCCGATTCCTTTGTACCTTGAGGATGGTAAGCCCAATCATAAAAATATTGTTACTCATACTGTTTTAACTAAAAAAATTGTAACCATTGTTAATGCCTATAAAACAAGAGAGTTTGATTTTAGCGGTACTAAAGCATTTGATGAAAATATGGGTTATAAATCAACATCATTTTTATCTATTCCATTATTAGATCATCAAAATGAAGTGATTGGTGTTATTCAGTTAGTAAATGCTAAGTCTGATCATGATGCTAGTAAAACGATTCCTTTTAATCCTGAAATACAGCCTATTGTGGAGGCGTTAGCTTCATATGCTGCCATTGCTCTTGAAAATCAAATAGTTTTAAAAGAACAGAAAGACCTTTTGGTTAGTTTATCGTCAGAGCCAAATACAGCCTGTCTTATTGAGCGAATATTAAAAGAATCTCAAAAAGTAACAAATGCAGATGGCGGGACTCTTTATTTAATTAAAAAAATCGATGGGGTTAAAAAACTTGAATTTGCTATCATGAAAAATAATTCATTAGGAATTTCAAAGGGAGGAGCTGGAGGCGAAAAAATAACGATACCTGCGATCCCATTATATGATGAAAGTGGAAATCCAAATCATCATAATATTGCAACTTATACTGCGTTAACAAAAGAAATGGTAAATGTAAAAGATGCTTACCATTACGGTAGTTTTGACTTTTCTGGTGTTAGAAAGTTTGACAAAAGTAATAACTACAATTCCAAGTCTTTTTTAACGGTACCATTGTTAAATCACGAAGATGATGTTATTGGTGTTATTCAACTTGTAAATGCCATGGATCCTAATACCGGTGAAGCAATTGCTTTTACAAAACAATTAGAATCAATTGTAGATGGGTTGGCCTCTTACGCTGCAATTGCTTTAGATAATGAAATTTTATTGCAGGATCATAAGGATTTATTAGATGCTTTTATAAAATGTATCGCCAAAGCTATTGATGCTAAATCTCCTCATACCTCTGGTCATTGCCAACGTGTTCCAGCATTAACAAAAATGATTGCAAAAGCTGCTTGTGAAGATCAGACAGAATTTAAAGATTTTAATTTAGATGTAGATGGGTGGTATGAACTTCATGTTGCTTCATGGATGCATGATTGTGGTAAGTTATCTACTCCTGATATTCTTTTAGATAAATCGACTAAGCTTCATTTATTCCAGGATAGTATTGGTGAAGTAAGTTTAAGAATGGAAGTTATGAAGAAGGATCTTCAGTTGGAAATTATGAATAAAATAGTTGATAAGCCAGAAGACAAAGAAGCATTGTTAGGTGAAATGAAGGATGAATCTGAAAAATTGGATGTGATTAGGAGCTTTATTCAAAAAGCTAATGTTGGTGGTGAGTTTATGTCCGAAGAAAAACAAGAAAAAATTAAAGAATATGCGGCATTAGAGTGGAAAGATTCAGAGGGAAATATTAAAAATCTTTTAACTGAGCATGAAGTGAAAAATTTATGTATTGCTAAAGGAACATTGACTGCTGATGAGAGGGAAGAAATTAATAATCATATGGTTGTTACCATCGATATGCTTGAGTCATTGCCGTTTCCCAATAAACTAGCAAGAGTCCCTGAATATGCTGGAGGCCACCATGAGAAAATGAATGGCACAGGCTTCCCTAAAGGGTTAAAGCGGCATGAAATGTCCATTCCTGCTAGAATGATGGCCATTGCTGATATTTTTGAAGCACTGACAGCTAAAGACAGACCATATAAAAAGCCCATGCCTATTAGTCTTTCTTTGAAAATTCTTAATAATATGAAAAAGGATGAGCATGTCGATCCAGATATCTTAGACCTTTTTATTAGAAGCAAAGTATGGAAGATATATGCTGAGAAATATTTAAATGAAGATCAGCTCGATATTGAAGATGGATCCGATTATTTATAGTTAATTTTTGTCCTCAAGAATCTTAAACATGAAAAGTTCCTTAATAATATCAACCTATAATTGGCCAGAAGCTTTAACGTTAGTTTTAAAAAGTGCCATGAATCAATCAGCATTACCTGATGAAATTATCATTGCAGATGATGGGTCAACCAAAGAAACCAAGTTGTTGATTCAAGATTTTTTTGCTGACATTAGTTTGCCAATTTATCATATATGGCATGAGGATAATGGTTTTAGAAAAGCGGCCATATTAAATAAGGCAATTGAGAAAGCGCAGTATGATTATATTATTCAAGTGGATGGTGATTGTATAATGCATCCGCATTTTATAAAAGATCATTTGGCATCGGCTCAACTTGGAACCTATTTATTTGGTGCCCGCGTAAATATACAACAGTCGAAGCTAGAGGCGCTGTTTCAAAAGCAGCTTGTTGAGTTTAGTTTTTTCGACAGAGGTATTAAAAAGAGGTTTCGAAGTGTTTACCTTCCCTTTCTTAATCGTCTTGATAAAAGAAAACATAATGTTTCACCTAAATTTCGAGGGTGTAATTGTTCTTACTGGAGACAGGATGCAATAAACATTAATGGTTACAATGAAGATTTTAAGGGTTGGGGGCGCGAAGATTCTGAATTTATTATCAGGCTTCATAACAACGGTATTTTGGGAAAAAGGTTAAAGTTTAATGGAATCGTTCATCATATTTTTCATCCTGAGAAGTCTCATAATCGTTTAGAAATAAACGGTTCTATTGAAGATGAATCCGTTCGAAATAAAGTTACCATTTGCCAAAACGGAATTAAAAAGCAATAGGCTAACAAAGTTTTTATTATTTATTATTCTAGTTATTTTAGACAAAAATAGTTTGAGGCGTTAGTGGGAATAATATATAAAAATAAAGCAAATTATATTAATAACTTTTCGAAAAATTATATTAGATTGTTATAACGGTTTATCGACAGCTAGGTGGTTTTCTTGTTAACTTATTAATTAATTAAACGTTATCGCAATTTAATAAAAAGTATTTAAGCTATGATGATGAAAACAAAATATTTAATTCTTATGCTACTCTCCTTTTCATTGGTAGCCTTTGGTGAAGATCAACGCGTAAAATTAAAAAAGTTCTTAAATGAATATCCTTCTGTGCAAATGAAGGCTGATGAAAAGTTAAAAGTAAAATTAATAGAAGCTAAAAAAGTATTTTTATCAGATAAATTAAACACAATCGATATCAAGAGTCTACAAATTGAAAAAGGTGCCATTCATCGTTTTGGAAATCTTGTAAAATTGAAATCTCAGGCAACAAAAAAGGTTAGCCGATCTGTATATCATGGCAAGTTTAGGCTTAGTCTCGGAAGAGCAATTGCTCTCTGGCAGGTAGGCCTACCTGTTGATGGCGATTATTTTATACTACAAGAATCATATCGTGGTGTTGAAGGACTGCTGAATTCCAATCAAAATATTTTCGTCCATAAGGGTGGACTTGTTTCTTTAAAAGGAAAGAACCAGATTTCTATTCCTTTGAAAAAGGGAAGCCAATCTTTGTTGATAGCAAAACATGTTCAAACAAAAACAAATCTTTATTTCGTAAATAAAATAGATTTAGAAAGTAGTCAGCAAGATTTTATCAGTCGAATTTATTCAAAAGAAGAAAAAGATCTTCATTGGGTTTTTAATCAGGTTTTACCTAGTATTGCTTGTGCCAGTATAGTGCCTACAACCCATCTTAAAATGATATTAGAGTTGCCTCATATAAAAGATTATATTGGAAAAAATAAAGAGTTAGTCGCAAGTAAAATTGGACCCTTGTTTAAGAACATTTCATACCCAAATCAATATAAATTACATCACTATCTCTATGTAAGCCATTTTGATTTGTATTTTACAAAAGTTACAAAAGTGTCTGGAAGAGGAGCAAGGCCATACTATCTATTTAACCCAACAAATCCTTATCATCGTATTTATAATCTTTTAGCTTATTATTCATATAACGATGTCTTTGATAAGCCAGAAGAGTTTATCAAACAAGTTCTTAAAGTATTAGAAAAAGATCCAGCAGTAAAAAACTTAGATTTAGAGAAGGCAACTATTTATACTAGATATTGGATAACATTGTCTCGAACAGGAAATGTGGGTCATGCTACGCGCATAAAAGCTAAGTATGAAAACTTATTTAAAAAACTTTTACCCAATAAAAGTAGAGTTGCAAAGTTTTATAAAGACATGGTTTATTATATTGGTTCAAGTCATAAAGAAGCCAATGAACTTGTTGTAGATGATGCTACTGTTGAAATTGAAGTGATGAAAATCAGAAATCTTTTGCTTACTTATGATGGTGATGCCGTTTCTTTGAATAAGTTGTTTAGTTTGTTTACATCTCTTGAAGATAAGTTCGTAACCTTTTCGGATGATTTTTTTAGTCTTAAATTTAATTTCACCTATCATGCGAAAAAAAATAAAAAATTCATATTTGATTTTAAAGCGTTATGTAAGTTAAAGCTTAGTAAGAAATTAAAGAAAATCCTTGATTCCGGAACGATAGATTCCAAAGAAGAGTTTCTACAAAAATTTTCGGACTTTATGAACTTGTCTCAATTGAGATTATCGCTCTTTTTAGATTACTATTCTAAAGGAGCCATTATCAAGGCATTAAGTCAGGGTCGCTGGCTTACTAAAAATGCTCCTTCATTGGCAGCTAGTATTTTACCTAAGCTCAAGGCCATCGAGGAGTTTACTGATACTCCGAATAATTTAAGATTAGATATTCCTGAAGATCAAAAGGGGCGTACGTTTAAGAAAAAAGGCAAAAACGTAAGCTTTAAGTCCTTAGTCGTAGATATTAATACTAAGAAAGGCAAAAGTGGTTTAGGCAAATTACTTTCTAATATCTTTCTTGAAAATTCACACAGACAATATTGGGATCATCCTCTGATTAATTATCACCAAGGAGTCGAGCCTACATTTTCAGCAACAAAATTATATTTAGCCGGCTCTTCATATTTGAAAATATACGATCTGGCGAAAAATAAAATTATAGATAATAAAGAAAATAAAAGTGAATTTTATTTTGCCGGAGAAAGAGGCCCTCATCAGAAACATTTTTTTGCACAACCTTTGGGTAGCAATGTATTGTTTTTATCAAACCGACCGAATTCTGTTAAGAAGACGTTGAGGTGCTTTTCGAGTGATGGTGAAATCGTATGGGATATCGTGGATGAAAATAACACAATCGAAATAGATCCTATATCTATGCCAATTGAAGCCGGCGGTTTTTTGCTTCTTTTTAGTTATGATGGAACTTCTGCTATCAAATCAGTTAAGCTTTTTGTTGTTGACCCTAATACGGGTAAAATTTTAAAATCATTTATACTGTCTATGATTGAAAATAATATTTTTAGTGGTTTGGGTAGAGAAACGATTAGCAACTGGAATACATATCGCCATGACAATCACTTTGTTAAGGATGATAGTGGTGTTTATGCATTCACAGGAACTGGTGTAATCGTTAAAATTAATACTGATTCGCAAGAGATTGCATGGGGAAAAGCGCTGAATACAGCTAGATACCAAGACCAACATGAATTTTATAATCATCTTGCTTACTCACCCTCTGGATTTATTAAAATCTTTGACCAAATAGTTGTGGCATTTACTCCGGGCGTGCAAACGTTTGTTGGAATCAATAAATATTCTGGAAAAACTAAATGGCGAACACATTTGATTCATCCGCGCTTTATTCATGGTCGTAACCAATCAAAAGCAATCTATTATTCATCACAATTAAAACATGAGGTGTCTTGGATAACAAAGTTAGATCCTGAGACGGGAAAGAAAGTTTGGTCAAAATCGATGAATGGCCTTAAACCTCTTGGTGAAGGAGATCTTATTCGTGGTAAATTATACATTCCTTGTCAAAAAAGTATTGTTGTCTTAAATGCTGATACTGGCGATTTTATTCAATCCATAAAATTAAAAGTTCAGCCTTTAAAGATTCGGTTTAAAAATGGGTACTGGGTAATATTGACAAAGAACAATGCTTACTTACTTGCTGATGATGGGGATTGGTCTTCCGATGCACTCCAAGTAAATACGATAGAAAAAAATATCGTCATTCAAGAAGATGCAAATAATAAAGTTTACTTCTTGCCCTATAAAAACATTTCTCTTGAAAAAGCAATCTATCTTCCACAGCTAAATTATACAGAAAAAAATAATCTTAAGAGAACCGTTGTTCTTGGTACTGCCAATCAATTTTATCATGTCATGAAATCTGGTGTCCATTTAAGTTTGTTTAGAGAAGGTTTTAATCGCAAAGATGGCAAACCCGTTTCGCCAAATCTAATCTGGTATGAAAATTTACCATACCACTTTTTATTTAAAGACCATATCGTTGTGTCGGAAGTAGGCAGTGTTAGATGCCAAGAAATTATTTCAAGAAAGACAATCTGGACTTATCAATATTCTGTTATTGAAACTGTAGTACAAGGTAATTTGCGAAAAAATAATCCAATTGTTTCTGGATCTAAAAAGTATGTCATCTTTAAATCTAGAGAAAATGTATTAACGGTTTTGAATAAATTAACAGGAAAAATGATTTTTGAATTTGAGTGCCCCGGTGTAAAAAGGTTAAAGATTAAAAACCATGTTGTTGCCACTTACAATGGTAGAAATGTTATTGGTTACGATTTGAACCAAAAAGGAAAAGAGATCTGGAGACATAAATTTCATTATAGTGTAATTTTTGACACATTTTCTAAAGGCTTCGTAATCCATAAGGCAGAGCATAAATTAATAGAATTGCTGGATGCAACTACGGGTAAAAAAATATCGATATTAAAGCATCCGGATTTTAGGTATGGAATATATAAAGGCATTTATGAAAGTGAAAAATATTATAGCTTAATGAATCTACTGTTTGATAAAAAGACAAATAAAATCATTAGTCAGTATCCGGAAGTGTATCCATTAGGAAAAGGTAACTACTTTTGTTTTCATAAAAAATTTGGTAATGTTGGAACATTGATATTGTCGAATAAGAAAATTCCATTTAAAGTTTTTGCTGGAAGGTCATCTTATAATGGAAATGTTTCTGTAATTCAGCGCGGTAATAGAATCGGTTTTTTCTCCCTAGGATTTTTTGAAACGTTAGAGATTAAAAATAATCGTTTGGAATCAATTGACGTCACATATTTTCAAGGTGGTAGAAGAGAATCGACCCATCCAGATACTATTTTATTCTCATTGACCAATAGTCTGTTGCGTTTGAATACGACACAAATGAGTTTTTTTAGAAATTTTGATCCTTATCACCAGTATAAAAAAATTAAAACATTTCGTGTGCTAAATACCAAAAATTTTGAATGGCCTTTTGATGAGTTTTATCCTGAAGTTAAAGTTACCAAAAATAATTGGATTTCTGATAATGGGAGTGTACCAGGGCGAGAAATGTCCTATCAAATAGGAGCCGATCAGAATTATGTTTATATGAGGTATAAACTTGCTCCTTCAATGGATAGTAAAAATAGCTATAAACTATTTATCTCAACAATTTCTGCTATTGGTATAGGAGTCTTTACTTGGGATCCAGACTTATGGAATCACTCAACAAGTAGTCACAATTTTAGTAAAAGAATTCGTTCCTGGAAAGAAGAGCATTCGGATGGGACAATTTATTTAAATTTTAAAATTCATTTAAAAGAAACCTACGCAAAGGCTAACTTTAATACTATTCCTGAATTCTCAATTGAACTTCGGCAATATAAAAAAGGAGTTGAAAATGGCTGTTATCGTTTCGGTGGAACATTTGTAGATGGTTTAAAGTTTTTTCAATGGGTTGATAGATCCATTGATGAGAGCCAAGCTGTTAAGAGCTTTCGGTTGCGAAATAAGATTTATCAAAAACCAAATTTTTATCCTCAAGGCTTAGAGCTTTTAAAATGGATTTCTGATAGAAGAAAGTTTTATTCCATTAAAAACAATATTACTTTTTTGAATAAGTTGCTGAAAAAAAATATTCATAATGTTTGTTCAATAAATATTCTCGCTGTTCTACTGCAAGAAGAACTCGCCTTATTTAAAAAGCAAAAGCCTTTTATCCTAGCAACGACAGCTAAATTTAAAGAGTTAATTTTAAATAAAATTATAAGCTGTAATGAAACAGCAGTCTTAGCGGGAATGAATGAGAATTGGAGAAAATTAGCTTTGACGTTGTGGTGCTTTGATGTGTTTCCAAGAAAGACGACTGGGGTTTATGGCAATACCATGGTTATTGGTAGATATGAATTATACGGTAGTCCGGGTCTAAAATTATCTAGTAGCCAGATGAACTTTTCAAACCCTATGAGAGCACAAGTTAATACACCATATCTGGAGATAATATCTCCTGGATTATTTAGTGGATACTTAAGAGATTATGTTATTTTTGATAAAATAAATTTTTTGTTTATTCCGTTTAATACTAATTGCGGTGAGATTGTACAGTACGGCATTTCTGGACCTAAGACATTGGTGGATCAAAAAGGAAATGTCAGTTCAAAGTACAAACTTAGCTTAAAACCAATTAATCCGAATGGTAAGAATAATTATTATCATTTTAGATCTAAGTCAAATATGAAGCATCAAAGTTGGTTCACAGTATCGCTAGGTGGAGAAAGGTTTGATCTTAAAAAGAATATGCCTTCAATTACTTATGATAGTGCTTTGTCAGTATTGAGTAACCTTCCAAGTGATAGTTATCTTGGATATTCAATCATTAACTCTTTAGGAAGTTTGAATGCAATTCTTTCGCTGGAGCAACGTCAAAGAATTTATGTGAGTTGGCTTAAAAGAGTTAAGCAAAATTTTATTACAGCGACTGATAGGGGTATTTATTTATTGAGATTGTTACCAAAGGATATAAATAAGTTTGTCTTCATTAAGAAAATTTGTCAAGAAGCTAAAGTGCAGAGAAACATTCAGCGTTATTATAACATGTATTTTAGTAATTTTTATTTAAGTAAGCATAAACGTTCTTTGTTGGGCCCCTTTACAGATAACATGACAATTGCCCCAGAGGTGGATTTAAATATTAACACTGCTTATACCGATAAAAAATTAAAAATGAAATTTAGTGATAATTTTAGAGCGGGAAAAGGTCAAATCGGATATATTGCAATTAAAATTACTTCGGACAAATTAAAGAGAGTATATTTCCATTCTATTGCGACTAAAAGTTATGATCAATCAGTATTAACTCTTTGGGTTAATAAAAAAGAAGTAATGAATAAAGGATATATTGAAGGTAAAAATAAAATGATATCCAAAAAAATCAGATTGAAAAAAGGAGACAATATCATTTTGCTTAAATTGGAAAACAGATCCATTTGGAATAATTTTTCATTTGTATTTGGTGATAAAAATGGTGCTCCAATTGAGGGTTTGAAGTTTTCTAAAATGCATTAGTTTTTGCCAAGAAAGCGCTAATGTTGTTTCAGTTACATTTAGGATTATTTTTGTGCTGGTCGGTTCTTCTTTTATAGAACAAAATTCATAAAATAATTAATTGCGTGAGTTCTTTCTATAAAGAGATGGTGTGCTTAAAGTTTTCTTTTTGAAGTATCTAGAAAAATAATATTCATCTGTAAAAAGTAAGCGGGATGCAATTTGTTTGATAGGCATGGCCGTTTCTTCTAATAGAAATTTTGCGAACTCAATTCGTCTAGTTAATAAATAATCGTATGGTGTTTGATCCATTTCTTTTTTAAACTCTCGAATGACATGTACATTAGTTTTGTGAACCATTCTACCGATATCATTTAGGCGTAGATGAGACTCAATATGTTCATCCAATATAGTCTTGATTTGATCTACTAGAGATGAGTGAGATTTTGAATCTTTATTTAAGTACAAGTCAATCTCAGTTAGTAATTCGTGAAAGAGTAAGATGGCTTTTTGATGAATTTTCTCATTGGGCTTTAAAGATAGCTGATACATTTTTTTTAAAATCTCGTCATCTTTAAATCCAGGAAAATAGAATTTATTTTGAAGTTGATACATTCGAATTAGATCTTCCGCTAGCTGACCATTGACACTAAAAAAAATTTTGCTCCAGGAACTTTTTTTGTCTGGTGCGATTGTGTGCCGAATACCCTTAGGCAATATGTAAAGATCGGAGCGTTTGGGTTGAAACTTTTGGTTGCCTATAGTGACGCTTCCAGATCCTCCTGTAATAAATTCAAAAGTGATTCTTTCGTAGTTTGTTCGATTATATTTTTCATTGACTCGTGAATCTACGCGACCAGCATGAATTAATGAGAAGGGTAGTTCCTTTCGACTTGATATAGGGATAACATTGATTTCAGTAGTAATGTTAATATTATTCATTTAATTGATTATATTATCCATTTTAATTGATATTTTATCAATATACTTCATTTTTATCAATTACTAACAGAGGTGAATTATTTAATTTAGAGGATAAAATTATGGATCATTTAAAAGTTGCATCAGTTCAATTTACACATCTACCTGGAGATAAGCAGGGGAACTTAGATATCATCGAAAACTTTGTTAAAGATGCCGCCGAAGAAAATGTAAAGCTGATTTGTTTCCCGGAAATGTGTATAACGGGGTATTGGCATTTACGAGATTTTAATGCTGATGAAATAGATGCATTATCTGAACATGCCGTTACTGGAGCTTCGGCTATAAAATTGTTAGAGTGGTCGAAACAATATGATATGTCTATTGGTGCAGGTATTATTGAAAAAGCTGATGACGGGAAATTCTATAACACATTTTTAGTAGCCATGTCAAATGGCAACCTTGTTTCTCACCGAAAAATTCATTGCTTTATAAACGAGAATATGGATTCAGGAGACCAATATACTGTATTTGAAACACCAGAAGGTTGTAAGGTCGGTATCCTAATATGTTATGATAATAATATTATAGAAAATGTCAGAGCAACAGCATTGCTTGGTGCAGAAATACTTTTAAGTCCACATCAAACAGGTGGTTGTAAATCTCCTAGTCCATTTTGTATGGGAGAAATTGATGTTAATTTATGGCAAAACAGAAAAGAAAATCCAGAGGCGATTGAAAATGAATTTAAAGGGACGAAAGGTCGCGAGTGGTTAAGAACATGGTTGCCAGCTAGAGCACATGATAACGGCATGTGTCTTTTATTTTCTAATGGAGTCGGGCAAGATGATAATGAAGTGCGTACCGGCAATGCTATGATATTAGGTTGTTATGGTCAGACCTTAGCGGAGACGTGGGAAGCCAATAATAAAATGGTAATAGCGACATTAGATCTTACCGAAATCAAAAGTAGCACTGGTAGGAGATGGATTAAAACTAGGCGACCAGAGCTCTATTCAAGTCTCACTGAAGTAACAGGAAGTGAAGAAGATACTCGCAAAGTAAGATTTGATTTTGAACCACAGAGTTGATTTCATTCACTCATTTTTTAGAAAACTTAGAAGGGCTTTTTCCTATTATTTTTTTAAAGGCTCTTGAAAAGTTATAAATATTATCATAGCCATATAATTGAGCAATTTGGCTAATGTTTAATTTACCTTCTTTAATTTGATCGTAAGTCGCAAGAACTCTTAATTGATTGTGATAGGCGCAGGGGCTTTCATTATAGAGCTCTTTGAATTTATGTGCAAAATAGTGGGGTGATAAATGAATTGCGGCGGCCATTTCTTTGAGTGTTAAGGGTCTGTGTATATTGGCATTAAAAAAATTGATAATATTTACTAGCTTCGAATTTATGACGTTGTCATTTTTATTTTTTTGATCTTTGATAAATGGCTCGATTAATTCACACAGGATTTTAATAGTTTCGATGTGAGTGGTAATATCAAATTTTTGATCAAGCTCAGTTATTCTTTTCATCTTTCGTTCTATTAATTTCGGATTATCAAGCTTTGCTTCGGAAGGAATAGACTCTTTCAGATATTCATCTAGACGTTGTTGAAATAATTTTTTTTCTGATGGATTGAATTTAGTTTTTCCAGCAGGTACGACATATGTTTCATTTCTAAATGGATTGTTGAATAAATCAAAGTGCACATAGTAAAGTGCAACATCGGTAAAATTGTAAGAATGTATTCTATTGGGTTGTATAAGATACAAGTTGTTTTTTGATAAGGAGATCGTTTCCTCTTTGAAATGAAGTTCCCCATAACCTTCTTTGATAAAAAATATTTGAAAGTCCATCAGCTTTCGCTCAGCAAGAATGTGTTGCTTTTGGATTTCATTATCGGGATTTATATAAAACCCTGCAATCCTACAATAGGGGGAAAAGGTATGCATATAATGGCTTTCTCCATTTCATTTTAAAAAAATCTAACTATAGAAAAAATATATATAAAAGCAAGAATTGATAAATATGTAGCAATTGACGCTATTTAGTTAATACTTCTAAACTTAGAATTAGTTTATTTGAATTTGATTTGTTGGGTAATGAGAAATGAATAATTCTGAATATTTAAAATCTAAACATGAAATGGTTGGTGACTTATTTACCATGATGTCCAGTGCTGTAGAGTATGATCAATATAAACTGTCTGAAAAGGACATATCTTTTTATCATGAGAAGGGGTATTTACCTAATCATAAAATATTAAATAAAATACAATTGGATGCCTTAGAAGATGGACTAGAAAATAATTTGCGCAAATTATTTGAAGACAGAAGTAATGATCTGATAATTGATCCAGAGCTTAGTACGAATAAGCGATTGATTTATTTTCAAGGTGGGTGGTGCAACGATGCTAATTTCCATGACTTGATTTTTCATCCAGCTATTACAGTTCCAGTTTCCCAACTTCTGAATACTGATAAAGTGAGGTTCTGGCATGACCAATGTTTTTATAAGCCCTCCCATGATGGTGCTGACGTCTCTTGGCATCAAGATTATTCTTATTGGCAAAGAACGACTCCTTCAAATCATATTACAGTTTGGTTATCAGTTGATGACTCAACACTTGAAAATGGTTGTTTGCATGTCGTACCCGGTTCTCATAAATGGGGGCTTTTGCCTGAAGTTGAACTGACCAGTGGAAGTATAGATGCTTTGAAAGAGTATATACCGCAAAAGCATTTAGAATCTTTCAAGCCAGAACCCATTGAGCTTAAAGCTGGTTATTGTTCTTTTCACAATGATCATATGATTCATGGGTCTTATCAAAACAATTCTGATAAACCTCGTCGAGCGATCGTACTAAACTTTATGGGAGCAGGTACCACTTGTAACGATGATACGAAGCCTATCATGCCTGGTTTCCCCAAGATCCCAGTCGGTCAAGTGATTGAAGGTGATATTTTTCCAATTGTGTTTGATCACAATAAGCTGATCAAAAATTAGCATTAGAATTGTTAAAAGCAAAAGTGCTTAATTTGTGGCATCCTTTTAAGGTTGTTAGCCATAATGTATTAGTGGCTTTTCTCATAAATTAAATATAAAAAGTTATTGAATTAATTGTTTGGAATTTTAAAATCAGATATCGGCATACTAGTATATAATATTTGACTAATAACTTAAGGATCTAAAATGTCTATTTATAAAGGAATTACGGTTGATGGAAATGCTATAGAAGTAAATATTTCTGATTCAAAAATAAGCAAAATTAAACAAATTGAGAACAGTGAAGATTTGCCGCTAATAGGGATTCCATTAGTTGATGCCCAAAATAATGGCGGAATTGGTTATAATTACAATCATCTTTCAGAAAACATTGATGCATTGCCTGAGATGATAAAATTTTATAGATCTCATGGCATCGGTCGAATTCTAGCAACTATAACGACAAATCTTCCAGAAGTAATAAGGAAGTCCGGCAGTGCATTGGTAAATGCCATGGAGTCAGATTCAGATGTGGATGTATTTTATCCCGGATTTTTTCATGAAGGCATCTATATGTCAAAATTAGATGGTTGGCGTGGTGGACATCAGACAAAATTTATTAAAGACCCTGATTACCATGAATTTTCAGAAACAAATAAAGCATGTCATAATAAAATTAAACTTGTGAATATTGCTCCAGAAGAACCAGGTGCAATGAGCTTTATTGAAAAGGCAGTTGCTGATGGGGTTAGAGTTTCATTAGGTCATGCTTGCCCAAATGCCGAACAAGTAGCTGAAGCAGTTAAGTGTGGGGCAACAATGGTTACGCATTTTGGTAACGGTGCTAATCCTACCATTCATCGTCACACCAATCCATTTTGGAGTTTTTTGGCCCATGATGAATTATCGTTAGGAATTATTGGGGATAGTTTTCACTTGCCTGCTGATTTAATTAAAACGGCCTACAAAGTAAAAGGTAAAGAAAAAATTGTAATGGTAAGTGATTGTGCAGGTTTGAGTGGATTAAGAACTGGTTTGCATAAGGATGGTAAAATAACAATTGAATCCAATGGTTATATGCACCATACGGGTGAGGAAATATTGGCTGCTTCATGGCATCAATTAGATAAAGGTGTTGAAGTTTTGTGTAATCTTGGTTGGAGTCTTGCAGATGCTTGGAGGCAGTGTAGTGAAGTACCTGCCAATCAATTTAATATTAAAACTGATAGAATTGAAGAGGGTGCTTCAGCGAATTTTGTACTCTCCAAATATTCTGAAGCTTCAGGTTTAGTTTTAGAAAAAGTTTTATTTAAAGGTGAGGAGATTATTCCCACCCCTGTGAACCCTCAATAGGTGTAATTTGATAGTTTATTTTCTAGTTCTAAAAATTTCGATTTAAAGACTTTATTTTTTTCAATATTTTCATCATTTCGTTCTGGGTCAGTATCTAGCCAAAATTGTTTGTCATTTTTTGCATTTAAAATCTCGGTTTTTAAGTCTTAAAACACTTTGATTTTTCTTTTTTATTTTTTATCTTCGGCTTGATTTTTATTGATTGTTTTAGCTTTTTCTTCAGCATTTAGATTTGCTAAATAAGTTATTGATAAAATATTGATTAGTAAAAATTACAATCTAAATGCCATAACTATTCCTAGCATATTTTTTTAAGTTTTTATAAATTTAGTCCAACTATAGATTTTAAAGGATAAATTTAAATACTGATTCATTTATACCTAAAATATTTTAAAAACTATTTTATGTTCATATAGATTGAAACATTATTTCTCATCAATATTTCGTATCCCTTTTTTATTTTATTTGAAAGTATAATAGTTTTTTATCAAATAACTTAGTAGCCTCTAAAGCATTTCAAATAGAAAACTTATGTAGTTGTGACTTTGAAATTAGGGTTATTTGATAGGAAAATATTGATATTGCGTTGCAAGTACTAGCGTTTATTCAAAATTCACTTCAATAATGGCATTTATGAACAAAAGTGATCTCAAAATACTCTTAAAAAGAGAGAACATTGCAACCTCGGTAGGTATTGCGGCCATTTTTTATAAAGATTTTGACGAAAGATGCGTTTGCATACCTCTTAAATAAAAAACTTATCAAAATTTAATGTATAAATTCGAAGGTTTAATTTTATTCTAATACCATATTTTATTGACAAATAGATTATTGATCTAGAATTGTTGGCCTTAAATTGAGGATAAAAAGTGGCGAATTTGAGTCACCTCATTGTGGTATTTAACACCATTTTATCAAATTAGCATGTCTTTTGGGAGAGAAAAAATTGCTAAATATTGATCTAGACTACACCATAAAGGTCAGACTTCCAATCATAATATTTACGGTACTAATTACCTACGGTTGTGCCTTTTGGTTGGGAACTCCAACTAGGAAAGGTTACGGTTATGAACCAAAACAGCCAATTGCTTTTTCTCATAAATTACACGCAGGCGATATGAAAATGGATTGTCGTTATTGCCATGTAGGTGTTGATAAATCCCGCCATGCAACGGTTCCTTCAGTAGATACCTGTATGAATTGTCATGCAACTGTAAAAGCCGTTGGCCGAAACCCTACTAAAGACCATTTTAATTATAATGTCCATTTATCGCATAAAGAGGGGACCTTGGGTCAAGCTGTTCAATCAATTCTTGATACAAAGAAAAAGTTTAAAGATGAGAATGATTATTTCAAAAATTTACACTCTTTAGAAGATCCGTCAAAAATAAAAGATATTTTAAATGACATTATCAATGTTAAGAATAATCGTGAGAAATTTGTCAGCACTTATGGATCCTTTGAGTTTCAAGAAAAAGAATTGACTGATTTGATCGCAAAAAATGATCGTACTGATGAAGAAGATAAGAAATTGGTTCGTTTTATGATGGATGAGTTATATAAAATAGATTCATATAATAGTTCAGAAATAAAAAAGCTTACAACTTATTTTAAGTCTGGTGAAGCTTTAAAATGGAAGCGTATTTATCGACTTCCAAAATACGTATACTTCAATCACAGTGTGCATATTAATAAAGGAATTGATTGTACAAATTGCCATGGAAATGTTGCTAATTTAGATAGTATGAAAAAAATGAAACCTATTACGATGGGTAGATGTTTAGATTGTCACAGAGGTGATTACAAAGAATTTCATGAAGGACTTGAAGAAAAAGTTGTTGGTCCAGAAAGCTGTGGTGTATGCCACAGATAAGTTTACAGCATTTGTTTTGTTTAGTTAAAGCAGGGAATCATAAATGATAGAAAACGAAAAAGAAACTTCTGAAGAGCTTAATTATAGTTCTTATTGGGACAGCTTTGCAGCCTATTATGATAATCCAGAAGAAGCCCAGATTGCAATGGAAGAAATTATTGCAGAAGCTCCATTGGAAGATAAGCCTGGATTAGGAAGAATTAATCGTAGGCATTTTTTAGCTTTGATGGGTACCTCTGCTGCCTTAGCCGGTGCTGGTTGTAATGATTATTACGATCAGGGAGAGATTGTCCCTTATAATAAAAAGCCAGTAGACCATACCCCAGGAGTAGCAGACTTTTATGCTTCAACGATTGCGGAAGGTGGTGAAGCTCATAGTGTATTTATTAAAGTACGGGAAGGTCGCCCTATAAAAATTGATGGTAACCCAAACCACCCAGTTAGTAAGGGTAAAGTGAACGCTAGGGTACAGGCAACAATCATGGATTTTTATGATCCAGAAAGAATTAAAAGTCCACTTAAAGGAGATGTCCCTATTGGATGGTCTTCTGTTGATAATGCTATTGCCGTTGCTTTAAAGAACTTAAAGGGTGACAAAACAAAATCTTTAGCAATTGTTACTCATAGCATTCTTTCGCCTACAACGGACAAGTTTTTAAAAGATTTAGAAGAAAAATATAATGCTAAAATTTATTCATATGAACTTACTGGATCCATGGTTAGAGATGAGGCATGGGATCTTTGTTATGGTGAGAAAAAAGCGCCGATCATAGATTGGTCAAAACCCAATGTAATTGTAGCCCTTGAATCAGATTTTTTAGGTGCTGATGGAAATACCACCGAATCTACAAGAAAGTTTACCTCACGCCGCTCAGCATTATCTAAATCTCCTGTAAAAGATTTCAATAAATTATATTCAATTGAAGGCCAAACTAGTGCAACAGGAATGAACGCTGATTTTAGATACCGACTTGATCCTGCTAAACAGTTAGATTTTTGTTTTAATTTAATTTTAAAATTAAAAGATTCATTTAAATTTGAAGATGCAGTTTTGTTAAAAGCAGCGAAAGCAGAAAAAATAAAAATTGAAGATCGATTAGTAAATGATTTAAAAAAGCTTAAAGGTAATAGTCTTATTTACGCTGGTGAAAAGTTACCTCTCAGTGTTCATGTTTTAGTGAATTACATAAATGAAGTTTTAGGTAATCAATCCGTTTATGAGCAAAATGCAAAACCGTTTGTTTTTAGACCAGTTCAAACTGTGAACGGATTGAAATCATTAATTGCAGATATGAATGCGGGTAAAATTGGGGTTGTTGTTCATTACGATACAAATCCTGCATACCATTTACCAAAAGAATTTAATTATATTAAAGCACTGAAGAACGTTGATGTATCGCTTTCATTAACAGAATTCGTTAACGAAACATCAGTAAAGAGTACTTATACTCTACCCATTCATCATTCACTTGAATCTTGGGGGGATTATTTTACTCGAGAAGGTGTTTATAATTTTCAACAACCTGTCATAAATCCAATGCACGGTACTAGGCAAAAAGAAGGTATTTTGATTAGCTGGTTAACAGGTAATAAGTATACCCATTCTAGTTATCGTCAATTTATAAAAGTATTTGCTTTGAAAGAAGTTTACCCGAAATTTGGATCTGCTGTTGACTTCAATGTATTTTGGAAAGCAGCTTTAAAAGAAGGTTTTGTTTCTTTTAATGTTGGCGCCCCTAAACTCAAAAGTTTTGATATTTCCGCATTGAAAAAAATCCAAGCAACTAAGTCGACGGGTTATACTCTACTACTTGCTAATAATGCTCGTCTAGGTGATGGCAGAAATATTGGTAATGGTTGGTTACAAGAATTACCTCATACAATATCAAAAGTGGTTTGGGATAATTATGCTGCTATGTCTTTGAAATTAGCTAATAAGCTTGGGTGCCGAACTTTTGTACCTTCTTTTGATAAAAATTATGACATGATCACACTTACAGTTGAGGGCAACAGCCTAACTTTGCCTGTTTTAGTTCAACCCGGTATGGATGACAATACCATTATGGTAGAGTTGGGATTTGGGAGAACTGAATGTACAACAATTGGTAAAGGTGAAGATAAGAAGAGACCTGTAATAGGGTTTAACGCTAACGAATTATTAAATTCTAAGAACCTAACTCCTTGGTTATATACTGGGGTTAAAGCAACAAAAGGTTCAGGTACCTATAAGTTAGTTGCTACTCAGGAAATGTATTCGATGGAAGGTAAACCTGTCAATGATGGTTTCCTTAGTGATGCGCTACAAAGCATGCCTTTTATTGGAAAAGATTTTTTATCAAAAGACATTGTCGGAATGGCTGAAAAAAGGGACATTATTCAAGAAGTTACAGTTGAAAATAATAAACTAAAACATGGTCATCCTGTTTTCAGCATTAATGATTCAATGCCCTACCCAGGTTATAAGTGGGCTATGGCAATTGATTTAAACAGATGTACAGGCTGCAATGATTGTATTGTCAGTTGTAGTGCAGAAAACAATGTTCCTGTGGTCGGTAAGGCAGAAGTAGGAAAAGGCCGTGAAATGCATTGGATTCGTATTGATCGTTATTTTCTAGGGACTAAGAGTACAAATGATAATCCTAAGGTTGCATTTCAACCAATGTTATGTCAACATTGTGACAATGCTCCTTGTGAAAATGTTTGTCCCGTTGTGGCCACAAGTCACAGTAAAGAAGGATTGAATGACATGGCATATAATAGATGTGTTGGCACTCGTTATTGTGCAAACAACTGTCCGTATAAAGTCCGACGATTTAATTATTTTAATTTTAGAAATAATTTAGGACGAAAAAAATGGAATGGATTAGGGCATTATGAGAAGAAGCCATCTGATCTATTGCATAATCCTGAAGTAACTGTTCGAAGTCGTGGAGTGATGGAAAAATGTAGTTTTTGCGTTCAACAAATTTTGGAAGCGAAGCAAAAAGCTAAAGAACAAGGCCGAGGAGTTGTTGATGGAGATGTGGTAACTGCTTGTCAGCAAGCTTGTCCTTCTACAGCAATTAGTTTTGGCAATATTAATGATCAAAAATCAGAAATCCGTAAATGGTCAAATAGCCATTTGAATTATAAAGTATTAGACACTATAAATGTTCGTCCAAATGTTAATTATTTGGCGAAGATGAGATTTGAAGATAAATCTTCTAAATCAAAAGAAAAGTCGAACATGAAAAATGGTGAAAAGAAACATCATTAAAATGGAGTTAAAAGATTGAGTTCAGAACCAATAGATTTTAGCAAACCAACAGTTTGGGTGGGCGGAGGAATGACCTCTGCTCAATTGGATGATGCTATTGCTGCGCCGATGGAAAAATTTCCTCCTAGTAGGTGGTTTATTGCAATTTCCATAACTCTTGGCATGTTAATGACAGGTGTAATCAGTATTTTGATTACGGCCTATTACGGTGTTGGAATGTGGGGAAATAACAATCCTGTTTTCTGGGGATTCCCTATCATTAATTTTGTTTTCTGGATTGGAATTGGTCACGCAGGTACTTTAATTTCAGCCGTATTATTTTTATTTAGACAATGGTGGCGAAACTCTATTGCAAGAGCTGCAGAGGCTATGACCGTTTTTGCTGTTGTTTGTGCAATGGTCTTTCCCGTAATACATACAGGTAGACCATGGCTGGCTCATTATTTATTACCTTATCCAAGCGAAAGAAATCTTTGGACAAATTTTACATCTCCGCTTGAGTGGGATGTTTTTGCTGTTTCTACATATGGTACAGTTTCCTTTGTTTTTTGGTATGTTGGTCTTATTCCCGATTTTGGAATTATGAGAGATCGTACAGATGGATCAACCTTTTTAGGTGCCGTTAAGAAAACAATTTATTCATTTTTCAGCTGGGGTTGGTCAAATTCGAACAGACACTGGCAGCACTATGAAAGAGCTTATTTAATATTAGCTGGATTTGCAACTCCTTTAGTATTTTCAGTGCATACAATCGTAAGTTTTGATTTTGCAACATCTGTGATTCCTGGATGGCATACAACTATTTTTCCACCTTATTTTGTTGCAGGCGCAGTATTTTCTGGTTTTGCAATGGTTGTGACGGTAATGACAATTGTTCGCTGGGTATTTCACCTTGAAGATGTTATAACGATAGATACTTTGGAGAAAGTTTGCAAGGTATTAATGGCTACAGGTCTAATGGTTGGTTATGCATATGGAATTGAATTCTTTATCGCTTGGTATGGACAAAATCCTGCTGAATCATTTGTATTTTTTAATAGAGCATTTGGACCTAATTCAGCCGGATACTGGACAATGGTGATATGTAATGTTATTTCGCCTCAGTTGTTTTGGTTTAAAAAATGTCGACGTTCGATTGCAGTTATGTTCATCGTTGCAATTTTTGTAAATATTGGCATGTGGTATGAAAGATATACTATTGTAGTTAGTTCATTGAGCAGGGATTATTTACCTTCTAGCTGGGATGCTTTTAATTTCACACGATATGACGTAGCTATTTTGATAGGTAGTTTTGGGTTGTTTTTTACGTTAGTTTTATTATTTACAAGAACTCTTCCTGTGGTAGCAATGGCCGAAATCAAAGGTGTTGCTGAAAACAATCAACCTTCACATCATGGAGATGAGCATTAGTCATGAGTGCAGATAATCAAAAAATATATGCCGTATCCGCCATCTTTGAAAAACCTGATGAGATTATGCATGCTGCTAGAAAAGTAAGAGATTCAGAGTATTCGAAATTTGATGTTCATACGCCTTATCCAGTACATGGTATGGATCATGCCATGGGGTTGAAGCCTACTAAAGTTCCCTATGTTACTTTGGTATTTGGTTTATTAGGTCTTGCTGCAGCATTTACATTGCAAACGGGGATAATGGCTGGAGATTATAAAATCAATATTGGTGGTAAACCATTTTTTTCATTACCAGCATTTATGCCAATTATGTTTGAGTTGACAGTATTGTTTGCCACATTGGCAACCGTATTTTTCATGGTAACTATATTTTGCAAGCTTCCGCAAAATAGTTTGCCCCTTCACGATACGGATTATATGAAAGCGGTAATGAGAGATAAGTTTGGTGTAACAATAGAAGCAAGTGATGAAAATTTTAATGAAGAAAAAGTCAGGAAGTTTCTTGAAAAAATCGGTAGTAATAAAGTAGAAACGATTTATTACAAGGAGGTTGAAGAATGAAAAGAAAATTTTTAGATTGGCCTTTTTTGATTTTTCTGTTTTTCGCTATCATAGGACCAGTTGGAACAAAGGTATATGGTATATATAACCACATTCTTTACTTACCTCCATTCACTTGGATGGATACGCAGCCTAAAATAAATCCTCAAGAAGCGAGTGATTTATTTAAGGATGGTAGAGGAATGCAAGAGCCTGTGGCAGATACTGTTTCTAGAATTGGCATCAATACTCACATAATTAACTCTTTTTCAAGCCAAGATTTAAGTAGTTATTTTTCCAATCCATTGGAGCCTACAAAAGAAGTTTTCAGTCGAGGACAAAAAGATTTTAAAACATACTGTACTCCTTGTCATGGAGAAATAGGTGACGGAGGTAATACAGGAACATTAAGAGGCGGACATTTCGCTCCTCCAAGTTTACATTCTGGTAAATTGAAGAAAGCTACAGATGGATTTATATATCAAATAATAATCCGTGGTCAAAATACAATGCCAAGTTATGCAAAGCAGATTCCTGTTGAAAATCGTTGGGCAATCATTCATTATATCAGGGCATTACAAAGAGCAAAAGATGCTAATGTGAAAGATTTAGATCGTGTAGAAAAAAAATCAGATAAGAAAGAAGTAGAAAAAAAATCAACAGAGGACCATCATTAAATGAGTAAGTCATCAAATGAAAAATATGTGAAAAAAGCTTTTAGTGGCAAGGTAATGTCAATTGGGCTTCTTCTTCTTGTCATTGGCATCACATTAATTGGTATTGGTTCTTCCTCTTCGTTGTCTGATATTTATCAAAGCCCGGATAGTCTCGCAGTTGTTTCAAAAAAGCAAAATGATGCGCGTAAAAAAGTTTTAATGGAAAAGGTAAGTTTTGGGCATCTTAATGGGAAAGCTCATAAAGAGAACTCCCACGCAAATGACAATGCTCATTCAGGAAAAGAACACTCTCATGCTGAAGAGGGACATTCTAAAAAGAAACATCAGCCAACTCAAAAAACAAGATTTTGGGCAAATTTTTTGGTGTTATTTTTGTTTATTACTAGCGTTGGTATTGGATCATTATTCCTAATTGGTTTAGAGCATGTAGTCGGGGCTAATTGGAGTGTCCCTATTAGAAGAGTTACAGAGCTTATGGCGGTGTTTATTTTAATTTCTTTTATAATGGGTCTTATACTGCTTTTCTTTGGTGGAGTGGATGCCTTGTTTGTTGAATGGTGGGATGGTATAGATATTGAAGATAAAATTTTAAACGGTAAGCGTCTTTATCTCGAACCTAAATTTTTCACGATTAGGTTTGGCGTAGCATTTGCTTTTTTTATATTATTCTACTGGAAGTTTACCAGCAATTCAAAAGCACAAGATGCTACTGCGGATCAAAAATATACAAGATCAAGTAGATTTTGGGCGCCTTTGTTTATTATGGGGTTTGCCTTATTTACGACTGTAATTGCTATTGATTGGATCATGACTTTAACCCCACATTGGTTTTCTACAATGTTTGGTGTCTCTTATTTTGGTGGATCTTTGGTTGCCGCATTCAGTTGTACAATTTTTGCCTCAGTTGTTATGAAAGAAAAAGGTTATTTGCATCCTAAAATGAAAAATGATACATTCTATAGTTTAGGTGGTTTCTTATTTGGTTTTAATTGTTTCTGGGCATATATAAATTTTTGCCAATTTATGTTGATTTGGTACGCAAATATTCCTGAAGAAACGTCATGGTATATTTATCGCTGGGAAGGTAGTTGGATTCCTTACACAGTTTTCCTTATCGTATTTCATTTTGTAATTCCATTGTTTCTATTGATATCTAGAAGTGCTAAAACAAATCCTAAAAGATTGAAGATGATGGCTGTTTGGTTATTGATTGCTCATTGGATAGATATGTATTGGCATGTTGTTCCTACATTTAGTAAGACACCAACAGTAGGATTATTTGAAGTAGGTTTTATGTTTGTWGGYTTTGGGTTGTTAGTTGTTGTRTTTCACCTRTGGGCGAAAAATGCAAATCATGTGGCWATWGGAGATCYRAAGTTAGAACARGGYTTAAGTTTYCGTTGCCATTAAATTATTGAAAAGGTTATAAATGTCTACAAACTATAATGATGATAAATGTTGCTCAATGTGGAAGAAAATTCTTACCACAAGTTTTTGGGTAATTTACCCTATTATGGGCGTCTGTTTTTTGCATGTGTTGTGGTTAATGAATGACCGTATGGATAATATTATGGTTAACTCAAATGAAATTTTTGAAAAACCTGAGCCATTTAAAGATATTGAAGGTCCTTTGAGGGGTAATGTTATTAAGGGTGTAGATATTGCATTGTTAAAAACTCCTTCTGAAGAAATGATCGCCAAAGGAGCAAAATTATATGCTTCAAAGTGTGTTACTTGTCATGGTTCGACAGGTGATAATGGAACCCTTCCAAATGCAAGAAAATTTGGAAAGGACCCTTTTAAAAACGGGCGTGAGCTAAGCAATGTTTTTAAAACGATTACTACGGGAATTGCTGCTGGAGGTATGCCCCCTTTTGATACTGAAACGGCTGAAGATAGAATTGCACTCGCACATCATATCCGTAGTTACTCCAAGCTGTCTCCTAAGGTTACAGATGAGGATATTAAGAAGTTAGATAAAGAATATAGTGTAACTGTCGATAAGGGTGCTCCTCATCAAATTCCAATTGCTATGTCGATAGAAATTTTGGTCGAAGAGTCGAACGTTAAATCTTTAAATGTAAGTAAATTACTTGATCGTCTCCATATAGACGATGGAAAATCAGCAGAATTTTTAAAATCCGTTTCGAATAATTTAAAGAATACTCTAATTTCATTTAATAATAGTAAGGTTTGGAAAACAGACTATTCATCATTTGTGAAATTTATTTCAGTAAATATTCAAAGTAGTGGTTTGCAATCAAAAATGTTAGTTATGGAAAAAGCTAAGCTTGACAAGTTGCATAAGTATTTGGTGGAGCTTTATAAATGAGATCTACAATTCTTTTGCTTTCCTTATTCTTTTTTAGTGTTGCATTTGGAGATGTGAAAAGAGAAACCAAAGTAAAAAAATCTGGTATTGAAGAAAAGCTCGGTGAAATGATTGACCTAGCTTCGATTTCATTTTTTGATGAAGAGGGCAATAAAAAAACATTGAAAGAATATGCCGATGGAAAACCAATAGCTTTAGCTTTGGCCTTCTATAGATGTACCAGTATTTGCATGCCGTTTCTAAATGGTGTAAGTGAGTATGTTGATGGTAGAAAAGGAACATTTAAGCCAGGCGAAGAATTCAAGCTATTAACTATAAGTTTTGATCCTGAAGAAGATCATGTACTTGCAAAAGAAAAAAAAGCTAATCAGTTTGCAGCAATGAAAAACTCAGTACCTGAGAATTCATGGAGGTTTTTAACTGGTGACAAAGAAAGTATATCAGTTCTAACAGAAAAAGTTGGGTTTCATTATGTCAAAATGGGTGAAGGTGATTACAGACATCAATCTGCTTTAATATTTCTTTCCCCAAAAGGCAAGGTGGTTAGGTATATTCCAAGTAATAATAGGGAGGGTAGAGACACTTATTTTAATCCGTTTTATGTTGATATGGCTGTTGCGGAATCCTATAAAGGAAATCCAGGCCCAGCATATGTGAGATTTTTGAATACTTGTTTTAAATTTGAGCCAGCTAATAAACAATATACTTTAAAAGTTCTTCAGATTATGGGAGCTTTAATTACTTTGTGCGGGATTTTCTTATTCTTGACGGTCACAGTGCTTTCAAAGAAAAAAAAACCTGATGAAATAATATTTAAAGATGAAGGATCCGACGAATGAGTAATGGAGCAACAAGTCATATTTCTTATTTGGATGTAGATAGAAAATATAAAGGACCTTTAAGCTTTTTAAACTGGCTTTGGTCGATTGATCATAAACGAATTGGTGTCATGTACCTATATACGGCATTTCTATTCTTTTTAGTTGCCGTTGGTATTGGGGTATGTATTAAATTAGAAAAGATGTATCCAGGCCAACAATATTTTGATCCTGACACTTACAATCGTTTGTTTACGACACACTCGGTTATCATGATATTTCTTTTTATTATACCAGCCTTGCCTTCAATCTTCGGTAATTTCTTTTTGCCATTGATGATTGGTGCTAAGGATGTTAGTTTTCCTCGAATAAATTTACTTTCCTATTGGGTATATTTGCTAGGGGCATTAATTGCTTTGAGTGGATTGTTTTTTCATATACCAGAAGGGCATTGGATTGGAGGGGCAAATACTGGATGGACATTCACGCCGCCGTACAGTACGCAAGAAGGTGCCGCCGCGGTATCCACTACGTTGTTAGCAGCATTTATTTTGGGCTGGGGTACAATATTAACGGGTATCAATTTCATAGTTACAATTCATAGAATGAGAGCGCCGGGTTTAACTTGGTTTAAGTTACCTCTTTTTGTTTGGGCTTCTTATGCAACCTCTTGGATAACCGTATTGGCTACACCAGTTGTTGGAATTACACTTATGCTGCAAGTACTAGAACGGTTTATGCCCATTGGTTGGTTTGATCCTGCCAAAGGTGGTGATCCTATATTATTTCAACACATGTTTTGGATTTATTCTCACCCTGCTGTATACGTAATGATTTTACCTGCTATGGGTGCAGTAACAGAAATTATAGCTGTTTTTTCTCAACGAACTATTTTTGGATATAAAGCAATAGCATTTTCTTCAATTGGTATTGCTGCTGTTGGGTATTTTGTATGGGCTCATCATATGTTCTTAGTAGGTATGAGCGAGACTGCTCAGTTCGTTTTTTCATTTTTTACATTTTTAGTTGCTATCCCAACTGCTATTAAAGTTTTTAACTGGACGGCAACATTATATAAAGGTTCCATTAAGTTAGATCCTCCAATGCTTTTTGCATTGGCATTTATTTTTAATTTTTCAATTGGTGGTTTAACAGGATTGTTCTTGGGTGCCTTAAGTGTTGATGTGCATTTGCATGATACGGACTTTGTTGTCGCACATTTTCATTACACCATGTTTGGTGGTGGTGGGTTTGGATTATTTGCTGCAGTACATTACTGGTATCCTAAAATGTTTGGGCGTATGTATAACATGTTGTTAGCAAAAATTTCCTTTTGGGTTTTATTTATTGGTTTTAATACTCTATATATTCCGATGTTTTTGTTAGGCTTAATGGGTATGCCAAGGCGATACCATGATTATGTGTCTAGACCATATTTTGATGATTTGCAAAAATTGTCTAGTATTGGGGCGATGATATTGGCTACGGGTGTCATCCTTATGCTATTTAACTGGGCCTTTCATACAAAAAGAGGTAAAAAAGTAGGAGATAATCCTTGGAATGGTAAAACGCTAGAATGGCAGACACAAACCCCGCCAGTATTATTTAATTTTGATGAAATTCCAATAGTTACAAAAGGACCATATGATTATGGCGATGATCATGAGGGGAGCGATAAAAAATGAGTGATAATGAAGGTGCATTTTTTTATGTAAGTGAAACCCCACATGCAGAGCACGTTGACCGAGAAGGTGATCGTCTGGCTATGTGGTTATTTCTATTCACAGAAATTTTATTGTTTGGCGCCTTATTTCTAGCTTATTCGGTATACCGTACGCAGTATATTGATGATTTTGAAGAAGCTGCTTCGCATTTAAATACCACGGTTGGTACCGTCAATACACTTATTCTTTTGCTTTCAAGTCTAACCGTAGTAGTTTCGATTGTTGCAATACGAAAAGGAAATAAGATGTTAGCTGTTGCAATGATGTTTATAACCATTGTTTGTGGTGCTGCATTCTTAATTATTAAGTCATTTGAGTGGAAAGAAAAGTTTGCCCATGGTATTCAGCTATCACTAAAAACCACTGTTGATGCTGGTGGGGCATCTGAAATATTAGGTAATTTACCACATGGCCAACAAGTTTTTTATGGTCTATATTTTGTAATGACGGGTTTGCATGCATTACATGTTATTGTGGGGATGATAATATTTGCGATTGTAACGGTACTTATATTTAAAGATGTAATAAATAAAAAAGATGTCGTGATACTGGAAAATACAGGCCTATATTGGCACATTGTTGATTTAATTTGGATTTTTCTGTTTCCATTATACTACTTAATAGGTTAAAGGATTTATAAATGTCAGATCATCACGAAGTAGAAGAGCAACATCATGAACCTACTTATGGCACTCCAATTATAGTATTTTTAGGTTTAGTGGCCTTTACTTGTATTACTGTAGCATCTTCATCGTTAAATCTTACACGATCGGCGAGTGTTATTTTGGCCATGGTAATTGCAACGATGAAAGCTAGTTTAGTTTTGTATTTTTTCATGCATTTAAAATATGAAAAACCTTACTTTAAAGTATTTCTGTTTATAGCAGTACTTACATTAAGTGTTGTTTTCATGTGGACTTTTTTAGACTATCCTTTTAGGTTATATAATTAATTATGGACAAAAAAGAATTCATTTCAGAAACATTCGGTGCTGCGTCTACGTTAGCTGAAAAAACAGATTTTGCGTTTTGGTTTATTTTTGGAGTCTCATTAGTATCTCTAATAGGTATCACTTGCTTCATGATTTTCTGTTGTATCCGATACAGCCGAAAGAGAAATCCAGTAGCAACAAATATTCATGGAAATGTTATACTAGAAACTCTTTGGACAGTCATACCGACGATCTTAGTTATGTTTATGTTCTGGTTTGGCTGGGAAGGTTATCGCTATAGTAAAGTTGTTCCTGAAGGGGCCTTTCTAATCAATGTGACAGCATCTAAATGGAGTTGGACATTTGAGTACCCACGAAGTGATGGTGGAAAAATGAAATACGCATCCGCTCAAAATATTCCCTCGGCTGCCGATGAAAGAATGGCAGGATCTAAAAAAGAATCTCAAGCGATGGTTGTTCCGATAAATACACCAATTAGAATAAACCTATTTTCAAAAGATGTTGTTCATAGTTTTTTTGTACCTAATTTCAGAGTAAAAGCTGACGCCATGCCAAAACCTTCCATCGATACGCCGAACTATCTTTGGTTTGAAGCGACTAAGTTAGGATTGTTTGACTTTCACTGTACTGAATATTGTGGTGTCGGTCATTCGCAAATGAGCGGTTTTGTAAAAGTTGTTTCTAAAGATGATTTCAAAATCTGGCTTAAAAATAAATCTGAGGAATCGATATTAATACAAAAAAATAACCCAGGATTCGTAATCTGGGAAACCAATGGATGTGCTAGTTGCCATAGTAATGATGGTGATAATACAAATAAATTAGGGCCATCTTTTAAAGGGCTTTTAAAAAGAAAACGAAATGTAAGAAATCCTGATGGAAGTGAAACAAAAGATATCGTAGCTGATTTTGAATACGTAAAAGAATCTATATTGTTCCCTAAAAGAAAAGTTGTTAGTGGGTTTCAAAATGTGATGACAGCGCAAGATCTGACAGATGAAGAAATAAAGCAAGTGTTTGAATATTTAAAAACGATACAAGACTGAGGTAATAGCCAAAAATGGAAGAATTTTTTATACACCCAAATGCAGGACAAATTACGTTATCAACAGTTGTTCAAGCTGTTGCCAGTATGATTGTTATTCCATATTTATCATTGGCATTAGGTGGAGTTATAGTTGCTATAATTGCAGATCTTAGAGGCATGACTAAATCATGTGCCGTTAGAAGATCTTTTGCTGGCAATTTTGTTAAATCTATAGCAAATAATTTTGGAGTTGGATTTGTTTTAGGAGTTGTTCCTATCTTAGCAGTAGCATTCTCATTTTCACAGTTTATGTATGGTGCAGATTCTCCTGTCGTAAGTTATTTTTTATATGCAGCATTTTTTAATCTAGTTGGATTTTTATTCTTAGGTAAATATAAAGAAGTTTTTGATATTATTGGACATGTCGATGATTCAGAAAAGAATCATCACTATTTAGAAGAAATTGGACTTGCTGAAATATATTCTGGTTTTGCTGCGGTTGCATTTCTTTTTCTAGGTGCCTTCTTTCTAATTGGTGGATATGCCATTGCGCTGGATCCAGAATTATGGCAACATGGATTTGTCGTAATCTTCTTATCAATTCAAGTATGGTTTAAATTCATTGCGTTTTTATGTGGTTCGTTTGCCTTTGCAGGTGTCAGTGTCTACTTTTTCTTTTGTGTTTGGACAGATACAGCCAAGGATATCTCCGAAAACTTAAAAAATATGGCGACTTTAGTGGGTGGTACATTAGCTCTTATTTTCACACCTCTGTTTACTCTTTTCACGGCCTTGCATTTAAAATGGATACCACGAACTGATTATTCTTTCGGCGTTGTCTTTTTTGCAGCTTTAGCTGTTATCACGTTATTTTTTGTACTTCATATGGCTTATTATACTATAGCTCACAGACATGTTGTTGCCGGTGCGATGGGTTTTGTTTTGTTTGTTTCTGCGTTTGTATTTTGTATTTTAGCGGATAGTTTTTCTTTAAACAATGCTGTTAGAGAGCATGTTGCTGAAATTACAAAAACAAGCGGTGATTCACATGACACTCATGGTGACGACGGCCACTAGAAGATTGCTCTTAGCGCAAATAATTTTTATATTTCCTAATTAATCATAGTATAGGTCGCTAAATAATACTTTAGGTCAGTTGACATAGAATGCGAGTAATCTAGAATATTTACTTTTCATATATGTGGGGGGAAGGTCTAATTCTCCTTATAAAAAAATTATAGAGAGGTATTTAAATGTCACGAAAAATTTCAGTTCAACTTTACAGTGTTAGAGAAGATTTAAAAAAGGATTATGAAGCCGGCATTCGTAAGATTTCTGATATGGGCTTTACACATGTGGAACCAGCAGGATTTCCAGGTTACACTGCCGAAAAAGCGGCTAAACTTTTTAAAGAATTAAATCTCGAGTCTCTAACGTGTCATGGAAATTTACCAATTGGCGAAGACAAAAATAAAATTATTGAAGAAGCGCAATTATTGGGCATTAAATATATTTATACCGGTTGCCCTCCTGGATATCCTGATTGTTTTAAATCTGTAGATGCCATTAAAGCTTTGGCCGATACATTTAATGAAGCTGCTGAGTTCGCTAGTCAATATGGAATCCAAGTTGGAAATCATAATCATACCTATGAAATGTTGGACATTGATGGTAAACCGGCTTATGAGTATTTTCTTGAGGCGACTCCTGAAACTGTATTATGGGAAGCAGATATCTACTGGGTAATGGCAGGTGGGCGATCTATTCCTGAATTCATTCAACGTTTAGGAAAACGAGCTGTAGCATTGCATTTTAAAGATGGCATCGTTGGTGCAACGGAACAAGAACTTGAGGTTCAACAATCTGATAGTGGATTGGTGGCTAAAGAAAGAGAATTCTTGCCAGCTGGGGAAGGTGAAGTGCCTTTGTTAGAAGCTTCCGAAGCAGCTATTGATACTGAAATTGCTGTGGTTGAGCTTGATTCCTATAATGGTAATATGATGGAAGCTATTCAAAAGAGCTATACGTATTTTACAAAAAATAATATTGCTAAGGGCAATGTATAATCAGATCTAGAGTGTTGTTATCTATTATTTAGTAATTATTAAATGAAATTAGAAATTGATGAAGTAGATTAAATTCTAATATTTTTTCAACAGCCTCTTGGCGAAGCTACATCTGAACTTGGGAAATCAAAGACGAGAACTTTTATTTAAATAAAATAAATGGAATGTATAAATTACTATCGAACGTTGGCCTGTTAGCAGATTGGTTTACAGGAAATCTTAGAATACCAAAAGAAAAAGAGTTACGGTAAATTCATTTGGGATTTGCGTCTGTTTATGAAGAAGAAATACATATAAAAATAGTAAAAGGCATTGTGCAAAAATTAAAAACAATTGATAATTGTTTAAATAAAAGAGATGAAGGCAAACTAGCTATAGATATTTTTCCGGGTTCTGAGAATTATTTTGATGGTGATAATGATATCTAAGCTTAATTTATAGTCATTTTAACCCCTGCTCAATGCGATAAATTTTTAACAAATTATGCTAAAAATACCTTTAAGTAGGAAAAAATATAAATTAAGCACGTATGGTCAATCTTTATAACACTTTTGATATCAATAGGTTATGGGTTATTTGATGATGTTAAATGGCATCTCAGCTCTTTAGAGTTAAATAGTCCTTTTTTTATGACGTATAATTAATAAAATTCCTCGGAATTGCAGAAAACTGCAATTGAATATTTATTAATCTATTAGGAGAAGTTGGTATGAGTGCGGGTACAGTAAAATGGTTTAACACAACAAAAGGTTATGGATTTATAACTCCAGACGAAGGCGGTAAAGATTTATTTGTTCATCATTCAGATGTTAATTCTGAAGGTCATGTACAATTAGATGAAGGTCAAAAAGTAGACTTTGAAGTAGGTGAAGGTCAAAAAGGTCCTTGCGCTAAAAACGTAACAGCAAACTAAACGTGTCCGACTTATTCGCAATTCTTAATTTATGGTATTGATGAATAAGAGGATGTTCGTAAGGGCAGCTATAGGTCGTCCAATCCCCCAAAAATAATTCTTATGAAATTTAAAATTAATTTTCAATTAAAAATAGAGTTCGGTAGTATTAATATTAATAATAATTTAGGAGAAGTAGTATGAGTACAGGTACAGTAAAATGGTTTAACACAACAAAAGGTTATGGATTTATTACACCAGAAGATGGTGGCAAAGATTTATTTGTTCATCACTCAGACGTTAATTCTGAAGGTCATGTACAATTAGATGAAGGTCAAAAAGTAGAGTATGAAGTAGGTGAAGGTCAAAAAGGTCCTTGCGCTAAAAACGTAACACCAAACTAAACGTGTCCGACTTTTCGCAATATCAATTTATGACTTTGATGAATAAGAGGATTTTCGTAAGGGCGGCTATAGGTCGTCTAATCCCCCAAAAATAATTCTTATGAAATTTAAAATTAATTTTCAATTAAAAATAGAGTTTGGTAGTATTAATATTAATAATAATTTAGGAGAAGTAGTATGAGTACAGGTACAGTAAAATGGTTTAACACAACAAAAGGTTATGGCTTTATTACACCAGAAGATGGTAGTAAAGATTTATTTGTTCATCATTCAGATGTTAATTCTGAAGGTCATGTTCAATTAGATGAAGGTCAAAAAGTAGAGTATGAAGTTGGCGAAGGTCAAAAAGGACCTTGTGCTAAAAACGTAACAGCAAATTAATTTCATTCATTTGTATAATATTATGTTTTGATAAGTCGTAAGCATAATATTATCATTTTGAAATTATCAGGGGCGACTAACAGTCGCCCTTTTCCAAATTCAAATATCGTTAGAATATAAGCATTCTCTTAAGTAATTTTTCCTTCAAAATTTAGCTTAGTTGAGATAGAAAATGGATATTAAATATTTGGAGTTAGGTCTTATTGGGCTTAGTTCAACTCTAGATTCTGAAGACCCTATTGGCACTGCCAGAGGATGGTTTTCTGGTCATTGGCCGTGTGCAATAATTGCCGCCTACTACTTTTGCCGTGATAATCCTATTGAAAAAGGTGTAGATGAGCTCATATCAAAACAAGCTGATCAAGTAATATCTAAATATAGCAATCTGTTTTCTGTACAGAATGCTGAAAAAAATATCAATGGCGAAAATAAAACCTATGAAGATATATTAGAAGTATTAAAAGATTCGTTATCTCGCTATATGAATTCAGGTCACAATGTGATTTTTGGCACTTATGCTTTAAAAGTGATTTCAGAAAATAAAGACTTAGCTAGCCCATCAATCTTAAATGGAATTTTTAAATTAATTGATTACTTCAAATATAAGCCAGGCGGTGTTGATCCGGTAAAGTTTTTTACAAATGAAAATAATTCTGTTCTCAAATATAATGATGATCAATGCTTGATAAAATATATTTTCTCTTCTTTAGAGCATGGTCAAAGACTTGAGGAGCATAATAGAATACTATTTGATGGACATGCAATGACCCACGGTCATGCTTTAACACTATTGACAAATCTTGGCCATGGGTCAATAACTAAGTTGGGATATGATGCTCATCGGGTCCATTTGGCGGAAAACCGAAAGGTGCAATTAAAAAACTTGGTGAACAAAGAGTTAACAAAAAATATTTCCTTTGATCATCCGTTTACAAAAGCTTTTTGGGAAAGAGATTTCCAGCAATATGATCGGCAATGGGAGTACGGTCATACCTTCAAATATCTTTTCACTTTTTATGATCTCGTAAATCAAATAAAGGAGCTGAAAAATAAAAGAATTCTCGAGCAACAATTGGCATATTTAATTTAGACAGTAATTTAAGGTATATGCCCAGCATTCTTTTTACGAAATTCAGTATTATCTAATTTATCATCTACATCCGTGTAGGGTGATAATTCAAAGCGACAATTTTCTTCCACAAGTCTAGGATCTCCTTGATTTTCTAATTCATCCATAAGCTGTTTAGATAAAGATTCTTTGATGGATTTGTATTCATTATCTTTAGACAAATTGTTTAGATAGTTTGGATCTTTTTTTAAATCATATAACTCTTCTCCTGGACGTTTTCCAAATCCTAATTCGTAAGATTCTTTTAACTCCTTATTGTTTCTATTGTGTATCATCCATGCCTTTGTTGGGCTAGCATCCATATCAGGGTAGGCGCTATAAGTTTCATGCTCTAATTCTTCAAAAGTTGGTGGTTTTGCTTCATAGTTATCCATACCTTTTGGATCTCCGACAGGCCATCGATCTGGTTTGAAATTTCGAATATATAAATATTTATTCGTTCTTATCGCTCTTTGTGGATACGGTAAATTCCATTCTCTGGCTACGTGAACATGTCTTTCGCGACCCGTAATGACGAAAGTACGCTCTGGATCAACTTGCCCATTTTTAGATGATTTCATAATTGGTAATAGACTATTAGCAGGCATAGTTGACGGTTTCTCAACACCAGCGATTTCTAAAAATGTTGGTGCTACATCCATGATATTAACCATGTCATCAATAATATGGTTTTCTTTGACGACATTAGGTAGCCTAGCTGCTAGTGCCACTTCGCAACCAATGTCATATAGATTACATTTGGCTCTTGGTACGCCAGGTATTCCGTGATCGCCGCTGACCACAATAAAAGTATTGTCTAGTTCTCCCATTTCTTTTAAGCAATCAAGTAAAACACCTAGACCACCATCAAAGGCCATGCACTCCCCTAAATAATCGGCAAAGTCCTCCCTGATATCATGTACATCCGGAAGAAATTCAGGTAGTCGCCCCTTTAGATCATCTGGGTTTATATCCCATATTTTTTTTCCAGACCCCCGCTGCCATTCTCTATGAGTATTGTTTGGACCCCACCAATAACAAAAAGGTTTGTCAGAATCTTGATCTTCAATAAAGCTTAAAAAGTTATTTTTAACTTCATCATACAAAGATTTTTTTGCTTGAATTAAATTTTTCGTTTTTTCATATTCATCTGTAACTTTAAAAGAAAAATGACTAAAATCATTGCCCGCAGATTGATACCTTCTGGTGTCACCTCCATACGGGTCATCTTTTGGAACTCCAGGAGACCATACTTTATAGGAAAATCCAATATTATATCCGGAGTCTTCTACAAGAAATGGATAAGACGGTATTTTTCTATCCCAGACAGCACCCTTTAATATTGCTCCTAAACCAGTTTGCCAAAAGTATCGTCCTGATAAAACAGAGCTACGACAGGGTGTGCAGGTAGGTGCCGGTACGAATGCATTTTTAAACAATGCACCTTCTTTGGCAACCCAATCAAAATTTGGAGTTTGAATTAAATGATTTATAGATTTTTCACCTTCGTGCTCGGCATAAGCACTGGCATAACGTCCCCAGTCATCGGCAAAAGCAAACAATATATTTGGTTTTTTCATAGAATAATATAGCCTTAAGTGAGTATTTTTATTTGATTAAGACTCTATCATAAAAGGTTTTAATTTACAGTTTTCATTTTAACTTTTTTTCTTAAACTTAATTCTTATATTTGATAATCATGTAGGACCTTTTTATGAGGCATTAAATCATGAAAGATTTACCTGTGTTAGATATGATCAATCTGCTTTCATCACTTTCATCAGGTGATACTGTTTCAGAAGTAAGGTCTCCACCTATAGATTTTAAATGGCCCAATCAGTTATATGATAAAATAATTTTTACAAATTGTGATCTTTTAAAACCAGATATTACAGGTTCTTTAGGCAAGGGCCCAGTCTTTCAGCATTGCATTTTTAAAGACTGTTCACTTGAAGGTCTCGATATCAATGGTGCTAAGTTTGATCATTGTAGTTTTGAAAATGTTGTGATCAGTTCTTCACGATCATCTAAGTTTGGTAAATGCAAATTTGAAAATTGTAATTTTTTAAACTGCGAGATGTATTATTTAAACTTTGAGAATACATTAATCACAAGATGCACCTTTGAAAATTCAGATTCAACAAAAATGAAATTTATTGATTGTAAATTGGAAGAGACTACTTTTGCTGGCAGTCAGAAATATTTGGATTTTATCGATAGTACATTAAAAGAGTGTGATCTATTGGAATTGAATGCCAGAAGATGTAAATTAAATAATTGTTTGATAGAGAATACAAAACTTAAGACAGATGATTCTGTCCAACGGTTAAATGAGAAATGAAGCCTCTCTTGAGAATGTAATGGTTCTTTTTAGATTCACTACACATTTTTTAAAAGTGTCTCTAATGTAGATTTGTGCGCTTTTCTTTATTCATTAAAAAAATGAAGCCGAATTGACTCTGGATTCTAAAAAATGGGCAAATTGAACGGTGTTATTCATTATTATTTGGGGAATCTGTAAAAATAGGTACAATTGGTATATTTGGTACAAAAGGTATACTTAATAGAATTGGAGGTTTGTATGAATAAAAATTCGTTCACCATAACAGTCATTTGCTTTCTTTTTTCACTTTGCACGACATCTTCTCTTTTAGCACAAGAAAAGTTAAAACAACAAATTACGTTAGAAAAACGGTGGTGGAATCAACACCATTTTGGTTGGCGACTCGCAAGATCTTTAGGGAAACCATTTGCAATTGTTGATGGAATCAGTGGTAGAGCAAGAGTTGGTGGTACAAATGTTGGAGCACAGGATTTAACCGATTCTTTTGAAAAGCAAACAGGCATAAAATCAGAATTAATAAATGGGGTTCTCCTTTTACATCGACCAAATCAATCCAAAAGATTATTGCTGGAAAAAGAATTGTTAAAGGAAGGACTCGTAGGTCAAGAAGCAGCATGGAATTTAGGTTGGCTGAAAGACGCAAGGGCAATCCCAGCTCTTGCAAAAACAATTGCAGGTAAAGATATTAGTAAAGCTCTTGCCGCCGCACAAGCTTTAAAACGATTAGAAGGCGAAGAAGATTTTAATTTACAACGTTGGATATTGGCTTTTACAATTGAACCAAAAAAGAAGCTTAAAAATGATTTGTTCCAACGACCTCTGACGGCTTGTTTTCCTAAATGCCTTTCGATAGATGAAATCAACGGGTTGAGTATATCAAGTTGGATCCCTTTGCGAGAAGCTGCTGCAAGGTTATGCCCTACACTTGGAGAATCTGGTTTAGAGTTAGCTAAAACTCTGTCAAAAGATCCTTCTTTTTGGGTGAGACAAGCAGCGCAAAGATCATTAAGAGCATGGAAAAAACCGACAAAAGGATTTGAAGTGTATGCTCCAAAATTATCAATGCCTGATATGGCATTGAATTTTAATCTTTTTATGAAAGTTGGTGATAGAGTTGCTGAACGTGGTAGCGGAGAACTATTAGCCGCTTTCGGTTCAGATGAAGATTTAAAGAAATTTATTGATTTAGCTTTTAACCATAAAAACATTCATTTAAAATTGAGGGCATGGGCGGCGATTACTGCTAATTCTGGAGGACCATTAGCTTTAGAAGCATTCAAAACATACAGTAATACTCAAATTAGAGGATTCAGAAATATGGCAGCGGGTAGTTATGGTCTTTGCATGTTACTTGACGGAGAAACATTAACAAAGGCACTAACTCCTCGTTTGAAAAAACCAGTATGGTCATTGTCAGCAGAATTATTATTAGCTCGCTATGGAGGTCCATCCGCTATTAATCCTTTAAAAGGAAACATTCATTGGAAATGGTTTTCTTATGATTATCCAAAAATTGAGAGAGGATATGTTGCTGCCGTTGCTATTGGGTATGTCGGTGGTTTAAAGTCGATAGATATCTTAAGTCCTTTGCTAAAACTTGATGATCTAAGTACTGCCATATCTGCAGTTCGTGGTTTGGGTGAAACCGGACTTGGTAAAGCGGTTCAACCTTTAGTTGAAGGTTTGAAAAATACGAATCGGATTATAAGAAATAGATCTGTTCTGGCTCTGGGGAAGATTGGTGGGGACGATTCCATTAAGGCCATAAAAAACCTTCTAAAAGTAGAAAAAGAATATTTAGTTTTAAAAGCGGCAGTAGAAACATTAAAAGAACTTAAGGCCGATGACGGGACTTTTATTGGAAACTTGCAACTAGCTCTTAATAAAAATAATGCGGTTTATAATCCTGTAAACTCTCTTTTTAAATCTAATTTAGAAGAGAAAAAATGGATCAAGTTAGGAAATGCGATAACAGTTTCAAGTATAGGAGAAACCCGAGCTGCCATGGATTACTTTAGTGGTGTTTGGTTGCGGTATGGTGGGTGTACTCCTTATTATAATAATGAATGTGTAGGATTTGATGTTGCTTCAGGAAAATCTTTTATCGTTAGGCCACCTGAAAACTTAGGACTTTTTTATAATGAATCACGGGCTTATCAAGGGTGTTCTCGTTCAATGGCCTTTGATGCTAAAAGTAGAAATTTTTGGATTAATCATGCCGTTGGAGGATCTGGTCTTCCTGCAAATGGTTACATAATGCCAAGAAAAAAAGCTTGTGAATATGATTTTGTCATGGATCGCTTTAAAGGTTTTTATGAAGTCTCAATTGAGAGGCGTGGAGGTGAAGGACCAACCTGGTATGTGGCTGATCATCGCCGAGGGCAAATTTATTGTGAATGGATGGGCCCTAAAACAGACGTTTTAAATACTCATGATGGCCACTTAGTAAAGCTACCTTTTTCTGGTGCACCAAAGTTATCACGCAATTACAATCATGATCCCGTTGCTTATGACCCAGTAACGGGTTATATCCTAAGAACAGTCAATAAAAATAAGTACAAAGATCAATCACTGTTTGGTCTTTGGATTTTTGATCCATCTAAAAAGAAAGCTTGGAAGTCTAAAGCCGGTTTGTTGCCAGGAGTAACACCTCCTGGAAATACATTTGTTTACGATTCATTGAATAAACGAATGGTTCTTTTTTTAGCTAATGGTGTTTGGATATATGAACGAGAAAAAGATGCCTGGAAACAAGTTTCGGATTTAAAATTAAAAAGACCTCCATATGCGGTTAACTTTGACCCGCAACATAATGTATTTATAGGACTGTTTGGTAGAAAGTTAAGTGCTTTCAGGTTAAAAAATGTTGCACTTAAAACAAAATCATTTTATGGTTTAAAAGAGTAAATCTGAATTTTGATTGAGAATATAGTAGCACATGCTTCTAGCTTGTGCTACCATTTTTTGATCGATTGTTTTATGTTAATATGGAATGGGTTTGTATAATTAACCTAATCATTACTTCTTCTTTTATTGAAAAATGAATGAATTCTACTTTCTCCTTAGCTGATTCTACTGTAAATATTTCAATTGCAGGTTATTTCCCATGTAAGCCATCCTGGAGTATTCCTAAAAACAGAAACATCAACGATTGTTTGTTTTATATTGAAAAAGGAAAAGGTTGGATTGAATTAGATGGAGAAAATATTGAAACAAAAGCTGGAGATTTGCATATATTGAAGCAAGGTCAAATATGTAAAATGAATCATGATCCTAAAGATTGCTTCAGTGTTTATTCAGTTCTTTTTCTATTTCTTCAACCAGGTATGCAAAGACCTTTTGAGAGTTTGCCATTATCGAGAATGTATCGATTATCTAAATCTCAGCAAAAAAAAATTAAGGAACAATATAAATCCACCGTTTATTATTTTAATGCTCATAATCCAGCGGGTGATTTAAAAGCAAAGTCTATAATATTAAATGTCCTATCTGAAATAATAGAGTGGGAAAAATCTTTTTCCAAAAACAACAAGGTTAAATCAACGACCAAAACTCATGCTGTAGACTCCCGTATTGGTGAAATAATTAATTACATAGATGCTAATTTGAGCAGTGAATTAACGGTTCCTCAATTAGCTGAAGAAAGTCACTTAACAACATCTCATTTTTCAAAATTGTTTAAAGAGGAAACAGGTCAAAGTCCTATAAGTTTTATAAGAAACAATAGGATAAATTGTGCAAAAGCATTATTGATCTCTTCGGATAAAACAATTAGCAAGATTGCCTTAGAGTGTGGTTTTGAAGATCATTTTTACTTTTCTAGAACGTTTAAGCAAATAGTCGGATTATCGCCTAAGCAGTTTAAGGAATCACTCAAAAATCCATTTTTTTAATTGAATTCTCCATTCTTAAAAATCTTCTCTTTCTATAATTCTTTAATAATCTTTAATTAAGGAAATAATTATGAGCAATGAGTTATTAAAGAAATGGAATGATCAGGGATATTGTAGCGTTAAAAATATGTTCACTAAAGACGAGGCAAAAGAACTTTTAAAAATATGTAACCGAATTAAAGATCAGTCTAGTTCTTATGATTTATCCCTATCAGAAGGCAGAAGTGCTAATTCACACTGTATGCGACATTTAAATCATCCAGGTTATTTTGAAAATAATGATCAAGAATATAAAACGTTTATGAATTCTATTTGTGACGATAGAGTTATGTCAATCGTGAACACTATTTTAGATGGTCACCCCTATTTTAGATGTACGTCTTATTTTTTTGATCAACAAGAAAAACATGAGGATGGAAATTGGCATAGAGACTCCCAATTTGGCATTGAAAATATTGAAAAAGAAAAAGAAAAAATTCTTGCAGATGCCAGTAAACCTGTGACTAGTGTACAAATGCAAATAGCATTGGAACCTTCAGAAGACATAGAGTTTGTTCCAACTTCTCAAAGACGCTGGGATACTAATGAAGAAATGCATATCAGGTTAGGTAATGATAAAGAAAATTGTAAATCAAATAATATGCCCAATGCAATGAGATTTAAACAGGAACCCGGGGACATGATAGCTTTTAATCCCTTCGGTCTTCATAGAGGTCGTTATCATACAGATAAAACAAGAAGGACTTTAATGCTAACATTTTCCTCAAGTCCTATATTTGATTTTTTTACAGATCAACCATGGTTTATTAATGACGAAAAATTAAATCTCCTACCAGAAAATTCAAAAGCCTTCTACCAAGGTTTTATTGAAATTTTTAAAAATCAATGGATCGATAAGCACGAATTAGCCATATCATAAAATTGTAGAGACAATGCATGCATTGTGTTTTTCATCATGCCCTATTATTTAAATAAATGTTTCGCTATCGTGATCTTCAAACACAATATTGAAGCGCTTAATCGCACGCTTAATTTTCTTTTCTATTTATATAGCTACCTTCATTATTTTTTTCAAATTCAACAGCATCGTCGTAATGAAAAAATAAATCCTTGTTGTATAAATAATCATATTTTCCGTTGTCAGTAAAATTTGATTCCTGTGCTATTTGGTCATAATCATCAAACCTTTTACTTCTTGGCCATTTAATACCATATTCACAATAAGAGGCATCAATAAAATATCGAGAATAATCAGCACTTCCTAAATTAGATTTTCTACGTCGATGCCATAGTGCCGAATGAACAATGACAAGAGTTCCCGCTGATAATGATGAGAACGTTTTTGAGCCTGGTAATTCCTGATCACCAAACACTTTAGGCATTGAGTAGTCACAAATGCCTTTATGAGATTTAGGTAATATTTGTAGATCACCTATTTGTCCATTGAGACCGTTAACATAAAAAAAACAATGAACCATTTTATGTGAATGATTTGAAACAGGGATCTGCTCATAGTCGTGATGCCAATTCACCCCTTTTTCACCGGTCTCCTGTTTAACAGCATGCAAATGATGTAGTGCAAATTTTGAATCTTCCATTAATTGAGAGACGATTGTTATTAAATTTGGCAAAGAAGTAATCCAGCCTATTTTTTCAAAAAGCTCAAGTTTAGAATAAACCCCGCTTGCTCTTAGTATAGTATTTTGATCAAGTTCAAGCATCAATTTATTAGTTTGATCTTTTGATAAAAAGGCCGGGTAAACCAAATAACCTTCATCTTCAAAAAACGTTTTTTGTTTTTCATTCAATTGAAGTGCTGAAATTTGCATGTCTATTTTTACTTATTAAATTTTTTAGCTTAAAATAATATATTGAATTAATGATATTTATCTACTTAGTTTGCCTAGAATGTCTTATCAAAAAGGTTTTGCCATATCAGGGTCAATTGGAAATGATGGGCGACGAATATTTTTATAATCTAGTTCTTTTAAATTAGGGCATACAGGACCCGGAGCATTGACTTCAATAACCTTTGAGGCGATTGGTTCAAAATCGGCACGATAGTGAATAGTGGATTTAATGACGATTATTTTTTGGTCTTCAGGATTAATCCCAGTAAATCGGATAATTTCTCTATCAAGAGTTTGCGCTCTGTTTTCATGTACGATTACCTTTATGCCATTGATGTCAATCAGCGCGGTTAATCCTAGATTAGCTTTTGATCCTGTGTTGAAGGGTCCTTTGTTGGTGTAGTGTCCATCTTTTAAAGATAAAATTTTGCCTTCAATGTCTAAAGATGTGCCAGCATGTTCTGGGGATTTACCCCCTAAATTTAATTTGACCATCTCACCAACTTTATGTTGGTGGAGTTCTCTTGCTGATTCAGCATCCCATATTGTCGATACTAAAGCATCGGAAATATTTTGATCCAATAACTCTCTAAGTATATCTGTACCATCTCCGGCACTACCACCTCCTGGATTATCAGCAGCATCACATAACAGTACCGGTCCATTGGAGGTATTGGTGCTAGTAGCTTCTTTAATAGCATCCTTTATTGAAATTGGATTGCATATTAATTGATGTCTCTTTTCCCATATTGCTTCAGAAATTTCTACCACTATTTTATTTGCTAGGGTTTCATCATCATCTGTTGTTGCGATCACAGAAAAACCATTTTCTTGAATGTCAGCATAAGCAAAACCTGGAGCTAGTGAAACACTTAAGACTTTATCTTTTTGGTAGTAAGATTTTGCTAGTTCAATTAATTCTTTCATAGGTGAACAAAATGTTCCTTGTGAAAGCAAAGGAGAAATTAAAGGTATATTTCTGAATGCTATTTTTGGGTTAATTTTATTTTCCAAAGTGTTAATCATTAGATTTATTGTTTCATGGGCAGTTTCGTACATGTCTATATGCGGATATGTTTTATAGACAACGAAGCCATCTGAGTACTTGATGGTATCAGATCCTATATTGGCATGGTAGTCAAAAACAAACATAATGGGGATTTTGAAATCCGTTAATTCTTTTAATGTTTTTAAGAATAATGATTCCGGATCATCTATACCTTCGACCACCATTGCTCCATGGAAATCTATTAGGATTCCATCTATGTCTTGACACTCTTTTAGGTCGCGGGTTACTTTTTCTATGACGACATCGTAAACTTCTCGCGTCACTATACCTGATGGTACGGCTGATGCATTCAGTGAAAATTGGAGTTCGATATTATTTTTTTCTCCCACATCAATGAAGGCCCCGATGGCACTTCTTGTTCCCTTTTCGGACTCATATAATTCTTGGCCTGACTTATATCCCCTCTCTTTAAAATGACCTAGGTTGGTTTTGTTTTTAGAAAAGGTCATGGTTTCATGAAAAAAACCGGCGATAAATAATTTCATAGCTTGGATCCAATTGATTAAATTTTTTAATTAAAATACCTTAAAACACCTTAATTCTACTTAAAACCATGGTCAGTTGTCAAGTCTCAATTTTTATGTCAAATAGAAAACTTTAGTGCAGGTTTTTATATCCATTAATGTAAAGGTAATCCATTAAATTTGATTGAACCTAGTTAATGAACGAAACTAATAGTACTTAGTTTATGCGTATGTTTTACTTAGTATTTACTGCTTTTTAACCGGTTTATTATGCACAAGAATAAAAATAAATTTATATATTTGCTTTTATTTATCTTCTGCAATATATCCGTCTTTTCAGCTGACCGGTATTTTGTCGGTGAAGGGGATTGGAACGATACCGGCAGATGGTCAACCACGGATGGTGGGGGTACAGGTGAAACGGTGCCTGGCTCCGGTGACATAGTCTACTTCACTTCAAATTCAGGAACTTGTGACGTCAACGCAGTTGTAAATGTTTCAGGAATTAACATCGCCGCGGGCTACATATGTACAATCACCCAAAATGCCAATGCGATTACCATAGGTACAATTAGTTGGGTGCAAGCTGGAGGTGTATTTATTGGAGGCAATGCTTCGATTGACTTTAATAATGGTGCAACGTTTACAGGTGGCTCTTTTCTCTCCACTTCAGGAACTTTGACAAGTTATATAGGTGATTGGGTTAGCAATACAGGCTCTCCTACCTTTAATGCCAACGGTGGGATCGTCTATTTTAAGACTCCCTATAATCTGAATTTAAATATTACGACAGGTTCCTTTATATTCAATGATGTCATCATAAAGGGTAATGCTAACGCTGGAGATATAACCGTGTCAGGAACTATATCTGTCAATGGTGATTTGCTAATAGGTTCATGGGAATATTCTGGCGTTCAGTTAAATGGTGGTGGTATATCTTTAAAAGGCGATCTTACCATGGCGCCAGATGCCGCGAATGGTGAAATGCAAGGTGGGACAGCGAATATAACCCTAGATGGAACCATGGACCAAACAATTACGGGTGTTACAGGAAGTGATGTGGGTAGATTTCCATCGATTAGCATCAATAAAGCTTCTGGTGCTTTGAATCTAGTTGATGAAATTATTGTAGGTAAAAACTGGACTTGGATAACAGCAGGATCTCTAAATGCAGGAACATCAACTCTTTATTTTTATGTTCCTTATTCTGGTACGAGTAGCCCAGTATCAGCTACCATCGTTGCCGGTTCAGAAATGTATAATAATATTAAAGTGTCGCAAAGTGCCTTGGGGTTTTTAAGTATTTCGGACACACTAAAGATTGCTGGATCTTTTAATCGTTTTAACAGAAGTTTTACAAGCGGTCAAATTATTAACGGAAATATTGAGTTATACGGTGATTTGACAATTACTGATAGTGACCTTGCTGCAGGAACGACATTATTTACTTTGCTGGGAACGGCAGATCAATCTGTTAGCCTTCCAACAGGTGATTTACCGGGTAGTGTCTTAACCATAAATAAACCTAGTGGAACGGTCACTCTTACGGCAACGGCCGACCTTAACTTAGCCGGACAAGATTTAGTGATCATCGATGGTACCCTTGATTTTGCGGGTTATAATTTTTCTGTTGCGGATACTTTTACCGTTTATGATGAATTAAAATTAAAAGGTTCTGAGACAATCACTACAGGCACAACAACAATTAGTGCCACTAGCTCAACAGTCACCTATTATGATAGTGCTGTCACAGGCGTCGTAACAAATCTATCTCAGACATTTTATAGCTTAACTTTTGGTGCTAGCAAAATCCATGAATTTGCAACTGGCGGTGGTAATGGAATTACTGTTAATGGTACTTTGGGTTCGAACGGTTCTTTGGCTAGTCCATCTGCTTTGCGAAGTGTGGGCGATGCTGCTGTCGATTGGGAATTATCTTTAGAAGGTACTTCGACACTCGCTGATAAAGTGACGGTAAAACGAAGTGATGCAAGTGGTGGTACCTTCGATGTTTTAGCAACTGGTTCTTATGATTATGGAAGCAATACAAGTTGGGTCGGTTTAATAGCGATTCCGAATTATACTTGGTTAGGTGGTACTGGTGATTGGAATACCGGTGGTAACTGGCAAGGGGGGGCAGTGCCCGGCAGTGGTAATGTCGCCAAATTTACTTCCATAACAGGGACGAGTTGTAATATCGATACAGCTGTCAATGTTGCCGGCTTTGATATCCAATCAACTTACGCCGGTACCATTAGTCAGAATGCCAACACGATTACGGTTGGTAGTAGTGATTGGAGGCAAACCGGCGGTGCTTTTGTTGGTAGTAGTTCTTCGATAACGATAAATGGTGAACTGCTGGCAACAGGTGGATCATTTACGAGTACCAGCGGCACTTTAACAATAACTTCTAGTTTAAATGGCACTGTTTTAGATTTAAGAAACGTTGACACTTTTGATGCCAATGGCGGTATCTTTACTTTTACGAGTGGGAACCACTTTACGACTTATACAGGTTCAGCGGCTCTTAATGATGTCATTATCAACAAATGTGTTTCCTGTCAGTGGAACGGAATAAGTACTATCAATGGTGAATTAACACTTACAAATTTTGGTAATTTTGCGGCAACTGTGTATTTAGCAGGAGATCTTTCTGGTGTCGGTGGTAATGATGGCGGCTCAGGTGCATTGGTCTTTAATGGAACCAGTGACCAGAACATTACTTATACAGGTGGTCTAGGAAGTTTTACCATAGATAAAGCTAGTGGTACCTTAAATTTTTTAAGCGATTTCTCTATCAATCGACATTTAACTTATACCAAAGGTTTGACTAATGGCGGCACATCAACTGTTACCTTTGATGGAAATAACCATTTTACAATGGATCCTGGTAGTATTGATTTTTATAACGTTAACTTGGCGAAAACAACAGGGAGTACTATGACCTTTAATTCTGACCTAAATGTTTCCAATGATTTGAATATTTCGGGATTAGGTTCAATTGGCGGAAGCACTATTTATGTTGGTGGAGATATTGTTAGTACGGATACAGCTATATCAGGTTCGGGTAATTTGGTCTTGAACGGCACAGGTGCTCAAAACATGGATTTTTCTGCGGGCGATTATTCAAACGGAACCGTTACTATTGATAAATCATCCGGTACAGTTTCATTAACCGGTAATTTTATAACTGTCGGCGGTGGTACGGATTTTATTATTGCTAATGGTACTCTTGATTTGGCCGGTTTTGATTTTACCGTGCAAGATGTTTTTACAGTTTATGATGGATTAAGGTTAAAAGGTTCTGAAACTATTTCAACAAGTACAACAACAATAAGCGCCACTAGTTCAACAGTGACTTATTATGATAGTACTGTCATAGGCGTCGTAACAAATTTATCTCAAGCTTTTTATAGCCTAATTTTTGGTGCTGGCAAAATACATGAATTTGCAACAGGCGGAGGCAATGGCATTACCGTCAATGGTACTTTGGATTCAAATGGTACTCTTGCTAATCCATCTGCTTTGCGAAGTGTGGGTGATGCTGCTATCGATTGGGAATTATCATTAGAAGGGAATTCCACACTTGCTGACAAAGTCACCGTGAAACGAAGTAATGCCAGTGGTGGTACCTACGCCGTGTTAGCAACTGGGTCTATTGACTATGGCAATAATACTAACTGGGTTGGTTTAATAGTGATTCCAGATTATACTTGGTTAGGTGGTGATGGTAATTGGAATACAGGTGGTAACTGGCAAGGCGGGGCAGTGCCCGGCAGTGGTAATGTAGCAATTTTTTCTTCTATTTCTGCGACTAATTGTACGATCGATGCTGTAGTCAATGTTCAGGGTTTTGATATCCAAGCAACCTATTCAGGTACTATCAGTCAAAATGCTAATGCCATTGCCGTTGGTTCTAGTCACTGGACCCAAGCCGGTGGTGGCTTTGCTGGTGGATCTGCAACGATAACAACCGATGGATCTTTTATACTTTCGGGAGGTATCTTTACCAGTACAAGCGGAACGCTTAGTGCCAATGCCGTCTTCACAATATCTGGCGGTACTTTCAATCATAATAGTGGCAAGGTTATATGGGGGAAAGATAGCAATCAAACAATTACAACTAATGGTGTAAGTTTCTATAATATCGATTTATTAAAAACTGGTGGTGGTGTTGGTACGATTACCTTTGCAGATGATTTTACCATAGTAGGAAGCCTTACCATTGACAAAACAGACGATTCCTCTTTGTATATGTATCCTTCTGGAACAAGAATAATTACCCTTAACGGAACTTTTTCAATTGCGAAAACGAATACATCCGCCAACATGCATTTTGGTAATGGCGCCAACTTAACATTGAAAATGACTGATACTGGTACTCAAACAATGAGTCAAACAGGTGGTGAATTTAGAGCAACCCTCGACATTGATACAACAGGTACTGTACAATTATCGACAGACTTTGAGTTTGGTGGGTCTTGGACTAGAACTGCGGGAACCTTAGATCAAAACGGCAATAAAATTATTTTTGGAAATATACTAAGCGGTTCGCTTACAACAAATGGCTTAACTTTTAACGGTGATGTAGAGTTCATTAAATCAAAAGGTTCCTTTTCTACCTTAACGATTGTAGACGATTTTACGATAGCTGGGACCCTAAGTGTAGATAAGACTACTGGTAATAGTAATTATGTTTATCCTTCTGGAACAAGAGTGATTACGCTGAATGGAAACTTCTCATTAGCTGAAACAAATATAACCGCCAACATGTACTTTGGTGATGGTGCCAATTTAACATTGAAAATGACGGATGCTGGCACTCAAACAATGAGTTATACGGGCGGTGATTTTAGAGCATCGCTGGACATTGATACCGCAGGAGGCGTTCAACTAATAACAGATTTTAATTTTGGTGGTTCTTGGACAAGAACTTCAGGAACATTAGATCAAAACGGCAATAAGATAATTTTTGGAAATATACTAAATAGTTCACTCACAACAAATGGCTTAACATTTAATGGTGATGTTGATTTCATTAAATCAGTTGGTAGTTTCTCTACATTAACTCTTGTAGATGATTTTACGATAGGGGGAAATTTAAGGGTAGATAAAACCACTGGTAATAGCAATTATATCTATCCCTCTGGAACAAGAGTGATAACGCTGAACGGAAATTTCTCAATAGCTGAAACGGTTCTAGCCGCCAATATGTACTTTGGTAACGGCCCCAATTTAACATTGAAAATGTCTGGTGGTGGAACCCAAACAATGAGTAGTACTGGTGGTAGGTTTGATGCTGCTTTTGACATAGATACAGCCGGAACGGTTCAGTTAATAACTGATTTTGACTTTCCATCAAACTTCATAAGAACAACGGGAGCCTTCGATCACAACTCATACACCGCTATATTTTCTGCAATAGCGAATAGTACTATTACAAGCAATGGACTAATCTTTGGTGATGTTAGTTTTATAAAAGGGGATATAGGACTCGGATCTGCTTTAACTCTTATAGATGACTTTGCAACTGCCGGCAATCTGACTGTAGACAATCAGGATTCTGGTAGCACATTCACTATTTCTCCATCAGGTACAAGAATAATTAATGTAAAAGGTAATTTCTCAATCGCTCAAACAAATGCCACCCTAAACTTTGGTAGCACTTCTTTAACATTGACCATGACCGGTACCAATGCGCAAACATTAACAAGAACAGGTGGTAATTTTAACACCCATCTTTCTGTGAACAAATCTTCTGGAACAGCAAGCCTTGCCAGTGCCTTTTTGGTTAATGTGGCTAATGCGGATGCTATAGTTGTCTCAGGTACTCTTGATTTAGCTGGTTTTGACTTAACGGTTAATGATGTCTTCACTGTTTATGATGGCTTAAAATTAAAAGGTTCTGAAACAATCACGGTCAATGGAGCCACTACTAGTGCCGATGCAAATGCTAACTTTACTTTAAGTGCTACTAATTCAACGGTGACTTATTACGATGCCGCGGTTACTGCAACAATAACAAACCTTGCCAAAACATTTTATGGTTTATATTTCGGTGCCGACAAATATCACGAAATAGCTACTGGGGGAAGTAACGGTATCACTATAGAAGGTACTTTGGGATCTAATGCAACTTCCACGACTCGTTCGATTTTAAGAAGTGTGGGTGATGCCGCCGTTGATTGGGAATTAACATTGAATGGTACTTCAACCTTAGCCGATAAGGTTATGGTGAAAAGAAGTGATGCGAGTTCTGGCACTGCTGTCTTAGCTACTGGATCATTGGATAATGGCAACAATACCAATTGGGTTGGTTTAGTTTCGATTCCAAATTTTACTTGGTTAGGTGGAGATGGTGATTGGAATACTCCTGGTAACTGGCAAGGTGGCTCTGTACCTGGTAGTGGAAATGTGGCCTATTTCACATCTGTTTCTGGGACAAGTTGTAATATTGACGCAACGGTCAACATACAAGGGTTTTTTATTCAATCAGGCTATGCAGGCACCATCACTCAAAATGCTTTTGTCATTGATGTTGGTTCTTCTAATTGGATACAAGCTGGCGGTGCTTTTGTTGGTGGAACATTAGAAATAGATATTAATGGGGATATGGACATTTCTGGGGGTACCTTTTTAAGTACATCCGGCAACTTAAAACTTAATGGTAGTGGTACTTTAGCTTCCGCCGTTTTTACCCACAATGGTGGAACCTTTGAAGTGGAGTCAGGTGGTAGTGTTATCATGGACTTTAATACGAATGCCTTTAATGCTTTTATAGTTGATAAGGGGTCGAGTCCAACAGTAACATTGATTAGTGATTTAATCGTTGAAGGTTTATTTACGATCAAAGGTGCGAGTGCTCTTTCTGGTAGTACAATATTTGTTCGTGGTAACACTGACTTGCAAGATACTGATTTAGGCGGGGCCACTGGGATTACTTTTGATGGCACTGGTGCCCAATCAATTACTGCAACAGTCTCAGATTCTATGATGCCAAGTATGAAAGTGAATAAAGCTGGTGGCACATTAACATTCTTGAGTGATGTAAGAGTTGGCTTTGATTTCGAATATGTTACGGGCACCATGGATCAAGGTGTTTATTATTACACAGCCGGCGAAGCTAGTACTGGTACTAATAAAACAATCACAAGTGGCTCTTATAAATTTACTAATTTTAGAATGGATAGTGGCTCTTCAAATACGACGACATTGGTCGGTGATCTGACCATAACAGGTACTTGTGATATCTTATCTCAAAATAATATTAGTGGGGCCGATCTAATTTTACAAGGTACTATAATTTCAGTCGACGCAAGTATTGGTGGTACAGGAAATACAATCATAAATGGGTCCACTGATCAAATAGTTTCAGGTTCTAAGTTACCGGGTAATATTACGATCAATAAATCCAGCGGTAATGTGATTTTAAGTGCAAACTGGGCACCTACTATGGCTGGAAAGGATCTGTCAGTTGTAAACGGTAATTTAGATTTAGCTGGTTTTGATTTAACCGTTGCAAATGTCTTTACGGTTTATGATCAGTTAAGATTAAAAGGTACTGAAACAATTACGACAACGACAACAACATTAAGCGCCACCAGTTCAACGGTGACCTATTATGATAGTGCTGTCACAGGAATTATTACCGCTTTATCTCAAAATTTTTACAACCTAACATTAGGTAAAGACAAAATTCATGAAATTGCCACTGGCGGTGGTAATGGTATTCAAATCAACGGAACATTTGATTCAGTCGGTTCAGTTGCCAGCCCTTCGGTCTTGAGGAGTGTTGCAGATGCTGGGATTGATTGGGAGTTGAATTTGCAAGGCACTTCGAATCTAACAGAGAAAGTTCAAGTAAAACGAAGTAATGCTGCTGCGGGAAATGCGGTCAATGCATATGGGTCTGTTGATAATGGTAATAACTCGAACTGGGTTTTTATACCTACTTTTACATGGCTTGGGTCAACGGATTCAAACTGGTCAACGGGAAGTAACTGGCAAGGCGGCACTGCCCCGGGGGATGGAGACCCTGCTTATTTTACTACACCAGGTACCAGAGATGTGAATTTGGATGTAGCTGGTATTGACCTTGCCAGTATAACCATAAGTACTACTTACCCAGGTACAATTACCTTAGATAATGATCTCGAAGTAACTGGTCTATTTAATATGAGTGGCGCTACCTTTGATTTAAATAGTAAAACATTAATTTTGAATGATTCGTTTATTCATACCGGCGGAACTTTTAATCAAATAAATGGAACAGTTTTCATGAATGGAAGTGGCGCTCACACCATTACTAGTTCTGCCGGCACGCGGTTTTATGATTTAAAATTGAATGATGGTTTAGTTGGTTACTGGAATTTTAATTCTACAAGTGGCGTTGTGACTCTTGATTCATCAGGCTATACACGCAATGGAACACTTACAAATATGTCAGATCCAGGTGATTGGACAAGCGCAGCTACCACGACCAAGTTTACAAATTCAAAAGCTTTAACGTTTGATGGTATCGATGGCCATGTGCTGACAAATGATTTTAGTTATGGTCCTGATTTCACGATTTCATTTTGGTTCAAAACAACAAACTTAAGTGGCTCTTTCTATCAATATATGTTTAGTCATGGCACTGCTGATGCAGCCAATAGTGTTAATGTATTTTTTGGTGAATCAAGTAGTGGAATTAGCGGAATACTCCGAACCACAATAAAGGACACAAATGATTCTACATCTTATATAGATGTACCGGCAGGATTTGGTGATAACAATTGGCATCTGTACACACTTACGGCGAAATCAGGAACTGGGGCAATTGTTTATGTTGATGGTATTCGGAAGGCCTCAAATAATAACGGTGGTGATTCTTTTAATCCAACTACTAATATTTTCATGGGTGGCCGTGAAGACTTAAATTCAGATCGTTTCTTCCCTGGTAGTATGGATGATGTGCGTATATATAATTATGCTTTGAGTTATGGAGAAGTTAGTGGTCTTGGTGTTGGTAATCAGTCAGGTTCTAATGTTGGCACTTACACATTAGCTGGCTCTGCATTAAATGTCGATGGAGATTTTTCTTTGTTTAGTGGTACACTAGATATTAGTAGTAGCAATTATGCCATTAATCTTAATGGCAGCTGGCTCAATTATGGTGGTGTATTTACACCACAATCAGGTACCGTTAACTTAACGGGTACCAGTTCTGGCAAAGCTCTTTTATCTGGTGGACAAGCCTTTAATAATTTAATTGTAAATGGATCAGGTGGTGTTTGGACTCTAGCAGATATTTTAGATGTTGATGGAACCTTAACAATTACAGCAGGAGAGCTAGATGTCGAAGATGTTAACAATGCATCTACGGATTACACTATCTTTGCTGGGACAATTATTGACACTGCTGCTGGAGGTACTCTTGATACACATGAAGGTACGCTTGTCATAAATGGCACAAGCAGCCAGTCTCTCACCCTTGGTGGTTCGATTAACAATCTACATATCGAAGATCCCAGTACAAATGGTCTTATCGGTCATTGGAAGTTTGATGAAGGTACTGGTGATGCCGTCAAAGATATTAGCGGTAATAATAATCATGGTACTTTGAAAAGTGGCGCTCATTGGACGAATGATTTGAATTCCACTACAAAATATATTAATTCCCATGGTATAGGCTTAGACGGGTCCAATGATTATATCGACTTCGGAGATGTCGATGCCATAGATGGTGCCACAGAATTAACAGTAGCTATGTGGGTTAAAATAGATGATCTAGGTGCAGATGGTACTTTGATGGCCAAAAATTCCTTTACAAGTGGAGAGGCATTATTATTCTGGCGTGATGATTCATGTTCCAATTCAGGTCGAACAGATACATTTACAATCTTAGTTTCAGGTGCCGCAGAGGTTAGAATCGAGGGGGCAACCAATGCTTCTAATGATAATGGCTGGCATCACGTTGCTTTCACTTATAAAGGGAATGATGCCAACGGTCTTCGACTTTATATTGATGGGGTTGAAGATGCGAATAGTCCCTTGAGCACCACAACAGCGACTAGTTTAAAAAGCACCTCGAATGCTCTTTATATCGGTAAACCATTAGTCACAGCTTCCAAAGAACTCGATGGTGGTGTTGATGATGTTCGTATTTATAGCCGCGAATTAAGCTCTACTGAAATTGCTTCTCTTGCAGCTGGTAAATATGCCGATGGAGCTACAAGTTCCGCTACCTTCACTCTAGGTGAAGCTTTAGACATCAATGGCAATTTAGATATACACTCAGGGATTCTTGATGTGAGTGGATCGAATCACGCCATTACGATTTCCGAAGATTGGTCTAACTATGTTGGCATAAGTGGTTTCGTTGATCAAGCCGGTACGGTAACCTTTGATGGTACCACTCAATTATTAAATGGCTCAACGACTTTCTTTAATTTTACTTTTGCCGATTTGGTTTCCGATAATACTGATGTTAGCTTGACCATCGAAGCAACTTCCGTCACACGCATAGATGGCACCTTAAACTTAATAGGGTTAGGCGCAAATGACCAGGTCAATTTACTTTCTTCAAACCCAGGGGAAAAATGGGCCTTAAACCTGCAAGGCTCTGTAGGTACAATTAATTTACTCGACGTTATTTACAGTGATGCCAGTACAGGTAATACTGTTAATGCAATTGGCTCAAATGATTCAGGAAATAATCTTAACTGGACTTTTGTTGAAGCAAATTTCACATGGTTAGGTGGGGATGGCGATTGGAATACCGGTGTTAACTGGCAAGGGGGTGCTGTGCCAGGCTCAAGTGATGTCGCTATTTTTTCCACGGTATCAGCCACCAATTGTAATATCGATGCGACGGTAAATGTGCAAGGCTTTGATATCCATGCTAGTTATAATGGTACCATCAGTCAAAATTCTAATGTGATAACCGTTGGTGCTAGTCATTGGTCTCAAGTTGGGGGAGGCTTTATTGGTTCTAGTACAGGCAGCGATATTACAATGAATGGTACCTTTACTTTAAGTGGGGGTATCTATGTGTCTACGGCAGGCACCCTAGATGTAGATGCAGTTGCTGTATCAGGCGGCACCTTTAATCACAATGCCGGGACATTTAAGATTTCTTCGAATAATTTAACGCATTCCTTAAATAATATAATTTTACAAAACTTAACCTTACAGTCGGGCAATCACCTTTCCTATATTGACTTTAGTGGTCATAACGTTGTGGTGATGGGCAATATTCTACATGCAAGTGGTCAAATGAGAAATGCCAACATTAGCTTAAAGGGTAATCTAGTTAATACTAATGGCGATTCGAGGTCAACGGCGATTGTAACCGTAAATGGTACAAGTGCTCAATCAATTGGTGGAGTTCCTAGTTCTACTCCCTATTCAGGAATGGCCTTGGTTATTAATTCGACAGGAGATGTTAGTTTTTCTGATAATGTCAATGTGCAATACTGGACATTTACGGCGGCCAACTCTTTTGCTCATAATAACAACTTCCTTGATCTGGAAGGTAATGCGGTAACAAGTGCTAGTGGTGGATCAGGAGTTATTTATTATGATGTGAATGTTAATCAAAATAACCCTGCCGCAAGTCATGATCTAAATGGCGATTGGACGATCGTTAACGAATTTAGAATGAAAGGTGTGTCAGAAATTAACGGAGCTAATAAAGTTGTTTGTAAGAACTTTGTCCTTGATGACACCACATCTAGATCTCAAGAAGGTCTTGTTGAGATTACGGGCGACTTTACCATAGCAAATGAAAATTGTACTGCTGGGGATACCTTAGGTATTACGATGAATGGAACGGGTGTACAAAATATTTATACGGGTGGTTATACGATGCCCAAAGGGTCTTTCATCATCAATAAATCTAGTGGTACCGTTACTCTTCAAGGGGTGTATGTCGGTCAAGCAGCAGAAAACCTTATTGTGCTGGATGGTGTGTTAGATTTAGCAGGTTTTGATGTTACCGTTTTGAATAATTTTGAGATTTATGATGGATTGACTTTGAAAGGCTCTGAAACTATTATGGTTAATGGGACAACAGACAATGCTGATAATAATGCTAAATTCACGTTAGCCTCAACAAGCTCAACTGTTACTTTTTATGATAATGGTAACACAGCTAATGTAAATGATCTGGCCGATACATTTTTCAGTCTTAGTTTTGGTGCGGGTAAAATTCATGAGTTTGGCACAGGCGCTACTAATCGAATTACGGTTGCTGGTACACTTGCATCGAATGGAACTTCCGCGAGCCGTTCTGTCTTAAGAACTGTAGGTGACGCGGCTGTTGATTGGCAACTAAATTTAACAGGGGCTGGAACTTCCACCTTGGCAGATAAAGTGTCCGTAAAAAGAAGTGATGCTAGTTTTGGTACTGCCATTCTTGCAACTAATTCTTTAGATTTAGGAAATAATACTAACTGGGTCGGGTTATCATTACCTTCAATTCTTTCGATTATCTCTACCTCTTCTAATGGTAGTTATAAAGCTGGTGATTTGATCAATATTACGTTGAGCTTTTCTGAAGCTATTACCATGGTAGGTACTATGGGTGTGACCTTAGATACTGGTTCTGTTGTTGTCTTTAACTCTTTTAATAATGCCACATTTGCCCAAGCTGTATATACGGTTTTGGCTGGCGAAACAAGTGCTGACCTAGCTGCTATAGCAGTAGTTTTATCTGGTGCAGCTACCAATAGTGTCTCTCAAAATCTTTTAGTAGCATTACCGGTTACTGTAATTAGTAATGTCAGTGATATTGTTGTCGATACAACAGCACCATTTATCAATGCGATTTTATCTTCGACCATTGATGGCGCTTATAGCATTGGTAGTAATATAAATGTGCGTTTAAATTTTTCTGAATCTGTCACGTTAACAGGTACCATGGGGGTTAATTTAGATAGTGGCGGTTCAGTAGTCTTTACGGCTTTTTCTGGCACAACAACTACAGGGGTTTACACAGTTTCAGCTGGTCAGACATCATCCGACTTATCCGTTACTGTTATCACTGTCTCTGGAACCAATACAGATCTTGCAGGCAATGCACTCTCTACTGCTTTGCCAGGCACAAATATTAATACCGCTAGCAATATTGTTATTGATACAACCGCAGCCACAGTTACTAGCGTTCAATCATTTACTAATTCAGGTAGTTTCACAACCGGTGGTACGATTAGTGTTATTGTGAATTTTTCAGAATCCGTTACTTTAGCGGGTGGTAATTTAATTGTTGTCTTGAATTCTGGTGGTACTGTTACTATCGTTCCATTTGTTGGTACAACCTCAACAGGTGTTTATTCTGTTCTCGCGACACAAAACGCAAACCCTTTGCTGGCAACAGGGCTTTCCTTGAGTGCAGGTACTTTAGTGGATCCTGGTTCCAATGCAGTCTCATTAGCTTCTCTGCCGGCAACAAATATAAGTCCATCAAAAACAATAATTATTGATACTGTTGCACCTACTATTACTGGTGGCTCCATTGGTGCCGCGAATGTCTTTATTGACGTGACTTTCTCTGAGCCTGTTTATACAACTAACGGCGGTACCGGTGGATTAAATGCGTCTGATTATAATTTGGTTTTTGCCGCTAATGGAGGCAATGCTACTGGGGTGACTATTTCTAATGTAACAACTACCGCCGGCGCTACTACTTCTGGTGGTGAGACAACGCTACGATTAGTGTTAAACGTTACTGGTGCTGTATCTGGTACAGAGACAATTACCGTTACACCAAATACAAATCAAATCTATGATTTTGTTGGTCAACCTGCCTTGATCACTACGACTACAGGTGCCATTTTATTGTTAGACTTATTAAGCCCTTCGGTTGTATCTTTAACGGGTGTTACCGTTGATGGTCTCTATAATACCGGTGATATAATTCAAGTAAAAGTCACCTTCTCTGAAGCCGTTTTAATTACTGGTAGTCCGCAATTATTATTTGAAACAGGTACTACCGATCGAAATGCCACTTATATAAGCGGCTCGGGCTCCATCGATATTATTTTTAATTACACCGTTCAAGCTGGTGATAATTCCCTTGATCTTGATGCTGTGACAACAACTTCATTAACCTTGAATGGTGGTACGATCAGAGATGCTGTCGCTAATAATGCATCATTAGTCTTACCTACTCCTGGAGCGGTGAATTCTTTAAGTATTAATAGCGCCCTTGTCATTGATGGGATTTCTCCCTCTATTACTACAGGTGTCTTGGGTACAGGAAATACCTACGTCGATGTTACTTTCACGGAAGGTATTTATACAACAAATGGCGCCGGACCAATCACAGCAGCCGGTTTCTCAGTAACTTTTAATCAAAACGGTGGCATTGCTACCGGTGTCACTATTACCGGTGTCCAAAAAACTGATGGTAGCCCTTTAGCTGGTGGCGAAACAATTGTGCGGGTTTTGATTCAAGTAACAGGAGCTGCTCTAGGAATTGAAACTGTTGATATTGTCGGTGTGCCCAGTAGTGCATCAGATTTAGCTGGAAATCCATCAGCAGCATCCTCAACAGGTTTTTTAACTCTTGTGACTCAAGGTACTGTGCCGACGGTCTTGAGTGTGACGGCCATAAATCCGGATGGTATCTATGGTGTGAATCGCTTGATAACCATTGAAGTTAAATTTTCTGAATCCGTTTTTGTGACCGGCATACCTTATATTGAATTAGAAACAGGTGATACAAATAAATTTGCTATTTATGGCGGAGGAAGTGGCACGGATACATTGACATTCAATTATATCATTCGTGAAGGGGATGTAGCTAGTGATTTAGATTACGTAAGTGCATCCGCATTTGCCTCTGCGATAGGTTTAGTCAAAAGTAGTTTAGGCATACCTGCTAGTTCTACCTTGGTTGATCCTGGGGTGAGTGGTTCTCTTGGAGCGAGTAATAATATTCGCATTGAAACATTATTACCTTTGATTTCTGGAGTTCAAACTACGGCAAATAATGGGACTTTTGGTATTGGTGCCGTAATTCAATTGGAGATTAATTTTTCGAGGGAAGTTACTTTATCCGGTGGCAATCTTATCATTACTCTCAATAGCGGTGTTGATTTAATAGTGGGGCATCTAGTTGGTAATGTCATCAAATTAGATTATGTAGTTGAAGTAGGTGAGCAGTCAGACGATTTAGGTATTACATCCATAACACTAGAAGGTAGTGCAACCTTATTGGATTCAAAAGGAGTTGCCAATAATATGACTTTACCTGTTCCGTTATTCATTGATGAACATGCCATCATAATTGAAGCCTTATCGGCTGATTTTCTTATCACTGCTACAGCTAATAGTGGTGGAAATATTTCACCAGTTGGAGCTACCCCCATAAATGCTGGTGCGGATCAAACTTTTACGATTACTCCAGATGTAGGTTTTCATGTGGATAAAATAATTGTTGATTCTGTTGAAGTAGCCATTGTTTCTGCTTATATCTTTTCAAACGTAAATAAAGATCACATGATTGAAATCGTGTTTATTGAAGATCAAGTCGCTTATACTATTGTTGCGAATAGTGGCTTTGGTGGTAGCGTAAGCCCTGCAGGCGCTACTATTGTTGATGTCGGCAATGATTTGGTAATAAATATAACACCAGAAATTGGTTATCATATTAGTGATGTGTTAGTTGATGGTGTTTCTCAGGGAGCGATTAGCTCGCATACTTTTTCTTCTGTGAATGCTAACCATACATTTGAAGCTGATTTTTCGATAGATAAGCTTAGCTATATTATTACGGTCAACACAATTGGGTCAGGTACGATCAATCCATCAGGTAATGTTTCCGTAGATCATGGCTTTGATCAATTATTTTCTTTTACACCAAATAGTGGTTTTCATATTGGGGACGTTAAATTTGATGGTGTATCTGTTGGTGCTTTATCTAGCTTTATATTTTCAACTGTTTTAAGTAATCATACCTTGACCGTTGATTTCGTTAAGGTTGAATTGAATTACGTTATTGTCAGTTCAGTAAGTGTAGGTGGTAGTGTTTCCCCATCCGGCTCTAATACTGTTGCCGCTGGTGCATCTCAAATTTATGAATTTGCTGCTGAGACTGGGTATCATTTGGTTGATGTCTTAATAGATGGCGTTTCCCAAGGTGCAAAGAGCAGTATTGTTTTAACTAACATTCAAAAAGAAACACAAGTAGAGGGTGTTTTTGCTAAAGATCAGGACAGTTATTTAATTTTATTAAACATACCTTTTGAAAAAAGTCAAACGACCGTCACATTTGAGAAATCCGGTGAAACTATAGATTTGACTAGTACTGGAACAGCCTCGCTTCTTGAAAACGAGAGTGGTGACATTATCATAGTGATGAAAGATGGTTTTCATCTTGTGGATGTTAAACTTAACGGTGTATCTTTAGGTGCTGTTAAACTCTTTACATTAAACAATATTAAATCTGATCAATTAATTGATGTGATTTTGGAAAAAGATCAGACAGAATATTTGATTACGACAAGTATTGTTGGCCAAGGTAATATATCACCAAGTGAAAAAATATCCGTAAAATCAGGGGCTGATCAAGGGCTTATTATAAGTCCTTTAGAAAATCATCATATTCAAGATGTGATCGTTGATGGTATATCGCAAGGGCCGGTTTCAACTCTTTTCTTTGAAGCTGTTGTCAGTAATCATCAACTGACAATCATATTTACAGAAGACCAAGAAACATATACTATTGGTTCAAGTGTGGTCGGCAAAGGTAGTATTAGCCCTCTAGGCGTTTCGAGTGTTGATGCGGGTGATTCCTTGGCCTTTTCAATATTAGCTGATGCTAAACATCAATTAATTGAATTGATAATTAATGGAAGATCAAAAACTATTCTCTCCCCTCGTAGTTATTCTTTTTTTAATGTACAGTCAAATCAAAGTATCATTGCCATATTTGGATTGATGCAAGAAGTCTACAAAGTAAATGTTGTTCATAATAGTGGAGGTTCTACTAGTCAAGTGGGAGACATTAATGTCTTGCATGGCGATAATTTTTCACTAACAATTAATGCTGCTGCTGGGTTTCATGTCAAAGCTGTTGTTTTAGATGGTAAATCGTTAGGCCCAATGACTACGATATTACTGAATACTGTGATAGCAGATCATAATGTGGATGTAACGTTTGAAGCTGACGCGGAAGTTTATACGATTAATGCGATATCATCATTGAATGGCTCTTTATCGCCTACGGGAATAGCTACTGCGAGTGTTGGCAATAGTCATCTCGTGACTATTTCCCCTGATACGGGTTTCAGAGTTTTAAATGTCATTGTTGATGGCATTTTCAAAGGGCCACAATCAAGTTATCTATTCACACATATTAACACGAATCATGAAATCAAGGCTGTATTTGTTGAAGAAGAAAAATCATTGACAATTGTTACAAGAACAAATGGTGTCGGTACTGTATCTCCAGAAGGTTTTGCTGGGGTAGAAGTCGGTGGCACACTATTTATCACTATTAGTACTGATAGTAATAATCAGATTGTTGATGTGATCATTGATGGCGTTTCACAGGGTGCCATCGAAAGTTACATCTTTTCTAATATTACTGAAAATCATCTAGTGGATGTGTTTTTCGAAAACATTGATTCTGATATTAAAGAGTCTAATAATAATGCGTCTTCTTCAAGTGGTGGGTGTACTTATAATAGAAGTGCTGATTATTCAAATCTTTGGTCACTTTTATTGTTGATCTTTTTTACATTTACATTCGTAAGACTAACAAAAAAATAAATTACCAACGGTCGAAATAATTTAGCTCGCTTGAAATTAAATTTAATTGTTTTCCTTTTTAATAACTCGTGTGCTACAAATGATATCATGCAAAGATTTTCTTTCTTTTTTATCAATGACAGCCAAAAGGTAACCAACTCCAAAAGTAAATCCGCTAATGGCTTCTGCAAAATAGCGACCAAATGATTTTAAGTATGAAAGTCTACTGCCGTCAGCATTGACAATTTTAATCCCGCAGACCATTTTCCCAGGGGTAGCTTGATATTTCCCAACAAAATAGGTGCAATAAATGATGGGAGTTATGATAGCTAGAAAATAAATGAGACCCATCGTTATGATAAACACCAACACTGCCGCATCACTTGGTTGTCCTTCATTTTCGAAAGGATTTCCTAATGAAAAAGCGAACCAAATAATGAGTCCTACTATACCCATTAACAGGAATATTATAGTTAATATGATTTGTTGAAAAACGCCATCTAAAAGTTTTGCGCCTATTCTTAACCAGATGTCTGCAATAACTAACTGATCGGGAAAAACGACACCTTCTTCAATTTTTTGAAGATAGGTGGGTTTGCAATAAGCACAAATATTTTTCCCGTGAATAGTAATTAAGTCTTCAGAATCAAAAGTTTCCTTGCATTCATAACAGTTTATTTCGCTCATAAGGATTTTTATTCGATGGTTAAAGTTGAAAAGATATTTTTAGATTTTCTCTTTTTAAATGCCTACGTCAAGAATTGATAAACTGTTAGCAACAACGTTAGCAATATGAATTCAACCCAAAGAATTTTATAGCTGTATTTGTTGTGGAATTAATTATTTCTGATGCCGTTTGATTTCTTGATTCGACTAATTGTTTCACAACATAAGGCAAAAGCGAAGGTTCATTGCGACCACCTTTTGGCTTTTTATCTACATTATGTGGTGTTAAATAAGGAGCATCTGTTTCTATCATCAACCGATTTTCTGGTATATGCTTCACAATTGCTCGTAATTGATCGCCTCTTTTTTTATCACATATCCAGCCCGTGATACCTATATGACAGTCGATATCAAGATAAGCTTTTAGTTGTTCTAAATTGCCCGTATAACAATGTACGACGACTCCTGGTAATTGATTTCTAAAATCTTTTAGGATTTCAATAAAGCGAGTGTGGGCATCTCTTTCATGCAAAAATACAGGTTTTTTAATTTGAGTGGCTATTTCTAATTGTTGAATGAAGCATTTTTCTTGATCTTCTTTGGAAGAGAAATTTCGATTGAAATCTAAGCCACATTCACCCACTGCAACTACTAGGTTGTCAGCAACTAGTTTCACTATTTCATTTTTGATTTCTTCATTCCAATGTTTCGCTTCATGGGGGTGAACTCCTGCGGTGCATGAAAATAATCCGTTGTGACTTTTGGCCAATGCTAATGCATCTAAACTACTTTTAATTGAAGTGCCGGTAAGGATGATATGGTTGACTTTTTGTTCTTGGGCTCTTTGTATTACATCATCTAAGTCTGTGTTGAATTTTTTGCTAGTTAAATTGGCTCCGATATCAATGAGGAACTCTTTGCAATCGTTATTCATCATATATGAATATTCCTTATAAATTTAATTTATGTTTTAATGATTCTCTAAATGGGAAAGGCGATGATGATACTTCTTATTTTAAAAGTTAAGAGAATAATATTGAGATCTTATTGAAATGATTTGTAGAAGGACTGTTTTCAGATATTGAATTTCACATATTCAGTTGACCGAATTAAGATTATACTTATAGCAAACAGCTAATAGGGATGGTTTCTCGGTAATATGCTAGCGATACTGATTAGCGAGCATGGAAAGTTATGGTGTTAACACTTTTGTTGATAATATAGATCAAACCATTACTGATTTAGCATTTGATTTTAAAATAAAGAAATCTCTTTATTTTTTTAAGTAGAAGTACGATAAATATAATGAGAGGTTATAAAATGAGGTACTTATATGGAAATTTTATTTATAGATGAAGAGGATCTCTTTATTGAGTATTTGAATTTACTTTTATTGCCCAACCATATTGTCCGCGTTTTTATTGATCCTGAAGTAGCTTCGAAATACTATGATGATCATCAATCCTATGAAGTTATGATAGTAGATTTTATAATGCCAAGGATGAGCCATCAGTTAATCTTCAATGACGCTTATGAAATTAATTCATTTGAAAATATCATTGTTTCATCTGGCTCACTAAATAATTTTAAACTTAGAAAAATTAACCAACACAATCATTCTCTAGAAATTTTGACCGACCCTTTAGACTTAAATGATCTGAATGGTCTATTAGAATCTTATAATAAAAAGAATCTTGAATTAACAGCCTAGCTACTTCTAGGTTAGTTGATAACTCAGAAAAAAACCTCATCTTTAATAAAGAACTTATCGAAATAAGATATAAGTTTCATGAAAGAACTTACTAATTTAATGTTTATGTATCCTATTGAAATATTTATTATATTATTCTTTTTTTTTGATTTTTGTTAATTAATGAAACATACTGTTGTGCTTATGGAACTATATTACGAGAGTTGATGAAAATACTTATTATTGATGATGACGAAGAATTAATTGACGTTCTTGAAGATTTATTAAAAACAGACCACGAAGTTACTTGTTTCAATGACCCTCTAAAAGCATGGGAGCATTACCAAGAGAATCAGGACTTTAATGTTGTCATTACTGACTTCATGATGCCTAAATTACGTGGAGACGCTCTAATAGCCAAAATATTTGAGCTAACACCCAATCAAAGCTTTATTGTTATTTCTGGTTTTTTCACCAAGCAGTTCACAGATATTTTAAAAATTTCTAATGCCTACATACAAATGATTAAAAAACCGCTTGATCTTTTTGAGCTAGAAAAAGCATTAGATTCAATATCAAAAATTCGATAGATTTCAGTGGCGTGTTATCATAACATTCGCTTATTTAATTTTTATCTGAGAGATAGTTCTTGCTCAGTAGCTAGATTAATTGCAATACCTTGAACAGATATCTTCAACCTTCATTAAAAGTTCATCTGTCTGAAATGGTTTGAATATATAATCTTTTGCTCCGTTTTTAATGGCGTTTAAAACTTGCCGCTTACTTCCATCGGTGGTAATCATAATTACAGGTATATCTTTATATTGAGGATGGTTTTTCATAACCTTTAGGAATTCTATTCCATTTATATTGGGCATATGTAAATCAGAAAGAATTAAATTTACAACTAGGCCATCATCTAACATTTCCAGTGCAATTTCTGGGTCAGCTGCTTCATAGATTTCTTCTATGTTAACAGGGGAATTCGCAGGAAACTCAAGCAAACTCCTTTTAATTAATTGTCGCATGGTATTTAGATCATCTACAATCAGGATATTCATCTTATGAACTTACCATAATTTTTTTCTTTGTGTGTTACTCTTTATTATCGCTCATCACGTTTTTAAAATCAAATAATTTTATATTTTAATTATGGTCATGGATTGAATTTCATTTTGTCATGAATGTCACAGACATGGTTTGGAGTAGATAAATAGGGACTGTATTTTTCATAATTGTAGGATACTTACTTTAAGTTAATGGTGAATTAACTATATTTTTTAGGTTGCTGATGAAAGTTGAAGTAAATCTAACTAATCCTGAAAGAATGATTTGCCCGTTAATGATATTGGAGCCAAAAATTGAATGTATTAATCATCGATGACTCATCTCTTATAAGAGGAAGTTTATGTGCATTTTTTGAAAGCATCGGTTTCAATCATTATGAAGCTGAAAATGGAAAAGAAGCTTTAGATCTAGTAGCAAAAATAGAGCAATGGGAACTCATTCTCGTCGATTGGAATATGCCTGTCATGGATGGATTAGAATTTGTGAAATGTATTAGAAAAGTAAGAAAATATGATTCAGTGAAATTGATAATGGTATCCGGGGAAAATAAAATATCCTACATTGAGGAGGCAATGGTAGCTGGTTCAGATGGATTTATTATGAAACCATTTGGGAGTACAGTTTTAGAAGAAAAATTATCAATTCTTGGAATTGAAATCGAAAAAAACTCGATGAATCTTTAATAGTACCTTATAAGAGGTGCGTTCTGCTAATCAGACTTATACATTCCATACTTTTAGCTGTTAAGCCTTGAGAAGATAAATCATTAAGTTGGTTGGATTATTAAAAGAAGTTAATAGTTGGCTTAGACTATCGGAAAGAAGGATATGCTTGTGATAGAATGATTAAATTTCTTAAAGCTATATTTAGAATACACAAATTGTTTACTCTTTATTATTTAAACATTTTGCCTATCACAAGCATCCTATATATTATATCGTCTAAATACCCCCAAAGAAAAGAGATATCGTAAAAATAAGTACTAATTTATTATGAAAGAATAGTGGTTCGTTTTTTAAGAATTAGTGTCAGAGAAATTATTCTACAGAAAGTGAATGTATTTTATGTATTGAACTTTGGAGGTCGTTCTTAACGAATGGTTTCAACTTTAAGCTTGGAGGTTGTTTGCTGTTTTTGTTTTCAGATTTTTTTAAAACAACAAGTTACTGGACTTGAAATGAACAATGATTTGTTGAGATCATTTATGTTCTGGCATGCAGCAAGGTCAGTTGTTGCTGCTGTTAAATTAGCGATAGAATTGAACTTTTATAGTTTAACTCGAAAAACTATGCTCATAAGAGTTCGAGTTATCGGGTTTTGTTGTGATCTCTTATAAACATAGCTATTTAAAGTTTCGGTATAGTTTAAGACGAAGTTAGACCCTATTCATAGCGAATGAATATAAATTTTATAGCTTGTCCATGGAAAGATTTCAGAAAAGAAAGTATTGCTCAGCTTTTTAACTATTTGAAAAATATAGAATCCCTTATTTTAAAATTGAGGTTGCTGAGTTGTGTTTAGCATTATAAATTTTGTGTAAAAGTTGAGGCGTTTTTTGCATTGAGTTCAGTACATTCATAAAAGTTTATTTTTAATTTTTTATTTCAAGAAATTACTATTTTATTTTTAATGAAACTAAAAAAGACTTTATAAATCATGAAAAAATTACGATAAGAATAATGTATAACAAACCGAGAGGAGATCATTATGAACATTTTATTAATTGTTGATGAAGAAGCCTTTCCTGATTACGTCAATTTACTTTTAGCCCCCAAAAATTACTTTATAGTCTTTCATGATCCTGACCTTGCCTTGCAGCATTATGATCAAAAGCCCATTTATGATGTTATTATCATAGACTCGTTAAGACCTGTGGCGCAGATTGATCAATTTATATTAAAAATATGTGAGATAAAATCCTCACAAAATATTATTGTCTCCTCGGATACCGTTTGTGATCAAAAACTTTTACAAATTAACAAACATAATAGCTCAATTAAATCTCTGGAGAAACCATTTAGTCTTTCTGAGATTGATGCTCTCATAGAAAGTTTAAATGAAAAGGAGATGTTATTAAATATTTTAATTTCGAATTATAAAATAACCAATATTGCTGAAATACTAGAAAGATCTTATCTTAAAAATAAGCAAATGGGTTAAGGTGTTTTTATATAATTGAGCCTAAATTACTGTTTAAGTGTTTTCTCAATTATTTGTCCTTTTCAATATATTTTTTCTCCAGACATATTAGCCATCGCCTTGTCTGCAATTCAAAAGAATTAACATAGATTAAATTAAGTTCTTAGAATTTTAATTGTGTCATTTTTTATAAATGATATGTAGACAATTTCTTTTCCTGAATACTTTTTAACTATTCACATGTATTAATAGATACATTTGAGTTAGTTGATTGTTACAATTTCATATGTTCTTCTTTAAATAATGAACTTTTTCTTTTTGATTTAGCAGAAAACTAATTAACTGTTGAAGAGAAATTAGATTTGTACCTGAAGTTTCATTATATTATTAATATTGAGATTTAAATGACATCATCAGAGTTGAGCTTTTTAGTAGTAGATGATCAAAAAGATATTACAGATATGTTAGATGCCCACTTATCTAAGTTTTATAAAGTGATTTGTTTTAATGATCCCCTTGAAGCACTAAAAAATTATGAAAACAATCCTACTTATTCAATCATATTAGTTGATTATTACATGCCCAATTTGCGTGGCGATGAATTCATGGATAGAGTATTAACAATAAACCCTAAACAACAAATCATCGCTATCATTGGATCTCCACGATTGTCCTTTTTAAATATCATTAAAAAATATTCCTCTGTGGTGCAAATAATTGAAAAGCCGTTTCAATTATCAGAATTAGATCAGGCTATCAAGATCGCTACTAATTCCTGATCCTGCAAATAAAAAAAATCATTTGCAATTAAGTACTATCTGAGGGATACTCTTTATTAAATGGTGATGAGTTTAAAATAAATGACAAATATCCTAATAATCGATGACGACAAATATATTACCGATATGCTCGAGGATTATCTATCAAATTATTTTGAAGTTAAGACTTTTAACTGTCCAATAGAAGCATTAATTCATTATTCAAAAACACCTAATTATCCGATTGTTTTTTCAGATTTCCATATGGGAAAGATTAATGGTGATGAGTTAGTTGAGCAAATGCTAAAGGTAAATCCAAAACAGAAATTTATTCTTTGTACGGCTTCTATGAATAAAAAATTATTCGAAATTTCAGAAACTTACATCGATCAAATTTATTTATATGATAAGCCCTTTGATCTGAAAAAATTCAAAGAATTATGTGATACTATAATTGAAAGTATTTGAACCTTCATTTATTTTTACACATCAATGATTAGTATGTTCGATTAATTTAATTTGCTTTCGAACAATCAGTAATGGGATGATCCCTAGGATTCCAAAGGAGCAATCGATCATTTGCCAAAATAGAGGTATTTCTCTAATATGCCCACATATTAGTGCAAGTGGAATCACTAAAGTGCATGAAATTATACCAAATTCTATTACCCATATATTTTTTATTGGATCTCTCAAAGGCCCAATAAATAGGATCGCTAAAACAATATGAGCAAATGCTAACCAATCTGTTCCATAAGATAAAAATGGATATTTTTGATTTGTATCAGACAGTCCAAGATAAACTTTAGTTATCCAGGCAGATAAATCCGGATAACTTTCTGCGATTGTTGAATTAGTTCCTAAATAATTATTCAATATTTTCAATTCCCATTCTAATGGGAAAGCAGTAATACCGCTTATTAGCAACCCTATAATGAATAATAGAATCCAAAATTTTATTTTTATATTCGTCTTCATTTTAAAACTTCATTTAATGTATAATATTTTTTATAGGTTGCAATTTCATCGCCCGGCTTAATGATTGAATATCCATTTGATGGTCCTATGCTAGCACAAGCACCCGAAAAAGGTGCTATGAATTTTTTTGAGATTGTGAAGTCATTTAAGTTTCTTAATACACCTAAGATGTCACCTTTTTGGCATGTTTGTCCATTTTTAACTCTTGAGGAAAAATGGCCATAATCTTCTGAAATTATGCTTTCAGCCTTTTCTTCACGTTTAAAAAATGTTGATGGTTGTGGTTTTAATTCCCCCGGAATCATTTTCAAAAATTTCATAGCATTGAGTAAGCTATTATAAGCTCTATCGGTTGATGATTCGCAAGATTGTTCTTGATACCCCGGAAACTCCAGCAAGAGTGCCGTTTTATTTATTTTTGATGCTTGTAGGTACATTGTTTGTGAAAACATTGAAGAATCATTTTGTAAATCTATAAAATCCATTCCCATGGAATTGGCTAAGGCAATACTTTCTTCGTGAGAGTTGGAACATGCTGCGAAGCAACCATCAATTAATCGGCAATTGTGAAAATCTAGAACAACATCAGCATTTTTAATAAAGTTCTCGGTAATTTCATAACTGAACTTTTCCATCCATTCGCCTTCAGGTTTTCCTGGGAAAAATCGGTTTGCATTTACTATTTTTTTCCCTCCTTTTAGTTTTTCCCTTTCAGTTGCTGAAGCGGCGTCATGAAAATATTCAAATCCTCGCCACAAACCTACTTGATAGGTGGATACGATGGGTAAAATTACAATATTGCCCTTAAGAGGTTTTGGATTAAATTGTCCATTGAGTAATTTATCAAACACGGCCGGTCCAATTAATTCATCTTGGTGCAATAATCCAGAAATCATTAGTGTTGGGCCATCACTTGTGCCTGAAATGGTAATCACGGGAATTTCGTGCTGTAGAATTGGCCAATGATGATGTGTGATTCCTTTAGTGGAAGTTAATATTTCTTGTAATTTTTCCATCATGAGTTCTCTTAATTGAGTTAGTTTCTAAAGAAAAGATTCTAAAAGGTTTTGAATAGTACCTTAAAATAAAAACTATCAAAATAGTTTATTTAAATAGTGAATGATTTGTAGGGGTAGGTTGAGAAAAGCTAAAGAAAGGCCTGACGGTCGTTGAAATTTCTACGACACGTCAGGATACTAATTATTTAATAACGGTAGTGGTTAGGTTTATAAGGACCTTCAACAGGTAAGTCTAAATATTCGGATTGTTCTGGAGTAAGAACCTCAAGGACAACACCAATTTTTTCTAAATGAAGTCTTGCAACTTCTTCATCTAATTTTTTAGGAAGCATATATACTTTCAAATCATATTTATCGGGGTTTTTGAAAAGCTCAATTTGCGCTAGAACTTGGTTTGTAAATGAATTACTCATAACAAACGATGGGTGACCTGTAGCGCAACCAAGATTTACTAATCGACCTTCGGCAAGAAGAATAATTGAATGCCCGTCTGGGAAAGTAAATTTATCTACTTGTGGTTTAATGTTTAATTCTTTGATACCTGAAACAGCTTTTAAACCTGCAACATCTATCTCGGTGTCGAAATGGCCAATGTTACAAACAATAGCGTCGTTTTTCATTTTTGACATAACAGGTACTGTAATAATATCTTTATTGCCAGTTGTGGTAACGAAGATATCACCTTGAGATGCAGCCGAATCCATTTTCATTACTTCAAAACCTTCCATAGCTGCTTGTAATGCACAGATAGGATCAATTTCAGTTACAAGAACTCTTGCGCCAAAGCTTGACATTGAATGTGCACAACCTTTACCAACATCACCGTAACCAGCAATGACGACAACTTTACCAGCAATCATAATGTCTGTAGCTCGTTTGATTCCATCGGCCAAAGATTCTCTACAACCATATAGATTATCAAATTTTGATTTAGTAACTGAATCGTTAACATTTATGGCAGGGCATTTTAAAATGCCATTTTTTACCATTCTTTCTAGATTGTGAACGCCTGTTGTTGTTTCTTCTGAAAGACCTTTAACTTCCTTCATAAGATCAGCATAACGATCTTCATGCATCATATTGGTTAGGTCGCCACCATCATCAAGAATCATGTTTGGTCCTTTACCTTCACCCCATTCAATTGTTTGTTCGATGCACCATTCTGATTCTTCTTGAGATTGACCTTTCCAGGCAAATACAGGAATACCGACTTTAGCAATTGCTGCTGCCGCATGATCTTGAGTTGAGAATATGTTACATGATGACCATTTGATTTCTGCGCCAAGTGCATCTAGAGTTTCAATCAGAACGGCTGTTTGTATTGTCATGTGTAGGCAGCCGGCAATGCGAGCACCTTTTAGAGGTTGTTCTTTGCCGTATGTTTCTCTGAGAGACATTAGCCCTGGCATTTCTCTTTCAGCTAGATCGATTTCTTTACGACCCCAATCCGCCAGTGATAAATCTTGCACTTTATATTTGTTGGCAACTTCGTCCATTTTTTTTCTCCTTAAATTGTTGTGTTCTATTCAAAATAAATACTTAATAACCTAAATAGTAAGAGAATTCTTCGTTGGGTAAATATTCAATAGGTTATGCTTTTAAACTTCCAACCAATAGTTGACGCTGATAAACCCTATCGTTAAGATATTCTGAGTAAAAATTGATGTTGGCTTAAAAGAAGTGCGAAATGCAAGAATATGAAACCGTAATCATCGGTGCCGGTGCGGCCGGATTAATGACCGCCATACAATGTGGCTTGAAAAATATACCCGTTATTGTGATTGACTCACAATTAAAAATTGGAAAAAAAATCCTTATTTCCGGAGGTGGTAGATGCAACGTGACCAATCAAAATATTTCTTCGAAGTATTTTAACTGTTTATCCAAAAACTTTGTGAGTGGTATTTTAAAAAACTTTTCAAAAGATGATGTCATCAATTATTTTAAGAAAAATGGATTACCGTTAAAAATTGAAGATGAGTTTCAAAAATATTTTCCTATTTCTGACAAGGCGAGTGATGTCTTAAATGTGTTTTTAAACGGATTAAAACAATATGATATTCCTTTATTAAATGACGTTGAGATCATTGAAGTCAGTAAAGAAAATGATAAATTTTTATTAACAGCACAAAATAATCACATAATTAAATGTGTGAATCTAATCATTGCAACAGGTGGTAAATCTTTGCCGCAATCAGGAAGTACTGGTTTTGGCTATCAAGTTGCGGAAAAATTTGGTCATAAACTAATTTGCCCATCACCGGCCTTAACGCCGCTTTTGAGTGAAAACACCATTTGCCATGAACTCTCGGGTTATGCGGTCGGGGTTAATGTCAGTTTATATGAAAACAATAAAAAAGTTAAGATGTTTTCGGGCCCCATGTTATTTACGCATAAAGGTTATAGTGGCCCAGTTGTTTTGAATATTTCTCGGCATTATATACTTAGCCAAACGCAAGATAAATTTTTGGAAGTAAACTTTTTACCGGAAATATCTGAAGATGATTTTTTATCTTTTTTACAAAATCAATCATCTGATTTGATTTCAAAAATTTTACGAAACTATTTTAGCCGTCATTTTGTATCTTATATTTGTGAGTTAGTAGAAATCCCAGAAGATTTAAATTTGTCTAATTTAAATAAATCTAAAAGAGTATTATTACAAAAGAAATTATTTCATTTTAAATTAGAGGTGAATGGTTTTAAAGATTGGCCTTTTGCTGAAGTTACAAGTGGTGGCGTAGATATCAAAGAATTGTGTCCTAAAAGATTGGAATCAAAATTATGTAAAAACCTCTTTTTTTGTGGTGAAGTTATAGATGTTGATGGCGATCTTGGAGGCTATAATTTCCAATGGGCTTTCTCAAGTGGAGCAACAATTGCCAAAAACCTGTAGTACAATCATTTTTGACTTTTGAATATTTAAATATCATAACACCATACATAACAAGTGTTTAAAGCCAGTTTATCTTTGGATTATCGAATGTAGAATTGTTGTTTTCTCGTAAATAGTTTTGACTTAATTGGCCAGTACGATATATTGTGGTGCCCAAAAAAGATTAGTCACTATAATGTGTCTTTGTTTTAGCATGCTATTGGAGAAAAAACTGTGAAATGTCCATTTTGTAAGAAAAATGATGATCGTGTAGTCGATTCTAGAAGTTCTGAAGACGGAACTTCCATTAGAAGAAGACGTGAGTGTTTGGATTGTGGTAGACGTTTTACCAGTTATGAGAGAATAGAACACATTCCTTTTCAGGTAATTAAAAAAGATGGTGGTAGAGTTGAGTTTAATCGTGATAAGATTGTAAATGGTATTTTAAAAGCTTGTCATAAAAGACCTATTAGCCAAGATTCTATTTTTGAATTAGGCGATGAAATAGAATCAGAAATTCATAATCTGTATGATAAAGAAGTTGAATCAACTAAAATTGGTGAACTGGTTTCTCAAAAGTTAAAGAAACTTGATAAGGTTGCCTATGTTAGATTTGCATCGGTGTATTACGATTTTAAAGATGTAAATGAATTTATGTCTGAGTTACGCACCATCTTGAAATAATGATTGCTACGGTAGTTAGATGCAATTCGATAAAATCATCAAAAGAGATGGCTCAGAATTTCCCTTTAATATTCAAAAAATAGAGGAAGCCATTGAAAAAGCTTTTCTTGCCGACGAAAGTAATCTGGAGCATGATTCAACAGAATTAGCTGAAGCGGTACTTTTATTTTTAACCCAAAAAATTCAAAACACGCCACACATTGAAGACATTCAAGACATGGTCGAACTTGTTTTATCAAATACAGGTTATGCGAGTGTTGCCAAAACATATATTCTTTATAGAGAAAATAGAAGACTTCAACGACAATTTTTAGAAGTTCAGGATGATCGGCCTCAAGATTATGAAGAAACGGAAGTTTCGTTAATAGTCGAAAATATCAAAAGTCATTCGTCTTCCCCCTGGGATGCAAATATTATCTATAATAGACTGATTGAAACCGAAAAAATTTCAAATGACATCGCGAAAAGAATCTCATCAACAGCAGAAAGAAAAATCTTATCATTAAATTTATCTAAAATTTCAACACAATTTATCAATGAAATTACCAGCAATCTTTTATTTGAAATGGGTTATCAATGGTTTGATTTTAATAGTAGTTCTCCGAATTTCCCATTAAGCGATATAGACAAACTGTTTTTTAATAGAAGTGCTCATACCTCTAATAATCCTGATAAAATTAGGACATCAATTTCAAATCATGTATTAAAACAATATTCACTAAATTCAGTTTTCAGTTCAGAGATATCAGATGCTCATGAAAACGGACAACTTCATATTAGTGGGGTTGGTCATCCGGGATTGTTTTCTAGTGGATTATTTTCAATTCAAAAAATCATAAAAAATGGATTAGATTTAAAAGTGTTGCCCTCTTTTTCAAAACCGGCACAGCATATTGGAGTACTTACTTCTCAGATCAATACATTTTTATCTTGCATGCGTTCTTTTTTTTATGGACCATTGGCATTGTCGTATTTGAATATTTATTATTCCCCCTTTTTAGATGGTCTCTCTGATAAAGAAATTATCCAAGAAGCGCAAAATTTAATTTATATTACATCTCAAAATGCCTTCTCTCAAGGAGGAAAGTCTCTTCCCATTGAATTTAATATTTATAGTTACACGCCAAATCATTTAAAGAATAAAAAAGCCTTAGGTCCTGGTGGTATTGAGCTAGAAAAAACCTATGAAGACTGTGAAATTAATTCTTTAAATTTAATGGACGCATTATTAGATTGCTTAGACAAAGGTGATGGCATTGGAAATGAGTTTGTTTATCCAATAATCAACATTCATTATAATGACCAGTGTTTTAGAAATAGTGAACAGAATAAACTTTTAGAAGCTGCAGCTCGAATTGCTACTAAGAGAAAACAAATTCGTTTCATTAAAGACAGTCAAGATACTTCACAACACTCATCGCAAATTCAATTATTATTTAAACATCCTGCTGATAAAAGAATTCAAAATGTTTTAAAATCTGGCCCTTTTATTCTGCAAACAGTAAGTGTGAATTTACCTCAGATTTTATTACAAAAAAAATCGTCTCAAAAATTTTCTATAAAAGCAGATCTATCAGAAGAATTAAATCAGGTTCTAAGGCTTGCTTATAAAGCACATAAGGAAAAGCTGAAGTTTTTGAAAAGTTTGGCTGTTTGTGAAAATTCTGTTTTGGAAGATATTTTTTGTCTTCAGTCAGATGGTTTGCCAATTGTGGATCTAGAACAATCTAAGACATTGATAGCCTTTGCAGGTTTAAATGAATTTATTTATTTGGCCACAGGTGATTATTTTGATGTTAGCGGTGGAAGTTTTATTTCAGCTCAAGAAGTATTGCGATTGTTCAAGGAGAGTATGATCAGATCTGGTTTTACAGAGTTTGAAATTGATTTGGATCCTGACCCTGAAGCGAGTCAAAGATTTGCGAGGTTAGATTGTGATAAATATATAGAGGCCAAAAAATTAATTACTATTACTGATTCAATTGGTTCGTCTTACACAAATAGTTGCTTTATTAGAAATGAAGCACAATTAAGTCTAAGTGACAAATATGAAAAAGAGTCATTGTTAGGACAATTTTTGAGTGTACCTTCTAAAGTATTAAAGCTTCCAGGTAGTGGTCTTACCCCTGATGAAATCCTTCAGTTAATGAAGAATCAATTTTGATTAAAGTTCTGGCTTTTATTTGCATAAACTTACTAAGTGTGCTCTTAGTTTCTGGTCAAGACAAAGTATTAGAAAAAGATATAGGCCAGACAAAAAAAGAACGAGAAAAAATAAAAGATATTTCTGCAAAAGAAGCTACCTATCCATTGCCAAAGAATTTTAAAAAAGAATTTAAAGCAATCGTGGATTTTAAAAGGCAATTCCTTCCAATACCAATAATCTATACAGATCCAAATATTGGATTTACATATGGTGGGGGATTTGGTAGTTTGTTGTTTTCAGATTCTGGGGAGCTAAGACATATTTTAGCACCATATGTCCAATACAATGATGAATCTAAATTTGGTGGAACTATACGATATATGTTTCTGCCAACATTAAAAGAGCGTTACTATTTTAAAATATATAAAAGTGAAGAGATCAATGAAGAATTTTTAATGGAATATATCAACAAGAAGTTTTATTTTGATCGTCTTTCTTTTTCAGTTCTGGGAGATATTTGGGATGAGGGGTCAGCTCGTTTTTTTGGCATTGGTAAAGACACCATCCACGAGGATAAAATGAACTATACCCATCGAGAACAAAACTATGAAATGAAGTTGGGTGCTTTTATAAGTGAATACAGTACGGTGAATTTTGGTTTGAAATATCGAAATGTAAAAGTATTGCAAGGGTTGTTTGATGATGAAGATCAAGTCATTGATAAGCTTTCAAATAACTCCTTAGTACGAAAAGAAGAAATTTATGAAGGGAAAATAAGAATAAAAGTCAATATATTTCCAGAGTATGATGTTGATGATGCCATGATGAATATTGATTTCTGGGGTGCCTATGGCGAAGCTTTTAGAAATGATAACGAGGAATATTTGAGTTGGGGGTTGAGTTCGACTTGGTCTTGGAAAGCTTTAGAAAAAATAACGATAGCGGGATCTATAAATTATCAAGAAGTGCATGGTGGCAATCTCCCTTTTTATGTTTTAAGTGAATTAGGTGGAAGTCGTTCCATGCGAGGTCTTGAGTTGGGCAGGTTTTTTGATAAATTTTCTGTCAGTGGTATGAATGAGATTCGCTGGATGACATTTAAGCTTAACACGATTGGATTTACCAGTGATTGGGAGTTTGCATTATTTTATGATTACGGCATGGTTGCTAATGAACATAATGAGTTTAGTTTAGGCGATTTTGAACACGCGATTGGTATTGGTATTCGAACGCATTTTACTAAAAATGTTATGACTAGAGTCGATATTGCCTATCATGATGAAGGTGTTAAGATATTTGTTGATTTTGGATATCCTTTTTGAATAAAATTTAATGAGAGAATTATTATGAGTGAAAATATATGTGCAGAATGTGACGAAACATTCCTTCCGGAAGAATTAATATTCATAAAAGATGTCTATGTTTGTGCGACCTGCAAGCCCATTATTCTCCAAAAAATTGACGAAGGTCATGATGTGAATACAGACGTTAATGTTAAACCTGTAGGTTTTTGGGTAAGAGTCTGTGCCTATTTTGTAGATGCTTTGATATTGTCCCCGCTTATGGTTGTTGGCATATTTAATGCATTACAATGGAAGAGCATGGCGTTGTTAGTGGCCATGAGTGTTCTTGGTACTTTGTACAGACCGATTTTGCATGGGATCTATGGAGCGACTCCTGGTAAAATGATATGTAAAATTTGGGTAAGAAGAGAAGACGGTTCCCCTATTTCTATGGGACAAGCTTGGCTGAGAGAAACAATATTTATATCGGTTGGAATAATAGGTTTAATATCTTCTATTCTTATTTTTTCTGCGAGTGGGTTTGACAAGACATTTACTTTTTTAGAATGGGGGGAATTTGCACAACAACATATTAACCCCGTATTAAATATAATATCAAATGTGGTGTCTTGTATCATGTTTGTAGCAATGTTAATGGTGGCCTTCACTCATAGAAAAAGAGGACTGCATGATAAAATGAGTGGAACTTATTGCGTTTTTAAAAAGTAACTACCGAGATGAAAAGAAAACTAATAGGATGGGTTTCATTTTTTTTAGCGACTATTATTTGGTCATTGCTGTTCCATTTATTCTTTTCTTCTTCTGATATATTACAAAAAGAAGGTATTTCTTCTCATGCGAATGCTCTCGCAAAACGACACCTGAAATTATGGGTCGTGCCAAAACTTCGAAAATTAGAATTAGAGAGTATGCGATCTACAAATGCTGAATGGGACTTTATGGGTCGCAGTTTTTTAGTTTGGGCTTTGGCCAATATGGCTTTACGAGACTCCTCTCAAAAGAAAGAATACCTTTATGTGATGGATCAAATAATTGATGAAACATTAAAGTTGGAAAAAGAGAATACACCCTATCATTTTTTAATGGATTATGCCAGGTTTAAACCATGGGTAATAAATCCATCTCGGAGTATTTTTATTGATGGTGAAATATCACTTATGTTAGCTGTACGATGTTTCATCAAAAAGAGGTCTGACTATCTAGTTGAGTTAGATAATCGTGTAGAAATAATGGTACAGCAAATGAAAAAAAGTCCGGTGCTTTCTAGCGAAAGTTATCCAGATGAGTGCTGGACGTTTTGTAACTCTATAGCATTGGCTTCTATTAAAATTCATGATGTCCTTTCTGGGGATGATCATTCTGTTTTTTTGAAACAATGGTTTTCAGTAGCTCGTGAAAAGTTAATCGATCAGAAAACGGGTTTGTTGATATCAAGTTATACTCAAAAAGGAGTACATCTGGATGGTCCGGAAGGTTCATCAATATGGTTAGTCAGTCATGCGCTATCTTTGATAGATCCTGTTTTTGCAAAAGAACAATATGAATTGGCAAAGAAATATTTGGGGAAAAGTTTTGTTGGTTTTGGTTGGGCAAGTGAATGGCCACCTAGTTGGCAAGGTCCTTTGGATGTTGACTCTGGTGTAGTGATACCTGTTTTAGATATTGGTACTGGTTCAAGTGGATTGGCGTTTATTGGTGCGGCCACATTTGAGGATTTTGATTATTATAAAAAATTAAGAGCTACCTTGTCTTTTGGAGGATTTCCGGTTGATGTTGATGATAGTAGATATTATGCTGCTGGGAATCAAGTTGGGGATGCCGTATTGCTTTATAGTGAAGTTCTTGGCCCCTTATGGAAAAAAATCAGGGAAAATAATCAATGAAAGACATTGAGGAATCTCTTAAACCTAAGTTTAATGTAGTTAAATGGTTTGCGGCAACACCTATGTTTTCACCAGCGGGGTTAATCATTTGCGCCTTATTTATTGCTGGGTTTTATGGTTTGTTGAATTTGTTTGGTTTAAGAGTTTATACGGGAATACTATCGGGTACCTTTCCTGTTCCAGCTACAGGAAAACAACTTTCAGCATTTTATGGGTTCTTTTATTTGATTTCTTATTTTGGATTTGTATTTATAAGTCCGGTGCTAATTATTACAGCGACTATCCAAACGATTCTTTATTCGATATTAAAAATTTCCATCAAAAAAATCTGATGATAGGTTGAATTAAACTTTCCTAAATGGGTGACTCTAGATAGTTGAATTCATATAATTTGTTTAGGTAGGTATGGGTTGTGTCATAATCATAATCAAAACCTAATTCCATGTAAGCCGCAATACGATCTATTGATCTGGTGCCATCTGCTAAAAATAGAGGCAAATAACAATTGCCTGACCACATTCCAATATTATTTTCTTTTCTCTTTTCGATTGGAATTTGGCTAAAGCTGGGGACACCAAAATACTTTCTTGTGGGCCCATTTTCGGAAGGTTTTTTATAAGAACTTTCATGGATGGGATGAAGATTATTTATAGAGGCTTGATAGTTATGTTTGACTTCATTTGTGAAATCATCTATGAATGGTTGGCATTTAGGATTTTTATTTTGGTGAGTTGAATCATTCCAATTGCTCAAATAAAAGTCTAAACTTTTATTTAGTGCAAGGGCCTCCTTTTCTTCTCCATTTACAGCAAAAGATACCCAAGCTGCACAGCAAATCGTAGTTAGATTAAATAATTCCCAGTCAATAATATCCATTGTATCAATGTGAGTGTGCCATGTTTGACTACAACCTCCCACAAAAAGACATGGAATATTTATCTGAGGATCAGTAACTAAGTTGTCATCTAAAACAAAATTCTTTTGTGTAAAAATTTTAGCTTCGCCAGAGGCAAAAGTTATTTCATCAAAAAGAATATTAACAAAAGAAGGGTTCGTTAAAGGATTTTGATATAATTGCATTTTGTTGCTACCATAGCTTACTTCTGCAGTTGAATCTATGTTTATACCAGCAATGCAATTTTGCAAGGTCTCTAGATTCTCATAGCAGTATGGTATTGTCCCGTATATTTCTGAGGTGAATAAAATCCTAATACCTCTTTTGGGTTTGTTTTTTGAAAACATTCGTGCAATTTCCATCATTGATGCGCAGCCTGAGCAATTATCATTTGCTCCTTGTTCGTAGAGGTGGCCTGTCATGAATATTTCTTGGTCGGTTTGCCCTTGGATAAAAGCTTCGACTACCGGCAATGTACCATCATAAGTTTTTGTGTTTATTTCTAAGTTTAAAATAATTTTTTCACCTTCTTCAAAGCGTTTGATGAATTGATCAACTTGTTTAGGTGAAAGTGAAATACCGGGACATGGCGTATCTTTTTCCGTAAACTGCCATTGATCAGGTTCGTCAGACCAAGAATTTACCCAGCGTACACTTTCGTATTGGTCATGTCTTAGTGTTCCATGAAATATAAATCCACAGCCACCTCTTTCTATTAAAGATTTTTTATAAGCATTGGGCATAAATTTTGTCAAAACCAATTTGTCTTTGACATTTATTTTGCTGAATTCTTCTGGTGAAGAGGCATAAATTAATTCTTTTGTGATGCCTCCTTTGGGTGTGGATGACGAACCCATTACAAGGTTTGCTGGTATTTTGGAGTAATCGGCAACCGTCTCATTTGTTTTTGGTTCTATTAGTTTTGCGGAAATAGCATCCCATGCTTTTGGCATGATCCAATCACCATAAGTTGTTTTGCCATCCGCAGGAAACTCAATGACCCTTGTTTTAATATTGTATTTTGCAAGTTCATCAGCAACCCAATGGGCTGTTTTGTGAAACCCTTTGAAGTCCGGATAATGATCGGAAGCGTAAATATTTTCAATGTAATGTTTTAATTTTTTAGGATTAAAATGATTTTGGGCATAATTGAAATGTTTTTGATATGGGGTCATTTGATTTTTACTTTCGAATACAGTTTTATTGGTACAAATGGTACACTATTTGTTTGATGTGTCAAATATTTGATGTGAGTTTCAAATTCAATAGCTTTCATTTCGAAAACTACGGTTAATTCTGAAAATATGAAAACCGATTAAACGATTGATAAAATGTTAAATTTAGTAATTTTTGACTCAAAAGGAAAGAATTATAAACACTCAGAAAGGGTATAAATTATATTTTTACATTGGACAAAATAAGTCGAATATTGCGTTTAGAATACCCTATGTATTATTTATTTAAGCCCTTTCTTTACCTTGACAGTTGAAACCTTTTCTCTATATTCCCTCAACTATCATTACTTAACTATGTGTAATTCAATGGGTTTTCCCCTACTATAATGTATATGGAGTTTTCAATGTTTAGAGCAACAAAATCTTTGGTGATCGTAAGTCTTCTTTCTTTCATTTTTGCAGTTCAAAGTGTTTCCGCACAGGATTTGCAAAATGAAGAAGTTATCAAGAAATTATTTAAAGAAAGTCAGACACTTTATGATCAAGGCAAGTACCGAGAAAGTTCTTCAAAATTGCAAGAAATTATTGGTCTGAATCCTAAGAATCAATTGATCAATGTATTATTTAGAGAATCAAATCGAAAATATTGGGCTAAAATTTTGCAAAACGAAGTTACAAAAAGATATGCGAAACAATTAGATCTTAGGTATTGGTTATGGGAAAAACGTAGACGTAGATCACCTGAATATATTCAAAATGTAATTAGAAGAATGAAAAGTAATGATCCGGATACGCGAAACAGAGCAATCGTTCAACTTAAAAATATCGGTCATTTTGCAGTTCCTGCCTTAGTAAGTTTTTTGAAAGATCCTTTGACTGAAGATGGTATGCGTTCGACAGTCACTATGGCATTGAGCCAAATGGTACTGTCAAAAGGTGAAGGTGTATTGCCCGTGATGGAATTACTAGATAGTTCAGATGCACTGTTATTAGAAAATGCCGCCATTATTTTAGGATCTGCAAAAGATAGACGTGCTTTGGCTCCTTTGAAAAAGGTCCTTGAAGATTCACGCCATAATAAAACGGTAAAAAGTTATGTTAAATATGCCATTGAAGAAATCGCAGAAGAAGAAGTAAAACCAGCTAGCGAATTATATTATGATAAAGCATTAAGATATTTGGTGAATAGTGATTCCGTAGTTGATGAAGCTATTATTGCTGAAGGGGTTATGTATCGATATAAGCCAGGTGATAAATTAGTAAAGCTAAATATTATGCTACAAAAAAGTCCAAAATTTGATGTACCTGAGGTTTCAATCTTTGCTTGGCATTTATACATTTCTGAAGAGGCAATTTATGATGCTTTGGCTTTAAATTTATCTTATGAAGAAGCCGCTCCACTATTAATTTGTATTTATCATGCTCAATACAACCAAGTTGAGAACAGCTTGAAGGACATTGATAGATTGATTGATCGTCAAATTTTGACTGAAAAGAATAAAAAAGATTTAGAGGTTCGTAAAGCTCGATTGGTTTCTGTAAAGGTTATTGCTCAGTCAGCTGGCAAAGAATACATCTATAAAGCCATAGAGCTTGCTTTGAAAAACAATTTAAGTGACGTTGCCGTTAGTATCATAGAGCAATTAAAATATGTTACAGATGGCTCTGAATTTTCAAAATTATTGTCCACAAAAAAAGTTAAAAAATCAAAAGAAGAAATCGCAGAAATAGAAGCAGTAAAAGCAACCAAGAAAAAGAAAAAAGAAGAAGCCGCAGCCAAGGAAAAGGCTAAAGAAAAAAAGCAGGCTAAAAAAGATAAAAAAGGTGATAAAGCTAAAGCAGATCCAAAAGAAAAGAAAATGGATGCTGATAAAAAAGAAGGTGAAGAAGCGGCTAAGAAAGTAGAAGACAAAGATAAAAAAGAAGAAGAAAAAAAGCCGGAAGAAAAGAAAGAAGAAAAAAAGATTGATGATAAAAAGGAAGTTGCCAAAGATTCTAAAGATGATAAGTCAAAAGATAAAAAGGTAGTTGATAAAGACGATAAAGAAGTTGTTGAAGAAGAGATTGATCCTTCGCATTACAGAATTATAAATATTATGTCAGGGATTGCTACTCCATTAGTAAAAGCATTAGATTATCGAGATGTAAGAGTTCAATACGAAGCAGCCATGACAATTGCTTATTTAAATCCAAAAACAACTTTTCCTGGTGCCGAAAAAGTCATTGAAAAATTAGCGGCAGCGCTAGGTGAAAAAGATCAAATTAGCGTAATGATTATTGATTCAAATAATCAAAGAAATCTTAAATTAACTTTATTGTTAAGGAAGTGTGGTTTCTTGACAGTGTCTTCTGAAAATGGAACTGATGGAATTTATTTTTCTAGAAGCTTCCCATCAAAAGATGTTGTTTTAATTGCTGGTGATTTAAAAGGAAAAAATGCTGAAAGAGTTTATGCGGAATTGCAAACGGATTTTAGAACTAAGAGAACTCCTGTAGCAATCATTAGTGATAAAATTACTAGAGTTCGCATGAGAGAAAAATATGCACATATCACTGATCAAGTTATTGCTGTAGAAGATGGACAAGATGCTATTTTGGCCCAAATCAGAAGTATTATGCAAAAGGCTGAAGCTCCGCTATCGATGAAAAAAGAAAAAGAGCTCGTAGCTATTAAAGCTGCTGTTGCATTGGCAACAGTGAAACGTGAAAATACAATTTTTAAATTAGATTCTTGTTTTAATGCTGTTAACAAAGTTTTATCACCTCCTGAAAGAATTGATGCTATTCGGTTGCCTGTAATAAATGCAATGGCCGAATTTAAAGCAAAACCTGTTTTATCTTCAATTGTGAAGACTTATTTAAAAGCTGGAAATGCACATCCAATTCGTCAAGCATCTTTGTTTGCTATAGGTGAGATTGATCCAAATGATCCTGAAGCATTTGCTGCATTAAGAAAATCAATTGCTAAGGATAATGATCAAAAACTTCGCGATGAAGGCTCGGCTGCTATTGGCAAATCAAACCAAAAAATTGAAATGGTTATTGAGATACTTAAAGTTCAAAGAATTATAAGTGAGCTAAAATAAAAGAGTGTCAGATAGAAAACCCGGCACTTTCTCTAAAAAGTGCCGTTTAAAAAAATACGAAGACTTCCAAACCGTTTTTAAGAACGGAATATTTTTTTCTAACAAATTAATAAAGCTAGGTTTACTGGAAAATAAGGGTGAATGTCATCAGCTTGGATTAATAGTTAGTAAAAGACATGGCAACGCACCTCATCGCAATTATATTAAAAGATTGTTTCGTGAGGTTTTCAGACTTAGGCGAAAAGATTTGAAAAATACACTGGATGTGGTTATTATTCCACGCTTTACTGTCAAAGAATGGTCTCTAAATAGTTGTGATGAGGCGTTTAGAAATTTGGTTAAAAAATATAATGGTTCATTGGATATTGATTCCTAGTATTAAGCTTTATCAAAAAGTCATATCACCTATTTTGCCTCCAAGCTGTCGCTATTATCCAACTTGTTCGCATTATGCGATAGAGGCATTGCAAAAAAAAGGAATAATTTTAGGACTGTTAGTTACGATTTATAGAATTTTAAGGTGTAATCCTTTTTCAGCAGGTGGATTTGATCCTGTTGAAAAGGAAAAATAAAAGAAATATCATTTAAGGAAGTTATGGAAAACGAAAAATTACGTCACGTTGTGTTTGCGGTAATTTGTGCATTTTGTTTGGTATTAGTTTTTAATAATGCTGAAAGAACTAAAAAAGAAGCCGAAAAAAATAAACCTATTGAGGTTGATACTGTTACAGGTGATAAATCAGACAAAAAGAATTCCTCTGTTAAAACGTCAGAGAACGATAAACAAGAAAATAAAGAAGACATCAAGTCATCTGATGAAACAGATAAAAATACCAAGGAGCCGGTAGTAAATAAAAAATATTCTGTTGCTGATACTCCATCGGAAAAGCCAAAAGAAGTTATCGTTGAAACTAAGGAGTTTAAATTCATTTTTTCTAATGAAGGAGGAACTCTTTTAAAACTAAATCTTCATAATTATAAAGCTACCTACAAAAAAGATTCCCCAGATTATATTTTAATAAAGCGCAAGAAAGCAAAATGGAATAAAATGTTAAGTGTGCATGGCTTTGATGATGTCTTTAATAATGCCTCTTTTAACATGAAATTAGATGAAACAGGAAAAGGGCCTGTTTTGACTATGAATTGTATTAGAAATGGAATTGAAATAATTAAAACTATTGAGTTAAAAAAAGAATCATTTGATTTTCAATTCAAAATTAAAGTTATCAATCATCGAGAAAAAGAAATAAAGAATGACTTAAGGTTCACAGCCGTTGTTAACATGGATTTCGACTTAAATGATCGAAATAGCATTATGAGTGATCAAGTTGCGACATTAATTAATGATGGCGGTGAGTTAATTTCTGCCGGAGACTTTAATTGGATTAGTGGAACTTATGGCGCTCGAGAAAGTATACATGATTTAACAGCAACTCCATTTGTTATGGGGAAATTAAGAAAAACTAAAGATGGCAAACGAGATGGCTCAAAAGTTGTTTGGGGAGCGCTTAAAAACCGTTATTTTGCTATAATTTATAAGCCAACTAAAGATGACTGGACATTAAATGGCTCAAATGTAAACCCAACAAAAAAAGACCCAGCGCTTAACGTTGTGCCATTGATTGAGTGGCAAGCCTCGGGCAATAAATTAGCTCCTGGCCAATCTTTTGAAGAAAATTTTAAAGTATTTGCGGGGCCTACTAAGAACGGGGTCATCAATTTACCTGCTTATGAAAAAGATATGTTTGTGGATGTCATTGATTATGGGTTTCTATTTCCTAGATTTTTAAAGCTCTTTGATGGCTTGTTAAATTTTATTATTAAGGTCGTTGGCGAAAAACAATATTGGTTAGGTATCATTTTGCTTACCCTCATGGTTAGAATGGGGATGTTTCCTATAACTCGTAAGTCCTCAATGTCTCAGGCTAAATTACAAAAAGTTACTCCAAAATTAAAAGATATAAGAGAAAAATTTAAGGGTGATAACAGAAAAATTCAAGAAGAAACAATGAAGTTATACAAAGTAGAAGGTGTGAACCCTTTCTCTTCTTGCCTGCCAATGTTTTTACAAATGCCCATATTTCTTGGATTATACTGGACCTTGATGTTGACTTTTGAGGTTAGGTTCAAGCAGTTTTTATGGATAAACGATTTGGCGGTTGCTGATCATTTGTTTGAACATGGCTATAATATATTTATTATTGGAACTTATTTTAATTTATTGCCACTGTTATATTCCGTTATTAATTATTTCCATATGGCATCCATGCCAGCACCACAAGATCCAATGCAAGCTCAACAACAAAAAATAATGCGTTATATTTTCCCTGTTATGATGTTGATGTTTTTCTATCAAATGCCTTCGGCATTAGTGCTGTATTTTATTGTTAGTGGTACTTGGTCTATAGTTGAGCAGAAGATGATCAAAGCAAAAATTAAAAAGATGGACGATACCGTAAAGAAATAAATAACAGAGCTACTATGCGTATAGCTCTGTTATATATAAATAAAAAATGAGTCTTATTTTCTTAACTTACTTAATCTAGCAAGTGCTTTAGAAGCATCTTTTGACTTTGGGTATTTTTTATAAAAAGCTTCGTACGCTTTTATTGCTTCCTCTTTATCTTTTAGATTTTTTTCATAAATTACTCCGGCAAGATAAAGTGCCGAGACACTACTTTTTGGAAAGTCATTATCAATGATTCTATATTTTTTAATGGCTTCTTTGAAATCTTTATTTGTCAGTAGATAAATATCCGCAGCTGCTACAAGAGAATCATGTGCAGGTTGAGTTTTTGGATATTTGGATTGTACTGCTAGGTAACATTCAAGTGCTTTCTTTTTATCCTTTAACTTATTGTAGTGAAGGTTCCCTAGTTTATAAAGATTATCTGGCGCATTTTTATTTTGTGGATCCATCTTCAATACTTGGCTGTAACATTCAGCAGCTCTTTTGAAATCTTTTAAATTATTGCTATAGATATCGCCCATCTTTGATAAAGCTTCAAGCTTTAGAGTATCGTCGTATACATGATAGACTCTCATGTAATTTACTAACGCTTTACGAGGTTCACCTTTGACGATATACATGTCGCCGATTTTAAAATAAGCCTTTCCTGATTCTTTAGTATCGTGTCCGATAATTTCTTGATAGGTTAATAGAGCATCAGCAAAATATTTTTGATTTACATATTCTTGCGCTAATGTATATTTTTTTCCAATTAATTCATTCGACATTAATGAAGTAGTCAAAAGAAGTGCTGCTAATAAAACTGTTATGCTTTTCTTCGTTACCATTTTTCTCTCCTTGGCTGGTTAAATTGAGGTGGCATTTTATTCATGAAATTTTAAAGCTCAAGATTGAAAAGGGTAATTAAAGTGAAGTCTGAGCTCAAATAGTAAAAGTCTTATGTATTTAAATATTTCAAAGCTAGATTTATGCCTTAAATGCCCTTATTTACTTTTTAATTTGATAAGATTTTTAGTTAATTTATTGGTTGAGGTAGCGTTAAGTAATTTGCATAATGTTATACAAGAAGGTGTAAAACAGCTAAAACCACCTAAAATTGACTAATGTGATGCTCAAACTGTAAATTAGATGAAATAACTGACTAATCTTGCATTCCGGCTTGTTTTTAGCCCAATTTAGCTGTATGCTTACTAATGGCTTTATTAGTATTGTAATTTAACCCAAAAGGAAAATTGATGACTGAAGAATTTGCATTATTTGGTATTTTCAGTGGTATTTTGTTAGGAATTACAGGTCTTTTTCTAACATGGAAAAAACACGACGAAGAGTTGAAGAATAAGCGTAAAAAAATTAGAGTTGATTCTAATAGACGTTTATAAATCTCCCAACCTTCCCTTCCCTCAAATATTCTCTCTATATTTCTAATTTAAAAAGTATTAATTATCACTTAATTTTGTATGAGTTAATTTAATATTATACAAGATATAGTAATTAATTTATCTTGACCTTTAGGGTCTGCCATTTACAATTTTGCCTCAAATTAGTTATCAAATTCAATCCTTTTTATTGTTGTAAACCCTTGAAATTAAAAAAGATAGATATTCGCGGCTTTAAATCATTTGCTGATAAAACGAGATTAACTTTTCATGACGGAATCACTTGTATTGTGGGTCCAAATGGCTGTGGAAAAAGTAATATTGTCGATGTTACAAAGTGGATTTTAGGTGAACAAAGTGTCAAATCTTTACGTGGTAAAGAAATGACAGATGTCATCTTTAATGGCACTACAACCCGAAAAGCTCATGGTTATGCTGAAGCCACAATGACGTTGGATAACGAAGATCGCCTTTTAAATATTGATATGGATGAAGTACAAGTCACCAGACGTGTTCACCGAACAGGTGAAGGTGAGTATTTTATTAATCAACAGCCTGTGAGATTGAAAGACATTAAAGAGCTTTTTATGGATACGGGTGTTGGTACAAAATCTTATTCCGTTATGGAGCAAGGTCAAATTGAAGTCTTCATTAATTCAAGTTCAAAAGATAGAAGAAAACTGTTTGAGGAAGCTGCTGGTATCAGTCGTTATAAATCTAAAAAAGATGAAGCGACAAGAAAATTAGATCGAGTTGAACAGAACTTATTAAGGATCAACGATATTATTGATGAGGTAGAAAGTAGACTTAAAAGTGTTACTTTACAAGCCCAAAAAGCAAAAAGATATCAAGCATTGGTAGATGAACTTAAGAAATTTCGCGTATCACATTCTGTTTTGTACATCAGTGATTTAAATAAAATTACTTCTGTCATTCAAGCGGATATTCAAAAATGTGAAAATAATTTAGCTGAAGTTATGGGTAAATTATCCAAGATAGATGCAGATTCAAGTCGTATTGAAAAAAATAGAAATGACGTAGAAATTAAAATTCAAAGTGCCGAAGGTGAACGAGCTACTTTTAAAGCTTCTGTTGCAGAATTAGAAACAAATCAATCCTGGTCTAAACGAAACATCCAAGAGCTCGGAGCAGAAACAGATCTACTTCAAAAAGAAGTTGATGGCAGTAAAGAAAAAATAAAAAACGAAGCAGAAATTATAGGTGAGTGTGAAAAATTATCCCATGACCTTGAAATTAAAATTGAAAGTAAAAGTGTAGAAACCATTCAAATTGAAGAGCAACGAAATCGACTTCAAGAAGAAATTAAAACTTTGATCGAAAGTGTTGATTCTAAGAAACAAGATATTTTACGCAGAATGAACGAGAAGATCCAGCTTGAAAGTGAAATCTCTAGATTAAAAGCAGAGAACCAAATGATTTCGAGTCGTAAAACGGAAATAGAAGAAGCCAATTTAAAAATTGATGTTGTTTTAAAAGACATAGAACTTAGGTATTCCTCAAACACCCAGCAATTGGAAAAAGTTACCTCAAGCAAAGGTAGCGTTTCAGCATCATTAGATCAAAATAAAAAGTCACTAATAGATGTTGAAAATAAAATATACGGTATAGAAAAAGAAATTAATGAGTTGTCACAGAAAAATGCAGTTAAAGAAAATCGATTGCAGCTTTTGCAGGATTTAGAAGATCGTAATGAAGGTCTTACTGGCGGTGTAAAATCTGTTTTAAAGGCTTTAAAAGAAAATAACAATATTGGATCTCTTCGTGGAATTATAGCTGATTTGTTTACAGTCGAATCGAAATATGCATTGGCGATTGAGACTTTCATGGGGTTTCGTGCTCAAGAGATTGTCACTGACACTGCAGAAGATGCTAAGAAAGCGATTGAATTTTTAAAAGAAAACAGAAAAGGTCGTTGTACTTTTATTCCTCTTGACAGTGTTAAATCTCGATCTGAACCTGATAAAGAAATATTAAAAAAAGAAGGGGTTTTAGGTATAGCTTTAGATCTTATTTCTTTTGATAAAGAATATAAAAATGTGATGAGTCGATTGCTAGGTCAAGTCTTTATTGTAGACAATATTGATAATGCCATTGCTATTACTAAAGGTTCTAATATTCGATCTGTTTTGGTTACATTGGATGGTGAAGTATTTTCTGCCGACGGTGCAATAAGTGGTGGTACGAAAAGAGATGCTGGCGGAATCATTACTAGAAAAAATGAAATCATTGACATTAAAAAAGATTTGATTGATATTAAAAAGTCATTAAAAGACCAATTAGATGACCTTGATACTCAAAAAGAAAGTCGAAAAACATCCTTTCAGTTGGTTGATAGTACAACTAGTGAATTACATGATTTGAATATTCAATTATCTAGATTAAATTCTGAAAAGCAGGAAATTGAAAGAGAGAAAGATGGCGTTGTACAAAACCAAACTCAAAATATTTCTCGAGTAGCTGAATATGCTTCAAGCGTTGAAGTTTCCTCAAAAAGAATTATTGAAATAGATAATTCCCTGAAAGATTTAGAAAAGTTTGATACCAATATTGAAGAAGATATTTCAGAACAAGAAACCGCTTTGCGCACTAAAGAGGTGGATTTAGCAAAATATAATAATGACGTCACAAATGCAAAACTTGATTTGTCTGGTTTAAAAGAGAAAAAAAGTAGAGCGGAAAATGAAAAAGCCCTTTATGAAAAACATATTAGCGAACAACGCGATAGAATTAATAAGGATGACTTTAGAATTGAAGTGAATACTAAACGTTTAAAGGATCTTGAAATTAAAGTTTTAAAAATAGAAGGTGATTTAGAAAAGAGACTAAAAGAAAACCTTCAGCAAGAAGGTGAAATCAAAGACCTTTTTATTCAACGAGAAGAATTTAGAAATTTATTAGCCAACGTTCTTGGAAGTTCAGATGGTCTAAGAAAAGATGAACGAAAATCTAGCGATGAATTAAATAATCATAAAATGAAATTATATGAATCGGAAGTTAAGTCTACTGCTGTTAAGGATAGAATTTGGGAAGATTATAGAATTAACGTAGATGAGTTTATTAAAGAAGCCTCTGAAGAAGAGATGGCTGAAATTAAATCATCTGAATATGAAAATCTCGAAGAAATTATTATTTCGAATGAAAGAAAAATTAAAAATATTGGCCCCGTTAATATTGATGCAATTCAAGAGCAAGTCGCATTAGAAGAAAGATTTGATTTTTTAAGTAATCAACGAAACGATTTGGTTTACGGGAAAAACTCATTAACTGATGTTATTGATGAGATCAATGTTGTCTCTAGAGAATTGTTTGTAAAAACTTTTGAAGAAATCCGTTCATCATTCCAGGAAATGTTTAGAAGATTATTTGGTGGTGGTAGGGCAGATATTGTCTTGCAAGAAGGTGTAGATGTCTTAGAAGCAGGAATTGAAATTTTTGCAAAACCACCAGGTAAAGAAAATCGTAGTATCTCACTGCTTTCAGGTGGTGAAAAAGTTATGACAACCATATCGTTATTATTTGCTGTCTTCAAAACAAAGCCAAGTCCATTCTGTATTCTTGATGAGATTGATGCGGCATTAGATGAAGCTAATGTTGATAGGTTTATGGCCGTCTTGCAAGAGTTCCTTTCGTTCACTCAATTTATTATCATTTCTCACAACCGTAGAACTATGACCATGTCCGATGAAATATATGGCGTTACTATGGAAGAGAAAGGTGTTTCTAAAGTATTGACAATGTCGCTTGACACCGTCTCCGCTTAATCAGAAAGTTTTTTTATGAGTCAAGAGTTTCCTTTTGATACCCAAAGAATTGCGATCTATGCTGACCCAACTAAAAAAGAAGTAGTTGCTTATAGAGGCGAGTTGATGAAAGCTTTGAGAAAAGTGGGCATTGCTTGTTTTAAGCTAGCAAATTTTTCAGATCATGATTTTGATTTAATTATTGTTTTAGGTGGTGATGGTTTTATGCTTGATTTGATAAAACAATTGCATTTTACTTCTATTCCTATTTTAGGTCTGAATTATGGTACTGTAGGTGCTTTAATGAACCCTAGGATGCCGGTGCCAATACTCATTAAAGCAATCCAGAAAAAACTTTTTAAAATTAGACCCTGTAAATCAATCGTATGTGAATACGAAGATTTTTCAGAAAAGAGAAAACGAGTTATTGCTCTTAATGAATTTGTATTGGAAAGATCAAGCTCAACAACTATTAGATTAGATATTTTTTTAGATGGCCATCGCATAAGTCGATATTCTGGTGACGGATTAATTGTATCTACTCCCATAGGTTCTACTGCATATTCACTTGCCGCAGGTGGTCCTGTATTACATAGTCAGCTGGAAGCCTTTGTGTTAACTCCAATTTGTCCTCATAAACCAATCCATTTTAAGTCGCTAACATTTCCAATTGTATTACCTATGAATTCCTTGATTCAAGTGGAAGTGCTACAAAGTGATGAGAGGCAAGTTCGATTGATAGCTGATGGTAAGGCAGTTAAAAAAGTTAAAAGTGTTCTAATTAAAGCTATGGATAAACAAGTAAACTTGGTTAGGTTCTTAGATTACAGCTTTACTGGTGAGCTAGTTCGAAATATTATTGGTGATATTCAAGAACGTTAATTCAGAAAGTCCCTATGAAGCGTATTTCTATTTTTGGTGCTTCATCAGATCGTATTCCAGAAAATTATAAAAAAGAAGCATTCATAATGGGTCAGCTGATCGCTGATCAAGGATGGTGTCAATATAACGGTGGCGGTAATCTTGGAATTATGGGTTCTGCTACAAGAGGAGCTTTGCAAAATAACGGTGAAGTACATGGAATCATCATTGAGGTTTACAAAGAATTTCAAGCTGAAGGCTTAACTAGTTGTGTTACATTTGATACCTTTCATGAACGAAAACAGGGTCTCATCGATGTGGCGGATGCCGTTGTCGTCATGCCAGGGGGTGTAGGTACTTTGAGCGAACTTTTTCATTATATAGATGACTTGTTGGCTGCTATACACAAGGGTAATAAAGAACCACCTCTTATATTGGTTAATGTAGATGGCTTTTTTTCTGGTATTCTTGAATGGATCAAAAGTAAAGTAGTAGGCGAACATTTTTTAAAAGAAGAATTGTGGGCAAGTGTAATCTTGGAAGTGAAAGATGCAGAATGTGCTATAAATAAACTAAAACAATTATTGTATTGAATTTAAAGGGGTTAATTAATGTCGGATGAACCAAACGTAATTTATTTAAAAGATTATAAGCAACCAGATTATTGGATTAAAAATATAGATTTAACATTTGAGTTAGGTGAAGAAGAAACGGTTGTTTCTTCAGTCTTAAAAGTTGAGAAAAATGATTCTTTGAATCATTCAAATCCGTTAGTCTTGATGGGTGAAGACTTGACTATAAAAAGTATCGAATTAAATGGCGACGTTTTGAATGAATCAGATTATAAGCTGGATGATAAAACACTTACTGTCTTGAATGCAAAAAACAACTGTGAATTAAAAATTGTGACTGTCATTAAACCTCAAGAAAATACCAAACTTGAAGGATTATATAAATCTAGTGGGAACTTTTGCACTCAATGTGAAGCGGAAGGTTTTAGGAGAATTACGTATTATTTAGATCGTCCAGATGTGATGGCAATTTTTACAAGTAAAGTAATTGCAGATAAAACAAAATATCCTGTTTTGCTATCCAATGGAAATCCAGTTGAAAGTGGTGATCTTCCCGATGGTAAACATTTTGTTAAATGGTTTGACCCATTTAAAAAACCAAGTTATTTATTTGCTTTGGTAGCCGGAGAATTATCTTTTATAGAGAGCTTTTATAAAACTATTTCTGGGCGCAAAGTACAATGTCGAATTTATGTTGAAAAAGAAAATATAGATCAATGTCAACATGCCTTAGATTCTTTAATTCATTCAATGAAATGGGATGAAGATAGATTCGGCAGAGAGTATGACCTAGATATTTATAATGTTGTGGCCGTTAATGATTTTAATATGGGAGCCATGGAAAATAAGGGACTTAATGTTTTTAATTCTAAATATGTTCTCGCTAAACCTGAAACAGCGACTGATTTAGATTTTATTCAAATTGAAGCGGTTATTGGACATGAATATTTTCATAATTGGACGGGTAACAGAATTACTTGTCGAGATTGGTTTCAACTTAGTCTTAAAGAAGGCTTAACAGTCTTTAGGGACCAAGAATTTACCTCAGATAGGCAATCAAGGTCATCAACTAGAATTCAAAATGTGAATATATTGCGTAATGCACAATTTCCTGAAGATAGTGGTCCTATGGCACATTCGGTGCGACCAGATTCCTATGCTGAGATAAATAATTTTTATACAAGTACTATTTATAATAAAGGCTCTGAAGTTATTCGTATGATTTATACATTACTAGGAAAGACAGTCTTCAGAAAAGCAACGGATTTATATTTTGAGAGACATGATGGTCAAGCTGTAACAATAGATGATTTTGCTCAATGTATGCAAGATGCCTCTGGGGTTGATCTCACATTATTTAAAAACTGGTATTGCCAAGCAGGAACACCAGTTGTTGAAGTTAAAAGTGAATATGACTCATCTGGTAAAATATATAAATTGCATTTTAAGCAATCTTGTCCAGCAACCCCAGGTCAAGATCAAAAGAATCCTTTTCATATACCTGTAAAGCTTGGCTTGCTGGATGAAGTTGGGAACGATTTAGAATTGAAACCATCTGGAGGCAATTACGTTTCAGATGGAACGTCAATTATTTATAATTTAATGGAGCAAGAGCAAACCCTTGAGTTTACCAATATTGAGAAGGAACCAACCCCTTCCTTGTTTAGAGAATTTTCGTCTCCTATAAAATTAGTGTATGAGTATTCGGATGAAGAGTTGGCTTTTTTAATGTCCAATGATAACGATGAATTTAATCAATGGGAAGCGTCTCAAAATTTTGCCTTAAGAATTATTTTAAAGAATATTGATCACTATCAAAATAATAACGAATTGGAAATCAATGAAAATTATTTAAAAGCAATTGATAAAATTATAACGAATGATTCAATGGAAGATGATATTAAAGCGAATGCGTTAATGATTCCCTCGATGAGATATATTGGAGAGTTAATGCCTGAGATTGATGTAGATGCAGCATATAGTTCTAGGGAATTTTTAATTAAACAAGTTGCAAATGCTTCAAAGTCTAAATTTTTAGAACTGTATCATAGCTGTAAGGGGTCTGATGTTTATGAATTAAATAATCAGGCGATAGGTCAAAGATCATTAAAAAACGGTGCCTTATCTTGGCTTATGAGTGGTTCTTCTCCAGAAATAGAGTTGTGTTTTAAGCAGTATAATTCCAGTTCAAATATGACCGATGAATTGGCTGCAATTGGCCTTATCGTTGATCATGATTGTAATGAACGATCGTTAGCCATTGAAGGGTTTTATAATAAATGGAAGAATGATGTGCTTGTGTTAAATAAATGGTTGGCATTGCAGGGCGGATCTAAAATTAAAGGTAATATTAATAATGTTAAAAATTTAATGAGCCACGAATCATTTGAAATTAAAAACCCTAATAAAGTGCGATCATTGCTAGGTTCATTTTTTGCCGGTAGTTACATAGAATTTCATGCAATAGACGGAAGTGGTTACCAATTTTTAAGTGAAACGATATTAAAGCTTGATCAATTAAACCCTCAGGTTTCTGCGAGAATGGTGTCAGGTTTAATTGGGTTTAAGAAGTTTAAAAAAGACCGTGCTGATTTAATGAAAGCGGAGTTAGAAAAAATTCAGAATTCTGAAAATGTATCTGCTGACGTTATGGAAATAGTTAATAATAGTTTAAAATAAATAGATAATTATTTTTTTAGAAAGTGATCATTGAACTTAAGCAAATATATTGCTGAAGATATTAAGCAAAGGGTTTTGAGCGGCAATAGTGTCCCTAGTAAAATTACAATAGTGGTGTTGGCTGAAGAATATGAAGTTAGTACTAGGCCTGTCAGAATTGCATTAGATGTTCTTATTGACGAAGAGATATTGATTAAAAGTACTACAGGTCGATTGTCGGTGAATCCTGATATGATAGGTGCTTCAAAAAAAGCACAAAAAATAAATCTCCCTGCCAACCATTATAAAATTATTCTTGATGATCTTATAAAATTATCTTTTGAAATAAATGATGATAACTATTTTGTGCGAGAAGAAGTTCTTTCTGAAAAACATGGGATTAGCCGGACGCCAGTACGTATTATTTTACAGAAAATTTCGGGTACAGGTTTGATTGAGCATAAAGAACGAATTGGCTGGTTATTAAGACCATTTCGACAAGAAGATTTTGATCAATTCAATCAAATGCGTGTGGTTTTGGAAGTGCACGCTTTGAAGTTAGCAAAAGATAATTTGGATTTAAAATTAATTCAAGAATTTTTAGAAGGTAACTTTATAGAAAAAAATGGAACGGTGCATTTAAATAATAAATTTCATAACTATATTATTGATATGTCTAAGAATCGGTATTTAAAAGATTTCTTTAATCGAAGCCAAGAGTATTTTAAACTGTTTTTAGCTGATGAAAATAATATTGAATTGAGTAAGCAGGCTTGTTTGCTGCATCAGAAAATATTAAAAAATATTCTTAAAAAAAATTGGGTTGAGGCTGAAAAGTATTTGGCAAAACATATTACAACTTCAATTCCCGCGCCCGCAATTAATAATAAATTAATTTAAACTAGCTAAGGAAATAGTAGCCATGGCCGTAGAGTATATTCTACCGCCGGTTTGACCCCATGTATCATTTGGTTCCCAGCTTCCTTCCATTGGTCCAGACTTAATTTGTTTTTTAAGTAAGATATTTTGGACCATTCTGGCTAATTGAAAATGCTTTTTCCTTTTTAATTCTTTTAAAGCAGTTGTTAGAAAATAAAATTGATAGTAATTCATATATTTTTTTGGTGAGACGGCTATCTGTTCGAGGCTTTCTCTAAATTTAATTTTACTTTCAGCTTTATTGAATGGAACGTCATCGTCATAGAGCCAAAAAATACTTCCCATAAAATTTAAGGCAGTTCTTCCAAATGGAAAGTCATTCGGTCTGCGATAGCCGAACTGTCCATCATTATCCATTACGTCTTTGAACCAAAAGAGTCCTTTTTTAATCTCAGCAGAATAGTCAGCTATTTTAGTTTGTTTGGCTAAGATTAAGCTGTGAATTTGCCAGACAGAGATAGATGTATTTGCCTGAGTATCTTTTTCAAAATATCCCCAGCCCCCTTTTGGCATTTGACTCTTGGTTATAAAAGCTAATGATTTCTTAATTAAATTTTGCAAGTTTAAATTAGGATACTTTTCTTGCGCTTTTATTAATGCTACGGTTGCTATGCCTTGATTGTATAGTTGGTTAAAGTTTTTATCTCCAAAATGTCCGTCTTCTTTCTGTTGGTTTTTTAAATATTGGACAGCTTTTGAAATGGATTTAAATTGGCTGGCATCTTTGTCTTCGATGGAGGTGTATGCTAGCAATGCTAATCCTGTTAAACCAATTGTATACTTTACGTCTGTTCCCCAATCTTCTGCTGACCAAGATCCAGATTCTGATTGAGCTTTGTTTAGCCAAGCAATAGCTTTATTGGTAGGGTTGTTATCTAGGTCTTTATTATTTGGCGATGAACTTTTTGATATTATTGGTTGAGTTTTAGATAGATCCGTAACCTCAAGCGTCACGTTTTTGCTTATTGACATGAAAAAAGAAATCGATGCCAAGAAAAGAGAAGCAGCAACCACCCACCAAAAAGCAGCAGACGATTGAGTGGCTGGTAAGGATTTCATAATTTTTTCAGTTAAAAGATCGCCTGCCTGGGGTAATTCTAAAGAAGACAGCTTGGCATCAATTTGTTTAAATTCTTCTAGCTCAGTTGATAAAGAGGGGTTGTCCCCGAGTGCCTTTTTCAAAAGGGTTTCTTCATCAAGCGATGTCTCATTATGTATATGTGCGGCTAATAATTCTTCTGGTTTTAACGATTCATCACTCATCGGATTTCTTTCTATCTATTTTTTCTTTAATTAATTTCATAGCATAATTCATTCTTGATTTAACAGTGCCCAAAGGGATTTCTAGTATGTCAGCGATTTCTTGATATTTTCTTTCTTGATAATAACTCATCACAACTACGTTCTTTAATTTCTCTGGCAATTCACTGACAACTTTTTTTAGTTCCCTCTTCTTTTCGTTTTCTTCTTCAAAATCATGGGTTTCTTTATTGTCTTCAAGTAGGTCATCCTCAAAATCTGTGGGAACAGCCTTCTTTTTCCTAATATAGTCGATCCCTGTATTTCTAGCTATCCTGAATAAAAAAGTGTTAAATTTTGCCTTTGGCGAATACTTCTCCCTATACAAATACACCTTTAAAAAGGTGTCTTGGGTCAAATCTTCTGCCTCTTGACTATTAGCGTGCATGAAGTGGAAAAAGTTCAGTAAAGATTGTTGATATTTCTCAACTATTTTGCGAAAAGACTCTTTATTCCCGGCTTTTACCTCGAGCATCCATTGAATATCGTGATTTGCGTCTTCTTCAGTCATGGGATGGCATACAATTTTACAAATGGGTAATTTCAGAAATCATAATAAATAAAAGTAAGATAAATAGCTCTTTTTCAAGTGGGGGCTGAGCTACAAATTTGTGTTTTGAAAATTTTATTTGTATTTTTTTTCAGGAAATAATAAAGAAAAATGGTCCAATAAAATATCAATGCCTTTCATTGGAGTATCTGTAAAGTGTTTATAATACCTTCTAACGAGTCTTCTTGCTAATGTAATCCCTTACTAAGTATGATGTGGGTGTTTAGGGTGCAGGAGTTTTTTTTAGAGAACTCGTTTATAAAATAATGTATGGTTAGCTGTGACAAGCTTTAAAGGTCTATTTGACTTGGATAACCTAATGTTTAAATTGATGGGATCCGATCAAAGAATGAATTGTCTCGAAAAGGACATGTCCTGAATTTTGAGCAATTCGTGTGGTTAAGTTAGGTCTTGGATAAAAATTAGTAGGAGTTTTCTATGTTCGATCATTCTATGCCTTTTTGAGATTTCTTTTTATTAGTGGTTTTTCTTAATTGTGATTTATGCGTTATTTTGTCATTATAACAATAATGATATATCGACACTATGTTTATCATAATGACAAAAAAGCCTTAGCTCATATTTATTTAAGTATCTACATATCAATATATTATGACTATTTTAATTTCTGGCATGATGAATGCTTTATTCTAAACAACTAAATCATTTACAATAAAAGGAGATTATCATGAGCAATTATCTTTTAAACCAATCCCCCTTTTTTAAACAAGGGGTTGTCCCATCAACATTTTCAGATATTTTTGAAAATTTGTTTTCGTTCGATAAAGAGAGTGAGTTGTCTTCGGTGCCTCTTTGTAATATTGAATGGGAAGAAGATCAAGTAATAGTTACGGCAGAATTGCCTGGAGTGCAAAAAGAGGATTTATCCATTACAGTTGATCAGAAGAATCTATCCATCAAAGGAGAAAGAAAGATTCCTGAAATTGAAGGTAAATCTTTACTACAGGAAAGATACACAGGTAGTTATGAACGAACTATTTCATTGCCCTACTTAATTGAAGACGGTGGTGTTGAAGCTGTTTTAAAAAATGGAGTTTTAACAATTATTTTGAAAAGAAAAGAGGATAGCAAACCAAAATCAATTGAAGTTAAAATAAATTAATTAAAGGAGGATATAAAATGTCAAAAGAAACCAAGCCAATATTCATGCCTTCTGTCGATATTTTTGAAACAGAAAATACGTATGAATTTATCGCGGATATGCCCGGACTTGATTCTAAAAATATACAAGATGTCTTAGAAGTAGTTTTAGAAAAAGGTCAGTTGAAATTAATTGGCAATACTTATTTCCAAAAACCAGAGGGAAGTAGAAATGTCAAACTGGAATATATCGAAGGTAAATATCAGCGGATTTTTAAAGTAGGTGCAGATATCAATGAAGATGATATTTCAGGAAAATATGTTGATGGTGTTCTATACTTAACATTATTAAAAAAGAAGCGTATTGTAAATAAGATCTCCATTGCTGTTGAATAGCGAATGTATAATTGAGGCAAACCGCCAACCAATTTGGAAAGCGGTTTCTTCAATTTAATTAATTTTCAGAAATTCTTTTAACCAATCAGAAATGAACCCCGCTTGTTTTTCACGTACAGATTCATGAAAGTGAACATGGTCGCAATAAGCTTCATCGCCAAATCTTTTTGTAAAAGTAAATAGGTCAATTATAGGGATGTTGTTTTCATTCATTATTGAGTCAGCTCTTTTATTATATTCATGGCAATCTTTTTCGGTTCTATCGAAGGTTGTGCCTTCTGCTGAATGTCGACCATCAACAACCGGTGTCGTACGTATCCATATTGGTTTTATTGTTTTTGTTTTTAATAATTCTAAGATTGCATTTAAATTATTTGCATAGTCTGGTAATGAAACTTGATATTCTTTAGTGAGATTATCCACCTTAATATCATGGAGCCCACAATTGAATAATATAAAATCAGCGGTCAACTCATTACTATTTACTTTATGTTTTAAATAGTTAAATACTAAATTAGAGTTGCCTCCATTTGCACCCGCTGGAATATCTAAATTTTTTAATGCTTCTTCTTCACCTGCTTTACGAGAGTATTTTAAAAATGATGTAACATTTTTTTCTAAATAGGGTCCATATTGAATTGAAATACTATCGCCAATAATAAAAATACTTTTCATTAGATTATTCTGTCATTTGTGTTTCTGATTCTGAAATTTTTGAATGGAGCTGTTGCTTAAATTCATCAGAATCAATAGGGAATGATATCCCTTTGTTAAGCCATGTTGATAGATATATGGCATTTGAAATCATTAAGCTATTGATTCCGTCTTTACCATCTACTATTAGAGTTTCGTTATTTAAAAATGCATTTGCCCAATTTTCCATCATTAAGGCATGTGACTTTTCTCCTTTTTCTGTTTCGATGACCTCTGTTGTAATTTCTTGATGGGCAAATATTTTCTTATTTGTTTTATTAAATTCTTCTTCAGGGGATCCATAAGTCATCAATGAAATTTCAGACTTTTCAATTAATAATCTAGCTTTGCTACCTATTATTTCTAGTCTATTTGTTCCGCCTGGCTCGCCTGTTGTTAAGTTTAGTGTGGCAACCAAACCATTATCATATTCCATAAAAGAAGTCACATCATCTTCAACTTCTATGCTTCTATATTTACCAAATTTACAGAAACCATGAACCATTTTTGGCAATCCAAAAAACCATTGAAATAAATCTAAATAATGAACACCTTGGTTGATGAGTACGCCTCCACCTTCACCACTCCATGTGGCTCTCCATGATCCAGCATCATAATATGCTTGGGACCGATAAGAGTCTGATATTTCCCAATGTACTTTAGTTAATTTTCCTAATTGGCCATTTTCAATTATCTCTTTTATTTTTATATATATTGGCATAGCTCTCATATTAAACATAGCGGAGAAAATACTATTTTTTGACACGGCAACTTTATTAAGATCTTCTACATCAGATGAAAGGACGCCGGTAGGTTTTTCCATCAGGACAGCAATGTTTTTATTAAATGCTTTTATGCCCATTTTGGGATGAGAATAATGTGGAGTCGCGATAATAATACCATTTAGGTCTGGTTGATCTAAGAACTTGTCATAGTCCAAAAATATTTTAACTGACTCGTCAAACTCAGATTTAGCTGCTTCAGCAGACTTCTGGCTTCTTACACATACGCTTGTTAATTGGCAGTTAGATACCTCACCTTTGAAAATTGAGTTAGCATGTTTTAGCCCAATGATTCCAATTCCGACGACACCCACATTCATTTTTTTGGTCATTGATTATTTCCTGAAAATTTTTCGTAATTAATTAAGGTTTTTATGATAGTTTAATTTAGATTAAAGATAAATTTTAATTGCAGTGACTGCAATGAGAAGATATTTTACAGTGATTAACGGAGTTAGTCGTTTTGGGAAGAATATGATTCGGTGATTTAAATTTATTACTTCTATTAAACGACGCGGAAGATCTTGGAAGTTGTCTCGGTAATTTAATTGAATTGTCAAACATTCGTCCTAATCGTTTTGTACTTTTTCTAATTGATCTTGGTTTTTGAAAAGTCCCATCTTTTTTAACCTTTGTGTATTCGCCTCTTCTTATGGAAATTAGATTGCCTTCCAAAGTTTGTCCATGTACCCGTTTGGTACTAGTAACTTTTTTTCTTTCTTTGTAATGCAATAACCGTTTCATGTTTTCCGGCTCAGGTCTTAATTGATCAAGTAGATTGTCAAATTCTCTGTCACCCATAATTCCAAGTGATGGTTGTTTTTTAATAAATTGAGGTAATTGACCATGGCCTTCATTGCTTCTCATAGACGAATTGGAAAATGATTTTATTTCTCCACGAGCTTTTAGAAAACTTTGATCATGATATGTTTTTGAATCTTTTCTAATAAAGTCGGGATTGTTTCTTTGATCTTTCAATCTTGTTCCATTTCGATTTGAATCTGTAGGAACAATGTCTTGTATAATATCGACGGTGCAATCTGTAGCATATTTTTTCAGTTTTGGTTTTAGCTTTTTTACAACCTGTAGACCGTATTGAGGTTTTTTATCTTCCGCTATTAAAGAGAGTGAACCAATAATGATCATCAGACTTAGGGAAAATATTTTACTAAATTGTGTCATTTGTAATTAACCAATATAATGTTTAGTTATGTATGAACATGATAGAAATAAAACTTCTCATTGCAATTCTTATGTTCTCATGAATATGCCAATTATCGACCATATAGTCGATTTAATATTGTGAAAGATTTCTAAATGGCACAACGCGAATGATGTCATATATGCTTTGTTCAAAGATGACTTTTTAGTAATGAATACCCAAGATTTTTTATTTATTACTCAAAATCAATTGATTTAGTTTTTGGTCAATTGTAAATTTAAAAAAACGCAAAAAATTCATGCCAAGCAAACCATCAAATTGGAGAGCATTGTTAATGTCTACCGAGACTACAAAATCTTTTAATTGGATTCCTTGAATACTTAAAGATCTCACTTTTAAAATAGACATCTTAACATCTCCGCCGGCAGTTTTAAACCATCGAATTTTTCTGTAGTCGATACCAGAATACCCTAAGTTATCAGTAACCTTTTTTGACAAAGTTGTCATCGAGGCACCTGTATCAAGTAATAGAAAAACATCCTTTTCATTGTTAATTTTAATTTTCACAAAAAAACTATTACCTTTTTTGATAAGTGGAATAACAATATTTTCTGATACTTTTTGATTTTTTAACGTTTGATTTTCCTGTAATTTTTCCTGATTTTTTGCATAAATTAAGTTGATTTGATTTATTAGTTTTAACGCGTCTTGACTATAAGTTTCATCGTCAAGTAAAAACCTAAGATTGCTTTCAGCTTTTTCCAGTTGCCTATCTTTGATACAAAGTAACGCTAATTCAAAATAATATTTGTTATTTTCGGGATCTTCAGCTATGGCATCCTCATAACCTTCTTTGGCCTTTTGAATTAAGCCTTTTTTTAAGAGGAGTACAATATGTTTTTCTCTTATTTCTCTTGAACGATTGAGCAAATCCTTTTGTGAATCATCATCTTGCACATAATAAACTTCTCTAGCAATATATTCTATTGCATTTACGTGTTCATTTTTTAATAGATATGCCTCAATTTTTAAATGAATAAGCTGGATAACATTTGGAAAAACTCTACGAGCTTCTTCGATATCATCAATGGCTTTGGAATATTTTTTTTGTTTGAGTCGAGAATTTATGAGTTGAATTGTTTTTTTTAAAAACCATTTTATTTCTGTTTTAGATAAGGGGTTTTCTGAGAAATTATAAAGCGTTATGGCATCAAAAAGATTCATATTTTTAAATAATTGGTTTGCTTTATCTATGAATTTTGAGGAAAGAATCTTTTTTTTAGAAGGTTTGCCTTTTGCTATTTTTTTATTGATGTCACGTTGGTGGTTAATGAATGGTGTTGCAATAACATCGTTATTTAATTGATTGCTCTTGTTTGGACTTAAATTCTCAGTAGTTAAGTTATGATTTGAATCAATTGAAGTGCTTTTATTATTTTCAGAAGTAATTTTAATGGAATGAGAATACCAACCAAAAGCAAATCCAACTAAAAGTAATATGATATAAATTGCTTTTTCCAAAGCTTTCATAAGGGATATCTTCTTTATGATAAATGCTATTTTACTGCAAGGAGTAATTCGTTTGGTTGCCTTGCAGTTTGAAATTATAAATAATATCTAATTTAGTTTTTCGAGAATTATTGATAAAGCATCTTCTATGTTTATTCTTTCTTGACGCATATCATCTCTATAGCGAATTGTTATCGTATCATCATCCATTGTTTGTGTATCGATGGTTAAGCAAAACGGCGTTCCTATTTCATCATGACGACGATATCTTTTACCAATCGCGTGTTGTTCTTCGTATTTACAGTTGATACCTTTTTCTGTAAATCTTTTTGCTATTGTTCTGGCTTTGTCAGGCATGCCATCTTTTTTTACTAGTGGGAAAATAGCTACTTTAATTGGTGCCAATCGTGGAAGTAATCTAAGTACGGTTCTACCTTCTTTACCATCTACGCCAGGTTCTTCATCATAAGCATCAATTAAAACCATTAATGTTGTTCTTGTGGCGCCAGCGGCAGGTTCAATTACATATGGAGTAAAATGCATTCCTTTTTTTCCAGTTTCAGGATTTATTCTCTCAGCATCAAAGTATTGTAGCTTTACCTTTGAATGTTTTTCATGTTGCTTCAAATCATAATCAGTTCTGCTGGCTATTCCTTCGAGTTCATCCCAACCCCAAGGGTAAGCATATTCCACATCATAACAAGAGTCGGAATAAAAGGCTAATTCATCATCGTCATGTGCTCTTAAGCGCAATTTTTCTTTGTTGATTCCAAGTCGATCGATATACCAGTTAAAACGAGTTTCTTTCCAATATTCCATTTTTTCTTTTGATTGTTCAGGATAACAAAAATATTCCATTTCCATTTGTTCAAATTCGCATGATCGAAAAATAAAATGCTCTACGGTAATTTCGTTTCTAAATGATTTGCCTTGTTGAGCAATACCAAAGGGTAACTTCATGCTCATGGAATTCATTACATTATTGAATTGGACAAACATAGCTTGAGCTGTTTCGGGTCTTAAATAGACTGCGGACTTTGATTCAATATCTTCGATTTTTTTAATGAGTTCATTCTTAGACAAATCTTTGTTATCTAAAAGCATTTGTACGATTTCATTTTTGTTATCAACTGCACCTAAGGATGTTTTGAACATTAAATTAAAGTTCTTTTCTTCTGATAGAAAAGGACTGCCACAATTGGTGCAGACATAATTTCGTTCAGCTGTTGCGCCTGTAATTTCTTTGCCATTTCTTTTTAGATCGTGACCCATTTTCTCTAAAGTTTCTAAGGCTACTTTCGCTTTCCCTTTGTCGGAAAATGAAATGACAGCATCGCTGCCTTGCTCTACAACTTCAGCTTTGTCAGCACGAAAACGTTCTTTACAAATAAGGCAGTCAACCAAAGGATCTGTAAAGCTGGATAAGTGACCAGAGGCTTTCCAAACATCAGGTTTCATGATTATGGAAGCATCAATGCCAACGATATCTTCTCTTTCGTGCACCATGGCTTTCCACCATTCTGCCATGATATTTCTTTTTAATTCGACGCCAAGAGGGCCGTAATCATAGGCTGATTTTAAACCGCCATATATCTCTGATGATTGGAATACAAAGCCTCTTTTTTTACATAGAGAAACTATTTTTTGCATTAGGTCTTCATTTGACATAACGTTACTTCTTTCGCAGATCGGTTGTTTGAAAATGGAGGATTTTATTCACTTCAATAAACACCTCAAGATAGAAACTTTAAAATGCTTTTTTTACCTTAAAAACCAAACCATATAGATGAAATTATGGGAGAAAAGAAATATATGAGCTCTTTTAAAGCAAAAAACTACCCATAACATAGAAAGTATTACTAGTCAAAATGGGCTGAATTAGTATATTTCCACAGTCAAATATGCTTTTTAAAAGCTATGAATGATTGAATTTCAGGTATTAAATTATGAAGAATATTTTATTCGTTTTGGGTTGTCTATTGCTACTTAGTTGTTTCATAAATTTGTACGGAGAACAAGAAGTAAAGAAAACCTATTTTGATGAAGCAAAGAAAAAAGTCAAAGCAGAAATAACATATGAGAATGGTAAAAGAAATGGCCCTGCTAAAACGTTTCATCCTAATGGACGACCATTAAGGGTCGTCACATTTAAAGATGACAAGAAGGAAGGGCTTTATTTTGAATATCATGATAACGGACAAAAAAAAATTGAGTGTACTTATTTACAAGGTTATTTAAGTGGTTTCTATAAAGAATATCACTCAAATGGTAGGCTTAAATTATTAACTAGATATTACCAACAAAAAGATACATCAGTTGAGGCGCCTGTTGTTAAACAATACAACGCTAATATTTTAACTTTTACTGAAGTTGCATACCATCAGGATGGCAGACGAATACGTAGAAAAACCCCAATGGCATTTTACCGTATAGTTAAAGACAAAGGCCAAGGCAAATCAGTTTACGGGATGTTGAGAGTGAAAAATGGTGTAGAAATTGTTTATGATAAAAAAGGAAAAGTTGAATTTAAAAGAACTTATTTTAATGATCGAATGGATGGTGAGTTCCTTAATATCAAGAAAATAGAAACCAGTCAGCTAATTTCTGATCAAGGAAAAGTCGCTGCCATTGGTGATAAAGATAAACTTCAAGAGTAAATCAAAGCAGTTTAATCCGGTAATAAAACTATTCTAAAGCCTTGATTGTCATACGCTAAATCAATATGGTCTATAATTCGATTTGTAGAACGACAGTTGGCAGCGTCGCTTTTAAAACTACCTCCTCTATAAATCTTTATAGTTCCAGTTGTTGGACCTGTAGGGTCGACTGTATCAACATTTAAATAAGTTGAAGAAAAGTCTATTACGACTTCATACGCATTGCCAGACATATCTTTGAGGCCCCAAGGGTTTTCTAGTTTTAGGCCAACCTCTTGTAAACTGTTATTTGAGTTTCCTGAATACCAGCAATACTTGTCTAATTCTGTTGTACTATTATTATCACCCCAATAATATTTGGTAATTGTATCTGCTCGATAAGCATATTCCCATTGGGCTTCTGTTGGTAAAAGGAACTTATTGCTAGAGATAGATTGTTTATGAAGTTTTTCAATGAAACCATCCATTTTGGTAATATCCTCATGCGAAACATTTACTACTGGCAGATTATCGCCTAGGAAATCAGATGGGTTTTCACTGATTAATGAACCCCATTGTTTTTGCGTAATTTCTGTTTCATGCATCCAAAACCCTACTGTTAATGTCACTTGGTGCCTTGGTTGTTCTATAGGAACTAAAGTATCGGTAATATCTATTACTAAAAATTGGTCAAGATCACTATCAGGAGCACCCATAAAAAATAAACCTGCTGGGATCCAACGAAATGTATAATCTACCCCACCAATTGATTTTTTTAGAATTTCTCCAGCATCTTGACCTGTAGGAATTATTCCTAAACCCTCTGGTTCTGGCAGAACATTTATGACTACAATAGGGTCTGGAATGATAGGTACTACGATATCAACAGGAACCTCGTCACTATTATTTGACTTGCTACCGCAAGAGCAAAGCAATAGACATAGGCTTATAAGTGTAAAATGTTGAATTTTCAGCATGAAAATGCCCTGAACTTGACCTATCTATAGAATAACGTCCTTCTGTTTGTTGTATATTTCTTTTGTTTGACACTACTCTTTTTTATGGGGCTAATAATTTAATAAACAAATATATTGTACTTTTATTGCTGTAGCTACCACAATATATAGTAGTTTGCCTAATAATTACTAAAATTCGATTCTATTTATTTACAAAATAAATATTTATGAAGACACTTTTATTCTGTTTAATTGCTCTAATTCTTTCACACAGTGAATATCTGTACTGTCAGGAAAATCTTCCTCCTAAAGAAAGTCCGAGTAAATCTAAAAAGAGCTCAAAGAAAACAAAATATAGTAATAAAAAGCTAGATAATTTGTCAACGGAAGAGTTTCTAAAAGATAAAAATTCGACTAGTTCCAATACTGGAAATTTTAATGCTAGAGGCAGAAACCGAGTCAGCTGGGGAACATACATTCAAATGTTTCTTGTACTTGTTTTTATTTTATTTTTAATTTTGATTTTTTACTACTTATCAAAAGGAAGATTGAGAAAAACTTTTGTAGGAAACAATGGAGTCGAGATTTTAGCCCGAACATCAATATTACCAAAACAAAGCATCTTGGTATTGAGAGTTGGTCCCAAATTATTAATCGTTAATTCGCATGTCAGTGGTGCGATGAATACTCTTACTGAGTTTACAAAGCCAGAAGATATTGAAATGATTTTACAAGAAATCGAAAAACCAAGTAATGACAATATATTTCAAACTTTATTAAAGAGAAATGAAGTGTTGTACGACGAAGAATTAGCTCATCCTGAAAAAGAATTAGAGAAAATAGAAAAGAAAGTGGATCAAGTTGAAGATAAATTTGAAGTTTAAAATTAATAACGTTGTGAAAACATCGTTTATCTTTATTGCGTTAATTCTTTTTACGACGGTTGCTGTTTATCCTCAGGATTTTAGTATTCCAAAATTTAATTTTATTGAAAAAGCAAATTCACCAGAAGAGGTATCAACTACCTTAGAGCTGTTATTTTTATTTACCGTATTATCTTTAATACCATCAATTCTTTTGATGATGACCAGCTTTACAAGATTTGCCATTATCTTTTCATTTTTAAAAAGGGCCCTTGGTACTAATGAAACGCCACCAACTCAAATTATGAATGGCCTAGCTTTATTTTTGACCTTTATGGTTATGTCACCAGTATTTCAAGAAATTAATGATACGGCCATCACGCCTTATATGGAAAGCCACAAAGACGATAACGGACGTGTATTTACTCAACGGGATGCTTTCGCACAATCGCAGATAGTTATGAAAAAATTCCTGCTGCAACATAGTAATCGTCGTGACGTTCGATTATTCATAGATCTTTCCAAAATACCTGTTCCAGAAAAAGCGATGGATATTCCGATGACTGTCTTGATTCCAGCTTTTATGGTCGGTGAATTAACGGAAGCATTTAAGATAGGGTTTTTATTATTTTTGCCATTTTTCGTAATTGATATGGTCATATCTAGCGTGTTGATGTCTATGGGTATGATGATGTTGCCTCCACAGCTAATTTCATTGCCCTTCAAAATTTTATTATTCATTTTAATTGATGGTTGGAATTTACTTATTCAAGAGATGGTTCGTGGGTTTGGCTAGCTTCCCTATTTGGGATTAAAATTAAAATAATATCGTTTGTATAAATTGTTTAAACTTAAGAGTTAAAAAATGGAATTAGATGTAGATTTAGTTTTAGAACTTATTTACAGAACAACATTCTTGGCAATCCAAATTTCAGCGCCAATGTTGCTTACAGCTTTAGCTATTGGTTTGACGATTAGTGTTTTTCAATCGGTTACTCAAATTCAAGAAATGACGTTGTCGTTTATTCCTAAAATCTTATTGACGGCAATTGTCATGATTATAACGATGCCTTGGATGCTTGAATTGTTAATAGATTTCACCAAAGACCTTTTTAAGATAATCGGTCAGCTGCAGTGAATCTTGCTGATTTAGCGACATCAGAGTTTGAACATTTTATTTTAGTTTTAATTCGTGTTAGTGGGTTATTTGTTTTCGCCCCGTTTTTCTCATCACAAATTTGGCCTTTTCAAGTTAAAACAATGGCCTCACTTACTTTAGCATGGGTTGTTTATTTAACGGTTCCCCATGCTAACGGGGAGTTTTTAGGAGAGTTAGGTATGTTTCCATATATGGTTTGTATGGAACTTATGGTTGGCTTCACAATAGGTTTTAGTGCACGATTAATATTTAATGGAGCCCTAATGGCGGGTAGTTTTATGGCTTTGCATATTGGCTATGGTATTACCAGTACCATAGACCCTTTTACAGATGCACAAAATAACATTTTGGCACAAATTTATTATATGTTTTCCGTATTAATTTTTATTGTGATTGGAGGACATCATTTATTATTGCGAATAATGGTTTACTCTTTTGAAATTATTCCATTGGGTGGTTATTCATTAAATGCAACAGCAGACCCTACTGAGCATGTGATCATTCAAATGTCTCAAAAAATGTGGATTATTGCGATGGAGCTTAGTGGGCCAGTATTGGTAGTCATGATGTTTTTGACAATTGGCCTGGCCATGTTAGCTAAAGCCGTTCCGCAAATGAATATTTTTGCTGTTGGTTTTTTAGCAAAAATTGCTTTGGGTATGATAGTTCTCTTATTTACTTTAGAAGTTAGTATTGATTATTTTGAGGAAATGTTTTTTAATTTACAAGCTGATTTAATCAATATTGTTAAATCATCAAGATCACCCACGTAGAAAGTAGTTATGGCAGAAGATGATAGTCAAGAAGACCGGACAGAGGAGCCCTCGGAGCGCAAGCGTCAGCAAGCGCGTGAGAAGGGTCAAATTCCTCGAAGTGCTGATTTTGCTGGCGCCGCTGTTTTATGTGCAGGAGTAACTATATTATTTATTTTTGGTGAAACCATGATGGAAGGACTTAAAGATATAACGATTTATTTTATTCGTATGACCGGTGATACTCCTGATTTTATTACAATAGAAGATGTTAGGAATCTTACCATTACAACATTCATTATTTTGTTCAAATCCTCATGGTTTTTCTGGGTGGCTTTAATAATAGCAGCTATTGTGAGCAATTTAATAATGGTAGGTTTTTATATGTCCGGTGAGCCATTGAAACCAAAATTTGAAAAGCTAAATGTCTTTAAAGGGATTAAGCAGAAGTTTAGTTTTTCAACATTAAATTTATTAGTTCAAAATTTAGCCAAGTTTTTTTTAATAAGCACTGTTGTTTATTTAATTATTAAATCACTTTGGGCTGAAAGTTTAAATTCCGCCAATATTGGTTTTTTAGTTATGACTGATTTGATGATTACGGGGGTATTTAGAATTGCGATGTTATCAGCCTTTACTTTACTAGCCTGGAGTATATTAGACCTCATTTATCAAAAATGGAATCATACAAGACAAATACGTATGACTAAAGAAGAAGTCAAAAAAGAAATGAAAGATATGGTCGGTGATCCTTATATCAGACAAAGAAGACGGCAGATACAATTAAACCTTGCCCGTCAACGAATGATGACTCAAGTGCCTGAGGCAGATGTTATTGTGACGAACCCTATTTATATTGCCATCGCTATTAAATATGATGCCGACACAATGGCAGCACCTATAGTTTTAGCCAAAGGGAAGAGAAAGACAGCAGAAAAAATTAGAAATATTGCTAGAGAACATTCAATCCCCATTGTCGAGAAAAAAGAGCTAGCTCGAGAAATCTATAAATTATGTGATGCCGGAGATCCAATACCAGAGTCATTATTTGTCGCCGTTGCTGAGATACTTGCCTATATCTATCAGTTAAGTAAAAAGAAAAGGGCTTGATAAAAGTATTGCTACAGTAACTAGTAGTTTGAATTAATGCTTATATGTAATCTAGTAATATAAAAATTAATTTGTAAACTGGTCTTTAATGTATTGGTAACTTTAGAAAGGTCATTTATGAGAGCATCATTTATATTTTATTTATTCCTTTGTATTAATATTGGCTTGATTGGAAATGATAAACCAATACCAACTAAATTAACAAAAAAGTTAGTTCTCAAGCCAAAGAAAACGCCCTATTTAATAACCAGTTTAACTGTTGAAAAAACAGGTACACTGGTCTTGATGCCTGGTGTAAAATTAGCAGGCTCAGCAAAAGGTTCCACTGGGCAATTCTATGTCTATGGTAAAATTATCGCTGGTTCAAAAAAATCAAAAAGGAAAGTAGAAATAATTAACATGGCCCACTTAGTTTTTTCTGGTGCGGATATCAATATAAGTAATGCTGTTTTAGCTGGTGGTTACATGAAGTTTTTAGGTGATTGTAAAGGAGCATTAACAAAAACTAAGCTAACAAGATCTACCAATTCTATTGTTCACCCTATAAGATTGAATGTGCCAAAATCAGGGAAATTGAATTTTGTTTCATGTGAAATTTTTAACTTAGATATCGACCTTCAATCAAAAAACTTTCCCGCTGATATTCCAAATATGTCTTTCATAAAATGTGCCTTCATGACACCTGCTATGACAGGCAAGAATGCTAATCGTCCGTATGTGGTGAGAACAATGCCACTAGAAATGTTGGCTTACGGCAATCAGTGTGATATTTTAATGAAACTAAAATTTAGTGCGCTGAATTGGAAGCTCAAACCAACATTGATTAGACAATGGTACTTTTATGATAAATCTACTAGAGAAACCGCAAAAAATACTGCCGCATCCAATAAAACGTTTATATTAAAAATGGGAAAGAAACCCCTGACAAAGTTTAGGGCGGAAGCAGTTGAGAAAAAAGGTAAAAAGAAAAGATAATAAATGGATGTCGATAAATTTAAAGGCATCCCTGTCAAAAGGCTTAATAAATTATTCTTTTTCCTGAAATTGTTTTAACGATAATCTCTCTTCTTTATGATACCCCAACTTAGCGCTTATTATTTTTTGATTAGCTGGGTCGGCTATAAATAATCTGTTGTCCGTGTGGACAGCCACATAGGCACCATGCATTAATCCAACTTCATCACCACCAACAGGCGCTTTACTTTTTGGTCCTTGGGCATCAGTATTTCCATAGGTACCAATTCTAGTAATTAAATTCCCTGCCGAGTCAAGCATGGCTATCGAGAACCGACTTATTTCTGGGGCAAAAGAACGATTGAAATAATCCATTGTAAAGCGAGCATTCCAACAAGAGCAACCAAGGCCACCATTTTTCCCACTCCAGCCAACTCCGCCATACATCCATTCAGATCCTATGACCCAAGCGTTGCCAAAACTAGGATTGCTAATATCATAATCTCTTTTTAAATAATTTTCAGGATCTAGCTTTAATTCAACTTTTTTGCCAGTACTTAGAATCTTCCCTTTTTTGGGTGGAAACTTCATTAAAGTGCCACTTTCATTGCTATGATGTTTTTTCTGATTATATATTCGTGTTCCCGAGGACATGAGATAAATATTATCTTGAGTATCAAGCCCTACTCCATAAGTGTTGGCAGCTAACCCTGGTACAAAATCAACATACAAAGGTTTTCCATATTTATTCCATACCATAATATAGGGTGTCCCGCCTCTACCAGCAAAGGATCTACCTTTAAAGTTCGTAAAAGGGAATCGATTTTCAGTATCTTTAAATGAATTTATACAACCAACAGCGATATTTCCATTGAGAGCTACATACATTCCTCCATGATGCCAACCACCATTTGAACCGGTCATTTTTAATGCTGAAACAGAATCGGTCATTTTGCGATCACTACTTGAACTTGTGTGCACACTCTTGGCTTCATTTCCATAATCCCAAGGTACTTCGCGCCATTTTTTTTTAGACATGTCATATCGAATTACATGTTCTAAATTTCTAAGATAAATGTAACCATCATGATCAAAACACATGTCTTCAGCATCAAAAGGAATTGGGATAACAGTTGTTTTGCCTGTTTCTGGATTTATTTCTCTGATTTGTTTAAATGCTTTACCTTGATAATTAGTTCGCCCTTCAGTTAGGTAAAGCTTTTTGTTTTTTGGATTAAAGTATATTCTTGGGCGATTGTACTTTGCTGGCTTATTCATAATGTTTTGTTTGGCAATCTCTTTTCCAAAATCGTCTTTCAAAATTAATTTATTGGCTTTAATAGTAAAGATATGAATATTAGTTCGTTTGATTCCTTTCCTGACGGTTAATATGTTTTCTCGTGTCCATTCTCTAGAAATCCAAACATTTATATCTCCTTTATTTTTTAGCACTGCTACTGAAAGGGGGAATCCAAAATTACCTCTATACATACCAGGGCTAACCCATTTATTGAATTTATTTGGTAAATCTAAAACTTTTTCATTGTTGAAATGTGGTGCTGAACTAAAAACCGTGATTTTTGCTTGCACTTTTTTTCTTCTGACAGCTTTGCTTCCACGGCCTTCAACATAAATCATGCTTGATACGGCATAAATTTTTTGTGTGTAAGGTTCAATGACAACTTGTGATGGATTTGGTACTTTTAATGTGCTAATAAACGTTCCCTCTGAAGAGTAAACTTGAACTCGATGGTTTAAATGATCTGAAACATACACATTTCCCTTTGCATCTGTTGCAACATGAGCGGGTACATAGAAACTATTGTTATCTTTTCCGTTTTTTTCATAAATGGGAGAGCCAAGAAATAGTTTAGGCTTTTTATCACTCTTCAATTCCATTTTGTAAACAGCATGATAACTGTGCCAACTTCCAGGCAAGATTATATCCGCAGATGCTTTACCGAATTTACAAAAATGGTAGCCGGCTAGATATAATGTTTTGCCGTCAGGGCTTAGTGCTCCAGATCGTGGAGTTACAGTTTGATGGATTTTGTTTTGTTTTGCAAATTTTGATTTTGCTGCTGTCATGGCGATAGGGGGCCCGTAAATATCCATACCCCCTGAGGTTCCATCTGTAGCAAATCGATTTAAATAGTCCATGCCTAGCGCAATCTTGCCACCTTCTACTGCTAAAAATGATGAAGCATACCAATACATTCCATAATGGTGGTCATCAATTTCTACATGTTTAGGATAATAAAACTCTTTTTTTCTTTTGGTATATCCATGGTAATTACCAGATGTTAAAAATGTCTGTTGCATAAAGGTTGGTTTGAGGGGCAGCATGGCGCCATCAGCTCTTTTAAGTATGTGTAGACCTTTTACATCTTTAATTTTATTTCCAGGGAAGGGATAAATTGTTTTAATATATTCACCGTCGGCACTAAAAAGTTTTACAAAATCAAAGCCTGTGCCGCCATCATAAACATATACACCTTCTTTAGTAGATTTCAATACGGGCGCTTCTCTACCTTGTCTTCTTTTTGGATTAGAATATAAATCTTTTTCATACATTGGTTTTATACCTAATGACACTCTTACAGTTAGATCTTCATAAGATAAAACATATTTGCCTTGGTCATTTTTGCAATTCCATACTACGGTTTGAGACAATGAATTCTTTTTTAATGGTGCCGGAGAATTTTTACCTAAGACGCCACTAATCAAATGTCTAATTATTTTTCCACTAGAATCCTCAATGGCAATCGTTACATCACAATAATCTTTTGAGGTGAATGAGATGGAAATATTGTCACCAGATTTTTTTATGGTTGGTTTTTTAGTAAATTCATAAATTCCTTTTCGCTTTACTAGTAGCTCATCTTGTGAGTAGGAAGAATGATTAGAGAAGTTAAATATTGCGATCAAAATACTTACCAAAGTAAATTGGCCATAATTGGATAATTTAAAGTAAGTCATAAATAGTAATCCTAATAAGAAATTATTAATTGAGATTGTCAGGATAGAAGTAATGCAGAGAGACTTGGAAATATTACTAGTTTTTATTTTAGGGAATAAATTTTTGCGTCAAGAAGTTTTTTTTCAAAATATTTTTCATTTTAAAGTTATTCAATGTTAACACTACCTTAACACTCTTTTATTGAAACTATTTATTTTCAAACATCAAATTGGTTTTATGAATGTCATTTTTTAAATTTACTAAATACTTAAAATTGCAAGTGATGGCATTATCGTAAATATTTTTTCAATTAAGTAGCTCAGCTTCTACTTATAAAATACAAGTTTTCTCTTTTAATAAAACATTAAGTATTGAATGATTCAAAGAGTAGTCAACGGTTAGATCAATCAGATGCACACCTTTACCATCCAATGCCGTTTTAAGTATTGTTTGAAATTCATTATCGCTTGTTGGTCGATGCCCTGTTGCGCCATAACTTTCAGCATATTTTACGAAGTCGGGGTTTTTATAATCTAAACCATAATTGTCAAACCCTAAACCTTCTTGTTTCCATTTGATCATGCCATATGCGTTATCGTTTAAGATGATGACTACCATATCCAGATTTAGTCTAACAGCTGTTTCTAGTTCTTGTGAATTCATCATAAACCCTCCGTCTCCACATACGGCAACTACTTTTTTATCAGGATTAATAAGTTTAGCTAACATTGCTGAAGGTAGGCCAGCACCCATTGTAGCTAAAGCATTATCAAGTAACAATGTTTGTGGTTCGTAGCATTTGTAATTTCTAGCGAACCATATTTTATAAACGCCATTATCTAATGTTACAATGCCATCGTCTGGTATTGTATCTCTTAAGATACTAACAGCTCTTTGCGGAATTGTGGGGAATCGATCGTCAGTGGCATATGTTTCCAGGTGAGTTTCAATTTCATTTTTAATTTTTTTAAAATAAGTGAAATCCCATGTGTCCTGCTTTTCAATATTAATAGCAATTTGAGTTACAGAAGTGGCAATGTCTCCTATAACATTTAGTTGTGGGAAATAGACCTCATCAGCTTGAGCAGGGAAGAAATTAACATGAATTACTTCTGTGCCATCTTCTTCCATAAAGAAAGGAGGCTTTTCTATGACATCATGACCTACATTTATAATTAGATCTGCTCTACCTATGGCACAATGTAAAAAATCATCTGCAGATAATGCTGCCGTTCCAATGTAATCGGGATGTCTTTCATCAACTACTCCCTTTCCCATTTGTGTATTAAAAAATGGAATGCCCGTATCTTCAATGAATCTTGTTAGGGCTTTGCTGGTTCTTTTACGATTGGCTCCGGCTCCAATAAGGAGTAAAGGCCTTTTTGCCTTTTCAATCATTTTTACGGCTTCATTGATTTCCCTTTTATCGGCATCAGGTCTTCTGTGTCCGACAACTTTAAACAATCGTTCAGTGCATTCTTCAGCGGCGACATCTTCGGGTAATTCTAAATGAACAGCACCAGGTCTTTCTTCTAAAGCGACCCTAAAACTTTCTCTTATCATGGCTGGTATATTATTTCCATTTACAATTTGTTGAGTATATTTTGTGATTGGTTTCATCAGGTTAACTATATCTACAATTTGGAATCGACCTTGTTTGCTTTTCTTAATTGGCTTTTGACCGGTAATCATCATCATTGGCATAGCACCTAGCTGAGCATAAGCAGCCGGGGTCACAAAATTAGTTGCACCAGGTCCTAGGGTTGCCAAGCATACTCCAGGTTTTCCGGTTAGTCTTCCATAAGTTGCTGCCATGAAACCAGCACCTTGTTCATGCCGTGTTAATATTAATTTAATTTTTGAGTTTTTGAGTGAGTCTAAAACATCTAAATTTTCTTCACCTGGAATTCCAAAAATGTATTCAACACCTTCATTCTCTAGTGCTTTAATAAACAAATCTGATGCCTTGATGTTTGCCATAAATATACCTCTTGTCGCCCGAAAAATGATTTCAATTACATATAATATAGCCCCGAATATCGTCTAATGGAAATTTAAAATGGAATCAAGTTAAAGTAAACGTGAATCTACTGTATTTAAACTCATCTAATTGAATATAAGCTTATGTATATCAATGATTTAGGATTTTTAATTGGCATGATCTTTGTGTCATATATTGTACTTAGTTTTATGTGTTTCAGCTAATATATATGAAGTAAGCGCGGGTTGAAATCGTGAATTACATTTTTAATTGGTCTAAAAACAATACCAATAATCTAGATTTAATTCAATTAATATTTGATGTTTATTCGCAAAGATACATAGATATTCTTTGAATTGTTGTCATCATTTTATTTTTTATTTTAAAAATCATGAGGTGAAATGATGAACTTTGTAGACGGTCCTGCCAGTAAGAACTTTACGCCTGTTTCATTGACAGGAAATTGTAAAATTAATGAATTAAAAAAGAAAAAATATTTTTCAAATCAATTAAAATCGAATTTAGATAAAGCTCCTTCTGGTGATACGGTGTCCTGGGGAATACCCTTTTCTATAAAATCCATTTTTCATGTTGAAAAAACGATTACGATAAAATTACCAAGAAAAAAATCATCATGGATTATTTTTAATCATACAACAGACTTTTCGATTGAAAAAATTGGTAAAGATGGCGTTGTCTCTCCTCCTTCGAGAGGGCATGGCCGTATAAATGAAAAAGTGGCTGTTTATCAATTTGAATACACTGATGGAACTATAGTCGAAGAGGTTATAAAAAGGCGATATCAAATTGGCATGATTCAACGATTTTGGGGCATTAATAATACGTTATCAGTAAGTCATCGCAAACCTCATTCTTTTAATGCTGCTTTTGAAGTAGATGGTCGAAATGAGATTCCTTGGGGAACAAGTATTACTAGATCACAGAATTGTGACATGGATAGCTGGATGAATTGGATATGGGCTTGGGAGAATCCGCACCCAAAGAAAACTTTGAAATCAATTACCGCGATACCAACAACTAAAGATTTGTTAATATTCGGTGTAACTGTTGGCAATGCAAGTCAGCACCCATTACGATGGCATCAGCGCGAAAAATGTGTTATTAAATTACCTAATAGTATTAAAAAGGTGATTCCATTTGATAAGGCGGGAAAAACCCCATACGTAAATCTAGATATGGGGCAAATAATATCAATGGTTCCTAGGTTGATTTATCCGAATAAAAAATGGAAGGAATCCCGTGTTTTTTCTATTCCAAAAACAGATGAAAAAGATTGGGTTGTGGAATATTCAGCTCATCCTGACGCAGTATTTCATTTGGCCAGTAATAGTAAAATTAATTTAAAAGAATTAAAGAAGCGAGGTACTAAAAACTCTTTAAAAATTGTGGAGCCATCCCATCAACGTGTAAATTTAAAAGTTATTGATAAAGACTCTAAAAAACCAGTTGCCGTTAAAATTCATCTACACGGAGAAGTCGGGGAATATTTGTGTCCTGTTGATAGGCATCGTATTATTAATGCTGGCTGGAATGAAGACATTGCCCCAGAGCAATTACATGAAGGCTTGCATCAGACGACTTATATAAATGGTGATACGATTATTGATCTTCCTGTTGGTAATGTATATATAGAGGTTAGCAAAGGTTTTGAAATCAAATCAATTCGTAAAGTTTTTAAAGTCACTAAAGGTACAAAACAAATTACGATCACTATTCAAAAAGTATTGCCATGGCGTGAGAAAGGTTGGGTGACAGCAGATACGCATGTCCATTTTTTATCTCCGACTACTGCCCATTTAGAAGGTTCTGCTGAAGGTGTCAATGTTGTAAACTTACTTTCTAGTCAATGGGGTGAGTACATGTCAAATGTCGGTGATTTCGATGGTAAAAACACCTGGGGCTCGAAAGAAAATGGTGGTGATGGTGAATTTTTAGTAAGAGTTGGAACAGAGAATAGGCAGCATGTAATGGGACACATTTCATTATTAGGTTATTCTGGCAATATGATTTCACCCATGTGTGCTGGAGGAAGTGATGAGGCCGCTATTGGTGATCCCGTAGATGTGTTGTTATCTCAATGGGCAAAACAATGTAAGGATCAGGGTGGTCTTGTGATCATGCCTCACTTTCCTCATCCCCGAATGGAAAATGCGGCGGCAATAATTAATGGTCACATAGATGCTATTGAACTTTGCTCTTGGGGCGATTTGTATTCTGGTATTAGTCCATATACTTTATCTGATTGGTACCGCTATTTAAATTGTGGCATTTTTATTCCAGCAGTAGGTGGAACTGATAAAATGTCTGCTGAGACTCCTATTGGGGCTATTCGTACATATGCACATATCCCTAAGAGTAAAAAGTTTACTTATGATAATTGGATGAGATCCATTGAGAATGGGCATACTTTTGTTAGCTACGGGCCGCTCATGGAATTTAGTGTTGATGGTAAACATGCTGGTCAAAATATCAAGATGACATCAAAGGGAGGTACCTTGAGTGCACACTATGAGTTGGCCTCGGCAAATTGTCCGATGCATTCTATTGAGCTAATTGTGAATGGCGAAATTCGAGAAGAAAAGAAAATCTCTAAAACAAAAGCTGAAGGGTACTTTTCAATTAAAGTAGATCGTTCTAGTTGGGTTGCCTTGCGTGTGCGTGGTAAGTATAAAGATAAGCCCGTTATGTTAGCAGCTCATTCTTCACCTGTTTTAGTTTATGTAAAGGACAAACCCTTTAAAGCAGCAGCAGATGCAATGACTATTTTGGAGCAATTAGAAGGCACTATGGCTTACTTTGAAACACTTGCCACTCGTCCTGAAGAAAAGCTTTATAAACAATTGAAATTAGAAGTGACAGCTGCTCATCAAAAATTCCATCATCATATGCATCACATGGGGATTTATCATGACCACACGCATACCCAAGATCACCCAGAGCATCATAAGTAATGTGTAGTAATTCTGTGATAAGTATAGCTGAGCTGTTTTTTTATAATTCTAAATGAAAACTTATTTGCGAAATTGTAAATAATCTTATTTCAATTTTGAGATTTAGCTTTCATCATAATATAAATTGGCCAACTTGACAATGGAACCTTAGAATCCTTTTTCAAAACTTTCTTCAAAGGATCTCTTATGTCGACTGCCCAAATATCACCTATAACACATCAAGAAGGTGTAGATGAAGAATCACTCAGAAACCCGGGACTACCTCCTGTGAAACCATTTGAATTTGCTGGATTTGAAACTTCAAATTTACAATGGAAAAATAGAGGGATATGTCGACCACGTTTTCCATTTATTTGGCCACAAGCATATCACCCTCGTTTGAAAGAATTTAGAGAGCGATATTCTTTTCTAGATGCCATTAAAAATATTGATGATGAGTGGGAGCAAATTAAGGCACTAAGAAATTGGGTTCATAGACAAATTCCATATCACTTTGATGATACGAAAACTTTATTTGGTTTGTATCATTATAAAGAAGTTGAATCTGATCCTTTTAAAATACTTGATTACTCTGCCCAAGGTGCTCCCCATTGGTGCACGTATTATGCTAAAATATTTCATGCTGTTTTATCTGCTTGTGGTTGGGTTAGTCGTCATGTGGGCAATCGTGGCATTTATAAGCCCGAAGGTAGTACTGGAGCTCATGGGGTTACAGATGTATTTATCAATTCTTTAGGGAAATGGGTCTATTTAGATGCTATGTTTGATTATCATTTTTCTAAAGACGGTGTATTGCTATCTAATTGGGAGGCTGGCGAAGAATTAGCAAAAAATGATGCCAAAGATGTTGAAGTTTTTAAAGGTCGAGATAGTGAGCTGATCAAAGCTGTTGGAATTCCAGCAGAAGAAAAATACGCTCTCCATCAAAATTATTGGAGTAAGCTTGCGTTGTATCAAGATTGTTTTAGCCAAGAAGGCCCTTGGACACCTAGAGTTAATCTTATTAAGGTTGGCAAGCGCCATGAAGGCCATCTTTGTTATGGTGGCAATATAAACGCTAAGCCAGATGCAGGATATGAGGAAGGTTTTACCCAGCATACAATTCGTGACGCTGATGTATATCCTGATATTGGCACATCTAGAATTGAAATCGCAGAAAATAAAATACCTGGCACTGTAAAAGTGAATATTGGCACCTATACTCCAAATTTAAAAACCTTTTTATTGAAAATTGATAATCGAGACTGGCAACCTGCGAATGCTCCATTTATTTGGCATCTTCATGACGGTGACAATAATCTTGAAGTTCGTACAGAGAATGAATTTGGACGATTGGGATTTCCGTCTGAAGTATCAGTAAATCTGAAAATTAAATAAAACTGATTGCCGTCACTAATGGCGGCAATGTTCTAGATTATTAGCCATCACTTTAAATTATTACTATTATATTAATGAATATTCTTTAAAATTAATATCATTATTGAATTTAATTATGCTTGAGGGATAGATTAATGGATGAAACAGGTGGTATAATTATTTTTATATTTATGATTGTTTTCATTGGTTTATTCACAATTGTGCCTCTAGGCTTGTGGATTTGGTCACTAATTCACTGTGCTAATAATAAAAAATTAGATGATAATAATAGAATATTAGGACTAATTTTAATAGTTACCCTTAATTTGCTAGGTAGTTTTATTTATTTATTTTTGCCACGTAATAATAAAAGTGATCAATAATTAATTCTAATCATTATTTTTTTGATTGCTTAGAAGTTTCTCTTTGGCCATCGTACCACAAGTCTAACCCTTTTCTGCTATTAAGACCATAACGCATAATACTAAAAATATGTTTTATCGTTTGCCAGCGACCATGCAATCTCATCTTTCTTCCAGAAGTTGTGACTGATTGAGAAAGTATTTTAAAGGGTCCTAATTTCTTTAATTTTTTCGATAAAAAAACTTCTTCTGCCGCAAAATATGTATCATCAAATCCTCCAGCTTTATCAAAAGCATCTCTAGTGGCAAATACATAACAACCCGCGGCAAATTTAAGTCTAAAATAAATTTGTGTAAACCACCATGTCCAAAATTTACCCCAACGAGGTGTGTTGGCATCCATTTGAAGTTTTGCTCCACCGCCTATAATTCCTTCTTTAATAGCAGTATGCATAGCTTGTAAAGTATTTTGATTTACCAAAGTATCTGCATCAATAAAACATAATAGATCCCCCGTGGCAATATCTGCTCCGGCATTCCTGACACCAGCAATATTATGGAGGTCTACTGTAATAACTTTAACTTCATTCTTTAATGCTATTGCTTCTGTTTGATCTGTTGAATTGTCGTTGACAACAATAATTTCAAAGGGTATTTCCAGTTGAGTACAAGCTTCTTTCAGAGATATGAGAGTATCTTCTAGTAGAAGTTCTTCATTAAATGCTGGGATAATATAAGAAGTAGTCATGAGGATTCAGCTTTTCTTAGAGCCTTATTTATTTTACTCTTTAAACGAAGTTGCAAAATGATCATCAAGACTACCATTAAAATGGGCGATGCAAAGGCCCATTCACTTCCCCAATTATGTGCAATTAATCCACCAGTTAGGGCGCCTAAAAATGCTCCGAGCCCAACGACAAATTCATTGATGGTGATATACTTTAATCCCTTTTCCCCAAGTTGTAATGAATAGACAGCGCCCGTGTAAAATCCAAAGGAATTAATCATACCAAAAATAAAAATAGGTAAAAAATATAATAAATAATGGTGACTAAATAAAAATATAAAACAAGATGGAATTACTAGTAGTTCCATTATTATTATAAATTTAAAATTTAATATCCAGCTACTCATGTTACGCATGCAAAATACGGTGATAACCAAGGAAACAGCTAATGCAGAAACTAGGTAGCCGGAATGTTCCATGCTAATTAGTATTAATTCTTTTTGATTTCCAAATACTAATAAAAGAGGTATTAAAAAGCGAACTAGACCAGAACAAAAGTTTCCTAATGTATTTGTCATCCATCCCAACATCATATAGTTTTTGAATTCTTCTGTTTTATATTTTGAAAAGTCTACTGGAATTTTAATAGAGGATTCATTTGGGATATTGTGTTTATAAGTACGCCAAATAGTTAAAAAAACAGCTATCACAATTACAAGACTAATGAGATAAGGCCCTTGAAATTCAGGCCCCAAGCCATTTTTTTCCCAAAAGAGACCCGCATGGCTTCCTAACAAAGGTCCAAAAACAAAACCACTTGTCCAGGCGATTCCGTAAGTTCCCATGACTTTTTGTAGAGCTTTTCTACCAAAACCTTCTGTCATCCAAATTTGAAGAGCCGGAAAATATAATGCATTCGCTAAATGAAAAAAGAAACAAAAGGGTACTGCCCACCAAATACCCGGAATAAAAAATAATAGTGGTAAACAAATTAGAAATACTCCCAAGCCCAGACGCATACTATTGATATGGCTACGATTAGGGAAATAACGAGCCAGTATAATGCAACATATGGCATAAGAGAATGGGCATGAGCTTCCAATCAGACCAATTTCAAACTTACTGGCACCAAGACTTTTTAAATGAAAAACAAGCCCAAGATAAAAAGAGCCGTTACTAAGATCAATTAGCATAGCTGTAATATAAGCAAATGTTTTTCTACTCATTCAATCAAGCAATCATAGTGAATTAAATTTTGAAAAACAATATACCAAAGGTGCTTCATTCACAAGTAATTAAAGTCTTTTATTTTTAAAAGAAGAAAAAATAGAGTATTTTGTTGAAGTTGGTGTTTTTAGTCAGTCGAATATCTCATTGATGAGATGCTGTACTAGATTATTTCTTGACCATTCAAACGGTTGATATTGGATATTATATTTTAGTTTTAAAGTGTTAGTGGAGTGTTTACAAAAAAGATTAATATCTTTTTTGAATTTAAAAAATTCAGAATAAGAATCAGTAGAATAAATATTTGATATCGATAAAATTATTGCTCTACAATGGTCATTCATATGATCAATGTTTTCTGCTATGAATAATCATTTTCAAGCAAACGTATAAATGTACAGATCTAGTAGCAATAGCTGAAGTTCTTGACCAGAAATCCTAATAATTAATTTCACTGAATGGAAGAAAATCGATGTATAAATTAATGAGTTCAATTTTATTTTTAACTTTATTGTTTGGACCAGTCGTATCTAAAGATGCGTCTATTTATAACAGCGAAATTTTAGTGATCAAGGATGATTTTGAGCTTGATGGAAACCCCTACAAAGCTATCTGGAGTAATGTGCCTTCGAATTACCTAAAATACTCTGATGCAAAAATTGCCGGCATTGCTGCTCGGTACCAAAAACAATTTAAGTTAATAATTTCAAAAAAATATCTGTATATCTTATTTAAAGGGAGTCGTATAGCAGAATCAAAATCGAGCAACATTGATGAAAAAGGTTTTGAAATTAATCCTCAATTTGGCATTTGGTTGTCAGCAAATAAAAAGAAGCCGCCAGTGTATTTTATCTCTATTGATGCTAATAATAAATTAACTCATGCTTTGATTAAAAATAATACTTTCGATTTTTCATGGAATCCAATAATTGAAACAATCGTAAAAAATAACCGAGGTGATTTTGTATCAGAAATTAAAGTTCCTCTAGCAGATCTGAAGCTAAATTCGAAAAAGATTTATGGAAATGTTTTTGCAAAAGATTTTCATGGAATACCTCAAAACAAAAGAAAGCATATGTTAGGTCAATGTATTTGGGTGCCAGGATATAAATTTGAAAGTAGTGATTTTAAATCTTTAACTTTTGGTACATTCGAAATAGTTAAAAAAATTACACCTAAAGACATTGTAGAGATTTCAGTAAATAAAAAAGGTAAGAAAAAAATGCTTCTTGATTTTGAAGTGATTCAGGATTCTTTCCAAAAAAAGGACCTGATTTTTGTTCCCTTTGTTGAAAAAGGTCCTGAAATTGATGGGAAGCTAAATGACGTGGCATGGGAGGCTTTTACAGCTCATAATTCAACTGTAGCCATGAGTTTTTTTAATAAAAACTTTCCTTATCCACCAGAAATAAATCAGACAACCTTTAAAATGGTAAGTGATAAAAATTTCATTTATGTTTCTTTCCAATGTGATGAAAATAATATGAAAAATATTGTTTCGGATTCAAAAGCTCTTTGGGCAGATGATATAGTGGATGTTCTACTAGATATGGATTTGGGGCAGTCAATGTTTTCAGATTCATATTTTATTATTGAAAATAATCCTGTTGGCAAAAATAATTTAGCTGTTGGTACACAGAAAAGGTGGAAGCCAAAATCTTACCGAGTTAAAACATCATTGAATAAAAATAGTTGGACCGTTGAGTTTAAGATTGGATGGGAAGATCTTGGGATTAAAAATGGAAATATTCCATTATTGTGCGGTGCTAATTTTTTAAGATATAGAGCCACGGAAAGGGGGCGATCTAAAGATTTAGCGATTAATAACACAGAGTTTTCATGGGTAGGAAACTATATAGGCGATCCTCATATGCCTGAAAAATTTGGACTACTATATTTCCAACAAGGTAACTCCCTTAGTCAAAAATTGGCAAAGTTATTAGGTGCTGAAAAACTTGCAAATAATAAAACAAATATTATCGAAGGAGATAATTCAAAACCAAAGATCGAACAAGTATCCTATATAAATAGAAGAGGTAGTTTATTACTGACACCTGTCGTTACGAAACTCAAGAAGGATCAGGTAAAAATTGAGTTTAAAGTCACAAATGAAATTGATGTGTGTGTTAATATATTAGATAAGAATAATAAAATCATTTGTCATTTAGCTGCGGGTGTGATAGGGAGCAATTCACCTTCCCCGTATCAGAAAGGTTTCAGTCAAAGTATCCTTTGGAACTATACGGATGATTTTAACAAAAAAGTTTCTGCAAAGGAAGTATATAAAGTAGCTGTTTTAGTTGGAATGAATTTAGAGTTTGACAAAGTGGTCGTAGGGGACCCACATAAGCTGTCTGCGATTAGAGGGATTTGTACAGATCAAAAAGGAAATTTATTTGTTTTAAATGAAACAAAAGGCCACGGGCATTATCGAAGCTATCATATACTTTCTTTTAATAAAAAAGGAGAATTCACAAATGAAATTATGCCACCTCCCTCTACGCTTAGTCTAAAAGATGTCGCCGGTATTTCACCCATCCAATTATATAAAGATGAATGGATGCCTATTATGTATAAACCTGCTTTACATACCTATATCCCTCAGTTGGGTAGCTTAAGATTGCAGAGTCCGGTAGTAAATAAAAAAGGTGAATTAATTTTATCAAACCATATGACAGAAGTATTAATGCATATGCCTCACAGGTTGATAAAGATTGGCTCCGATGGATCAGTTAAATCGGATTATAAAGGCCCTGTGATTAGCCAGAATTTTTTAGGGGGTGTCCCTTCTCTGGCTTTAAGCAATGATGAAGAGTTTATGTATATAACGGGATTTACTGGTAAAAGCAGATGGGGAGGAAGTCCACAGAATGTTGTCTATAGGTTACCATTAAAAGATGATGATTATGATTGGCGTAAAGAATTTCGAAAACCATTTATCGGCGAATTATTTGTTTCTGGATCAAAGGAGCTTTTAAATAATCCTAAATCGTTGACTGTAACTGAAAATAACTCCATTGTCATAGCTGATATGGGTAATAATAGAATCGTTAAGTTTAATAGCGATGGTTTATATAAAGCTGAGTTTGCCGTCAATAAACCATTTGGTGTTAATTATAGTAAAAGGAATAAGTGCTATTATGTGTTTAGCTTAACTGCAAGTGGTCGCCAAATAATAAAATTTAATTCCATTGGTGAAAGACAATGTTCATTTAATATACCGCCCATGTATAGGAATAGGGCTTCGGTTTTTTGTATTGATGATAGTGGTGACCAAACGATGATTCATTATCAATTTAACAACTCTATTATAAAACAATTGGTCGATACGGGATTTAATCTGGTAGAAAAAGGAGACTTGATTTCTGGGAATATTAGAAAAAACGAAAAATTAAATCGTGTCAATAATTTTGATTCCTTTGAATTAAGTCATGATGGCAAAAAAATATTTTTAACACATATTTCAGCATGGGGGTATAGTAAAAAGTATAGTGCCTTTGACAGTGTAACAGGTAATCCGACTTCTTACGACCGTATATATCAATGGGGCGGCGATGGCAATTTATACTCAAAAGATCATGGCAAAACACATGCGATTCAAAGGTTTGATAATTCTGGAAAACCAAAACCTTTTGAAAAAACTAAAGTAATTAAAGCAAAAACCTCATTGCAATTTGGTGTTGATAAGGCCGGTTTTGTATATGTGCCCTATGGTACTAATAACATAAGAAAATATAGCCCCGATGGCTCTTTGGTAAACAATGACTTCATTAAAATATCACTTCCATCAAAAACAGGAGCTTCTGTAAGTAGTTTTGCTATTGATAAAGATGGCTTTTTTTATATTGCGGGGCCAATCAAATCAAAAAATAAAATGACACCAGACTTTTTTAAAAATAAATTATCAAAGGATGTTGGCCTTACCCCTGGTCCAAATATGGCATATTCTTTTTATTATTCATCTATTCTGAAATTTAAACCACAAGGTGGTGCATCCGTCGATGATGTGAATGGTAAGTTTCTAGAAGGGCGAGGATACTCAGGATTATTTCCAGTAAAGATTGACGGCTTGGTTTGGGATCATTATGGAATGTCACCTTATAATTATCGAACACTCAACCATGGTCGTTGTGTCTGTGAACACGGTAAGTTTTCCAAATCAGCAAATGATTTAATTTATTATACCGATGCTATGCGATATTCGATTGTCATAATTGATAAAAATAAAAATGTGATAAAGCGAATTGGTAAATATGGAAATAACAATTCCTTTTTGAAAGATTCAGATGAACCCAATATAGGGTTTGCTTGGCCGACGTGTGTTAAAGCGACTGACGATGCTTGTTTTGTATCTGATAAAGTTAACCGAAAAATTATTAGGCTCAACTATATCTATCTGCAAAAAGAAATAGTTGATATAAAATAGATTGTCTGAATCACGAATATTATAGGTGGTTGCTACCTATAGCTCCCCTCCTTTTAAAGGAGGGGTGTCAGCTTGCTGACGGGGTGGTTGTATTTGTGCAGAGTCCGTTTATTAGATTAATATTATGTGTTTAAATTAATTATTAACTCTGCATAGCTAGATTAGAAGAATAGACATCATCCCATAAGCTTGAAGCATCAACGACACGTCTTTCATCCATGGCTTGGTCAATGGCGAAGCAAGTTACTGCTGCCTTAACGCCATCTTCTACACTTGTTAGAGATGGAGCCTGGTTTAAGACCATTTCTGTAAAATGTTTTGAAAGTATATCATCTCCACCACCGTGCCCATCAGTGACTCCAAATGAAAGATCTTCTCTTTCAAATTCATACCCAATTTTTTGTAATTCAATTTGGCCTGCTATGAGGTCAGATCGAATGGTGCCATGAGTTCCAATAATATAAAGGCGACGTTCAGGAATGGCAGTATTTAAATTAGTATGAAATGTAGCTCTAACTTGATTATCAAATTCTATAATTGCTACTTGATTGTCAATCACGTCCGATTTAATGGTGAAAGGGTTTTTATTATGAGCCTTTGGCCAAGCGCAATATGCCGGTTGACCTTTTTTTCCTTTTTGTAATTCCTTCATACGGTATTCGTTTTCTGGTTTAAAGAAATTTATTCCTCCAAAAGAAGAAACATATTTAGCTGAAGCATCACCAACCATCCAATTGACTAGATCAACATCGTGACAACATTTTTCTAATAAGTGAGTTCCCGTAAATTGTTTTTGCCCTCTCCAGCAACATTTTATGTGACCACCATGATCAAAATGAATTGTTTCATTAAATTCAAGACTTATGATGTCGCCAATTTCACCGCTATCTAACAATTCTTTAATTTTTCTATAATGATTAGAATAACGTAAAGTGAACCCTAACATAAATTGTTTGCCAAATTTTTCCTTGGCAATCAGAATTTTTTTACAATCTTCTAGATTGGTGGCAATCGGTTTTTCACAAAAAACATTTTTGCCAGCAGCGAAAGAGTCAACAATATGATTGGCATGTAGGGCATTATAGGAACCAATCATTACCCAACTTACTTCATCGAGGGCAAGAAGATCTTCTAGCGAGTCCATCTTTTGAGCTTTTATTCCTAGAGATGAATTTATTTTATCCATTTGGTTTATTTCAGTATCGTATAATGCCACTATTTCAATGTTATTGCTGATGCTTAATACTTTTTTAGCAAGACCAGTTATCCTTGCCCCGCAACCGATGATGGCGATTTTCTCCATTTTTAATACCCCTGTAATTTTATTTATTAGATTGTTATTGATATTATGCAATTGTAGAATAAAAGAATGTTTTAGATGATTTTTAATTTGTTAATTGTGCTGATTTATAATGGTCAATAAAGAAGAACTAATTGCTCGTATTAAGCTAATTTCAAGGCCCATAAACTATTTTGCAGGAACGCCTAAAGTTAACTTATCGCTACCCGAAAATATATTGTTAGCTAGTATTGATAAGGGTAGGACAAAGAGCAAACAAAAGGCTAATTCTCATCACCGATTTTTATTATTGATTGCTTTGGAAGGCACGGGGGAAGCTATTATAAATAGTGAGCGCTTTAATCTGCAATCGAATGAGTGTTTAATTATTTTTCCTCATGAAGCACATTTTTTCCACCATTTTCAAAAAAATATTTCGTGGTTATTTCTTTCTTTTGACTTGGATGATAGTTTTCATCTTGAACCTTTGCGATCAAAAATATTCCCTTTTAATGAAATGTGTTTAGATTATTTGGACAAATTGAGTGAAAAGTATTCTGTTAAGAATTTACACAATGTTTTGCTGTCTCCTAAAAGATCATTTTTGCTATCTCTCATGCTTGATGAAATAATTAGAGAAGAAAAATCTAAACGAAATATTAAAAGAAGAAAAAGATCCACTGAAGCCATTTTTGTTGATAAGATTAATCGTTTTATCGTATCGAATTTAAAGAAATCTTTAAGCATTGTTTTCATTGCTGAGAAATTCCATTATTCTCCAAGTCATTTGAGAGCAATATATAAAAATGCTATGGGTGTTAGCCTAGGTGAGTATATTAAAGAAATGAGATTTCATAAAGCTTGCAATTACTTATTGAACTCTTCAATGAATATTACCAAGATAGCTGAAGAGTGTGGTTATGACAGTTTGTTTTCTTTCAGCCATGCATTTAAAAACAAAGAAAACATATCACCACAAGCTTACAGAAAAAAGTTTTCAAAAGATACTATTTGAGCAGTAAAGGATAATTGTAGTAATGGCGCATGAAAATATTAAAGAAGAGCAATGGTTACCTGCCTTAGATGAGGTGGATATTAAGCGCATTGGTGATTGGTATGTTGATTCTTTGCGAGGGTCGTTTGTTGAATCATTAATGACAGTTGAAGACGAGGCAGCTTTAGAATTTAATTTCATTGGTCAATGTTTAATTTTATGCTTTGATACTTTAACCCCACCCAACTATGGGAACTTTGAATCAGGTGCTATAGATGTATTCATTGATGGAAAACTCAGTAAGACTCTTTATCAAAGAAATAGTGCGAATGAGATAACTATTATAAGCGAAGATGAGAAGAAGGATCACCATATTCGTTTAGTTCATCGAATTGTTGATAGCAACTGTGGGTGTCGTATTCAGGGGTTTCGGATACTAACTTCTCCTTGTGGAGACCTTTCATTTGTGGTTAGTGGCGAACATAATTTTTCAATGACTGATGTTAGGGCCATTTTAAAAAGGGATAATAAAACCATTCGAAATTGTTTAATCCGAAATTGGTTAACGGGTCAATGTGCTTTAGCAGGATTACCTCCAGGGCAAAATTATTCCTTAGAGATTATTGCATCGGGTTGGAATACATTGTATGAGAAAAATATTCAAATTAAACTTAATGAAGAAACTGTTTTGTCTCCTATTAATTTAACGAGGAGTCACGATGCTACTCTTGGTGCTTTTAAATTTCCATGTATGGGTCATCCCATATTTAAATTATCTGAAGGGAATTTCAGAATGCGATTCAAGGCACATGATTCAAAGATAAAAGAGGTGAAACTTATTCGTCATGTTGGCCCAGCAAAGATTTCTAGAATTTGTAAGTTTCAAGAAGATGTTGATCGGTCAGGAGTCTTTCAAGGTCTTGATGTAGATGCCATGTATCTTTTATGTGAAGGATCAGTCGAAATACCAAATGACATACCTATTGGACTTTATGATATTGAAATTACGTTGGCTAATAAAGCTAACGCAAAGAGAAAATTATTTTCACGTAAATGTGTCAATATTGTAAATGAGTTTCCTGTTGATCCCGTTTTTATGACTTATGGACACATGGATGTCTGGGGCCAAGGACCTTCGGAGTATATATTAAAATTAATAGAGCTGGCAAATATTGTTGCTCCGGATATGGTTTTAGTTTCGAATTCCTGCAATCCCGCTTATGTATCTGGCGCCATGAATGAATTAGATGTGCCTTTTGCCATTAATTTTGGAAATCATCAAAGCCTAGGAAAAGAGAAATGGTTTGGAGAGTCAATTGGGGCAATTGATATTGGATCAAATTTGAGTGTGATAAACTATGGTCATACTTGGGATAGAGATTTGAGTGAAGTGAAACAGGTGCTTGATGATCGTTCTGATGTTGCATGTAAAATTATTCATACTTTTGAATATGGTGCTCCCGTAAAAGAAATTTTAGATGCACACGATATTAGCTTATTTCATGATGCTCATGGGCCTGGGCCTAAAGTAATTTCTTTGGGAAAAACACCAACGATTAGAGTTGGGAAGGTGGATAATAAAAGTTTTAGAATAATTCGATTCAAAAATGGGAAACCAAATTCATATACCTATGAAAATCATGAATCTGCTCCGATTCCATTTCCTCGAAATGAGTTACCACCTATTCGTATTGAATTTGATGAGCCCAATGATGGTAGTCAAACCAAAATTTCAACAAAGGTAATTAATGAACTTAATGAGAATATACCAAATGCCCGAATAGCTTTTATTCTCAAACATGGTGAGTATAGTGCTGATAATGGTGAAATAGAAAATCAAGTTGTTAGCGATGACAAGCAATATGTTGTTGTAACCGTACGTTTAAACCTTCCTGCGAATTCAGTTGAAACAATTGCAATTAGTTAAAAGATGAAGTTTATTAAAAGCATTTTAAATCCATGGCTTGTCACTTTGTTAATCATTGGGATTATTATTTGTTCACTCGCACACCTTTATTATGGTCCATGCCAAACGAGTAAATGGCATTATATTCTCCAAAAGTATTATTGCCCTGAATGGATTGAGACTGATCTGGAATTTAAAAAGGAAGCTCATAAACGTTGGAGGATATGGTTTAAAAATGGCCAATTAAAGAAAAGCATAGAGTTTAAGAAATGTTCAGTAGGCTATTCTTATGTATCTACAAATACTTTTGAAAAATACGATATTATTATTAATGATAATAAAGTATTAGAATTATTGGTGCTATTTTTTAAAGAAGATTTATTTAATCCTAATTTTAAAGATGTAGTACATAGTAATTCGGTAGATCAGAAAGAGTACACTAGGAACTGGAAATTGATGACATGTTTGAATAAAGTGTTTGGAGGATCATTTTTTTTTAATGTAAGCTCTAAAGAAACATTTAATGAGCTTATTTTTAATATTAAATTATCCGATGTGAAACTTCATCCTTTTCGTCACTATTCAAGGGGGGAGCTAGAAGAAATTAAACGTAACTCAAAAAAGGCCCTTGAGATTAAAATAATGAGGTATTTTGAAAATGAAAAAGCATTCTCCACCAGCAAAGGTTTTTCTTTTAATTTTAAATATATGTATATCTCAGGCCCATGGACACAATATAAAGAAAATGGAGAAATCGATTTTATTCAAACGCATAATAATAAAGGTGAAGTAATTCGCATCGAAACTTATAAAAATGGAAACGTCGACAAATTTTTTACCGCGAAATAAATGTTATTTTATAAAGACAATATTGATTTTATTTTTGGTATCATACCTTGTGCCATTAGGTTAAAACCTAAATCAGTTGGATGAACTCCATCTACGGTAGCTTCAAAATCATCTGGTCCAATTAAAGTTGAACCATCAAGTAGATATAAATTCTCATCACCTGAATCCACTCTTTGTTTAACAATATTTTTTTGCCATTCAAGTGAACCGGTTCTGTCTTTTACTAATCCAGCATTATTAATTTCTTTGGCATAACATATCTTGGTACAAATCAATATGGGTAACTTCTCGAACTTATCTCTAAGAATAGTTAATAACTTTTCTAATGTATTTTTTGTCCCTTCGAATCCAGCATTTGATTCGTATTCAAGTATGATCATGGAGGGTTTTTCAATCTCAGAAATTAATTCTGCCATTATAGGTTCACCTCTTCCGCTTCCAGAAAACCCAAGATTGACGATTTCCATGTTTAAATTTCGACTAATGATATTTAAGTGGGACATACCTGGTCGTGATGCACAACCTCCTTGGGTAATTGATGTACCATATACAACTATTGGACCTTCTTGTGCAAACGGAAGAGGCTTTTTTATGGTTGATTCTGGCACTAAGCCGACCTCAAACTTTTTTACGCCTTTGTAAAGTGGGAAATTAATTACAAAACTTCGAAGCTCTTTAACGTCATCTTCAAAAAGAACTATTTCATAATTAGTTTTTGAAGAATCATATTTTGTGACATCATAAAATCTTTCTTTACCAGGATCTCCAACATATAAATCACAACCCGATAGGCCCGTTCTGGCCATATGAACCATACCATTTGTATTACTAATCTCAACTCTGACAACAATTTTTTTAGAGTCAGTTTGAAAACGTATTTGTCCACCGGCGGTACAATTAGCTAACTCATTGACACTCTCAGGAATTTTTCCTTCATTATCGACAGGTAGACGTCGATATAAATGGTCTTTTTTAAACCATTTGAAACCTATTAGTAAAAATGGTTCTTCATATCCGTTTTTCCATGTTAGATTGTTTTCTTCAACATTTTTGGTGGCCATATTCTTATCGTGTTTTGCAATATCTGAGTCAGGCATTTAATTATGGTCCTTGCTTTTTGAGTTTAAAATAAAGGATTTTAGCTTAAATAAGCCTAATTAAAATAGTATTTGGTAAAACTTGTAGTCTCATAATTAAAACTAAATAATCAGATAATGACATTCTGTATATGATCTAATAAGATCCTTTTATGAATTTGCATAGAATTCATATTGTGATATTGAAGTGAGTAATTATTATAAATTTATTTAATTCTTAGCCCTAAATAAAGGAAGTTAGTGATGTACCTTGGAGTAGATTGCAGCACACAAAGTATGTCTGGAATGCTTTATGATTCGGGTCAAAATAAAATCATAAAAGAAATTAGTATTGATTTTTCTTCTCATTTCCCCGAGTTTACTTTTGAAGGCGATAAGTCAATTAATGAGTGTGTCGTTAATCCTATTCTTTGGATTTCTGCATTAGATAAATTATTTGTTGAGTTTAAAAAAGCAGGAGTCGATTTTTCTAAACTAAAAGGTATTGGCGGATCTGCTCAACAACATGCCACGGTTTATTTAAATAAAAAATTTAAAGAAAACTGGGATTGGAATGAAGATTTAGAAAGCACTATCAAGCCTTTATTGTCTATTGAACGATCACCGATTTGGATGGATAACTCTACCGAAAAAGAGTGTCACGAAATTAATAGCAGTTTGTCTTCAGAGGATTACGCTATCGAAAATTCTGGATCAGTTGTTACCGAAAGATTTTCTGGCCCACAAATACGAAGATTTGCTAAGAATTTTAAAAATGAATATGAACAGACAAGTGTTGTTCATCTATTAAGTTCTTTTATGACTTGCTTGTTTGTTGGTCATGATTGTCCGATGGAATCTTCTGATGCATCGGGCATGAATTTATTAAATTTAAATTCGATGCAATGGGATGAATCCCTGGTTAATTCAACTGACTATGAATTAAAAGATAAATTACCTGAATTAATCGATGGAAATCAAGTTGCCGGAAAAATCGCTTCTTATTTTGTAGAAAAATATGGCATAAATCCTGAGGCTTCTGTGGTTTATTTCACCGGGGATAATATTAGTAGTGCCTTGGGAATTGGTTGTGATGATTCATCAATGGCAGTCATCAGTTTGGGTACGAGTGATACCTTATTTCTTTATAATGATTCCTTTCAAGTGAATGTTAGAAACTCAAATACTTTTTGTCATACGAATGGTGGGTATATATCATTATTGTGCTTTCAGAATGGAGCTTTTGCTCGGGATAAAATTCGAAGTGATTTAAATTATGATTGGGAGCAATTTGATAAATGTTTGTCTGATAGTACTCCAGGTAATAATGAAATTGTTCAGTTACCTTTTTTTGGGCCAGAAATTAACCCTCATTTACCAAATGGTAAAGAGGGGTTTAATCTTGAACGTAAATTCGAAGCAACTGAAATCGTTAGGTCATTATTAGAAGCTCAAGCCATGAACATGAACATACAATCAAAGTCAATGAGCCAACAACTAAAGCAAATTATTGTTACGGGTGGTGGATCGAATTGCGATGGATTCTGTCAAATCATTGCAAATGTCTTTCAGTGTAAAGTAATTCGGAAGAATATATCAAATACCGCATCCCTTGGGGGGATCGTTAGAGCATATTCAGTAATTGAAAAAGAAATTTTTGAAATGGATGATGAAATCAAAGATATAACTGAACCTCAACCTGAAACGGAAAGTATTTATAATAAGCTTGAAGGCCATTTCAAAGAACTATTGTCGAAATAAATATGACTCATCATTTATTTGTTTATGGATCTCTGGCACCTGGAGAAGAAAATGAGAGATACCTGAAAGAAATAGAAGGTGCCTGGGAAAAAGCCACAGTCACTGGACAAATAGATGAAAATGGTTGGGGTAAAACAGGTGGGTATCCGGCTGTCATTTTAGAAGATTCGGATGAATTGGTAGAAGGATTATTATTTAATTCTAAGTATCTGGAAAACCATTTACCTGATTTAGACGCCTTTGAAGGCCGTGCCTATAAACGAGTAATTGCTAAGGTAAACCGCGAAGATAAAAGTACCGTTGATGCTTATATCTACGTACTTAAAAGATAATTGCTGGATACCCAATGGTTGCAAATAAGAATTCAATAAATTAGCGAGCTTTATATGAAATGGGGCACTAGCCGTAGGTTGGGCTGAGTAATGCGAAGCCCAACATTTACCTTAAGAATAATCTTTATGTTGAAGATGATTTTTGAATTAAGAAATAATATTTATATCAAATAGTTTAAACCAAAGGACCTTTAGATGTTGGGCTTCGCATTACTCAGCCCAACCTACAGCTAACACATTTTTAGAGTAAAACCCTGTTAAGTCCATTTCAAAGAAGTGGTGAATTTCTAATTTGCGTAACTATTGGGCAGGATGCCGGCGCGCCAAGCTATTTATTATATAAATTTTTAAATGAAAGTTCTAAGGTTGGGTATTTAAATTTAAATATATTTTGCGTTAATCTTTTTGATTTGCAATAGCGACCATATAGTGCTAGTTCTGGATCAGTGTTAAATAGGAAGTGAGCACCTATTTTTACCAGCCAAGCTGGAGATGGTAAACCAAATGGAATACCAATTGTTTGGCGAAGTGTTTTCATGAATAGTTTATTGGAAACTGGGTTTGGTGCCGTTGCGATATAGGTTCCATGAATGTTTTCATCAATCATTGCTTCATGAAATAGTCGATTCATGTCTTCTTCATGAATCCAACTCATTCCTTGTTTGCCGTTACCTATTGTTCCACCTAAACCAATACTTGCAAGAAATCGTAGTGTTTTCATAGCACCATCTTTTTGACCCAAGACAAAGCTAGTTCTAAAGATTACTTTTCTCATTTTGGGAAGAACTGCTTGATAAAAAGCTTTTTCCCATTCTAAGCCAACATGTGTAGCGAGTCCATAACCTAAAGAGGCTGTTTCGTCACAAACATAATCGGCGGGATCACCATAAATATGAGCCGTTGACATTTGAATCCAAATGGTTGGTGGTGACTTTATAATTCGTAAGGCTTTTCCTAAAACTTTTGTCGCATCGACTCGTGATCGTAAAATCGTATCACAATTATCAGGGGTCTTAATGCAATCTACTGATTGACCCGCTAAGTTAACTAATATATCAGCACCTTCTAATTCTTTTGCCCATTCACCAAGATCATGCCCATCCCATAGAACATGTTTCCAAGGTCCTTTCTTAGATGAATTGTGCCTTGATATTAAAACCACATCAAACTTTTTTTGGGTTAAAAATTTTGCTAAATTCATTCCTATAAACCCAGTGCCCCCTGCAATCACTACTTTTTTTGTTTGATTTGACATAATAGTTATCTCCGTTTTAACTCGTTTTGATATTTTAATCCTAACGTCAATTTATTTGATTCAGCCCATTCAGAAATTTTAATATTTCCTTGTGGCATTGAGTTGGTAATTAATCTATTTTGTTGTAATTCATTTATTTCATCCCATGTAATTAAAACATCTTTAAGGATAAAGCCAGCAATGATCGTAATAACCCAAGCTAAGCGTGGCGGTAAAAAGAGAATAGTCCTTTTTACATTTATGGTCTCTTTAATTTTTATGACAAGGTCATTGTAGGTGTAAGTTTCGGGACCAATGGCATCAATGGTTTGGTTCTCTTTAAATTCACATTGATTTACAATTAATGTGGCAAAATCATCAACGTGAATTGGCTGTAGTTTATAATCCCCTTTACCAAATATGCCGAAAAAAGGAAATTTTCGTAGCCCCCAAGCAATATTATTAATTAGAATATCTTCGTATCCAAATAATACTGCCGGTCGTATAATTGAATAAGATAATTCAAGAGTTTTTAGATACTCTTCGAGTATCGCTTTTCCACTAAAATAAGATGATTCACTTTTCATGGATGGATTTGTAATACTGACATGAATAATTCTTTTGACGCCAGCTTTTTTACAGGCATCAAATAATATCTTCGTGTTTTTTACGGCTTCTTTATGAGTAAATTTCTTATGGTTAAATCGTACCCAATAAGTATTAATAAAAACATCAATCCCTTCTAGTTTATTAGCTAACTCTTGAGGGTTAGAAAAATCTAATGTATGAATATTAATTTTTGATTCAAAGATGGCGGGATCACTGGGATGATTAGTTAAAGTAGTAATTTGATGATTTTGCTCTATTAGCTTTTTTGTAATGTATTTACCTGAATAACTAAAAGCCCCTGTGATACCGATATGCATTTGATTCTCCTAAAATTGTTGTTTATAAAGAAGTTCTTAATTCACCTTGTTCAGTATATTTTTTCTTGTGCAAGGCTTTGTTCCTCATTTTAGCAATGTTAAAAACATTAAAGAAATGTAGGAAGCCTAGAACTAGTAAAACGATTCCTTCTTTAGTGCTTATGTATTCGATACTTTCAATTGTGTTTGTAGGAGGATTTCCATATTTCAAGAAAAGACATACAAAGCCAATGTTTAATAAATAAAAGCCTACGATGAGAAGATGATTTACTGAATCAGTAACTTCTTCATTACCATTGAAAGATTCTAAAATAAAGACTCGTCCTCGTTTGTGTAAAGTTCGTCCAACCCAAATGGTTGAGCTGATTGCGATAAAAATGTAGACTAGATAGGCTGTTATAGTTCCCATGATTAATTCTCCTATAAAGGTTTAACTTCTTTCTGACCATAGTTTAATAAAAGCCCATCCTCTTGTCAATACTGAAGTTTCAGAAAATACTGAAAATAACGAAATTATTGAAAAGATTGACAACAGTGAAATTGTTTTAAAATAGAGGTGTCGTTTAAAAGGAATAAAATTATGGTAGCAAAATTAGAACAAGTTAGAGATGAGTTTATCACCGAATGGGGAGCTTTAGGGTCCGCTTGGGGAGTCAATAGAACCATGGCTCAAATCCATGCCTATTTGATGTCTTGTCCAGAAGCGCAAACTACTGATGAAATAATGGAGTCATTAGAGATCTCGCGAGGGAATGCTCATTCAAATATTAAAGAGTTAATTAGTTGGGGAATGATTAAAAAAGTATTGAAAAAAGGAGAGCGAAAAGAGTTTTTTTTAGCAGAAAAAGATCCGTGGAAAATTTTCTGTTTGGTTGCCAAGGAACGAAAAAAACGTGAAGTCGAACCTATAATTGGTATTTTAAATAATTGTATTGCTGACCTAAAGGGTGTAAAAGGTAAAGAGGCGGATGATTTCCAAAAACAATTGAAAGATTTAACAGAATTTGTTGAGATGGGTGATCGCGTAATGGAAAAAATAAGTCGATCTGAAAAGAATATACTATTTAAATGGTTGCTGAAAATATTATAAAAAAAATGATTTTAGAATATTAGTCTGCTGATAAATTATCCTGAATATAATTTAATCATGAATATTTTTAATCGTGATGCCTTTTATTGGATAACCCTTAGAATCTCCTATGTTGATGCTAAATCTTCTGAACTCTCTTAAGTCTTCTATCTTTAAGATAAGGATATTACTGCCTTTCTTTAAGCTTATTTTTTTATAAATTAAATTATGACTAACATTCTTAAATGAAATACCTTCTATGGTTGCTTTTTTATTTAGCCAAACGCTGAGTAGGGGGCTTGCTTTACGGTCTGTGTTGAGGGAATAAAAATAAGCCGATTTTCTTTTTTTGGATTCTATATTCATAGCAATGTAATAGGTATTAGTTTTCGATTTTTTTGTTTTACTTGGCATCTTTCCGAATAAAAAATCTTTTTTGCCATTAGAATATTTTTTGCCTTTAGAGAATTTTTCATATGGTTTTTCAGTTAGTTCACTGTCAATAGGGCCCATGGCTGAAAATGTAGATTTCCCGTTGACGTTAAAGAAGTAACTCATTAAAAAATACCGTTGATATGAGGTAGGTATTTTGGCAGCTTTAAATAAATCTTTATATACTTTTATTCCTGATTTATTAATTTTTATCAAATACTTAAATATATATTTTGAAGCTTTTAAAAAGGCCTTTTCATTTTGATTAATTCTTAATAACCAAAGTTCAAATAATTTTAACAGATCTTCTGATTGCATATTTGGTTGTTTTGAAGTAATGGTCTGCATAATGTAAGTACCTAGCTGACTGTCTGAAGGCAAATTCCTCAGTGTTGCTATTATATTTTCATATTCTAAACCTTTATCTTTGATGACAATAGGTACTTGAATTTTTGGAATATGAATATTAATGTTTTCAATAGGTCTCCTGCCTATTGCAGAAAAACACTTAAAGGATTTAGAATCGAATAGATATATTTTCTGTTTCGTTTTTAATGGTTTTTTATTTTTTGTCATCATGGTTGGGTCGATAGTTGAAAAATCTCTGCTCCATAATTGAGTTTTCCCATTCGGTTTAAATAGGTTTAATTGTCCTAAACAAGTATTTCTCATCATAACTTTAATTAGACCTATATTAGTAATCTCTTTTTGAGTAGGATAACCGGTTAACAAAGATGGGAAAAAATATTGTAAATAAGGTTTGTTGGTATCTTGAATCGCGGGATTATCTGTATATTCAAAATAGGTATCAATGAACGCCGTTTTATGACCATAGATATAATGACCGTGTATTGATTTATAATATAAATGACGACTATAGTTTACAACTTCTTTTGCAGGAAAAACTTCTAGTGTGTGAAATGTTAAGGCGAAATTTAACCATTGTTTTTTTACGCCAATTGAGTTGGCAAAAGTAACTATTTTTTTTAAAGAAAATATTAGGTGCTCATAATATTTAGGATTAATTTCTAATATATTTTTATTTTTCATTTTAAATAGATGAAGTTCTTCTTTAAGTAAAACGGGAAGGATATTGATTATGCAAAAGTTTTTAGCATTCTTTTTGGCAAGTCGTTTTATATTAGCGATATTCTCTTCAATAGTTTTAAAACGTCTGGAATCAATCACCCACTTTTGAAATTCTAATCCTTGTGGAAAAAAGCCCTCATTTGATTGATAAATGATGGAGCGAAGTTTATAATCTTTAATTTTTTGTGCTTCATCGTTTACGTAATTATCCCAGCCAATTAGTTTTTCATGGTCGTGACGTGAACGACTAGGAAATAAATAAAAGGTACCGCCAACCCTAAATAATCCTGTTTCAATATTGTTTTTGTATTGACGGAACTCAATCGCGAAGTCAGGTAAAGTTTGTTTAAATCTTTTGTTTAAGCCTTCTAGTGGCATGGTTATGTATAAATGGATGTTTCCATCTTGATCTAATTCTTTCCATGAGTTAATAGAATCTTTAACATGAAAGCTGCTGGTGCAATGATCCCATAGATCAGGGTTCCATTTGAAGATAACCGATAAGCCTTGATGATTGGATGCCACGTGTAAAATTGTTTTTTCATTTTTATTTTTTAAAGGCGACAATTTAAAATGTAGAAATGACTTTTTATGATTGGCAAATGCTTGGTAGGTAATTTCTCGAGTTGGTTTACTGTCATTGTTTGGTAGCCATTGATCGGCATTAATCTTTATTTCAGGATAAAGTTCACCGTATGGGAAGGCCGACTGAAGTTTATTTGATACTCGAAATGATTTAATTTTATTATAATTATTATGTGGATCAAATTGTCTGAAAAAATACATTTGATTTCTACGAATTTCTAGAAGGCTATTGTCTAAAGCAAAAAAGCTTGTCGAGTCTCTGTTGCCATAATGGGCTGCCATAATAGTTGTGTAATCAATTTGTCTAAGCTTATCACCTGTGATTTCAAATGTTTCAATGGAATAAATACTCATTACGATAATTTTATTTCCAATTTTTAGACTAGCTATTTGGCAGTTTCGAGAGTCACCTCTTCCTGTGAATTTTATGGGGTATTTTTTAGTACCTTCAATGTAATGACCCTCTTTGCCTCCTTTTTTGAAAAAGCATAAATACCCACCTTTTTTTACTGCCCTAGCTTCTTGATATTCTTTGACTCGTTTGCCGGTTTTTGTATCAAATAAATAATTATAGGCAATGCTATACTTATCACCAAAAATTCTCGTATATTGCCCATCCATGTGTCCCCTGCCAAACTGGAAACGAGAAATCTTTTTGCCGGTTTTTGGATCATTATATTCGGTCCCATTTCCCAAATGTGAGCCACGAGAAATACAGACAAAATATTTACCTTCTTTAGCAATTGTAAAACCGTGGCTATTTGTTTTTTCCCATAGAAATTTGCCTCGCTGATTTAGATCATAAGTCTTAATTTCTTTTCCATGCAGGATCATAAGATAAGGCCCCAAGATTTTCATATCTATTGCATTTTCTAAGTTAAGATCAAATAAATGGTTTTGATTATTAGATGCTAGCACTCTAATAGTTCCGAAGGGTGTTTGAAAAGCAGTAAACTTAGAATTACTTGCGATGACTAATCTTTTTTTCTTTAAAGTATGTTTTACTAAGGGGGTCTCTGCTTGATATAAATAGGTCCAGAGCACTTTTCTAGTAAACAAATCTTCTGCCCGTACCTCGCCAGGTTCGGATATTATTATTTTATCTTTTAATAGACAATTATAGGGGATTTGGCTGTACCACAATATGCTTGGTTGAATGTAGATGCCCGTTGATTGTTCAAAACCTTCTCTGAATAGAGTTATGTGTTGATCTCGTTTTAAAATGTGATGACGAGGTAAAGACGTTGGTATTAATTGAGCATCAAACTTGTCACTTGTATAAGCTGTTTCCGGAATAGAAAGAGCCTTTTCTAAAGTTATACTATCATAGGGTAACGGTATATCTTTTGTTTCTGGTTTTACAAAACCTGTTTCTTTAACGGGACTCTGGTTAAGTTCGGTAGAATTTAAATCGCCTGAGTTATCAAGAAGAAAGGCATCTTTTTTTGTTAAGATTACCCAACGATTATTCCCATATACTACTTTAAGAGGTTGAAGGTTTAGGTTGATTTTCTTGATAAAGGCACCTGTCTTTTTATCAAAAATGGCGATGCTTTTTAAACATGGGATGATGATTAACTTTTCTGAGACTTCCCCCTCGCCTTGGGGAATTAATCCATTGGTACTTTTTCTCCAAATAGTTTCTCCCGTTTCTGGATCAATCTTCACCAATTTTGGTGTTTGGTGTTGCAAATATTCAGAATAATAAATAAACTTTTTTGTATGGCGACCATGAATATGCATTGGCTTTAAGTGACCTGCTCTCCAAATTTCTTTACCTGAAACTTTATTTGTGCCCATAAAAGTTTGATTATCGGGCATATAGGATACTAAGGTATTGTTGAACACTCGAATATAGCCGGATGGGGCATAACCGAAAAGATTATGAAACTCTCTATCAAAGTAATGAGGTGCTTTTCTTTTGATATAGGATTGACCCCACAATAGTTGCTTGGCGATGGTGTCAACTTTAAAAATGATACCAGTTCCAGTGTAACCATAAATAAACTGATCGTCTTTAACAAAATGTTGGTCGTGGCGGTAGGTATTCCAAAATTTTAGACCTCTAAAATCTATTGGAATGATGGCTAGTGGAATGGAAGTTTCAATTTTACCATTGAGAGAGTTCATGATATTTAATGAAAGTGATTTTATGGTTTGCTTGTCATCATAACTTAAAAATACGAGACTACCTCCATTGGCAATAGGAGCAGAAATTGGTTCTAGGGATTGTGCCTCTTTAAATGTTGCTATGTCCCAATTAAATTCTCCATTTAGCTTATATGATGTGAACGTTTTGTAACCTGAATAATCTATGGTCGAGAAGTGGTAAATATTTGGGCCCCCTTTGCCTAGAACAAATCTTTTTTGGTGAGGTCCAGGTTCTAAATGATTGTAATATTCGTTTGATCCAATATTTTTCCATAGTGGTTTCCCATCATTTAATGAATATGCCAAGATTGAATTTGAAGTTGATAGAAACATTTTTGTTGCGGTAAACATTGGTTCGACACCTTGGTGGGTTAATTTTATTGGGTGGTTCCAATATTGGCTGTGATCATTTGGAAGCGTCAATCGCTTAATTAATTTTCCTGGGAAATTTGATTTGAAAGTGATGTTGTTTTTTAAAGATGCTTTCAACTTCTTGAGAGTAATAGGGGATCCTTTGAGGTTAACACTTTTGTTTTTGGATTCATTTAATTTGTTTCTAAATTGTGGAAGTATTTCACTACTATCTTCAAGCAAATACAACTTAGCGAGCACATTGGGACTAGCATTGGGTTTTATTTTTACTGCTCGTGATAAATGAAAATAGGATTTATCATAAATTCCTATCTTAAAGTAATGATCACCTAGTGCCTGATGAATATTAGGTAATTCCAATATCATACTGAATTGAGAAAGTATCTTATGAAGCTCAGAGAAATCCTTATTTTGTATTAATTTATTTAATCGTTTAGAAATTTTATCATGGGAGTATTTTTTAAAATCACGTAAAAATAATTTATTTTTGTAAGCGGCTTGTATAAAAACAAATCTTATGCTAAAAAAATTGGTTTGATTTTTGATGATGGAATGTTTAAGGGTAGTCAAAATATCAAAGCATCTTTTCAAGATATTCGGTTCATTTTTATAATCTAGAATTAGGCTTTGAGTGTTTAGGGCTTGGCTTTTTTCAGTGGCATCAGAAATGATTAAATCGCTTGCACGACTATCTGGAAGTATTTTTAATGATTTTAATTCGATGCCCTTTGTTTTCGCTAAATCAGTGGCTTCTTTTATTTTTTTTGTAAGCAAGGGCAAACTTTTGGAATGGCCATAATAGTTGAATGGGCTCATTAAATATTGATAGTAGTTTATAGTGTTTTCTAAAAGCTTTTTCTCTGATAGTTTACTTTTTTGATATTGAAGTGTTTCATCAATGACATTGAAAATGGTTTTATAGTTATTATCACATGTGGCTTGATAGAGAAAAATTTTATAGTATGGAAAGTTTTTTATTAATGGCTCATCAGAAGTCATCAACCCTTTGATAAATATTGTTGGATGATTAGAGTAGAATTGTTTGCCAATTAAGTAACCATCATAAAAATTGGCTGTCAGTTTTATGTAGTTTTTGATATGTTGTATGATTTTTTCAGAATTCTTTTTTAAATAAACTTTATAAACATCTGAACCTAGTAATTTATTTATAAATACGGCAGAGCCATGTTGTTTTGAAGCTATATGGGGTAAAAGATTATTTAATACCCATTTGATATCAGCATCGCCGTTTGATGATAAATGTTTTAGCACTATTTCTTTTACTTTATTAACATCTGCTTTTGAAAGAATATTCAGTTTTATGTTTTTATTTATTTCTTTGATTAATTCAAGCCTGTTGGCACCTGCCTGCAGTTTGATATATTTTCTTCCTGAGAATTGAAGTGAAAATGTCCCATGGCCAATATTCAATACAGAACTTTTATTTAAATATCCTTTGGTATAGGGGCTAGATGTTTGGTGTATTAAATATTCACCTGCAGCGGGAATATCAAACTCCCATTTATAAATCATTCTAGCTGTCTTGGATCTCCTTTTATAATATTTTGTGCTGTCAATCGGTAATTTAGACTTAGGCAAATAAACAACGGGCAGGCCCTTTAATAAGAGCTCTCTGCCTTTATAGCTCAATTGGTGTTTATTGATTGAATATAGATAATCAGTTCTTTGAGTGTTATTAATTTTTAGTAAGTTTTGTTTAATGATATTTTTATTGATCAGATCAATGGCAAGTGATGGGTGTTCTTCAAAAATATTTTCAACGTATTGTTTCGAATCAAACTTATCATCTGAAAAACAGTTGGATGAAATGAGATAAATTATAAAACATAAAATTATAACGTTTCTTTGCATGAATATGACCCATCTATTTATTGTTAATTAAATGCCGAAATATTTTAAGATATATTATTAGTCAGGCAGAAATTGTAAGTTGCGATTATAATAATTAACTAGTATATTTAAATTTTTATGTTGATTAGATTTGAAAATTTCGGTTTTCAGAAAATTAGTTATTTCCCTTTTTATAGGATTTACTTGAATAATCCATCATGATTATTTCAATGGGAAACTTTATATTGATCAGATAATTAATTAGAATTAAAAGTAATAACTTAAATTGATTTTTATAAAATCTTCTGATTCCCAAACGGACAAAAAATCTTGTTTGTGGCTTATGAACCATCTGGCATCAATCGAAATTTTAAGATTATTAGTTAGCCTTCTAGACACTTCTACACTAATTACTTGTGATTGATGATCTAAATCTTGACCAAGCCCGGCTAATAACTGAGTATCGTTTGTATCATTTGCCGTTAAGCGCATGCCGAAAAATAAATCATTTGCAAATGGAGTTGTCGCTTCATCTTCTCTCTCATCATAAAGATATTCTAGTAGCAGACCTAAATCGAAAGTTGAACTCCATAGACTTCCAAAGGTATGCTCAATGCCTATATTGAATGAAAAATATTCGTCACTATCACTATCGCGATAAATAGCTTCTAATTTATAAAGAGTATCACCCGAGGAAGCTTGAGTTTCTAAACCTGCTTGTGACATTTGCGAGTAATATGGAACCATAAAATTTCCATCATCAGATAAAGAAAAGGATGGCTCGCGGTTTGTGCCGTGAAAAGCTGATAGGGCAAAATCAAAAATACTAATGGAATGTGAATACCTCATTGCAAAATCTATGTGTCGGTCTTCTTGACTCGACTCATAAATTGAAGAATCAGTATCGACAGCTTTTTGAAATAAAAACCGTCCTTTATCTCCAGGATATGTCCTTTCACGAAATCCAAATAATACAAATAAATCGAATGTGCCAACAGGTGAAATTAAGGAAAAATGGCTCATTGGTTGGCCAAGTTTTTGATCTTCATCAATATTAGCAGAAAAGTCGATTTGATTGACTATATTTACAAGATGTGAGAATTCAGTCACACTCCAATATTCACGACTAATGCCGAGTTTTAGTTCCCACCATGAGCCAACGACGATTCCATTAAATTCACGAATATCAAAATGACTTCTTTCGTTATCATAGGCATCTAGTATTGCATAGGGTCGAAAGGTAAAAGAGTATTTTTCTTCTGAAAAGCTTTTGTAATATTCTGGTTCAAATATGATAGCGCCATACAATTGTTTGCTTTTTTTATTGTCACCTTTATCAAAAAATATTTTTCCCTCAATCGTTACTGATCCTGAAAAATCTGCGTGGACAACATTTGTAAAGAAAAGGATCGTTAAGAATAACCAATATATTTTCATTTAATTTCTCTTTTATAATCTGTAAGTAGTAAAAGTTACTTTGCTCGTTTCAAAGCATTTTTGTCAAAATTTCTATCTTTGAAGTCATTAAAAAATTTATAATTTCTCCAGAATAGTTTTGTTTCTTTCCCGTTGATTAAATTAACCATATGCATTATTCCGGGTCGCCAAAATTTATTTTCATATTTTTTATACTCAAGATTGTTAAGTGTCTTGAAATGGACTTTTTTGCGATCATAAAAATGTATTCTTTCCACTCGAAATTCTGTTTTATGAACCCATGCGATTTGTTTTGAGTAGCCAGAATTTTTATCTACTGGTACAGAACTAATCACATACATATCGTTGCCATTTAGCTTTTCTTCCTTTATTAACTTATATTTAGTATACTTTTCAACTTCTTGTGAAGAGATATCTTCGTAGGAGAATTCACTTCCTAAAAATGGACCTGATTTGTTTTTTGAGGAAATTCGTTTAACTCTTTTCAAAGCTGGTAAATATAACCACTGGTCATCTTGTTTGACTTTATGAGAAATGCCTAGAAACGCAGTTCCTTTGATATCTCGAGGTCGATTAAAAATAATCAATGCTTTATCACCATCATTTTCAACTTCCAGTGTTTTAACTTTCATAGATCTTGTTGATACTTTCCCATGACGATTTTTTAACTCCATGTCCACTTCTGATACAGTATCTTTAAATCCATTGTTAGCTTCATCAACTTTTTTTATGATGTCTAATCCGGTTAATTTTTGTTTTTCCTCGCCATTTACTAGAGTGAGTGTCAATGATAATGTGCTTATTAAAATTAAAAATTTAAACATTGTTTATCCTTTCTTCATTTGATACCGCGATTGTTTTTTGAGTTGTTGTAATTTTATTTTTGTAAAACGTTCTTTCAAACCACAATAGTAGTGGTGGTAAAAAAATGAAATCTGCTAAAAATGCGAATAGTACTGTTATTGCTGACATTGTACCCATGCTCCAATTCATTTTAAAACTTGAAGTTGAAACGATGGCAAACCCCACGATCAAAATAATAGAAGTAGATACGATTGCTTTGCCAACATGTTCAAAGGCATAATGAATAGATTCTTCGGGACTTAAACCATTCTTTTTTCGAGCTCGTAAATATTTTGCCATAAAATGAATTGAATCATCAACAACGATTCCTAGTGTTAATCCGGCTATTATTGATACAGACATATCAACTCTTTGAATCAGTAATCCCCATACACCGAATGTCATGATGACAGGTAAAGCATTTGGTACTAGAGTTAATAAGCCGAACCTTATTGAGCCTAGGGCTATCATCATGATAAAAGTAACTAAAGTTATCGTTAAGATAGTTCCTGTGATCATTGCCGAAATATTTCGTTCTGAAATATGCGCAAACATCAAAGTTGGGCTAGAAGCAATGCCTTCAAAAATACCGGCAGCTTCTCGTTTAATCCATTTATTTGATTTTACTTCAAAATCACGCATGGTTACGGTACTAACATTTTCTAAAGTTACGTTCAATCGCGTGGCTGACTTATCTAAATTGATTGTCGTATTAAGATCTAACCCAAAAGGTAGTGAAAATTCATATAACAAAAGATATTGCGCCGCTAATTCTTTTGAGTCTGGTATTTTATAAAAGGCTTCTTGATCAGCGTGCATATTTTTATTTAATTTTTTATAGGTGTCAGACAAGCTATTAACGTGTTTAACATATTGCTGTTTTGCGAGCCAAATTTTAAACTCTTCCATTTTTTGAATATATTTTGGAGAACTGATGCCACCTTCTTTATTGCTCTTTAATGAATAGCTTATTGTGTATATGCCGGTTAACTTTTCAGAAATAATATCGGTATCACTTCTGAAAGAAATGTCTTTATCAAAATATTTTACGAATTCGTCATTCAGTTCAATCTTTGAAATAAAGGCAACAATACCTACAGCAAAAAGTAAAAATGCTATACGTATTATTTTTTGTTTGTTGATTAAAAACTCAACATAACGTTTGAAAAAGGGGCTTTTCGTATTTTGATTGTCTTTTTCTGTGGCTTTAATAAAAATTGGAAATATAGAAATAATGGCAGGTAAAAAAGTTACTGATAAAACAAAAGCAGTCATAACACCCATTGCTGTCATGTTTCCATAATCATGAAACGGCGGTGTATCGCTAAAGTTTAAGCTTAAAAACCCAATTGCAGTTGTGATACTTGTTAGGAAAACTGGTTGAAAATTTATTTCCATTGCTTCAACTATTGCATCATCTTTTTTGACACCACGTTTGAGGGCTTGGATGATACTGATCAATATATGGATTGAGTCGGCAACGGCAACGGTCAATATAACGGTTGGTGCTACCATTGAAATAGGGGTAAGCCTTACACCAATCCAACCACCTAAACCCATACCTGCAATAATAGATAGAATTAGTAGCATTAGTGCGCCGAAGGTACCTGTGATTGTCCTTGTTAATATCAGAAGGCCAAGTGCGATTGCTGCGTACATTAAAGGAATAAGTGACTTCATATCCTTTTGGGCTGATTCAGAAAATGTATTGTTCATCATGACCATGCCGGTCAGGTAGAAATTAAATTGTGGATAAGTCTTTTGGTATATTTTTTGCATTTCGGCAACATAACTTGCAACTTTAGGAGTTGCTGTCATATCCCCGGTTGGTAATTCAAAAGTAATATTGATTGCTGTGATATTCCCTATAGGTGAAATAAGTCGATTAATTAAAAGGGGATCATTCAGGGCAACATTTTTAATTTCAGCTAAAGTCGATTGATTTAATTCTTCATCTTCTTCAACTAGATCTTTAACCAATAGATCATCTTCCTCTGCTTTTGTATGTTGAAAATTTGTGATGGAATCTACTCTAGTAGAATAGGGGACTTGCCATGAAGCAAGGGTCATTTCTCTTATAGCTATTAAGTTTTCTTTGGTAAAGATATCGCCTTCTTTTGCTTCAATGGCAAATAAAACATTGTCATCTTTAGTGTATACATTTTGCATTTCTTCAAATGCTCTAAGTTGGGGATTGTCTTCTCCAAAAAAGTCACGATAGTTGGTGCTAAAAGATAAATGTTGTGCACCACTTCCTATGGCCACGGCACCTAAAATAGCTATGAGTGCTACGAGATACTTCCATTTTAAAATTACTCTTGTAAATCGTTCAACCTTGCTTTGTTCTGTTAACATTACTATTCCTCTCTTTCGATTTAATTTATAAAATACAGACTGGTTGGTATGTATTTGCTTAAAAAAATATTTTTTAAGGTTTTAATAATTCTAAATAACCTAATAAACCTTTAAAACCTGATTGTATTATGCTTGGATCATCGAAGTTTAGTGATAATCCTAGTAACCCTTGAAATGAGCCAACGAACAATACGGCAATATCATCACAATTAATATCTTTTCGAATAAAGCCATTTTTTTGTCCTTCTTTGAACTCTTTTGAGAAACGTTTAAATTTATCTTTAAAGATTTTCGCAAACCTTTCTTTAAATCCCTTATCAAGTGGTGACATTTCTTGGGCCAATGAAAACACAGGGCATCCATGATTTAACTCTTTGAAACTAAAATTTTCTTGGCTTAAAATCATTGATTTGATGCATTCTAATGGGCTTTCGTGCAAGTTCCAAATTTTCTCTAATTCACCATCAACCATTTTAACGAGTATTTCATCAACGAGAGCGTAACCTAATTCTAGTTTACTTTCAAAGTGATGATAAAGTGCTCCTTTTGTTACTCCAGCTCTTTTAATAATGGCAGTTAAGCTAGCAGCTTGATAGCCATGTTCATATATTTCTTCTGCGGTAGCATATAACAAAGATGTTCTCGTATCTAGTTCAGCTGGTTTGTCCATTTCATCGAATAAAGGAATAGGTGGTGTCATTATGCTTCCGTTTTTTTTTAAATTTCTAAATTAGTTAACTTGATAATCAGAATCATACATACCGGTTGGTATGTTGAAAGGCCTTTTTACTTATTCTTTAAAAAAGTTACTAAATTGACAATATATAAATTAGCTAGGGCATTGTTTTGTTATGGAAGGCAATTGTGTCTCCACCAACGAAGTCAAGTTTAAAGTATTCTATGCCAGAAGTCGCCTTTTTCTTTTTTAGAATTTCTTGTGCTCTAATAATGGCGTTATATCCGATTCCTTGCCAATCAACTTTGTATCCAGCAAAATTTAGATGTTTGACTAAATCCATTTTAGGACCAAGAGTCAAGATGGAGATATCCTTGGGCACATTATATCCCTTTATGGTAAGTGAATGAATTAGGTTAGGTACATTATATTGAGTTTGAGAAATAAATGCTGTAGGAGGATTTTTTGATTTTAAAAGCTTAATAATTTTTTTAAACATTCTGTTAAAACTTTCACGTCCGTTAGTTGTATTAAAAACTAATTTTTCATCATATTCTAATCCGGCTTTATTTAATCCACTTTGATAACCTTTAAGGATTTCAGGATTTAAAGAAGTCTCTTCTCTATCAATTAAGGCAATTCGTTTGTGTTGTAATTGAACTAACACTAATACCATATCTTGAAATGCTTGAAAATGATGCGGTAATATTGATAGCCAGTTTGTAGATGTAGGGGCCCAGTGATCAATTATAATACCAGGTATACCTGTAGCGGCAATTTTATTGATAACATATTCATCGGCTATACTAGCTACTAGTACAGCTGAGCAATTGTTACTTTTTATATATCTTATAAATTCATTCAATGTTTTTTCTGAACTTCCCTTAGTCTGTTCGTAAAAATGAATTGTTAATTCGCAATTATTTTCATTGGAAGCTTGTGTAGCGCCAGAAGTAATAAAAGATAAGTATTGGATAACTGACTGATGAAGATCTATATTGGAAACGGTAATAGGAATTAGTAAAGCAATTTTTTGTCTTTGAATTTTAAAGGCAGATTTTATTTGATCAGGAGATTCATTTAAAGTTAGTTGATTCGGAGAGGTAATATTCCCTTGATGATGGCTTAATAAAAAAGTGCCGTATCCGTGTTTAGATGCTACATAACCTTCACCCTCCAATTGTTTCATTGCTTTTCTAATAGTGCAGACTCCACAGGGTTTTAGCTTGGCTAGTTTCGTAAATGAAGGTACTTGACCAACTTCATTGCATAAGATTGGCAAGATCCCTTTTAGCCAAATTAGAACATGCATTGTACTATTAAATGAAGACATAAGTTTTATACCAAAATAGCTTTAAATGATTTGTAGCTCCATTTTAACCTATTTTAAAGCTATTTTATAAAAATTCAAAATAAATCACTATAGTGATTTAATATATTCAATATGAATACTATATGATTATTTCTTAAGTGTCCTTGATTTAATAATCTCTATTCGACTGTAATAAATACTGGTTAGATTTTATACTCAAGATGTAAAAATTAAAACTAATTTCAAGGAGAATCAAAATGAAAACTAATCAAGTAAATGTAAATGGTGAGATGGTTTTTGAAAATGATGATGCTTTTTTTGAAGAGGAAATTGAAAAAAAACATTCCAATAGCAAAGCTTCTGCTTGGTTAATATCCTTATTGGTACATTCCTTTATTTTGGGTTCTTTATTTTATATGTTAATGCCTAGTCAAGAAAAAGAGGTGGTCATTACGACGACTCCTATTCCTCAACATGAAGAAGAAAAAGAAGAGGAAAAGGAAATTGAGGTGTTAAAGGAAAAAGTAGCGATTGAGGCAGAGATTGTCATTGATACTACTCCTATAGTTACTGAAGAAGTAGTTGATGATGTAATGGAAACTGAAAATGAAATGGAATCGGAATCTGCTGAAGGAGTTTCTGAAGCTATTTCTGATATGCCTCTAGTAGGTTCTGGTGTTATGGGCAATATTGGAGGCGGTGGTGGAGGCGGTGGAGCTTTTGGTAATAGAAGTGGTGGTGGAAGAAAAAAAGCAGTTATGAAAAATGGTGGCTCAAAAAAAACGGAGTCAGCGGTAGATTTGGGTTTGTGGTGGTTAGCAAATCATCAAGAAGCTGATGGCCATTGGGATTTAGATAAATATGAAGGTAAGAATACGCTTGAAAATACCCCGGGCTGTACTGCTGCAGCATTACTTGCTTTTTTAGGAGCTGGTCATACTGATAAAGTGGGTAAATTTAAAAAAAATGTAAAGAATGCCATTCAATGGTTATTAAAAGCACAAAAGAAAGATGGTAGTTTTGGAAAGTTTAATTATGCCCAAGGGCTTTGCACGATGGCTTTAGCGGAAGCATTGGGAATGGGCTGTGGCACAGTCTATAAAGAAGAAAAAGCCGTAGAATTAGCGGTGGATTATTTGATCGCTCAACAAAACCCTTCAGGAGCTTATAATTATAAACAATCAAGCAAGAGAGATGATATGTCTGTCACTGGTTGGTGTGTGATGGGTTTAAAATCAGCTATGATTGCAGGCATCAGAGAAAAACAAATTAAAACCGTTTTTGATGGTGTCGTAAAAAATCTTGATAATAACTTAACCACAACAGGTGATAATACTTCAAGTACAAGAGGGAGGTCTTGGTATATGGGTGGTGGCGGTCAAAAAGCCGGTACTGCTTGCGGTGCCATAGCTATGTTGATTAGACAATACACTGGATGGCACAGAACTGAACCTTGGTTAGAAGCTGCTACTGAGGGCCATGTACAATCTATTCCGGTTAAATATGAAAACATGAATGTTTATAGAGTATATTATGCCTATCTAACTTTATTTCAGCAAGGTGGTAAAGCTTGGAGAACTTGGAATAAACCAGTCAGTGATTTAATTGTAAAAACACAAAGACAAGATGGTGATTTTAAAGGGTCATGGAATCCAAATGCTGTTAGCCACATGGAGGGTGGAGGAAGAGTATTGTTTACAGCTTTTCTTGTACTAAGCTTAGAGGTCTTTTATAGATACGAATCAGTATCTAGGCATTGAAATTAGATTAACGAATAATTTGGAGAATATATGAAACAATCTAGTGTTTACCTTTTATTGTTTATTATTATTTCCTTTTCTGTTGTAAATTCTCAGGAAATCAAACCAAAACTATAACCAAACGAAAGAGTTTTGACTATTCTTAAAAATCTAAAATCGGGACATTCTGCCGTCCTGGCAGATATGAAAATCGTTGGCAAAAGGAACAAACTTATGAAATCCTATGGTTTAGCTACACATGGCCCAAAAGGAGGAGATTGGTCCATTCAAATGACTTACATACCTCATCACAAACGATCTTTTTTCTAAGGAATAATTATGAGTAAAGTAACCAAAAATATTTCAATATTACTATTATTCGTTTTTGCATCTGTAATTATTATTGCCAAAGATAATACTTGGGTGGATGCAAAGCTTTCTTATAAGCTTCCGAAAAAATATCAATCCGGACGTTGGGTTACAAGTGATGGTTATTGTGATTCACTTTATCGTAGCAAAGCAGGTTCTGTCTTAATTCGAACTGGCATTGAATGCGAAAAAGAAGGACTCAAGCCAGGTTATTACTCCAATACCCAATTAGAGTGGAATTTAACAACTAATAGAGTTGAAGTAATTGATGTTTCCAACTGGGGAGGTGGCTCAGCTGGTGGTGGAAAATTATTAACAGGATTTGAGAAGAATGAAAAGCCATCACCTCGACATACTTGGGATGGTATGGCCTATGTCCCAAAAGAAGACGCCATGTATTTTGTGTTAGGTGCCAATTGGAAGATTTGTTTGAAAAAAGAAAAAACAACTCCGGCAGCTATCAAACAGCTTGAGCTCGATAATAATAGTACTTGGAAATATTGCTTTAAAGATAAAAAATGGACACGGATTGATGGTAACATTCGTCAGTTTTGGAATAAATATGCGTTCTCGCCTTTTGGCTGTTATATGGAGTATTGGCCAATTGGTAATAAGTTGATGTTTTTAAATCCAACTGCAATTAAATATGCTGAGTTTGATTTGAAAACTAAAAAATGGTCGAAGGTAGAGTTAAAAAATAAGCCACCATTTAAATTATACGATGCAAGATCTACATGGGATAGTAAGCGAAGTTTATGGGTCTTTCGTATTGGGGCTAAATTGTGTTCTTTTAGTCCAAAAAACAAATCATATACAGCATTACCTGATTGTTGGGATGAATTGCCCGCAGAGCCAAAATCTAAAAAGAGAAATAATTCTCTCATAAATTGGAAAAGCGTTGTGTATATCCCTAAGCATGATGTTTATTTGATTACCGGTCCAACAGGAAATGATACAAGGGTCTATCATATCAAAGATAAAAAATGGAGATCGGTAAAAGGCGGGGATATTGATTTGGTGAATGGTTATTTAGAATATGATTCTATTACCGACCAAATTGCATTGGTTTATCACCACAAAGCGTTTAAGTTTAAGTATGTGCCGATAAAGTAATAAAAATGATAATCAGCCAAGACGAAGACCGAGATTGACGGAAGCTGCTGTTTTGGCCATGATTCTCATTCTCAGGTCGTGTGGGTTCAAGTAATAGACGCTTTATTTCTGTTAAGCTAGAATGCGAAAAATTGGAAAAGAAAAAGATAAAATAATCACTTAAATAAAACTGGATATGCCTTAAATTGTTAGCGTTTGAAAATAGTAGACACAAGAACAAACAATGTAGATTTACTTTTTGGAATTTTTAGTGATCTTGATGATTGTCATTTTAAAGACTAAACAGCATTATATTTTTTCTTAATTTCGAAAATATTTTGGACTGGTGCCTATATTCTTTTTAAATACTTTTGAAAAAGAAAAAGGCGTTTCGTAGACAACCATCCCAGAAAATGATTTTCAGGGAATAGTTGTGTTTCGTGATAAATCTTCACTTCTTTTGATCCGCAACTTTGTGACCATTCCCTTGGGTATAGAGGCAAATAATTTACCTATATGTTATAATATTTAAGTAGTTTTCTATACCTAGAGTAAATACTGATGAGGCACATTGATAGGCCGTTGTTTCAAGTTTATATATAAGTGCATTCTGAAAATTAGACTAGGTTAAATAAGAAAATTAATCTCAAAACAGATAACATGTTCAAAAACAAAACGTATTTGATTGATATTTTAAAAAAATAATTAGAATGAATTACGTTCTAGTTATATCCCATATTTAATTTCTAAATAATATAAATATCTACTGTTATATTAAACATCCATTCTAGCTAATATTCTAAATGTTAGCTTTTAAACTACTTAATTTACTTTTCAGGAGAAAAATTTTATGCGATCTTTACGTTTACTTTTGATTTTAAATTTTGCGTGTGTTTGTGTTGTCTTTAGTGGTGATGGAAAGAGTCCTCCTGCTATTGGTGCTGGCGTGAAAGTTGTCAGTGAAAAAAATGCTGATTCATCGAGTGTTGAAAATATCATCAAAGATATTATTAAACCTGGGATGAGTAGTCAGCAAAAAGCGGAAGCGATTTTTAAATATGGAATTGAACATTTTTATCATAGTCATGCCATTGAAGAAGCTAATGCTGACATGCTGAAAAATAGAAAATATTTTTCTGAAAATACGAAAATGGTTGATACTATCAAGCAGGCAAATGTTTATGCTCATGGTTTATGTGGATCACAGAGCAAATATCAAAATGAATTATTCAATGCTGCAGGACTACTTGGACGTGTTAACGGCGTGAATGGACACACAACCACTGAAGTTAAATACGGAGGGAAGTGGCATTATTTAGATGCAGATATGATGGGTTTTGTAAGAGATCGAAAAGGTAAAATCCCATCTATTGATGATATCAAAGCAAATAAAAAACTTTTATTTGATAAACACAAATTTAGACCAAAAGTTTATTTTAAGTTTGATGGCGCTAATGGCATGTGGAAATGTTTGTCAAGTGGCGTGAGACACTCCATGTATGGAAGAAAAGTTGGTATTCACTCAATGAATCTAGTGTTGAAAGATGGAGAAAAATTTCATCGTTACTTTCAAAGACAATGGGCTCCAAATTATCGTTATTATTGTCCTCCAGGGAAAAGTACTTATGCTAATCGAATGCGAAAAAATAAAGATGGTCCTTCAAGAGATAAAACATATTTTCACTTTAAAGAAAAAGGAAAAGCTCGTTTTGGTAATTGGGAGCTTATCTATGAACCTGATTTACAAAAAGCTTCTTTTGTTGATGGTCTCTTTTCACAAAAGAATATCAGTAAAAATAAAACAGCGCCTTTTGTTGGAGGTGATAAAAAAGAATCGTCTGAATTTATTTTGAATTATTATAGCCCATATGGTTGTGCCGGTACCGCGGGTGATTTAGCTGATAACAAAGATGATAAAAATGGCTATATCATTGAAGGTGAATTTAATGATGATTCTGGTGAAATAGCTTATTCATTTGATTTAGGCAAATCATGGGTAAGTGTTCATGCCGGTGGCAAAACTTTTAAGTATGACCTAACAAAGGATTTTGTTGTTAAATATGGATGGTTATTGAGATTTACATTTAAAGGAAAAAAAGCTGGTTTGAACTCTTTTAAATCTTATTTATCGGGTCAATTATCTCCAGCGAGTTTGCCTTTTGTTGATGGTTCAACAAAGATGACCTTTTCTAGAGAGAATCTCGCTTGTATGTTACTTCAGCCAGATGTTGGTGAAGGTTTAGAAAAATTTAAAGCACTTGCTCATAAAGTAGAAGGTATGGACAAATGGAATGAAAGCATTTCTGGCCATGTTGGTGGTAATGGTTCTGTCATATATAAAATTGATGCTCCGGGAGAAATTGTAAGAGTAAAAGCGGGAGCAAAATTTGGCGGACGAAAAGGCACTTATCAAGTTTCATTTTCAGTAGATGATGGTAAGACTTGGATCTTGGCTGCTAAACAAAAAAGTCTCTATAACGAAAAGCATCAGGAAGATTTTTGGGGACAATCCATAGAAGGTGTTCTTGATTTGCCAGGTCAAAAAGCTTATAGCCCTGGATGTATCAAAGTAAAACCAAATATTTGGGAAACTAAAATAGCTGAAAAAGTTTCTACAAAAAGTGTGTTAGTAAAGTTCACTCAGCAAGGTGGTAAGTTGTGTAAAATTTATGGGATTTATACTCATTATAAAAAAGAAGGTAATCTGCCCATCGCAATTACTCATAAATGGACTGGCGGTGACCATACGGAGAAAATTGGAGCTTCTGAGCTGACTAAAGAATATACAGTTGCAGGGGGTAAAAAAAGTACAAACCTATCAATCTCATTTATTGCTGGTGAATAAGAGATATTTGCTTGAAGATTGGCGTTAGTAGTAGGTTGGGCTGAGTAATGCGAAGCCCAACATTTTAATAAAAATACTATATTGAATCAATTTATTTTGTTAAAACGCAACGTCACAAATATTCCCAGATTGCCGTCTAATTGTTGGGCTTCGCATTACTCAGCCCAACCTACCATCTAAAACCATCAAAATCCAGATAGGCCGACTGACGCCTAATTTATGTTCTATACTTTCCGAGATGCGAATTCTTGTTCGTGCAATCATTAGGCATGTTGCCGGAGTGCCCAGTTTAATTACTTTTCTCATGATTGAGAAGTCTTTTGGTGTGGTTTTACAATGGATTATTGGTTTTTTTGAAGGAACATCAATTCCTAAAGATTACTAAGGATAATTCATTATGGAAAAACTCATTAACCCCTTTGAAGTAGAAGGTAATTGGTATAAAGGAAATACCCATACACATACAACAAGAAGTGATGGGAAGATTGAGCCTCAGGATAAAATCAAACAATATGCCGATGCTGGTTATGACTTTCTGGCTCTGACAGACCATTTTAGAACATATGACCCTACAGAATTTGATGCCTTGACGCTGACTTTAATTCCGGGGATTGAATTTCACCCACAACACCCAACTTCAAAAACAGGTCCATGGCACATGATTGCCTTAGATGTAGATCATCAAGAAGATAAGTTTTCTGGAGAAGTTAGTGCGCAGTTATTCGTGGATAAATTTAAAAAGCAAGGTGGGTTTATGATACTTTGTCATCCCAATTGGTGTGGATTTTCTAGGCAAGAGCTAACCTTTATAAACGGAATGGATGCTTTTGAAGTTTATAATTATACCTGTGAAGTGAATACAGCAAAAGGTGATTCGTCAAATGAGTATGATTCAATGTTAATGAATGGGCATCAATTAACTGCTATTGCTTGTGATGATTCTCATCAGAATCATGATGCTTTTGGTGGTTGGTTAAAAGTTAAAGCTAAGGATTCATCTAAAGAATCTATTATGGAAGCATTACGTTCGGGTGCCTATTATGCTTCATCAGGTCCAGATTTTAAAAATATAAAGATCAGTGATGATAAAATTTCTGTCGAAACGACACCTGTAAAATCAATTAAATTTATAGGTTACGCTCAATCAGGAAAATTAATCAAAGCTGAAAAGGGATCATTTGTTGAAGAAGGTGAGTTTGAGATTCCAAAATATAATTCTGAACATGGTTATGTGAGAGTTCAAATTGAAGATGAAGAGGGTGGAAAAGCATGGTCTCAACCTGTGTTTACATCCTAGATTACAATGTTAAAAATTGGTCAAATAACTGATTTACATTGTAGATTCAATTTACCGGGTTCTTCGAAATGTATACCGCGAAGAAGCCGTGATATGGTATCGTTATTTAAAAAAGCGTTAAAAAAACTTCAGGTAGAACAAGTTGATATTATTATTTTAACGGGTGATATCTTAGATGTTCCTGATGTCTTGCTAAAACCAAATGATTATTATGACTATGATTTGGAGAATTTGAAATCACAAACAAAACGTGATTACTTATTATTTCAAGAAATATTGGACGAAACAGGTCTACCTTATGTGGTGTTGCCCGGTAACCATGACTTAGACGCTGTTTTCTGGGAAGTTTTCGACAAAAATAAAAATGAAGTAATTGTCAAAGAACATCGATTCATTCGCTTTTGTGACCGTGAATTAGATGGGCAAGCTCATCGTTATGATTATGAGCGTGTTCGTATGTTAGACGTTTTAGAAGATGATAATGAACTTCCTCAGATTCACTTGCAACATTATGTGATTACTCCTGAATTAAATGATGGCTACCGACATACCTATTTTGATTCCAGTGATATTATAAAAAAGCTTGGGGCTTCAAAAAGAGTAAAGCTTTCTATGAATGGCCATTATCATGGTGGGACAGATCTAATTTCAATTGATAATACCAATTATGTTACGGGTCCTTCTTTTTCAGAATTCCCTCATCCAATACGTGTCTTTGAACTTGAAGAAAATAACATTGTAACGAAAACGATTGAGTTGTTGGATCAACCAATTCATTTCAATAAACCGGTGGCATTTCTAGATCGTGATGGAGTCATAAATACCTTGTCTGCTTATCGCACCGGACCGGATTTGTTCGAACTGACGAATAATTCTGGACAAGCTATTGCTAATTTGCACAAAGCTGGTTTTGTCGTAGTTGTGATTACGAGTCAATCTTGTGTTGGGCAAGGTTATGTAAGTCCAAATACGATTTTTGCCAATCACGATTACTTGTGTAATATGTTAAGAGAAAATGGTGGTGATGAGGCGCAGCCAGATTTAATTTTATTTTCAACAGGCGCTAATCAAAGTGCTGTCCATGAAGACTTTGTTGATTCTTCAAATGCAAAACCAAGTACAGTTTTACCTGAGCAGGCCTTGGAATTATTAAAAGCCCGTTTAGAAGGAAGTTTCTTTGTTGGCGATAACATTGGTGATATTGAAACTGGTAATAACTTAAATATTGATAGTTACCTTGTGCAGACAGGTGCGGGTAGTTCAGTGCATGAAAAACTACAATCAAATAATAATAAAAAATTAAATTACGAAGTCGTTGCTGATTTATTCACGCTTTCTAAATTATTGCTTGAAAAAACAACATGAACTATGGAATCATTTTCTCTGCTCTAGGCATCCATAAGAGAAAAGATTCGAATTAAAGTAGCATTTATTTTATTAAGCGAACGCCTTCATTTTGTTTCTTAATTCAGGTAAAGGTTGGATTTTTCTAGACTCTTTAAAGAGGTACCTTTTCATCTTTCTAAGCTCATTCAGATCCCTTGATCGATACCGATGAAAGAGTAGCCTTTTACTTGAAGAATCTGAGTCATATTCACCTCTAAATCTGTGAAATGTTTTGATTGGTAAACGTAATAAAACTGCAGGAGCATTATTCACTAAAGAGCAGTTCTTAACTCCCGTTTCTATTTCAAATAATAATTTTTTTGAATAAAAAGTCTGGTGCCGAGGGTTAACCTCTATAATAATATCAGATGATGAGAAATGAAACTCAGCAACCAAGGGAGCCCAATCCATCAATGCAACTAAGATTTCAGATTGATTTCTAAATTCTTTATCTATCACAAATCGAGTAAATTCACATAGGTGATGACCTTTTTCTCTTAGTAAGTTTAATTCGGAATTAAATGTAATATCCACGGGTAATTGATTATCATCCGGCACTAGGGTCATTGTGCCTACACAAATATTGTCATCATCGTAGGCAACTAAGCATACAGAATCGCCTGAGATGTCCCACTCATTTAAAATAAAAGGAAAATGAGACCTTAAAACAAATCCTTTTTTTAAATAACAACTATAGGCAAGATGAGAAGCGTCCAATAACTTAGACACTGTATTTGCAATTTCAATTCGAAACCCATTATATTCATTTATTTTTTGTACTTTAAAAGGTTCCACAACACTAGGTCTATCAAAAGATTTAATAGCTTGCGAAACAGACAAAATATTTTTAACAGTATTATTCATATTTGATTCCACCTTTTTAATTATAATTATTTTGAAGCCATCGCTCAAAGGACAGTTCTGGTTTGAATTCTGAAAATTGTTGTGATATATTAAATTTTAACTCATTGGAATTAAACCAATGCCACATCTTCAATAGTTCTTTGCTAACAAATAATTTAAAAAGACTATTGGGAAATGAGGCTGACCAAGGTTTATGACCAATTACTTTTTTATGTAATTTACAGTATTCATTTAGAGAAACATATTCGCTAATCAAACAAATATCTTTTTTATTGTTGTGCTCGTATCGATTGAAAATTTTTGATACCGCTATTCCAATATCTACGATACTTACAAACGGTAATTTTTTCTCTGATGAAATATTTTTTTTCATCATGCCTAGTGTGATCATTGGTACAAATTCTTTTTCTCGAAAAATCTCCATGAAGAATCCGGGTCTAATAAAAGTATAGGGGATTCCACTGTTTTGAATTAATTTCTCAATTTGAAATTTTGAATTTGAATGAGGGAATGTATCTTTAAATACTGAGGTTGGTGTTGATGAAAAAACGATGTGTTTGCAAGTATCTTTAAAAACTCCAATTAGATTCCTGGCATGTTCTATTTCTTTTTTTTCTCCTGCCCAAAAATCGGTCACTAGAAATATTAAATCAATACGTCCAACTAAGGGAGTAAGGCTTGTAGGGGAATTTAAATCACCTTCGAATAGTTCGATGCCTTTAATCTTCTTAGTTTTTTTAGAGTGAATATTTCTTGTCAGGCCAATGACATTAAAAAGATCTTTGTCAAGGCTGTTATATACGGCACCACCTTGGTGACCTGTAATTCCGGTGATTAGTATTGTTTTTTTCATCTTAAATCCGCCTGAAATGGTGTTGCTCTCTTTATTATTAAATTAACTTGAGGGCCTAAAATCTGACGGAGTTTTTTAATTATTTAGTTTGCAGAAAACTAATTGGGCCTTTTTGATTAATTAATTGTTACGTAGAGACGCACGGATGTGCGTGTAAAAAATGTCTTTGGCATTTCGTTATTTAATTTTTATCAGACCGTAGCCGGTTAGATTAATGTATAGCTTTTCTTGTTTGCAATGGTGTAGACGCACGACTGTGCGTCTTTTATGAGAAGGCTGTCAACAATAAAAACAGTAAATTTGGTTGGAAATTTATATTCCTTAGCTCTTTTCTTACATTTCTATTTCCCTTTTT
>NVWA01000010.1 GCA_002746535.1 Planctomycetota bacterium
TTATATATTTATATTATATATTTATTATTAAGTCCTACCTCCTATATTAAAATCATTTATACAAATCTAGATTTAAATTTATTTTTAATCGAAAATTATTTGAGAGAAAAATTATGAATAATCCCATGAAATTGATGTTTTTAACGCTATTTTACTTTTTAAATATAATTGGAGTAGCTGATGAAATTCCTGACGAATTTAAAATTAAACGAAAAAATAATTTTGAGTTTGTTTCTAAACCAGTTATTACAAAAAGTAAAAAAGGTTGTGTGATTAATTTTGAAACAAAAGATTTTTGTGATGTAACAATAGTAATTGAAGATTCGACAAACAAAATTATTAGACATTTAGCTAGTGGTATTCTGGGCAATAACCCACCAGCACCATTTGTAAAAAATGTGAAAAAACAATCGGTTTTATGGGATGGTAAAGATGATCAGGGGAAATATAGAGATGATTTTGGAAATCTTAAAATTAGAGTTTCATTAGGTTTAAAACCTACTTTTGAGAAAACATTATTTTGGTCACCTCATAAAAGAATTGGTAATAATAAACCTAAAATAACGATGACTAAAGAATGTGTTTATATTTCAGAAGGTCAAGGGGTGGACTCATTAAGACAATACGATCATGATGGAAATTATATAAAAACAGTGTATCCATTTCCTGCTAAAAATTTAGATAAGATTAAAGGATTAAATAAACAAAAATTTCAACAAGATGGAAAATTACTACCAATCAAATTAGGCCCAAAACATCGATCAACCTTATTATCATCTGGAAGTAATATGGTACCCAGTCCAGGTAAATATGGAGAAGCGGCTAATACAATCGCTGCACATGGTGATGATATTGCGTTAATTTCATTTGGCATTAATCGACTAAAAGCAGAAGGTCGTGAGCATCCTAATGGTCTAGTTAGAGATAAAAAATTGTATACCATTAAAACAAAAACAGGTAAAGAGAGAGCCATTATGCCTTTTTATTCTACCTTTTCTAATGATGGGAAATCGTTATATATTTCAGGTTTTAAAATTGTCCACAAGTATCCTAAAGCACATGAGTGGGTACCCGGTATTTATAAAATAGATTATCATAATAAATCAAAACCAGTTTTATTTAAAGGTTCTGCAGATCCAAAAAAGGTTGGGTCTAATAACGATCAATTCAAAGTTAATTTAGGAATTTGTTTTGATGCAAAAAATCGATTATATGTAGCCGATTATATGAATGACCGTATTCAAGTATTTAAAGAAGACGGCACCTTTTTAAAATCATTAAAAGTTAAAAAACCGGTTGAAATTGGAGTTGATCAAAGAACAGGAAAAATTTATATTGTCTCTTTAATGTTGGTCAATAAATTTTTAAAAGCTATCAAATTACCAGCAAATGTTTCTATATTAACCTCTTATGAAAATCCAAAAGTTGAGTCAACCTATAAATTACCATTAATTGGTTATAACCCAGGTACAAGTATGAATCGACGAGGCGGGTTAGAGTTTAGTTTTGCTTTTGACTTTCATAGTAAAAAACCACGTCTATGGATGATGGCAGGTTTAACAATTTCAATAGGGGGGTGGGGGGTAATTACTGCCAAAACGAATCTAAAGGGAACAGGTATTATTATCACTGAATTTGAAAAGAATAAATTAAAAACAATCAAAGATTTTCATACAACGGTTACTAAAAAAATAGTCAGGGCAAAACCGCATGTTCATACGCGACAACGATTGTATGTAAACCCTACAGATGGGATGTTATATTTAGCAGAAGCTCACACAGGTGTTAGCAAATCATTTAATCGCTTGGCTGAAATTAATCCAAATAATGGATCAGTAAAAGATTTTAGAATTCCCATAACTGCTGAAGATATGGCCATCGGGCTAGATGGTTATTTTTATTTAAGAACGGAATATTTTTTAATGAGGTTTGATCCAAAAACCTGGAAGGAAATCCCTTTTGATTATGGAGTCGAAAAAAGAAAAGTAGGATTTGATATTATGCAAGGCAATGCTGATGCCATTTCTGCAATTCAACTACCGGCAACAGGTAAGGGTATGGCCTGGTGGCATTTAGGCGGCATGGCTATTTCACCTAAAGGGCATATAGTTTTAAGTTGTTGCAATCAAGTAAAAAGATTAAAAACAAAAGCTGGCAATGATCATTATTATGCTAAACGAGGAAGTAAAAATGGAGGAAGCGAGAGTTCCTATAAACCAGATATTTATCCAGGCCGTAGAACTGGATGGGAATTACATGTTTGGGATAAATATGGAAAACCTGTATATGAAGATGCCTTTTCTGGTCTTTATGTCTCCGATGGTATCAGTATGGATAAAGATGATAATTTATATGTGTTGATGCAGCAAAATAGAAGTTTTAATGGTAAGCCTTATATGATCAAATGGGCTGAAACAATGGTTAAAGTCAAAGCTTCCAAGGCAAAAGTTATCACAACTTTTAGACCCGAATTGCCTATCGAAAAAGCTGGTTATCCAAAAAGAAAAATGGATATTGCCGGCGCTTGGGTCGAGAATGCTGAATGGTTTTATGGGGGAGTTGGTTTTAATGGTGGAAAATCTGGGAGTTCATGCATTTGCTGGAACGCCAGACCAGCTTTAGATTTATTTGCTAGATCTTTTTTGCCTGAAATAGATCACTTTAGTATCGCGGTGCTAGACTCTAATGGTAATTTAATTACCAGAATTGGGCAATATGGAAATGTAGACGATGGCAAGCCCCTAGTCAATGCCGGTGGTCCTAAAAACACAAACTCAATTGGTGGTGATGAAGTCGCCTTATTTCATGCCGCTTATGTAGCCACTCATTCTGATAAAAGACTTTTTATTGCTGATGCTGGTAACAGTAGAATTCTGAGCGTTAAATTAAATTATCACACAAATTCAACCACGGCTTTAAAAGGACTTTTAAAGTGATCATTTTTTAAATCAATTTGCTTAATTAAGTATTCATTCATAATGTCCTGGCGGGGAAATGATATATTATCTATACCCCTGATTTGATCAATACGCCTCATAATTTACTCGTTTACCTATCTTTCTGTCTATATTATTGATTTTCAATTGATTTTTGTTTTGCATCATTTTTGACTTCATAGAATACCTTTTTTTGAAGTAGTTACTCGGTAGTTGCTTTAGAGAAATTTTCATTGAAGTCTTTTTTGATCAAGAGGAAAATGTCAACTAACATTTCTGATAAACCTGAAGTAATAGAAGAGGATCACAAAATCTCTTTCATAATCGTGGCGCTAGTCACCTTCATTTTTTTGATGCCCTTTACTTCTTTTTTTACTGTTTTCAAAATAGAAGATTTATATATTTTATTTCTTAGCTATTTTATTCGGATGTTTGCTATAACCGCCGGATACCATCGTTATTTTTCTCATACTACATTTAAGACAAGTCGAATTTTTCAGTTCTTTTTGGCAGCAACAGCATCAACGACACTTCAAGGAGGCCCCTTATGGTGGTCCACGAAACATCGTCATCATCATGCGAAATCAGATTTAGCGGAAGATTATCACTCCCCCGTACAACATGGCTTTTGGCATAGTCATATGCTTTGGTTTATGTATAAGAAAAACTTAAATATTAAAATGGACTCAGTGATGGTGAAATTTAATAAATTTCCCGAAATTAGATTCATCGAAAAGTACTGGGCATTTGTGACATTATTGATGATCGCAATTCTTTATTTTTTTGGTGGTTGGAATTGGGTTATTTGGGGCTTTTGTGTACCAGCAGTTTTACTTAATCATGCCACTTATACCGTTAATTCATTGGTACATATTTTTGGTTATCGCCGTTATGAAACATCCGATAATAGCAAAAACAATTGGTTTGTTGCCATTATCACTTTAGGAGAAGGCTGGCATAACAATCATCATAAATTTTCCAATTGCACCAGACAAGGTTTCGCTTGGTATGAATTTGACATTACATACTATATTCTAAAACTATTAAGTTATCTAAGAATAGTTTGGGATATTAAACCGGTTCCTGAGCGTGTCTTAAAAGAAGGCAATATTTCATAAGCTCTATATCCAAACCAGGCTTCACAAAATTTATATCAGTTCAACTCCTAGGAGTTAATAGTTAATCCGAAGGCTCTTTAAATCTAGAATAAAAGGGCATGAGGATCTGTTGCCAGTAACCGTGAGGGATTTTCTCTTGAATACCATAGTCATCTGGGAACTCTTTTGGGTGATAATAAGTACCAAAAATAATATCCATCAATGGCATTAGGTTTGCAAAATTACAAGAACCGTTTCGATGAATATCATGATGCCAGTGATGAAGCATGGGGGAGCCGAGAATATATTTTAAAGGACCAATCGAAATCTTTGCATTGGAATGAATTAATAATCCGAACATACCTCTTAAAACCATAAAGCCTACTAACACTTCTAATGGAAACCCCATTAAAATTCCGGGAAGATTTTCAATTAATCTTGTATAAAAACCATCAACAGGGTGCTCCCTAAAGGCAGCCACCCAATCCAGTTTTTTAGAGGTATGATGTACACGGTGAAATCGCCATAACCAGGGAATTCGATGAGATAACCTGTGCCCCCAATAGATAGAAATATCACATAAAAAAATAACTTCAAATATTTGCAACCATAATGGTTGAGCGGCGACATACTCTCTAAACGATTGTATTAAAAATAAAAACCGATAAGTATTTGAATCAAATGTCGTTAAACCATATTCAATCATACCCGTCCAGATAAAATATTGGCCAAAGAAGAACGCGCAATCCGTTAGCCACTGCTCTCTAAAAATAGACTGATCATGATTTTTGAAAGCCTTTTCTAAAGGCAGCATCGTGGCGAAATAAATGCCAAATGAAATGAATGCATATAGAAGGCTGGTTGATAATGATTGAATCATTTATTTTTTTGATGATGATTTTTTTTTTGCTTTTTCGGTAAATCTTTTTTATCCAATTCAATAAATAAATCAGGTGGTGCGCTTTTGCTGGTAGGGAAAAATCGTTTATTTTTCTTGTTATTAGAATCGATTTTGTAGAGTTTGTCAATTATAATTGGTTTTGCAGATTTACTTGTGGAGAAAAATGGTTTTGGCATTTTCTTTTTTGGTAAAAAGGGATAACCACTTTTTGTTTCCTGATTTAAAGGTGGGATGAAGATCTCTTGTAAATCATTAAATTCGTTTTCAATGCTATCTTTTGGAAAATTTTCTGCAGATTGTATGCTCATTGATTTTGATGAACTGAAATAACTTTTATCTGTTTTCGTTTCTGGATTTTGATACTTATTGGATTCCTTATAAATCAAATATCCTGATACTCCTACAAAAATTACAGCAGCCAATATTTTAAAAAGCAAAGAAAACTTAATAGGGCTCTTTTCAGACATAATTCATTCCTCAACGAAAAATAGTAATTTGTAATATTAATCAAATGAGATTATTTGGGAATTCCTTTTAATGCGGAATCATTCTAATTTACATTTATTTTACATATATAATATTTTATATTTTCCGAAAGAGGTTTAATTTCTAAATGCGAACTAAAGTTTGTATAAATGCATATTGCCAACATCAACTTCTGTTTATTTCTTCTACATTTTTTCAATGAATAAAATAGGCTTTTATCGGTGTTCTTACTTTGTAGAATTCTTTGCCCGTGAGTTGACGTAAATTTTAAAATTTAGTTTAGGACTAATTATGAAAAAAATTAATTTAATGTTATGTATGCTTTGTTTGTTCTCCATTGGCTCTCTTTGTGCAGATGTTAAGAAAGATATGCAAGGTTATTGGAAGGCAGATCTTGATGCCTTGAAAAAATCAATGGAAAAAAAATTAAATGAAATGCCAGCTGAGCAAAGACAATTTGCAGGAGGCATGATAAAAATGATGACTGAAATATTTAAAAACTTTGCTATTCATATCACTGAAAAAGAGCAAATAGCATTAACACCTAAAGGCGAAGAGAAAAAGAGTTATGAAATCGTGAAAGTTGATGGCAATAAAGTTACTATGAAAGTAGGTAGTAAAGAGGTTACTGTCCTAGTTGAAAAAGATAAATTATCTATCAATGACAAACAAATGGACATAGTCTTGTTGCGAACAGACAAGGCTGAATACGAAAAAAGAAAAAAAGGTATGGCAGAAGCGGCTGAAAAATTAAAAGGTGCCACTGGATTACCACCACCACCACCATCAAAATAAATTTATAATTAGACGGGGGTGTATGGATTGAAGCTGATATTTATTATAGCTTTATTCTAAACACCCCATCAATAGCAGCCCTGCCGAGAACCGACATTCTTGATTAAAATTAGAGAAGACCTTATTTATTTTTTAAATCTAAAACGGTAGCAGTGTAAATTTCTTTTTGTTTTACTTTCCACCACTTCCCCCACATCGTATATGGTGCTTCCCATGGAGGGTGACCCGAATTATTTAATAATCCCTTTAATACTCTTTTCGCCATTTCTTTGTGTTCTGCAGTAGTTCGATTTACTAACCATAATAAAGATTTATCAATACAAATAAACTTTTCGAGACCTGTTAAGTGATAGCTTGAGGAAGATACGATAGAGGATTTTCTATTTTTTTTATCTAGCTTTACTAATAGAGATAATATTAAATTTCCAGCATCTCGGTCAAGGTCTTGAATGGCCATTAATTTTGAAGAATACCTGATTTGATATACACCTGCTAAATAAAGGTAGGACATTAGATTTTTTTCTAAAGCAATTTTTTGCTCTAATGGTACAGCTTTTTTCATATAGGTTTTAATTTTTTTATTTCGTTTTTTATTTAATTTTTTTATATCTCTTATCTTGTATGAACGGGGGTCTGTTGCTGATGCTAGATCTGCCATCAATTCTTGGTGTGTTTGAACTAAGACATAAAACTTTTTTAATTTTTTATCCATTTCCCATTTCATTAAAAGCTGATCTGTATCAATCATTCCAAAAGAATTCAATGGAACTCCGTTCCAGTTATCCAATACTGAAATAATCATTTCTTCTTGAGGAATTCCAGGAATGGTGCCTTTTTGAGTAAGAAAACTTCCTAATTTCGATATTTCATCTTTGGTTAAAATATTTAAATTTTTGAGGCTTTGTAATACTTCTTTGGTGTATGGACCGTCATAGTTTTGAACGAGTTTTAAAATTAATTCTAGAGGAACGTTGGCTTCCTTTAACTTTTTATCAAAAGAAACTAAATTGATAATCCCATCTTTATCTAGTTTTGTTTTTATCAGCTTGCCTTGTGTTTTTGAAAGAATATTTAAACGAATTAATGCGGTCACTTTTTCTTTTGTGAATGGTTCAAATCGCTTTAAGCCCAATAGCTTTTCTTTTGGAAGTGATAGCTCTTCGTAAGAACCCGGAACGGCATCTTTTATAAATCGTTTGCTGTAATCATGTTCCTTTTTATCTTGTCCAAATAGAAAGGTCGCCAGGACCATAAAAATAATCATTAAGGTAAATGTTCTCATTTCTTCTCCATGCTGATAATTTTCTCTTTTAGTTTTATTAGTTTTGATGATTTTTCATCATATTCAAAAGCTTGCTCTAGAGATTCCTTTGCATCTGAAAAATTATTTTGTTTTATATATAGCTTAATCAAAAATTCTAATTGCAACACCATTTCCTTTTTGCTAAATGGAATATCTCTTATCAATCGTTTATAGTCTTCTGCCGATTGAGGTGACTTCTTATCTTGGCAAATATTATTTCTGTATAGGTTAATAATATTTTCCTTTAATTCTTTCGAAAATGAGAGTCGATGCAAATCTGTTCTTATATGACGATAATAGATGGTGAAATATTTGACTGCATTTTGAAATTCTCCAAAAGCTTCATAAACCTCTGCAATTAAGTAAGATGCATCAAAATAATCCTTCGGAGAAAGTAGCGACAAAGGGTTGATCCCTTTCATTTCTTCCTCTAAAGACTTAAAGCATTTGATAGCTTCTTCTTGATTTTCTGTTTCTAAATCCCTTAGAATGAGCTTAATTTTGTCTTCAGGCTTTTCGCTATTTCGAATGGTGTCCCAATAGTTGGGTATGGCGCTTTCGCGTTCTTCCTGTTGATTAGGATTATAAAAGATCTCACTTAAAATTTCCGATGGTTGTTCTAATTCTTTTAATAAAAGTCGATATGTTTCTGAAACCAATTTAAACTTATCTTCGGCCCAATCTTGATTCTCTTTATTTTTATCGGGATGATATTGAGTAGCTAATTTTTTATAGGCATTTTTAATTATCTTGAGATCAGTCGTTTGTTGAATTTCAAGAATTTTAAAATAATTTTGAAGCATTGCTTTTTGGTTTCATGTTAGAGTTCTCTGCTACCCTTGCTTAGAGAGATCTTTATTGCAATTCATAGGGAGAATATTATATTGCACCTATTAAAAAAAGAAATTAAGGATTACAAATTTACCTATTATGTCAGATCTTTTTCAAGAAAATAATCACCGACATCTTCATGGTGACTCGACTAAAATGGCCTCCTATGAATCTGTTTTGATAGGAGAAAAGGTCTCTTTAGTACACGCTGATCCGCCCTATTGTATTCTTACTCGAAGACGAAAAAAAGGAGATCTTAGAGATCCTAAAAAAGTTAAAAATGAAAATGAAGCCGTTACAAGATTTGAAAATATAAAAGTATATCGAGAATTTTTAAATCAGTGGATGCCTTTAGCAGTGAATTCTTTATTGCCAAATGGCACCATATGCATTTGGACAAATTTCTTGGGAAAAGAACCTATCAAGGCGCTTGCTTCCTCTTTGGGGTTAAATTATTGGAACGAATATCAGTGGGCTAAATTAACAAAAGAAAGCGATGGCAATGAAAAGATGGCGCGCATTTATGAAGTTGCTCTAATATTTGTTAACGGAGAAATTCCAGAGTTATCTTTAGATGATTTGCCAGAATGTTGGTCAGTGGTAAGTCACTATGAAGAAGAGGGTAGTGCAACCAAGTGGGAGAATCATCCCAACCATAAACCAATTAAGGTGATCGAGCCTTTGATCAGGAGATTTACTAAAATAGGCGATAGAGTTTTAGATCCCTTTGCCGGTTCAGGCTCTTGCCCCGAAGCTTGTATCAAATTAAATCGGTCTGTTTCTTGCATTGAAATATTAGATAAATGGGCCAAAATCACTCAGGAAAGAATTCGTTTTTCCATTGAGAATCATTCTCTTTAAAAATCACTTTTAGTGTAATTTAGCAGCAATTCCCTTCTACCAATAATTTTGTGATAATTATTATTGAACTTTTTTAGGCTCGCTTGCGTAGAGGCTTAAATAGAGATGCTTTATATTAGAAAGAAATTCGATGATTCGAAGAAAACGAAAGATTGATTTACCTCCAGGTGAATTGGACATGACCAGTATGATTGATTGTGTCTTTTTATTAATTATTTTTTTTATGTTAATTACGGATTTTAAAAAGCGAGATATTGTAAATCTTAAGCTCCCAATTGCTAAATCAGCCGTACATGTTGAAGATGAGAAAATTATCATTAATATCGAGCGAGATGGCGATCTGTGGATAGGTGGCCATAAAAATACTATTGATGGATTAAAAGATTATTTAAAACGAAAACGATTAAATTTAACATCCAATGAAAAAGAAGCAGATGGGTATGCTGCCACACTTGTAAAGCTTAGAACAGATGAAATGTCTGAATTTAGAAATGTTCAACGAGTACTAAAAGCATGTGTCGATGAAAAGTTTTACAAAACAACTTTCGCGGCACTAAATTATGATCAATGATAAATAGGAATGTGTAACGTAGGGATGTTCCTATGTGGGCATTCTAGAATGATTAATGACTAAATTGATAAATAAAAAAAAACAAATTATAAAAATGATCGAAAACTAAAAGGAGCCACACATGTCTAGATTAAGAAAAGCATTTACCTTAGAAGAATCTAAAGGTGACATGACCACAATGATAGATGTCGTTTTTTTACTTTTAATCTTTTTTATCGTGATGCCTTTTAAAACTCCGGAAGCAAGAATTGAAGCACATTTGCCAAAAACTTCTGGACCACCCATTATTAACCCTCCTCCTCCTCCAGACATCGAAAAAATCGATATTAAAATAAATCGCAACGGAATGCCTATCAATCCTGCAACATTTCAAGGCATCGATATTAAACTGAATGGCCACAAAATCGCTTTCATGGAATTAAGAGCTCATTTGAATAGATTAAAAAACAAAATCAAAGTCGATCAGCATAAAGTGCCTGTCGAATTAAATGCTGACGAAGATGTTCCATTTGTTTTTGTAATGAATGCCTTGGATTCTGCTAAACTTAATGGTTTTACCTTTATTAAATTTCCAGAAGTACCTGTTTTACCTTTTGGTCAAAGGCCACGGCATCATTAAAAAGCTATTTTGAGTCATTAGATCGAACACATGATATAGGGGGTTACCTATATAATTGCCCTTATATTGACTTCATCATGCAGAACATTCTATTAACGGTTAATTTTATTTTTGACTTCATTCAATAGCAGATGCTTTCTTTGCTCTCCAAAAATACCTAAAAAGTAGGATCTAAATTTGAAATTGGGTCTAACGAAGACTATAATACAGTAGCTACTTTTTGTTATTGATTTTTGGATTATACTTGCAAGAATCTCGAATATTTTCTTTGCTATTGGACATGAATATTCAATTGAATTATAAAAAATATTTTACCTTTATATGCATTGTTTATCTCGTCGTATTCTTCGTTTCGTGTCGCCAAGCTGAAGAAATTAGTTCTCCAGTTGATGGAAAAATAAAAGTCAAATCCATATTTAATATTAAGAACAACGAACTTGCTCAAAAAATAATTCATCTATCTTACGATTGGAAATTTAAAAAGGCCAATAAAGCCATCATTAAATTACGTGAAAATAAAGACGATCAATTATTAGCAGATTTGCTAGACGTAGGAAATTGTTTTTGGCGATATATTGGAGCCATGACACCTGAGCACAATAAATTTGCGAAAGAGGAATACTCGCGTTCGGTTAAAAAAGTTAAAATAAGTACCGCTGCCGCTTTGAAAGCAAATTCAAATGATTTAAAAGCATTATTTCTTCTTGGCTTTACAGAAGGTTCTCAGGCCAAATTCTATGCTATAGAAGCCGAATGGTTTAAAGCTTACCGTTATGGGGTGAAAGGTTATGGCCGTTTATTAAAAATTCAGCGCATTAACAAACATGATTATGATAGTCAGTTTGGTATAGGAATTTATAAATATTATTGTGCCACTTTTCTGCCGAAATGGTTTCAAAAAATTAGTTGGATGGTGCCCGGTATTGATGTAGACCGAAAAGGTGGATATGATCGAATAGTAATAGCCAGTCAGTTTGCCTCAGTCATTAAAGTGGAAGCACAACTTTCTTTAGGGCAAAGTGATGCTCATTATGAACGTAAATACTTAAGGTCAAAAATCTTATTAGAAAAGCTTTATGATGAGTATCCTCACAATAAAGTGGTGCAGTATTCATTGGCAGCCACCTGTTTTTATTACGGGGATCACTTAAGATATTTTGGTAAACTGAAAGAAAGCAATAAAGAGTTTAAGGAGAGTCTTTCGATCGGATCTGATAAACCTGGCTTTAGAATGGTATTACGTAAAAAAAATTATTTGATGCCAAGCATGAAATGGACGATGGTTGCTCACTCAGATATCGAAATTTTATTCAGTACCTATCTTGAAATGAGTCGAAATTATTTTTATATGAATAATATCAAAAAGGCGACGGATTGTCTTGAAGATGGCGCTGATGAAGATCATATGCCCAAAATGTTACAGGCCGCTTTATACTTTGAAATCGCTCGACAACGTAGGATTTTAGGTTTAGAGGACTATAAAAAATATATTGATAAAGCATCTAAGTTAGCAGGTCCTCATAGCGATATCTCTAGACATTGTCGTGCATTTCTATCCTCAAAATATCGTCTACCCCATTTAGAAAAGATTATGCATCAAATCAATCAAGGTATTTTTTTGACTAAAATTGGTTTAAAAGAAGTCGTTGAATATTATTCAAAATATAAAAGCACCCACTATCGTTATCAATTTTATAAGATATTATCTCATTTATATCAAATCGATGACCAACCAAATAAAAGTGAAAAATATGATGATTTATACAGGGTTCACCGCCAAGCAGAGAGGTGATTTTTAGTTGTATAAATTATTTATTTTTTCTTCATTATTTTTTCTCTTTTCATCTTTGCATAGTTTGGCTGATGAATCATGGGTCTTTTTATTAGACAAGCCAGTTCTGCCAACAAAATTAGCTGACCCTCAAGCCCTAGAATTTAGTATCAAATATGAAGATGCCGAGAGCATATTGGCGCTAGGTCACTATCTACCTTTAGCGATTTATAAAAACGATTCAGTTGCTATTGATATTGGCATTCTTGGTGGTTTAAAAAATAGGTTTGGATCAAAGAATAATTTTGATCTTCATTCAGAATCAAAACTGATTGGCGCGTTTTTCGACTTTAAAAGGCAAGATCTCGGAATTAGAATAGAAGGTTTTTATGAAGGAACAGAATTAAAAGATGCGTTTTTAGTTGTTGGTGATGATGATCTGAAAAGAAATTACCAAATTCCATTGGAAGCAACTTTATATTATGAAATTAAAACAGATTTATGGTGTTATTTTAATATTGGAAAAGGGCTTAAGGGTAGCAGGCAAGACTTAGAGGGTTTGAATTATCAAATAGGTCTAAATTTTGATTTAGACCTTGGACATTGGGGGCCTTTTTTTGCCTTTGATTTTCAATATTATGAAAAAGCTCGTGATCAGATTGGATTATCGATTAGAATGGGCGTCTCTCTTTGCCGTAGTTCTATTTATCTAAGACCTCGAATTTTTATTGAATTTAGAGAAGGACCTTCTTTCTTATTAGATAGTTTTGATCGGTATGAAAAAAGCTTTAAATTAGGATTTAGCCTTAGCTATTAATTATGATTACTTTTAGTGGCATACAAATATTAGTTTTGATTCTTGTAATGGCAGGGGTGCCAGTTATCAGTTATTTATGGTTTTTAAAATCAAAAGCAGGTGTTTTATCCATTGCTACTGGTCTGTCTGATAATAGAAGACGACTTATTGAAGAAGAGGCCTTTGAGACAAATGAAATAAAGTTAATCAATTGGAGTGTAATCAGTAGTGGTTGGAAAAAAGGAAAGAAGGTTGATTTTGAAGGCCAACACATTCCTTTGATAGCGGTACTTAGTAATCATCGAACACCTGGATCTTGGAATCAGGCAAATAAAATTGGCGCAGATGAATTAATTCGAAACTGCAAAAACTACATTCAAAAATTTGGCCCATCAACTTTCACTGTTGCCGCAGTAAGTGATCAAGATTCTGCAAGTAATATTACATGGGGGCTAGCAAAATATCTAACATCTGAATCTTCACAAACACTTGTTTTTGAAATTGGTACGCATTCAAAAAGGGAGGAAGAGTCTACTGTTATTGAACTTGGTAATAAAAACTTTGAAGAATTACCTGATCCTAGAAAATCTCAAATTGAAAACGTTGATATAATTAATTTCAATTCAGCTTACAACTGGCCTGAAGATATTCTCAAGGACGAATTAATAAATCACTTTTGTGAATTTTATAAAAAGAAGTATGAAGTAATTTTAATTACTGCCCCGCCGATTTTGGTAAATGGGTTCGCACGTAAAACTGCCAAGGCATCTGATTGTTTTATTTTAGCAACGGATGAAAATGATGATGCAGCCGATTTGCAAGATGCTTATCTTCGATTAAAGCATACATGCAAAGCAGCTCAAAATGAAAGTCTGGTTATTTGGGGCGTTTTAGAGAAATAAAATGATAACTGAAAGTCTAATTCGACATACCCTTTTTGGGCCGCTTATTATTTTATTCCTAATTTATTTTCCTAGTATTATTTTTATTGTCGTTCGACATATGCAAAAAGTAGATACGTCTAAAAGAGGTTTAGATGTTAGATTTGGTAGTAAAAATTGGGCTGTTTATATCAAAGTAGGCCTAGCCTTTTATTCTTTTGCCATGACATTGATGATTACGAGACAGTGGAAAATTCAGTTTTTCGAAGATTCAACTTGGCTTATTTTTGTATTAGGAATTTGTATTGCCATAAGTTCCTTTCTTATGACAAAGTGGCTTGATCCTTTAATAGGAAGTGCCATGAAGTTGGCAGAAATAACAGGCATGACTATTTTAGGTGAAATTGATTCTGTCTTTGATTGGCTAAACATTGATTATATTAGAGAACGGCTTTTAATTTCTATTGCTGAGTCTAACAATGAGCATTGTGTAATCGTGTGCTCAAGTTTTCAAACAGGTGAAGGCAAGTCAATCACTGTTGCATCTCTAGCAAAATCTTTTAGTAGAATAAATCGAAAGGTTCTTCTTATTGAAGCCGATTTGTGGTGCGCGCAGCCAAATCAATTTGTTCCATCTTCTAAAAGAAATAATACTGCCGGGTTATCTGACTTTATTGTAGACAATGTTCCTTTGCGTGATTGCATTTATTATCCCCCTGAAGAATCATTTTCGGTTATGACCAGAGGACAAAAAATTGATGATCCGGTGGGCGTATTAAGTTCACCAAAATTACTTGGATTATTAAGTTGGGCCCAGCTAGAAAATACGGTGGTTTTAATTGAGGCACCAACCATCATGAATTTTAATGAGATGCCTCGCTTACTAATGGATCAGGGAGTGTTGCTGTTATCAGTTTCTAATTTCAATAATTTTAGCAGCATATCAAAGATAATGAGCAGTCTGAAAAAAACCTCTCTAAAAGACAGGACCGCTTTGGTTTTGACTAAACAGTATTAATGAAAATTATTCCTTCCCAACATTTAGATCGACTTGGTATCTCGCTCTATTCAAATGATTTGCCTGGCACTGATGGGCATATATCTGACTCAATTGAATCATTTAAGGTCACTGAAAATCCGTTATATGAGCCTTCCGGTGAAGGCGAGCATTTCTATTATTGTTTAAAAAAACAAAATCGAAATACGATGTCTTGCGTCAAAGAAATTGCAAAGACACTTAATATCCCTGCTATGGATATTGGCTACGCAGGTTTAAAAGATAAATTCGCCATTACTGAGCAACAGATTTCAATTCGTTTTCCTAAAGGCGAACCGCAATTACCTAAATTTATTAACATGGAACTAAATTTTTTAGGTAAACATATTAATAAAATTAAAACGGGCCATCTTGCTGGCAATCAGTTTGAAATAAAAATTGATAATGCACAAGAAGGTTTTCAAAATAATCTGGATAAAAAAATTGAGTTTATTGAATCAAAAGGTCTTTTAAATTATTTGGGTGATCAAAGATTTGGCAATCGTATGAACAATCATTTAGTTGGTATAGCTGCTCTTAGACAAAACTTTGAAGAATCATGCCGATTAATTTTGGGTGACCCAGAGCGAGAATTAAATATTCAAATCAAACATGCCCGAGAGCATTATGAAGCGGGTGAATTACAAGTGTGTTCTGATCAATACCCGCCTTATATGAAAAATGAAAAAAAATTACTTAAAGAACTCTTAAAGGGGGAAGGGCGACACAAAAGAGCTTTTCTGAAAGGTGAAAAGAAATTAAGAGAACTCTTTTTTAATGCTGCTCAAGCATATATTTTTAATCACTATCTAAGCAAAAGGTTTAAAAAAGAAATTTTGATTGTCAAAGGTGATGTCGCATTGTTAACGGGGAATTTGGCACCTTTTTTAGTAGAAGATCCTGAGGTTGAAAATAAAAGATTAAAGGAAGGTGAAATAACAATTGGCGGCCCATTGCTAGGTCCTAAAATGTTTCCAACTCAATACCAAGCCAAAGAATTTGAAGACAATTTATTTAGCGAACTAGGTCTTCAGTTTGAAGACTTTAAATCCCCCTCAGACAAACAAAAATTTCAAGGTGCCCGCAGACCTATATTAATAAATGTCAAAGGTCTAAGCTATAAGAGTGAGTCTGATACGTCTTATACTTTAAAATTCACCTTACCTCCCGGTTGCTATGCTACCATCCTGCTAAATGAAATTCTCAATCCAATTTGAAGCATTTGAAGTAAAGTAGAATCATTCAATTAATTTCTTTAAAACAAAAATAATGTTTTATAACTATACATGTCTTAAATATTCATTAGATTGATATAAATTTTTATCTGATATTTAAAGATGAAGTATTGAGCTCACAAAAGAATTTTTCTTATTATTTAAAATTTTATTGGCCCTTAACTTTAATGGGTCTGACGATGATTGCCGCTAGGCAATTTCAAAATGGTATATTAGCTCGGTATCCAGATGCAATTCAGCAAATTGCCATATTTGCCATTGCCTCCAGTATATTTAATTTTTTTAGTTCAAGCTTCGCGTTTATTCCGCAAACAGCGAATGTTTTAGTTAATGGTAAAGCCGATAGTCGACTTGTTCAAAAATGTATTCTTTGTATAGCAGTCACGGAATTCCTCCTCTTGATGTGTATCATTTTCACCCCGTGGGGAAATCAATTACTTGCATTTCTTTTTAATTTAGATTTGAAAAACTTATCAAAAGTCATTTATTACCTAATGACTTTGACACCTCTTTTATTTATTCAAAGCTTTAATCAGTACTTTACAGGATTGTTAATCAAATTTGAAAAGACGGGATTAGTTACCCTCTTAAATAGTCTTTATTTAAGCTTTATGATATCAGGAATACTACTTGGTTACTATTTTCAACTTCCCATTGTTTTGACCTTAGTAGGTAGTCAAGTATTAGCGAAGACAATTCAGTTCTTAATAACACTCTTAGGTTTTCGAAAATATAATAAATTGATTGATCAAGATAAAACCGAGCACACCCTCTTAAAAGTCTGGGCGTTCTTTTGGCCCGTTGCTTTAACTAGCACTATGTTTTCTTTCTCTAGACCTATTTTATATGCATTTGTTAGTAGGATGCCCGAGAGCGCTCCTATCATCGCCGCTTTGCGTTTGGGTTTTGACTTTAGTATGATATTTCAAAATATGATTAATCAGTTTAGGCATTTATTTATAACTTATGCTAAGGATGACCTGGATGGTGTCATTAGCTTTATGATTAAATGTACTTTCATTATTACAGTCTTAATGGTCACCGTCATTGGATCACAAGGACTGTATGGTATCCTTGTGTATGTAATAAATGTACCACCAGCCGTTGCTCTTAATACAGTTGAGGTTTGTTGGGTTTTGTGCATTGTACCTGTAATAATAGGAACCAGAAATTACTTTCATGGTCAATCAATGCTTAATCAAACAACCAAAATAATGGGATTCGGAGGTATTTGTAGGGTAATTGCGACGAGTTTATGTGCCTTGATTTTAATTGATAGCGGCAACTTAAATCATGTTAGCGCTAGCTTTTCACTAGTGTTAGGCTTTGCTGTAGAAGCAATCTTTAATGCTGCCGGCTACTTTATTAAGAAAAAATCAACCTCTTAATAGCTGGGCCGCTAGCGGACCCAACCTAAAACATTAGAGTATTGAATAAATACGCTCTACATTATGATTTATGTTTAATACTTTTTGCAAGGAAGCAGATCGATTTCGAACTCCCTTTTCATATGATTCTTCTACTTGACTAGGATAATGCTTCATAACTAAATCTGCTTTGCGATCAATGTCTATCTCGTAATCTTTTGATTGAAGTTTAAATTGATTTAAAAAGGTGTTTATTAAATCCCAATCTTTTGAATCAGCCAAACCTGTGTAAGGCTGATCTTCCCCAAAATAAAGTTGCGATTTACCCTTTTGTTCTTTCCATGCATCAACCACTGCTTCCCTTAAAATGATATGATCGATATGCTCTTTAACTCCCAATGGAATTAAAACCGCAGTGTCATCTTCCCTTAACCATTGTTCTGATCTTTTTTTCAAACGTTCAAAGATCCCCCACTCTTCTTCATCAAAAGTCTCTCTGTTACCTTGAGGAAATTCAAACTCTTCCCCCTTTTTCCATGGTTTTGCTCGTAGGACACATTCTCGTTCACCTAAAACTTCGTATGAATAATTTCCAAATCCTAATAAATCATCTAGGCAATTTAGATCTTCTAATAATCTTATCCCTGTTGCAAATTGAACCCTTTTTAATGAATGATCTTGATTGCCAATATCGTCATGAGCTTGGTAGCATGAACGACTAAAGATATTGATGATTCTAATATTCTTATTTGCCAAATTATTATGTTTTTTCAAACTATCGATATAACCTCCAAAAGTTAAAACGACGTCATCATAATGAGGCGAAAGAATTAAAATATTTTTCTGAGGAATAACCTCATGAATTTTAATCATGAATTAAATCCGAAAAGATTTTTTGCTTTTGTTGTTTAGAAAATGATTTCAATGTTTTTATATTGATACCAAAATGAATTGTATCAGCGGATGTTACCGACATGCTAGAAAGTAGACGAGCCAATTGTACACACGTTAAGCCCTTTTTCCCCATAAAGGGATAACCTAAAGCGAGACCAATTAAAAGCCCAGCAAATGAAGCATCTCCGCCACCGGCTGTATTTGCGACCTTTGTTTTTAAGCCAGTCAGCTTTTCTATTTTGCCATTTTCGCAACCAAAGGCACCTTTACTTCCATTCGTAATCGATAATTTTAAAGAAGGATTTATCTTCCAGATTTTTTGTGTGCAGGCTTTAACAATTTGATCAGGTGTTTTGCTAGATAGCTTTCCTGTTAATGCCGATGCCTCTTCTAAATTTATGGCTAACAAATCTAGTAAAGTCAGGTATTCAGATTGCATGACTTTTTTTATTTCAGAAGGTACGAATGAACCTGTATTGAAGGAATTAAATTTACTTCCCAATTTTGCCAACTCTAATCTACTCTTGAAAGGAACTTCAGGAGCACCTACTGTCAGGCAAGGTCCTTTAGTCTTTTCAAATTCTTTTTTTACTTTTCTTATAAGAGTTGGGCTCACTTTGTCTGATGCTGAATTTTTTTCTGTTATGTTTCCGCCTTCGTGATCGGAGTATTGAAAGCAAATAGAATTTAATGTTGGCGTATTTTTAAATGTTGTGATATAGGAGGTTTTCATTCCAACTTGTTTTATTAATTTTAAAACTTCTTTGCCAGAGGCATCATCTCCGATAGCGCCAACCGGCAAAATAGATATCCCTGTGTTTAACTCTTTTAAAATTGAAGAACAATAATGCAAAATGATATGTTGTTTGCAAAAGTCTTTCTGATCCAGAAGGGTTCCAAGGCGGGATTCGTTGCGTCCTAGAGTTTGATTACCCTCCAGTTGGTAAATGATGCCTTTGCCAATTCCACCGGTGCCGATAATCTTCTTATAAGTGGCATTTCGTTTTTTGATCATGTTTATAATTCTCGATTAGTTGTCAGGGTAGTATCCTGATTTTCCAAAGAAATCCCAGTCTGGATTTTCACTAATGGGATGATTAGCTGTTTCTTCTGTGGCAACAATTAAAGCATCTTGGTGTTCTTGCAAGAGTGTTAACGGGTACTCAACTGTTGGTTCAGAAAAAAGGGCAACTCTCAGAGCTGTTTGTTTCCATGTTCCTGTGTCACTAAAGACTCTTACTTTCTTAGCCGAAAGGCATTCTTTAACCCCTAGGGTTACTGACATGGGAGGAACAAATTGATAGGCGGCACCAAAAGATCTTTGACCTAATGTGATAATGGTATCTAAATTATTTTCTTGAACCCTTGTTGATGCATTTCTTAAATCATCTAAAGTGATACGACTAAATGGGTGTCGGCGCGTTTGGTTGTAAGCAATATGACCATCTTGCCCCCAGCCACCTAAGGTAATATCGATGGGCGCCTCTGCTATGGCTGCTTTAATAGCAAGTATATTGAATGGGGTTATCCACATTCTTTGATCTTCGGGAACAGCTAGCTCTTGATCAATCCCACCATAAAAAAAATCTTCCATAAAATCACGAAAATTGTAGGGGTGCTTACGAGGTAGTAATTGACCTTGCCAATCTAAACATTCATCCATATGGAAAACTGTTAACTTTTTTAATGAAACTTTTTCGGAATTAACCATCTCAGTAAAAGGCGCATACCATGATTTGGGACCACACGGTAGTATCGCTCGAGTTCCTTCGCCCTTATCATTATTAGTTCTGATTTCTTCGATCAAAGTTTCTGCCATTAATTTCCCCATATTTCTGCTATTAGGAACCATTTTAAAGGCAACTTTTATGTCTGAATGGGATTCTAATTCATTAGTTTGAACAGAACACCATTTATGTAATTCTTGCGTACTAATTTCGTAACTCATTGCTATTCCTCATTTTAGGTTAATACCGAAGGTCTTTTTCATGCAAAATCTTGCTCATTTAATTGGTTATTCCTTGATATTAGCACAGTATAGCATAGTATACAAGTAAAAAACATGGAAATAATTAAAAGTGATCGATCTTCCTCAATTAAAAAGGCAATCTTCCATTCCTTTAAAGGAGCAATTAAAGAGTTGGATTATGGAGCAAATTCAAAATGGCACCTGGCAAAAGGGTGATTGCATACCATCAATTAATAAGTTGGCCAAAGGATTTGCGATTGCTCGGGAAACAGTTCGGCAAACATTTGAAACTCTCGTTGAAAAAGAAATATTAATTCCAGAGCATGGTAAGGGTTATTTTATTAATGGTCGAGAGAAACGTGCGCTTAGGGTAGGGCTACTTGGTAAGATTGATGGCGTTTATATTCGTCCGATTTGCGATGGGCTAATGGAAGAGTTAGGTGAAGATGTACCTTTGTTAATGTTGGACTCTCAAAGATCTACCAATACCTCAGCAGACTTGATTCAAAACTTAGCTTACCATCAATCAGTTGATCGCTTGTTAGTAATTCCTGTTCGTGGTCAAGAAGAATCGTTGAGTCAGGCGATAGAACCTTATAGAAGATATTTCAAAATTGCTTGGCTTGATCGTGCTCCAAAAGAGATTAAAGATGCAAGTTTTCTTTGTGATTATGAAGAAGCCGTTCGAATGGGATTAAAAGAATTTAAAAAAATAGGAATTAAAAAAAGAATTTACTTTTCTCGAAATTCGGAAGATGACTCGGTATTCACTTTAATGCGCAAAGCATTTAGTGAATTTGAAAGTGAAGGTGGAAATCCAAATCTTATCTTGAACTCTATTGATAAAGTAAATAAAATAATAAATTCTTCTAAAGGCCAAACGATAGGCGTATTCGTCGAAACAAGCCAAGAAGCTGTTTTTTTGCAATCTCAATTATTAAAATTAGGGATTAATATACCCCAAGAAGTCTCTATTATATGTTGTGATGACACGGAATGGTGCCAGCTTGTTACGCCGCAAATTAGCTGCATTAACCCTGGCTTTAATGAATTAGGCAAAATGGCTGGATGCTGGATTAAGCAAGAAGAGAGCGCTGCAATACAACAAACAATTTCTCCCAAATACATTCAACGCCAAAGTAGCCTCTAACCAACTATTTTGCTACTGCCGGGTCTGCAAGTGGCTCGTTTGCGTTTCATTTGCCTGTACTCCGGACAGCTTGTCCGAAAAAAATAAAATAATATCTCCTAGTTTTGCCCAACGACAATAAACTTCAACAATTTTTTTAAATAAATTAATGTAATTAAAATCAATGGAAGAATCCACCAATAAGGTTCTGAACTAGACATCTCGTCGAACTCCATACCATTTTTTGAGGAAAGACGCTGTTTTTCTTTTTTTTCTAACATTTTCCACTGGGAAGATGATTCGACCACTATCATTGCCGTATTCGGCATTAAGATATGTTGGTCTCGACTCGCTAATAAAAGAGAACGCCAGGTTTTTTCTACCAAAGCTGGATTTTTTTTTACGGAAATTGATTTAGACCATAGCTTTATACTTTGACTCCATAAAGTATCCTCGGCAATATTGACATTATTATTTGCGCTTACGAATTTACCTGAGTTCGAATGAAAAACAGTTAGGTTTTCAATTGGTTGATTAAAAGTTAGTATTCTAGGTTGCATTGCTTTGCTAACTTTAATCTCAAAACCGCTCTTCAGAAGTACGACGTCTTTTAGTTTCAATACTGCAGAGGTTGAGTAACTATTTTCAGGCAGATGTAATTTCCCATTTTTTGGTTGATAAAAGAAACCATCAAATTCAGGTAATAAGTTCTCATAATATTGGAAATTCTGGACGATTGGTTTTTTGGAGCTGAGGACAATAAAAACAGGATAATATTTTAAATGATAACTGCTCTCTGTTAAAGATGAAATTTTTAATACTTCTCGTTTTAAAAAATTATCAAACCAAAAGCCACCTTCGAAAGGTAATGAAAATTTATCTAATATTTTTTTTATTTGATTTTTGTTTTTAATGGAAATAAGTTTTTGATTAGATCCTTCTTGTAGCAAATTACAGGCAGTAATTTTACAATTAAAAATATTTAACTCTTTACTTACTTGAAGAATATTCCTTGCATAGACATTTAATTGTGACTGATTGCCAGTTGAATAATCCAAGACAAAGTGCAAATATGGTTTTCTCTTTATAGAGGGCAATAATTTAAAATTACTTAGAACAAGATTATTACCACAGATAAGATTTCTTTTTGTTTTATTGCGTGAATCACCGATAAAAAATGTTTGCCCATCTAGAGTTATTTCTTCTGATCGATCTTGATGGCTGCTAAATTCAATTTTAACTTCTCTGATGCCATATTTTGGAAAAGGATAAACGGAGAGCTCGAGTTTATTTGGTGATACATAAGTTATGATTGCAGGATCACGCCGGACCTCTGTAATTTTTTCAAAAACCCAAAGGGCTGTTTTGCGATCAAATACTCTTGCATCTACAAACTCCCCATTTATTTTTAATTGTAATTTAGTGACAAAAATCCCTTGAGGTAAATGAAAACGCTTCTTATACAAGACATGAGTCTCATATATTTCATTTTTCATAGTTAAGTGAATAGTTGTTTTTCTTACATTTCCTAAAAGTTCTGAATGTTGAACGAGACTATTTAAATTCACATTTTCGCTGGGCTTAACAAATGAAATGCCATTCCTATTCCAATTACGTCTGTCATAACCCATAGAGTACTCATCAATTATTTTGTCTCCTGTCAATGTTGAATAAAGCTCATCGATTTTTTTATTAGGCAACACCATGCCGTTGAAGACTATTTGATTGTACATCTTTGAAATTAGAGGGTATTGATTGCCTTGTTTCATCATTTTTAAATTTATCAATATTTTTGCCGAAGTTTGAATATTTAATTTAGGCACGGAGAGATCATTATAATTGGGAGAATAAATATATTCCATGGTTTGGTTTATGATGACCCTGTCTCTCCAGGCTTTTAAACCAAAAAAAGCAGGCAATAGGAGAAGTGCTATGCAAATAAAGGTAATTGTTTTTGATTTACCTATCAAAAGAGAAACTTCGTCGAAGTTATTTATGATGATTCGCCCTTGCAGTAAGAAGAGTGCTATTGGCGATAGCATCAAGAACCCACCGCCCAAAGCTATAATAGCGAAAATGGAAACAGGGAGAAAAGGCAAGAAGACTAAAAAGAAATACAAAACAAAAGGGAACATAACTATTTTACCAAAATATGAAAATAAAATGGAGTTGCGACCTTTCCATGGCCAAAACAAAACGACTCCATTTAGAGCTTCTAGTATATAAAACCAAGTGCTATCAAATTTAGTGGGAATAGGAATCGTATTATTTAATAGTAATCCGCCTGCGGTTAAAAGATAAATTATCAGCAAAACCGTATTGTTTTTTAGATCAGAATTGTGAGTAGAAAATAAAAAAAGAGAAAATAAGCGAATAAAACCTCCTATAAAAATAACAGTTACTACCATAAAAAAACTTGTGAATATGAATTGAGAAAAGCTAAAGTCAATCAATCTAAAAAACGGATCGATAACAACAAAAACAAAATAGATAGAGACGGGCAAACATACAACTAGAAAAAAAGAGAAAAAGAACTCTTTTAGCTGCGACATCTTTGATTTCACACAACTCAAATAGACGATACAGGCAAAGAAGCCTGGGCTGATAAAAAAGAATTGGTAACTCATGAACTCAAAGTCGTTTATGATCCATTGCTGAATGCTGGAGGGGATTAAGCTATCGAAGCTAGAGACAACATATATTAAGTAAATAAAATGTAAAATTAATGAAATTATTATTAGGATAAAAGGAACTTCTTTTTGATTCTTTATTAAATGAAAAAGTATAAATAAATTAGCCAAAAGCATTATGGCCTGATAACAGAATAACCATTCAAATGTGTTTTCAAGGACATCTTCAATTAAAAAATAAACATGAAAATTGATGGCCAATAACATAATTTGAGGGATTAAATAACTTATTAAAAAAATAAAAGGAGAGATCTGAATTTTCAATGAAAATATTTTTTTAACAATAGGTCTCTTTTCTATAAGGGCAAAATCAGAGTCATACATTAGATTCTTTCTTATTAAATTGATTTAAGATAATGGTCACAAAAATTAATCCTGATAAAAATACAATTAAGCCTACGGTCATATGTAGTGCTAAATGATATCTTTCAGGAATGTATGGAGATAAATGGATGTGACATTTTGTAGCACAAAGAATTCGGCATAAATTAATGACAATAGTTAAGGGGTAACAAAGCAATAAAAAGAGAAATAAATTATGTCTTTGCTCGAGCTTAGAATACAGAACATAAGAAAACAGAAACGAGTAGAAGACTACCCCACTGCAACTATCGTTGATCATTATTTTTACCCCATGATGCCATAGAACCCAGCCTTCATGGTTATGGTTTGAGATGCCACCTAAAAAGTTTACGGTTAAGTACCCCACGGGATTTACAAAAAAAAGTTGTTTTATTTTTGGTATGTTTTGAAAAAGAGATAGTAGAAAAACATATGAGGCAAATCCACATACAATTCTAGCATATATCATATTTAGTTGTGTTGATCTTAGAGCACTTGCAATGGTCATATATAAAGACTTTCTATAAATCTTTTTATGTACCTACTTATACAGGTGAATGTGAAGTGAATATGAAACTACAGTGAAATGAAAATAATTAATTGAGGAATCATCGTTTTAATTAAACCGCAGAATTGGATTTAATGGCGACTAGAAAATTGACAAAGCTAATTTTCACCCTTCTCTTGATAGGAACCCTTCATATATAGATTTGCTTTTTGCAACATTTACACTAGATAGATCATTTTTATTGTAAAAAAAGGTATGCCGAAGACTAACATTAATAACATAATTAATTGCATCACATATATAATTTAAAATTAAATTGGTATAATGATATCCTAAATAAAAACTTAAAAGGTTGGTATTGAAATGAAAAAAGTCATATTTAATTTTGCATTATCATGTTTATTGTGTTCAGGTCTTTGTTCTATGGCTGCGGAAAAAAAGGTTGAAACAATTGTTGATGAGAAAAAACCGGCCGTTGATGAAGAAAGCAAAGCATTTAAAGTAGCTCTTAAAAGAAGCTTATTAATTAAATCTTCTTTAAAGAAAAACCCCGGTTATACGATTGTTGCTGTTAATGGTTTATGTTGTAATACTTGTGCAATTGGTATTGGTAAAAAAGTGAGCAAAGTGTCTGCCGTTGATAAGAAAAAATTACCAAAAGGTGTTGAGTTAGATCGTAAAAATGGATTACTTACTGTCGCGGTCAAGAAGGGCGAAAGTATTGATGTGGCAAAATTAGCTAGCGCTATTCGTGACGCAGGTTATGAGCCTACAAATGCTTATAAGCTAGGAGCTGATGGAAAAGTTAGTGATACAGTAATTCCTGCAAAAACTAAAAAGTGACAAAACGTTTTAGCCTATTTACCCTCCTTTTTTCTTTAAGTTTTTTTTCTACTCTTTTTAGTGATCAACCTGTAATGAATGAAGTTCCTCGCTGGAGCGGGGGATATGGATTTCAAATCTTTCAAGAATTTCGTTGGTCCAAGATCTTAAAGAATGGTCGAGATAAAATTAATAATTCAGACGACCTCTTTTATCAAAAGCATATTACACACTTCGAAGGCGTTTATACATGGCGCAAATGGATTCGTGTAACCCTAAAAGCTCCTTTGGTTTATTATGATTATCGATTACCAAATTCTAGCGGTCGTGTCGAACGTCAAACAAAAGAAGGTTTTGGTAACATCATATTAGCGGTTCCCCTAAAATATTACATGAATAAAAAACGATGGTCTGGCCATGTGGGGTTTACTCCTCAGATTAGGTTTGGTGGCAATTCCTCTGGATCAGATAATGAGATAAGTGACGGCAGTACTGACTTTGGAGCTTCATTAAGCTTTGAAAAAGAAACAGCTTTCCTCAAAATTTATGGAGGCACCACCTATTGGTTTGAACAGGCTTCTGGTCAAAAGGATGAATTAAAACTTGATTTTGGTGTTGGTTGGAATTTTCATGATCGAGGATCAATTAGCTTTGATGTTGATTATGTTGATGAGAAAGAAGATCATCAATGGTTAGGTGCCGGATTTTCTTTTTTCTGGAATTTCAATGATATTGTTATGGCTCGTATAGAGTATAAACATGCATTATTTGAATATGAAGATCGTGTTGGTATCACAACGGGCAATGTTATTAGACTAGGTATAGGTTTCGTATTTTGAAATTGTTATTAATAATTTTTATTGGCTTGCCATATACATTCTAACTTTGCTAAAGATCCTTAAATTTACTTGCTTACGAAATACGTTATAATTCAAATGTCGTTGCAGTTTTTTATCATTACATAAAAATTCTATGAGATCATCTCCAAATATAGTCTACATTTTCGCTGACGAGTGGCGTGCCCAAGCTACCGGTTACAACGGCGATTCTAATTGTGAAACCCCTATTCTAGACCGATTGGCTTCAGAAAGTATTAATGTAACCCATGCTGTTTCGGGTTGTTCTGTGTGTTGCCCTTATCGTGCCAGTTTAATGACAGGTCAGTATCCATTAACTCATTGTGTCTATATTAATGATGTCGAATTAAATTCTGAATGCAATTCCATTGCGCGAGCATTTGGTGAGAAGGGATATGATACCGCCTATATAGGTAAGTGGCATCTTTATGGTAGCCCGGATGGACAGTATGGCCGTCGGTCAGCGGTTGTCCCAAGAGAATATCAGTTGGGTTTTGATTATTGGAAGGGGTTTGAGTGTACACATGACTATAATAATTCGACTTACTTCTTCAATGAAGATCCTACGCCTCATCAATGGGAAGGGTATGATGCTTTTGCACAGAGTCATGATGCCGCAAAGTATATAGAAGATCATGCTGGTAAAGAAGATCCTTTTTTTATGATGCTTTCTTTAGGGCCTCCGCATTTTCCGTTACATTCGGCACCAGAAAAATACCGTAAACGTTATGAAAATCGTGCGATTGATTTGCGCCCGAATGTTCCTCCTAATTTACGAGATAAGGCCACAGAAGAATTACGAGGATATTATGCCCATATCGCAGCCGTTGATGATTGTCTCGAGATTGTTCTTGATTCTATTAAGAATGCAGGAATTGAGAATGATACCATCCTTGTATTTACAGCCGATCATGGTGACATGCGCCAGAGTCAGGGGTTAGATACAAAACTTTTCCCATGGGATGAATCAATAAGAGTTCCATTTCTACTAAGGTGGCCAGGACTTCATGGGGGTACAGGCTGTAAGCTTTCACTGCCTATTGATGCACCTGATATCATGCCTACCTTGCTTGGGCTCAGCGACCTATCGGTTCCAAGTTCAGTTGAGGGGCGTGATTGGTCGCCTTATTTTCGTGGAGAGGTCCAACCTAAAGAAGATGAAGGAGCTCTGCTGACAATGTCTGCTGAATTTGCTGAGCTAAGAAATAATGGTATGAAAGCTTACAGGGGGCTGAGAACCATTCGCTATACTTATGTGAGAAATCTTGATGGACCATGGTTGCTCTATGATAACAGTAGCGATCCCTATCAAATGAATAATTTAATTGGCAATCAGAAATATGCTGATTTACAATCTACCATGGAAACACATCTGCAGAAACGTCTCAATGAATTAGGAGATGAATTTCTCGATGGCCACATATATCTTGAGCGAGATGGATTAACACACTATAGGGAAGTCAACAGCAAGAGTATTAGAAAATGGAAAGACCCATGGAAAACCGAATAGGTAAATGCATTTTAATTTACCGACTATTGTAAATCACATTGAGAAAAAATAAATACTGTCTCTGGAAGAAATTAAATAATCCAAGTTTAAGTACAAAAATTAATAGCCTAGGGTCACTGAGCTTTAAAGCAGATGGAATCTGCGGCTCTATTTTGGAAGATTTTTGGAACTTATAAATTTATTGGCAAAGTGTTTTTGGTAGGCACTAATAGCTTTTTCAACAATTTGATCAGATGTTTTATTGCTGAAAGCCATATATGGTTTGCTTTCAAAGGCTAAAAGAACGGTTTCAATCTTATCCTTTGATACATTATTGTTTTCGAGAATTGATTTTAAATTATTTTCATGCTTGATCAGCAAATCAATTCTGCCTGCCATGAGCTGCTTTACGGTGGCATCCTGGTTACTAATCAATGTAATTTTATTGAAATTATTCTTTTTTAAATAGGCATGTTTATCACTAAGTTGATTTGTGCCAATATTTAGGCTTTTCAGGTCATCAATAGAAGTAGCTTTAATATCTGTCCTAGATTTTAGTTTATAGAAAAAGACTTTATCAGAAGGTGCTACTGGACCAACCCATTTAAATAGTTTCTCCCTTTCTTCTGTACGTACAATAGCAAAAATTAAAACATTAGGTTCGCTTGATGCCATCGTGAAAGACCGTGCCCAGGGATAGAGAAACATTTTATATTCAAAGGGTGTTTCGCTGAGAACCTTGCGTACAATCTCTGTCGAAGTCCCTTTTATAATATTATTTTCTTCATAGCTGTATGGCTTCCAATCTTCGGTTACTACTTTGATGAAAACGTTTTTTTTTGCTTTAGATGGGTTTTTATTTATTGGTGTATTTTGATTTGTATTCTCTAGATTATTTGATGAAGTGAATATATAGGTTGTAACTATGGCTATAATTAGAAGCCCAAGAATTAGTAGAGTTTTCATTTATATGCAAACTAAGTTATTATTTTTCTGTAATTGTAGAGATTAATTTCGTTTTAACAAAGAAACCATCAGATTTTGCATCTCAAAGGTTTAAATTTTACGGGGTATTATAGAATATGCTTATTAAATTATAAATCAAAGGTGCATTTTTGTTGTTGTGCTAAAATCAAACCAACTTGATTATCTTATTGTCCAGGGAAAATTATGAATAAAGAAAATGAAAGACAAAAGCTATATGAATTACTTGGTGATCTTCCTCCAAAAAATAATGAGATTACGGTACAAGTTCTTAGCAAAGAGGAGCGTGAAAACTATTTACTGGAGAAGCTCGTTCTTGACTTGAATGGAGTTGAGAGCGTGCCAGCTTACTTTGTTAAACCAAAAAATACTAATGAACCTTTGCCTTGTATCCTATATAACCATGCCCACGGTGGCAATTATGAATTAGGCAAGGATGAATTGATAAATGGTCGTGGTGCTTTGCAAGATCCTCCTTATGCTGAAATGCTAACCTCAAAAGGTTATGCTGTTTTGTGTTTTGATACTTGGTGTTTCGGTGAACGCCGTGGCAGATTAGAAACAGAAATATTTAAAGACATGTTATGGAAAGGACAAGTGCTTTGGGGCATGATGGTATATGATAGTCTGCAATCATTGGATTATCTTGCTTCCCGCCCTGATGTTGATTCGAATCGTCTCGGAACAATTGGTATTTCGATGGGCAGTACAATGGCATGGTGGGTTGCCGCCCTTGATGAACGTGTCAAAGTATGTATTGATATTTGCTGTATGACGGATTTTCAGGCGCTAATTGAATCTAGAGGATTAGATGGCCATGGTATTTATTACTATGTACCTTCGTTGTTAAAATACTTTACCACGACAACGATCAATGCTCTTATTGCCCCGCGGGCACATTTAAGTTTAGCAGGAAATTACGATGAACTTACACCTCCAGCCGGATTAGATAAAATTGATAAAGAATTAAAAGAGATTTATAGAGATGAAAAAGCTGAAGATGCTTGGTTACTCAAACGTTATGATATTGGACACTTTGAAACTGCCCAAATGCGATCTGAAATTATTTCCTTTCTAGATAAATGGTTCTAGTGAAAAAAGTGAGAAATAAACTAGCCTGTCCGAGATTAGGCTGTAGGTTGGGCTGAGTAATGCGAAGCCCAACATTCAAATATCCTTTTGTTTAAATTATTTGATAGAAATATTCGTTCTAAATTCAAAAATCATCTTCGGCAGAAAGGTTATTCTTATGGGTAACGTTGGGCTTCGCATTACTCAGCCCAACCTACGGAGACTATTTGGAGAGCGTTGACTAGCAATCATAACCTTATATTCTATTTACTATTGCACTACCAGGATCTAATATTAGTTTATTTGAACCTAATTCTTCAATGGTACCTGTTTGTTGCCATGGTTTGTTTCCTTGCCAAATGATTGATTGGTTGTTTAGGTTAGCAATGATTTCGTAGGTGATTTCATCTTGACCCTTTACAATGGCTTTTTGCAAACCTTCATGATTCCAGTTCATGGAATTATTTTTTTTGGATTGCTCAAGTAATGATGTATTAGTATTCGAGTGAATGCTGACAGCTGCCAGATATAAGGCCTCATCTTTTTCAAAAGAATCATAAGGCTCATATTTCTTCGGGGAAACCTGAACTCTGTCAATAAATAAGGACCCACCTGCCAGATGATTGTGCGGTTTATGTGAATTCGATTTAATGCCAGCAGACCTTTGATCAGCTGTGATTAAAGTTAGTGGACTGGAATGATCCAGACTTGTGATTCCAAGTTTATGATCCACAAGTAGCCATGGGGTTTCAACTTTAATATTCTTATCTATTGGTGAATGTAAAAATTGTTTTTCAGGCGTTTCATAGTGGCGTTTCGAATGATTAAAAACATCATTAGGAATAGACCAATTCAATCCATAAGATTCTTTTAAATAGAGAAATTTTTCAGCATAAACTTTTTGTAGAATGATCATGGTATTATCATCGGGTAATGCCATGCAGATTAAATAGCCATAAGCAAAATTTTCCGGACCAGAAAACTGTTCGGCTATATGTCCTTCTTCTGCAAAGGAAATTTTGCCACCTGTTAAAAAACCAGCTTCGAAATTATTGTTAACAAAATTGCTACTGTTAACAGTATAAATAAATGAGGTGCCTTTTACATTGCCAATGCCATTGACTGACCACTCGCACAAACTACTATCATCAGGAGGTAAACAAGTTGCAGTTGGGCCTTTACCACTTTTCCAGGTAAAACTGGCAAGTCGGTTTTTCCCATGAATTGCAGAGCTACCATGATAGGTATCAGACCATTGAGTTATTTCTCTTTTAGAAGGAATATCTGCTTTTGAAGAACCTGCCCATCGCAGAGCAAAAGATAATGTATTGGCTCTGTCGGTTTCCAGACGAGTATAATAAAGGGGAGAAATATTTTTCATGATTTCTAATCTTTCCCCCAAATAAGAACCATCCCTATTTGAATTCTGTTCTGTGTAAACTTGCTGCAGCCAGTTATTGATCCAATCAGAACAATCTTCTTTTAAATAATCCTCTACCCAACACCACATTGGCAAAGCATAATCTTGGCAATAGCAGTAGGGGATTCTTGTATCGCCTCCTACACGCCATAACCTTCCATCATCAAAGGTAAATGTTTTGATCAAGTTCCATAATTCTTTGGCATGATGATAAAGAGCTTCAGGTGCTTTGAATCCATTGTGTTTACATGAAAAATGATACATGGCGATGTTTGAAAGGCAGATAACCATATACCCGACATTTAAATAACCATGATGATTTAAACTAAAAGTATCAAAAAAATTGCCTCCAATGTGATTTTCGCTAACAGAGATTCCATCATACTCGGTTAAACTTTCTTTATCTTCAGCTATAGAGATACCATTGATTAAGAATTTAATACCCTGTTCCTGTAAATTTCCTGCTTCTGGAATTTCTGGATACATGCTCGCGACTCTATGCAGAAATGCACCATTCCATAAATTGCTTTCTGGTTTATTATTTTTAACTTCACCGGCTTCGATGGAATAATTATTCAACAGCCAATTCGCTTCACTTATAAAAACTCTTTTTATTAAAGAATTAATTTCGTCATCTAAATGCGATTCTAAAGTTTCAATACTATGCATCATTCGTTCAATGCCTAAAACGGATATCCATGTATGTCCCCATTTACTTTCATCACCACAAGTAAGATTGCCTGAATGATGTGTTTCTAAATTATAGCGCAATAATCCTTTTGCTTGTTGCAAGAGTTTCGGTTGAATGTCTGCCTCGACTAAATCGTTGCTACCCAAAATAGCAAAGGCACTGAATGCTTTTTGAATAGTTTGTATACCCCAACCATTGCAGCCATGTCCATAAATTAGGTGTTGGTCTGAACCCTGATCCGATCGTATCCATTTTTGCGATGATTGTGTCCATTGAAGTAATGAGTTTGTGAGTTGCTCTTTCATTTCATTTTCCTTTTGCCGGTTTATTTAAAAGAGCATACAGTATTCTGAATGTTTAAAAATGGACATAAATGAATATTTAATGTATAATTCAATGATTTAATAGATGATTAGTATATGAATAATCTTGAATCACAGCTACTGGCTTTCGAGAGCACAATAGGAAAACAATTAACTCTCATCGATAATCATGGCTTTTTTATTGATGAAGCAGGTTCTTCGATTTATCCTCGAACGAGGCATTCTCATCAATCACTCACAAGTTGTAAAGCTGGTTTCTGTATGAAGCGATGTGTTCAACATTGTCGCCATACCAATAACCATTATTTTGAAACTACCAGCGAAATTAAAATTGATAAGTGTTGGAATGGACTTGTTCAATTAGCAATTCCTTTAATAGTCGATGGACGACATGAAGGTACTTTGTATCTTGGTAACTGGCGTGAAAAAAAATATTATAAAAAATCTAAAATAACAAAATCTGCCTGGCTAAAAGTTCCCTATTACAATGATGATGAAATAGAAGTTTATAAAAATTGGCTACAATTAATTGCCAATGGTATTTTACATTCTGTTCTACAGGAAAAAATTCCCTCTGACCCAAAAGCAAAAGAGTTGCTTCAATGGGTAAATGAAAATCTTTCAAAAAAACCACGACTGGATGATTTGGCAGAAAGTTGGGGCGTTACTCCAAACCATTGTAGTCATAAATGTAAAAAACTAACTGGTATGAGTTTTAGTGATTTGATTATTTCTAATCGTATAAAGCGATGCAAGGCCTTGTTGAATAACACCAAATTAAGTTTGGGTGAAATAGCTTCACAGTTAGGCTTCAATGATGCTTACCATCTTGGTAAGCAATTTAAGAATATTGTAGGGGAAAGTCCAGGGCAATTTAGGAAAACGTCTATTGTTGGTGGAGAATCAAAATAAAGGACATTAATATGATTTCAAAATCATAGCCGGTCATTTTTTCCTTGAAATTTAATTCATAAAAGCTCGTACCTTAAACCCCTTCTTATTCAAACCGTTTGTATTGATCATAATTTTAAAAATTCAGTGTCAGGGAATAGATATTATTTAAAGTAATTTAAAGTTTGAGTGTCCAAAAAAATTATCAGTGGTAATTAGCGTTAGTCCTTTAGTATTTTTTAAAGACAAGCTTGTATTGCAATTAATTCTAATTGGGCAAACTTTTTATATAATCGACCATGTCATAGCTGGATGGCTTAAGACCTGATGAATCTCCTTCCCCAATTGCTACACTAAAAGGAGCAGATCCATAGATATTTTTATAATAAACAATTCGTTTATTTTTAACATCTATCACCGTTAGTTTCCAGACATGCACATTGGCTTTTCCTATCACTCTCGATTTGTCTTTCATATCTACATAATTACCGCGATTGACTTGTTTTCGAGTAATCCAAACAATGGTGTCTACTTCGCTTGGGTCGTATGCTCTAATATCACTTGGAAGTTTCATATGAAGAGAATCAATTTCTCGATCGTCAATATTTATAATTACTACTTTTCCTCTACGATATCTCATACCCCGACGATATTTTTGATCTAGATCTTGATCAATTAAATTGGGGATTTTTCCTCGAAAATTTTTTCTAATGGCATAATCAACATACCAAGGCCTCACAAGGACATAGATTACAAAACCAAATACTACCGCCATAATCAAAATTGATTTTATATTTTCAGCTTTTGAAAGTTCTTTCACCGAATAGTTTCCTGATTTATATATATATTTTTTATCAAATTACTTCTACACCATATCCATATTATAGCAAAAGAATTAAGCCTCGGCTCTTATAGTTTCCGTTGAATTTAAGTGTAAAGTATGGGTGATAGCCCGCGGGGTCAAGATTAGGATTCGATTCTTGATCTTATAATCTCTAGCTAGTATGTTAAGTATCAATTACAAAGTGGCTTTCTTCTTATGTCATACCTGTAGAAGCCAGCTAATTAAAATGTCATTACTTAAATACTAAAAATTTTCATGTCCAGTAGTATCAGCCCAAAATTCACCCGTGGTCTTGTTGTAATTCCACCCTTTTTTATTGGTGAAAGTCCCTTTTGAAGCTGTAGTTTCATTTACATTTGTTTTATTAATAGAGGTATTTAAGGGCAACTCTTTTAATAGTGCTTCTCTCTTAAGGCCATTGATTGTCCTTGTTCTTGTTAAATCTCTACTTAAGACAGGAAAATATTTTGTAACCGTTTTGTATACTTGGATAGCGGATCGAACTGTTTGTAAATTTGATTTAATTGCTGTGTCTACAGAATCCTTGGCTACACCAGAAAATTGTGGTATGACAATGGCAGCCAAAGTACCTAGAATGATGATAACTATTAAGACTTCAATTAAAGTATGATCTTTTCATGCATAGCTCCTAAGTATATTTTATTTTTCCTCTATACTTATAATTTCGGATCAAACGAGTTTTTTTATAAGACTTTTTATCAATGAAATAAAATAATTAAGAAATTTTATTTAATTAGAACTTAGGTTTGTATTATTAGATTTAAATACAACCGTGTTAAATTAAGGCAGCCGTTTCTAAAACCAAAGATGCCTGGATTGATGAAGGTAGTATACCATCAAAGATGGTAACATTTCCCCTAAAAATAAAACCTCATTTGGTTTAAATCTTAACCGATCTGATCCACGAAAGGAGTAAAGTTTTTGGCATGTAAGATTTGAATAACATTTTTTACAAGTAAGATGTTTGCGCCATATTGGTCCATGAAATGGGACACCAGCTGCAGAGTTTAAGGTTTGCTCTGGACGTAATCCAGTACAATTACTCAATAGTAGGACAGTATTCTTTGGCTGAATTGCAGATTCAACGGCAGCTTAGTCTAAAAATTATTCATAATCCATTACAAATAAGGCACTAATGATATTTATTTTTATCTATGAACCAGCAGTCATATATTGATATCTAAAAAACAGCACAGTTAATAATTTAATTTTAATGGAATTATTTATTTGTTTCGCTAACACATTGTGGAATTAGTTGGAAGACTATTTGAAAGGTATTAATCCTTATGGCATGGTCACTTAATATATTTGGTAATAAATTTTATTTAACAAAACTAAAACTTATTTTTTCATTATTGATTGTGCTGACCATTGGCCAAAATATTCTTAAAGCAAAAGATCATGATAAGGCACCGGCATTAGCAGCTCCTACAAATACAGTTGTGAATGTTTCGACCGCTGCAGAACTTTGGACTGCAGTGCAAAATGTAGCATCGAACTCAACGATCATGATTGCACCGGGTACGTACAATCTAACCAATACATGTAATTTTAGTAATACCGTTACCAATGTAACTATTCGGGGATCTACTAATAATAGAGATGATGTGATATTATTAGGTCAAGGGATGGGTGTCACAAGTGCAAGTGTACCCCATGGAATCTATGTTGGTAATGCCACCAATCTAACAGTTGCCAATTTAACTATCGGCGAGGTACAAGATCATTGTATTACGGTTGATGGCGCAACGAGTGGGCTCCACATATATAATGTGAGAATGTTTGATGCAGGCGAGCAATTTGTTAAAGGTTCTGCCGGTAGTGGTGGACATGATAGTGGTATCGTTGAATATTGTTTGATTGAATATACGGTTGCTGATGCCAATTTATCTACTTATACCAATGGTGTCGATGTGCATGATGGGGCCTCTTGGATCATTCGTCATAATAAATTTGTTAAAATGCAAGGCCCTAGCTCAGGCTCTCTTTCGGGTCCGGCGATATTAATGTGGAATAGCAGCAGCAATACCCTAGTTGAAGGCAATACCTTTATCAACTGCGAAAGAGAAATTTGCTTAGGACTTGTTGATAAATCAGGAGCCAATGATCATACCGGCGGAATCGTGCGTAATAACTTTATTTATCGTGATGGTACCCACAGAGGTGATATTGGGATTGGCGTCTATGATTGCCCTGATGCTGTGATATATAATAATACGGTGATGATTGGCGGTACTTATTCGAATGCTATTGAGTACCGATTCAGTGCTACAAATAATGTGATTGTCACCAATAATATTTGTTCCGCTAATATAACAGCGAGAAGTGGTGCTGCAGGAACAGTTAGTTCAAATATTACAAATGCCGCGAGTACGTTGTTTGAAAACTATTCATCGGGTGATTTGCATTTAAAATCATCTGCTTCATCAGCTATTGATCAAGGGGCAACAATCGCAAGTGTCACCGAAGATTATGATGGCCAAGCCAGACCAAGTGGTTCTTCTTATGATATCGGGGCAGATGAATATCAATCCTCTGCATCAAGTTATAATATCACAACAACAGCGGGTACGGGTGGTAGTGTTTCACCAAGTAGTCCTGTTAGTGTTACTGCCGGTCAAGATCAAGCATTCGCGATTACAGCTGATGTCGGTTATCAAATTGATGACGTCGTTATTGATGGTAGTTCCGTTGGTACAGTAACGTCATATACTTTTTCAAATGTTAGCACTACACATACTGTTGCTGTGACCTATAAAAATGCCGATACAACGATCAGCACTGAAAGTTGGGACTGGGTCTCAGAAATGAAAACAATAACAGCCAGTTATTCAGGTGCAACAGGTAAGGTCGTTATTATGGGAGACTCTAATACTTACGCGAATCAATCAAGTCGATGGGCACGTTTTGGTACAGGTAAAACTACGGAAGAAACTGAAATTAGTACATGGATGCATGCTAGTAATAATGACTCAACTAATGGTTGGTGGCTTGCAGCTGATGATCAACCCACTAATAGAAGTTGGACAGCTGCTTCTGGTGTAACTTCTGGTGAATATATTGCAGGAGGAAAGGGCGACCTACCTTCACTTGCCAATATTATTAGTTCTCATAATCCTCAAATAGCAGTGATTTTATTGGGGACCAATGATTTAAATGCCAGCGTTACATCTACAGCCTTTCTTAGTAATATGCAGAGTATCTATACTGCTTGTTTAAATAATGGCACCATACCTGTAGTCTGTACATTAACACCAACGAACTGGGGTTCTGCCGACGATTATCGTGCCTATAATACTGGACTAATAAATTTAGCCCAAACGATGAAATTACCGTTATTGGATGTAAATAATGAGTTCTTATCTAGAAGGCCCGGCAATACCTGGTTAAACACATTGATCAATAATGATGGTGCACATATGATTACGACCAACTCATCAGGCCCAGCAACAGTTGATAATCTCAAAAGTGGAGGATCTTTACTCAGATGTTATCTTCAAACTCATAAAATTAGGGAAATAAGAAACAAAGTAATTGATTACAAAACAGTGACGATCACCGTTGGAGCGAATGGTTCTGCTAGTCCATCGGGAACTCAAACAGTCGATTATCATGGTGACTCAAGTTTAACATTCACAGCCAGCAGTGGTTATGAAATTGATGATGTCTTAGTTGATGGCTCATCGGTTGGAGCAGTTAACAGTCATACGATATCAGACATAACTTCTAACCGAACTGTCAGTGTTTCTTTTAAAAGTCTGTCTTTTCAAATTTCATCTGGTGCAGGTACTGGTGGATCAATTTCACCTAGTGGATCTGTAGCAGTAAATATTGGATCTTCAACGGCTTTTAACATTTCAGCAAATGGTGGTTATGCTATTGACGATGTATTGGTTAATGGTAGTTCTGTTGGTGCCGTTACAACCTATACCTTTACGAATGTCACTTCTGATCAAACAATCCAAGCAAACTTTAGTTTAATTTCAGTTACTCATACAATCACTGCCATATCTGACTCTAATGGCTCTATGTCACCTTTAGGCTCTGTTACTGTCGGTGATGGAAATGACCAAGTCTTTAGTTTTACACCTAATAGTGGTTATGAAATTGATTATGTTGAGCTAGATGGTTCAAATTTAGGCGCATTAACATCTTATACAATTAGTAATGTAACTTCTGCTCATACCCTGAAAGTTTTTTACATATTCTCAGCTGTCGTTCACTCAATTACAGCATCATCAGGTTCAAACGGAGGTATAAGCCCCGATGGAAATGTCGCAGTTGTTGATAGCAATAATCAAAGTTTTACCATCTCACCTGATTCTGGTTATGAAATTAATGATGTTCTAGTCAACGGTTCATCAGTCGGAACTAGCAGCACATATTCTTTCATGAATGTAACAACAGATCAGACTATTTCTGCTACGTTTAAAGCCATTAATACTTTTTATACGATTACGGTTACTAGTGATAGCAATGGTAATGTTGTCCCGGAAGGTGCCGTCATCGTAAATGGAAATACAACGAAGAGTTTTGATATTGTCCCTAATAAAGGTTATCAAGTCGAAAGTATTAAGCTTGACAATGTTACCATGCTTTTAGCAGATCCGTTTATGTTAAACAATATAAATGCAGACCATACTTTAGAGGTAACCTTTTCATTAATTCCAGTCAAGCATACGATTGTAGCTACTGTTGGTGTCGGTGGTGAAATTAGCCCAGCAGGCTCTGCATCAGTTGTAGATGGATTCGACCAAGCGTATACGATCACACCAGAAGGTGGATATTTAATCACAGATGTCTTAGTTGATAATATTTCAGTCGGTGCAGTATCAAGCTATACTTTTATTAATACTACCCAAGACCATACAATTAGTGCTACATTTGTTTTGAGTGATGTCATTCACACAGTAGAAGTTTCTAGTGGAAGCAATGGATCAATAAGTCCCACAGGGAGTGTTTTGATTGCTGATAGTACCAGTAAAAGTTTTATGATAGAAGCTGATAGCAGCTATGAGATTGATGATGTGGTTGTTGATGGAGTTTCTCAAGGTAAGCTAAGTACCTACACCTTTTATAACGTCACAAAAGGCCACACGATTTCAGCTTCGTTTGTTGCCTCATCGGTCAATCATACCATCACAGCATCAGTTGTTGGCAATGGAAGTATTTCCCCTTTCGGTAATGTTTTGGTTAGTGATGCTGGTAGTCGAACATTTGCTTTTATACCAGATTCAGGATACGAAGTTAGTGACGTGAGTGTCAATGGTATCTCAAAAGGAGTTATTACCGGATATACTTATGTGAATATCTTATCTGATCAAGCCTTAGAAGTTAGCTTTTCTCAAATAGTTGATAGCAGCAACAGTTTCTTGCTCACCTTTTCTTTTGATCAGTTCTTTCCGGCCATTGATGGAGTCATAGAAGACAATAAAGTCACTGTTGAGCTACCAGCAGGCAGCAGTCTCGATAGTTTGGTTGCAAGTTTTTCATATAGCGGCTCTAGCATTAAAGTAAATGATGCCTCACAAATCAGCGGGTTAACCAAGAATAACTTTAAAAATAATATTGAATATATTTTAACGGCGGAAGATGGCTCTACAAAAAGCTATCAAATAATCATTACCCATAAAGAGGATAGCACTTCTAATGCAACGGGTGATTCTTCGACAAGTGGCTCAGATGATAGTGGCACATCAACAGGCAGCTCCTCAGATAACGGATCTTCTGGTACAACCGAAAGCGATAATTCAAGTGGATCTAGTGCATCAACTTCCAGTTCTGGTGGCGGTGGATGTCAATACGCTGATTCAAGCTCAGACTTCAGCTTTCTGTTTTTGTTTATACTCTCATTCGTTTTGACCATTTTTAGAACGAAACCCAAATGTTAAAGGAATCGGGTAATCAATATTAGCCTGCAATATCGTCTAACTAATTCTGTGATGAAAAGAATCAATTTTTCTATACTTCTAAAATGATTTTTCATGAAGATCTTATTTGAATAAGTGTAGACTTTTGTTTTAATATTGATCATGAATAGAGAATATGACGCACACGAAATTATAAGCATATGAATAATCAATCAACCGAATGGCTGAGGGTCGTTTCACTTAAATATCAATCAACTGTTGGTATCTCAAAAGAAAAATTTGACGAATTAATGAATAAAATCTCAAATAATATTGATGATGAAATAGCCATTCATGATGGTGATTATATCTTTCCTCTTAAGATTGATGGTGTGAATTGCATGTGCGGTATTGTCCTCTTGACACAAGATCCAATTACCGAATGCCAATTCACGGTTATGACAAACGAAGGAAAAAAACCTGCAGACATGTATGGTATCGAGCCAGTACATGTTTTAATGGAAGAATTATTTTTAAATTAATCAGCAATAAATTCGCAGAAAAAAAACGCTATCTTTTAAAGAATGAGTGCTACGAAGTAGTTTTCTAAAACTACTTATTTATCCACCTTGATTCATCAAATATGTACCATTAAACATCGGATGATTCGTTTCAAGACTTGGCACCGATGAAAATACGTGCAATGGGACAACAATCAAAGGTTCACCAAAAGGCGTTTCAAAATGATGAGGGCACATGGGGTTAAGAATACAAACTTTGCCAGGTGTTAGCTCTTCACTTACAGATTTTCCTTCCATACCGACCACGCTAACACCTTTGCCCGATAATACATAAACAACTCTGACAGTGGAATGTATATGGTGGGCTTGCTCGGAACTATGAGCAGGTATATATAAATACTGTAGAGTAGGGTCACCGGCTCTTGGCGGCTCAAAGATTTGTTTTGTCGAGCAACCATTGACATAAGGAAGCACTGTTCTGCCTTCTAGCGAGCAAGACCGATCAGCAGGCATGAACCCACGTATGACTGTTGCACAATGTTCGCTTTTGACCTGGCAAGGGCCTCGTTTAAGATAGGCAGTCTTTTTAGCTTCATCGATAAAGTAGACACAATCACCACGGTCGACAAGAATTTCATGACTACCAATATAGGATTTAAAAAAATAGGATTGGTCATCGGAGGCTTCGAATATAATTTGTTCTTCAGAATTAAAATAGTTAACGCCATATAATTCTTGAATTCGTTTTGTTTCTGATATTTGTTCTTTTAGTTCGGTCATTAGATAAACACTCCATTTTTTTTGGAGTCTAACAATTTTCATTGTCTTTTCAATCTAATCTGGATTTAACCATGGGAGGTACATTCATTTATTGTAGAAATTAATTGCGGTTGAAGTGGAAGTCGCAAAAATCTAATAGCGCTATCCAGTCCTCGTGATTTTGAGCATGGCCACCATCTCGCCAATGGATTTGACTTTTTCCTTCTGCTCCTAACCAATTATAAATGGCATCAGATTCTTCTTGTGTTTTTTTGGTGCCGTAAGGGTTTGCCCAATAGTCTTGATGAGCATGACAATTTATCATAGGCCTAGGCGCGATTAGTGCTTTTAAAGTATGGCTATCAAAAGGTAATTTATTTTCTTGTTCTCCAAACTTTAAATATCGTGGTCCCCACCAATGATCATTTTTACCTATATGATAGGTTAAAGTTTGAAACGGCTCTCTACCTTCTTCAAAGATGATTGAACTTCCTGTGCCACCCATTCCGGATGAATTAGGTGCCGCGATGGAAATGCGTTCATCATAAATGGATGCGCATAATGCTGTTTTACCACCTCTAGAATGACCTGTTGCTACAATTTTATTCATATCGACAAAGGAAAAATCCTCCAAGGCGTCAATCACCAGTTGATAACCCCAGGCCCATGCGGCAATAGCTCCCCAGTCATAATCGGGATATAATGGAAAGACGCCTTGTTTTTTATTATCAAGTTCATCTATTGATAAATCTAAACGATTAAATTTTAGGAGTCCATATTTTCTAGATAAAATTTCTGGAAGAATGTTTTCGTCATATTCAATACCTCGTTTGATTTGTTCGCTAGAGTTTTTGGGTAATTCCGAGGTACCGGCATACAGTAAGCAGTGGCAATTTTTAATAATGATAGGGAATGAACCTTCTTCACTAGGAAATACCATATTAGCATGTAACGTACATTGATGTTTATTATTTTTAAAAGATATATTGAAGTCAACTTTTCTTCCCTTGTCGCCTAGAACAAGAGTATTTTCAGTAATTTTTACATCTAGCTTATCAGGTTTGGGTGGCATATGCCCATACTGATAAAAAGAAAGCATTTCTTTTAGATATTTACGATGAGCTCGCCAGTCGGATGGCTTTTCAATAGAAGAGCCATCTAACTTATTTAATATATTTGGCCTGCCATTTAAAGTGGGCAAATCTTCTATTTCAGGAAAAGAAAATTTCATACAATACCAAATTTTACCAATTGATTAAAGTTATTTTTATAAATCGCCTGTTTCTATATTCGCAAGCGAATCTAAAAAATCACCAATAGTAACATTGTCAGAAACATTGAATGGCTCTAAAGGAATAATTTCTTTTCCAAAAGGTAACAATGAAAAGACCGAAAGTTTTATACATTGAATTCCAAATTGTTAAACAAAGAAAAGGTTCTGCAGCAAGATAGTATGAAAACGAAAAGCTCCTTCATTAAACTTCCTATAAATTCCAAAAGTTTCCCTTAATAAATTCGTAATTGAGTAATTAACTTTTCTTATTATAAATACTGTCCTAATGAGGTCTAATTTTAGAAGTTATACAGTAACTTTTTATTTCGAAATATTAATGATTTTATACTCAGCATTACATGGTGTAGTCGCCGGTGATGGTATTTTGATTGTTTTATTTGCCCATTTACAACCTAAGCATTATCCAAGAAGTTACAAAGTGAAATCATCTATCCTTTGCATTGTGCATAGGCACAGATGAAATTAGTCAGGTTAACTCTATAGTCCGTTTCTCACAAATATATTAGATTTGCTTAAAACCCACTTTTGTTTAGAATTTTTCTTTTATTATTCTGCGTTTTTGGCAAATTGAAATTTTGCAATTTTTGTAAAGGTTAATCAATGAAGAAAAGTCGTCATTATACGAAATTACTTAAATCAATTTTGGGTTATTTTTTATTGATCCTTCTTGTTAATTGTGGGAGTTCAGGATCTGTGAATTCAAATGGACCTGGCGACCCTGTCGTTGACACTTCGCTTGATGACAATAATGATTCAGCCGTAGTTGTTGAAGAAAGTACAGAGCAGATAACTTACGTTGCGAAAGTTGCTTTAGATATTGGTGGTGATTTTACTTTTAGCAAAAAATCAAATAATGGGAAGCGATTCCGTCAAAATAAAATTTCTAAAGGGTTTCTAGATACGAATATTCTAGAAGTATTGGTTTATACATTAGACGATATTTTAGTTGGATCTGCAGTACTAGATTCTGATTCTCTAAAATGGATTATTGAACTAGATAATGAAAATAATTTCAAAATAAAAGCAAAAATTAGTGATGGTAATAATGGATCAATGTTTTTTGAGAGACTTCTTAAATCTGGATTTAAGGAAAATGAAAATATTGCTGTGAATGAAAGTACAACAAAAATTCTTCTACGTCTTGTTCAGGTGGCTGGCGATAACGGAAAAACCTTAAATGAGTTTGAAGATGTTTTAGAAAAAGAATTGGAAAAGGCCGAAAAGGTTGTTCAGCTAATTCTTGCAGGGGATTTCCTTAAGAATGTGGAAGAAACAATTGTTTCAAATAAGACAGATACAGAAAAAGCGATGATACTTAAAAGTGGTCTGGATGAATTGATAGTTCTCTTGTCGTTGTTTAATGTAATTGATGATCGCTTGAGTAAATTAGAAAATGGTAGCCTTGGAAAAGAATTTGAACCCAGTCAAGAAGCTCAATTTATGCCAGGTGGTGATTTTGATCCGGAAATGCTTACAAAAAATATTCCGGAATTTCTATCTGATCAGATAGATGTTTTTGTTAACAAGCTTGTATCTGCTGATGGAATCAAAATTACAATTGTCGAAAATATTATCGTTATTAATAATAAAGATGATGTAAATCTAATTGAGCCGGATTCAATTGCTATCGATGCATCTGAACTAGATGCCTTAAAAATAAAGAATGAATTTCCAAAAGTAAAACTACATGGTCTTGAGGGCCTTATGTTGGAAATAAAAGCAGATCAAAGCTTAAGTCTTTTAATTGAAACAACTAACAGAAGTAACCCTAGTCTATACCGAGTCTTGGTAAATGATGAATCTGTTTTAAAGAGTGAACTTATTACTAGCTCTACGTCTAGTTATTTAAAAGTGACGGGTCTTAAAGACGGGCTCACAACCGTTACTGTAATAGATGAGGGTAATAGTAACGCTTTATTATCTTTCGAAATAAATGTTCTTGGTACGGATGTTATCTTAAAGCCAATTCTTAGAAGCGATCAAATGTCTGTTGTTGAAGACACACCAAAATCATTCAATTTAAAAGAAATTTTTATTAACCATGATCAGAACTTAACTTATTCATGGGTCGTATTGACAAAAGTTAATGCAAAAGGTGTTGTTGAAATCAATGAAAATATTTTGATTTATACGCCAAAGCTTAATGTAATAGGTTTAGATTCATTCGGAGTTAAAGTAAACAATGGGTTTTTAGATTCAAGTCCGGTTGTTATAAGCGTGTTTATAGAGCCAGAAAATGATGCACCTGCATTGTCAGGGAAAACGGTTAATATCGTTGAAGATGCCGAGGTGGTCACAATTAATTTGAAAAACTTAGTAATAGACCCAGATTCAGGCCAACCAATTTCTTATTTGATAACAGGAAAACCATTTAAAGGTATCGCTAATATTGTTGATGGTCTATTAAGTTATACTCCAAATGCTAATCATAATGGACAGGATAAGATTTTAATTAAAGCAAATGATGGTGTCTCAGACTCTCCAGTCGCAGAGTTTCTAATTAATATATCTGCGATTAACGATAGCCCTCTTATAACTTCTGTGGCATCTAGCGTTGCATCTGAAGGGGCTACATATAAGTATGCGCCTATTGCTAACGACCCAGATGTTGGTGATTCGTTGACATGGGTACTTGTAGGTCCCCCAGGCGGGATGACTATTGAGGCTTCGAGTGGTCTAATAACTTGGGTTCCTACTGATGGTCTTAAAGGTTTGGTAACTTTTATTTTAATAGTAAAAGATCACAGTGGCTTAACTGGTAGTCAGAATATTTCAATTTTGGTCTCAGATATTAATAATGCTCCTGTAATAACATCAACTCCAACAGAAATTGCTTTTGCAGGCATTGCTTACAATTATTTGCCCACCAAAACGGATTTAGATATTGGTGATACGCATGTTTGGTCGCTGGATGCAAATTCACTTGCAAAGGGAATGACAATAAATTCTTCGATGGGTGCAATATCCTGGATTCCTGCATCAGATGGCTCGATAACTTTTTTATCACCAGTCTTGACCTTATCAGATAGCGGCGCGGAACCCAAAAAAGCAATACAGCCTTGGTCAATTTCAGTTTTAGTGCCGCCGAAGATTACTTCAGTTGTTGCGAATGACCCTGATGATGGTGATTTAGTTTTTAGTAATAATGATACCATTTCGATTAATTTTTCACCAGGAACGAATAAACCCTCAGCGTCTACTAAAGTTCAATTGGATGCCTTATTTTCATTTTCCCAACCTCTTGGCACAAACTATACAGGTGTCTGGTCTGGTGATAGCACGTTGATTATCACATTAGTTGATGTCTCTGGCGGTAGCCCAACAATCGGGAATCTAAAATTGACTGTTAAAGCTTCGGCAAATCTTAAGAATACGGCTGAGACGTCTAAGATTTCAGTAGCAGTTTCGGAAGTAATGTCAGGTGACTGGGGTCGAGTGCCGTTATCTCCTTCAGGCTTAGTAGCAAAGGCTGCTGATAGAGTAAATTACCTTTCTTGGAATTCAGTCTCTGAGGCTATTTCTTATAAAGTGTACTGGTCAACAAGTCCAGGGGTAACGACAAGTGATAACGTTATAAATGTTGTGAAAGGATCTGCGTATATACATGCGAATATTGCTAATGGCACAGAAGTTTACTATATAATTGCTGCTACAAATAATGCTGGGGAAAGCTCCTCTTTGAATGAAGTGTCTGCAAAACCATTTAGCATGCCAAAATTTAATAAAGACTGGCAGGGGTTCTATCGGACAAATACAATCGCCCCATTTTATAATAACAAGATGTTTGCTGTGGTGCAGGACAGGTCCGGTAATGTTTGGTTTGGCACAAATGGCGGGATCAGTAAGTTTAATGGTGTTACTTGGACTAATTATAACTCCTTAACAAATGGTATAGAAAATAATATTATACATTCGATTTTTAGTGACAAAGATGGCGGTATTTGGTTTGCTACTAATAATGGCGTGACTTATTTTAATGGAATTATTTGGAAAACCTATACTGTTGATGACGGGCTTGCTCATAATTGGGTCTACTCTGTTATTAAGGATAATGACGGAATATTATGGGTAGGCACCTATAATGGTTTGAGTAAGTTCGATGGTACTTCTTGGACAAATTATTCAACAGCCGACGGTTTAATAAATAAACAAGTTAATGCCATTTATTTAGATAAGACAGGTCTTTTGTGGTTTGGAACAAATGGTGGTGCGAGTAAGTTCGATGGCACTTCCTGGACAGGTTATACGACTAGTAATGGATTGCCTAGTAATACTGTAAATACTATAAATTCTGACAGTACAGGTGCTATTTTGTTTGGGACTAATAGTGGACTAGCCAAATTTGATGGATCTGCTTGGGTAACATACACCATAAGCGATGGACTTGGGAGTAATACTATTAATTCTCTGTGTTTAGACGAATCAGGTTTAATTTGGGCGGGTACCTCAGGCGGTTTAGGTAAATTTGACGGTTCGGTTTGGATGAACTATACAACCAGTGATGGTTTAGCCAAAAATAATGTAAAAGCTGTAATTTCAGATAATACAGGTGTTATATGGGCTGCCACAAATGGTGGGGGTGCCAGCAGTTTTGACGGCACTTCATGGACAACATATAAATCAAAAACTGGTTTAGCCGATAATCATATTAATTCCTTGTATGCAGACAATTCAAATTCGTTATGGATTGGAAACCATGGTGGGGTAAGTAAATTTGATGGGTCTTCTTGGACTGCATATACAACTTCAGACGGCTTGTCCAGCAACAACGTTTATTCAATTTATTCAGATAATGCAGGAGCCTTATGGTTTGGTACCAGTAATGGTGTAAGTAAGCTTGATGGCGCTACTTGGTCTACTTATGATACTGGTGATGGACTAGTTAATGATGCTGTTAGGGTTGTTTTTTTAGATAGCTCTGGGTCACTGGTTTTTGGAACAAACGGAGGTGTTAGTATTTTCGATGGGACTACCTGGCTAAACTATACAACTAGCGATGGTTTGGCTAGCAATTATATAACTTCTGGATGTGTTGACAGTGCTAATACCCTTTGGTTTGGCACTACTAATGGAGTTAATAAGTTTGATGGCTCTACTTGGTCAACATATAATACTAGTGATGGTTTGGCTAATAACGATGTTAATACTGTGTATGAAGACAATGACGGTAATCTTTGGTTTGGTACTTCTGGTGGGGGTGTGAGCAAATTTGATGGGTTCACTTGGACAACCTATAATACTGGTGATGGCTTAGCGACTAATTTTGTTTACTCTGTATATGAAGACGATGACGGCAATTTTTGGTTTGGTACTAGTTATGGTTTAAGCAAATTCGATGGCACCACTTGGACTACTTATAATACGAGTGATGGCTTATCACATTTTACCGTTTATGAAATACTTAGTGATGATAGTGGCAATCTCTGGTTTGGTACTTACGGCGGCCTTACCAAGTTTAGGCCCCATAAAATAGGTGAAAACAGATTTTACATTGACTGGATCGACACAAATGCTCAAAATGGATATGATTTAAATTTATATTATGATACAGATATGGCAGGTTATGATGGGTCTAGCATTGTGTCAGGTATATCTGAAACGGGTACAGGTAATACGTATGCATGGGATTATTCATCAGTACCTAATGGAACCTATTACATTTACCTTGAAATGGAAAATGGCATAAGTTCCGAAAGAGTCTATCTTGATCAAGCGATTGTTGTTAATCTGCCTGCTGTACCAGGCAATGCGTCTGCTGCTCCTGATGATAAGAAAAATACAATTTCCTGGTCTAATTCTACAGGTGCCATCAGTTATAATATTTATTGGTCTACCTCTGCAGGTGTGACGATTAGCGATAATAAGGTTTCTAATGTTAGTAGCCCATACATTCACAAAAATTTAACAAACGCTGTTCAAATTTATTATTTAATCGCAGCTGTTAATGCAAATGGCGAACGGTATTCTGCAGAAGTTTCAGCAGAGCCTTTTAGTGTTCCTAGTTTCAAATTAAAAGTTTGGGATTCTATTACTACAGGTAATACGAGCTTAACGCTAACAAACAATAATGTTAATGAAGTTTGCCAGGATAATGCTGGAAATTACTGGTTTGCGACATCAGATGGTGTGAGTAAGTTTGACGGTACAAATTGGACTAATTATACAACCAAAAATGGATTGGCACATAATGACGTTTATTCTGTTTATCATGATGGATCAGGTTCTCTATGGTTTAGTACAAAGGGCGGTGTTAGTAAGTTTGATGGTGTAACCTGGACAACCTATAGTTCGACTTCAAGTGGTTTGGATAGTAATTATGTAAATACAATTGCTGCTGATAGTTCCGGTGCCCTTTGGATTTGTACTAATGGTGTGGGAATAAGTAAATTTGATGGTATTAACTGGATTAATTATAGAACAAGTGATGGACTAGCAAATAATTATGTTAGATCCATTTATTTAGATAACACAGGTGATTTATGGCTAGGTACCAGAGGTGGTGTGAGTAAATATTCCAGCGGTTCTTGGACAACATATACAACAAGCGATGGCTTGGTTGACGATTGGATTAACTCTATATCTTCTGACAACACAGGCGCTTTATGGTTTGGCACCAATGGTGGGGTTAGCAAGTTCGACGGTACAACTTGGACTAATTTTACAACAAGCGATGGATTAGTTGACGATACAGTTAACTCCATCAGCTTAAATGATTCAGGAAATTTAATATTTGGAACGGATGCTGGTGTTAGTAAATATGATGGAACTACTTGGACAACCTATACGACAACAGATGGGTTGGCTAATGATGAAGTAAATACCGTCTATTTAGATAATTCAGGCGACCTTATGTTCGGCACTAATGGGGGAGGTGCTAGCAAATTCGATGGCACCAACTGGACAACGTTTACTACAAGTGGGGGATTAGTGTTCAATATTGTATCTGCTATATATTCTGACGATAATGATAATATGTGGTTTGGCACCTATGCAGGATTGAGTAAATACGATGGTACTAATTGGACTACTTTTACAACTAATGATGGTTTGGGAAATAATGATATTCAATGTTTGCATAAAGATATTAATGGTTTCATTTGGGCTGGTACTAATGGTGGTGGTTTGAGTAAGTATGATGGTTCTGCATGGTCTACTTTTACAACAAGTGACGGTTTAGCGAGTAATTCAGTTAGGTCAATTTCCTCTAATAGTAGAGGGGTGTTATGGGTTGGTACAGGTTATGGCGTAAGCAAATTTAATGGTTCCGCCTGGACGACCTACAGAACGAGTGATGGTTTAATTTATAATTCTACAAAGTCAGTATTTGTCAATAATGATAATGAAGTTTGGATTGGTACCTTTAACGGTGTAAGTAAATATAATGGTGTTGAATGGAGTTCTTATACTACAAGTAATGGTCTAGGTAATAACAATGTTTACTCTATTTGCTCTGACTATAATGGATCCATTTGGTTTAGTACTTTTGGTGGTGGTCTCAGTAAATACGATGGATCTTCCTGGGTAACATATAAAACTGTTAATGGTTTAGCACATAACTTTGTTTCATCATCATACTTAGATACATTCGGAATTCCGTGGTTTGGCACTTGGTCTGGAGTGAATAAATATGAAAATGATACATTGGTGAAATATAGAATAAGTGATGGCTTAGTCAATGATTATATTTTCTCTGTCTATTCTGATAAAAAAGGATCTAAGTGGTTTGGTACTAATTCGGGAGTAAGTAAATATACTCCAAAAATTTCTGGATTAAATAGTTTTAATATTGAGTGGACGGATTCAAATTCTTTAGGTGCCTATGGAATTAGTTTATATTATGACATTGATAAGAGCGGTTTTGATGGTACTTTAATTGTTTCGTCAATTGCCGAGACGGATATAGAAAACAAATATATATGGGACACGACCTCAATACCAAGTGGCACTTACTATGTTTATTTAGTTATAAATAATGGAACCAATACAGAGAAGGTTTATCTTGATGTTCCAGTTGTAATAGAATTGCCAGTAGTCCCCTTTGGTTTATATGCATCATCAAGCGATACTGAAAATATTATTTCTTGGTCGAATACTTTCGGTGCGAAAACATATAATATTTATTGGTCTACAAGTCCTGGCGTAACGACTAGTGATAATGTGATTACAAATGCTACAAGCCCTTTTACCCACTCAGGATTAACGAATGGTACGCAATATTATTATGCGGTAAGTGCCGTAAATTCTGTTGGTGAGAGCAACTTGTCGACTGAAAAAAGCTCCATTCCGTCAAATTAATTGCTAGAAGTTGTAAAAGTTTAAATAATCAGTCTCGTGTAAACCGCCTTTTCGCGAAAATTTCATCTATATCTTAGCCAATTAACCTCTTAAAATAAGGACTTATGACTAATTTTATGGATTGAAACCATTTTGTTGCCATTTTTGTGATTATATATTGACTTAAAGACTATATATAATATATTGTTAGTAAGACAATATAAAAAGGAGGTAATAGCAATGATACAAATTCAAAACAAATCAATTGAAATCAAGTTGTTGGGCTTCTCAGGAGGAGAAAGGCACATTCAACTGAGTGGCTTACCAGAAGAATTAAATGCTCCTCTGGATGTTAAAACAGATCTACTAACTAGTGATGCGATCATCGATTTATTGTTGTTGGATAATGCTTTAAGTAATCATTATCATAAAAAAATATTGATGAATTTGGAGGTTCCTTACTTTCCTTATGCACGGCAAGATCGAGTTTGTGCAGAGGGGCAAGCTTATTCATTAGAGGTCATCGCTAATCTTCTTAATAGCTTAGATTTAAATAGTTTGACTGTGTGGGATTGTCATAGTCCTGTAACTGTTGGACTGACTGGCGCTAAGAATATTTCTCCTGTCGATATTATTAAAACAAGTAAAAGTTTAATGGCAAATTTAAGAGATGAAAAAAGTATTTTGGTTTGTCCTGATAAAGGAGCTGTTGAGCGATGCACAAGACTTAAGGAAATCCTTGGTGTTAAAGAAATTATCTATTGTGGAAAAATACGAGCACCAGAAACAGGAAAAATTATTGGCACTGAAGTTTTGGCCGATGATCTTTCAGGCAAAACAGCCATCATTACAGACGATATCTGCGATGGAGGAAAAACATTTATTAAAATTGCTGAAGAACTAAAAAGAAAAAATGTTGATCAGGTATATCTTTATGTCACCCACGGAATCTTTAGTAAAGGCCTAGAAGTCTTTGATGGTTTGATCGACAAGATTTTTACAACAAATAGCTTCCCGCAAAAGGAAGATAAAAAATTAACAGTAATTAATTATAAACAAAATAACCTTAACAAAGGAGAAGTACGATGAATCCATTAATGGCAATCGATTTTTACAAAGCAGATCACAGAAGACAATACCCTGAAGGTACGGAGTATGTCTATTCAAATTTCACACCAAGGTCATCTCGTTTGGCACCAGTTTTAGAAGGGTTTGATGACCGAGTCGTGTTTGTTGGTTTACAGGGGTTTATCAAATATTTTTTGATAGATTTATGGGACAAGGAATTTTTTAATAAACCGAAAGAAAAGGTTGTGGCGAAATATAAAAGGCGCATGGATACATCACTTGGTGTAGGGGCGGTTCCAGTTGACCACATAGAGGCTTTACACGATTTAGGTTATTTACCTTTAAGAATAAAAGCTTTGCCAGAAGGTAGTCGCGTAAATATTAAAGTGCCTATGTTTACCGTGATAAATACTATGCCAGAGTTTTTCTGGCTTACGAATTATATTGAAACCTGTATCAGTGCAGATGTTTGGAAATCTTGTACAACGGCAAGCATCGCTTATGAATATAAAAAACTATTGACGGAATTTGCTAATAAAACAGGTGCGCCTTTAGATTTTGTTGCTGTGCAGGGCCATGATTTTAGCTCTCGAGGCATGAGTGGAAATTATGATACTGGTCAATCTGGGTTTGGACACTTATCTAGTTTTATCGGAACAGATACCGTACCTGCCATTGATTATGCCGAAGATTACTATAATGCTGAAGGTGATATTATCGGAGTATCTGTCCCTGCTACAGAACACAGTGTCATGTGTATGGGTACAGAAGATAATGAGATTGAAACCTTTAAGCGTTTAATCAATGACTTATACCCTACGGGTGTCGTCAGTATTGTCTCAGATACATGGGATTTCTGGAAGGTGCTTACTGAGTATGCTCCTGCCTTGAAAAAAGATATTCTTGCAAGAAAAGTAAATGAGCTTGGATTAGCGAAGGTTGTATTTCGACCTGATAGTGGTGATCCAGTCAAAATAATCTGTGGGGACCCCGAGGCAGAAGTTGGTAGCCCAGCCTATAAAGGTGCCGTTGAATGTTTATGGGAAATTTTCGGAGGAACCGAAACGGCGAAAGGTTTTAAAATGCTAAATGAAAGAGTTGGATTAATTTATGGCGATTCAATTACTTTACAACGCGCCTTTGATATCTTATCCAATTTGGAGAAGAAAGGGTTCGCTTCTAGTAATATAGTCTTTGGGATTGGTAGTTACACATATCAATATACAACTAGAGATTGTTTTGGTTTTGCCATGAAAGCGACTTGGGGCCAAGTTAACGGCGAAGGTCGTGAAATATTTAAAGATCCGGCAACGGACCGTGGCGAAAAAAAATCAGCTGTAGGTTTATTGAGAGTTGAAGAAACCGAAAATGGTTTTGAATTGTTCGATCGCCAAACGGCCGAACAAGAGAAGCGTGGCGCCCTTGACGTTGTCTTTGAGAATGGTAAACTGATCAAAGAAACCTCATTAGCTGAAATTAGAAGATTGTTAAATTAAGCAACATCGTTATTAGAAAGACTCATGTCATCTGACGAGAACAAGTATCTTAAGAGTTATAACATTAAAGATTATGATATTCCTCTTGCAACGGTTGACATGAGTATTTTCTCAATAATTGATGGTACGTTGAATGTCCTTTTGATTCACCGTGACACTCACCCCGAAAAAGGAAAGCTTTCGTTACCCGGGGGGTTTATCAATTTAAAGGAAGATCAGAACTTAGATGAAACCGCTCACCGAAAATTATTTGAAAAAACGGGCTTAAAGTCCCCCTATCTAGAACAAGTTGAGACTACGGGGAATGCCACCAGAGATCCTCGCGGCTGGTCGGTAACGATTCTTTATTTCGCTTTACTTGATTTTGGTAAAGTAAAAGAGAAGGCCTTAAAAGATTCAAAATGGTTTCCTGTGAATAAAGCTAAAAAAGAAAAATTAGCCTTTGATCATAATGAGTTACTTGAAAAAGCTTTTGATCGATTAAAGTCACGAACATCTTATACGGCGTTGCCCATGGCTTTGATGCCGAACTTGTTTACGCTAACAGAATTGCAGACTGTTTTTGAAATCATATTAGAAAAAAAATTGCCCATAAAATCTTTTCGTCGCAGGATATTAACAGCTGAAGTTGTTATTCCGACAGGAGAAAGCAAACTGAGCGGCAAGCGAAATGCGCAGTTGTTTAAATCAAAAGGTGTTTCTAAGGATTTTTATTTTCAGAGACCATTGCAAGTTTAATCGGCAAAAGTAATTCAAGATTTAATTTTTTGAAGTGGGAATTCGATTGCTGTCGTATTACTTGGTAGCATGGATGTCAACGTGACCTTCCACTTTTTAGTAAGTAGCTTAAATTGAAAGTTGCTTAATTTCTTTTTTGATTTCAATTGAACGTACTCCGCTAATATGATTTGGCATTTTTTTAATTTTCGAGCAGCATCCCTGATTTCAAGTATAGGCGAGTGTATTAGGTCTTTCGAGTGGGAGGGGATCGTTTTATAGGATTTGATTGGAGCAATTGCCTTGATAAGCTCTAACGCTTTTGCAAATTCATTTTGTTTTAAAAGTGTTAAAGCATGGAGAGTTTTTAAGCCCTCTTTGATAATAATGCGATCCGATTTTAATTTATTTGATAGTTCAATAAATCGCATAGATTCTTTTAAGTTACCTTTACATAGAGCTTGGTACGATAATATTAAGCAGGCCTCTTTATTCAAAGGAGTCTCTTGACCAGTATCCCCATCAATTGATATTCTGCCGCCAATTCTATCTCTTGGGTATCGGCAACTCGTCTGCAAAAGTAAAAATATGATTAATGAGATAAGTGCTAAAGATTTAAATGATTGATTCATCTTTTTTTAATACCAACAACCTTTTTAAGTAATCTGAATTCTGGCATGGAAACTTTACGTGCGATCAACGTATTTTTATCTAAATGGACTTTATTCCATTCTTTGAAAATATTGATTTCGTTACCCGTGGTGTTGCGATCAAATTCTTCTTTGGATAATGAGATGGCATTCAAGATGGAAGAAGACGATTTGCTCTCTTCAAATGCTGTATCTAGTCTAAAACGGTTTGAATTGGATGTATTAGTTTCTTTATCATTTGATTCTAAAACTTCTTCAAGGACCTCAAATTCGTCATCATCATCTGTTTGATTTGATTGTTTATTATCATTGTCTGATCCGACAATTTGAATGTCCATCGCTGTCATGTAGGCTAGATCGTTATCATTTGTCTCGACACTATCTTCAAAGCTATCGTCAAGTTGATCATCATCTTTGTCATCTGAATAAGGCGGCGAATCATCTAGTAAATCCTCAGGAACTACTTGAAAAGTTTCTTCATTCAATACTGGTTTTGATTTTGGGACAGGTTTCCGCTTAGTAACTGGTTTTGGCGAAATTATTTTTACCTTTTTAACCGGTTTCTGAACTGTTAAAGCAGGAGGTGCCGTTTCGAGAGAGATTAGCTTTGAATCATGTATAATATCACCATCATTTAGCGGAATGCACGGGTCAAAAATATCTTCATCAGTAAAATAATAAAAGATTTGTGATTTTATTCTTGGATCTTTGAACTTTATATAAAATTTAGTATCATCGGTGGCGCTTTTAGTAGATTGTTTTCGTTGTGTCTGATGAGTTCTTTTCTTTTTGGCCATTTGTAGGGAAGTAATCCATTACGATATTGTGCTCAATCGAGCATTGGATATTATTGATAATCTTATATTTTACAAGAGTTTAGGGACAGTTCATGGCAGAAAGCATTCAAATCACTTCTAACCCAATTCCTAATGCTGAGCATATACATCACATGGATGTAAAAGGAAGAATTGATGCCTATACAGTAGGTGAATTAGAAGAAATGTTTGAAGATACTTTGGAAGAGACAAATGCAATTATTTTGACTCTTAGTGAAGTCGATTATGTGAACAGTACTGGTGTAGGATTGTTGGTTAAGTACCACGATAAAGCTGAGGCAAATGGTGGCAATTTGATCATGACTGAGATTCCTGATAAGGTTGAAGTTGTCTTCAATATGTTAGGGTTGTTAGATTTTTTCAATGTTTATCAAACTCTTGAAGCAAGCATTAAAGCCTTTAATACTTCTTCTTCAACAGGGAAAATGCCGGAGCAACCGGAACCTAGAGACATCAGTGAAATTCCTGCAGATACAAGTGCTTTTCCTTTGTTGGTTAAATGTTTGGTTTGCAAGAAAAATATAAAGTTTGATATTAGAGGGTATTATCGTTGTCCAAATTGTAGTTGCCATTACGTTGTTACAGATGATGGAAAAGCAAGAGGCTTTAAAAACCTGCTGTCCCAATTTGTTGAATTAAGAATTCCATGTAATTCAGATTATTTCGATACCGCATCAATTACAACAAGATCAATATTAGAAAAAACTAATTTGCCATCTGCATTATCAACAAAAGCTCTTAATAGCTTCCAAAAGCTTTTTACATTATTTACAAAAAAGCCTAAGCCGACAATAGATTTAATTTTTGTATTTAATCAAACGTCAATTAATATTGGTTTTTTATCGACAGAAGATTTAATTAGCAAAGATGATTCAAGTGCAACGAGTGTGTTAAAAGAGGTTAAAAACCAAGTAACATCAATCGAGGTTGACACGACATCGCAAGGCGCTAAATTTTGTCGTATTTGTGTTGAAAGTTAATATAAAAATTTGGTAGTGGTGTCTGAATTAATTTTTTTGTCTAACGACCTATAGTTTCATATGTTTTTATTTCTTCCTATTATTGGCATTATATTCGTAATAATCTTCGCATTAGCATTTCAAGGAAATGTTGCCGAACCATATGCGAACATTAAGTTAGCCTTGGTTTATATTTTTTTGGTTGGCCCCTTTGCAGTCTCCTTTCTAAGTTATTTTATTCAATATTTAATTTCAATAAACAAGGGCTCAAATCAATGGCTAGCTAAAGTATCTAACCTTCCGCCTTATCTTGTTTTTTTAATTTTTATTATTCCTCAATTGTCTCAGGAAAGTACTGGAAGTTGGCTTTATACGGCATTAGATAGTCTGACGGCTCATTTTTCTTGGTTACATGATTTTATGGATAAAGGAGCGATTGCTCATAATGCAATTCAGTTAATAAAACAAATTTTATTAATAACCCAATACTTTTTAGTGTTCACTGTTTATATGGTTGCTTCTGAACGGTTTAAATCTCTTGCGGCAAAAAGATATTATATAAATTTACCCGTGGGTTTTTTATCAAACAATCGAATGCTAATTTTTGGTTATTTTTTTGTGCTATTGCTGGTAAGTTTTGGCTTCTTAGCGAGTATTTCAGATACTATGTTGGCATCTATTGCGTTGTCTTTTAGTCCAGATCATTCTTTTTTAATTATTCAAACAATTACAACTATTTCAAGAATTGCTTTTCCGGTTTTGTTTCTAATGTTTTTTCCGTTAATATTACCAGTAATAGCTGGCTGGAAACCACTAGAGGATGGGCCAACACTAGAGTTGATCAAAGAAGTTTCCAAGAGAAATAATTTTACCTATCATAAAATTTATTTGGCAGGTAAGCCTGGGCTCCTTACGGCGGGTATTATTGGTGTGTTTCCTTGGACAAGAAATTTGATGTTTACAGCTGATATCATTGAATTGCTTGATGAAAAAGAACAGGAGTCTGTTTTGCTTCATGAGATTGGTCATGCAAAGTATTACCATATTTTTACCTACCTATTGTTTATAATGAGTTTCTCATTAGTAGTGGAGATATTAACGGCAAGTTCACCAACGCTGAGTGTTATGGAGAAAAGTTCTAATCTCGTTTATTTAGTTTCTTTAGGTGCCATGTTTGGTGCCTTTATTTATTTTGGTTGGGGATGGTTGTCTCGGCAATGTGAGCGTCAGGCGGATTTAAATGCTGCTGAAGTGCAAGGCACACCAGAATTTATTATATCATCATTTAAAAAATTGAGCGATAATTATGGAGGCATTTTAGATAGCCCTTCGTGGCATCATGGTTCTTTGGGTGCGCGCATTAACAATTTAGAAAAGGCTTATGAAGATGAAGGACAACAAAGAAAGAGCTTTCATCATAAATTAAAAAAGATTAAGATGTCGATTGGATTTGCATTTTTATTAATGGTAATTATTTTTCCTTTTATAAATAAAAACTCTTTGGAAAACAAAAGTTTGCAAATATTTATAAAAGATACTTATGCGATGAATCAGTTCAAAACTTCAAATTTCCAAGGTTGTGTTGAGACTTATAAAGAGTTGCTATCTAAGTTAAATGAATTTGAGTTGAAAGAAAGCGAGAAAAGTAATCCAAGTTTAAGAGCTCATTATAATATGGCCTGTGCTTATTCTAAAATGAAAGATGCTAATAGTGCCTACAATAGTTTAAATAAAGTATTACCTTTTTTAACTCCAATCATTATGAAATATCAATTGAGTGTTAAAAAGTTTTCTACTGATCCAGATTTTGCTTATATCCGTGATTCGGAGTGGTTTCAAGCCTACATGAAAAAAATAAAAAAAATAAAAAAAGCCTTTGATGATAATAAGACCAACCCTTTTTTAAAAAGCTGATCTAGAGCAAGAGATATTGCAGCAATAGAAATTTCCTATGGATTCACGAGAGTTGCTTATTAAGAAAGAACCATTATTAATTGTGGCTCCTATGCAAGGTGTAACGGATTATCCCTATCGAAAGGTACTGGAAAATATTGGTGGGATGGATGCCTTTTTGTCTGAGTATATTGTTGTTTCTGATAAAGACTGTTATGCCAAGCGTGAAATTAAAGATGTCTTTAAGTCATGGAATGATCCCGATGCTGTTATCCCATTAATTCCTCAAGTTATTTCATCCTCTATTGAGGGAGCCTTAAAAGTAGTTCGCGATTTAAAAAGAAAAGGAATTGAATCGATTGATGTAAATATGGGCTGTCCAACGAAGTCCGCGATTGGGAGAAAATGTGGTGCTTGGCAGAGCGAACATCCGAAAGAAGCCAAAGTATTATTAGATGCTTTGCGTAAAGAAGTGCCAAAAGGCTTATCGGTTAAAACTCGCATTGGCCAGACGACAACGAACTCTTTAATTGATTTAATTGATATGTTGAACGAATCTGGTTGTGATTTTGTAACGTTACACTGTCGATTAGCAACAAAAGGCTATCACGGTGAAGTTTTCCCGGATAAAGTTTTAGAGGCGGCTTTAAACTTGAAGGTTCCTATGATTTATAATGGTGGCATATCAGATCCGACGCAATTGGATCAAATTGCTCAAAAGAGTAATTCTAAAGGAGTCATGGTCGGAAGAGGAATCATGCAAAATCCTTGGTTGTTTAAACAAGTAAGAGAGTTTAGAATATCAGGGGAAATCAAGTATCCAACAAGAAATGAATTTTTAGGTTTTTTTGAACATCTGGATGATGCTTATGCCGGTCAAAATTGTTTGGAGTCTGGCAGATTGAAAAAGATGAAGCAACTGATAACAACATTTAAACATCCAGGTAGTGATTGGGACGTATTCTTGCAAAATTGTCGCAGAACAAAATTGATTCACGATTTTTTTGCTTTTATCAAAGAGATTCCTGATGAGCTGCTTCAAACGATAGGAAAACCTACTAATCAATATTTTGAGGAATGGCTAGTATCTAGCTAGTCTATAGAACTTTCAGTTTACTTCATTGCTACCAACTGCAAAAATGACATGGTATTGATTTATTTAAAATTTTCGCTTTAATAGGTGGTGCTTCTTTTATACGTTTTCAAAAGTCTCAAGGTTAAATTGGTCAAGAATCATAGGTGATATAATATCAAAAATCCAGGAAGATCCCATTTTGATCATGGCTTCTATAGCCCTGATTATTATTGGGTTATTGTTTTCTTCTAGAATATTCAAACTTTCGCCAGTAATTAGTTTCTTATTAGCGGGCATTATTGTAGGCCCAACAGCATTAAATTTATTGCCAACTAGCTTAACAACAAGTTCTCCAGCTGGTGAGTTAGCAATAGCATCCCTTTTATTTCTGGTGGGATTGGAACTTGATTCTTCCGCTATCAGCTGGAAAAACAAACGGCGTATACTAATGGGGGTTTGGCAAGTTTTACTGGCGGCTCTTTTTATTGGAATTTTATTTTATTTAAGTGGTTATGGCACTTTTAATTCTATTCGATTGGGCTTTTTGTGTGCGATGAGCTCGACGGCGGTTGTTCTGGTGGTTTTAGAACAAAGAGGTGATACCCATGCTGTATATGCTTTAAATGCCACTTCTGTTTTGATTGTGCAGGATTTATTTGCGGTTATTTTATTAGCCGTAATGGCCTTGCCAGCAACGTTTTCTGATTCCCAAGAAATAATCTCTTCGATGAAAATATTTGGCAAATTAATTGTTTTTGTGCCAATTGTATTTTTGATATCTAGGTTCGTGTTACCGAAACTGTTGAAAAGTGTTGTTCAGAGAAGAGAACCTGAATTTTTTATGTTTACCTTATTATTGTTGGTCGTAGGCTCTTCTTTTATTGGTCATGCTTTATTTGGTAGTGCAGCAATGGGAGCCTTCATTGCTGGGTTTGCTTTGGCAGGGTCACCCATGGCTTATCAAATCCGCTCAGATATAGATCCATTTAAATTAGTCCTTTTAAGTTTATTCTTTTTAATGATTGGTGCTTCATTTAATATATTTATTTTTGAAACACATTGGCTACAAATTTTAATCTTTTTAATAAGTATTCCTCTCATTAAAGCTGCTACTAACTTTATAGCGATGAAGGTAACCAAAAATGATGTTTATAGTAGTTTAAAAACATCCCTTGCTTTGAGTCAAGTTGGTGAGTTTTCGCTGTTATTAGCGGTTGTGGCTCATTCAACCGGATGGCTAGATACTTCTAGTATGCAAATAATTTTTGCTGTTGCTATCGTTACGATGGGGTTAACACCTTCTTTCATTAATTTTGCTCACTCAAAACTCTTGAAGAACCTGTGTGAAAAATTTAATGTTTCGCACACAGAGGAAATCCTGCAAAGTGAAAATGAGATTCAAGCTATTATTATTGGTTATGGAATTGCCGGTCAAAAATGTGGTGAACAGATGACCCATATGGGTCTTCACTTTAGTGTAATTGAGCAAAATCCAAAAACGGTCGAGAAATTAATGGAAAAAGGCATTCCGGCCATTTTCGGTGATGCCTCCCGAAAAGAAATTCTGCAAGCCGCTGGTATAGAGAAGGCAAAATGGTTGATTATTGCAGTTCCTTCTCCCGTTGACAGATTATCTATCACTTGTGAAGTTAGACTGCAAAGTGAGGAAATCCATATCATTGTGCGATCTCATTATGTTAAAGAAGAAACATTTTTAAAAGAGGTGGGTGCAAATATTGTTATTAGTGAAGAAGAAACGGTTTCTGCAGCCCTAGCCAATGCGCTTCAAGATGAGTTTGTTGTTGAGTCTTAATTTGAATTGCTAGAAGGCACCCATATATTATTTGGGCTATTACTAAAATTCCATATCAGTAAACACTAATTTTGTTACGAGTCTTAATGGAATTCTTTACATTTCGTTATGATTAAGATTCCATTTTAAACCTTAGTTTCTGACGTTGAATCTTTTGCTATTTGTAACTATGAGGTGCTAAAGTTTGGTTCTTAAGCAGATTTATCATTAATATGCAATTCAAATTTCAATTGAGTTAAAAGAGGGAGTATACTTTTATTACGATAATATAGTTTGCTCATTAGGATTAAAAATGTCCAAGAATACAAAAGTATTAATTGTTGACGATAATTTGCTAAATTTAGAAATTGTTAAAGGAATATTAGAAGAAGAATATTCTTTGGAATTCGCTAAAACGGGTACCGAGGCGATTGAAAAACTAAAGGTTTTCAAGCCTGATATAGTTTTACAAGATATTATGCTGCCAGACATTGATGGTTTTGATGTTTTGGCATTTATTAAAAATACGCCATTCTTAAAAAATACAAAAGTAATTATGGTTTCAGCATTGATGGGTGTAGAAATGAGACTGAAGGGTTATGAGATGGGTGCCCATGATTACATCGTCAAGCCATTTGAAGATGATGAGTTAAAGGCAAAGATAGATATTTTTTCTGAATTAGTGCATTCCCATGAAATCAAAGAAGCTTTTAACTATACGATTGAGGCTTTGTCCCGGGCTGCAGAAGCTTGTGACGAAGAAACTGGAAATCATATTGTTAGAGTTAATGAATATTCTTACACATTAGCAAAAGACAGTGGCCAAGACGAAGATTTTTGTAATGAGATTCGTTGCTTTGCCCAAATGCATGATGTTGGAAAAATTCATGTTCCAATGTCTATTCTTAATAAAAAAGGAAGTTTATCTAAAGAGGAGTTTGTTGAAATAAAAGGTCATCCTATTTATGGCGCTAAAATTATTGGCGAAAGTGAGCAGCTAAGAATGGCTAAAGAAATTGCTTTATACCACCATGAAAAATGGGATGGGTCTGGATACCCTAGTGGAATATCGGGAAAGGAAATACCTCTCAGTGGCAGAATTGTTGCCATTACTGATGTTTATGATGCTCTAAGAAGTGAGCGGTCTTATAAACCCGCATTTGATCATAAAAAGACAATGACAATATTTAAAGATGGAGACGATCGTCTAGATCCAGAGAAACATTTTGATCCTGAATTACTTTCATCCTTTTTAAGTAACAACGAAAAATACGAGTCTATTTTTGAATCACTAGAAGGTGAAGGTGTTTAGTAAATGAGTTTGAAAAGTAAAATGCTATTGGTTGATGATAACCAGGATAATATTTTAATTTATGAATATTTATTTAATAAAATAAATGATTTAGAAATAAATTCAACAACTTCCGGGAAAAAAGCAGTGCACCTCGCAGAGGAGAATGTCTTTGATTTAATTCTTCTTGATATTGAAATGCCCGAAATGGATGGCTATGAAACCGCCACGAATATTAAAGAAATTTCGATTAATAAAAATACTCCAATTGTATTTATTACAGGAGCTCCAAACTCAAAAGGTTACCCAGAAAAAGGATATGAATTAGGTGCTATTGACTACATAACAAAGCCCATTGATGACAACCAGCTTTTAAATAAGGTCAATCTCTATTTAAAGTTAAGTCGAAAAGAAAAAGAGCTAAAAGATTACTCGGAAAAACTCGAAGGTTTAGTGGAAGAGCGAACGAAAGGTTTGCTTAATTCCATTGAAGAAACTAAAGCGGCCAATAATTTTAAAAATGAAATCTATTCTAACATGTCTCACGAGCTGAGAACGCCTTTACATGCGATAATGACCTTTTCAAAAAGAGGAGTGAAGGGCATAAGTGAACTAGACAATGAAAAGCTTTTATTTTATTTTAGTCAAATTAGAACTAGTGGCGAAAGAATGCTAGATTTAATTGATGACCTTTTAGATTTGAATAAATTAGAATGGAGTAAGCAAAAATTTAACTTCGATAAATATAATATTGTTGAATTAACAAGAGAAATGATATACAAATTTAATTCTAGTGCTATCTATGAAAATTTGGAAATATTTTTGATAGATTGCGAAAATGAGATTCTGGTTTCTATGGATCGAACTCAAATTGGTATTGTCATTAAAAATCTTATTAGTAATGCCATTAAATTTTCAGGTGATGATAGAGAAATAAAAATTGGCATACTAACAGACAATGAAAAAGTGACATGGAGTATCGAGGATAATGGTAGGGGTGTACCACAAGAAGAGGTTGACATGATCTTTGAACCATTTCGTCTAAGTACATTAACCAAAACAAAGTCTGGCGGAAAAGGTCTTGGGTTATCAATATGCCGAGGGATATTGAATGTGCATAATAGTAAAATAAGTGTTGCAAATTTAGAGAAAGGCTGTAAGTTCTCATTTGCATTAAATTCTGAAATGTAACAAAATATTATATTAATTGTTAGGGTATTATGAGCGGGACAAGTGTTGCTAGTCGAATTTTAGTTGTTGATGATGATCCTTTAAATATATTGATCATTAAAGATATATTAGAAAAGATACACATACTTGAATATGCTAACTCAGGTGAAGAGGCTCTTGAAAAATTAAAAGTATTTCCTGCCGATATCATATTATTGGATGTCATGATGGATGATATGGATGGATATGAAGTCGTTCGCCAAGTACGCAAATTATATTCAGAGAATTACATAAAAGTTATTTTGCTTTCTGCAAAAGTAAATGTGAATGATCGGCTAGAAGGTTATAAATCTGGAGCTGATGATTATTTGACCAAACCATTTGAAGACGAAGAGCTATTGGCAAAGATCAATGTCTTTATAAAGCTTAAATATACTCAAGATCAATTAAGAAAATCAAATGATCATTTGGATAATTTAAATAATAATCTTGAAGAACAAATTGAAATTAGAACAAATCAATTACTAGAAGCTGAAAAACTATCTAGTATTGGAAAATATGCTGCCGGCATCGTGCATAATTTAAATAACCCTTTGGCGGCAATTATGGGTTATAGTCAATTGCTTGAAGATGCTCAAGAGATAAAGGGCAATCCAAAACTAGACGAACGATTAAAAAGAATTATCAATTCAGGTAATATGATGAAAAAAATCATCAGCACCATTTTAGATAAAAGTAAAAATGATAGCAACATAGTTGAGACTGAAGTAGATTTAAATGGTGTCCTAAATACATTAATTGAATTGAAGAATGCAGATACTTTTTTCAAAAATAAAGTAGAGTTGAGCATGGAGCTTACGGACATACCATCTGTAATGGGCGTTTATGTGCATTTTTCCCAAAGCTTAGGAAATATAATTGATAATTGTGTGGATGCTATGTATGGCCGAGAAATCAAAAAGCTTAGAATCGCTTCTAAGTGTATTGAAAATAATATTATTATTGAAATTGAAGATTCGGGCTGCGGAATACCCAAAGAGAATCTTGAAAGAATCTATGATCCCTTTTTTTCCACTAAAACGATGAATAATGAAGAGTATGATAGACCTACAGGAACAGGGCTAGGAATGGCTTCATGCCGACAAATGCTAGAAGCATATAATGGGAACATCGGTATTCAATCTGAAGTCGATAAAGGCACCATGTTTACCATAATTTTGCCTGTAGAAAATGAGTCTTAAGCAAGGTCTTCTTTTAGTAATATTTTTAAAATTCTTGATATGTGGTTTCTCCCAAGAAGTAAAAAAAGATAAAACTCCAACTGAAATTAATTTCGGTCTATATCAAATAGCTTGGGGTTCTCATCAATTCGCAACGCAGTTAAAAAAGACCATTGATCTGCTTCCCAAAAAACCTACCTATATAATGTTTTTTAGGGATATGCATTTAAAAAGAGAATTTCCCTCTGAGTTTATAGAAATAATTAATGATATAAAGGCAAAGCCAATAGTTTCTTTAGAATTAGGTATATGGGGCCAAAAGAATAAAAATATTCTAAAAGAAATAATAGCTGGAAAGCATGATCCCTTTTTTATTAATTGGTTTAAAAAATGTAAAAAATGGAAAAAGGACGTTTACATTCGACCTGGTTTTGAAATGAATGGTGACTGGTTTGATTGGGGTGGGGATCCAAAAAAATTTAAACAATCATGGAAACATATACATGCTCTTTCTCAAAAAGAAAAATGTCAAAATTTAAAATGGATATGGTCTGTTAATTGCAGATCATTTCCTGATAAAGATTGGAATAAAATAATTCACTATTATCCTGGTGATCAATATGTAGATATTTTGGGAGTAGACGGCTATAACTGGACCAATGAACTGCCATGGAGAAAAGATACAGTAACCCAAAGTTTTAATCAAGTTTTTGACCAAACCATGAAAGACTTTAGTAAGATTTCAAAAGATAAACCTATACTAATTACTGAAATTTCTTGTGCTGAAACTAAATCCTTAAAAAAATCAAAATGGATTGATAACTTTTTTAAGAAAGTAAATCACTACCCTAATATAACCGGATTCATTTGGTTTAATTATGATAAGCGCAAAGAAAAAGAACCAGATTGGCGAATAAATTCTTCTGAGAGTTCTCTCAAAAGCTTTAAAAATGGCTTGAAATTTCCTTTTATAAAATAGATCGTGTTTTTTTCAAGCTCCATGTTGCGAATCAATTTAGCTATTTAATCGGATCAATTAATAATAATTTAAAATTTGCGAAAAGCCCAAAGACGTTGTAATCTTATATTTATATATGCAATACGGTTAAATTTCGTATTCACTAAGAATTATATGAATATAATTTTATTCTAATTCCTACCAGACAGTGTTAGTTAATTCCCGATTATTTATTAATAGTGCTAGCACCAGATTTAAAATTAAAACTTATAATTATGGAGTAATAAATATGTTGGTAATATTTAATTTAGGCAAAAGTGTCAACTTCTTAGCGCTGTGTCTATTATTTTTTTCCTTTAGTCTATTGCTAGAAGCCCAAGAAAAGAAGCCAGAGAAGCAGCTTACCTTTCTTACCAAATTTCACAAATTGAAAAAAGCTCCTAAGATTGACGGCATGTTATATGAGTCGGAATATGAAAATACAAAGAGTTCAATCCTTGGCTTTGCCGATGCTGAAATCCCAGGATCTCCAATTAATCGAACAGAAGCTAAATTATTCTATGATGATAAAAATCTTTATATTTCATTTTTATGTATCGAAAACTCACGAATCAAAAACATTGAGTACGAAAATGACAGCAATAAATTATTGAGTGATAACTATGCTGGGATGTTATTAGATTTTGGCAAAAGAAATAAACCAAGATATTTTATTATTTTATGCAATCCTCAAGGTGTTACCTACACAGCATCTTGCAAGGAGGGCGAATCTGCATGGAATACAAAATGGAACCCGACGGGTTTTATTTGTAAGGCTCAGAAATATGTTGGTCGCTGGTCGGCTGAATTAAAAATTCCTTTGAAGGAAGAGTTTTCCGCGATACCAATCGTCTCGAAGATTGGTTTTGTGCGTAACCGATATCAAGGAATACCCAAAGAGTCATCTCATTTTTTTAATTCACATCATTCGTGGAAACCTTTATTTTCGAGTTCACAGGAAATAAATAAAAAAGAATTAGTTGATATTTTATTACTTTTAAACCCAACTTATTTATTCAAGGAAAAAGAATCTTTTTACGGCTATGCTTATTTCCCAATTGGCAAGGGTCCGGTTAAGAAATTTCCTAATATAAATGAGAAATCTCTTTTTTTTGAAGCCAATAAAAAATATCAATTGCCATCTCCAGATACTAATAAAATAACAGGATTTGAAATCTCTGCAAAGCAACTATACAATCTTTACGGTGGCCAAAACTATTTAGTGCCGTTATGTGGTAAAAATAAACCGGTAATAGATGGGATTGAAAATGATGATTGCTGGAAGAATCAAAAGAGTTTAATGCTAGGTTTTCAAGACCCAACTATTCTTGGTCTTGATCATGTGAATCCAACAAAGATAAAAATTATTAGTGATAAAGAGAATTTATATATATTGGCTACCTGTTATGAAAAAGATATTAAAGAAATTCGTGCTAATGATAAAGCTCTTTGGACAAATGATATTCTTGATCTTGCTTTTGATATTGGGCACAGGCATAACCATCAGGCTTATTATCAAATAGAGTCTAATGCCAAAGGTCGACAAAAATTAATTAAAGGTAGGGCGGATTCACGTTGGAAACCGAAAAGCTACAAGTCTATTACTAAGATTGAAAAAGACCGATGGGTGCTAGAGATTAAAATTGGTTTTAAAGATCTGGGCATAGATTTAACTAATTTCCCAAAATTGTGGGGCGCCAATTTTAATCGTACACGATGGCCAAACAGGCCAAATAGTAGGACGCCAGGGTTTAGTAACTGGGATACCTCTTGGAGGGGAAGTCCTTTTGGCACTCTACATACACCAAATTTATTTGGTCACTTGTATTTTGAGGCTGGCAATGCCTTACCAAGCGAAGTTTATCAATTGCTAGTTGATCGAAAGGTCGATCTAAAAAAAATGAATCTCGTCAAGTACAAGATTCCGACTCCTTTAGTCGTAAATACCATAGAAAATAAAAAGAAGAATCAATTAGCAAAATTTGCAAAAGAGCCCATTGTAAATATTAAAGGAAATTTAGCAGAAATTAGTTTTGCTGTTAAAGAAGAGGTCGATGTGACAGTTATGATTTTAAATAATGAAGGAAAGGTAATTAGACATTTAGCCAGTGGAGTACTTGGTGAAAATCCACCATCTCCCCTTAAGGCGAATTCATTAGAGCAAAAAATAATTTGGGATTTTAAAAATGATTCTGGCAGAAAAGTCGAGAAGGGAAAATATGCTGTTCGAGTAGCCTTAGGATTAGATGCTGTGTTTGACAAAGTTTTATTATGGACTCCTTATGAATTTAGAAATATACAAGGCCTTATTACTTCAAAAGATGGAACGTTATATGTTTTTGATCAGATCAATGGATATGGCGGTAGTGGTGGATTAAATTTTTCGGTAATTTTGGCATATGATAGAAATGGAAAATATCTTCGCCAAGTTTATCCATTTCCAGGAAATCAGTCTCATGAAAAAGTAGCCGGTGCACTTCCAATTATTTTGTCGAAGGATAGTTGGATTCCAACGATGTATAATTTAACGCAGCATTCTTTTTACCCAGGTACGACATTATTGCCACTGCAATCCCCGGCCATTTTGAAAGACAAACATTTGATTTTTTTAAATGGCGGATCAAGGTGGTTCAGAACTCCAAAGCGCCTGTTAAAAGTAGGCCTAGATGGTAGTGTGCCGGCGGATTTTAGAGGACCAAAATTAGCAAATCAAATGATTAATGGAAAATCAGCTGTAGCTATTTCCCCAGATGGTAACTATATTTATGCAACAGGATTTCAAGGTGAACAATACAAAGATAAGCGGCCTCATCATGTTGTTTATCGTTTGAAATGGCATGATGATGATATATCCATCAACGATGTTCTTATTAAACCTTTCATTGGTCAATACCTTAAACGTGGAAATAATAAAAAATTATTAAATGACCCGCGTGGTATGGATGTCGACAATAATGGTAATATTTATATTGCTGATTTAGGAAATGAACGAATAGTTTCATTTGATTCACTGGGAAATTATATAAATGAGTTTAAAGTTGAGCAACCGCATGTTGTTAGAGTACACCATAAGACAAATGCTATTTATGTATTCTCAGATTTTGATGCTACTTGTCGAATTACAAAATTTAATAATATCAGTGGGAAAAAACTAGGAGAAGTTCAACTTCCTGGAGGAACAAGCCATAAGATTTTACCCGGTGGATCCCGCGGCATTATGTCTTTGGATGCCTCCCGAAAGAATGCTCGTTTGTGGGTCGCTTATAGTAGAACGATAATTCAAGTCGATGAAACTAAAAAGGGCTTTACAATTAAGGGTGATGTGATGCGTGCACGGAGAAACCCTAAGCTTGGCCCAACACCTAGAAAATTAGCGCGCGTAGATTTTACTCATCATCCAGAAACGCATGAACTCTTTATTAGAGCTGACAGCTTGGGTGGTGCCAATAATGTATCTGTCTATAATGGGAGTACGGGGGAGTATGTGCGAGATTTAAAAGTTGAAGGGAAAAATTTTGGTTTTGATTTTGCCGATTTAGGCCCCGATGGTAACTTTTATTCAATTAAACGTGGCGGAATTCATAAGTATGATAAAAACTTTAAACCAATTGGATTTAAAGACTTAAAGAAGCCGGTAATAGAAACAACAATTTACCGATATGGTAATGGAAACTATTCTACATTTTGTGTTTCTCCTAAAGGCGAAATTGCTGTTTTAAATAATAAAGAAGGACTGCATGTCTGGAATTTAAATGGTTCGTTAATACGAAAAAACCTAATCACGGGACACTTAGGTTACATTGCCCAAATAGTCAGAATGGACAGTCAGGGCGGAATCTATTTAGGAGTAACGGTTCGAAAAAAAAATCAGTTGATTTTATCAGAGCTGCAGGGTAGGTTGCCTTGGGGTTTAGATTTTAATGCGTCTCCTCAATGGCATTATGAACATATTTATGGTTCGGTATTAAAGTTTAAGCCGAGTGGAGGGAAAATATTACCGGACCCCAATGGTAATGATGTGATCGCCAAAAATTATTCTGGTTATAATTCTTGTAATATTGAAGGGAAAGATTGGATGAGATTTGGGTTTGCACCTAGGTTGCATCGTGATACCGAGAATGCTTCTTGTAATTGCGAACAGGGAAGTTTTGATTTAGATAGATTTGATCGACTGTATATTCCCAATGCGCCTATGTTCCATGTTCAAGTGGTTGATAGAAATAACAATCCCATTTTAAGAATAGGCAATTACGGAAATATGGATGCTGCGGGACCACAGAGTTCTGTGAAAGATAAAAAAATGTATTTTGCATGGCCTAATAATATTTCCGTTGATGATAAATATATTTATGTCAGCGATTTATACAATGACCGGATTGTCCGTGGTAAATTAATTTATAGAAAAAGTGCCGAAGTAAAAATTAAACACTAAAATGGTATTAATCTGTAGGGGCGAATCTTGTATTCGCCTTTTTCATATCCGATTTAAATTGCCGATTAATTCAACCTGTAATTGTGAAAATTTAATTTTCAATCAATATATAAAAGAGCGAATACAAGATTCGACCCTAAGCATTGTTTTAATTTTGATCTTGATACATTTGCCAAAATAGAATCCAAGGATCTAATAAAAAGGTTTCACCATCTTCATGAATGTTAAAATTAAAATGGGTGTGTTCGTGTTTGCCAACCCAAACACCAGCTGTTTTGGCATAGTGATGCCCTCTTTTTAATGGAGTTCTTTCTTCTACCAATAGTTCCGCTAGATGATTTGAGTGAATGATCCATTCTGATCCATTTTCCCATCGTCGTATGCCTCTCCAGCGGTTGTTATTGTTGCCCATAGCGACACTGTTAAAATAAAACTGATCATCAAGATCAAAGGGTACATGTAGTGGGGTGCCAATTGGATGATTGATGTCTAATCCACCATGGGCATCGGCCCCATCATATGGACCCATCCAGCAATCTTCGCCTCGATAACAATCTTCAATTTTTAATGTACCCTCTGGTAGAGGGCACCAGGCGTGTATTTTTTCTGGGCAAATGGAATAGCCGACATCTTGAATGGCAAAGCGAGCATCTTTATCTGGAAAGCATTTTCCATGAGATTCTAGAAGAAGTTCATCAAGTTTTTTAACAGCATCAAACCATATTAATATACCTTCGATTTCCCATGGTTCATAAAAACTTTCCTGTTTTGGAAATACTCTTGTCAGTTCATATTCGTTTTCATTAATTATTATTTTACAGGAGAATTCAATGATGGTCACGGCATCACGTTCTGGAACTTTTAATTTTTGTAAAGTTGTGCTGAGTACTTTTGCATTCGTCTCTAATAACTGAAAAACTAATAATTTTCCATTGGCCTTTTGGTAGTGCAAAGATTGGGTAATATCAAGTTCAAATGGAGTTAACGAGTTTTTATGGTACTTTTTAATAATAGTATCTTGGGTATCTTTTGAGGATGCCATGTTTTGCTCCTAGACCTTTCATTTTAAATATCGAAACATTTTAACAATTGAGACCTCATTATTAAATTAATTAATGTCTTTTTTGGAATACGCATCTATAAAAAATATTATTTTCTTTTAATAGATTATTTTGGAACTTTTACCCATTATTTACGTAATATTTCAAATGGGGGAGTTCGCATTAATTCATTTATTAAGGAGATGACATGTTAAAAATTGGTTTATTAATTCTGATAATTTGGGGGGGGAATTGGATTAATATTGATGCCACACCCAAAAAGGAGGTTTTAGAAAAGTACAAAAAAGAATTATCGCAAGAGATAGAGCTTAAGTTTAAAAATACATCTGTGATGGAAATATTAGATTACATCAAAAAAAAGTCAGCATTTACCATCGTTATTGAAGAAAAAAATATTTTGGATGAAATGCCCTTAGACTATAGCAAATTTTTAAAGCGTTCGCGAAATAGCAAAGTAAAGTCAAAGAGAAAAAAAAACCGAAAAGAACTTCATGCAGAATCAATAAAAGAAAAAAATAAGATCGATTATAGTATATATAAATTTCCGATGCTAACATTTAATTATAAAGCGATTACTATTCGCGATACGTTATTGTGGTTAGTTGATCTTACAGATTTAGACTTTGAAATTTCAGACAAAGGTATTCGCATATCAACAAAAGAAACACTGATAAAACCATTTGTTAAATTAAAAATATATGATTTTAGCTCAGTGTTTTATAAGCCAATTAACTTTATCTCACCATCTATCACTAATGGCGGGATTCATGATCGCAGTGGGGATGGTGGTATGGTATTCGAAGATTCGGATGATGAGAATACCATAGGAGCCCAATCAATAGAAGATGTTATCGAAATATTAAAATCAAATATTATTGATGGACATTGGGATCTTAATTCCACTAAGATTTATGCTTATGAAGGGATGTTGTATGTAGAAAATACGGCAGAAGTGCATGCTAAGGTAAAAAAAATGATGGGCAAAGTTCAAAATGTCTTTAGAAAACAAGTTGTCATAGATTTTAAATTTATCAAAACACCTGTGGATGCTTTGGACAAGTTTTTTGATAAAAGCTCAAGCGGAATATTCCTGACCAATGCGGCATATCAAAAGTTAGTTTTGACTGAAATCCCAACGATTAAAGATGCCGTAGAAATTTGTTCAAGCAGAATCGTTTGCTTTAACGACCAAGAAGTTTTTACCTTTAGCGGTAGAGCTGAAACCAATTTGTTGGATTATAATATTTCTGACAGCGTTGCTGACCCTGAAACAAAAGCAAGTTTTACAAAAGGATTTGATTTCCAAATTCATCCTCTAGTAAGTTTCGATAGTAAACAAATAAACTTAAATTTAAGAACTAACTTTATACTAAACGCCCGTTTTATTCCACATGAGATTAAAATTCAAAGTCAACGAGAACATAGCTTGGGTATAAAGCTTGATGGTGATCTAACCGGATCTGGAAAATCTAAAAAAAACGATGGGAAGAAAACAGTAGATATTGATGGCAATGTAAAAAGCAAAGGTACGTTTTATATTCAGCCTGGAATAAAAGATAAATATGGCAAAATTTATAAAATGCAAAAAGATTTATGTCATTATAGACAATCCTTAAAATTAGAAAATGGTGGCGCCGTTATTTTAAAAAGAACTTCTGGGAAAAGGAAAAATAGCCAAAGTTATTATTTAATTCTACAAGCTCAAACAATTGAAACTCATGAATAAGGAAAAATATTATGATAAATAAACAATTAAAAATAATAGCGACACTACTATTTCTTTTTTTGATGTGCACAGGAATCGTTTATTCAAAACCAACGGAGAAAGAGTTATCTGTTTTTAAAGATAAACTTGATAAAAAAATCAAAATCAAAATTAAATCTGAACCACTAGAGGATTTTTTTATAAGACTAAGGAAGGTTTGCAAAATCCCCATAGTTTCAAGTGCCAAAGTAGATTTGAAAACAATCATTAAAGTATCATTTAATGAGATTTCTGCAAAAGATGCAATTTATTGGGTTTGCAAAAAATATTATTTAGATTATGAGGTGAAGAGGGGCGCATTGTATTTTTTAGATCTAGATGAGTCTCTTAAGAAAAACTCATTGTTAAAAACCTATGATATAAAATTTTTAAATCAGAGATTTCTTCAAGAGAATCCTTTTTTATCATCTGCAATTTTAAATCATTTGATAAGAGATAATGGTGGGGCCTCAATATCTTACGGTGATGATGATGAAGATGAAGGCGATTCTTCATTATACATAGGTTCTCGAATCGATACGATTTTAAGACATAAAATTCCCGAAGGTAATTGGGATTCTGAAGAGACATCAATACTAGTTAGTGGGGGTTCTTTGCGAGTAAAAAATACTCTGGAGATTCAAGACAAAGTTAAGGCTCTACTAAAATTTTATCATGAAAAATATGGACTGCAGGTGCAATCTAAGGTCATGATTTTGTCAGTACCTAAAAAAGATTACAATGAATATATATTAAAAGATTTAAAAGGTTCCAATATTTTATCTGCCGAAGGCATGAATATTTTTATAAGCAAAAAGCTAAAACAATGGCAAAAAACTCATTTATTATTTTCTGGCACAACGGCATCATACAATGCATGCGTTACAAATATTTCGCTGAGCAAGATGCATAATTCATTGAGTGATTATGAAGTTATAGACAACAAGTACGACCCCGTAATTGAGAATTATTGGAATGATGATGGTGTCAGCATATATCCACTTGTTAGCAGAGACCAATCAAAGATAATTTTGTCTTTAACGGGTCAGTACTCTACTTTATTTGAAATGGTAACTCCTGATAAAAGGAAAAGTAATATTATGGAATCAGTTGACAAGATTCGAGGAGATGTCGTAAAATTTAGTACCAGTATGCAAATCCCCACGGGAGGTGGGGTTTTGATTTCAGTGGGTTCAAATGCATTAAAAGATATGAATGATCAGCTGATAATTTTTTGTATTTCAAGTAAAGTGAATCTTAAGCCTTAGATTTTTTGATGGGAGGAGGATTTAAGAATTTCCTCCTGCCAATTTTATTTTATTGGCCATTATTTTATCGAAAAAAATGATTTAAGGTGTATTTTTATCCGTCTAGAGATACACAAGACAATATGTTTACTTAACTTTAACTGGATAAAATAATGGTTGTTCGAACTTTTCTTATTTTTCTACCCTTACTTTTAATTCTGTCATTTACTTGTTCTGCGAAAGATAAAGAATGGCTAAAGTTAAAAAAAGAGTTTTTGCTAAAAATACAGGATGAAAATATAGATACGGCGGTTAGTGCTTATGATTTATTAAAAGATCGCAAAGATCTTAAAACGGTTAAGCTAGCTATGATTGGTTTTAAAAGAAAAGAAATAGAAATATTTGAAGTGGCAGCTAAATATCTTCAAGAAAACAAAGAAAGTGAAGAGGCCGCACTTTGGATTTTGAAAAGTGGCATACGTCAAATTAAAGATATATACGCAATGTCCTATATTTTTAATTCACTTGGACATTTTAAGTTTCCAGCAGTTGTATTAAAAATTAATAATTATTTAAAAAGGGCTCGAACAGCTGAAACGTTGATTCCGCTTGTAGAAGCAGCGGGAATGTTGCAGGATTCAAGTAGCCTTCCTCATTTATTTAAAATTAGAAAAAATGGATTATATCGTGTTCATTACGGATTAAGGAAAACATTGTTTGAAGCATTAATTGAATTTCCCGCTAAAGAAGTTGTTCCCTTTTTGATAAAGGTTTTGTATGAAAGCCAAGGCGTTATTGGTGATCAGATTCAACAATATTTATCTATCGTTACTGGTACGGTAAAAGGTGATAGTAAAAAATGGCAAATCTGGCTAGAAGAGAATAAAGATAATTTTTCTTACAGAGAGTTTAATGCTCAAAAAAAGGATGAGTTGTTAGGCCGAACATGGGCTACAGATAAAGAAGGTGTGACTTATTATGAGATACCCATAAATGCCAAAAGAATTGTTTTTGTGGTTGATCAGTCTGGAAGTATGAGTATTGGCAATTCCGAGAATACTAGAATGGATCGCGCAATTGAAGAAATAAAAGCAGTTGTTGGGAAATTGCCAAAAGGATATTTGTTTGAGGTGGTAGCATTTAGTACGAAAGCTTCAGTGTGGTTTAGAAAATTAGCAGGTGTTGGCTCAAAAACTAAAATTGCTTTTGATAAAAGAATGCGCGGGTTAAAGGCTGGAGGTGGCACAAATACTTTTGATGCTTTTAAAAAGGCTTTTGAAACCGATAGAAATACCGAAGCAATTTTTTTTATGTCTGATGGCAACCCTTCTGTTGGAAAGATTATTAGTCAAACAGCATTACTCGCACACATAAAAAAAGAAAATAGATTTCGAAAAATTGATATTAATGCCATTGGATTAGTTTTTGGGGATATTCCAGAAAAATTTCTTAAAGCTGGTTATAGAGAAAATGTTCCTGAACTAGAAAAATTTATGAAGAACGTTGCTTTGCAAAACAATGGCAAATATAAAATGATGAAAAAATAATTTCATGTTTATCATTACTGTTCTGATATTTATGTTAACTTTGACAAAGGCCTCATTTTAAGCCTTCATCCTAATGAAATGCCTGCGTATGTTTACGCCAGCATAATGGCATCTAATACCTCGTAAATTTATCTTTGGAATTGTTGGGCATTGATCCGTGAAGCCATCAAGATAAATAGGATTTAATTTCTTTAAATCCTATTTACCCAATCAGAGACTAATTAGAGATGATTACTTTCCTTCGAAAATATATTTTACTTGAAGCCATTTTTTATCATTATAAGTATTCTTAGGGATAAAGGCATCATTGCCACCATTGTATTTATCTAGGCGGTAGCAATTGGACCATTTAACATAAAATGCAGGCAAACCTTTTTGGGCAGGAATTGCCAATATTGTTTGGCCTTTTTTAAATGGAATTGCCTTTATTTCGCCTTTTTCAGTTTTGTAAGTTTTTTCTTTTGAACCTAAAGCATAAGGCGTGTTGACATCTTTTTCATAAGTACCTTTGGCACAGGTAAAATAATAACCTAAATATGGTTTTGTTTTATAGCCAAAAATAAGTGCTCCCATGGGGTCACTATGAGCGATTTTTTGGCCAATAGGCTTTTTCTTATTATACCTATCTTCAATGTAATATAGAGATGCTATGCCGTATGGGTTTTTACTTTTCATCCAGTTGAAATCCTTTCCTAGTTTATTTAGAACTTTTACAATTTCTTTTTCTCGCTCAATTTTGTTTTTAAAGGATTCATAGGATGCTTTATTCACTTCCCCCTTAAAATCTTCAAATGCATGCACATAATCAATTTTTTTACCTGAAAATTGAATTTCAATTTTTTTAGGAATCCCATAAAAAAGGTAAGAGGATTGTCCTCGTTTTGAAGAATTACCAAACGTATGCCTTAGCCTTAAATTGTATTTATCATATCCACTGAGACTTAAGATTTTTAATCCATTAGGGACAATGATGAGCTGATTTTGATTGCATGTAACGGCAACTTTTTTCCCATTTTTCAAAACCTTTTCAAAATTCTTTTTAGTTAAATCATCAAGAACGATTGTTTCAATATCAGTTCGCAAGTCGAATTTAATTTTACCATAAACCGCTTGAGCCATCTTTAATTCCCTTTTCTCTAATGAAATTCGAATTTGTCGATTATCGTGGAAGCCTGTACGTGATTTAAATGTAACAGGCTGGTTTTTAGCAAAGAAATGACTTTCGCATTGGGCGTCACCATAAACAGGACCGTTTTTTAAACTAATTTCTATGTTATCTTGTTTCCATTTATTTTTGTTATCCATATTCCACTTTACTTTTAAGCTCTTTAAATCTTCTAAAGAAATATTGATATATTGTTTAGGTATATTTAATTCATATCTTACGGGAGGGTTCTCTGTAGGGTTTTTAGGCAAAGAGGCGTCTTTACCTTCATTTAAATTCACAATAGACTGAAAACTAAATAAAGTTGTCTCTTGAATGGCTATGGCTATGATTTTATGAATTTCACCAGAGAATCTGTGTGATGCCGAGTCTGCAGAAGTGAAGGATGTGCTGCTTGATAAGCACTTCCCTTTCTTGTCGTAGGCAAAAATAAATAAATTTTTATTGTTATTGGCATTGATAGTACAAACGTCTCTGTCTATTAGCTTGAGCGTAAACTCAACTTGATCAGATTTTTTAACAGTTCCGATTTTATCTGTGTTCAAAAATTCAACTTTTTGAAACTTAGAAGGATATTCAATATTAAAATCAATTTTAGCCGTCGCTAAATCAGTTTTTTTAGTGCCTTTTAAAACATTCAAACTTATGGTGCTAGTGTATTTACTGAAAAGAGGAATAGTCTGTCTAAAGCTTTTTCTTTTAGGATCATGAAAGTTTTTATTATTTTTATCATAGACTCCTATTATCTTAAATTTGACAACAGCTAATTCAGACATGGGAAGGTAGATGGGTTCCAGTTGTAAAGAAACACTTGGTTTATCCCCAAAGGAAAAAAATGCCCATACATGTAATTGTGATTTAAATAATTGGATGACCTCCTTTTTTATTTCATCAAAATTAATTTTAGTCTTTAAATTTGGTTCTTGGCGATGTGATATTGTGAGGTCCCCCTCTGTTGCTTTAAACCCTGAAGATGATGAGCCCCCCATTCCTTTAAAGAAAAGCCCCATGAGAGACGAGGTTACTTTTTTCTGTACTAACGCGTCATCTTTTTGGTTCCATGAGAAGTGATATTCGAGGATATTTTTTTCTAATGATAATTTAATATCTGCACCGACTTTAGAGTTAAAATCGATAGCATTGATTAAAAAGTCTTTGTTTTTCTTAGTTTTATTTTTCGTTGTAAAAGCATTATTTATATCACTGGCGACAGTATCTTTTTTCATTATTTGTAAGTAGGTCACTTTTCTATTTTGATCTTTATCAATTTCAATTGAAGCCCCAATTTGATCGTAGGGTTTGATCAGATCTATGACACCTTTTAAAAGCCCTAAGAATTGACCGGTTACGGGTTTTAATAATTCGATTTTTGCCAAGTCATTTTCTAATAAATCTTTTGCCCAAGTTGATTTAATTTCAGTAGGCATGTCAATTAGAATGGCTGCGATAGGATTATTAGATTTTAATTTTTGTAAAGCGGGTGATTTAAAGTTAAGTAAGAATTTTTCAGTGTCTTTATTGGAAGACACTGTATCTTTTTCTTGTCCAACTATCAGCAAATCATCTTTCATAGAAATGGATAAATCTTGGAGGTATGCGACCTCCTTTTTGCTTAGTTCCCGACCATTTGTTTTAGCTGCAGCAACTACGTTCTGAATATTTAATTTATAAAAAGTATCTTTTTTGGTAATGAAAAGAGAGAGTATTGGATCTTTTGCAAATAAATTGATACCGGCTTCGGTATCCATATTTGCAATAACAATAGGCCTTAAAAGTTCTTTTTTGTCGTTAACCAACAAGAGATCAACTGATTTTAATTTTAGTGTTTCAATGATGCCTAAAATAAATTTTAATTGAGCCTCATCTTTTTCTTTCACAGGTATTTGTTTTAATAATTTTGCAATGTTAACTGAAATTGCTAAAAATGGTTTATCTTCATTTGAGTTAGCATTTAGAAAAAATAGCAAAAATGCTAAGAGAATAATTGAAGCTTTAATTTTCATTTGATTTCCTTGTTTAAATTTATTTATTTTTTAGAGAACTAAGTTTTTCTTTAATAATATTTGAATACAACTTTTTATCAATTAAGACTTTGCTGTCAATTTGAAATATTTCTTTTTTTCTGGCACCTGGTAACTTAAGAATAATATTTATATTGTTTGGATCAAATGGCGCAATGTTGGAGTAGGAAGATTTGAAAGCTTTTGAAATAACTTCATTTAGGGTTGAGCCTTTGAACAGTAAAGGCCGACCAGCGGGTAAGATATTTAAGACAAACTCTTTTGTGCTTAGTTTGTTTACCCAGCAGCAAGCAGGACCATTTGGTGTGCTGATGATATAAGACAACCTGTTTTGTCCTCGCGTAATTTGAGTATATATATCAGCGAGTTCTAGTTCATCTCCCAAAATTCGACCTAAAAGTTGACGATCTAAAGTTTGGTCTGAGCCTTGATCTTTTGTCATTGAGGCTTTTAATATTTTTTTTACATCGGAGGTGTTTTTATAAGCAGGAAGATTCTCATCTAAATAATAATATTCATAAAACAAGTAGAGCTCTCTAGGATGATATAGAACTTGTGCCGCTTGAGCATACCACTTTAGTTTTTGTTTAATCTTTTTTTCTTTATTAATTTCATTTACAAAATTTGGATATTTAAGTTCTCCTCTTCGGGTGAAGATTGATGTTACGTCACCCCTAGCGTTAAGCTTCAAGCAAAAAGGCTTTAGGTCAAGATTATAGCTTTTATTTTTTATTAAGGTGGATGTGTAGCCAGATTTTAATGCTTTATTCCAAGTAGTATTATCACTAATAAGTTTTTTATTCTTTACGTCATAGGTTGCTATGACGCCAATCGCGGGGTGCATGGTTTGAAGCTGATATGGTTTTTTCTGAATTAATTCATTTTCAATTTTACCCTCATAAATGGAGGCAAATGAAAGTGGGTTTGGAATGGCATGCCCATCATCTATATCATTACTGAAATATTCCCTGGAAAATATTGAAGTTGTGTTAGTGCTTGTATCAAAAATTTTTAATTTCAAATCATTAAAAAACTTAACGGTTGCATTATAAGTAGATCCGTCTTCTGCTTGATATGGCAAACGAGCAGTTGTTATATTTCGATTCTTCTCAATGAATAAATTTATTTTACGTATGCTATCGGTGATTTCTTTAGGTGTAGGAGAGAATAATTTTTCAACATACCCACTTAGGAGAATGTGGCGTTCTAATTTACCTCTTTTTAAAAAAGAATTTTTGTGCATTGTCGGTGAAATCAGGTTTGATACTGATTTCCACATAGGATTTGTATGTTTGATTAGGTTTATCTTATTTTTTAAATCAGAGAAATTTTTGATAAGAGTGTTTGCATTAATTTTTTTAACTTTTTCGAGGCGGTATTTTGATAGAGCACCTTTATAACGCTTTCCGTATACTAAAATATCTTTGTCTTGAAGCAACAGAACTGGGCCTTGTAGTTGCTTTAATAGTTTTGTTGGGTATTGAAAGTTTTGATTGTTGAGTGAGCTTAGCTGTTTAGCCGTTATGTCTGACATTGAATTTTTAATGGTATGGAAGTGTAAAATGACGAATTGAGGAAACCTATTCACTAAAGTAGTTTGATACCTAATATGAAAGTCATCCTTAATTAAAAAATAACCTTCAAGGGTAATCATTGGACGAAAAGAAAACGAATAATTTTCTGAAGAAAAAGTCACCTTTTTAGGAAAAGATTTTAATAGCACGGTCCCGTCGATATTTTTTAAGGCTTCTTCTATTTTTTTTACTGTTTTTTTGAATTCAAAAATAATTTGTTTCTTCAATTTTCTAGCTTCAGGTGTTTGATTTATGGCTACTTTCAAGGTGGATAGCTTTGAAAGAACCTTTTTTTTCAACGCATTAATTTTATTTTTAAGTGGTATGTCTGTTTTATCAAGTCTACTAATAATGGAGTCTGCAAGTCTGTTTGCTTCTATTAAATTTTCAACAGAATCATGTGATGTGCCCATGGTGTCGGTCAAATCTTCTACATGTGCAATATCTGCAATAACTTTCTTTCGATGATCATAAAATAACTTAGAAGTAAGTATGGTTGAATTTAATGGTTGTATTTCAGTGTGACCTAATAGCTTCCAGGACTTATAGGTCAAGGAGTTGTAATCGATGGCGGACTGCAGTTTTCCGTCGTTATATAATTTCATTGATTTAGCTAATTGCGCTTGAAAGTTTTTTTCTATTAATAATTTTTCCTTTGCTAATAATTTTAGTTTTTTATCTAATAAGTATTTATAAATGGCGTCCTCTTCTTTGAAAGTAGATAATTCTTTATCAATTTTTTGATGATAGCGGTGAAGAGCATAAACTTTTGTGGAATTTTGAAGTAATGGTTTTACTTCTTTTTCATATTTTGCCCAAGCTGTTTGCATTTTTTTATAATGATCTATTCTTGTGTCAATATCAACAATCTGGCTATCTTTAAAGAATATAACCTTGCTTGTTTGATATCTTTTTGCCTCTTCAACCCGGTTGACAGCTTTTTGGAATTCCATTTTTAGAATATTAGATTGAGCCTGCTGTAGACTCCTTTGAATGCCATCATTATTTTGTTTGTCCAAAATAAAAATAATTCCAAATAATAGGGCGATTAAAATAATGACCAAAAAAAGGATAAGCTTGAAAGGTTTTTTTGACGGTATATTATTAAGATAATTCTGCTCATTAATTAATTGACTTAGTATTTCATTTTCATCTTGTAGTGACATTAAAATGGTGCTGCTGCCGGTCGCAAGTTTTGAGTTTACGGTTGGTCTTCTTTTTAATTTTGATTGTGATGACTTTGATTTTAGCGAGCTCTTTTTTCGTAGAGGTCGATTGTCCTTAGGTTTTTTTACGGGACTTTCTTCTGTAATTTCCATAGGTTTAATATCAGGAACGGTATTGGAGAGATCAGAGGTTTCTCCTTTAGGTTTTGCTAGGTGATATTTTTTACATTTTGGACAATGAAATTTTTCACCGTAATAAGAGTTTTTTATCCGAAATGCAATTTTGGTAACTTTGCAATAGAATGTAAAATGCCCGTCTTTGGTTTTTTCAGGATCTAAACCGGGGATCCTGTGTACTTTATCACAGTGCATACATTTGAAAGTTTTACCAGCATATTTATTCTCATAAATACATTGAAGAGAAGATTCAGGGCATAAAAAAACGATTGGCATAGATTCGAAAAAATTTCAGTTTTAATTAAAAAAGGTACATAAATAATATACCCCATAAAGACGTAATATTGGTTAGTTTATCTGTTTTTCTTTAAATGCAAACTGCGCTATAGTTTTCTTTTTGGAAAGAATAGGGTGACGACATCTGTTTTGGGCCATTATGAATATTAGCTCATAAAAGGGTTGTGAACTTACAAGTAATAGCATCTTTAATTTAAAGAGATTGAAGGTAGAAAAAAGCCTAAATATTTAAAACCAGGTTGTTTAAATTGATTGGTGATATTGTTTTAAGAGCAAAGTTTAATATTTGAGGAATTTATTTAAAAGTTTTACAGTTTCGAATGAAATTGCTAAAAAGGGATTGTCTTCATTTGAGTTAGCATTTAGAAAAATGCCAAATAATAATAGACGCTTAATTTTTATTTCATTTTTGTTTTAGAGAACTACGTTTTTCTTTAAAAATATTTGAATACAACTTTTTATCAATTAAGATTTTGCTATCTACACGAAAGTAGTGATCACCAGGTATTTCTTTGAATGACATTATGATATTTATTTCATTTGGGTTAAAAGGTATTATGCCGGATGACAAGGGCTTGAATGCTTTTTCATATACTTCTTTTAAAGTTTGGCCTTTATACTGTAACGGTCTTTCAGTACTTAAAATATTTAAAACGAATTCATTTTGATTCACAATCTTTACCCAGCAACAAACAGGTCCCTTAGGGGTGCTGACAATATGGGAGAGTCTGTTTTGTTTTCGAGTAATTTCAGTAAGCAGTTTTGCTAAATCTAAATCATTACCCAGAAATCGGCCGATTAGTTGATTTTTCATAAACTGTTCTAAACTCTGGTCTTTTATTCTAGATGCGCTTAATACTTTAGAAAAATAGGAGAGTTTTTTTAATTTTGGGTCATTGTCGTTTAGAAAATAAAATTTAATTAATAAAAATAATTCTCTAGGGTGTTGTAGTGCTTTTGCAGCAGAATTCATCCACTTTACACGGTCAGTTTTTAAATCAATATTTTTTGGTGCCATTAATTCTCCACCTTTAGTGAAAAGTGAATTGACGATACCTTCTGAATCTATAGATAGGCAGTAAGGCTTCAAGTTTGTATTTATTGCTTTATTGCTTTTATGTTTATTTGTATATCCGGCCTTCATGGCTTTGTTCCATTGAATAAGATCACTAGTAAAGGTTTTTGTCTTTATATTATAAGAGGCCATTTCACCTAAAACAGGATGTGATGTGACATAATGTGTTGGTTGACTTTTGGGTCTGAAGTTTTTTACTTTTTCTTTAAATAGGGACACAAAGGTAGGTTCTATTTCAAAACTATGTTTATTGTAAGCTTGAGTTATGAGGAGTTTTGAAAATATTTTTGTCTCGTTTTTATCGGAATTAAAATATGATAATTTGGCTGTTTCGAAATACCGAATAGCAAGTCTATATGTTGAGTTGTCATCTGCTGAATAGAACTCATCTTCAATATATTCATGATCAAGTTTTTGATGATAGGCCTTAATATCTTTTATGGCTTCTTTTATTTTATTTGGCGAATTTGCGAATATTTTTCTAAAGTATTCACCAAAAAAAATATGTCTAGCGATTAACCCACCGAATGAAGCGGACTTATTAAATTGAGTATTGAGAGATAATTTGGCAAAAGATTGCCATAAGCTATTTCCCTTTTTCATTTTTAACATATTTCTGCTCAGTGTTTGAACCAGACTTAAAAGTTTATCTGTTTTGGTTGAATTATTTTGAAGTGGGCTTTTTCGCGGCTTTTTAATGAAAACCTTATTATCATAGAAGAGATAGGAGTTTTTTTTACTTGCTAGCGCAAATGGACCTTGAGGCAAAGCTAATTCATTCGATGTGTATCTCAGGGCTTGGATGTTATTGCTTTTCAACTTTTTCATTGAATCTTCTGTTTTTAAATTTTTTATGGTGCGGAAATGTAATATTGCTATTTGCGGAAGAACATTAATGATCGCATTGTCGTACATTAACACGAAATCATCTTTAGCTAAAACATATCCTGACCCTGAATTTAAAGTATAAAGAGCAAAGGAGAAATTTTTAGATGAGAAGTCAGCTTTCTTCGCATAAACTTTTGTTAATACTGTTCCATCCAGTTCTTCTAAAGCTGTTTTAAGTTGGTCAACGGCGTGAGGAAATACTTTTAGAACTTTTTCATTTAATTTTTTTGTCTCAGGCGATAGACTAATTTTTAATTTTATATTTGAAAGCTTCGATAAAATTATTTTTTTAATTTTATCAATTTTATTTCGCAGTGGCGTATCTGTTTTATCTAATCTTAGAATGATAGCGTCCGCTAGTCTTTTGGCGTCGTTTAAGCTATCAATTGAGTCTTTTAATGTGCCCATCGTATCAGTTAAATCTTCGACAGCAGCAATATCTGCAATTATTTTTTTACGATGATCATAAAATATTTTAGAAGCGAGTATGGTTGAATTTAATGGTTGAATTTCATTGTGATCTAATAGTTTCCACGATTTATAGGTCAAGGAATTATAATCGATGGCGGACTGCAGTTTTCCGTCGTTGTATAATTTTTTCGATTTAGCTAGTTGTTCTTGAAAGCTCTTTTCTATTAATAATTTTTCCTTTGCTAATAATTTTAATTTTTTATCTAACAAGTATTTATAGATGGGCTCCTCTTCTTTGTAAGAGGATAATTCTTTATCAATTTTTTGGTGGTAGCGGTGAAGAGCATAAATTTTTGTGGAATTTTGAAGTAATGGTTTTACTTCTTTTTCATATTTTGCCCAAGCTGTTTGCATTCTTTTATAATGATCTATTCTTGTGTCAATATCAACAATCTGACTATCTTTAAAGAATATAACTTTGCTTGTCTGATATCTTTTTGCCTCTTCAGCTCGATTGACGGCTTTTTGAAATTCCATTTTTAGAATATTAGATTGAGCTTGCTGTAGACTCCTTTGAATGCCATCATGATTTTGTTTGTCCAAAATAAAAATGATTCCAAATAATAGGGCTATTAAAATAATGACCAAAAAAAGGATAAGCTTGATAGGTTTTTTGGACTGTTTGCTATTAAGATAATTCTGTTCGTTAATTATTTGACTCAGTATTTCATTTTCATCTTGTAATGACATTAAAATAGTGCTGCTGCCAGTTGAAAGCTTTGAGTTTATGGATGTTCTCTTTTTTATTCTGGATTGTGATGATTTGGATTTAAGCGAGCCCTTTTTTCGTAGATGTCGATCGTTCTTAAGTTTTTTTACAGGTGCTTCTTCTGTTATTTCCATTGGTTTAATATCAGGAACGGTGTTGGAGAGATCAGAGGTTTCTCCTTTTGGTTTTGCTAGGTGATATTTTTTACATTTTGGGCAATGAAATTTTTCACCGTAATAAGAGTTTTTTATCTGAAATTCAATTTTGGTGACTTTGCAATAGAACGTAAAATGCCCGTCTTTGGTTTTTTCAAGATCTAAACCAGGGATCCTGTGTACGTTATCACAGTGCATACATTTGAAAGTTTTGCCGGCATATTTATTTTCATAAATACATTGAAGAGATGATTCAGGGCATAAAAAAACGATTGGCATAGATTCGAAAATATTTCAGTTTTAATTAAAAAAGGTACATAAATAATATACCCTATAAAGGCATAATATTGAATAATTTACCCATTTATCTTTGAATGCAAACGGGACTATAGTTTTCTTTTTGGAAATAACCGACAGACGCCTTATAATAAGGGTTAAAATGAATATTAGCGATTAAAATAGCAGTGAACTTGCAAGTAATAGCCTCTTTAATTTAAAGAGTTTTTCTTATTGTACAATATCGGATTGTTTGAATTGAGATTATAAATAAATGAATCATTTTAAGAGTATTAAGTTAATTTGTGATATTGCTTTAATTAATCATGAATTAAATAAAGAATGGTTTCAGAAATCTGAGCTGGATGAATGGTCTACACCCCTTGATTGTTCTGTTACACTTTTAGAAGAGTTTAATTTATCGAGCTTGCAGATAAGAACACTTTTGCTTGATCATCTAGTTGAAGTTTTTAAACAAAACCAGGTATTTTTAGGCCAATTTTTTATAGAGCAAAAATTAATTAGTCATAGTCTTTTGGGAAAAGCCCTCGAGCACCCAAATGATTCCAGATTGTTATTATCAGATTTATTAAAAAAAACAGGTGTGTTTTCTCCCGAAAGAATTAAGGCGTTAAATAAAATACAATTATTACTTTTGCATGATCTTCAAATCAATAATCAATTTGATGTTACATGCCCAGGATGCAACAAGTTATTTTTAATTAAAGAGTTAAACAATAGTGCCGAGTGGAAATGTGATGGTTGTTTTTTTAAATTTAACATTTCGGGCCTGCTGGCTGATCTGCCAAATGACATTATTCAAAAAGTAATTCAAGATAAAAAAGTGACTCAGTTAATTGCTCTTAGTAATAAGGAGACCTTATCAGATAAATCAAAAAATGAAATTAGTGAAGATGACGCAACCGTTGATGTAAGCTTTTTTAGTAGCAATGAACTTGTAGAAGAAATTTCTAAAACGGGTAGACCCAGCCAATCATCTGTCCCACAGTCATTAAGAAGCTTTTTAATTCAAAATAATCTTACACCGAATGCTGATTTAGTTTCTGACGACAGTTTAAATGAGATCTCAGGTGATTTTTCTCGTTATGCTGTTGGTCGAGAGATTGGTCGTGGTGGCATGGGATCCATCTTAAAAACGAAGGACCTAGATACAAGAAGAAATATCGTGACTAAAGTGATGCACCAAAAGACTTCCAAGAAAGGTATACTCAGATTTATTGAAGAAGCGCAGGTTACCGCACAATTAGAGCATCCAAACATTGTGCCTGTTTATGATTTAGGTGTGAATGCTGAAGGCAATGTCTTTTATACTATGAAGCATGTTAAAGGCCGCAGTCTGCAAGACATCCTTAATAAATTGCTTGTAGATCAAAAAGAAACAAGGGAGAAGTTCCCGCCCAATAAATTAATAGATGTATTGTTGAGTGTGTGCAATGCCGTTAGCTATGCACATAGTCAGCATGTGATACATCGTGATTTAAAACCAGAAAACATAATGGTAGGTGAATATGGTGAAGTCTTATTAATGGATTTTGGACTAGCAAAAATATTATCCCATAAGCAAGACCGTAACCCAGTAGAAGAAAATCGCTCTGTTGACATTGTTACCAGTGATCGCAGTGAACAAGAGGATATGGCTACACTTGAAGGAGATATTACCGGTACGCCAAGATATATGGCCCCAGAGCAGGCGCGAGGCGACACAAGTGAATTAGATGAACATACAGACCTTTATGCCTTAGGTGGGATTCTGCATGCTTGTTTTTCTTTTGAACCTCCTGTCGGCGGTTCGAAACTTAATGAGATCATTAAGAATGTTCAAGAAGGCATAAGATTACCATTGCCGGATTCTGCTCCATCAGAAATTAAGGCTATTGTTGCTAAAGCGATGCAGTTGAAGAAAAAAGATCGGTATGCTTCGGTAAATGACTTTGCAAATGACTTAGAGCTTTTTCAAAATGGCTTTCAAGTTTCTGTTAAAGTCGACAACCCAATTGTTGTGTTGTTGAAATTAATTAAAAGAAACAAATCCATTTTTACTACGATAGTAATTGGTCTTTGTCTTTTATCCTTTTTTGGTTTCTTTTCAATAAGGAAGATTATTGATGAAAAAAATGAAGCTGAAAAAAACTTAAATTTATTTAAAGAAGAACAAAATATTGTTAGTGGTATGAAAAACGAAAGGATTAAGCCTTGGAAAACATTTTATAAATCCACCTTCAAGAAAGAGCTTAAAGAGCATAAAATAAAAGGTAGGCCTGAAGATTTCGGTTACGGTCCATGGGCTTTACACAGGGTGATATCAAAAGTAGATCAATCAAAAGATCTAGATGAAGTGAAACGCAAATGGAATTCTAAGGTACTAATCAAAGACAACCGATTACATTTTTCATCAGAAGGGGATGGTTATTGTTATTTAAATAAACCCGTGACAGGAAACTTGCGATTAAAGACGGGTGTAGAAATTATTGAAGGTTATTGGCCTGAAGCCACCTTTTTTATCTGTGGTAGCAAAGAAAAACAAGAGCTCGATGGTTATTCCATGATAATAGGTAGGGCATTGAAGTTTCAGCGCAAAGGAAACATGATTTTGACATTTCCACTCAAGAAGATGGTAAAGCCAGGGCGAAAAGTAAAAATACTTTTTGAGAAAATCGATAATGTACTGAAGGGCTATATTGACGATTTAACTACCCCAATCTTTACGTGGGAAGATCCTGAGCCACTTTATGGCAAGAAACATGAAATTTGTGGAATGTATGTTTGGAGAGGTGAAATCGCTATCGATTCTTTTGAAATTTCAAAAGAATTGTTGGCTAAAAGAAATACGCCCTTGGATTTTGTAAATAGTATTCAGGATAAAGGTCATTTTCAATATGCGATAGATGAATATTATGAAATAATATTTTCTTCTTCTGATCAAGAGACAAAAGCTCAATCCTACTTTAACATTGGGATTACTCATAAGAAATCTAAAAAATCTAAATTAGCGCGGGAAATATTTAATCAATTTATTTTATTAGATAAAGTTGAAGTTAATGGCCAGGTAATAAATTTTAAGAAGTCAAAAAATCTTAAAGCAAAGGCATATATTTATAATCTTCTAATATCAATTGATAAAGAATTCGACGAATTAGATATTGAGCTAAAGAATTGGCCTAAAAAACTAAAACATGATTATGAACAAGTATTAATTCACAGCAAAACACAGCCGGCAATGTTAATCGTGTTTAATTACGTAATTGCACGAAAAGTTAAGATGTATCAAAAAGCTGATGAAAGTAAAAAAGTGATTAAATTTATGGAATTACTTTTTCAAAATATGTCCCCGGCAAGTAAATTAAAAAGTAAAAAATCTTTCTCGGAATATATTTTTATGGTTGGTTTGCAAGAATATTATAAAAAGAAGCATCAAGCTTGTGTTGACTTTATGAGCAAGGCAATTTTTTATAATGATAATGATTCTCGGTTTTATTATAACCGCGGTCTTAACTTAGAACTGCTGCATAGAGAAGACGATGCCTTAAAAGATTTTAAGAAAATAATTGAATTGGCGCCAACTGAGCGTAGAGGTTATATGACGGTTTCAAGAGCTTATGGTATACAAGGGGACCATAATAAGAGCATTGATGTCCTCAAAAAAGGTATCAAAGCAATACCAAGTTCTGGTCTGTTGTATGCTTTTCTAGCGAGTTCATATTTGAGCTTGAATAAAGAACTCAAAGCCATTGAGGCCTATAAACAGGGTATTCAAATGGAGCCGGGAATGGCACGTAATTATTTACGTCTTGGGGAATTATATTTGAAAAAGAATGAGATTATAAAGGTGAATCCTCTAATTATGAAAGCCATGAAGTATGCGAAAAATCAACCCAATACATATGAATTATCTGGATTGTATGAAGAGCGAATTGGTAATGGAGAGAAGGCTGTAGAACATTATTTGAAAGCAATGTCTTTTGATGCACATAATCTGATGCTGATAATTAAAATCTATAACATATATAAAAAGAAAAAGATGTATGAAAAGGGGATGACTTATTTAAAAAGAGGACTTAAAAGACAGCCGAAAAATAATGAGTGCTTAATTCTGGAAGTGGATTGTTTAATTGGGTTGCAACAAAAAGATGTAGCTGAAAAAAAGCTAAAATTTTTAGAAGTTAAATTGAAAAATAATAAAAAATATGAAAAAGATATATTCAAATTAAAAAAACTCCTTTTGAAACTATGAAGTTTGTTTGATGTTAAATGCTAAAAATTGCCAAGAAATTATTTTATCTCATGGATTTCATTTAGTTGGTTTTACTCGGCCAGAGATATCAGAAGAAACCTCAAATCATTTTTTGAGTTGGCTTGAAAATGGATATGATGCTGATATGGCTTGGATTCGCAAAAGAACAGACGAGAGAATTTTTCCTGAAAAATATCTGGATGGCATACAAACTGTTATCGTTATAGCTAAATACTACAAGAACATTAAATTATCAAATGAAATAAAATTTTCTTCTTATATTCGTGGTCAAGATTATCACGATTTATTTAAAAAAGAGTTAAAAAAAATATCTTTGGAGCTTAATAAGACGTATGGTGAGGACTATACTTTTAGGGGTTGCGTTGATACTTCTCCAATATTAGAGAGAGCTTTTGCACAACAGGCTGGTGTTGGTTGGCAAGGGAAGAATGGAATGATTATTAATGAGAAACATGGATCGTATTTTTTTATTGGTGAAATAGTAACTGATATAGCGAGTGATTTTTATAATACAGCGTCTCCCGATAGATGCGGCACTTGTACACGTTGCCTTGACGCTTGCCCAACAGATGCCTTTGTTAAGCCTTATGTTCTGGATAGTAACAAATGCATTAGTTATCAAACAATTGAAGCCCGAGGCGCACTAGGTGATAATGTAGAATTAAGTGATTGGGCATATGGTTGTGATATTTGCCAGGAAGTTTGTCCTTGGAATAATGAAAATGATTTATTACAGAATATGTTATATGAAGGCGAGCATTTTACGGATAATTTATCCTTAGCAGAAATCCTTCAGCTCGATGAAGAGGGGTTTCGGACGAAATTTAAAAAATCTGCCATTAAAAGAATAAAGCGTGAAGGTTTGATTCGAAATGCCTTGATCATATGGCAAGAGAATAGATCTTTAGTGGATGCCAATTATGTAAAGCGATTATTCAATGATGAAAATAAAAATATTCAATTCTATGCTCGTAAAGCGTTGGAACTTGATGTGGGTGATAATTAAGAAATGCGGTTGTTTCTAGACCGTTATGTTTTCATACTTTTCGCTGACTCTTCTGAAAAAGTTAAGGATAAACTTTTTCTCTTTACTTAGATCATTTGGTACCTTTTTAGATATAAGTGTGACAGCGCAGCTATCTAGGATTTTGCGTTGTATGAGCCCCATATATTCCAGCTCTTTTATATTCCTTTTTAATTTTACAAATGTTTTTTTATCTGGAATGTTATTAGTCGTTTCTGAATTGAAATAAAAGGCAAGGTCATAAAGAAAATCTAAAACTCTTGTGGCATCACAGTTGATCAATTCGTTGCCTAGAAACTGATAATATTGGGTGTAGATAGTGCTCTTTATATCTGAAATAAATTTTTTACCTGTGCTTGTTCCGGTTGTATTTTCAGAATTATTTAGGGTAATTGTTTTAAGGACTTCCTTCGTTGAATTTGTGTCATGAAAATAAGATCTTAGTCCTTGATCTGTGTATCTAAGATAATACTCCCCTTGTTTAAACATTTTATCGAGTTCTGTTGTACTTTTTACCTTAAGAACATTGATAAGTTTTTGGGTGATATCATAGTTAAATTCTCTCGAGGGAGTATTTGGAATATCCCATATCTTTTTAAACTGCTTGTCTTTAATAGTCTTCCATTGAGAAATCTTTTTATATACATTCTTTTCAATGGTACTTGTGAAAGAGTCTAAGAGGTTTCTTTTTAAGTATATAGCATTATTCTTTTTGTATAAAATATCGTTTGAATAAAAAGATTGGATTGTGCTGTTTATAAAGTTATTTATTTGCGTAATGACTTTTTTATTAAAAGTTTTCTTGGATAAATGTTTATCTAAAATAATTTGTAGCGAAACACTTTGAGTGACTTCCTTAAATCGTAGCTTTAATTCGCTTCCTGTTGAATACCTGAAGATGATAGGATCTTCTGTTAGATCTTCGTGTACATATTCATCTAAGCGTGAGGATTCTTTTGGTTTTGAGGACGCATTAAATGCCTTATCTTCACGCGCAAAATTATTATTAATATCTTGATTTTCTTCATCAATAGTGTGGGTTAACTTTTGAATTTCAGCGATTTCATCAGCAATTAAAGATTCGGATAATGTTTCATCCGAAGCATCATTTGGTATCTCGTCATTGAAAACTATTGGCACTGCTGTTGGAAGAGGTTGCGTTGGCGCGAAACTTTCAGTATCAATAATTGTTGGACTCTCATCAATTTCTGTGATTGGTGTAAAATCAGCAACGGGTGAATTGCTTGTTGGGGCTTTGGCAAAATTGCTCTCGTTATCTTTGATTAATTGATCTGATTCTGTTAAAAACTCTTCGCCAAGCAAAGACTTGTTTTTGTTTATTTTGGCTTGTAAAGGTTCTTGCTGTCCCGATTCAACAGCTGACGTGTCTATCGGCTCGTCTTTGAGTAATAGCTCAATAAACTTTTCTTCCTTGCCCGTGAAGACTTGCATTTTATCTATTGATTGAATATTTTTTAAGACAGATTCTTTACCGTGTTTTTTTAGTATGGGTAAAATCACATTTAGAGGTAGCTGTTTTGGCTCCTCTAATAATGCATACATTGTCAGCGCTAAATGAATCCCATCATAATTAAATTGACTATTATCAGACTCATCGCATATATAACCCCGTTTAATGACCAAGGAGACTTTACTGTTGGTTCTATCTGACTGAACAATTTGGCTAGAAAGTTGATCCAATTCAGCGGTTATTTTTTTCTCATCAACATCTATTAATTCAAAAATTTTCAATTTCTTTAAATTAATTTTAAACATGTTTTGAAACTCTCGACCACTAGGAAGGTTTAGTACCTTCGATTGAGATAAAGATTCATTGGTAGCATGCCTCCCAATATGGGCTATAAAATCATTTAAAATATTATAATACATTGCATTTGTTCCAAGAGTGAACAAGTCAATGGGTGAGATCGTATGTTTAAAAGTTGTTGATTTATACATGAGCTCTAAGCGAAGTTCGACAGGAGCATCTTTATCGCTAAATGGTTCGCTTAATTTAAATGTACGTCTTTTAAATCCTATGCCAGCAGGAACTGTAGAAAATGTATTTATCTTTTGATCAAGATTCGATTTTAATTTCGCAAGTATTTTTTTAAATTCATTGATAACAATTGTAGGGGCGTCAAAATATTTAGAATGTATGGTAGTTTTTTGAACGTCGCTTTTTTGTGCGAGCTTTTCTAAGTCTAGTTGATGTACGTATATATCCCATGCGGCAAATTTTTCTTTTGTTAGCTTTCCTTCACCATTGATGCCATAGCAAATTACGATACTTTTTTTTTTACTCTGATACATGGTTTTTGAAATATAGATAGAGCCCTTGACTTCGTGGAGTAAATTTCTTAGTATTTCAATATTCTCATTAGCGGCCGCACCACCAGATAATTTACTAAGCCATTTATTATTTTTTAGAATTCCAAAAGCCATTTTTTAATTTATGCTCTTAATTCGAAATATAGTACTGTCATAATTATGAAATTTTCTTCATAACTAATAGTAGTAATATTAATTTGACATTAATGTATTATACACCATATAACCTTACCTAGCTAATTAGAATCTACTTTCCCTAGTGCTTTTAGGCTTTTATTTACACATAGTAAGGGATTGTCCGTTATTTAAACTAAATTCAGCTGTATTTCGATTAAATGCATGTCTTTAAATGTTTAAAAAAGAGCTTTTATGAATTTCCCACGGTTGAATATAAAGAATTCGCTACTGAATACATTGATATAGACTTCTCATATATATAATTTTTTAAATAAGTTTGAAGTAAATTGAGGGAATATTTCATGCCAAGTAAAACAGAAAATAAACTGGTTGTAGAAAAGATAGACACCGATGTTTGTATTGTTGGTGGCGGTATGTCTGGTATCTGTGCAGCAATTGCTTCTGCAAGAAACGGCGCCAAAACGATTCTAATTCAAGATCGTCCTGTATTAGGTGGCAATGCTTCATCTGAAGTAAGAATGTGGATTTGTGGCGCGCATGGTTCGGATCAAAAAGAAGCAGGAATTCTTGAGGAAATACTATTAGAAAACCTTTACCGAAACCCTGGTTTAAAATACACCATCTGGGATCACATCCTATATTCAAAAGTCCAATACCAAGACAATCTAAATCTATTATTAAATACCAGCGTTGTAAAAACAATTGTTGAAAATGATTGCATTCAGTCAGTTAAAGCTTGGCAGCTAACGACTCAAAAATGGTTAGAAATAAATGCTGACTTATTCATAGATTGCTCGGGAGATTCGATTCTTAGGTATAGTGGGGCTGAATTTTATAGAGGTCGCGAAAGTAAAAATGAATTTGGTGAATCATTAACTGTCGATGAGGCCGATAATTGCACGATGGGTAATTCTATTCTAATTCAATTAAGAGAAGTAGATGAGCATATACCCTTTATCCCACCAGATTGGGCCTATAAATATACAGAAGAAGATTTGCCTAAACGTACATTGAAAGCAAGGGCAAATAATAATTTTTGGTGGTTGGAAATCGGTGGAATGCAAGATACCATCGGTGATGCTGAGTCAATTCAAGACGAGTTGTTAAAAATGGCCTATGGTGTTTGGGATTGTATTAAAAATCATCCAGATGGGAGAGGGCATCAATGGGAATTAGAATGGGTCGGATCCTTGCCGGGCAAACGTGAAAATATACGCTATAAAGGCGATAAGGTTCTTTGCCAAGAGGATGTTTCTAGTGGTGGAAATTTTAGTGATATGGTAGCCTATGGCGGTTGGTCAATGGATGATCATCATCCGGAAGGTATTAATTATAAAGGAGCACCAACAATATTTCATAAGGCCCCTAGCCCTTACGGAATTCCTTTTCGCTGTTTATATTCATCAAACATTAAAAATTTATTATTTGCTGGTCGTAATATTTCAACTACTCATATGGCTCTAAGTAGCACAAGGGTAATGGCTACTTGTGCCATAATTGGTCAAGCAGTAGGAACTGCTGCTGCGATGAGTATTGAATACTCTCTTAACCCAAGAGAGCTTTATGATTCCAAGATTAGTGCTTTGCAAGAAAGATTGCTTGATCAAGATTGTTATTTGCCAGGCATTAAAAGAGAGAATAAAAAGGGACTTTCATTGAAAATTGATAAGGATCCTCAAGGTGTATTGATAAATGGTATTGATAGAGGATTAGCAGGTGAAGATAATGGAATTTGGATTGAAAAAAATGATGTGATACAATTAGAATTAGATGAAGTGAAACAAATTCAAGGTATTCGACTTATTCATGATAGTGATTTTAAAAATACCAAGCGCCAGCCTTGCAGTTATCCATTAAAAAAAAATGTAGGTATACTGCCCGACATGATGATCAAAGAGTACCAAATAAGCTCTTTTTCAGAATTGAAAGGTGAATGGCAAGAAATCTTAGTAGTCAAGAACAATGTCTTGCGACTGGACGTCCAATATTTTTCAGCAACTACGTCAAAGTTGCAATTAAAAGTTATTGATTTATGGGGTGGCGAGAAGGCTCATTTATTCGCTTTAGACGTATTCTGAATTTTTGATAATCCTCATTTCATTAAATTAGAGCTTCAAACCGTCCTTTATCTTTAGACTTCATATAGGCATCGATGCCTGAGATCTTATCATCTTGAACTAAATCCCACAAGCAGTCATCCATGAATTGCATACCAGCTGCTTTACCTTGTTGAATAATCCCTTCTATTTGAGGTATCTTTCCTTCCCGAATCAGATTCCCTAGGCCCGGTGCTTCTAGCATAATTTCATTGACCGGCAGCCGTCCCTTGCCATCTTTTGTTTTAACAAGAAGCTGTGAAACAACTCCGCGTAAGGAGCTTGATAGCATTACACGTACTTGCGATTGTTGTTCAGCAGGAAAGGTATCAATAATTCTGTCAATTGTTTTTGCGGCAGAATTTGTATGTAGTGTGCCAAAGACTAAGGTCCCCATTTCAGCGGCTGTTAAGGCCAGTGCAATTGTTTCTTGGTCTCTCATTTCCCCAACTAGGATGACATCTAAATCTTGCCTCGTTGATGATTCCAATGCATCCGCAAATGAATGGCAATCAATACCTACCTCCCGTTGCACTAAGATGGATTTTTTATTTTGATGTACAAACTCGATGGGCTCTTCGATAGTTAGAATTTTCTTTTTTTGGTTTTCATTTATATAATCGATAATTGCCGCAAGAGTTGTTGACTTACCTGATCCCGTTGGGCCTGTAATCAAAACTAGACCCGTACGCATGTGTGCAAAATTTGTTAACACTGTCGGCACACCCAATTCTTCAAGTGTATTGATTCTTGCAGGAATTGTTCGAAAGATGCAGCCATAGCCTGAAGCCTGCATATAGTAGTTTGCTCTAAAACGAGCGATATCTTCATAACTATAAGCAAAATCCATATCGCCCATGTGCAAATATCTTTGCCATCGTCTTTGGTCACAGATTTCCTTCATCAAACGCCCCATTTCTTCATGGGTCAGGATGTCTTCTCTGATAACTTGAATTTCGCCATGTAATCTGATTTTAATTGGTTGACCTTCTGCTAAATGTAGGTCAGACCCACCTTTATCAACTAATATTTTAAATAGGGGATCTATTTCAGCCATTTTCTTCTCCCATCTTTTTAGGGTTACGTGCATATTCTACAGCAGTTTCAACGGTAATTAATTTTTGATCAAGAAGTTTTTGTATTGAATCATCCATCCGAACCATTCCTTCTTTAATACTTATTTGCATGATATTATCCAGCTGAAATGTTTTAGCATCTATGATTAATTTTCTGACACTTATATTATTTAATAGTATTTCCAGGGCTAAGACGGTTCCCTTGCCATCTGCTCTAGGTAACAATTGCTGACAGACGATACCCCTGATACTTTCTGCAATCATAACTCTAATTTGCGCTTGTTGTTTAGCAGGGAAGGAGTCAATAATTCGATCGACAGTTCTAATGGCAGAGGTTGTATGTAAGGATGCCAAAACTAGGTGCCCTGTTTCAGCAGCAGTGATTGAGGCGCTGATGGTATCTAGGTCTCTTAATTCTCCTACCATTATAATATCAGGGTCTTCACGTAGAGCACCCCTAAGAGCATTCGCATAACTCATTGTGTTGACGCCTAGTGCTCTTTGAGTTACCTGACATTGTTTAGATTTATGAACATATTCAATTGGATCTTCAATGGTGATAATATGATCCTTTCTATTGGAGTTAATTAAATCGATCATTGAAGCCATAGTTGTCGTTTTGCCACATCCTTTTGGTCCTGTTATAAGAACTAAACCTTGTTGATATTCCGTTAATCGTTTTACGGCATCGGGCATAGATAATGAATCAAATGAAGGCGCTTCATCTTCAATAATACGAAATGTTCCGTCCCAGCCATTTTTTTGCCTGACGATATTAGCTCTATACCTTGAGTTATCTGGTGTGATTAGACAAAAGTCCAAATTTAGTTCGCGATTTAATTTTTCTTTTTGTTCTTCAGTCAAAATGCCTAATAACATTTTCTCTGTTTGCCCAGCAGATAAGGGCTTTTTATTTAGTGGTAAAATTTGGCCATATCTTCTAATAAATGCCGGTGCATTTACAGACATATTAAAGTCACTGGCTTTATTTTTTTTAGCATGATTTAAAAACTTAATTAATTGATCCCCCAGACCCTTTGGTATTGCTTTGGGAGAAGGTAATAGACCCGCATCGTCATTTTCATAAATAATTTCCTCTTCGCCATTATCTTCGGTTGATTCTTTTATGGTAACTTTTTGACCTAAAATGATGGGTTGAGTTACTGTTTCAGCTGAAACATCTGGGAGGTCTATTGTGAATGCATCATCACCACCTTCCCAAGATGTCGGTGCAGCGTGTGAAGATATTATCGGACTGTCGGTTGGACTTGAAATAGGTGCATCGCTAGAGACAGGCGGGATATCAAGAATTTCTTCTGACTTTTCTTGTGGTTCATCATCGTTTGATCCAAACAACGCTTTTGTAAAAAGCTGACCTTTGTCTTCAATGGCGGCAACAATTTTTTTTATTAATTCAGGTTTAATTGTGTTTTTAGATTTGATAACATCGGGCAAATTTTTGCCTGACTCTTCAGCTTCTTTGACAATGGCATCCATGGCTTCTTGTGAGAGTAATTTATTCTTTAAAGAAATTTTATAAAACATTTTTTCTGCCGCATCTAGTGCCATGGGTGTACTTCCTTAAAGATTTGTATTTCTATAAAAATGTTGAATGGCATGATAATATGATTTTATAAATTCGTAAGCAATACCTTTGAATTTTAAATTGAAAAGCGTTCTCTGTAGGCAGTACAGATAACCACAGCTTTAAATCGAAATTCGACAATTATGTCGATATTCTCAGGGTTTATAATCTGAAATAGTTTTAAAAAAGAGGTGTTTGATAATATTGTAAGAGTTATTTAATAATAATTTTTAATTAGTAGAATCCCTGTTCAATTTTTTGTAAGGTAGCCGGTTTTCAGTCTACTTTTTGGTTTTGCAAAAATAGCGTAGAGACTGATTTTCTCTGTTAATATTACAATCAAGTGTGTGAAGTGAGAAAAAATATGATTAAATTTATTTGTACTTGTGGGATTGAGCTTAATGTACCAGATGGTCTAGCTCATAAAGTTGTAACTTGTAATAGTTGTGGCAAAAAAGATATTGAATTACCTGGTCCTGGCGAGACGCTTGATTTAAATGAAGAAGACGAATTTGTCGATAGCGATGCAGAGGCTACAATTGCAATTGATGAGCCACCCGCGAGATCAGAAAGAAAATCAAAAAGAGAATCAACGAGAGGTAGAGGCCGAAAAAGAAGAAGTCGTGAAGAAGAAGATGATGAAGATGATGAAGAAGATGAGGAGCTCCCTTCTCGGCCAAGAAGCAGAACTAAAAGACTAGATAAAAGATCTGCAAAAAAAGAAATGGTGGAAGAGCCGGAAGAAGAGGAAAGCGAAATCCCTCATAAGAAAACTTCTAATAAGCGTAATGCGCCGAAATCAAAAAGGAAAGATGCCGATCGAGCTAGGTCTCGAGGACGTATGGCATCAAAGAGCCGAATAATTGAAAAAGAAGATGAGCCTGAAGAAGACATCGAAGAGCTTGAAGAAGATGAAAAGCCTAGAAGAGAGTCAAAAAGAAAAGACCTAGGTAGAGATGCGTCTAAGAGCCGTTCTGGGCTAGGTAGACAAAGTAGGAAAAGTGGTCGTAATAGTGACGACGAAGAAACAGGCTCTAGTATTCGGGCTGCTAGAGGTAGCCGTGGTAATAGTAGGCGTGGCTCATCTCGTAAAAATGAAGATGACGATTATTCAAATGCGGGCGGTGGAGGCGAAAAGAAGATTATATTTTTGATTGTTTTTTTATTACTTGCAGGTGGAGGTGCGACATTATATTTTCAATTTTTTGCCAAAAGTGGAAAAGGTACAGCTTCGACACTTACAACGACAACCGGTACATCTGGTAGCTCAGGTAATAATGGTTCTCAAGGGACTCCAGACAAAATTCCTGAAGTAGCAGAATTTGATTATCCAGAGATTGAATCAGTAGGCAGATTAGTTGTTAATCGTTTTGGTCTTGAAGGGGATAAAAAAACTAAGCTAGAAGAGAGTCTTGCGGAACGGGCGAAGTCAGCAAAGAAAAATAAAATGACCACGACAGATTATAATAATGTTAAAGATGTATTGTTGAAGAAAATGCTAATGTTGATTCTGGCTATTGATCAAATATTAACAAAAAAAATAACAAACATGGCCGATGCCAATAAAATTTGCTATACAATCATGCAGCGAGTTGTTGATGACAACCCTAAAATAGACATTCTTTTAAAAGGTTTCCCTGAAATTGATTTAGAGGGTAGTAATGCAATTGTTTGGGATAAAGCAAAGGTTGAAATATATTTTAAATCCCTAACAAAAGAATTGATGGACGGAGGTCAGCTCGTAGATTCTTTTGAGTGGTCAAAAGTCATAGATATGATTTTGTATCATACCATTGACACGGATTCAAATGATTTAGAAAATTCTCTTACGAGATAGTTGATCTTGGCTGGTGAAAAGAAAATTGTTTACGCGGATGCAAATGCCTCTTCGCCTATAAAACCCATTATTCTCAAAGAAATTGAAAATCACTTAAAGATCTCATATGGAAATCCATCAAATTTACATGCCTTAGGTCAGTTATCAAAAAAAATATTAGAAGATTCTCGTAAAATAATTGCAGGGTCTTTGAGCATAAGCAAACCCAAAGATATTATTTTTACTAGCGGTGGCACAGAATCCAATGTTTTGGGTGTTCTTGGATTTGCTAAAGCTTTAAAGCCTAAAATTAGGCAAGTTTTAGTCAGTGAAATTGAGCATTCATCCATACTGGGTCTAAAAGATCATATCTGTCAGGAAGGGCTTAAATTTGAGTTGATCAGAGTCACTAAGGATGGCCTAGTTGACATGAATGATTTGAAAGAAAAACTTTCAAAGGAACCGTCTCTAGTAAGCATTATGTTTGCTAATAATGAAACGGGAGTCATTCAACCAATTAAAGAACTTGATGAGTTGATACATGCTGGAGGTCATTTCTTCCATTGTGATGCCGTTCAAGCATTTGGAAAAGTAAAAATGGAACTGGATCACAGTAACATTGATTGTCTAAGTGTTAGTGGGCATAAAATAGGTGCCTTGAAAGGAATCGGGGCCCTTTACGTTCGTGATGGATTTGATATTAAACCTATTTTTGGTGATGGATCCCATGAAAGATCCTGGAGATCTGGGACAGAAAATTTAACTGGTGTTTGGTCATTGGGTCTTGCTTGCGATGATTTTAATGACTATAGTGATTTAGAAAAAGCGAAAAATAATTTTGATGTTGAGTTAAAAAAAGAGTTTGGTGTGATTATTGCAGGTGAAAACTCTAAACGATTGGGCAATACTTCTTGCGTGATTTTCCCCGGTTCAAATCAAGATTTATTATTAGCGGGATTAGATTTACATGGCATTTCAGCCTCTGCTGGTAGTGCTTGCAAAGCCAATGCATCTATGCCTTCTCATGTTTTAAAAGCTATGGGGATAGAAAAAGAATTATTAAAGTCTGTCATTAGATTTTCCTTTACTAGTGATGTTTTGCCTGCAGATTTTGATCATATATTATCTACATTAGCAAAACTAATTAAAAAATAATTCCCATCATAATTTAATAAATAGTTATCGTTATAAATTACAAGGAGAAATTAATTCTCAATAAACAACAAAACCATAAACAGTAATAAATTATTTCTGTTGCAAAATAATACAAAGCTATCAAAATACATAACTTTGAGTAGATTTTTATCAGGAGCATGGCGTGGCAAGAAAATCAAAGTTGAACTTAAGCTTAGCTAATGAAATTATAGATAGACTAAATAATGGGTTTACCTTGGTGAACGAGCTAAAAAAAAATAAAGTAGGGTATGCAACCTGGAAAATGTTTTGCCAAGAAAATAAAATTATATATGTCGTTACTAAGGGTAAAAGCCCAGAGGTCTATACTCTGGAAAAGGCAAAGGAAGTGAAGAAAAGAGCAAATCAAGGCGAGTTTGTTAGTAATATTTGTAAAGAGCTTGGAATGAATTACAACAATTTCTGCAGATTTTGTAGAGTCAATGACATAAAAATTCTAACGAAAAAGGCCTTGACAGAAAATATTAAAAGAAGGAATTATGGCTCTAGAAAAAGATCCGTAATTGTCAGCCGAAAAGATTTAGAAAACATAGTGTTTAATATATCAAAAGGTTCTTCCCTTAAAACAGAATTGGCTAAAGCCGGATTCAGTTATTCGACCTGGAGAGATAGGTGCCTTGAGTTTGAAATTAAACCAAAATTTACTGGCAACAGTAAGGTCCTGAAATATTCTTTAAGTCGAATTAGAGATATAAAAAGAAAAGTAAAGAATGGTCAAAAAATTGATGATGTTTGCAAAGAGTTTGATGTGACATTAAAAGGTCTTGCGGATTTTTGCAGATCTAGAGGAATTCAACCCCCTACCAAATGGAAAAGAAATAATGATGACTCTGCAAAAGTTAAAAAAGTGAAAAAAATGTTGGATCAAGATCATTCCCCCGCCATTGTCGCAAAAAAATTATCCATCAGTAGTTCGTATGTTTATTTGATTAAGCGTAATCTAGACAAGCCTGAGGGTGTTGGTCTTAACACTTTATAGAACCATTGATAAATTCAAAATTGAGACGTCACTCAATTTTTTCATTCTCTTCTAATAAAAAAATACCCGTTATAATCCTATAAAAATTATTTGGATATTTGAATGAAAGATATTAGAGAATTTAATCTTAGAAGTGAATTACATAAATATATATCAGAAAAGTTACTAAAGACGGCTATTAATAGTATCGATCGTCAGGGGAAATCTTTGATGGATTCTTCAGAAGGTGCTTTGTGGTCTGGTACCGTAGTTTTAGTAATAGGGGAAATTAAAAGGCTTTTAAGGGAAGATATTAGCAATGTTGAAGGTAAGAACCTTGTCGAAGTCGCTACCAATATTTTAAAGACTTGGGACACGCAATCTGAAATAGACACCTGCTTTACCGGATTAGGTTTAAGTTCATGGGGTGCTTTAGATGATAACCACCCTATATACTCACAACTTTCAAATAAAGAAAAAAAGAAGCTTTACAGCACATTAGCGGTGACAAGAGATTTTAAAAATAATTGGGAAGCTTTTAACTCCTGTATTGAGGCAGGTAATTCGATTTTGAAACCTGATGTTAAAAATACTATTGAGGTGCACATCAATAAAATTATAGAAAATTATACTAAAACAGGTTATTTTGATGATGCTGATAATAAGGGTAATTATAACTCCTATGGATTAATGAGTTTGAATTATTGTTTAAAAGCGCTGGAGGTGTTGCCCGAAAAAAATAATTTTAAAAAAAAATTAATTGACCAATTTCGTCCACATTTTTTAACTTATTTTAGTCTTGTGAAAGCAATGACTTTTGGAGATGGTACAGGATGGGTTTTTGGGAGAAGTGCTGGAGTTTTAGGACAATTACAAATTATTATTTTTCTTGAACAAGCATTGGCGCATTCCTTTATTGCTGGAGATGATGCCGCTTGGGCTAGAGGGGCGATTAAACAGATTACCTATAAAATGGTTGAGTTGTTTTGGGATGAAAAAAAACAATGGTTTTGTTTTAGAGATGAATTTCACACTCCCTATTCTTATCGTAAAACATATCCTATGCATTGGGATTTACTAAGGTATTTTATGCAAGCTATGGAGTATGCTCTTGAAGATGAAAAAATGGTTGATCAAAAAGAAATTTCTTTAAAAGGTGAGCATAAATGTACTGAGATTATTACAAATAAAGAACTTCAAACCTCTATTTTTATTTGGTCAGATGGTTTAGATCAGTTTGTTTTACCTATAATGGGTGGTCCCAATCGATTAACAACGGATTGTTTGCCAAAGCCATTCTGTCGAGGTATTATTGAAGGTGTAACTGAAAACTTGAAACCAATTTGGGTGCCCATGCTTACAATAAACAAGTTAACATATATGCCCGCTAATTTTGCTAGTTCAACAAAAGTGAATTCCGAGGACGGTTGGGATAATTACGAAGTGATTTATGACAAAATTTGTAGTGTTGATAAAGGCGAAGAGCCAATAAGTTCAATTTCTTTTAAAACTATTTATTCATTTCGCTCCAACTCTTTTAAAAGAGAAGATGTTATTTTCATCAAAAAGGATAATCTTATAATTGAAAGTTTTAATATGGAGCTATTGCAATCAGCTCCTCATCCGAAAAGAGTTAGCGGATATGGTAAAGTTTGTCAAATCAAGCCAACGTTGCAATCGTCTATTAGCCAGATAACAATGAGTGAGCCAACCGCTATTGATGGCGACCTAAGCTATAGAAATTATTATGGGTTACCCACTAGTAAGTGGGTTGTGTCGGGCGAAAATATTTCATTAACTCAAGGTGAATATAATGTAGTTACGGAAATTTCCTGGTAATTATTCAATTAAATTTTCAGTAATTTTTATGTTACGTAGGAGTCGTTTGTTATTTTTTGCAAAGTCTCAAATGTATTAGGAACTCCAGCAACAAATGTTCTGTCATTAAAAATATCATAGGTTCCTCCTTGAAAATTAGAATAGCGACAACCGGTTTCATTTAAGAAAACGAGTGAAGCTGCAATGTCGTATGCTTGTAGGCCAACTTCCCAAAAACCTTGGAGGAAACCACTAGAAACATAAGATAAATCTAAGGCGGCGCTACCAAATCTTCTGATTCCTCTTGAACTGGTTAATGCTGCTTCAGTACACTTAAAAAATTGCTGCAATGTTTCTGGATTTCTGTAAGGAAAACCTGTTCCAAGAAGAGCATTGTTGATTTCACATTTTTTTTGTTTAGGCATTAATTGCTGATTATGATAGAGTCCATGGCCCTTGATGGCATGGAAAATTTCTTTTGTTGCCGGTTTGTATACGACACCTAGAATCGGTTCGCTTTTGTCAAGCAATGCTATTGAGATAGAAAATTGATCCAAACCGCTTAAATAATTTGTTGTACCGTCAAGAGGGTCAACTACCCATAACAGTTTTTCTTGCGGGCAGTCACTAGTAGAGCCAGACTCTTCACCAAAGAATTCTGCTTGAGGCAAAAGGCTTAGCAGAGCCTCTTTAATGTTTTTTTCTGATTCGATATCAACTTTTGAAACCAGTTCTTTTTTTTCTTTTTCTTGAATTTGGTTCTCTTTTCTAAAATAGGTCATTTGATATTGACCTATTTCATTCATTAGATCTTTTATAGGGTTCATTAGTTCTTTTAAATTTGTCATTGGAATTAAATTTATCTTTGAAAAGGATTTGAGAAGTAATAGAATAATTTCATTTTTTGCGAGATTTATATCATGATATTAGCTGAATTACAAAAGAATTTTGAGGCATTCGGCCAAGATCATGTCTTTAAATTTTGGGATGAATTAAATGAATTGGAAAAGGCTGAATTTTTAGAAGTATTGGCTTCTATTGATTTAAAGGAAGTAGAGCGAATATTTAAGCAAATTCAGGAAGTAAAAGATTATTCAAGCATGTCTTTAGATGTTGCTCCCGTATACCCCTTATCTGAGAATGTAAATGATGATTCTCGGGCGATCAATCATGGAAAAAAATTATTGCAAGAAAAGAAAGTCGCCTGTTTTGTTGTTGCCGGTGGGCAAGGTTCACGTCTTGGTTTCGAAGGGCCAAAAGGTGCCTTTAGTGTAGGGTTGGATTCGGGGAAATCTTTATTTGCATTGCAAGCCGATCAAATTATTGAAGCAGCAGAAGAATATGATTATGAAATACCTTGGTATGTTATGACTAGCAAAGTCAATCATATTGAAACGGTTAATTTTTTTCAAGATAACGATTATTTTGGCTTGAAGAAAGATCAGGTGTTTTTCTTTTCCCAGGAGATGTTACCAGCTGTAGATCATCAGGGGAAATTAATATTATCGGGTAAAAATAAATTATTTTTAAGTCCAAATGGTCATGGTGGTTCTCTTCTGGCATTAAAAAAAAGTGGTGCCTTGGAAGATATGAAAAAAAGAGGTATTGAGTATATCAGTTATTATCAAGTCGATAATATTCTGATAAATATATTTGATCCAAAGTTTATTGGTTTCCATGTTTTGGAAAATGCTGATATGTCCTTTAAAATGGTTAAGAAGAGAAATGCAGAAGAAAAAGTTGGCGTAGTAGCTGTTAACAACGGTAAGATGGAAGTAATTGAATATTCTGATTTGCCAGACGCTGAAATGCATGCTGTTGGTGAAAATAATAATTTAAAGTTTTGGTCGGGTAGCATTGCAATTCACATGTTTAGTCTTCGCTTTATAGAAGAGATAACTGAAGGTGAGTTTTCCCTGCCTTATCATAAAGCAGAAAAATCAATACCAGAAATAAACGATGAAGGTAATGTCGTCTCTTCAGATAAAAAGAATGGTATTAAATTCGAAACATTTGTTTTTGATGCCATTGGCTTTACCTCAAATGTTTTTTTGATGGAAGTAGCTAGAGAGGATGAATTTGCTCCTGTAAAAAATAAAGCCGGAGAAGATTCACCGGAGACCGCTAAAGAGGCTTTTCTTAAAAAAGGGAAGATTACTTAATATCAACCATCGTTTGAAGAAGAGCGCAATGCTACTCATCTAATGATAGAAACCATGTAATCCATTATTTTTGATTGTCTTATTTCAAGATAATTCTAAATATTATTTTGATCCACCTTAAATTAAGAGATATAATTATATTTCGCGATTAAATATTGGGTAATTCCCAATTAAAATCGTATATTTACGTCAATAAAGGTAAAACTCAGGCAAGTACTTTTCGAATGTAATACGACGCTTAATTGGTAATTTTTATTTATGAAAAAAAATGATAAAGCTTCTCGTGGTGGTGCCAGAGGACGAAGTAAAATTAAAAAAGATAATTCTTCTGACGAATTTAGTAGGTCTCGCAGTCGATTAAAAGCGGTCTCTCCAAGTGATCTTAACAAAAAAAATTCTGATAGAATGAATTCGACTACAGTTCGAAAACCGCGTTCTCATACCGACATTAGAGGGTATAGCATTGGACTGAAAATGTCCATCATTTTTGGTTTTCTAGTAGCCGTTATGGTCTTTATTAGTTTATTGGTTTTGAGCTCCATTGTTGAAAGTAGTCTAGAGGATGAAATAAAAGCTTCCGGGGTAAAAAGTACCGTTTTTTTATCTGAAACAACAAGAATTATGAATGAAGTTTATCTGTCTAATAGTTCTGAGGAAGGGATTAATCACGATCCAAATGCAAATAGAAATATGCAGATTTTTTATGAAAGTGTTGGTGAAAGCATTAACACATCTAAGGTCGGCATATTGTGTGCAGCGGTATATTTATACGCTAAAGATAAGCAAAGTCCATATATGAGTAGCTTCAAGCAATATTCAATTGAGACCGTCAGCCCTGTTGTTGAAGTTGTAGGAGGTGTTAAGGTAGAGAGAAAAATATTTAAAATTATTGAAAAGGGAGACATAAAAATTCCTTGTTTTAAATTTGAAAAAACGGTAATCGATCCTAAAACCAAAGCAGAAATTGGCAAAGCAGTTGTTTATATCTCCATGTCTAAAGTAAAAGAGGTAACCTCAAAAGTTCGTGGTATCACCTATGTCGTCGCCTTTATTGGTGCTGCAATTGGGTTATTAGTTGCATACATGTTTTCCCAAACATTGTCAAAACCAATATTATTGCTACTTAGAGATATTCAAATCGTTTCAGGCGGTGATTTTGAGCATAGAACCAAAGCATCATCTAAAGACGAAATAGGCACATTGGCAAAAGCCTTTGACCGAATGACTGAGAACCTTAGGTACCAACAAGAGCTTGAAGTAGAAAGTGAGCGACGAATGGTGGAGTTGTCACATGCTAAAGAAATTCAGCAAAGATTACTTCCAAGAAGAATCCCTAATTTAAGAGGCATTGATCTGCATTTTTATTATCAAGCAGCCAAAGATGTAAGTGGTGATTATTATGATGTCATGCCGGTTAATGAAGATCATGTAGCATTTTTAGTTGCGGATGTTTCAGGCAAAGGTATACCAGGTTCGATGGTCATGACTGAGATTCGAACAATCCTTCAAATTATTAGAACAAGTTCTTTATCAACAAAAAAAATTATGAGTCGTGCTAATAGATTAATTGCCAGTGATATCAAGCCCGGTATGTTTGTAACCATGATGTATTGTATTTTGAATTTAAAAAATAACGTCATGCTGGTTTCTAGCGCTGGACATAACCCGCTCTTGATCCAAAGAGCAACCGGTGAATATATTAGTTTAAATCCAAAAGGAATTGCATTAGGTTTTGATAAAGGACCGATTTTTGATAGAGTAATTGCCGAGCAAAAGATACAATTATACAAAGGCGACAGGATTGTGCTTTATACTGACGGTATTGTGGAGGCAATGAGTCCTGAACGAGAAGAGTACGGTGACGATCGCATGGATGAGTTCGTGAAGCGTTACGCTAAAATATCTTCGAAAGATTTTGTGGATAAGTTAATGGACGAATTAAAAGATCATCAAGATGTGGCTGAACAGCATGATGATATAACCATTTTAACATTTAAGGTATAAGCGCCGATGGACTCTAAGTTTATGAAAGAGATGGTCGTACCTAATGACACCCGTTATTTAAATGATGTGCGCGAAATGGTCTCAAGCGTTCTAAAGAGCTCGTCTCTCGAAGAGAAAGTTTCTAACATGATTATATTAGCTGTCGATGAAGCAATTGCTAATATCATGGAGCACGCTACCGCCAATCAAATTGAATCTGATATTAAAATAGAATTAGCCGTAAAAGCTGATGATGAAAAGCTTGTTGTTATGATTAGAGATTCTGGAAAGAGATTTGATCCAACAGGAATGGATGAAGTCGACATGAAAAAACATTTGCAATCCGGTAAAAAACATGGGTTAGGAATTTTTTTAATCAGGCAGATAATGGATGAGGTGATTTATACCTACAAGAAAGATTGCACAAACGAACTTTGTATGATAAAATATATAAACAATTAACAGGGATTTAATAAAATGAGTAATTTCTCAATTAATGTACAGCAATTAGAGGGCAATATCAGCAAAATTGATATTGGTGGCTATTTGGATGCACATACTTTTGATGAGTTTGAAAGCACGTTAATTGACCTTTTTGACGAAGGTGAATATAAAATCATTGTCGACATGTCAGAAGTGCCTTATATAAGTAGTGCGGGGGCAGGCGTTTTTATATGGGCTCACAGTCAAGCAAATAATAACGACGGTGATATTGTTATTATGAAGCCATCTGCAAATGTTTCTGAAGTTCTAGAGTTGCTAGGGTTAGACCAAGTTTTTAAAATTGTCAGTAACCTTGAAGCTGGTCTGAAAACCTTTGCGTAGTAGCGCTTGATTCTCTACATTTTTGTATAGAGATTTAAAATTATGAATGATCAGATTTCCAGTTGGAGTCTAATAAAGGTATTTTATCAATCTTTTACCTACTTCAAATTATTAGAATTTCATTACCAAGAAAAAGTAAGTTTTGTTTCATTGGAAGATTTAGAAAATAATAAATTTCCAGTGGAAGAATTTTTAAAATTACTTGATACAAACAAACTTTCTTACCTGCGAGATAAATATTTAGAGCGATTGCGAACTTTAGCACATAATGAGTTCCCTAGAAGAAAAAAAGTAGAACGGTTTGATATTTTTATTAGTGAAATCTTTCATGAAGTCTCTATTTTAAAAGAACAAAAATTTATTTTAGATTATTATTATCAAAGAAAAGATGATGTCTCCTCAGAAGAATTAAGTAAGATTTTGTGCGATACCTATGGCCTTTTCCAAACTAAAATGATTCAGATTAAAAAATTATTTAAAAATGCAAAGAATAGATTAGAGAAAATTTTATTCATCTACAATAAAAATGATTTTATTTTAAGGTCTCTTTATTTAGAGGCCAATGATTTGTGTAGTGACTTTTATCAGCATCCTTATCTAGATGTTTTGAAATCTATGTTCCCTGAAGGGGGTGTCGGTCATGGGTTAGTTTCAACTAGTTGTAGTTTTTGCATGGGAGGATTTTATTCTCATGCTAAAGATGTAATTAAATTAATTGAAAAGGAAGATCTAGAAAAAGTAACTAAAGAAATATTTCAATTGTATGAAAAAATTATTGAATTTTTAGAATGCAATGAAGATGCTAAGGACATTGGCGAAGTACATCAAAAATTTGTCAAAGATATAAGTCCTGAAATTGGAGTTTTAGGTTAGGGGAACATGACTAAAGAAGTGAATAAGCTTTTAAATACTGCTAGAAAAGAAATCAATAAACTCGACGATCAATTAATCGAATTGCTCTCAAAGCGATCTAAAGTCGTTATTGATGTTACTATGGCTAAAAAGAAAAATGGGACAGAAATTTTTGCACCAGAAAGAGAACTAGATTTATTGAGTAGGTTGGAAGCTTTAGGGATTAAAAAAGGTCTTGATTTAAAAATGATTCAAGAAGTCTATCGTGCTATTATTGAAGGCAGTAAAAGAGATCAAGCCAAGATAATGAAAAACTTGGTTAAAATAGGATATCAGTCACCGAGAGGCTCCTTTAGTGAAATCGCCGCTGACTTACAATCAGTAGATAAGCACTTGCAACCTGTTAGTGTGCCTTATGAAGGTGTTAAAGAAATATTTGAAGCCGTCATTGATGGTAAGCTCGATTTTGGAATCGTGCCCTATCAAAGTTCATTTGAAATAGGTGTCGATCTGACAGTTGATTTGCTTTTAAATTCGGATGTTAATATTGTTGGCGATGTTTTATTGCCACTTGATATTGCCATTATTTCCCCGAGAGAAAATTTAAAATTAGAAAAAGTTGAAAAAGTTTATGGTACGACATGGTTGTTTACGCGACTTGAAAAATTAATTAATAAGCATTTGCCTAAAGCACAAAAATGCGAAATATATTCTAATTCTTTTTATTTAGATGCAATTCAAGATATAGATTATCGTTCCGTTGCTCTTGGCTCGCCTTCTTTCGCAAAAAAAAATAGATTGAAAATAATAAAAAAATGGACGGCTAACCAAACGGGCTTAGAGTCTAGATATGCAGTGATTGGGAACCACAGTCCTGCTAAAAGTGGTTGTGATATGACAACCTTAGCCATCGAATTGCCTAATGAAAATGGGTGTTTGCATCGGTTTACGGGTCTGTTTGCAAAAGCAAATATTAGTGTGCTTAATATAAATTTAATTTATTTAAGAAGAAAATATTGTGAACATGTTTTCATTGTAGATATCTTAGGTCATATAGAAGAAAAACCAATTAAAGCAATTATGAAAAAAATTGATAAAATGGCCCTTTCTGTGAAAGTTCTAGGTAGCTATGCCTTTCATGAAGGGTCAAATAAAAGACCTGCGAAATTAAATGTGTTTAAGGATTCTTGAAAATGGCAAAAAAGTTTTCTCCTGAAGAAAGACTGCGTTACATTAACGATAAATTAATTCAGATTAATACTGCTCCCGATATCCTTGCGACAACATGTCATCTTACATTAGAAGAAGTTAATAAATATCTAGTTGGTACCATTGAGATTGACAATAAGGCTTGGATCCAATTAGGTATTGGACTAGGCAAATTAGCAAAAGAAAAAGGTATACCAGGTGGCAAAGAACTTGCACAAAAATCAGGCTCCGTAAGAAAACGACATAGTCAAACTTCGATAATGAGGCAAGTAGAAAAGTTGGACTTTTTTGATGGCGAAGAAAAATAACACCTACTAATGTTCCGTGTTCATTATTGAACGGCAAGCGGCTAATTTTTTAATCATCAACTTAAGCGAATTCGAAATTATTTTAAATTTTTATATTATATTTTTTACCCGAAACCCACCTTTTTTAATACATTTATAAAAAGAACTTAATTTATCTTTAGCATGAATAAATTGGATAGTGTGTAAATATTATTTAATCACCACTAAATATAGTTATACCAAAATTGAATGTGATTATTAATCACTTTTGAGTGTGCGAAAATTAGGCGCTTGTGCTAGATTACCCATTATAGGCTCCAGTTTTCATATTATTGACGGTGTATCTTTAAACATTATAATAGAAGGATTATCTTTTCAAATTGAAAACCATCAAAAGGAGCTCAAGTAGCTATGCCTCAATTAAGAGTAAAAAGTGGAAATGACAAAAATAGAACTTTCATAATATCTGAAAATAACATGACTCTTGGTCGTGATGGAACCGCGGGAATACAATTAAAAGATGCCGGTTGTAGTCGTGAGCATTCTGAAGTTTTTAAAATAGGTGAAATGTATTTCATTAGAGATTTGGGTAGCCGAAATGGAACTTTTGTTAATGACGAAGAAATAACAGAAGAATTATTGCGTGAAGGAGATCGAATTCATTTAGGCAATACTGTCCTTGTATTTGAAAGTGGCGTGAAATCGGCGAATGACAATAGCGAATTAGAATTCAATAATGAAGTTGACCTCTCCACAACCATGGAGCTTAAAATAAATACGGAAGGTGAGCTGGAAGGCTTGGTGGATGTTGAAGCGGCTCAGCAATTACAAATTATTTATAAATTGGGCAAACTTATTACAAGCGTTAAGCCAAATAAATTATTAAACGAAATTTTAAATTTAGTGGCAAATGTAATTCCTGCTGAAAATGTTTATATTTTTATCAAAGATAAAACGGGAAAATTAGTACCGAGGGCTAGAAAAGAAAAAGAGCCAAGAAAACAAAAATCAATTAGTCGAACAATTATAAAAAGAGCCATTTCTGAAAACAGAGCAATTTTAACTTCTGATGCAATGAGTGATGCTAGATTTAATGGTCGCGATAGCATTATTTTGAATAAAATTCATAGTGTCCTGTGTGTGCCACTATTATCTATGAAGCATGTATCTGGAGTTTTATATTTTAGCTCTTCTGAAATAGAATTTTCATTTAAAGAGGAGCATCTGCAATTAGCAACATCTATGGCATTTCAAATTGGTATTGCTATCGAAACTCTAATGAATAGTGAAAAACAAAATCAGTTTTTTACAGACGTTATTAAAATGCTAATTAAAGCTAGTGAAATGAGAGATTCAAAAAGCAAAGGACATTCCGAAAGAGTTTATGGTTATAGCGTTGCTATAGCAAGACAATTGGAAGTTTCAGACGCTGACATGCACTCTTTAAAGTACGCCGCTCTTTTGCATGATGTCGGTAAAATTTCAATGCCAGATCTTGAAATTGAGCAAGAGAAAAAAAATAGAGAGTCTATTCAACATGCAGAAGTTATTCTTAAAGATATTAAGGAGCTTGAGTTTATTTTGCCAATAGTTAAAGCCGTCCATGAAAAATGGGATGGTAGTGGACCAAACTCAATGTCTGAAGAAGATATCCCATTATTATCTAGAATTATTTCGATTGCAAACAAGCTGGATCATTTATTAACATGGGGTGGTCTTGGCGGCGAAGGACTTTCTATTAAGGATGCGCTGATGTCTTTTAAAGACTTGAGTAATATCGAGTTTGATGGAAAAGTTGTTGATGCGTTGATAGTTTGCCATCGGGAAGGTCGTTTGTATGACGAAGCCCCACTGTCATTATAACAGTGATGGAATCATTGTTGCAATAGATGGGCCTGCTGGTGCCGGTAAAAGTACGATAGCTAAAGGCCTTGCCTTAGTTTTGAACTATTTATATGTCGACTCTGGTGCCATGTATAGAGCTGTTGCGCTCTACTTTCTTGACAACAATATTGATATTGAAAATAATGCTGAGGTGAGATTAGCGCTCAAAAATATTTCAATCAGTTTTCACGACGATCAGAATAACAGAATTGTTTTTTTAAATGGTGTTGATGTAACAGAGTTAATTCGTAAGCCACGCATCTACACAATCCTTTCTAAAATATCTGCATTAAAAGAAGTTCGAGATTCCTTGGTTGTTTTGCAAAGAGGTTTCTCGAAGAACTTTTCTTTGGTCATGGAGGGGCGAGATATTGGAACGATTGTTTTCCCAGAAGCTAACTATAAGTTTTTTTTAATCGCTGACCCGAGTGTTAGAGCAAGACGTCGGTACCTTGAGCTTAAGCATAATGGTGAAATGAATATTGATGAAGCCAAAATATTGGAAGAGATTAAAATGCGCGATCAAAAAGATTCAACTAGAGAGATAGCCCCCCTTAAAAAAGCCATTGATGCTATCGAAATCGATTCGAGTAAAATCAATGCTGAAGATGTTATGAAGAAAATGCTGACTCATTTAAATCCTGAAAAACAATTTCAAGGACAGCCTTAAATGTTTACTGGAATTATTGGCAATATTGGAGAAGTAATAAAAGTTGAAAAGAAAAATGATTGTAGTCGATTAAGAATAAAAATTTCATTGACCGACGATGTGAAACTGGGTGAAAGTATTGCATTAAATGGAGCTTGCATGACTGTTAGTAGAATTGAAGCGACAGATACCTTTGACTTTGATATAAGTTTGGAATCCTTAAAAAGAACAAACTTAGGGTCTTTGCAAAAAGGGGACAAGGTAAATACTGAAAGAAGTTTGGTGGTCGGTGCTAGGGTAGATGGCCATTTTGTAACAGGGCATGTGGACAGCATTGGTGAGATAGTAGATATAAAGAAAAGTGGAGATGATTGTCTTATATATATAAAGATCCCTACGGAATATGTAAATCAGGTTGTTTCAAAAGGCAGCATCACTGTGGATGGAATTAGTTTAACAATAATAGACATTATTAACGATACCTTTAATGTCACAATAGTCCCTCATACTTTGAAACACACCACCCTGAATTTAAAATCTAATGGGTCGAAGGTAAATATAGAAACGGACGTGCTGGCAAAGTATGTTCAAAAGAATGAAAACGTACAGGGTATATCAAAAGAATTTTTAACAGAAGCCGGTTTTTGAAGGAATAAAAAAATGTTTAAAAAGAAGTCATTTTTAATTTTATTAATTTCAGCATTATTTCTATTTAATATGGGTTGGTCAGAAGATGAGCCAATGGATCTTGAGAAAATTAAAAAAGAATTAATTGAGAAAAAGAAAGCTAGAGAAAAGCTATTAAAAGAAGCTAGAAAAAAAGCAGAGGAAAAGAAAAAAGCAGAAAAAAAACGTCAGGAAAAAGAAGCCCGTGATAAAGTAGCTGCTGAAAAAGAGCAAAAGAGAAAAGATAAAGAACGAAATAAGGAAAAGGCAGCTGAAGAAAAGAAGAATGCTAAGGCAGCAGAAAAATTAGCTAAAAGCAAAAAGAAAGAAGAAGAGCGAAAAGCAAAAGAAGCCAAAAAAGAAAAAGAAAAAAATAAAGGCGAGCAAGCTAAAAAATTAGCCAATGAATCAGATAAAATTAAAAAAGCAAAAAAAGAGGAAGCAAAAAGAAATAAAGTCGCAGCCGAAAAGAAAAAATCTGATGAAGATAAAAAAGCTAAGGAGCTTGCGTCTGCTGAGAAAGCAAGAAAAAAGAAAGCTAAGCTTGATGCCGCACTAGTTGTTAAAAAAGCTAAAGAGGAAGCAAAACGGAAAAAAACGGCTGAAAAAGAATTAGCCAAAGCGAAAACAAAAGAAGCAAAGCGTAAAAAAGCCGAAGCTGACAAAAATGCAAAAGATAAAATCGCCGCTGATAAAGCTAAGAAAAAGGAAGCCTTGCGTTTAGCACAACTAGAGAATGATAAAAAAGGAAAAGCCGAAGAAGAAAAAAGAGCGCAAGTTGATCTTAAAGCTAAAGAAGAAAAACGCAAAATAGACGACGCCAATAAAAAAGCCGAAGAAAAAGTTGCCGCCGATAAAGCCAAGAAAAAAGCAGCCTTGCGTTCGGCCCAATTAGAAAAAGGTAAAAAAGAAAAAGCTGAAGAGGATAAAAAAGCCGAAGTCGATCGTAAAGCAAAAGAACTGTTGGCCGTTGAGAAAGCCAAAAAAGCAGAAGCCAAAAAGCAAGCAGATGTGCAAGCTAAGAAAGCTAAAGCAGATGCGAAGCGTAAGAAAGCTGCAGACAGAAAGTTAGCAAAAGCTAAAGCAAAAGAAGAAAAACATAAAAAAGCCGAGGCTGACAAAAAAGCTGAAGAGCTAGTTGCTGCCGATAAAGCCAAGAAAAAAGCAGCCTTGCGTTTAGCTCAATTAGAAAAGGATAAAAAAGAAAAAGCTGAAGCAGAAAAAAAAGCACAAGCGGACCAAAAAGCTAAAGAAGTGTTAGCTCTTGAAGAAGCAAAAAAAGTCAAAGCCAAAAAACAAGCTGATATGCAAGCTAAGAAAGCTAAAGCAGATGCGAAGCGTAAGAAAGCGGCCGATAGAAAATTAGCAAAAGCAAAAATTAAAGAAGATAAGCGCCAAAAAGCTGAAGCAGCAAAAAAAGCTGACGAACAAATTGCAGCCATGAAGGCCAAGAAAAAAGAAGTATTACGTTTAGCCCAAGCAGAAAAAGATAAAAAAGAAAAAGGCGAAGCGAATAAAAAAGCACAAGCTGACCAAAAAGCTAAAGAGTTGGTCGCGATTGAAAAAGCCAAAAAGGCCGAAGCAAAAAAGCAAGCAGATAAGCTAGCTAAGAAAACTAAAGCAGATGCGAAGCGTAAGAAAGCTGCCGATAGAAAATTGGCAAGAGCTAAAGTAAAAGAAGATAAACGCAAAAAAGTAGAAGCTGACAAAAAAGCTGAAGAACAAATCGCCGCCAATAAAGCCAAGAAAAAAGCAGCCTTTCGTTTAGCCCAATTAGAAAAAGATAAAAAGGAAAAAGGTGAAGCGAATAAAAAGGCGCAAGCTGATAATAAAGCAAAAGAATTATTAGCCATTCAAGAAGCCAAAAATACCGAGGCCAAAAAGCAAGCCGATATGCAAGCTAAGAAAGTTCAAGAAGATGCTAAGCGCAAGAAAGTTGCCGATAAAAAAATAGCAAGAGCTAAAGCAAAAGAAGATAAACGCAAAAAAGCCGAGCAGGATAAAAAAGCCGATGAGAAAATTGCGGTCGAGAAAGCCAAGAAAAAAGCAATGCTCCGTTTAGCTAAGTTAGAAAAGGAAAAACAAGAGAAAGTAGCAGAAAATAAAAAAGTAGCAGAAAAAGAATTAACAAAAGCCAAAGCTAAAGAACAAGCTAATAAGCAAGCAGAAACTGAGAGAAAAGCAGAAGAGATACTTGCAGCTGAAAAAGCCAAAAAGAAAAAAGCCAAAAAGCAAGCCGGTTTGTTAGCCAAAAAAGCAAAGGCTGATGCCAAACGAAAAAAAGCAGCCGATAAAAAATTAGCAAGAGTCAAGGCTAAAGAAGAAAAGCGCAAAAAAGTAGAGGCCGAAGAACGAGCAGAACAAAAAATCGCTTTGGAGAAAGCGAAGAAAAAAGAAATGCTTCGCTTAGCTAAGGTAGAAAAAGATAAAAAAGAACAAGGCGAGCTCAAGCCGAAAGAAGTATCAAAATCAGAAGCCAAGAAAAAAGCAGAAGATAAACTTGCAGCTGATAAAGCCAAAAAGCAAACAGATCAGCTTGCCAAAAAAGCAAAGGCTGATGCCAAACGAAAAAAAGCAGCCGATAAAAAATTAGCAAGAGCTAAAGCTAAAGAAGAAAAGCGCAAAAAAGCAGCGGCAGAACAGAGAGCAGATGAAAAAATCGCTTCTGAGAAAACTAAGAAAAAAGAAATGCTCCGTTTGGCCAAACTAGAAGCATATAAAAAAGAACAAGCGGAAGAAGAGAAGAAAGAACAAGCAGACCTTAAAGCAAAAGAATTAGTCGCCATAGAAAAAGCAAAAAAGAAAGAATCCAAAAAGCAAGCGGACTTAATTGTTAAAAAAACTAAGGATGAAGCCAAGCGCAAGAAAGCTGCCGATAAGAAATTAGCAAGAGCCAATGCTAAAGAAGAAAAGCGCAAAAAAGCGGCTGCAGAAAAGATTGCGGATGAGAAGCTTGCTGCTGAAAAAGCCAAGAAAAAAGAAGATAAACGTCTAGCAGGTCTTGCCAGTAAAAAAGCAAAAGCTGATAAGAAGAGATTGGCTAAAGATAAAGCCGCCGCTGATAAAACAAAAAAGAAAACAGACGATCTTAAGGCTGATCAAGAAAAAGCCCGTTTAGCGATGTTAGCTGAAAAGAAAGTGAAGCCTGAGAAAAGTAAAAAGGTTCAGCCAAAACAATCTGATGCAGACATCGCTAAGGCGAAAAATGCAGAAGAACGAAGGTTGGCTAAAGCAAAAGTGGCTGCAGAAAAAAGTAAGAAAAAAGAGGCCGATAAAATAGCTAAATCAAAAGCTGATGCTGAAAAAACAAAAAAGAAAGAAGCGGCTAAACTGGCGAAATTAGAAAAAGAAAAGATTGAAGATGAAATAGAGAGACAAAAACAGATGGAGAAAGCAAATGCTAAGAAAATAGCCGATGCAGAAAAAACTTTAAAAGAAGATGCTGATAAATTAAAAAGAAATAAAGCTAAAAAAGAACGTGATGAACAAAGACAAAAAGAAAAAGAGAAAAAAAGGTTAGCAAAAATTGAAGCAAAAAATAAGAAAGACCTTGAAGATTTAATAAAGAAAAAAGAAGCTGATGAGAAAAAGCGTTTAGCAAAAATTGAAAAAGATCGCTTGGAAAAAATAAAAGATGAAAAAGCTGCTGAAAAAAGAAAGAAAAAGGTGCTGGCTAAAGAAAGAAAAAAACGGGAAAAGGACGAAGCCGCCTTAGTTTCTAATAGTTCTAGTAAAAAAGTCGAATCCAAAAAAACGGAATTGATTTTTGATGATTCTAAGATCTCAAAAGAAAAAAAGCTTAGACAAGAAACATTGGAAAAAATAGATAAAGAAGTTTCCAACGTAGATAAGCCTGTTTCAGATAAACCAACAAAAGAAGTAGTTGTTTCTAATAAAGAAAAAGAAAAGAAAAAAGTAGATAAAGGAATAACTGTAGAAGAAAAGGTAGTAATCAAAAAATTTGGCAAGAGGGAAGAAGTTAGAAATGAATCCTATCGAGCTGAATCCGCGAAAGTTCTTGAGAGAATTAAGAAGTTACGCGAAAAATATGAAAACAAAGATTCTGAATCCATTGTTAAAAGTGAAGCTAGAAGACTTAATATTCCAATTGAAGATAATACCGAAACAAAAAAGGTGAACTTAGAAAAAATCATGTCACCTGAAAATGTAACTAGAGTTGATAGAGAAAAATGGCTTATGCATAAACATGCTGGTCGGGTAAATAAAAATAAACGTAAAGTGGTTTCATTTAAAAAGTTTGCTGAAATAGTTACGACGTCTGGATTTGTTAAAAAAGTAATTAGAAAAAATAAATCAAAATTTGTTTCCAAAGGTGACTTGTTATCTGAAGGTGATGAAGTCTTTACTTTGAAAACGGATAAAGCGGTATTGAGAGTGAGAGGAACTGAGCTGTCATTAGGAACAAATTCAAGAGTAAAATTTATCGGTCCATTAAATACCAGTGTCAAGAGAAGCATGTTTTTAAATGTTCTTGAGGGTAGCGTGATGATACATGCGCATACTCAGGTCAATGTAATTGTTGCCCAGGGTATAATTAGAATAGATAGTGGTTCTAAAGTAATTTTTGAAAAAACAGATACCGAGATGATCTGTGCTGTCATAGAAGGCCAAATGAATGTTTTCCCGAAATATAATAAAAATGACATTTATGTTTTGAGCTCGCTTAAGTTTATTACTCTGAATGAGCATGGTTTATTTACTTTACCAAAACCCATTCCTACCGGGAAATTGGAAAAAATAATTAACAATATTAAGGTGGAAAAATAATTATGAAAATTGCAATTGTTTCTGATATCCATGGTAATTTAGAAGCTCTTGAAGCTGTAATGGCTGATATAGAGGATCGTAATATTGATAAAATTTATTGTTTGGGTGATATCGTTGGTTATGGTCCAAAACCGGCAGAATGTTTAAGAATAGCCATGGATAAATTTGATTTGATTTTACAAGGAAATCATGAGTGGGGTCTATTCAATGACGTAGAAATGTATTTTAACTCTATTGCTGTTGAAGGCATTTATCATGCACGAAAAGAACTGTCAGATTCTGAAATGGATTTTGTCAGTGAATTGAAGCCAGGGAAATTAATTGCGCCACAATTATATGTTCATGGTTCAGTTAGAAATCCATTGATGGATTATGTTCGCGATGTTGCCGAATCAGGCCATGAAGGTTATATGAAATTGATCGAAACCATTAGAGAAGACTTTAAAGGTTTTGATACTTGCTTTGTTGGACATAACCACAAACCATTTTTGGGCACTGAATATGGCGTGATTCATCCTCATGAAGGCATGGACACCTTTCAGTTAGCGGGCGAAAAGGCTTATGTTTGTGTGGGTTCTGTAGGCCAACCTAGAGACAAAGATTCTAGATCATGTTATGCAATTTTTGATGGTAAACAAGTAACATATGTACGTATTAAATATGATATCACGATTACTTCAAACCAAATATTACAAGCTGGGTTGCCTGAATTTCTTGCAACCAGAATTATGCAGGGGATCTAATATTGTCTTTCCCAATTTTTATTGCTAGCGATTTTCATTTTGGAACAGGTCATGAGGATGTATTGCAGCCATTTTTAAATTTATTGAAAATGGCCAAAGAGTGGAATGCGAAATTATTCTTAAATGGTGATTTGTTTAATTTTTGGATTGAAAAGAAAAATTATATTCCTGAAGGTTGTCGCCGATTTGTTGAAGGCTTAAAGAAAGCTACAGAAGATGGTTTGCCGATATTTGTATTAAAGGGTAATAGAGATTTTTTACTTGGTGAAACGTTTAAAAAAGAAACCGGAGTTACCCTAATTGATGATGATGTTTATGTGATACATGAAAAGAAATTAATAATAACTCATGGAGATCAATTTTTTGATGATGTTGGATATCAGCGCTATCGTAAATTTATTAGATCTGGTGTCATTTGTTGGTTATCTAGAATTGCTCCTAAATGGGTTTCTCTTTATGTTGCAAAACGTTTAAGGAATTCCAGTAAAGGCGGTAATTTTAAAAGTTATCCTTTGCCAAAAAACATTGATGACCCAAATGACTTTACCATGATATTAGGCCATTATCACCAAGAGGTAATTCGTAAAACGAAGAGATCAGTCATTATTTTCTGCCCTGCCTTTGATGAAGTTGCCAAGGTTTTAAAAATTGATGACGATAATTATGAATTTATTGAGGTGCCCCAATGAAAATATACGCATTTGTAAGAGATTCGTTACAAGGAAAACTTCAAGATGTTGGGATACATTGCGGTTGGGAATTAGAAATTATTAATGAGGATGACTTCGAAGATCAATTTTGGATTGAAGGGGAAGACTCCTGTTTGTTGCTTGATGAGCATATTGAAGATGTGGACCTCTCAGTGTTTTGTGAAAAAGTCAGAGAAATTGATAAAGAGCGCCAGGTTCCAATTTTACTTTTAACAGATAAAGATACCGTGTTAGATGAATTTGATGTGTTGAGTTGTGGAATGGACACTGTTGTTTCAATTGATGAATCACCGGCCTTCATAAAAAGTTCTTTGGAGCGTAAGCTTGAATTAATTCATTCAATTCGAAAAAACGAATTTGTTGAGGATTGGATTGAATTGGAACTAAACAACGAAACGCAATATGTCAAAGAAGTTGCGACTTACATTACAAAAGTTCTGAAAAAATCTAATATTCCCCAGGAGGCTGTTTTTAAACTTGAATATTGTTTTAGAGAAATGATAGATAATGCATGGGAGCATGGCAATTTAAAAGATTCGAGTAAAAAAATAAATGTTGCAAGTGTTTTATTTGATGATCGTCTCATCATTAAAATTACTGATGAAGGTAGTGGCTTTTCTTTGAAAGAAGTTGAGGATCCTATGAAAGATCCAATCGGAGCAATTCAGCGAAGAATGGATGCTGGCAAAAGAGCCGGTGGGTGGGGGATGTCTTCTGTGCGACAGATTATGGATGAAGTTATTTATAACGAAAATGGCAATACTGTCTTGCTCGTAAAATATTTTTCCCGTCTTGAAGAAGATTCTCTAAATGAAGAATAGAGCTGGTAACTTAAAACTCTTCCAGACTTTAAAAGACGAAATAGATCACAGAAAAGAATCTCCCTCTTCAAAAAGAGAAGATAAAGCTATATCCGTCTCAGAATTAACGGACTCCATAAAATATAATTTGGAAAGAAGTTTTAAATCAGTGTGGGTTGAAGGTGAAGTTTCTAATGTTTCAAAACCATTTTCCGGCCATATCTATGCCACCTTAAAAGATAAAGGTGCTCAAATCAGCATAGTCATTTTTAAGAGCAATGCTTCCCGAATAAAGTTTGATTTTAAAGATGGTTTAGAGTTAGTTGTCCGCGGTCATGTAACCGTATATAATCAGCGTGGAAATTATCAAATCATTTGTCAGTCAGTTGAACCAAAAGGGATTGGTAGTTTAAAATTAGCCTTTGATCAATTAAAAATTAAATTGAAGGACGAAGGTTTATTTGATGAAGGCCTTAAAAAAGAACTTCCTTTTTTACCCACAACGATTGGGTTAGTCACTTCATTAACTGGTGCCGCCGTTAAAGATTTTATAACAGCCATTAAAGATCGCTGTCCTATTGTAAATGTGAAATTAATTCCTGTTAAAGTTCAAGGGGAAGGAAGTGCCATTGGCATCGCCTCGGCCATTGGAAAGCTAAATCATTTGAATGATGTCGATGTTATTGTCATCGGTCGTGGTGGCGGAAGCATGGAAGACTTATGGGCATTCAATGAAGAGATTGTTGCTAGAGCGATTCATCATTCAGATATACCGATTGTTTCAGCCGTTGGGCATGAAATTGATGTTTCTATTTCTGATTATGTTGCTGACGAAAAAGCCATGACACCAACGCATGCGGCAACCCTATGTGTTCCCGATTTATCGGAGCTAAAATCAAATTTAAGTTCACTCCAAAACCACTTACATCAAATGGTTGAAGCTGAAATAGAAAGTGTCCAGAGTGCAATCAAGGGCTATAAAAGATTCTTTTCTCATGAAAATATTATAAGAAGATTTGAAAAATATATTATTCATGTCGATCATTTAGGAAGTCGTTTAAAGAAAGCTTCTTTTGATAATTTTAATAAAGCCGATCAAGAAGTTAGTCGTCTTAAAGTTAAATTAAAACTTGCGTCGACAGAGTTGCAGTTTCATTTAAAACATTCCGATACAGAATTAAGAAATAATATGCAGAAATTAAAAAAAATAGTGGAGACTTCCATTTCTGATAATCGAAAACAATTGGGACTTTTTGGAAAAGAACTAGAATTGTTAAGCCCTTTAAAAACAATTGATCGAGGGTATAGTATCACCAAGAATCCCGAGGGAAATTTAATTTCTAGTATAAATAATATTGAAGAAGGCCAACAAGTTGAAACAATATTAAAAGATGGTTCAATTATAAGTAAGGTTTCATCTGTCAGATCAAAGGATGAGAATTGAATAATACGCTTTCTAGAAATGATCCTTGCTGGTGCGGTAGCGATTTGAAATATAAAAAGTGCCATATGAAAGAAGATCTGAATAAAACTTCTTCGACAGATGTTTCTCCTAAAGCTTCAAAAAATAATCATTTATGTTTAAGTTCTAATGACCAGGGCAAGATGCGCGATGCTTGTGCATTTAATTCTCAATTAATGGACTACCTTAGAGATAAAATAGATGTCGGTGTTTCTACCAACGAGATTGATACGTTAGTTCATAAGTATACTCTTGATCATAATCACATACCGGCTTGTTTGGGCTACCATGGATTTCCGAAAACATTGTGCACAAGTGTAAACGAAGTTATTTGCCATGGAATTCCAGATGATTATATTTTAAAAGATGGCGACATCGTCAACATTGATTTGACTACAGTTGTCGATGGTTGGTTTGGTGATCAATCAGAAATGTTTTTGATTGGAAACGTATCTGAAAAAGCAAAAACACTTTGCGAAGTAGCCTATGAGTCTATGATGAAAGGCATTGAAGCTATTAGACCTGGTGAGCCCATGGCAAATGTAGGGATAGCTATTGAGGCCGTTGCAAAACCATTAGGGTATGGAGTCGTTAGAGATTATCAAGGTCACGGAATCGGAAGAAAATTTCATCAAGAGCCATCGGTACCTCATTTTAAAACTGCCGAAAGTATGGCTTTTATTGTAGAGCCGGGTATGTGTTTTACGGTGGAACCTATGATCAATGAAGGTACTCATTTAACTGTATTAGACCGAAAAGATGGCTGGACAGTGCGAACAAAAGACAGCTTGTTATCTGCTCAATGGGAACATACTTTGTTAATCAATAATAATGGTGCTGAAATTCTTACGAAGTGCAAGGGTAACCCCTCAATATTTTCAAATTAAATTTCGTTAACAGCCTTGCGAAATCTGTCCATAGCTTTTTCCATTTGACTTTTGCTAGTACCAAAATTAATTCGAATATAATCTTTATCTTGAAACCATTTTCCGGGAGAAATACCTAGTCCGTAAGAAGCAAATGTTTCCATCGGGTTTTCAATTTGAAGTTTGCTAATATTTACCCAGGCCAAGTAAGTTGCTTCAGGTGGAATCATAGAAACATTTTCTAAGCTATTTACGGTTTCCTGTAGTAAAGATAAATTACCATTTAAATAAACAAGTAGCTCTTGCCGCCAAGCATGACATTCTTTATAAGCAGCATAGCAGGCCGAATACCCCAGCCCAGTGGCATAGGGGATGATTCCTTCTTTGCTTTTATTGAACTCGTCTCTTATTTCTTTATCAGGGATAATAGCGTAAGCACAATTTAATCCGGGGATATTAAATGTTTTACTCGGAGCCATTAAAGTAATTGAATTCTTCTCAGCATTTTTATGAATTGAAGCATAAGGAATATGATTTAATTCATCGTTTAAAATTAAATCACAGTGAATCTCATCTGAGCAAACAACTATATCATAACGATCACAAATAAGAAAAATATTTTCTAATTCATCTTTGGTGTAAACTTTGCCAACAGGATTGTGAGGATTACACAAGAGTAAAAGCTTCACGCCATCAGCACATTGTTTTTCAAACTCTTCAAAATCTAATTCCCATTTTTGTTGGTTTCTTTTTAGTGAGATGACTTCTCGTTTTCTGCGAGAGAGTCGCGGAGCTGTTAAAAAAGGAGGATAAATGGGGGTTATCGTTAATACTTTATGTCCATCGTTGCCAACCCCACGACATGCCGCGTTTAAGGCAGGGACTAATCCGGGCAACCAAACTATCCAGTCTTTATTTATTTCCCAATTAAAATTATTAGAGATTCTTTCAATGATTAGTTCATTTAATTTTTCTTGAGGTTGCGAATACCCCAGTACCCCAAAGTCAATTTCTTTGTGTAATGCTTCTAATATTGGTGAGGCAACTTTGAAATCCATATCCGCAACCCACATAGAGATAACATCTGGGTCTTTGAAGTAATCCCATTTCAAGCTACCCGTGTTGTGTCGGTTGATAACGGTATCGAAATCGTAACTCATAGGTTAATAAATAACTCCAGTTCCTTATATTGCGGTACTTTTTTCTTCTTTTCGTCTTCTGGCTTTTCTAATTCAACTTTTACAGGAATTTTTCTTTTTACTTTAATTTGCAATGTTTCACCAATGGCCCTGTCTCGCAAGATCGAATAATACTCACCAAAAAAATTAATCTTAATGTAGTCGATCTCTAATACAATATCGTTAGGTTTTAAACCGGCCTTTTCTTCTGGCGAGTTTTTTGTGATTCTTTTAATAATAGGTGCTTTTTTGGAGCGATTGAAATGAATATTTCTAAAGGAAGCTTTTTTATTAAATTGGTGTGTAGTATTAAATTCTATAGCTGAATTGTAGGTGGAGATGTTTTTGAGGAATTGATTAAGAACCGTGGCGATCTTTTCTAATCCATCAAAGTTAATATGCTCATATGTATCTGTAGGTCCATGATAATTTTTAGTGAAACCTGTAAAAAAAGCCATTGCAGGTATCTTCTCTAAAAAAAAACTTTGATGATCAGTTTGTCCATTATGCGGTGAATATAAAGAGTAGGTTATTTTTAATTCTGATAAATTGGATTTGTTCAGTAGGGGTTTGAAAACTTTGGATGATGAAATACCATTGATTCTTAATGTTTGTTTTGCATTATAGTTTCCAACCATGTCTAAGTTGACCATTGCAACGACGTTCAGGCTTTTAATTTCTTCGCTTGTAACACAGTATTTTGACCCGAACAAACCCATTTCTTCAGCAGAAAATAAAATAAAAATAATATTTCTTTTTAATTGGATCTTATTTTTCTGTAGATATCTAGCGGCTTCAATGACGGCTGCAGTACCAGATGCATTATCGTCTGCTCCCGGGTGAAGCTTACCATTGCCCGCTTTGCCTAGACGGCTTCCGAAGTGTCCAAAGCCAATATGATCAAAGTGTGCTCCAACGACAATAGATTCTTTTGATAGAGTTTTGTCAGACCCAGGTATGAACCCGATGACGTTATTTGTTTTAAAAGATTTATGCTGTACTCCGACGTTTATATTTATTTTAATTCCTTTGATGGAAAAGGAGTTTGGTTTCTTTTTTTCATCTATTTTTTCTTGGATGTCAGCAAAAGAAAGTTTTGTTTGTTCCTCTATAAGTGTGATCAATGATTTTTCAAATTGAATCATGGGCATTTTAGCGAGGTCACGTTTTAATGATCGGCCAGTTCTCAATGATAAAAAGGAATCCTTGTCTTTGGTTCTTATGCCATTGGGTGAGTTTATAAAGAGGATAGCGGCTACTMCATGTTTGATCGCTAAYTTATATTTAGTTCTTAGCCACGCGTGCTTCGAGGCACTGTAGCTTTCTGCTGTGGTTTCCTCTGGTTCATATCGTAGCATTAATACAACTTTGTCTTTTACGTCTACCCCAGCGTAATCATCGTAATTTTCTTTTGTGATCCCATAGCCAATGAAAATAATTTCTTTGTCTTTTAAATTCACGTTTTCACCAAGAAAAATAGCCTGACGTTTTATTGTAATCGGTGTTTTTATTTGAGTTGTGGTATTGATAAATTCAAATGTCGAATTATTTAGAAGTTGTAGACTATTTACAATTTCAAATTCTTGTCGGTATTTTTTAGTTTGTGGTAAAGGTTGGATACCCGCCTTCTTGAATTCTTGGATGATATAATCAGCTGCCAGCTCGATGCCTTTTGCGTTGGCGGCACGCCCTTCATATTCTTCTGAAGAAAGCGTTTTCACATGCTTTTCTAATGCTTCTAGCAGCTCACTTTTTTTAGGTTTAATGTCTTTTACTTTTTCATCTGAAGTGGCGATGAAAAAGGAGAAAAGTAAAAATCCTATTAAGAAAAATTTTGTTCTTATCATTTTAACTGGAGCCTTTAGTGAATGATTAGGCTATACAATTCAAATTTAAATACTTAAAAAGAGAATTCGTTCTCTTTTGCAATTTTATTTTTGAATTCCTCTAAACTTATAGTTTGCTGTGAATCATCTTCACGGCTTCTAAAAGTAACTGTTTGGGCTTCTTCTTCTTTTCCGCCTAAGACTAATAAGTAAGGAATCTTCTTCATTTTATTTTCTCTAATTTTCATATTGATGGTCTCGCTACGACTATCAACTTCAGAACGTATATCAATATTGATTAGTTCTTCTTGAACTTTATTGGCGTATTCATGAACTTTTTCAGAGATGGGTAAGACTTTAACTTGAACAGGTGCCAACCAAGTCGGGAAATTTCCCGCATAGTGCTCGATTAAAATACCAATAAATCTTTCGAAAGATCCGTATATGGCTCTGTGAATGACAACAGGTCTAACATCATTACTTGCTTCATCGACATAAGTTAAATCAAAATTGATTGGTAGTTGAAAATCTAATTGAGTTGTCGCACATTGATGCCCTCGACCTAATGAGTCGTAAACAATACAATCTATTTTAGGTCCATAAAAGGCCGCGTCATTTGGAGTGATCTCATATTCAAACCCCCCTTGTTTCAAAACATCTTCTAACGCCTTTTCGGCTTTATCCCATACTTCAATTTCACCCATAAATTTATTTGGATTTCTCGTACTCAAATAAAACTTGAAAGGCATATCAAAGGCAGAATAGATGCTTTTAATCATTGCTAAAACTTTATTGACTTCTTCCTCAATTTGTGAATTGCGAACAAATAAATGCGCGTCATCTTGGCAAAATTGTCTTACTCTTGTTAAGCCAGATAATGCCCCTGACAATTCATTGCGGTGTAAAACACCTTTGTCATGAAAACGAATCGGCAATTCTTTATAACTTCTCTTCTTATTTTTATACATGAGCATATGCGAAGGGCAGTTCATAGGTTTTAAGCTCATCGTGTTAGGACCTTCAGTACCATCTCTACCTTCGCTGACTTCATCCATGTCATTGATGATAAACATATCATCTTTGTAGTGTTCCCAGTGGCCTGATTTTTCCCATAGCTTTTTATTAAACATGATGGGTGTTCTGACTTCTTGGTAGCCACATTTGATGTGAAAAACTTTACTTTTTTCAGAAAGCTTTTCATAAAGAGTTGTGCCGTTGGGTTGCCAAAAAACACAGCCAGGTGCTTCTTCATGAAATTCAAATAGTTCTAGCGCTTGCCCAAGTTTTCGGTGATCTCTTTTTTTGGCTTCTTCAAGTTGAAATAAATGTTTTACAAGATTTTCTTTGCTGTCCCAAGAGGTACCATAAATTCTTTGTAACTGTGGGTTGTTTGTATCGGCTCTAAAATAAGCACCACTTAAATTTAGCAACTTGAAATGTTTGCATTTTTTTGTGTAGTTCACATGTGGGCCCGAACATAAATCAGTAAAGTCACCTTGTTTATATATTGAATATGATTTTAAATTTAATTTTTCTATCTGATCAATTTTGAATGGTTGATTTCTTTCTTTGAAATACTCTAGAGCATCAGCATGACTCATTTCGGATCTTTCAAATTTCAAATTTTCTTTGATGACTTTTTTCATCTCTAATTCTATTTTTTCAAAATCGTCCATCGATATTTGATAATCTTCAATTTTTAAATCGTAGTAGAATCCATTTTCTATTGTTGGACCAAAAGCTAATTGGGTGTTAGGCCACAATCTTAAAATGGCTTGTGCCATGATATGGGCAGTTGAGTGCCGAACTTTTTCTAGTGGTGTGTCTTCAATGCCAGGTTCTAAAAATTCACTTTCGCTCATGTTTCTTCTTTTAAAATAATAATTAATAATTTTGCCAAGGTACTTTTATCGAGCAAGAATTATACCTTAATTCAGCAATCTGTTGAGGGAAATTTACCATTAAAGTAAAGAAAGCTTCCAGCTTTTTATAGTACCGCGAGCTTCGCTCACAATTTTTGCCGGGGATGTGAGCGCCTCGCTCACAAATTTAAAAATTAATTGCAGATAAAAGTTTCGATATGTTGGTAGGGCATATTTAAAATATTAAGGTGATTAAAAAATTCGCTATACCACCACCGGCTCACCACTCACCACCGTGATTGAATTTTTCTTGAGCTTTAGAATTAAACTCTTTTCCAGCAGCCCTTATTTGTTCAATAAAACGGATGTAATCGGTGCAATTATTCGATCTGGCCGTTTGAATAACAGTTTCGCATTCATATTGATCCATGAGCATAGATGCTTCCAATATTTGAGATTCATCTTCTTCGGGTATCACGATAAACCCATGTTTATCCGCATGAATTAGTTGACCTGTTTTTACTTCACATCCAAATACTTCAACAGGCTCGCCCCAGTTCATTGGGTAAGCACAAGCATGACCAATACACAATCTTTGCGCCAGGGCTTTGAACCCAGCATTTTTCATTTCATCAACATCGCGAATGGCACCATCTATGATAGCTCCGACACATCCCATCTGACGGTGAACATTTGCATTGACTTCACCCCAAAAAGATCCGTAGGTTTTAGGCTTGTCTAGGTCCTGAACAACCATGATTTTTGGCCCCTCTATTTTGGAAACATATTCATAATAATCTCCCATAGCCGAACGATTATTATCAAGGTATTCTCGATCGCTAGGTTTGATTTGAACAGTGACCGCTCGTCCAATCATAGGCCCTTTTTCCGGCATAAAATCATGCGTTTCTTCTAAATTAAAACATTCTTTGGCGGCATCTCTTTTTGTGATTTGCTCCCAACCATTATATATAGTTGGTGTATTGACCCGCTTCAATTGAAGCATTTCGCTGTGACTAAGGTGTTTGTTTGTCATTGTTTTCTCCATATGTACTAATAATATATAATATACTTATAAGTATATATTATATATAGACAAGGAGATATGCTAAAAATCACCATAGTTCTCAATTCTAATCTGACAAATATTCATAGTGCAATTGTCAAAAATATGAAGGCTAGGTATCGATTTAAATTCCCACGGAAACTGCTATTATATACGCCTCAATATCACCCTTAAAGTTTGAAGCTTCTTTTCAAATTACGATTACGTCCTGCCTTTTAGGAGCCATCAATGATCCGGTTATTTTTATTAAGTTTATTTTTTATTATTCATTTTAATGTTTCTTTATTTTGTGATAGCTCAGATCCGGTTTTCTTTTATTCCCAAAAAGTAACTATCGAATATGGCGAGACGTCCGTGATTCCATTTTATGTAAAAACAAAAGTGAAAGAGAATAAAAACTTTTCTGTCAGCATTAATAAAGATTTTTTGAAAGTGTTGTACACGCCAGCAATACTTAAAAGTTATCAGACAGGTTACATTCGAGTCAAGGCTTTAAAAATTGGTAAAGTGAATTTAAAAATTGGATCTTCATCAATTATTGTAAATATTGCAAAATCTAAAAATGTATTTTCTTTTTTTGATGGGGTTCCTCAAATTATAACTCCTATTCAAAATGCAGTGGTAAATGGGAAAATAGCTATTGGTGTAAAAGTGCTAAACAATAAATTAGACTTTGATAAACTATCAAAATTATTAAGTCTAACGGTCAATGATAAAAGTATTAAGCCAGAAAAAATTTCTCCTTTAGAAGAAGGACCGACGAGAATTGTATTCTATACATTTGATATGGATACATTACCCGCCGGCGAGGTAAATATTTCTGCCAAGGTAAATGATGACTTATCGAATACCATTACTATCCATAGATCTACCTTAAAGAGTAAACAAAATAAAAGCTATGAATGTGAAAATCAGATTGCTTTAGACCAGCGCTTGGAAAAATGGGGTAAGCTAGAACCAAAACTCGGCTCCAACCCAGATGCAAGTGGTGGAAAATTTATCGTAAATTATGCAACGGATCCTGTCTCTGTCCACGGCATTGACATCTCAGAAAATGGTTTTTATCAGTTTATTGTTAGAGCTAGAGGTGATCGTGCCGGAGGTGCTTACCCAACCGTCGGTATCTATATTGATGGTGAGACCGAACCCTCTGATATGGGCCGAACAATTGCTTCCTCTTTCCACAGAGTAATTCTTGGCAATCCAATTTATTTAAAAAAAGGGAGCCATCAAATAGCATTGAGATTTATGAATGATTTTTGGGTAAAAGAAGGCATTGACCGAAATCTATATCTCGATAATTTTGAAATAATAAAAGTAAATGACAAAGGTATGAATAAGTCCCTTCATTTAAAAATTGCCTTTCAGAATAATTTCCATAATAACGTCATTCGTAGTGATATGCGAATTCCATCCCGCGCTAATTGGGATAAAAAACACCACAAAATACCACCCATCGTTTCTTTGGAAGTCAATGGTGTAGTTGTTTCTGCGATGCAAGCATCCGAATCAGTTTTTCATCTTGAGCGAGATCAATTGAAAATGGGGAAAAACAGCATCAAGTTATATGCAAGTTTTGAAAATGCTAATGGAATCGTTAGCTCAACAACTCAAGATGTTTTCTGTTTTGATGTAGAACCTAAAAATAAAACAGAAAAGTTATTCTATGAGTTTCGAGTGCATGATAAAGGTTGGAAAAACACTTTGCTGAAACATTTAATTAATAAAGATCGTTACAGCGAAGAAATTAAATTTACTGAAAATGCCGAGTTTGAATTAGAGCTTCCTGAAGATATTGAAGGCGAGTTTGAAGTGATGATAAATAGTCGAGGAGGCAATCATAAGGAAGCCTTTACAGGATTGTTAAGCGTAAAAGGAAACCTCACTCTTAAAAAACCTGCCGCTGAAAAATTACTGACTGGTTGGTGGCGACATCTCCCACTTGGTAAAGGTGATCTAAAAAAAGGAAAAAAATCTGTAAAAATAAAACTGTCAAATGAAAAAAATAAAGCCAGCTTAAAGCCATTGTTCATAAAAGGAGTCATTCTAAAACGTTTAAGAAAATCTCCTGATAGAAGTCCTCCCAGTGTAACTATTATATACCCACCCAAAGGAATGATCTTGTCCGGCAATAATATTGTAGTTGTGAGAGTATCCGAGGATAGAAAATTTACTGAAGCGAATCTGTTTATCAATGGCAAGAATTATCACCAGAGAAAATTTCAGCAGAATGGCTTTGGATTAATTTCTTTTGTACTGCCCCAGAATGCGTTACCAAAAGGTAAATGTGATTTGATGATTCGTGTTAATGACAGTGCCGGCAATATAGGTGAAAGTCGTCGAGTTGTATACGAGAATAAAGATAAATCAGAAGCGATGAACTTGTATGAGCGAGCGGTACACCTGTCAAAACGATTAGGTTATGGTGCCGGCCTTCAAGATGTTTCTGATATTATAGTGAAAGGTGAGGATGCCTGGCTTGAAGAGCAATTATCGTTAAATGAAAATGATGAAGGTGTTCTGACTTCGTTGCAACTTTCAGACGCCTATTACAATAATCGTTTTGATTATAATGTACCTGCTTTGAAATCGATTGTTCATTTAACTAAAACCCAAGGTCCTTTGCGAGCACGTTTTGTTATGTGGGCTGAGAATCATTTTTCTACTTGGATAAATAAAGTACAGCCACAAATTAAAATTAGAGAACACCAAGCCTTTCTGAAACAAGGCATAGGTAGTTTTAAAAACCTATTATTGACTTCGGCTTTTAGTCCTGCCATGATTAATTACTTAGATCAGCAAACAAGTTATGCTGGTAGATTAAATGAAAATTATGCCCGAGAATTATTAGAGCTTCACACATTAAGTGTCAACGGTGGCTATCTTCAAGAGGATGTGACAAAGTTGGCAGGTTTATTAAACGGATGGTTATCTGCTACTGAGGCAGGGCTTTCTGGTGGCAGTATTCGAAATGAATCTTTTTTTTATTTTGTACCGTCCTTGAATGATGGCGAAGAGCGATCAATTTTAGGTCTTAATTTTAAAGTAACTTCTGTGGATCAAAAATTTGATCATATTCTAATGATGCTCGAAATGCTGGCAGCACATCCAGCCACAGCAAAGTTTATTGTCAAAAAATTCGTGGCTCACTATACGGGTGAATCCGCTGCAAAAAATAATAAACTTAGGTCTCACCTAGAAAATAGTTTTTTAGAATCAGGCGGCGATATGAAATTGTTATTGCGTGAAATAATTAAGAGTAAATCCTTTTGGGAAAAAACAGAAAAAGTATATACCCCCTTAGATTATTCAGTGGCCTTAGGTCGAAATCGAGAGGCCCCAAATTTTTGGGCCATTCATAGTTGTGCCAGAAAAAGTGGTGTGGGATTATATGACAGAGCAACACCTGATGGATATCCAGAAGGCAACAAACATTACGCGGACTCTAATTCTCTATTGCAACGTTGGCGGTTTTGTGAACAAATCAAATGGAATTTGAATGTTCATATACCCAATAGTCTTCATCAAAAAAATGAATTAGAAGAATCTGTATGGAGCAATAGAGTTGTTCAGACGGCTTCTATGAATATGTTGGGTCGATCACTGAAAGGCCCTTCTTTAAAAGCTTCTAGAAATTTTCTGATTAAAACAAATGGACAACCCTGGGAAAAGATTTTAAAGTTAGTTACCTTTATCGGTAAATTACCCGAGGCAAATCTCAGATGAAGTTAATAATTATTAAATCCGTATACTTAATATCAGGAGAAAAAAATGTCATTAAATAGAAGAGAGTTTATCCAATTGTCTGGTGGCTGTGCGGCGCTATCTCTTTTGCCACAAGTAGCTTTTTCAAAAGCTAAAACATCCAGCAAAACATTTGTGGCCATTTTTCTAAGAGGTGGCATGGATGGTTTAAGTTTATTCGTGCCCTATCAAGAGAAAAAATATTATGACTATCGTAAACAAACGGCCATCCAAAAACCTGGAACAACAAATGGATGTTTAAAATTAGATGGCAACTTTGGATTAAACCCTCGCGCAAAAGCTCTTGAAAATATATTAAAAAATAACGCGATGTCCGTGCTTCAAGCCGTAGGTTATGATCAGAATTCAAGATCACATTTTAAAGAGCAGGATATTTGGGAGACAGGTACCTTAAAAGATTATATTCGATCAGATGGTTGGATGAATCGATACCTTTCTACCACCAAAGGTGATGGTGTCGTCAGAGGTTTGTCCATGAGTGATAACCTACCAAGAATATTAAGAGGAGAATCCCAAACTATTTCAATCAGAAGTTTGAAAGATCTGATGATTGGTAAAGACGATAGTGTCGCGAGTGCTTCCTTAAGAGGGGCCTATGGCACTGAAGATAAATCATTGGTTACCAAGGCTGGTGAAAATATGCTAAAAGGAATGAAGGATCTAGGTGAATTGTTAAAAGGCCAAGCCGAAACTAAAATAAAATACCCTCAAGGGGCCCTAGGAACTCGACTTAAAGATGTAGCCAAAATGATAAAAGCTAAAATTGGTTTAGAAATGGTGGAGATAGATGTGCCCGGATGGGATACCCACAGAGGTCAAGGAAGTATCAACGGTGCTTTCGGAAATAATGTAGAAGGTTTGTCAGAATCATTGTGGGCCTTTTATCAAGATTTAGAAAAGCAAATGGATGATGTCAGTGTGTTGGTGTTTAGTGAGTTCGGTAGAACTGCAAAAGAAAATGGCACCGGTGGCACCGATCATGGATGGGGAAATTGTATGTTGACTATGGGTAGCACAATTCCTAAGAAGAAAAAGTCGGATGGTTATTTCTTTGGCGAATGGCCTGGATTAAATGAGGATCAATTAAATCAAAAAAGAGATTTGAAAAACAAAATCGATTTTCGAGATGTTTTCGGTGAAATCCTCACCAAACATTTAAATTATAAAACACCAGAATTATTATTCAAAGATCACAAATTCAAACCCCTTAATTTTTTGTGATCTACCGAGAAAGTCCGTGGTTCGCTCATAAATTCGAAAACTAAATGGGCGTTAGCCGTAGGTTGGGCTGAGTAATGCGAAGCCCAACATTTTACAATAGTCAGTCCATTGATAAGTTAACAAAGCTATTGCATAAGAATATAAATTTCGTGATTTAAAATTAGACGAATGATTTTGGATTGTTGTAACATATACATAAAAATGTTGGGCTTCGCATTACTCAGCCCAACCTACGGCTGATGCCCATTTCAAAGGGGAATAATCCAACAAAAACGTTCATCAGTTTATTTCAATACGGCATCCGTCGAAATTGTTTTCGATAGGTTAGGGGTGTTTTATTATTCATCTTTTTAAAAAAACGATTGAAATAATACTCATCATCAAACCTCATGGCTTCACTGATTTCTTTGACCATTAAATCGGTATGAATTAGATAATCTGTTGCACTTTTGTTAATCCTATCGTTTAAAAATGATTTCAACGTTTGACCCATGTCCCGATGAAAAGCTCTCGATAAACCTTGCGTGGATAAATCCATAATTTCTGACAATTCGGCGACGGTGATTCTTGCACTTAAATTATCTTCAATAAATCGAAATAATTTTCGATAGCGTTCTTCTTTATGATTAATATTTTGTATGCCCTCTTCGACCATTCTTTTTTCAGTCAAAAGTTTCATGATTAAAAATTGTAGTTGATAGTACATGGCATTGTTGGTCAAACCCTTTTTGAAAATCGGTAGAAATATTTTTCTCCAAGGTCCAAGGCATACGATTTTATTCAATCCATGAAAAAGATCTCTTCCTAAAATATTGCTCATGCCAAACATGATATAATATTTTGAGATTTTCGTTTTGCACCCAAACCCTCTTGAAATGTCAGAAGGAATAAAATAAATTTGATCGGCCTTCAACGGAATTTTTTTGCCTTCATGTAACATAAATCCATCACCGCCAGCTATGAAGTAAAGCGTATTTGTTTGGTTTTTTACTAAGTTTTTCCCATGCGACCATCCAGGTTTGTCGCCTTCAAAATAGTTTAAAAGCTGTAAATTAAAGGGATATGATTCAATAATACGAAAAGCACTTTGCTGTTCTGTTGTGAGTAAACTTTGATTATTGTGCATGTCTCTATCCTTATCTGCTAAAAAAGTCCATTTTATTAATTGAAACATCCATTGTAAAGAAATTAATTTTATTGATGATAGGTTAAATTAAATGAAGGGTGAGTATATGGATAATTACAGACAAAAATTATTGGTTCTCTATCTAGGCAATTCGACACCTGATTCCAATGTCATCGGCTGGTCAATTTATGACGGTACTGGTCAAGAAGTTTTTGAAGCAACCGGGAATTCTGAACCTCCTTATAAAACAGGATTGTGTGCTATGAAAGAAGGCTGGCGATTAATTAAATTTCCTGATTTAAAAAACCCCATCAAAGGTCAAGAATTTGATTTAGGGTATTTAGAATATGAATTTGTTTTCGAAAAATGGATTAATATGGAGGAGCACAAATGATCGATAAAAATTTGCTTTTGACTTCCAAACAAATGGCCGAATTTGTCTCTAATGGCTTTTTAAAGTTTGATGGATTAATATCAAGGGATCTTTGCGAAAGAGCAGAAATCGAAATGGCCTCGGGGTCTTTATCAAAATTTAACAACAGTAATGGGACCATAGATGCACAAGGATCTCCTTTTTCTGAAGTATGGACAGACCCTGATCTAGCCATAGGCCAAATATTTCGATTACCTGAAGTTCAAGGGATCATTGAAAGTTTAATAGGTCCTAACCCTCGCTATGATCATCATTTCCCGCATTTAATTCAAGGCAAATCAACCAGACGTGGCAACCTACATCAAGATGCTGAATTGGATCCGAGGTTTGAAAGTTTTGATATTCAGATTTCTTTTTTCCCTAGTGATGTTCCTCCTGACATGGGAGGCACCTTGTTTGTACCAGGCAGTCATTTCAGACGAGTTCATGAAAGTAGTATCAATCGATACCAAAATATTGTAGGTCAACAGCAATGTGTTTGTAAAGCCGGGACAATACTATTCTGGCATCATAATCTTTGGCATTCGGGTAGAAGTAATCATACCGACCGAGATCGTTATATGTTTAAGCTACGGTTAAACCCAACGGTAAAACAAATGTTATTATGGAACACAGATGATTTAGAAGATCCTGAAATCAATAGCATCTTAAACAAAAAGTTAGCATGGCATGGTCAACAAGGCCGAATAGAAGAAATGAATCGAATCCGATTATGGCGAAGCCTAACCGATCAACCGGAATATGATTTAAAAGGGTATTATTGGTCGAGAATTACAAATGTCCCGAATTAAAATATAATTAGTTGTCATGATTTAATTCTCCATACAATAGATTTTTTATTTTTAAAGAAATCTAGATGAATAATTTTTCTTATATTACGCCTAAAGAAAATAGAGCCTTGATTAGAGGTGGTAAATATACCCAGCAGACCTCCGGAATGTCCATGGGCTATTTGCAGGTTAATGTTGTTATTTTACCCAAAGATTTCGCAAACGATTTCCAAAAATATTGTGTAAATAATTCCAAAGCATGCCCCTTGTTAGAGGTAACTGATGTCGGTAGTATCGATGCCGGTAAGTTAGCAACTGAAGTGGATGTTAGAGTTGATTTACCAAAATACCAGATTTTTAAAAACGGTTTATTGGTGGATAGCCCGGATGACATATTGAATTATTGGCAAGATGACTTTGTTACCTTTTACTTAGGTTGCTCATTTAGTTTTGAAGATAAATTGTTAGAAGAAGGTTTTAAATTACGACATATAGTAGAAGGTCGAAATGTACCTATGTATAAAAGTAATTTACCCTGTGCATCTGTGGGCCCTTTTAAAGGCAATATGGTCGTTTCAATGCGACCATTTTTAAAGGAAGATATTTCTAAAGTAAGTCAGATTACAAAAGAATTCTCGTTTGCTCATGGGGATCCAATTCACATGGGTGATCCAGAGGCAATCGGTATTGGTGACATAAATAATCCTGATTTTGGTGATGCGGTCACGATAAATTCAAATGAAATCCCCGTTTTTTGGGCTTGTGGAGTCACCGCCCTTGAAGCGGTAAAATCGGCAAAACTTGATATCGCCATCACCCATGCCCCAGGTTGCATGTTGATTTGTGATGTCTTATCAGATGATCTTCAAGGCAATCGATGAGTTTTTTTGATTTAAATTAGATGGCGCAATACCATTAGGGCGGAAATAGATTCCGCCCCTACAATACAAAATATGAATAGAGGTGCGATGTTCGATACGTTGGACGGGGCGGATGTAAAAAATAAATGGGCGTTAGCTGTAGGTTGGGCTGAGTAATGCGAAGCCCAACATTTTCATAAAAATATTATAAGGAATAATTTTTATTAATTAAAACGTAATGTCACAAATATTCCCAGATTGCCCTCTAATCGTTAAATTACTAGTGACGGCAAAATGTTGGGCTTCGCATTACTCAGCCCAACCTACGGCTGACGCCAAATTTATTACCTATACTTTTCTCAATTGACAAGATGTCCAATTCCCCGAAGGGTGAAACCAAAAAAAAAATAACCGATGAAATATTCGATATGTTGGTAGGGGCGGAATCAATTTCCAATGGTTGTATCCACCATAAATGTTGGTCAGACGAATAAAAGATCGAATAGTTTTCTCAATTGATAAGTTTTACAAAGATTTCTAATTCCCCGAAGGGGGTAAATTTCTAATAGCCCCTGGTGTAATGAAACCGAAGAGCGTAAGCCTGAGTGTTGAATGTAACCTGGGGTAAATGAAAAAACATACAGGTCCTCGGAGAGGGCCAACAAAAATCGTTAAACGAATTTTCGTAAATCATTTATAATTTTACGTGATGAGTTCTTTTGATTCATAAAAGTCATTTTTATTTATAGCTCCCCTCCTTTTTAAGGAGGGGTGGCAGCTTGCTGACGGGGTGGTTGGAGAAATAATTTCACGTGATGAGTTTTTTTGATTTTAAATTGATGGCACAATGCCATTAGGGCGGAAATAGATTCCGCCCCTACGAAATATTCGTGGTTATTTTTTCTTTTTTATGAGCTCAATAGCTTTTTTGGCAAAACGTTCGCCAAGAATTTTATAACCTGCTTTAGTGCAATGAAGATCATTTTTAATTTTTTTACCATTCTTACCTTCACCATCATTTAGATCATCTGTGTTTATCCAGGCATAATTCTTTTTTGAGCTTCCTACTTCTTCAATTGCTTTTCGAACTTTTGTCCAATGAGGATATTTTTTATCTTTCATATCAAAATCACTCAAACGACCAATAATAAAATTGATATCTTTTCTTTTTAAATCATTTTGAAGTTGAGCCATTAACCCTTTTAAACTTGCAGCGTATACATCACCATGTTTTTCGCGCGCATCTTTCTCACCTTGCATCCAAACAAAAGTTACGGTAGCAATTTTTTTTCCTTTAATGGCGAGTGTGACGGCTTTTATTAATTTATTGTATAAGGCCCCAGTCGCCTTTGGAGTGTCTCCTTTTGCTGGTTTCCATTTTTTATACCAATCTCGTATAGGTCGACCACCTCGTGCACTTTTGACAACAATGACATTGTTTTTTCCAAAGGCTTTTTCGACGGCAGGCGTGAAGGAAACTTTTGGATCCAAGCGAGCCATGTTTGATTGGCCTGAAAGAATGAATAGATGTTTGCCTTTATCGGCAGCATGTATACTTTGTGTAAGGGTGAAAATAATCAATGTAAAAGTAAAAATTTGTTTGATCATATTTAATCTTTCTTTTTCTGTTTAACGCCTGCTAATTTTCTTTGTTCGTGAGAAAGTTCTAGTAAATGAAAACGATCACCATCGCCGGTATGAATTTCTAAAGTGACTTTTCCTAGTTTAACTTTTTTAATGAAGTTAACGTGCCATTTATTTGGTTTGTATTTTTTTGTGCCTTTTGGTTTGTGCCAACCTTCATTTACTTTGATCGTTTTGCCAATTAAATTATTCGGTTTTTTTGCTTTATTATGCTTCCAAAGTTTTTTGACTTCTTTAATCTTTACATACAGCGTGTTCTTTTCTTTTTTAATAATTTCCCCGGTGACCATGCCAGAGAACCCATCGGTACCATCTGGTATATTCTTATCGCCGGCGTAAACTGAGCATATCAATATTAGTAAACTCATGATGATTAGATTAATTTTCATGTTCATTGCTCCATTAAATTTTGGTTTATTGGATTCTTATTCTAGCAATACAATTGGGTTGCCTATTTAAATTCCTCTTATAATTTTGAAATCATTTCAAAAAAGATTCAATTTCCAATGGTTGTACCCACCATAAATTTTGGTCAGGCGAATAAGAGATAATTTTTTTATTAAAACTCAACTTCACAAATATTCCCAGATTGCTCTCTAATTGTTAAAATACTAGCGATGGCAAAATGTTGGGCTTCGCATTACTCAGCCCAACCTACGGCGGACGCCAATTTTATTATCTATACTTTTCTCAATTGACATGTTTTACAAAGATGTCTAATTCCCCGAAGGGGGTAAATGAAAAAACAAACAGGTCCTCGAAGAGGGCCAACAATTTTTCGTAAATCATTTAAAATTTCACGAATCACAGGACAGGCATATGACCCAATTATCCCCAATTTTTTGTGTAAAAGATGATTAAAATCAGCCTATTAGTTTACCAAAAAGGTCAAATTATTTGATGTTTACTTTCCTATTATCCATAATTCTAGTTGCCTAAATAGTATACTTTACAAAGTGTAAAATATATTTTTATATTAGCAGTTTTTGTCTAATTTCAACCCCCTGTTTTGATCTAAAAGCCTTCTTAATTGGTAAAATATCAGATTACAAAATATAGCTAAATCACTCGAAAATGAATTAAACCGGTCAAATTAATGCTTAGTATTGAAAACTGTTTACAGCAAGATGTCTTTCTGTCGATTAGGGGTAAATTTTAATCATATATAATGTAAAGAAGATTAATAATAATTGAATGAGTCCAAAAACTAAGCGACACTATTATTACTTAGTAATATGCTTAGTTTTTACGCAAACTGCTTTTTTGGTGAATTTTAATTGTTTTATAATTCAAAAATAAAAAACTTGACCAAATACTGCCTGTTAATGGCTATTTTTGTATTGTGTCATGTTTCCATCTTTTCGGCTAACCGCTATTTTGTTGGTGAAGGGAATTGGAGCGATACCGCCAGATGGTCAGCCACCGATGGTGGGGGCACGGGTGAAACGGTGCCTGGTTCAGGAGACATGGTTTACTTCACTTCAAATTCTGGAACTTGTTCCGTTAACGCAACGGTTGATATTTTGGGCATTGACATTGCCGCCGGTTATATAAGTACCATAACACAAAATGTCGACACAATGACAATCGGTACCAGTGACTGGACTCAAGCCGGTGGTACCTTCGATATAAATAGCAAAACACTGATCATCACTGATTCCTTTTTTCATACGGGCGGAACCTTTGATCAGACAAATGGTGTGATGATGATGAATAGTTCGGGAAGTCGTACCCTAACAAGTACAGCTAGTACACGATTTTATGATTTAAAATTGAATGATGGTTTAATCGGGTACTGGAATTTTGAAACCGGCGATCAAAGCGGAACCAATCTAACTGTCAGTGATCGATCTGGTTATGGACAAGTTGGTACCATGACAACCATGAGTGCTTCTAATGATTGGACAGCTGGTGCAACGAACTCACTGAATACCAATAATTACTCCATGGACTTTGATAGTATTGATGATCATGTAGAAATAGGAGTATCTTCAGTTATTGGAAATCTGACAAATGATTTTACCGTTATGGCTTGGGTGAAACCAAATGATGTGACGGGTCTTTTCACCATTATTAGTTCTTCAAGAGAAAATAGTTCAAATGGAATTTTCTTTGGGGTATCTACAGGTGAATTAAATTTTACAACAAATAATGTTCATGGTTATGCCTCTAGTGGTGCATCCATTGGAACAGGTAAATGGGTTCATGTTGCTGCTGTAATGAATAGTACCGACGATGTTTCTTTTTATGTAAATGGAATATTTATTAACAAAGATGATTATACTTCACCTGCTAATGTCAATACAGATGATAAAGTTTATATAGGTAGTTATACAGATCTTAGTTCATCAACGTTAAATAGTTTGTTCGATGGCCAAATTGATGAAGTTCGCATTTATGACAGATCCCTTAGCTTAGCTGAAATAAGTGCCGTAGGCGTTGGGAATCAACCGGGGTCATCATCGTCTACTTATACACTGGCAGGCTCGGCACTAAACGTCGATGGCGATTTATCTTTGCTGGGTGGCACCTTGGATGTCAGTAGTAGTAATTATGCCATTAACTTAAAAGGTAACTGGCTCAATTACGGTGGTGCGTTTACACCACAATTAGGCACAGTAAATCTAACGGGTACTAGTTCAGGTAAATCTATTTTATCAAGAGGGCAAGCCTTTAATAATTTAATTGTAAACGGGTCCGGCGGAGTTTGGGCACTAGCCGATATTTTAGCTGTTGATGGTACCCTAACCATTACAGCAGGCGAGTTGGATGTAGAAGATGCAAACGATACTTCTACGGATTTCACTATCTTTGCTGGGACCATTGTTGATGCCGCCGCCGGTGGTACTCTTGATACTCATGAAGGTACCCTTGTTGTCAATGGTACAAGCAGCCAATCGCTAACTCTTGGGGGTTCGATTAATAACTTACAATTCGAAGACCCCACAACAAATGGACTCATCGCTCATTGGAAGCTTGATGAAGGAACAGGTGATGCGGTCAAAGATATTAGTGGTAATAATAATCATGGTACTTTGAAAGGTGGAGCCAATTGGATCAATGATTTGAATTCCACCACAAAATATATTAACTCCCATGGTATACACTTAGACGGGGACGGTGATTATATCGACTTTGGTGATATCGCTGCCATTGATGGGGCGACAGAATTGACTGTAGCCATGTGGGTTAAAATGGATGCTCTCACTAAGGATAATGACCTTTTGACCAAAGGCCAGCATTCAGCTACTGCAGGGATATTGTTTTGGCGCGATGAATCGGGGTCGGGTGAGTCAGATACTTTTGCGATTTTAGTATCCCAGGATGGGGGTGCAAATGTTAGAGTTACCGGTGATACGAATGCTTCAAGTGATAATGGCTGGCATCATGTTGCTTTTACCTACAAAGGAAATGATGCAACTGGTCTTAGGTTGTATGTTGATGGTGTTGAGGATGTCAATAGCCCTACGAGCACAACTACAGTAACGAGTTTGAAAAATAGTGGTGATTCTCTTCTGGTTGGTATACCGACAACAACAAACGGGGACCAAGATGTTGATGGTGGTGTGGATGACATACGAATATATAGCCGTGTATTAAGCGCTGCTGAAATTGCTTCTCTGGCGGCAGGTAAATATGCCGATGGGGCTACTAGTTCCTCAACCTTTACTCTAGGTGATACCTTGGATATCAATGGCAACTTAGATGTTTTCTCAGGAATTATTGATGTCAGTGGTTCGAATCATAACATTACGATTGCCGGCGACTGGTCTAACTATGTTGGCACGAGTGGTTTCATTGATCAAGCTGGTACGGTAACCTTTGATGGTACCGCACAATTTTTAAATGGCTCAACGACTTTCTTTAATTTTACTTTTGCTGATTTAGTCTCCGATAGTACTGATGTAACATTAACAATCGAAGCGACATCTGTTACACGCATAGATGGTACTTTGAATTTAACAGGGCTAGATAATAATGATCGCGTTAATTTACTTTCTTCAAACGCCGGTGAAAAATGGGCCTTAAATTTGCAAGGCTCCGTGGGTACTGTTGATAAGGTTGATGTTATTTACAGTGATGCCAGTTCAGGTAATGCGATTGCCTCTACTGATACTGTTGATTCTGGCAGCAATCTTAATTGGACTTTTGGCGAAGCAGATTTCACCTGGTTAGGTGGTACCGGCGATTGGAATACCGGGGCTAACTGGCAGGGGGGTGCAGTGCCAGGTTCTGGTGATGTGGCAATATTCACTTCGGTATCGGCAACTGATTGTAATATCAATGCAGCAGTAGATGTACTTGGAATGGATATTCGCTCAACCTATACAGGTACTATCAGTCAAAATGCCAATACGATTACCGTAGGAACAAGCGATTGGATCCAAGCCGGTGGTGGCTTCGCTGGTAGCTCGAGTGCGATTACCGTTGCGGGAAACGTCACACTCACTGGTGGTATCTTTACAAATACTTCAGGTAAAATGTTGTTTACAGGAAATAGCAAAACGCTGTCTTCAAATGGTGGTACTTATAATCACAATAATGGCGAAATTGAATGTACAGGAAATTATTGGGATATCGACATGAACGGTTCTGATATTTATGACATTACATCTAATTTGAATAATGGATCTACAGTATTAATATATGTGTCCACCACGACGATCAGAGGTGATGCCACATATTTAAAGGGAACTTTTTCTAGCAGTAATGCTATAACAGTTGATTTAGTTGGGCATCTTAAACTTTCCGGTTATCAAAGTAATACAGGTGCCGTAGTTCACCGCTTGATGGGCACAGGTAACCAGGATATTTATTACGATAAAGCTGGTGGTTTAGGTGGCTTGGGTGGAGGGATCATTGTTGATAAGCCAAGTGGGAATGCTACTTTTTACGATAGTATTGAATTTGTAGCAAATAGTGGTGTGACGATTTTACAGTGGGTGCAAGGTAACGTAATTTTTGATTCTACTTCTATTATTTGGGATGCCGGATACAACACTACCACGGATTGGAATGGTGGGACGAGAATTCCGCACTATAGAGTTGATAAAAAGAATGCCAGTACTGGAACAACACTAGCAAGCAAATTAGATGTGGTCTATTTTGAGAATCTAGGTGTGGGTAATTTTGCTGGAGCCACAATAGATATCACCGGCAATATCTATTCTGATAATAGTATTACAGATAACACCGTAATTGAATTAACGGGTACCGCTACGCAAACAATCTCTGCGATATCGACTTTAGGTGCTGGGTCAGTAACGATCATTAAGACAAGTGGTACGGTGAGTTTGTTAACGTCTTTAGAGCTTGGTACAAATGGAGATCTAACGATTGTCTCTGGTACTCTTGATTTGGCCGGCTTTGATTTTACAATTCCTGATATCTTTACTGTTTATGATCAACTAACCTTAAAAGGTTCAGAAACAATTTCAACAGGCACAACAACCATAAGTGCCACCAGTTCAAATGTCACTTATTATGAAAGTGGCACTACTGCCGTCATAACAAATCTATCGCAAACATTTTACAGCTTAACTCTTGGCGCTGACAAGCTTCATGAAATTGCATCAGGCGGTGGCAATGGTATTACGGTCAATGGTACTTTTGGTTCCAATGGCTCTTTGGCAAGCCCATCTGCTTTAAGAAGTGTCGGTGATGCGGGTGTCGATTGGGAATTATCACTAGAAGGTACATCAACACTCGCTGATAAAGTTACCGTAAAACGAAGTGATGCCAGCGGTGGTACCTATGATGTTTTAGCAACAGGGTCCTATGACTATGGAAACAATTCAAATTGGATCGGTTTAATAGCGATCCCAAACTTTACTTGGTTAGGTGGCGATGGTAATTGGAATACCACTGGTAACTGGCAAGGTGGTGCCGTACCCGGCAGTGGTAATGTTGCTATCTTTTCTTCTATAACGGCGACTAGTTGTAACATTGATGCAGCTGTTAATATCGCTGGTTTTGATATTCAATCAACTTACACAGGTACCATCAGCCAAAATGCCAATACGATTACGGTTGGTAGTAGTGATTGGAAACAAACAGGCGGTGCTTTTGTAGGTAGTAGTTCTTCGATAACGATCAATGGTGAACTGCTGGCAACAGGTGGATCCTTTACGAGTACAAGCGGTACTTTAGCAATAACTTCAGGTTTAAATGGTACTGTTTTAGATTTAAGAAGTATTGGCACTTTTGATGCCAATGGCGGTATCTTTTCTTTTACGGGTTCGAACCACTTTACGACTTATACAGGTTCAGCGGCTCTTAATGATGTTATTATCGACAAATGTGTTTCCTGTCAGTGGAACGGAACAAGTTATATCAATGGTGACTTAACGCTTACAAATTTTGGTAATTTTAGCGCAACTGTGTATTTAGCAGGAGATCTTTCTGGTGCCGGTGGTAATGATGGCGGTTCAGGTGCATTAGTCTTTAATGGAACCAGTGACCAAAACATTACTTACACGGGCGGTCTAGGAAGCGTTACCTTAGATAAAGCTGGTGGTACCTTAAATTTTTTAAGCGATTTTTCTATCTTTCGAAATTTAACTTATACCACAGGTTTGACTAATGCCGGCACATCAACTGTTACCTTTAATGGAGGTAATCATTTTACGATGGATCCTGGTAATATTGCTTTTTATAACCTTAATTTGGCGAAATCAACTGGGGCCAATATGACATTTAATTCCGATCTTAATATTACTAACGATTTGAATATTTCAATATTAGGTTCAATTGGTGGTAGCACTATTTATGTGGGTGGAGATATTGTTAGTACTGAAGCGGGTATATCAGGAGTTGGTAATTTAACATTGAACGGTACCGGTGCTCAAAACATGGATTTTTCTGCGGGAGATTATTCAAATGGAACCGTTACTATTGATAAAGCATTCGGTACAGTTTCATTAACAGGTAATTTTATAACTGTCGGCGCAGGTACGGATTTTATTATTGCCAATGGTACCCTTGATTTGGCCGGTTATGATTTTACCGTGCAAGATGTTTTTACGGTTTATGATGGACTAACCTTAAAAGGTTCTGAAACAATTACAACAGGCACAACAACAATCAGTGCCACCAGTTCGACAGTCACTTATTATGATAGTGGCAATACGGCCGTGGTAACAGACTTATCACAAACCTTTTACAGCCTAACTTTAGGTGCAGGCAAAGTTCATGAATTTGCAACAGGCGGTGGCAATGGCATTACCGTCAATGGTACTTTGGGTTCAAATGGTTCATTAGCAAATCAATCTGCTTTACAAAGTGTGGGTGATGCTGCCGTTGATTGGGAATTATCACTTGAAGGTACTTCCACACTCGCTGATAAAGTAACCGTAAAACGAAGTGATGCTAGTGGTGGTACCTATGATGTTCTAGCAACAGGTTCTGCTGATTATGGAAATAATTCAAACTGGATTGGTTTAATAGCGATACCAAACTTCACCTGGTTAGGTGGTACTGGTAATTGGAATACTGGTGGTAACTGGCAAGGCGGTGCAGTGCCTGGTAGTGGTAATGTTGCGATTTTTACTTCCATATCAGCGACTAATTGTAATATCGATGCAGTCGTTGATGTGGCTGGCTTTGATATCCAAGGAACCTACACAGGTACCATCAGTCAAAATGCCAATGCGATTACCGTTGGCACCAGTCATTGGATTCAAGCGGGTGGTGGATTTGCTGGTGGTTCTGCTGCGATAACAACCGATGGTGATTATATCTTATCAGGCGGTATCTTTACCAGTACGAGTGGTACACTTAGTGCCAACGAAGCTTTTACCATTACAGGTGGTACCTTCAATCATAATAGCGGAAGTGTTAATTGGGGTGATAATGAAAATCAAACAATTACCACAAATGGTGCTACTTTTAATCATATAAATTTCTCTAAAACGGGTGGTGGAACTAGATCCGTAACTCTTGTCGATGATTTTACCATTGCGGGTAATCTTGCGATAAAAAATACAGACAATAGCAATTTTTCTGTCATATCATCAGGAACTAGAATCATTACTCTCGCAGGTAACCTGAACTTGACTGTAACCAATGCTGGTATTGTTTTTGGCGATCAAAATTTAAGCATACTTGTTAATGGTGGTGGTACGCAAATATTTACTCATTCTGGTGGTGATTTTGAAGCAGATTTAAATATGAATACAGCGGGTACATTGCAACTTTCAACTGATTTTGCCTTTGGTGGTAATTTTACACTTACTTCAGGTACCTTTGATCAAAATGGTAATAAACTTTATTTTAATTCAATTAATTCAAATTCAATAACAACCAATGGTGCTACTTTTGATGACGTTGGCTTTTTGAAGACAAATGGAGGTACGACGGTCACTACGATAATGGATGACTTCACAATATCAGGAAATTTAACGATAGACAAAACAGATGGCTCGGGCTGGAGTATTGTCACATCGGGAACAAGAGTAATCACACTACAAGGTAATTTATCTATTGCTGAGACAAACGGTACTTATCCTTTTGGGGATGCGAATTTAACAATTTTGGTCAATGGAGGTGGTACTCAGACTTTTACTCAAACAGGTAGTGATTTTAAATCTAATTTAGACATGAATACGGCAGGCACTCTTCAGCTCTCTACTGATTTTAAATTTGGAGGTGATTTTACATTAACGGCGGGTACTTTTGATCAAAATGGTAATAAGCTTATTTTTGATTCATTATTTTCAAATTCAATAACAACCAATGGAGCTACTTTTGTTGATGTCGATTTCTTGAAAACGTCTGGTACTTCTACTACCACAACAATCATGGATAACTTCACGGTTTCAGGCAATTTAACGGTAGACAAAACAGATAGCTCAGGCTGGAGTATTCTCTCATCAGGTACAAGAATTATTACCTTACAAGGAAATTTTTCAATAGCACAAACAAATGGCATTATTTACTTTGGAGATGCAAATTTATCTATTCTTGTTAATGGCGGTGGCACTCAAACGTTTACTCAAACGGGTAGTGCTTTCGTTTCTGGAATAGACATGAATACAGCTGGCACTATTCAGCTTCTCACGGAGTTTAAGTTTGGAGGTGATTTTACTTTAACTACTGGTACTTTTGATCAAAATGGCAACAAAATTATTTTTCTATTACAATATGCTAATACGAGTATTACAACAAACGGCATCTCTCTTGATGGAGATGTAGATTTTGACAGATTTGGGTCAAGCACAACAAGAACAGCAACATTAATAGATGACCTAACAATCACGGGTGATTTATCTATTGATAGCAATGATGATACTATCGTAAATATTATGCCTTCGGGAACAAGAGTAATTTATGTAGAAGGAAATTTCTCATTAGCTCAAACAGATTCGGGCGTTTTAACATTTGGTAATAACTCTTTAACCTTGACCTTGACCGGAACAAACGCACAAACATTAACAAGAACGGGCGCTATTTTTAATGCTCACCTTTCGATCATTAAACCTTCCGGTACAGTTACCCTTGCCAGTGCCTTCTTGGTAAACGTCGCCAATGCGGATGCAACCGTAGTCTCAGGCACACTTGATTTAGCCGGTTTTGATTTAACCGTTAATGATGTCTTTACGGTTTATGATGGATTAAATTTAAAAGGTTCTGAAACAATTACAACGGGCACAACAACAATTAGTGCTACAAGCTCGACAGTGACTTATTATGATAGTGCTGTCACAGGGGTTGTAACAAACTTAACTCAAACATTTTACAGTCTAACTTTTGGTGCTGGTAAAGTTCATGAATTTGCAACCGGTGGAGGCAATGGCATTACCGTTAATGGTACTTTTGGATCTAATGGCTCATTGGCTAGCCCATCTGCTTTGCGAAGTGTCGGTGATGCAGCTGTCGATTGGGAATTATCGCTCGAAGGTACTTCCACACTCGCAGATAAAGTCACGGTAAAACGAAGTGATGCTAGCGGAGGTACCTACGCTGTTTTAGCAACGGGTTCCACTGACTATGGAAATAATACTAATTGGGTCGGTTTAATAGCGATTCCAAATTATACTTGGTTAGGCGGTACTGGTAATTGGAATACCGGCGCGAACTGGCAAGGTGGGGCAGTACCCGGCAGTGGTAATGTAGCGATCTTTACTTCCATAACAGCGACAAGTTGTAATATTGATGCAACCGTGGATGTGCAAGGGTTTGATATCCAAGCAACCTATACAGGAACTATTAGTCAAAATGCTTATGTCGTTGATGTGGGTTCTTCGTATTGGTTGCAAGCTGGTGGTGCATTTGTTGGTGGCACTTTAGAAATTGATATCAATGGTAGAATAAATGTATCTGGGGGTACCTTCTTAAGTACATCCGGCAATTTAAAACTTAGTGGCAGTGGTACTTTCGCTACTGGTGTATTTACCCACAATAATGGTACGTTTGAGGTTGATTCAAATAGTAATATTATCATTGACTTTAATTCGAATACCTTTAATGCTTTTACGATTGAAAAAGGATCAAGTCAGACAGTAACACAGATTAGTGATTTCATTATTGAAGGTATGTTTACTATGAAAAGTGCTTCTAGTCTTACGGGGGGCAACACTATTTATGTTCGTGGTAATACCGAACTGCAAGACATCTCTTTGGCTGGTTCAACGGAAATCACCTTTGATGGAACGGGTGCTCAAACGATTCAAGCAACAGTTGCCGATAGTATATTGCCAAATATGAAAGTTGATAAAGGAGGCGGTAGTACACTAACATTTTTAAGTGATATCAGGGTCTTTACTAATTGGACCTATGTGCAAGGGACAATTGATCAAGGTGGTTTTTACTTTGTTTCAGGTAAAGCGGGTTCAGGTAATACAGCCACATTAACAATGGGTAGTTACGAGTTTGAAAATTTTAAATTTCAGACGGGCTCTTCGAACACAAGAACCTTGGTAGGAGACTTGATTATCAATGGGAACTTAAATATTGTTTCATCTAATGGATTAAGTGGTGCTGATATATATGTGAAAGGGGATGTGACTTCTGCGGATTCTTCTATTTCTGGTACTGCTAATATTACATTAAATGGTACGGGTGATCAAACGGTTTCCGGAAGTCAATTGCCTGGGAATATTACGATTAATAAAGCTAGTGGCAATGTGATCTTAAGTGCCAGCTGGTCACCGACTAAAGGTGGAGCAGATCTTACGATTGTAGATGGTAATTTAGATTTGGCTGGTTACGACTTAACTGTTAATGATAAATTTACCGTTTTTGATGGCTTGACTTTAAAAGGCTCTGAAACAATTACAACAGGCACAACAACAATAAGTGCCACTAGCTCATCAGTGACTTATTATGATAGTGCTGTCACAGGGGTTGTGACAAACTTATCGCAAACATTTTATAGCCTAACTTTAGGTGCTGGTAAAGTTCACGAATTTGCAACAGGCGGTGGCAATGGCATAACCGTCAATGGTACCTTCGGCTCTAATGGCTCTTTGGCTAGCCCATCTGCTTTACGAAGTGTGGGTGATGCGGCTATCGATTGGGAGTTATCTTTAGAAGGAACTTCCACACTCGCAGATAAAGTTACTGTAAAACGAAGTGATGCCAGTGGTGGTACCTTCGATGTTTTAGCAACAGGGTCTTTTGACTACGGAAACAATACAAGCTGGGTCGGTTTAATAGCGATTCCAAATTATACTTGGTTAGGTGGCGATGGTGATTGGAATACCGGTGGTAACTGGCAAGGCGGGTCAGCGCCCGGCAGTGGTAATGTCGCGATATTTACTTCCATAACAGCGACTAATTGTAATATCGATGCAACCGTTAATGTGCAAGGCTTTGATATACAATCAACTTATACCGGCACCATCAGTCAAAATGCTTTTGCTATTACGGTAGGAGCTAGTAATTGGATACAAGCCGGAGGTTGGTTTACGGCATCAAATCAAAATATTACGATGACGGGTGCCTTCAGTCAAACTGGAGGAACCTTTGATGGAGGTTCTGCAGCTACTGTATATGAAAACTTTAGTCTGACTAGTGGTGCTTATATTGCTTCATCAGGTCTCACATCATTTGATGGTTCAGCCATTACCATTGATGCTAGTGCCGCAACATTTACTCATGGTAGCGGTACGATTAGTTTTTTAAATGGTAGTGGTCCATATACCTATATCGGAAATCCATTGATGTATGATGTTGACTTTAATAGCAATGGAGTGCAAACGATGAATGGTACTCTATCAGTTGCTAATGAAGTGGTTATAACAACCATACATTCATTAGGTGGCACAGGTGTTGTTTACTTTGCTGGAAATTTAACGTTAAAAGACAGTACTTTTTCAGGTAGTTCAAAGAAGTTTACAGCAAATGGTACTGGTGCACAATCGATTTCTTCTACAGTCGCGGATGGCTTTGTTCCATATCTTGGAATAGATAAACCATTAGGTACATTAACTTTATTGAATGACATTGAATTATATTCGATGTCTTATACTCAAGGTACCTGGGATGCTGGTACAAGTGAGGTTAATTTTTTAGCAGGCAGTACGTTAGATTTATCGGCCATTGACTTTTATGATGTTAGAGTGTCCTCAAATGGAAACTGGACATTAAATTCTTCTCTTAATGTATTAAATAATTTTATAATGCAACAGTCAAATACATTGACTGGTAGTCCTATTATCGTTGGAGGAGATTTTACCTTTAATGACGCAGCCATGTCAAACAATACGCTTAAATTTATACTAAATGGTACCGGTGACCAGAATGTAACTTGTATCGCAAATGCAGATTTCCCTGGTGGTGGGTTTGAGATTAATAAACCTAGTGGGTCTGTCATCTTAACACAAGCACTGAGTGGTTCGAAAGAAGGCGACTGGAATATTATTAATGGTACATTAGATTTAGCTGGATTTGATTTTGATATTGGAACAAAAATATTAACCGTTTATGACACTTTAAAATTAAAAGGTGATGAAACGATTACAGGCACTGTTACTATAAGTGGGACAAGTTCTACAGTAATCTATTATGATTCAGCTGTGATAGCCGTTGTTAATAATTTAGCCGAAACTTTTTATAACCTTACTTTCGGTGCTAGTAAAACCCATGAATTCACAGTTGGTGGTACCATAGCGATTAATACGGGCGGTACTTTAAGTTCAGATGGAACTTCTAGTTCAAAAGCCATTTTACGCAGTGTTGGTGATGCCTCATCTGTATGGTATTTAACTTTGGATGGAACTTCCGGTTTAACAAATAATGTCAATGTGAAATACAGTGATGCTAGTAGCGGTACAATTGTAGCCGCGATTGGCTCAACAGATTCGGGCAACAATACTAACTGGTTATTTTATAATGATGTTATATGGAACAGTGGTGGCGGCAATGACAATGCTTCTACGGATGCTAACTGGGTTGGTGGTTCTGCCCCAGGTGTTGGTGACCGTGCCATCATTGATTCGACAAGTGATAATATTGTTTGGGATATTGCTACGATAGATGCCATTGCTGTGAACTCAGGTTTTAATGGAACTGTTACCTTAAGTACCAGCATTACTGTCATCGGCTTAACCGTAGATGCCGGAGAACTTTTAACGGCCTTAGGCTCTGTTAGTTCTATCACAGCAACAGGTGTTATTAGTATTGGTAGCAGTGGTCTCTTGATTGTTCGTAGGTCATCCACTGCAGGCAATGGTGCTGGCCAAACGATTACGGCTGCCACATTGACAGTAAACGGTAATATTAGTGCTAATGGTGAGGGTTTTGGAGTCGGTGCTGGTCCAGGCTATCAAGCCAATACAGGGTCAAACCATGGTGGTCGCGGCTATCGGAACACATCCGGATCCACTTATGGCAGTATATCCGCACCTGTATCTTTAGGAAGTGGTTCTAATGGATCAAATGCATTGGGTGGTGGTGCCATAGAATTTATTGTCACTGGAACAATGACGGTTGATGGGACAATCAGTGCAAATACAACAGGAACTGTTAACTCAATTGGTTCAGGTGGTAGTATTTATATTTCCACCTGTAATACACTTATGGGAACCGGTGTCATCAGGGCGAATAGCGCTAAATCAACTTCCGGTAGTACTAGAAGAGCAGGCGGTGGTGGTCGAATCAGCCTTGCTGGTGTTACTACTGATAATTTTACGCTTAGTGGTGGTACCTTGGAAGCTAAAGGTGGTGGCGGAACAGGAGATGATGCGCCGGGACACATGGGTACAATTTATTTGAATAGTGCGTTACGAACATCTCTGACGATCCCAAATGGTGTAACGCTGGAATTGGGCTCGGATGATAGCAATGACTATACCTTTGGCGCTATTACCATCGAAAATGGCGGAACATTGAAGGTTGGCGGTAATCCTGCAAAAATCGCAAGCTATGGTTCCGCCGCAAGAATTAATGTCAGTTCTCTAGATGTTCAAGCTGGCGGAACACTCTCTGCTAATGGTGAAGGGATGTTTATGGGGGAAGGTGCCTCTGCAGGTGCAGGCTCTACCGGTGGTAGTCATGGTGGTACAGGATATCTTTCTACTGTAAGTACATATGGTTCCCTCACCAACCCTCTCAACTTGGGGCTCATGGGAAATGCCGGTTATTCATCAGATTCTTATGGAGGAGGAGCGCTTCTTATCACCAGTACAGGAACGGTAACGATTAATGGTACTGTTGACGCTTCTGGTAAAGGTGGTGGTAATACAAATGGCGCTGGTGGATCCGTCAATATTATCTGTATAGGTATCGATGGTAATGGCGTAATTCGTTCTAATGGGGGAACCCCGACTAGTGGCTCCAATAGAAGAGCCGGCGGAGGTGGACGTATTGCAGTTAAACTTTCAGTAGGTAATTCTTTTGATTCAATTACATTTGAATGTAAAGGTGGTTCCTCAAGTGGCGTTGGTGCTGCCGGAACAATCTACAAAGAAACCGCCACTCAAGGCACCGGTGAAGGTGATTTGCTTATTGATAACGGTGGTGGTGTCGCCACAGTAACAACTTCGATTTCCAGTATGGTAACCGATACAAGTGTCGGATCTATCACGCTACAAAATGAAAGTATCTTGACAGTAGAAAGTACTGCTACCTTAGGAGCAAATAATCCCCTGGATAATGCCACGACGACTGGTTTGAGTATTGACAATACTTCTGCACTAACGGTGAATGGTTCATTGGCATTGGGTGGTAATACATTTACGCTCACAGGCAACGGTACGATTGTCGTCAATGCCGGATCTAAAATAATTTATACCGGTAATGACAATGACGGAGCTGTTACGATTCCAGCTTATCTATATTCAAGCCTTGCGGTTAATAATGCCGGCACGACCTTTAGTTTGAGTTCGGCCTTAGATTTAGATGATGATTTGATTATCACCAATGGTACTCTTGATGTTACTGCTTCTGATTTTGCCGTAGCCTTAGGGGGTAGTTTCTTGAATTCTGATACCTTTAATCCGAGAGCTGGTACCGTGACATTGGATGGCACTAGTCAAACAGCTAATAGCATTCTTGGTGGTTCAAGTTTATTTAATCTTACGGTCAGCGGTACCTATTCAACCTGGAACCTAACGGGTGCTTTAGACATCAATGGTAGTTTTACTATGTCGGCTGGTACGGTTGATGTTAGTGCATCCAATTATGGCATTACCCTAGCCGGCACATGGACAAAAAATGATGCAGCTATTTTTGTATCTAGAAATGGCACAGTTGCCTTAGATGGTGTTCACCAAGGAATCTTCGGTACGAATACATTCTATAATTTATCAAAAGTCGAAACAACTAATGATGGCACTAATTCAATTTTAACTTTTGAAGCCGGCAAGACGCAAATCATTACCAATACGTGGACCCTTGATGGTCTTGATGTTGATGATTTAATCAGTTTGGTTTCTAGTACACCTAGTTCCCAGTGGTCGGTTGATCCTCAAGGGTCACGAGTCATTGATTATGTTGATGTGATAGATTCAAATAATATCAATGCTACTGTTGTCAATCTTATTGGACAAAATAGTGTAGATTCAGGTAACAATACAAATTGGATTTTTGTAGTAGCGCCCTTTACCTGGTTGGGAGGTACTGGTGATTGGAATACTGGCGGCAACTGGCAAGGAGGGGGTGTGCCGGGTAGTGGTGATATTGCCATCTTCACTGATCAGTCAGTACTTGACTGTAATATCAATACAGCTGTTAACGTGCAAGGTTTTGATATCCAATCAACTTACACCGGTACTATTACCCAAAATGCTAATACAGTGGCGGTTGGTTCAAGTGATTGGGTGCAAGCCGGAGGTAATTTTGTTGGCTCATCAACGAATATAGTTGTCTCTGGTGATTGCACTATGACTGGCGGAACATTAACATCATCAGCAACTTTTGATGCGAATATATATACTTTAACGGCGGGTACATTTGACCCGGGTTATGCCTTAAGTTCGACATCTACTAACACGACTCTTTTCACCGATGGTGCCGGCTTAATTTTAATGCCTTCAGGGGGTACCTTTACTTTTACTGGGGGCAATCATTGGTCGATAACCCAAAACAATACAGAGTTTCCGCATCTTGTTTTCAATAAATGTGTTAGTTGTGGCCAAAGCGGTAAATTTTATGCCAAAGACCTGACCGTATTAAATAATTCAAAAATTGGTTCTGGGGATATCAGTGGCGATATGATTGGAAATGGATTTACGGGACAAGCTGGTACGCAAACATTTGTTGGCACTAGTAGTCAATCCGTTACGGGAAATGTAAACTTTGGTAGACTCCAATTTAATAAGGCTAGTGGAACAGTCACATTTAATAATGATTTTAGGTTAAAGGAATGTGAAGTCATTTCTCTTGGCGGGGGTGTAGATTTCACAACCTCTGAAGCGCATATTTTAGCAACGGGTTCTCATTTAGCAGGTTCAAATTGGATTGTTACTGGCTTAGAATTTTATGATCTTAAATTAGAAATTGCTACTTCAGGCGGTGCGACCATGAATAATACGGTAGTGAAAAATGCTTTCACTATTACCCAAGTAAGTTCATTGGGTGGAGATATAGAAATTGGCGGCGATTTTATAATTACCGATGCCACTGTTGCAGGTTCGGCAACATACACTTTAAACGGAACTGCTGATCAAAACTTTAATAAAACGGCAGGTACTTTAACAGATGGTAATGTGATTGTTGATAAAGCTAGTGGCTCTGTCATTTTAGCTGCCAGCGCATCTATCACAAATACAAGTGGTGCCTTTATAGTCAATAACGGAACACTCGATTTAAATGGCTTTGATTTTTCACATGGCAAAAACTTAACAGTTTATGATACCTTGAAATTAAAAGGTAGTGAAACCATCACTATTGATGGCACCACAGATAATGCCGATACGAATGCTGAATTTACGATAAGTGCTACAAGCTCTACGGTTATTTATTACGATAGTGGTAATACCGCCGTCGTTAATAACTTAGCCGAAACATTTTATAATATAACTTTCGGTGCCAGTAAAATCCATGAGTTTACTGTCGGTGGTACGATTACGATTAACGCTGGTGGTACATTAACCTCCAATGGTACTCTCGGGTCACAAGCAGTTTTGCGAAGTGTTGCCGATGCCTCATCTGATTGGTACTTAACCTTGAATGGAACTTCTGGTTTAACTAATAATGTTGATGTGAAATATAGTAATGCTAATAGCGGTACAGTTGTATCGGCCATCGGTTCAAAAGATTCTGGCAATAACCAAAACTGGTTTGGTCTGATTGCAGACTTTACTTGGTTAGGTGGTACCGGCGATTGGAATACTGGATCTAACTGGCAAGGTGGTGCTGTTCCAGGTAATTCAGACGTGGCAATCTTTTCCGATCAATCAGTCCTAGATTGTAATATTAATGCGGCGGTTGATGTGGACGGTTTTGATATTCGATCTACCTACACAGGAACCATCAGTCAAAATGCCAATGTCATTGATGTTGGTGGAAGTTATTGGGTACAAGCTGGTGGTGGTTTTGCCGGTGGCAATGCTGCGATTACAATTGCTGGCGGTAAGTTTCAGTTGTCAGGCGGGATCTTTACAACAACTTCGGCGACCATGACCGTTAATAATACTGATGGAACTTGGGAAGCTGACTATTTCCTTATCTCAGGTGGTGTTTTTAATCATAACAGTGGTACGATGCAATTTGAGCCCTATGCCAAGGATACAATTGACGTCTTAACATCCTTAACATTGAATAATGTTGTTTTTTCTGAACAACCAGGCAGCTCAGGTTCTGTGATTGCCGCTGGTGATACCATCATTGTTTTGGGTACCTTGACACATAAGCTGGGAACAATTGTTGGTGATGGTATTATTGAAGCTCGGGGTAATGTTATCATTGAATCTGGAGCTGAAGGTGGTCAAGGCAGCACTGTTAACATATCATTTCTAATTGCAGGTAATCAAACTATTACATTAAATGGTGGCGATACGACCGGTATTCACATTAATAAACCCTCTGACACGGTAAGTATGATTACAGGGTCAAGTAGTGATGTTTTAATTAATAGATTTAGATTAGATTCAGGCACTTTCACTGCCCCTAGTGGAACTCTAACAGTTGATCATGCTACCTCCGGTGCCGATAGTGACTTTTTTATGATCACTGGTGGTACCTTTGATCATAACAGCGGGACCGTACAGTTTAATCCGTACGCCAATGATGTGATTGATATCAATATGACATTGTCATTAAACAATGTGATTTTTTCAGAAAACAGTTTAAGCTCAGGTACATATATAGCCGCAGGTGATACACTTATTATCTTAGGATCCATGACCCACAATTTGGGACGTATGGGTGGCGCTGGTACTTATGAGGCCAGAGGAAATGTTTTGATTACTGCCGCCGCTGAAGGTGGTCCTGCTAATTTAACTTTTAGTGGTACAAATAATCAAACCTATACCGACCAAGGTGGTGATGTCCTTGATGGTGATATCACGATCAATAAATCATCAGGTACACTTACCTTAGCTTCAACAGCTACTTGGAATGCCAGTAATCAGAGCTTAACGATCTTGGATGGTACCCTTGATTTAGCTGGTTTTAATCTAATCGTGAATGATACCTTTACTGTCTTTGATGGATTGACCTTAAAAGGCTCAGAAACAATTACAGTAAATGGCACAACAGATAATGCCGATTTAAATGCTAATTTCTTTTTAGCGGCTACAAGCTCAACCGTTACTTATTATGATGGTGGCAATACAGCCGTGGTTAATAATTTAGCCGAAACATTTTATAACCTTACTTTTGGTGCCAGTAAAACTCACGAATTTACGGTGGGTGGTACGATTACGATTAATACTGGTGGTACACTTGGTTCAGATGGAGCATCAGGAACACTTTCAATTTTACGCAGTGTTGGTGATGCTTCTTCAGATTGGTATTTAACATTAAATGGGACTTCTGGCTTAACTGATAATGTCGATGTGAAATATAGTAATGCTAATAGTGGTACAATTGTTTCTGCTGTGGGCTCATTAGACTCTGGCAATAACCAAAACTGGTTTGGTTTGTTAGAAGATTTTACATGGTTAGGAGGTACCGGCGATTGGAACACAGGTTCAAACTGGCAAGGTGGCGTAGTGCCGGGCAATACTGATGTGGCCATCTTTACTGATCAATCGGTAGTTGATTGTAGTTTAGATGCTGCGGTTGACGTTTTAGGAATGGATATTCGATCAACTTATACAGGTACGATAAGCCAAGGTATTTATACAGTTGATGTTGGTGCCAGTGGCTGGTTACAAGCCGGTGGTGGTTTTGCCGGCGGTACGAATTCCGTTGACGCTAGAATATTTTTCTTAAGTGGTGGGATCTTTGTTAGTACGAGTGGCGTGTTTGATATTATAGGAGACATTACTGATCATACGGCATTTAGTTTCACTGGGGGAACCTTCACTCATAATAGTGGTACCTTAAAACTATCAAGAGTGAATGGATGTTGTAATAATAGTGATCATACATTAGCGATTGATAATGCGCTGACACTTTATAATCTTTTTTATAATACGGATACCACTAGTTGGACATCCCAGCCGGTTACCTATGTGATTTCCGGAGCTTCTTCTACGATCATTGTTGAAAATGATTTTACCATGAAAAGAACACCAGGTTCAGGCTCAAAAGTATCTGCCAATGGTGGTACCATTGAAGTGCAAGGCAACATCCTCATTGAAGCTGGGGCTAATAGTGGTACGACAGTGGTTAAAATGAATGGTACCGGTGCACAAACTTATGAGCGTACTGGTGGTACATTTCCTATATTAGAAATCGATAAAAATTCAGGAGCTGTCACTCCAAAAGCGGGCACCACTGATTTAAGTGTTCGTGCTTTTATTCAAACAAAAGGTGATTTTACGGCACCATCAGGCACACTTCAGATGATATCTAATAATACAGTTGTATCCGGTGGGATCTTTACCTATACGGCGGGAGTTTTCACTCATAATAGCGGAACATTAGAATTTGCTAGATCAGATACCTGTTGTGGATCTCCGACGCAAACAATTACTTTAGCAGCCACCATGACCATCAATCATCTTTCATTCATTTCATATGTTGATAATCCTGGTTGGACAGGTGAAAGAACATTTTTCACATTGGGTGGAGCCGCCCCTAAATTTATTGCTTTAGGTGATTTTAAAATTGCACGTCCTTCTGCTGATGGTTCAAGAGTGCTGTTAAATGGTGGTGAGGTTGAGATTCAAGGTGATGCTAGATTTGAGAATGTTACTGAAGCGAGTACGGTGGCGATTACTTTTTCTGGTACGAATAACCAGACCTTTACGGCTACCAGTAGCTTATTGCCGAGCGGCGATATTACGATCAATAAACCATCCGGAACATTAACATTGGCTGCCACAGCTGATTGGGATGCGGCAAGTCAAGATGTCGTCGTCGTAAGTGGTACCTTAGACTTAGGTGGCCAAAATTTACTAACTAATAATTTAACGATTTTTGATGGCCTGAAATTAACAGGCACAGAAACAATTACCGTTAATGGTGCTACAACAAGTGCCAATGCAAACGCAAACTTTACGATAAGTGCTACAAGCTCAACCGTCACTTATTATGATGGTGGTAACACGGCCATTGTTAATAATCTGACAAATTCATTTTATAACTTAACCTTCGGTGCCAGTAAAACACACGAGTTCACGGTTGGTGGGACGATTACCATTAATACTGGCGGTACCCTTGGTTCAGATGGCACATTAGGGACACGTTCCATTTTACGAAGTGTTGGTGATGCTTCCTCTGATTGGTACTTAACATTAGACGGTACTTCTGCGCTGACCAATAACGTCGATGTGAAATATAGTAATGCCAATAGCGGTACTATTGTTTCAGCTATTGGATCTTATGACAGAGGCAATAACCAAAATTGGTTTGGTATAGCAGTCGACTTCACTTGGTTAGGTGGCACTGGTGATTGGAATACCGGTGCTAACTGGCAAGGCGGGGCAGTTCCAGGAAATGGCGATGTGGCTATCTATAGTGAAACGTCTGCAATGGATTGTAATATTAATGCAGCGGTTGATGTAGATGGATTTAATATAAAATCAACCTATGCCGGTACCATTAGTCAAAATGCCAATGTAATCACTATAGGCACTAGCAATTGGATACAAGCCGGTGGCGGTTTTGCTGGTGGTTCTTCTACAATCGACAACTTTGGTACCTTCACTCTCAGTGGTGGAATATTTACCAGCACCAGTGGTGATTTCGCTATACATAAGACTAGTTTTACCCAATCAGGTGGTAGCGTCTTCAATCATAATAATGGAAAGGTCTCAATGGGTCACAGCGCTGGTTGCTCAGGTGGGTCTGTCAATGTGGCTACTAGTATTAACTTCTATGATCTTAGGGTCTCTGTCTGTATTCAGGGTACAGTAACTATCTCTGGTAGTGATACTCTAATTGTTGAGAATCTTTTTGACTTTGATCGTGGGATTCTTCAGGGTGGTAATATTGAGGTCCGAGGGAATATGGAGACAGGAACCGTCAGCGAAGGCACTGATACGACAGTGATAAAATTCTTAGTTGCTGGTGATCAAACTATTACTACAGGCGGAGGTGGTGGGGCACACATAGTAATTAACAAACCTTCTGGTTCTGTGTCGGTAATTGGAAGTTTTCCTGTTGATTCTTTTACTTTAACTTCTGGTACATTTGTTGCGCCAACAGGTTCATTTAATGTTGCTAAAAATTTCATTCAAACTGGTGGCACTTTTGTACATAATGGTGGTTCTGTTGGTCAGGGTGGTGGTAAAGGGTGTGGTTCTGGTGCCTTAAATGTTCCTGCCGGTGGAATCGTCTTTAATAATTATACAGTTGACTCATGTGGTGGCGGAACGATATCTATTGGATCTAGCCGTGTAATAACTGTTGAGGGTACATTTACTCATGATCGAGGTACACTTAATGGTGGTACATTAGAGGCGCAGGGGAATGTTACGATTGTGGATGCAGATGCTACAGGCGGTTCTACAAAACTAACATTTTCTGGTACAAATGACCAACTTTATACAGATAATGGTGGTGATGAGATCAATGGTGATATTACAATTAATAAAGCTAGTGGTACCGTTACCTTGGCATCCGTTGCAAATTGGGGTGCTTCCAATCAGGACGTTGTAATAGTCAGTGGTACTTTAGATTTAGCCGGTTTTAATTTAGGTACTAAAAACTTAACGGTTTATGATGGTTTGACACTAAAAGGTTCTGAAACGATTACCGTTAATAGCGCTACGACAAGTGCCAATGTCAATGGCAACTTTACGATTAGCGCCACAAGCTCAACCATTACTTATTATGATAGCGGTAATACGGCCATAGTTAATAACCTTACGAATTCTTTTTATAACCTGACTTTCGGTGCTAGTAAAACTCACGAGTTTACCGTTGGTGGTACGATTACAATTAATACCGATGGTACTTTAAGTGCCAGCGGTACATCTGCCTCACGTTCAGTCTTACGAAGTGTTGGCGATGCTTCCTCTGATTGGTATTTAACATTGGATGGCACATCTGCCTTAACTGATAACGTCGACGTGAAATACAGTAATGCCAATAGCGGTACAATTGTCTCCGCCATAGGTTCTTATGATAGCGGTAATAATCAAAATTGGTTTGGCCTTTCCGCTGACTTTACTTGGTTAGGCGGCACCGGTGATTGGAATACCGGCGCGAATTGGCAAGGTGGTACAGTACCAGGTACTGCTGATGTAGCTATCTTCAATATTGTTTCAGTTGCGGATTGTAATATCGATGCAGCCGTTGATGTCTTAGGGATTGATATTCAATCATCCTATACAGGAACCATAAGTCAAAATGCAAATACGATTACTGTAGGAACAAGTGATTGGTTACAGGCAGGTGGTGGTTTTGCTGGTGGCTCAGTGGCAATGACAACCTATGGAACCTTCAGTTTATCAGGCGGTATCTTTACCAGTACAAGCGCTACTTTAAGTGCCAATGCAAATTTCTTGATCACAGCTGGTACCTTCAATCATAATAATGGTAAAATTGAATTGATCACTACTGTTGGAACATCCACAATAACTTCGTCGGGTCAATCCTTTTATGATTTTGATATTAATGGCGTTGGTGGAGGCTTTAGTCTCTCAGATAATTTAACCATTGCTAATAATTTTAATCACTTGAATGGTATCTTTGATTGTAATGATTTTGATCTTTCGATTACCAATGATTTATATTTTGCTTCATCACTAAATGTATCAGACTTCAAAGCCGGTACAGGCCATATCGCAATTGCTGGTAGTGTCGATCAAGATCAAGCTAATGTAATAGCTTATGAAACATCTCATTTTGAATTTACAGGTACAGGTGAGTCTTGGGTAACGGGTGGTAGTCTTGATCAAAGCTTTTATCGTTTTACTGTCGCGACCGGTGCAACATTAACTTTTTCTGGTATGAACGGTAATAATGACCATGTCATAAATGATGAGTTATTTTTAGGTAGTGGGTCTAAACTTACAGCTTCTGGAAATGGTAGGTTTTCAGTACTTTCTGGGGCATCAGGTACAAACTTTAATGTGCACTCCACTGCAGAAATAGAATTATTAGGCAACTGTGGGTTCACGATATGTTCTTTTAACAATTTAACAACATTTAAATGGAAACCCTGTATTTTAACGGGTACTAGCGGAACTTTCAAAACAGGTTCTAATACCGGTGGTGGCACTAGAAATATTGAGTTGCAAGCCAGTGTTACGGTAAACGGCAATTTCCTAATTGGAGAGACACAGAACTACGGCGGCACTAGGGAGCTATTACTAAATAGTTTTGATTTGAATATTACCGGAAATTTTGTTAATGCTGGATCTCGTGGTTATGGTCTTATCATTGGTGGTTCTACTTTAACTGTCGGTGGCGACTTTAGTACAGGTAACGTGCAAGGCACAACTGCCTATGCCATTGATATCGATGCTGGTTTAATGGATATTGCTGGCAACTTTACATTCAATAATAACGTAACTAAAATGTGTCGCTTACAAAATGCTGGAGCCATTCATGTCGGTGGTAATTGGGCTGCCGGTAGTAAAACGACAGATTTCTTTGAAGGTGATAATACAGGTGTCTTACAATTTGATGGTGCCGGTGCCATAACAGTTACGACAGGTAACCCTGCTCATGACTTTTCAAATGTTTTAACGAATATTAAATTAACAGCTGGTGCTACCATATCATTAGCTCAAGATACTAGCTTCAGTAATGTGGAAGTACATACGGGGGCTCTTGATCTAGCTGGTTTTGCTTTGACAGCTTCTACTTCTCTAAATGTCCACGATACTTTAATGCTTAAAGGTAATGAAGTCGTTACGGTAAATGGTACTACTGCTAATGCTGATAATAATGCTAGCTTTACTTTGAGTGGCACTAATTCAACCGTCGTCTTTTATGATTCCGGTAATACCGTCGTTGTTAATACCTATGCCGAAACATTTTATAACTTGACTTTTGGTGCTGGTAAAACTCACGAGTTCACTGCTGGTGGCACTATTACAGTTAATGCCAATGGTGTTTTAACTTCCAATGCTACGAGTGGCTCCCGTTCTATATTGCGAACCGTTGATGATGCTACTGTAGAATGGTATTTGACCCTGAATGGCACTTCTACTCTAGTTGATAAAGTTGATGTTAAATATAGTAATGCCAGTTCCGGTACTTTCGTAGGTGCATTGGGCTCTCTTGACAGTGGCTACAATACCAATTGGTTTGGTTTAACCCCACCAGATTTCACATGGCTAGGAGGAACCGGCGATTGGAATACCGGTGGTAACTGGCAAGGTGGTGCTGTACCTGGTAATGGTGATGTGGCTATCTTTGCTAATAATTCTGTTCTTGATTGTAATATCAATGCCGCAGTTGATGTCTTAGGGATGGATATCCGATTGACTTATACAGGAACCATCAGTCAAAATGCTAACATCATTGATGTTGGTGCTAGTAATTGGGTGCAAGCCGGCGGATGGTTTGCGGGCGGATCAGTAGCCATTGATATCAATGGCGATTTTACCCAGACAGGTGGTACTTTTATGACAAGTAGCGACACCATATCTTTTGCTAAAGATGTGAGCGCTACGGGCGGAACATTCATACATAACTCTGGCACGGCCGAGTTTGAACATATTGGCGGTAATGATTTCACCTCGATTACTGTCTCAAATGGCGCGTTGAACAATGTTATTCTTGTGGCTACTGATTCATGGACTGGACACACTTATACGATCCCAGGCACCTTGGATGTTAATGGGGATTTTACCATTACCCATGCCGGTGTTATCAATACCGGCACGATCAATGTGGCTGGAAATATAGTAACGACCGACACATCAGTGAAAGGTTCCGCCACGGTTTTGATGGATGTCAGTGGCAACCAGACTATCAATGCTGGCAATGAATCGGGAGGCCTACCCATACTGCAGATTAATAAGTCTTCGGGCAATGTGGATGCTTCAACCAGCGGCACCTTGGAGGCCAGAACTCTTATACTAACAAACGGAACATTTATTGCGCCTAGCGGCACCCTTGAGATGACCACTTCAGGTGACTTTACCGGTGGCACGTTTACCCACTCTTCCGGGACGGTGCAGCTTTCCCACGACAGCGGGCAGGACTCCAGTGCGTTCAATTTCGGCAGCAACACACTTTATCACCTCCAATTCTTTGCGGGTGATTCCTGGAACGGTCATGTTTATACAATAACCGGCACAATGGATGTGAACGGCAATTTGACGATTAATCATGCCGGTACGATCAACGGTGCTGCTAATGTGGCTGGGAACTTGACCAGTAGCGAAGAAAATCCCTCGGGCACTTTTCCGATAACCCTAGACGGAGCTGGTGCACAGTCGATTACGGTGGGCACTTTTCGTCTACCTGCAGGAAATTTGACAATCAACAAGGCCTCAGGTTCAGCCACACTGGCTGCTGATTTGATCCTGGATGAATCTGGCCAGGATCTATTGCTGACCAGCGGGACCCTTGATTTGGCAGGTTTTGATTTAAATATTAATGATGTCTTTACGGTTTATGATGGATTAACATTAAAAGGTTCTGAAACGATTACTGTCAATGGCGCAACGACAAGTGCCAATGTAAACGGCAACTTTACAATTAGTGCCACAAGCTCAACCATTACTTATTATGATAGTGGCAATACGGCCATTGTTAATAATCTGACGAATTCCTTTTATAACCTGACTTTCGGTGCCAGCAAAACCCACGAGTTTACTGTTGGTGGTACGATAACGATTAATACTGGTGGTACATTAAGTGCGAGTGGTACGGGAAGCACACGATCTGTCTTACGAAGTGTTGGTGATGCTTCTTCCGATTGGTACTTAACATTGGATGGTACTTCTGCTTTAACTAGTAACGTCGATGTGAAATATAGTAATGCCAATAGTGGTACGATTGTTTCTGCTGTTGGATCTTACGATAGAGGTAACAATCAAAACTGGTTTGGACTTGGTGTCGACTTTACATGGTTAGGTGGCACGGGCGATTGGAATACCGGTGCGAACTGGGTGGGTGGAACTGTACCGGGCACAGCCGATGTGGCCATCTTCAGTATTGTTTCCGTCATGGATTGTAATATTGATGCCGCGGTTGATGTGTTGGGGATTGATATTCGCTCAACCTATACCGGTACGATAAGTCAAAATGCGAATACAATTGATATTGGCACTAGTGATTGGCTACAAGCTGCTGGTGGTTTTATTGGCGGTGATACGATTACGATAAATGCGACATTAAGTCTTTCGGGAGGTATTTTCCTGGGCGGCAGCGCAACTATTTCAGTCAACGGAACCTTCGAGCAATCAAGCGGATCATTTACCTCGACCAGTGGCATATTTTATCTAGGTGTCACAGGTTTTCCTGGCAATACGATTGTCAATGAAACGATAATGAATATTTCAGGCGGTACCTTTTTGCATAATAATGGTACCTTGCGATTGAATACGTTTGTAAGCACGGATAAAACAATCGATGTTATATTGGACGTTAATTCATCCATTACACTTTATGATTTTATTATTAGTGGGCGAGACCAAAATGCTAATGGCGCCCATTTCGATTATAGTTTAAGCGGTGATACGTTTGTCGTTGTGAACGATTTAACCTTTACAGATGACAGTTCTAATGAAGGCATTAACGTTGATAATGGAATTATTGACCTTAAAGGTGATTTAATAATGAACTCCTCTAAGAATCTTGGTGGTACAGCAACACTTAAAATTTCCGGGAATGTTCCGCAGACCTATACACATACGGCTGGTAGAGCACCTGAAATAGAAATCAATACATCGAGTACTTTTGGGCCAAGTGGCGGCGTGACAAGTTTTGCAATGGAAGCTTTTGATTTGATTAGTGGTACTTATACCGCACCAAGTAATGGTACGATGTCTGTTGGTATGACTCGATTGCCAAGCAATACAATCGCTGCTGAAACAATATTTAGTATTAGTGGTGGTACTTATGTTCATAATGGCAGTACACTGATTTTTGATGCTGATGTCTATAATGATAAAACAACTGATTTGACCATTGATGTGAATTCTACTTTATCTTTAAATAATCTTGTTTTCTCAGGCAAGGATCGTAATAGTCTTGGTGCCGATATGTCCTATCTTCTTGGTGCCGGGGATACCTTATTAGTTGCTGGTTATTTAGATTTTGAAGATACAGGTTCCCTAGATAAAATTTGGGTTAAAAACGGAACCATAGAAGTTCAAGGTGATTATACTGTTAGCACAGCTGATTTTTCTGGTGGTTCCACCCAAGTAATTTTTACAGGTACTGCTAATCAAACTTATAATAGTGGTGCATTTGAAGAACTTGATGGCAACGTGACCATCAATAAATCCTCTGGTACTTTAACCTTAGCAAGTACGATGAGTTTAGATGCTGCTTCGCAGACATTTACGATCCTTGATGGTGAACTCGATTTAGCTGGTTTTAATCTAATCGTCAATGATATCTTTACTGTCTTTGATGGGTTAACCTTAAAAGGCTCTGAAACAATTACCGTAAATGGCACAACCGATAATGCCGATTTAAATGCTAATTTCTTTTTAGCGGCGACTAGTTCAACAGTCACCTATTATGATAATGGCAATACTGCTGTTGTTAATAACTTAGCCGAAACCTTTTATAACCTTGTTTTAGGCGCTAGCAAAACACACGAGTTTACGGTTGGTGGTACGATCACGATCAATACCGGCGGAACGTTAAGTGCCAGTGGTACTTCAGGTTCTCGGGCTGTCTTGCGAAGTGTTGGTGATGCCGCTTCGGATTGGTACTTGACCTTGAATGGTACTTCTGGATTAACTGACAATGTGGATGTGAAATATAGTAATGCCAATAGCGGTACGATTGTTTCGGCGGTTGGTTCATATGATAGAGGTAATAACCAAAACTGGTTTGGACTATTGGTTGATTTTACTTGGTTAGGGGGCACCGGCGATTGGAATACCGGCGCGAACTGGCAAGGTGGGGCTGTGCCAGGTAGTGGTGATGTTGCGACCTTTAATGTGAATTCATCTATGGATTGTAATATTGATGCTGCCGTTGATGTGTTAGGGATAGATATTCAAGCTAGTTATAATGGTACGATTAGCCAAAATGCTAATACCATTTTGGTTAGGTCTAGTAGTTGGGTTCAAAATGGTGGTGCCTTTGTTGGTAGTGGCAGTGGTAGCGAAATTGATATCAACGAAGATTTTATTTTAAATGCTGGTTCCTTTACTGCAACCACAGGTAACATGTATATTGAAGATGATTTCTTGACTAATTCAGGAAACCCAACCTTTGATGCCAATGGTGGTACCATAATTGCCAATTCTAATGGTGAACATGCTGCCTTTGATATTGGAACCCTTGATTTATATAATCTGACGATCTCAAAAGGTTCCTATGATATGGTGATAACAGGAACAACTTCTGTTAAAAATGATTTATTAATTTCTAATACAAGTACTTCGAATGCCATTAGAGGTGGAGTTATTGCTGTTGAAGGGCATGTGACCGTAGGTGGTAATCAAGGAGATGTTGGTAATGGGACAGTTGCTTTTGTAGGTGGTAATAATCAAACATGGACGCAAACTGTTACAACCGCAGGTGTCGGTCTTCCTGCAGTCACCATCAACAAATCGGGTGGTACCTTAACCTTTGATTCGACAAATCCCTTAGGTGTCAATGGAGCTTTTACTTACGTGCAAGGTACTACTGCTGTTGGTACATCAACGGTTGCTTTTAAGTTTGGGGGCGCTCATGCCACCAGTGATCCTAATGGTTTTACCTTCTATAATGTTACGGCGACTAAAGGTAATTTTGACTTTATTTTAATAAGTGAAATGAATACGATCGCTGACTTTTCTTATGCTAGATCAGGTTCTGGAAGTGCCATTAAAGGTGGCTCTGTCAATGTTGGTGGTGACCTTTCCATTACCGGAGGTAGTGGTGAAACTTCTGGCCAAGATACGGCCTTTACCATGAATGGGACCGGTGATCAAACCTTGAATTCTCCAAATCGGTTATCTGATGCTGATTTCACCATAAATAAAACCAGTGGTAAAGTAACCTTACTTGCAACCTTATCCCTAAATGTGGCAAATCAAGATCTGTTCGTATTAGATGGTGAATTTGATTTGAATGGTTTTGGCCTAACGGTCAATAGCACCTTCATTGTTTATGATGGATTGACCTTAAAAGGCGATGAACCAATATCAGTGAATAGTTCTACTGCGAGTGCAGATTTGAATGGCAGCTTTACGATTAGTGCGACGAGCTCCACGATTACCTATAAAGATTCAAGTGTCACAGCGGTAGTCAATGATTTAACAAATTCCTTTTATAATCTTACGTTTGGTGCCAGTAAAACACACGAGTTTACAGTAGGTGGTACCATTACTATTAATACCGGCGGTACGCTTGGTTCAGACGGTACTTCAGGAACTCGTTCAATTTTAAGAAGTGTCGGTGATGCTTCTTCCGATTGGTATTTAACATTGGATGGTACTTCTGGCTTAACTAATAATGTAAATGTGAAATATAGTAATGCCAATAGCGGTACAATCGTTTCAGCTATTGGATCTTATGATAGCGGTAATAACCAAAACTGGTTTGGACTAGGTGTCGATTTTACTTGGTTAGGTGGCACAGGCGATTGGAATACCGGTGCTAACTGGATAGGTGGTTCTGTGCCAGGCACAGCTGATGTGGCCATCTTCAGCATTGTTTCTGTCATGGATTGTAATATTGATGCAGCGGTTGATGTGTTGGGGATTGATATTCGCTCAACCTATACAGGGACGATTAGTCAAAATGCGAATATAATTACGGTTGGTGCGAGTGATTGGATACAAGCTGGTGGTGGTTTTGTTGGTGGCTCGGTAGCCATGACGATCAATGGATCCTTTAGTCTTTCTGCCGGTATTTTTACCAATACTTCTGATACGTTATCTGTTTACGGTTCAACCTTCTTAATAGACTCAGGCGTAACTTTTGCGCACAATAGTGGCAAGATTACACTAAAAGCTACTAGTGGAACGACTACCATAACTTCGTCTAGTCAATCTTTTTATAACTTTGAAATAGATGGGGTCGGCGGTACCTTTAATCTCTTAGACAATTTAACCGTTGCTAATAATTTTGATCACTTAAATGGTATCTTTGATTGTAATGATTTTGATTTGACAATTGGAAACGATTTGTATTTTGCTGTTTCTTTAAATGTTTCTGATTTTAAAGGGGGAGCTAGTAAGATCACCATTGCTGGTAATGTTGATCAAGATCAAGCAGGTGTTATTGCTTATGAAACATCTCACTTCGAATTTACAGGGGTTGGGAAATCTTGGGTATCTGGAAATGGTCTTGACCAATATTTCTACCGTTTTTCAGTCGCTACAGGTGCCACCTTAAGCTTTACAGGAATTACAGGTGGCAGTAATCACGGTGTGTATGCTGAATTTTCTTTAGGGAATACTTCTAAATTTACCCTTTCGGGGGCCGGATACTTTGGCGTGGATCCTGGGGCTTTGGGAACGAATCTTAACGTACACGCTGCGTCTGAGATTGAATTATTAGGTGGCGCCACCTTTTATGTGGCTTCCTTTAGTAGTTCTACTACTTTTAAATGGCGTCCATGTGTGTTAACTGGAACCAATGGAACATTTAGGATTTATTCAAATGGATCTAGTGGTGTAAGAAATATAGAGCTACAAGGAAATATATTAGTTAGCGGTAATTTAACCATTGGGGAAAATCCCAACTATAATGGGACAAGAGAATTTGATTTTAATAATTTTGATTTAAATGTAACGGGGAATTTTATAAATGCTGGAGCCCGAGGTTTTGGTTTGATCATAGGCAGTTCAACTTTAACCGTTGGTGGCAATTATTCTATGGGTGCCGTACAGGGTACTTCCAGTTATGCCATTGATATTGATGCTGGTTTGATGGATGTTGGCGGTAACTTTACCCTTAATGAAGAATTTACAAAAATGGGACGATTGCAAAATGCGGGTGCTATTCATGTAGGTGGTAATTGGGCCGCTGGCAGTAAAACAACAGATTTCTTTGAAGGTGATAATACAGGTGTCTTGCAATTTGATGGTGCCGGTGCTATTACTGTTACAACGGGTAATCCTGCCCACGACTTTTCAAATGTTTTAACCAATATTAAATTAACAGCTGGTGCGACTATTTCATTAGCTCAAGCCACAAGTTTCAGTAATGTAGAAGTACATTCCGGGGCTCTTGATCTGGCTGGTTTTGCTTTGACAGCTTCGACTTCTCTAAATGTACATGATACGTTGATGCTTAAAGGTAATGAAGTCATTACTGTTAATAGTTCTACTAATAATGCTGATAATAATGCTAGCTTTACTTTGAGTGGCACTAATTCAACGGTCGTCTTTTATGATTCCGGTAATACTGCCCTTGTTAATACCTATGCCGAAACATTTTATAATTTGACTTTTGGTGCTGGCAAGACTCACGAGTTCACTGCCGGTGGTACGATAACGGTTAATGCCAATGGTGTCTTAACGTCCAGTGCTACGAGTGGTTCCCGTTCTATCTTGAGAACGGTTGGTGATGCTTCGACTGAATGGTATTTGACTCTTAATGGAACTTCTACTCTAGTCGATAAAGTTGATGTTAAATATAGTAATGCGAGTTCCGGTACCACAGTTGGTGCAGTAGGTTCTCTTGATAGTGGCTATAATACCAACTGGTTTGGTTTAACACCTCCAGATTTCACATGGTTAGGTGGTACGGGCGTTTGGAATACCGGCGCGAACTGGCAAGGTGGTGCTGTACCAGGCAATACTGATGTGGCTATCTTTGCTAATAATTCTGTACTTGATTGTAATATCAATGCCGTGGTAGATGTATTAGGGATGGATATTCGATTGGCTTATACAGGAACCATCAGTCAAAATGCTAATACAATTACCGTTGGTGCTAGTCATTGGATACAAGCCGGTGGTGGTTTTGCCGGTGGTTCAGTTGCGATGACTACTAATGGATCCTTAAGTCTATCAGGTGGTATTTTCACCAGTACGAGTGCTACACTTAGTGCCAACGCAGCCTTTACAATTTCAGGTGGTACTTTTAATCACAATAGTGGTACGGTTCATTGGGGTTATAGTGCAGGTCAATTCATTACAACCAATGGCGTTAGTTTTAATGATGTTTCCTTCGTGAAATCTGCTGGTGGCGGATCAACCGTTACACTTATGGATGATTTTACGATATTAGGTGATCTGTTTATTGATAATACAGATCCTTCGACCTTAACTGTTTCGCCCTCAGGGACAAGAGAGATAACACTTAAAGGAAATCTTTCGATAAACCAAACGAATCAATATGTAACTTTTGGTGATGCAAATTTAACGATATTAATGAATGATGGTGGTACTCAGACGATCTCTCATACGGGCAGTTATTTCAATGCAACAATGAATATCAATACGGCAGGAACAGTTCAGCTGTTAACTGATTTTGATTTTGCAGGTAGTTTCATTAGGACAACAGGGACATTAGATCAGAATGGAAATAAGGTTGTCTTTTCTGCAAACATAAGTGGTTCAATTACAACAAACGGAAATGTATTCGATGATGTTGATTTTATAAAAGCAGTCGGTGGGGGTGTTACTTTAAATATTATTGATGATTTTACCGTTTCAGGAAACCTTACAATAGATAATAACGATAATTCGTCATTTAACTTACTGCCAACCGGCACTAGAGTTATTAGTGTAGAAGGTAACTTTTTAATCGCTAAAACAAATAGTGGTAATATGGTTTTTGGTAATAATTCTATGACGTTGAATGCATCAGGGTCTAATGCTCAAACGTTAACTCGTACTGGTGGTAGTTTTAATACTCACCTTACAGTAAATAAATCTTCGGGTATAGTAACTCTTGCCAGCGCTTTCTTGGTGAATGTCGCCAATGCCGATGCAACTATTTATTCTGGTACACTTGATTTGGCTGGCTTTGATTTAACGGTTGACGATACCTTGACTATATTTGATGGCTTGCGATTAAAAGGCTCTGAAACAATTACGGTTAACAGTGCGACAACGAGTGCCAATGTGAATGCGAATTTTACATTAGCATCAACCAGCTCAACTGTTACTTATTATGATAGTGGCAATACAGCCATTGTTAATAACTTAGCGACAACGTTCTATAACTTAACATTCGGCGCCAGTAAAACCCACGAGTTTACGGTTGGTGGTACGATCACGATTAACACCGGCGGTACACTAAGTGCCACTGGTACAGCTGGTTCGCAAGCAGTCTTACGAAGTGTGGATGATGTTGCTTCTGACTGGTATTTAACATTGAATGGCACTTCAGGCTTAACTGATAATGTAGATGTCAAATATAGTAATGCCAATAGCGGTACAATTGTCTCAGCGGTTGGATCTTATGACAGAGGTAACAATCAAAACTGGTTTGGTATAGGCGTCAATTTTACTTGGTTAGGTGGTACAGGCGATTGGAATACCGGCGCCAACTGGATAGGCGGTGCGGTTCCAGGCAATGGCGATATAGCTATCTTTAGTGAAACTTCTGGCATGGATTGTAATATTGATGCAGCAGTTGATGTAGCAGGTTTTAATATTCTAGCAACCTATACGGGTACTATAAGTCAAAATGCCAATACGATCTTGGTAGGAACTAGTGACTGGTCTCAAGCTGGCGGTGGCTTTGCTGGTGGTTCTGTGTTAATGACTACTAATGGAACCTTCAGTTTATCCGGCGGTATCTTTACGAGTACCAGTGGTACTTTTAGTGCCAATGCAAACTTCTTGATAACAGGTGGAACCTTCAATCATAATAGTGGTGTGGTTCATTGGGGCGATCTTGATGGTCAAGCTATTACAACTAATGGAGCGAGCTTTAATAATATTGCGTTCTTTAAAGGCAATGGTTCTGGTGCTACAACAACTCTAATGGATGACTTTACCGTCTTAGGAAACATAACCATTGATAAAACAGATAATGGCTCTTTATTTGTTTTTGCTTCTGGCACAAGAGTAATTACGCTCAAGGGAAACCTTTCTTTAGCTAAAACAAATACGAACAATGTTTTGCAGTTTGGTGATACGAATTTAACCGTATTAATGGATGGTGGTGGAACCCAAACGCTCACAAGAACAGCCGGTAATTTTGTGGCATCATTTGATATGAATACTGGTGGTACCGTTCAGTTATCAACTGATTTTGAATTTGGTGGTAGTTGGACAAAAACTTCAGGAACGTTTGATCAAAATGGCAACAAGATTATCTTTGGTGGTGAAATTGATAGTTCAGTCACAACAAATGGTATCACCTTTGATGATGTTGAATTTCTAAAAAGAGATGGAGCAGCAGCTACCGTAACTCTTATAGATGACTTTACTATATCAGGAAATTTAACAATTGATAAAACAGATCCAGGCACGTTTAGAGTATTGCCATCGGGTACAAGAGTTATTACCCTACAAGGCAATCTTTCAATAGCTGAAACAACTAATAACAATACCTTGCAGTTTGGGAATACATCCCTTACGATTCTCGTCAATGGTGGTGGCATTCAAACCTTTACAGAAACAGGAGCCGCAACAGATAGTGAGTTTCATGCAAACTTAGTGATGACAACCGCTGGGACACTCCAGTTATTGACTGATTTTAATTTTGGTGGTCACTTTACTTTAAATTCCGGTACCTTTGATCAAAATGGCAACAAGGTTATTTTTAGAGTTGAGTATGCCGACACGAATATCACAACCAACGGTATTCCTCTTGTAGATGTAGATTTTGATAGATTTGCTTATTCAAGTGCAAGAACCGCTACATTAATAGATGATTTGACAATCACCGGAAATCTAGCCATTGATAATAATGATAACTCTGTCGTCAATATATTACCCTCTGGCACAAGAAAGATTAATCTCGAGGGGAATTTTTCTCTCGATAGAACAAATAGTGGCATTTTAACATTTGGTGATAACTCCTTAACGTTGAACATGACCGGAACCAATGCGCAAACATTATCTAGAAGCAATGGTCTTTTTAATGCTCATCTTACAGTGAATAAATCATCTGGAACAGCAACGTTAGCTAGTGCCTTCTTAGTCAATGTGGCCAATGCCGATGCCACAGTTCTTTCGGGTACTCTCGATTTAGCTGGTTTTGATTTAACCGTTGCCGATACTTTCACGATTTTTGATGGCTTACGATTAAAAGGCTCAGAAACGATTACTGTTAATAGTGCGACAACGAGTGCCAATGTGAATGCTAATTTTACTTTAGCCTCAACTAGCTCAACAGTGACCTATTATGATAGTGGGAATACTGCTTTAGTTAACAATTTAGCGACAACATTCTATAACTTAACATTCGGTGCCAGTAAAACCCATGAGTTCACCGTTGGTGGTACTATTACTATTAATACTGGTGGTACATTAAGTGCCAGTGGTACTTCAAGCTCACGATCCATTTTACGAAGTGTCGGTGATGCTTCAGCCGAATGGAATTTAACCTTGAATGGTACATCTGCTTTAACTGATAATGTGAATGTGAAATATAGTAATGCTAGTAGTGGTACGGTTGTTTCGGCTGTGGGATCTTTGGACGGTGGCAATAATACAAACTGGTTCGGATTATTGGTTGACTTTACTTGGTTAGGGGGTACCGGCGATTGGAACACTGGCGCGAACTGGCAAGGTGGTGCGGTTCCTGGCAATGGTGATGTTGCGATCTTTAATGTGAATTCATCTTTGGATTGTAATATTAATGCTGTCGTTGATGTATTAGGGATTGATATTCAATCAAGCTATAGCGGTACCATTAGCCAAAATGCCAATGCGATTACAGTAGGTGCTAGTGATTGGCTACAAGATGGTGGTTGGTTCGAAGGATCAGGAACTAATGGCGCAATCACAATGAATGGTACATTTGCTGTTAGTGGTGGAACATTTGTTTCTACTGCTGGTTTGTTCCTTATTCGTTCTGTTACCTTCGATATAACAGGCGGCACATTTGTTGCCAATAATGGTAAGGTGCAATATGACAGTACTTCGACGATCAACAAAATTACCGGTAGCCCTACTTTTCAAGATTTATTCATTTCATTGGGTAATAGTAGTGATCAGTTGTTCATTGCCGATAGTCAGACCATAACGGTTGTGGGCACATTAACATTGGGGAATGGGATCGTCAACCAAACGACTATCCCAGGCTCAGGATCCATTTTAGCCCAAGGGAATGTACTAGGAGATGACGGATCAGAAGGGATAGATAGTGGTTCTGCTTTACTTGTTTTTGATGGAGGGCTTGCCCAGTCGCTGATAGGAACTATTAGTCATTCGTTGCCAGAAGTAGAGATCAATAAGAGTGGTGGCACCTTAACGCTAGTCGGTACGATTTCGACAGCCAATGATTGGACCTTAACTGCCGGTACTTTAGATGCTGGGACAAGTACGTTCCGCATTAAAAATACGATGACGATTAAGGGTACTCAATCTTTAAATAACGTGACCGTGGTGATAGGTACAGGTAGTAATAAAGCGACTGTATTTTCTGGTGATGCCTTGACGGTTAAAGGTGATCTTTTAATGACAAATGGTGGCATAATAGGTGATTGGCGATTGGAAGGTGATATGACCATCAATGGTGGTGATGGTGGTACAGGTACTATAATATTTACGGGTACCAATAATCAGATCTATACAGATACTTCTGGCAATGAACCAGATGGTGATATCACGATTAATAAATCCGCTGGATCAGTAACGTTGGCCTCAGTCGCCGGATGGAATGCCGGTAGCCAAGATGTGGTTGTTGTTAATGGGACATTAGATCTAGCCGGATTTGATTTGTTGAGTAATAATTTAACAGTCATCGATGGTTTATCTTTAAAAGGAAACGAGACCTTAACTATATCAGGTGCATTTACATTAAGTGCTACCAACTCGACAGTTACTTATTATGACTCTGCCGTAACGGCAGTCGTAAATAACTTAGCGGAATCTTTTTACAACCTTACGTTTGGTGCTAGCAAAACCCACGAATTCACGGTAGGGGGAACCATTACTATTAATGTAGGCGGTACGCTAGGTTCAAACGGAACGTCAGGATCGCGTTCAGTTCTTCGAAGTGTAGGCGATGCTTCTTCAGATTGGTATTTAACGCTGGATGGTACATCTGCTTTAACTGACAATGTTAGTGTGAAATATAGTAATGCTAATAGCGGTACGATTGTATCAGCTGTCGGTTCATTAGATTTTGGCAATAATCAAAATTGGTTTGGCTTGATACAATTGCCAACGATTACTTCTATCACCTCGTCATCAAATGATGGATACTATAAAGTTGGTGACACGGTTAACGTTACATTGCATTTCTCGGTTGCCATAACAATGGTGGGTACAATGGGGGTGACTTTAGATACGGGTTCTGAGGTTATCTTTACAGCCTTTAACAATGCAACAAATGCTCAAGGAACCTATACTGTTCTGGCAGGTGAGTCTAGTCTAGACTTAGACTCGATAGGTGTTGTTTTGACCGGCACGGCAACAAATAGTAATGTTCAGCCACTAACAGTAGCATTGCCGGCAACAAATATTGGTGCTGGTAGTAATATTATCATTGACGGTATCGTGCCTACGATTACAGGCGTTACTTCTGATACCCCTGATAGCATTTATGGTGTCGGGGATACAATTAATGTAAGGGTTCATTTTAGTGAATCAATTACCTTAACAGGAACTATAGGTGTTAACTTAGATAGTGGTGGCTCAATTGTTCTGACAGCCTTTACCGGTACAAGTGCACAAGCCGTTTACACAGTTGGTGCGGGTGACAATAGTGCTGATTTGACAGCGAATAGTCCAGTGATCTTAACCGGCACAGCCACAGATACTGCCAATAATAATTTAGTTTTAACTGTTCCAAGTGGGGCTGACTTAAATGATACCAGTGATATCGTCATTGATGGTGCTATACCAATTATTTCAAAAGTAACTTCTGATACGCCAGATAGTATTTATGGTGTTGGTGATACGATTAATGTAAGAGTTCACTTTAGTGAGTCGATTACACTAACAGGCACTATTGGTGTTAACTTAGATAGTGGTGGCACGATAGTTCTTACAGCCTTTACAGGTACAAGTGCACAAGCCGTTTATACGGTTGGTGCTGGAGAAAATAGTGCCGACTTAACAGCATTGAGTCCAGTGATTTTGACTGGCACAGCGACAGATACCGGCAATAATAATTTGGTCTTAACAGTGCCAGGTACAGCAGACTTAAGTGACACAAGCGCATTGGTGATAGATGGCACGATTCCAATCATTTCAAAAGTTACTTCCGATACGCCAGATAGTATTTATGGAGTCGGTGATACAATTAATGTAAGAGTTCACTTTAGTGAATCAATAACCTTAACCGGAACAATTGGTGTTAACTTAGATAGTGGCGGCTCGATTGTTCTAACCGCATTTACAGGTACAAGTGCTCAAGCCGTTTACACGGTTGGTGCTGGTGAAAATTCTTCTGACCTAACGGCAAGTAGTCCAGTCATCTTAACCGGCACAGCCACAGACACTGCCAATAATAGCTTGGTCTTAACTGTTCCGGCTACAGCCGACTTAAATGATGCAAGTGCTTTAGTGATTGATGGTAATGCGCCAATCATTTCAAAAGTTACTTCGGATACCCCAGATAGTACTTACGGTGTTGGTGATACAATTAATGTAAGAGTTCACTTTAGTGAATCGATTACCTTAGATGGCACGATAGGTGTTAACCTAGATAGTGGCGGCTCAATTGTTCTGACCGCCTTTACCGGTACAAGTGCTCAAGCAGTTTACACGGTTGTTGCTGGAAATGTTAGTGCTGACTTGACCGCTAATAGCCCAGTCATTTTAACTGGCACAGCAACTGATACAGCCAATAATAATTTGGTCTTAACCATACCAGGTACAGCCGACTTAAATGATACAAGTGATATTGTGATTGATG
>NVWA01000042.1 GCA_002746535.1 Planctomycetota bacterium
GACAATATTTAATGAACACAAAATTAAAATAAAATTTAAAGCAAAGATCACAAAAATAATTATGGCTAAATTTGCAGAAAAATTAATTTCAATTGAAAAAATCATGAGAAGTGCAAATGTCGATAAGCTTAATGCGCGATAAGCCTTCTCAATTGTTTCTCTATAAATTATTGAAAAGTTTGGTACGGTATCACCAAATAATCCCTCAATGGCTAAATACGTAGTTTTAATTGAAATATTTAGTTTTTCTGAAATTTTATTGACTGGAATTTGTTTGTAATATTTTTGAATATATTTTAGTTGTTCATCAGATAAATTCATTTTTGAATAATATATATTTAGGGAAAATTAAAATTTTCAATTGACAAAATATTCATTTGTTCGCAGTATATGGGTTCACGATTCATTATCAATTTATTTTAAATAATTAATATAGCGAATTTGGATCAATATTAGCAATTTACTTTATAAATAAATTTTAAATTAAAATAAGAAAATTTATCTTTTCTAAAAGGGATGAATATAATAACCAATTGATCAAAAAGGAATTTATGAATGAGTAAAACACTTGTCTTTTTAGCAAATGGATTTGAGGAAATTGAAACGGTTACCATCATCGATTTATTAAGAAGAGCGCAAATTGAGGTAATTACTGCAAGTATTCATAATCATATCAGTGTAAAGGGAGCACATAATATTTCTATTGAAGCGGATGTTTTATTGGAGAATATTAATGAATCTGACTCCTATGATTTAATGGTTCTCCCAGGTGGATTGCCTGGTGCCGATTATTTGAATGAATCCTTAGATGTTGAAAAGTTAATTTTAAATCAACATAGTCAGAAAAAATTTATTGGTGCAATTTGTGCAGCACCCAAAGTTCTTTGTAGCAAAGGAATTGTTGAGAATATAAATATTACCCATTATCCTGATTGCATTGAAAATTTAAATGGCGCGATTTATATAAATGAAAATGTTGTTCATGATGGCAATATAATTACAAGTAAAGGTCCTAGTACCGCAATTGAATTTAGTTTGAAGTTAATAGCTCTTTTAAATAGTGAATTATCTGCGGACGAAATTGCAAATCAAATTTTAATAAAAAATTAGAGGTCACAATGCCAGAAAAAATCAATAGGGAAAATATAGGTCAAGCATTTCAGGAGCTAACTAAATTTCATCGAAATTTTATGTCATCCCATATTGCTGATGAAGCTCGAGAACCGCTATATAAAGAGTATCAAGGTGTTCAACAATTTGCTTTGCCATCTCCAGGTACAAAAAATTCAACTTCAACATTTGAAGCAATTGTCCATAGAAGAAGTACACGTGACTTTACAAAGGAAGTTCTAAAGCCACATCATTTATCAAAAATTTTATGGTCATCCCAAGGAATTACAGCTAAAATTAAAGGTGCTGAGCTTAGATCAGTTGGTTCCGCGGGAGCATTACACCCCATTGAAACATATTTAGTTATTAATAACGTCGGTGATCTTCCCGTTGGCCTATATCATTATAATATTAGGGCACATGCCTTGGATTTGCTTATACAAGATGATTTTTCAATTGGGATGGTAAATGCATGTATGGGTCAAGAGTTTTTAGGTCAAGCGGCCGTTAATTTTTTATGGACAGGACTATTCAAAAGAAATACATGGAGGTATTCTCAACGTGGATATCGATACACATATCTTGAGTGTGGCCATGTAGTTCAAAATGCAATAATTGCTTGCCAAGCTATGGATGTCGCAAGTTGTGAAGTTGGTGCTTTTTTTGATGATGAGTTAAACTTATTACTTGGACTTGATGGACACGAAGAATCAATATTAAGTATTTTAAGTTGTGGAATGTCTGAAATTTCAAATACTCCAATAATTTCTGAAATAATTCCAGCAAAAACAAAAATAGAAAAGCTTTCTGAGTAATGATAGCAAGGCTGATACTACTAATTATGATTATTAGTTTTTGTGATATTTGGTTAGTGGTAATGTCGGCAACCTATTTAAATATTTCAGGAGCTTTTTTATTATGCGTTTTATCAGCAATTATAGGTGGGTATTTATTTAAAAGAGAAGGGCTAAAAGTCGTCAAAGAATTTAAAAATGAAATTAGTGGTGGTAAATTACCTGGTAATAAATTAGCTGATGGTGTAATGATCATCGTTGGTGGAACTTTATTAATGACACCTGGCTTTATTACAGATATTATTGGATTTATGTTATTAATACCAATTTCAAGAAAATTAATTGGACCGATTGTATTAAAATATGCTAAAAATCAGATTAAGGTTAATATATCGAGTCAAATATTAAAACATACTCAAAATGAGAGTGAAAAAGAAGTTGAAATAATAGACGTTGAATAAGTAGGATAAAAATGGATTTAACAAAATCAAAAACATGGGTAAGTTTGGATGAATTATGTCAAAAATCATTCTGTATAAAAGATCAATTTAAAAAAGATAATAATCGATTTCAAAATTATTCAATTCAAGCTCCCAATGTATTTTTAGATTATTCTAAAAATTTAATTGATGAAGAAAGAATGTCATTGTTGTTTGGACTAGCTGAAGAAGCTAAATTAAAATCTAAAATCCAAGCAATGTTTTCTGGAGAAAAAATTAATACAACTGAAAACAGAGCTGTTTTACATATAGCATTAAGAAACAGGAGTAATTCTCCGATTGAAGTTGATGGCAAAAATATAATGCCAGATATAAACAATGTGTTAGACCAATTGTGCACATTTAGCAATAAAGTAAGAAATGGGAAATGGGTAGGTTATACAGGTGAGAAAATTACAGACGTCGTCAATATAGGAATTGGAGGATCAGATCTTGGTCCTGTGATGGTTGTTGAAGCTTTGAAATATTATCAACATGAATATCTTTCATTTCATTTTGTGTCAAATATAGATAGTAGTCATATTGTTGAAGTATTAAAAAAAATAAATCCGAAAACTACTTTATTTATTATAGAATCAAAAACATTTACAACTCAAGAAACAATGACAAATGCTTTTTCTGCTAAGAAATGGTTATTGGAAGAGATGAAAGATGAAGCTGCTGTCGAAAAACATTTTGTAGCAGTTTCTACCAATAGTGAAAAAGTGCAAGAATTCGGAATTGATGTTAATAATATGTTTTCTTTTTGGGATTGGGTAGGTGGTCGTTACTCTCTTTGGTCGGCAATTGGTTTGCCAGTAATTTTATCTATAGGTTATGATAACTTTTTAGAGTTTTTAAATGGTGCTCATGAAATGGATAACCATTTTAAGGCAGAGTCATTTGAAAAAAATATCCCTGTGATTCTTGCTCTTTTAGGAATTTTATATAATAATTTTTATAATGCTGAATCCCATGCGATATTGCCTTACGATCAATATTTACATCGTTTTCCCGCGTATTTTCAGCAAGGTGATATGGAATCAAATGGTAAATATATCAACAAACAGGGTGAAAAAGTAAACTTGAATACAGGCCCAATTATTTGGGGTGAGCCTGGAACCAATGGGCAGCATGCATTTTATCAATTATTACATCAAGGAACAAAAATGATTCCTGCTGATTTTATTGTAGCTGTGAATCCATTGAATCCCTTAGGCGATCATCATGAAATATTATTGTCAAATTTTTTCGCACAAACTGAGGCGTTGATGAATGGTAAATCAAAAGATAAAGTAGAGCAGGAATATTTAGATAATGATATTTCCCTTGAAGAAGTTGGTCATATAATTCCTCATAAAGTGTTTGAAGGTAATCGGCCGACAAATTCTATTTTTATAGAAAAACTTACGCCTGCAAGTTTAGGATCTTTAATTGCCATGTATGAGCATAAAATATTTGTCCAAGGTGTTCTTTGGGATTTAAATAGTTTTGATCAGTGGGGCGTTGAATTAGGAAAACAATTAGCAAAAATTATTTTACCTGAGTTGAAGAATCAGAATGAAATAAATACTCATGATGATTCAACTAACGGGTTGATAAATTACTTTAAAAAAAATAAAAAAGGAGCTGGAAAATGAGTCAGTTAGAATTATTAAAAAAATTAACAACAATAGTAGCTGATACGGGTGATTTTGAATCAATGAAAAAATTTGAACCTATAGATGCTACTACTAATCCTTCTTTGATTTATGCTGCTGCTCAAATGGATCAATATAGTGATCTTGTAAATCAATCAATTGAGTTTGGAAAAAATAGTGGTGGCGATAAAAATGATCAATTAACTAAGGTCATTGATAAGTTAGCCGTTAATTTTGGTATAGAAATATTGAAAATTGTTCCAGGTCGAGTTTCTACTGAAGTTGATGCAAGACTATCATTCAATAAGGAAGCAACCTTAAAGAAAGCACGTGAGCTGATAAAACTTTACGATGATGCTGGTATCGATAAAAATAGAATATTAATCAAAATCGCGAGTACATGGGAGGGCATCAAAGCAGCGGAAGAATTAGAAACTGAAGGCATACATTGTAATTTAACTTTGTTATTTAGTTTTGCCCAAGCTGTAGCATGTGCTGAAGCTAAAGTTACGTTGATTTCACCATTTGTTGGTAGAATTATGGACTATTATAAGGCCAGAGACGGCGTTGATGGGTACGAGCCAGACAAAGATCCAGGAGTTGCATCAGTTACAAAGATATATAATTATTATAAAAAGTATGATTATAAAACTATTGTCATGGGGGCAAGTTTTAGAAATAAAGGTCAAATTACTGAATTGGCCGGCTGTGATTATTTAACCATAGCTCCTAAACTTCTAGATGAATTAAATAATTGTTCGGATGAAGTTCCACAAAAATTATCAGTCGAAAATGCTCTTGCTTTGAATATTGAGAAGGTGGAAATCGATGAAAATATTTTTAGATGGAAACATAACCAAGAAGCAATGGCAGTTGAGAAGTTATCAGCTGGTATCCGAGCATTCTCAGAAGATCTTGAAAAGTTGGAAGATTATTTGTTAACTAAGTTTTGAAAAATATTATATGTATTTTTGCAAAGCCTCCATTACCAGGTAGAACAAAATCAAGACTTGCAGCTTCGGTTGGAAATATTGAAGCTGCAGAATTATCTGAAATTATGTTACAATGTTTAATTCGTGAATCAGAAAACAGTATTGCCGATGAGGTGATCCTATGGGGCAGCCCTGAAAGCTGTGTAGATGATTTTAATAGGATTGATTTTGGTAAAGCCACTTTTGAAGTTCAAAATGGAAATGATTTAGGCGCTAGAATGGGTAATTGTTTTCAAAATTACTTAAATCTTGCTAAGTCGAATGTAATTATTATAGGAAGTGATTGTATTTCTCATAATTCAGAGTTATTGAGTAGTGCTTTCGTGATGTTGCCAGGAAATGAAATTATAATTCAGCCAGCAACTGATGGTGGATATGTTCTCATCGGACAATCTAAATATAATTCTGATATGTTTGAAAAAATAATATGGGGTACAGATATTGTTTTTAAAACAACAATAGATTTATTAAATAAAAATAGCTGTAAATATAAAATATTGCCAGAAGCTTTTGATGTTGATACTTTAGACGATTTAAAGGTTTTATTTAAGTTTGCTTCAGCTAATTCTATAAAGGAGATATTAAATTGGTTTCAAAAGTATTCTCTACCATAATTCTATTTTTGTTTTGTTCAGTATTTTATTCATGTAATGGTAAATCAGAAAACCTATCAGCTAAAATAAAAAAAGTAGATGAGATGTATGAAAAGCTTGCAGTAAATTTTGATAAAATTAAAACGATCAATGTTGATGAGCTTCATCAAAACCTAAATTCCAATGAGTATATTTTGGTTGATGTTCGCAAACCCAATGAACAAAATATTTCTATGCTACCAGGAGCAATTTCAATTAGTAGTTTCAGAATCAATAAGACTAAATATAAAAAAAAAATAATAGTTTTTTATTGTACGATAGGCTATAGAAGCGGCGAGATGATTAAAGAATTTAGCAAAGATAATTTTGATATTTATAATTTGAAAGGCAGTATTTTAAGTTGGGTGCTACATGGTTATCCCGTATTCAAAGATAATAAAAAAGTCAAAGAAGTACATGTCTATGGTCGAAGCTGGAATATTTTGCCTAAAGAGTATAAGGCTGTTTGGTAGTACATTATGCAATTTATAAAATTAATTGGATGTGCGCTTATCATAATTATTGCTTATTTATTTTTATTTCTTAATAATTCTAACACAATAGTAAATATAGATCATGATTTTAAAACGTTATCTAATAAGCAGCAAAAAGAAAAAGCGTTGTTTGTTAGTAGAGATGTCTCTATTAAGTATGTTATAGATGGGGATACTGTAGTGCTAGAAAATGGAGATAAATGTAGACTGTCTGGAATAGATTCACCTGAGTTTTATCATGGTCAGAAACTTAGTGAGCCATTTGCAATTCAATCTAAAAAAAGATTATCAGAGTTAGTTAAAAACAAAAAAATTAAATTAATTTTTCAAAAAGATAATAAATTTGATAAATACAAACGTTTATTGTGCTTGTTGTTTGATGGTAAAAAATTTATCAACGGTGTGCTAGTAAAAGAAGGTCTTGCATATGTATATACAGGTTTTGATCATCCTTATCTAAGTTTACTTAAAAAAAATGAAAAATTAGCCCAATCGAATAAAATTAACTTATGGGATAGTACGATCAAGCAACAATACTTTAATTTACATTCTCCAAAAATAAATGATTTTGATTTAATTAAAAAAAGTGGAGATAAGGTATTAGTGAAAGGCAAAATTGTAAATATGAAAAGGTTTAAGTATTTAATAAAATTTGAATTGAAAAATAATAGAAATCAGAAATTGAATATTTTTATTCGAAAAGCTGACTTATTTCATTTAAAAAAATTCAAATCCAATAAAGTTATTTCAAAAAAAATAATGATGATAGGTAAAGTTGTTGAATATAAGAATAAGTTTGAATTGAATTTGCGTTATCCGCATCATATGCAGTGGCTAGAATAGTGCTTAATATACCATTAGAGCTGTTAAGTCATTATAGTATCGAATTTTATTAATTCAGTGCTATTATGTTAAAAACTATTTTTGAAAGAATTTAAAGTGTTTGAAGAAATTAAATTACAAGACCAATTGTTAGCTATGATTCTTCGAAATAATTTTAGTAAGCCAGGGGTTTCATTTTTTACCCCGAATAATTTTTCCCAACAATTAGCATTTATGAATCACCCAATTGGCAAAGTTATTGAGCCACATGTGCATAATATCGTGAAGCGAGAAGTGCAAGTTACGCAAGAAGTGTTGATATTAAAAAAGGGTAAACTTCGAGTTGATTTTTATGACGATGACAAGAATTATTTTAAAAGTGTTATCTTAAATCCTGGTGATGTGATCTTGTTAGCTTCTGGTGGTCATGGTTTCAAAGTATTAGAAGAAATTGATATGATTGAAATTAAACAGGGCCCCTATAAAGGCGATATTGATAAAACGAGAATACCAAGTATAGAAGATGAAAATGTTGTATTCTGAATTAGGAGTTAATATTGATACCAGTCAATGAACCTTTATTTTGTGGTAATGAGTCTGTATATTTAAAAGAATGCATTGATAGTGGTTGGGTGTCTTCTGAAGGCCCATTTGTAAATAAATTTGAAAATCAATATGCAGAATTTATTGGTGTAGATTATGGCGTAGCCGTGTCGAGTGGCACAGCAGCATTAGAATGCGCTTTATATGCAATTGGGGTAGGTAAGGGTGATGAGGTTATTATCCCTTCTTTTACTATTATAAGTTGTGCTATTGCTTGTATTCGTGTAGGTGCCAAACCTGTCTTAGTTGATAGCAATTCCGATAATTGGAATATTGATGTCGATCAAATAGAAACAAAAATCAATAAAAAGACTAAAGCAATTATGGCGGTTCATATTTATGGCCACTCTGTCTATATGGATAAATTGATCGAATTAAAAGAAAAATATGGCCTATTAATTATTGAAGATATTGCTGAATCCCAAGGATCTGAATATTTTAGTAAAAAAGAGGATAAATGGTGGAGATGTGGGTCGATTGGAGATGTCGCAGCGGTAAGTTTTTATGCAAATAAAACTGTTACAACTGGTGAAGGCGGGATGGTATTATCAGGCTCATCGGATTATACTGAAAGAGCGAAATCATATCGTAATTTATGTTTTGATACAAAGCAAAGGTTTTTACACAATGATATTGGAAATAACTATCGCATGACAAATTTGCAAGCAGCTTTAGGTCTTGCTCAGCTGGAACAAGTAGATAATTTTTTAAAAATCAAACAGGAAATTGGGAAAGCTTATAAAAAAGAATTGGCGAATATTAATTGGTTACGATTTATGCATTCAAAAGAATGGTCAAAATCAGCGTATTGGATGTATTGCATACTAATTAATAAAGAGGAATCTTTTAACGCTCAAGATCTTAGTAAATATTTAGCAGAACATAAAATTGGACATCGTCCTTTTTTTAAAGGTTTGCATCAGCAAGATTGTTTAAGAGAACATGTAGATACTGTAAAATGTCCAAATGCTGATGAGGCCTTTGAATTTGGTTTATATTTACCTAGTGGAATGACTATGGATGAAAGTAAAGTGAAAATTGTTTGTAATATTTTGAGAGAATATAAATCCTAAGATGAGTCAATTTGATAAATACGCACCCTATTATGAAATCGTATATCAATCAAAAAATTATAAATCTGAGATTAAGTATATCTTAGATTGCATCTCCAAAGAAACGGGTGATTTTGGTAAATATTTATTAGAATTTGGTTGCGGGTCAGGAGGTCATATTCCATTTTTTCTAGAAAATAATTTTGATGTTTCTGGTATAGACCTTTCGAATGAAATGTTAAGCATTGCAAAAGATAAATTTCCTGATGCTCATTTTTATCATGGAAATATTTCTGATAAAAAATTAAATCAAACCTTTGACTTAATTGTTTCTTTATATCATGTTATAAATTATTTGCAGTCAGAGTTAGATTTATCCAAAACATTTCGGAATGCATCGGATCATTTAAAGTCAGGCGGTTTATTTGCATTTGACTTCTGGTATGGTCCTGCTGTATTACTGGATCATCCTAAGAATCTTGATAAGTCGTTTAGTAAAGACAATATTGAAGTACTCAGGAATACTACTCCTGTGATGGATTATAATAAAAACACAGTGCAAGTTAATTTTGATTTCAAAATATTAATTGATGGGGTTCTAGAACATGAATTTAATGAAAGTCATTTGATGAAATATTTATTTTTTCCTGAAATAGAATATCATCTTACACAAAATAATTTTAAAATATTACAATGTAATTCCTGGATGACCACCAAACCATTATCTGAAGATAGTTGGTATGGGTTTATATTAGCTAAAAAAGAGTAATATGAAAAACTCTGTTTCAATCTTTATTGCTGATTATTCCATCTGGAACAGCCCATCTTTGATTAATTTATTAAATTTATTAAATACTAAGTTTGATTTAAACGTATTTATTTCTAATACAGCAAATGAAAACATTAAATATTTAAGAGATAATAAATTAAATTATTATTTAATTGAATGTATTCCTTTTCGGTTAAGTTTTCATTATTTTTACTATCAAACAAGAACATTTATTAATTTTATAAAATTAAAATGCTCTAATATAAATAATTTATTTTGCATTTGCGTTGATGTCAAAGGTTATTGCCAGTATCTAATTTATTCGGATAAATCTTCTTTATACTATTATAGTTTAGAACTTCAGTTAGAGGATGATGCGGATCCTGATAATATTCTTTCTCAGTTAAAAAAATATTTTACATTAGAAAAAGAAAACTATATAAAGCCTAAAGGTGTTTTAATTCAATCTGAATCACGAAAAAAAGTTTTTTATGAACAGTATAAACTAGATGAAATTCCTTATATGTTGTTACCGGTGACATATGCTGAAAAATCTGTTTACACAAAGAAAAATTATATAAGAGAAAAATATAATATAGATGAGCATAAGAAAATTATTTTATATGCTGGAGGGATTCATCCTTATTATAAGGTTTTGGATATTATAAAATCCTTGAAAGACAATGCTGATTTGATCCTGTTTTTTCAAGGATATTCTGAATCAGAATATGTAACATCAATTATTAAATATATTAAAGAAGAGAAAATTAATAATGTGATTTTCTCAAAAGATCGATTTGAAAACATTGAAGATGTCTCTATTATTTATCAATCAAGCGATATTGGGTTGGCATGGTATGATTATGATTCTTTAAATTTTAGAACAGCTGCATTATCTTCTGGAAAAGTTTCTGGATATTTTAAATATGGATTACCCGTTATTGTAAATGATTTATGTGGTGGCAAAGAAGCGGTAGAGAATATTAATTGTGGCATATCTGTTAAATCGTATGATGAAATTTTGAATGCAGTTGAACTGATAATGAAAAATTATGCAGAATATAGCTCTAATGCTCGTTTAAAATTTGATGATCATTATAATTTCAATCATTATGAAGATAAGCTTTTAAGTTTTTTTGAAAAATAAAATGAACATATTATATATTGAAAGGTCACTTGTTAAGACTTCAGTTGTATATGATCAAATACAACGAGTCAAAAAAACTCATTCTGTTTACATACTTTCAGTTGATCAAACAGATTTACCTACTACCGATGATATTTGTAGAATAAAGTATTTTAACTTTCCTAAAGTTGAAAGTTTAAAATTTAATAGCTTTTTTAAAGCCGTTAAAAAAGGAATCAACCTTTACTTTCAAGGTATCAATTTTAATGCATTGCACGCTCATTTTGCTTATCCAGAGGGTTTCGCTTCAATTCAATTGTCTGAGGAGCTTGATATCCCAAATCTTGTGACACTGAGAGGCTCTGATATATTAATTTACCCACATCAAAATAAATTTCTGCTTAATTCTATCACAGAAACAATGATGAAGTCTTCTGCGGTCATTGGTGTTTCTAATGATTTATGTAACAAAGCTAAGGATATGGGAGCACATGAAAAAAATGTATACCATCTTCCAGATGGGTATGACGATACAATATTTACTTTTGAAAGTAAATATCAAAAAATTAATCAAATTATATTTGCAGGAAATCTTGTTAAAGTAAAAAATATTGAAAGTTTAATAGAAGCATTTTATTTATTTTTAAAATCCTTTCCGAATTTTAAATTACTGATTGCTGGCAAAGGGGAGCTAGAAACTAATTTAAAAAAAATGGCGCTCAATATGGAGATCTCAAATAAAATTGAATTTCTTGGGTTTGTAGAACACGAAAAATTAGCTATTATTTTTAATGAATCAAAACTTTTGGTTTTACCTAGTTGGAGTGAAGGTTGGCCTAATGTGATTCAAGAGGCAATGGGTTGTGGGTTGCCTGTGGTCGCTTCAAATGTGGGAGGGATTCCAGAAATGATTAATGACGATTTAGGCTATTTGTTTGATCCAAATAAGAAGGATGATATTTGCGATAAAATGATGATGGCAATTTTTAATGATTGGAGCGGTCAGAAAATAAATCTTAACGCGCTAAAATACAATAAAGAGAAAACAATAGAGGGGCTTTTAAATATATACTCAAAGTATATAAATTGATAATTAAAAGCTCAATAGCTTGATTTCATTTCCTCTTTCATCTTTTGATACTCTTTACGTTGAGATTTTAAATTCTCAATAAGCAAATTAACGTTTTCTTCTCCCTGCTTATACTCTTTTAAATAAGTTAAATTATCTAGTAAAGAGCTCCCAGAGGTATAAATCATTTTTTCAAAATACATCACAGAAATAGATCCAGATGAAATTGATTTTTGGATAAATGGTATGAATGATTCAGATATTGCCACAAAATGATTTGGTGTCCCAATGTAAATGAATCCTTTTTGATTAATAAATTCTTGCATTAATTTCATAGTTTCTTCATTAGCTTTGAATGAGTTGTCTAGGAAGATACCTTTTGCATTAACTCTTTTTGCTTTTTTAAATATAGGACTCAGATCTAAAAAATCTAATTCCAGTTCTAATTGGTCTTCTCCATATTCTTGTTCTGGCTGTTCAGGGGGTTGTTCTTGAGGTTCTAGATCATTATCAATAAGTACGTCCTCGTGTATTTCAATGTCATTTTTTTCAAAAGGTTTAGTTGATTTATTCAATGGCCTGGTAGAAATAATTTTGGTAACACTTTTTGAATTAAACCAATTTGCCACATAAGCTAATTTTTTAAGTTGGAATACATGAGGGATGCTTTTTTGTCGACCAAAAAAAGTTCCAGTCAAATTGTAGCCGATATATATTACACCGAGAATAACAGAGATCGTGAGTAGTTTTTTGTTCATTTTGCATTGGCCCTTTAAGTTGTTTTTTTACCCATATAACTATCCAATAACTATGGCAAAAATAAATTAAAAGATGTTGAATTCTATAAACGTACGGAAATTTAAGCCAATTGATAAGAAAGACTTTTCTAATTGTATGTCAGCAATAGAATTAATACCAAAATAAACCACTTGAAAGATTTTATGGACGATAAAATTTCCAGAGGTATTAGTTCAGCCACTTTAACAAATAGTGTAGTCGAATTTATCAAGTCTCAAATTGTTGAAGGTCATTTAAAATCAGGTGAGTTCTTAGTATCGGAAAGAAAACTGAGTCAATTAATAGGTGTGAGTCGCGTCACTGTTCGTCGCGGTTTAGAGTTATTGATCAATGATAAAATAATTATAAAAAAATATAACCAAGGGTATATCTATTCTGGCGATTCTTTAGATCTTCTTTTGAAAAAACAAAAAGCAGTGCTTTTTTTACATCAACAAGAAGAAAAAAATCTGCCATTTGATAACTCTATGTCTTCAATTTGGGAAGGTGCTCGTTTAGAAGCGAAAGAAAATGATTTGATCACAATGGTAAAATTTGGCATAAATAAAGTTTCTCCAAAATTAGCAAAAGATCTATCAAGAATATCTTGCGCAATTGTTACGGACTTAATTGATAGGGAGTCAATCCAAAATTTAATTAATGAAAAGCTTATAGTCGTTCACTTAGACAATTATGCTGGTAGTTTTGTTGATAATGTACTTCAAGATGATTTTGGTGGGATGATTGAAGGTGTTGAATATTTAATTAAAAATAAATGTAAAAACATTTCTTTCTTTAGTACTCTTAATTCTTTTAAAGAAGTCGGTTTAGAACTTAATTCTGAAGTGAGATTAGCAGCATTCAAAACAGTATTAGATCGATATGATCTACCAATATTGGAAACAACTATTTCTGAGGTTAATGCTGATGGGAATGACATAGAAGACTTTGTAAACAGAATACTTCAAGCATCTGTTGATGCTTTGGTCTTTCCTCATAACTATTTGTTTGATCGCGTAGCTCACTTGATTGAAAATAATACTAATTGTGATATTCCAATTTTAGTTTTGGGGAACTCCCAAGTATCCCCTAATCTTAATTTGATAAATATTATTTGGAATACCAAAAGTATGGGTCGAGAAGCGGTTAAACGTATTATGTATCGCTTAACTTACCCCACAATGGATACGATTAAAATATTAATATCTTGTAGGGTAAAAAATAATTCTTCATAAGGGATAATGGCTTTTTATGGTTTACTGGGTTTCTGGTTTATATCACAAAATGAAATTATTTGATGAGTTGTTTCAATATTGTCATGTAAATTGATTCGTATCAACCTTTTACGCAATTTGAATAAAGAAACTTTTGAATTTTAGACTAGTTTAGTTATCTTGCCTGTTTTCTAGGGCATAATTTGTCTATTATAAATTTAAAAAAAAGGGTCAAAAAATGGTTCGAAAAATTCAAAACTTAATTGGCGGTGAATGGATTTCAGGTTCTCAAGCTGAAGTTCACCAAATTATCAATCCAAACAATGGCGTGACCACTGAATATGAATTGAATTATTCCACCGAAGAAGATGTAGATAAAGCCGTAGCTGTTGCAAAAGAAGCTTTCCCGGCATGGAGAAATACTTCAGTTGTAAAAAGGTGCCGAATATTATTTCATGTGAAAGAATTGTTAGAACAAAGCATGGATGAATTGGCGGAAACTTTATCAAGAGAAAACGGTAAAACTGTTGGTGAAGCAGCAGGTAGTATTAGACGTGGAATAGAAGTTGTTGAGTTTGCCGCCGGAATGCCCTCTCTTTCTAAAGGAGATTTTATAGAAAATATTGCCGGTGAGGTAGATGGTTATATTTATAGAGAGCCATTAGGAGTAGTTGTTGGTGGATGCCCATTTAATTTCCCTGGCATGATTCCTATGTGGATGATTCCTGTTGCTCTTGCATGTGGAAATACATTTATTTTAAAACCATCAGAAAAATGTCCTGCTACGGCCACTAAATTAGTAGAAATATTTAAAGCAGGTGGGATACCTGATGGGGTACTAAATCTCGTTCAAGGAGATGCCGTAGCATTTAATCGATTGATTACACACAAAGATGTAAAAGCAATTTCTTTTGTTGGTTCGACACCTGTAGCTAAGCATGTATGGGAAACGGGAACAAGTCATGGTAAAAGAGTGCAAGCTTTAGGCGGTGCTAAAAATTATATAATTGTAATGCCAGATGCTTCTCCAAAAGAAACCGTAAATGCAATCATTGGGTCTAGTTATGGTTGTGCAGGTGAACGATGCATGGCTTCAAGCATTTTGCTTTTGGTCGGTGAAGCAGAAAAACTTTTGAATCAAGTAGTTGAAGCAGCTAAAAATATTAAAGTCGGAGATGTGGCTGATTCTAGTACACAAATGGGACCATTAGTGACTCCAGAGCATAAAGAGAGAGTTTTAGAATATATCAAGATCGGAGTTAACGAAGGTGCAAACTTAATATTAGATGGTCGAGAAGTGACTGTAGAAGGTAAAGAAAAAGGTAACTTTGTTGGGCCAACAATTTTTGATAATGTAAATGTAGATATGAGAATAGCCAAAGAAGAAATCTTTGGTCCTGTATTAAGCGTTATGAGAGCTACCAATCTTGGTGAAGCTATTGAAATGGCAAATACAAGTTTATTTGGTAATGGTGGTTCGATTTTTACGGAATCAGGAACTGCGGCTAGAGAATTTAGAACAAAAGTCGAATGTGGTATGTTAGGTATTAACACAGGTGTTCCAGCTCCAATGGCTTTTTTCAGTTTCGGTGGTCATAAAAACTCTTTCTTTGGTGACCTTAGAGCTCATGGCCCTGATGGCGTAGAATTCTATACGAAGAAAAAAGCTATTATTGAACAATGGAATGGTGGAAAAGCTTCCGAAAGTATCTGGGGAAAATAAAATCAATATCGATAATTTAGAGTAAGAATAATGCAAACAAAAAAATTATTTGATTTTTTTTGAAGGGTTTTAATGAGTAAATATAAAGGTATTTCAGTTGATGGTGAATGTATTGAAGTAAAAGTTTCTGGGAAAATAATTGAGTCAGTAGCAAATATTGATGTTGATAAAAGTTTACCTTTAATCGCGGTGCCTTTAGTTGATACACAGAACAATGGAGCCCTTGGGATTGGATATAACAATTGTTCTGATAAAGTAGACCAGTTTTCTGCAATGGCTAGATTTTCACAATCTCATGGAATAGGAAAAATCCTATTAACCACTACTACATGTCCAGCTGAAAGATTGCAAAAATCGGGGAAAGCTATCAGCGATTTCTTTGATAAGAATGAAGAGTTAAAAAAATTCTTTTCCGGTGTTTTTCATGAAGGAATATACATGTCAAAACAAGATGGATGGCGTGGTGCACATTCATTAGAGTATATTAAAGATCCTGACTATGAAGAATTTAAAGAAACAAATAAATGTTTTAATAACACAATCAAATTAGTAAATATTGCTCCCGAAGAACCTGGTGCCTTGGGTTTTATCGAAAAGGCCGTCTCAGATGGAGTTCGAGTTTCAATAGGTCATGCCTGTCCTAATGCTGAAGAAGTTGCTAATGCGGTCAAGTGTGGTGCTACGATGGTAACACATTTTGGTAATGGAGCTCATACCACCGTTCATAGACACCATAACCCATTTTGGAGTTTTTTAGCACATGATGAATTATCTTTAGGAATTATCGCCGATAGTCACCATCTTCCTGTTGATATTATTTCCACTGTATTTAAAGCTAAAACTAAAGATAAAGTTAATTTAGTAAGTGATTGCTCTTCAATTACTGGTTTTAAAGCGGGAAATTATGGTGAAACGGGAGTAAGCGTTACATTAGAAAAAGATGGATATCTCCATATTACAGGTGAAGAAATCTTAGCAGGTGCCTGGCATCAATTAGATAAAGGTGTTGAAGTCCTTTGCCAAATGGGGTGGGAATTAAAAGATGCCTGGAAACAATGCAGCGAAATGCCAGCAAAACAATTTGATATTGATTTAACTCCTATAGCGGCAGGTGAACCGGCAGACTTTGTCTTATCTTCCTATTCTAATGAAAATGGATTGGTACTTAGCCAAGTTGTTATGGATGGTGAAGAAATTAAACCTTTGCCCGTTAATCCAGTAGAAGATTAAATTACTTTTTATAGATATTTTTGAAATCAATAGTTTTGATTAACGAAACGATTGTATTGTGAGCGACTGTTGCAAGCCCGTATTTTGCACCTAAATTTATAATTTGTTCATTCAATTGAGTAATTTCAGTAGGTGACTGATTATGCACATCGTGTACCATTGATGGATAGTGATCGCCAAGTGTATCCATATAATCGATACTTTTTTGATAAAATTCTGTAGGTAATGGGATACCTGCTTTATTGGCCACAAGTATACCTTCTTGAAGTAAATCACAAATCAAACTTCTCGTCGACATCTTCATAGCTTCTTTAATGGTAGTTTTTGTAAGAGCGCACACTGGTGATGTGGCAGCATTCATCAATGATTTTTTCCAAACTTCAGGTTGTAGGTCTTCCATAAACTCAGTAGGTATATGACATTCTGAAAGTAATGCGGCAACTTTTCTACATGTGGAAAATTGGTCATTTTTTAGTGCACCAATAAAATGAGGTGGAGATGAAAAGATAAAATTAATTTTTAAATCCTGATCAAAGAATACACCATAGTAAAGCACCATTCTAAAAATATTTTCGCTATTTAATTTGCTTATTACTTCGGTACCAGTGTTGAATCCATTTTGATATGAAATAGTTATAGTGTCCTCTTGGATAATATTTTTGAGTTCTTTGCAGACTTCATCCACTGATGTGCTTTTCGTAGCTATAAATATTAAATCAATGTCAGTGAATTGTTTTAAATCATTTATGCTAGAAACTATAGTGGGGGAATTATTAGAAAACTTTACGCCTGGATCAAAACTTTTAATACCATGTTTTCGTAAATGGTCACTTCTGTCATTATTTCTAACAACCAATATCACGGGCACTTCGTTCAATAAAAATCCCGCTAAACTCAAACCCATTGGCCCGGCACCAATGATGGCCACTTTTCGTATTGGATTGTTAGAATTCATTGATTTGATTTAAGTTGAGTAAAAATGGATGGATTTTACTCTAAATCGACCATTCTCAATTAAATTGCTACAAAAAGTGACATCTTCCAGCATGAATACATTAGAAAGAAGATGAATTCTAGGTTATCAATTTAACATTATTATAGAGGATGCCGATAATTAGGAAGCATAATCAACTAATATAATTGGAATTAATGGAAAATACATACTTAAAATATTGGGGTTTAAATCAAAAACCGTTTGAAGAATCCGTAGATCAGAATTTTTATTTCGAATCAAAGATTCATCTCGAAGGTTTAAGCCGATTACAGTATTTCATTGAAGACGGGAATATGCATATTGCACTATTAACTGGTGAGGTTGGTGCCGGTAAAACCTTGATATGTGATAAAGCAATTAATGCGGTTTCAAAATTAGACTATACCATTTTTATTGAAAACTCTTATTTAACCTTTGATGATTTAATAGGTGAATTAATTTTTACTCTTTCAAAAAAGAGGATAGATAAAGAAGTCATTACTAATTCATATATGCTTAGCAAAGTCTTTGAGACATTGGTTATTAAAAAACTTTCTAGAGAAAATAAAAAATTAATTATCATACTTGATGAATGTCAGTTAATGTCTATTGATGAAATTTTGAAATTAAGGATGCTTTCGAATATAAATCGTTTTGATAATAAAATTTCATTAATATTATCCGGTCAACCTGAATTAAGAACGGTTATTAGGGATATACCTCAATTGAATCAACGAATTGGATTAAGGTATCACTTAAAAGCATTGAGTTTTGATGATTGCACTCAGTATATCCAATTCAGATTAAGACAAGCGGGATGTTTTAAAAATATTTTTGACGATGAAACATATGAATTAATTTATAGTGAAACCCGTGGAATTCCAAGACTTATTAATAGGCACTGTAAACTTGCGTTGCATTTTTGCGCTGTTTATAACAAACAACGTATTGATGCTTCAACATTTGCTTTAATTATTGATGATCTGTTGAAACATGATGCTGTTGCTTTGGTGGATTAAATAAATGGCTGCTGAACCTCAGGAATTTAGTGTATCCGAAATACTTAAGCATGAGGAAGTCCAGAAATCAAATATTCATGTTCAACCATCTTCATTTAGACCTACTCTGAAATCTCCTGAAAGTGTATATTGGAATCGATTTTGGATTAGAAATAAAAAACTAATCATCACACTTCCCTTAACTTACATAATCATTTTTTGTTTGATACAAAGTATTTTGTATTGGGTTTATCCAGTAGCAACTGTTGTATCCTCCTCATTTAAAGATTCCAAAATGATGCCCGTTATAGATAACCTAAATAAAAATGATATTTTTTTAGCAATACAAAGCTACAAAGGGTTGGAAAATAAAGATATCCCTTTTGATAAAATACAGGTTTCAAATAATAAGATTCTTTTTGTGATTGAAAAGAAAATTGATGAGGACAGTTTAAATGATATTAAACTATCAATGCTAAATTACTTTAATGAAAAATACCTGACTAAGATTAATCAAAAAGAAACTTCATTAAAGAATCATATCAAAGATTTGAAATTAAATCTGAAAGGGTTGCAACCTAGTAATGATAGTGATTATTATAATCTTAAATCAGATCATGATCTTAAGAATTACCTGAAATATGGTGAAATTTCTCTTAAAAAACAAAGGGAATATTATGAACAAATAATTCTGATTGAAGAATATGCCAGACAAAATGTGGTTGATGTCTTTAGTTTAAGAGGAAAAGAGCTGGATATTCCTTTGTTAACTGAAGTAAATAATTTAATGAGTTTGATAAAGTATGATCAGAAAAAAGATCATAAAGAAGAAATCAACAAACTTAAATTGCTGCATGCTGAATTGATTAAAAAACTCTTGGATCATGAGGTTGATGGCGTTCCGGAAGAATATCTGACACCAGCAAGAAAAAACTTAATTAAGAAAGAAGCGAAGCTAAGTCAATTGTGGTTTGACTGGCATGTGAGCCAAGGATTGTATGAAGTGTATAGCAACAAAATTCAAGAAAATGGCTCAAATATACTAAAGGACTTATCTATAAATAGCCAATTGAAGTTGGCTAAACAATTGTTCAAAGATAGGGAAGAACTGATTCTCGACCGATTAAACCTGAAGAGATTTAATCCTCAATTGGATTACCATTATGAGAGTCCAACGATTTCATTAAATAAATTTGCTGTGACATTTATATTATTTGTATTTATATATGGGATATTCATTTTATTAAAAGTTAAAAAAGAAAAGCAACTAATAACTCTTGGTAGCCCAGAAGAGTATAACGTTAAATTTAAATCGAATATTATTCCTTTATCTTGGGTAGCAAAAGATGAGGATTCAAAAATAAAATTATTGGAATCTCAATGTTTTCATCATTTTATTCAATATTTTGAAAAAAATAAAATATTGAATAATTCTTGTGCCGTTCAATTGTGGTGTTTTGATCCTTTTATAAATAATAAATATTTGCACTTCCCGCTTGAATCAGTTCTGGCAGCATCTAAATTTAAATTAAAAATATGTTTCTTGTATACAAATGATGACATTGTCTTTTCTGTTTTTGATAATTTAGATCGTTCTATCAAAGATGGTTTTGTGAATTTTATGCAAGGTCTTGAATCGCTGGAAGATTGCGTATATGCTACCAATGTAGAAAATGTATATTTGATGCCCATTGAAGGTCGCATCAAAGATAAATATGAGTTCGGTTTAAAATGGATTGAGCTAGAAAAACTTTTTGATGTAATCATTATTTCTAATGACTCGTATCAAAATGAAAATATCATGAAATTATTTCTTGAAAGAATTACACAAATCAATTGTGTCGTTAATGTAGATACAGAAGATATTTGGATTCAAAAAATATTAGATGTAAAAGAGCTCAATCCCGCAATTAATTTTCAAACCATTTTCATTAATTAATTGTTAAAAGATTCGCCCTTTTTGATCAAGGGTATTAAAAAGAGAACGGAAATGAAAATAAGAACGAACGAAATAAATGCCATCGATAATGGACTCGTCAAGCCAACTAAATAGAAATAGACAAGTGGTCCTAAAACCCCTCGAACTCCTGTCATAAATTGATGAATACTCATATACGAGAAACTTTTTTCAGGTGTGGTTAATTTAGTGATCCATAAATTCCAGGCAATATTTCCTCCTGCTAAACCAATTCCAAATAAAATTCCCGATGCTATAAATCCGTAATAGTTTTTTATCGAAAAAAAAGTAATGATTGATAGGCCAAGAAAGACGTTTAATAGGATACGTAATTTAATGAAATTAAATTTGTCAAATAAATGGGCCATTACAGGGGTGAAAATTAAAAAGGTGAAAGCAGGAATGATTCCTAATAAAAAGGTCGTTTGCGAAAGTGTATAATTAAATCCATATTGCTCTTCCATTAGAAATACAACCTTAAGTGGATTGATTCCTAAGTTTGCAAATCCAAATAAAAACCAAATCATCAACATCTTTAAAAATAAGGGGTCGTCTTTTAAAATTTGTAAGAATGATTTATCCAATGATTTTTTGGAAGGTAGTTTTTCTTTGGGGAAAAAATAAACGATGAATGCTGCACATAATCCTGTTGCAACAAATACAAGGATAATATTTGAATAATTATTTTGATTATTTTGATAATATTGGCTGGCATAATGTATGAATAGCAAAGTAGATATAGAAACTAAACTAAAATAATATCCATAGAATTTCCCTCGATAACTACTTTCGTAATTATTATGCAAAATAGGAGTCATGACAAATGGCCTTACGGCGATGATGGCGAGGCCAAGAGATATTAAATATGTATAGACGACAATATTAGAGTTAAAATATAAGATGAGCATGCAGAAAGCAAAGGATAAATTAATCAGTGAAAGTAAAACATTACAAGTCAGATTAGATTTGATAAATAATCTTGTTAGAAATATGGCTGAAACAAGCCCTAAGTAAGGACCACCTGAAATAATAGCCTTTTGGAAGTCTGAAGCGTGAAATACATCGACTGCTATTGTGAGTGCTAATACTTGCGAGAGCGCGCGATAAATACCATCAAAGGGACTTCTTAATAAATCTACAATTAATGTTCTCTTTGCTTTTTGGGATATCTCAATAGTTGTGATTATCTTCATTTAGTATTATTTAATTTGATACTCTCAACTGTAGGACCAGCCGTTAGAGTACCATTATTATTGTCATAAATAATGTATTTTGCTGTTTGTTTAGAATTATTGATAATGATATATGGCTTACGGTTTGAACTTTCATTCAAGGTAAATATATTTAATTTTAAATTAATAAAGGCTTTGGGTGCAGTAGCAACAATATTGTTCTTCTTTATTTTTATTTGAACTAAACCAATTGATTCAATTTTTTCTAACGTATTATTTTCATCTAAAATTAATTTTGCTGATTTGCATTCAATTAATAATTCTTTATTTTCAATTATGGTTTTATTGTAAATAAATATTTCTTTTGTTTTCCCATTAAAAATAAGTGGACCTGAACTTTTTAATTCTGTTAATAGTGGTTGCGTACTTTTTTGATCGATAGATTGATTTTGAACTTTAAAGAAACATTGAATATTTTCTTTTATAATGGCATCGTTAGTAATTAAATCAAATTCTGCTTTTTCCCCAACAAATAAATTTCCATCTTTTTGTAAAAAAATTTCTGAAGGGAACATGATTTTCTTATCATCAATTAGTATAACTTTACTTGATTTGAAATATGTTGAATGTCCAAGGGTAATTTCAACGTCATTCTCAAAAACAAAAGTTTTTTTCTTTTTATTGTATGTGCCATTTATAGCATTTAAATAAAGGTTTTCGTTTAGTTGGTCTGAAATAAATTGGTTTGTTTTGACTGTTTTGTTTGTGTGATAGAAATGTAGACGAATGTCCTTGAAATAATAATGATTGTTTGCTTTGATAGTTGCTTTGCTACATTTTATATCGACTGTTTTTTGATCTTTGTTATTAAAGATAGATAGATGGTTGTCATTAAATGTTAGTGAATTTTCATTTTCATTGTTTTCTCTAATTACATTTGGAATTTCAATGTTTGATCCATACCAGAAGAGTGCTAAATATAAGACAAGGATAATGAAAACACTTTTCATTTAAGATTTGTAATACCAATTTCAACTAAATCTTGAATATCTAATAAACCAATTGATTTATTATTTTCATCAACTACTGGAAATTCATCGCAATGATATAAAGTGAATTTGTGTGCGACATCGATAACTTTTTCATTTTGCCCAATTGATTTAGGCGTACTTGTCATAACATCACCAATAGTTGTGCTTGCAATTGAAATTTTATCAAAGTGTCTTCTTAAATCACCGTCTGTAAAAATTCCTAAAAGCTCATTATTCTCATCTATAATGCTGACACTGCCTGTATTCTTTTTTGTAATTAATAATAAGGCGTCTTTAATGGGTGTGCTTTTGCTCATTCTTGGGAAGTCGGTTCTCATGATGTCTTTTACTTTTAACATCTTTTTGCCAATGGATCCAAGTGGATGGTTTTTTGCATAATCATCTAAATCAAAACCTTTTAATTGACTTGCTTGTGTTGCAATTAAATCACCTACCATCATCATAATTGTTGTAGAGGTCGTTGGTGCCATTTTTAGATGACATATTTCTTCAATCTTACCAATATCAATAGTAATTGTCGCCGCAAGAGCTAAAGATGAATTTGAGTTCCCTGTAATGGCTATGATAGGATTGTTGTTTTTTCTTAGATTATTTACGAATAATAAAATTTCATCAGTCTCACCTGAATTAGAAAATAAAATACAAATGTCATCTTTTTCAATTGAGCCAATATCACCATGTAAAGCTTCAGAAGGGTGAATATAAAATGAAGGTATTCCTATACTGCTAGTCGTAGCGGCCGATTTCTGTGCTATTAATCCGGCTTTACCCATGCCGCAAAAAAACAACTTATTTTTATTTTTACTTATTAATTCTGCTGTTGCGAGGATTTGCTGGCTAGAATTTAACAGTGAGCTTTCAATAATTTTGCATTGATTTGATATAATTTTATTAATGTCAGTCATTTAATATTAATTTTTCTTTACAGCAATGCCTGCTTTATTTAATTTATCAATCGATGTATTTAATTCTTTATTTATGTCTGCTTTAAAATTATCTATAGCTTCTTTCTCCATTTCATTATAGTGATCATCACTTGAATTTAATGATTGGCTGAAATCAGAAATTTTATCTTGGAGTTCATCTACTTCAGTGATAATAACTGTTTTGAAATTCTTTATTTCAGTCGTTTTATTTTCTTTTACACTACTTTTCATAATAAAATCATCTTCAACAATTTCATATTCTTTTCTTGCATCTAATGCCAATTCTTCCACTCTTGTTTGTTGTACTTTTTGATCACCCAAAAGTAGTTTTAGTTGCTCTGTATCGCTTGACTCAGCCGCCGCAATGATTGCTTGCAATTCTTTCATACGATTTGAAATTCGGAATATGGCATTGTCCATGAATTCATCGGTATCATACTTTTTACTAATTTTAGTATTGAATTTTTTTAATTCATTCAATTTACAATTGATCATTCCTGAATAGGACAAAGCATATAGTTTTTTAAATCTTAATTCATCATTGAAATTTCCCATATATTTTGGCAGCTTATCTAATAAAGTTAAAGCTTCTTCATACTCTAAAGTGCGATTACTTTCTTTGCCCCAGGCGATGAATCTTTCGGCAGAATTCATGGATTTTAAGCGAATTCTGTGGAGATCTTCCCCACCCATCAATACGACACCAACGGACTGTATCGATTCAGAAAATATATTGGTTATAAATTGCCACATTGGATTTCCAACATTAAAAGTTATATCCTTTAATCGGTAAATTATACCTTTTACTATAGATATTTATAGGGATAATTATTGTCATTATGGCCAAAAAATGACATAATTTTCTTCACAGTGGTAGTAAGTGTTCTGTATAGAATTACTTCTCGAACATAGAGTGTTTATTTATGAATAATTCATGAGTTGATTTTAGTTCGACTCGTGATGAAGGTATGTATAGAGGTTAGATTGGAACTGACAGACAAAATTCAATTTGTAAAAGGTATTGGGCCAACACGTTCAAAAAAATTTGCTGAACATAATATCTTTACAGTTGAGGATCTTTTGCGACTTTTTCCTAGGAAGCATTTAGATTTATCTAGTGTATATAGCATTTGCGAAATAAAAGAAAATGATGTAGTTACTGTTGCCGGTACAATCTCAAGAATTCAATCTAGAAAAACAAGAAAAATTGGTGAAAGAGTTGATGCCTTTGTACATGATGGTACTGGTGGCATTCAATTAACTTGGTTTAAATCAAGTTGGATGAAAAGTAAATTATTGCAAGCGGGCACAGGTTTTTTTAGTGGTAAAGTAACTCGTTTTCAAGGTCGCAATCAAATGGTTAATCCATTATGTGAACTTCAAGGTGATGGGGGGACAACCGCTGGAGGAATATTACCTGTATATCCTCCGTATACTGATATATCACAAACACAATTAAGAAAAATTATACGACAAACACTCGATTTATGTTCATCCAATTTAATTGATCCTCTTCAATCTCATTTAAAGGATCTAGGAATTATTCCTTATCAAAAAGCAATCGAACAAATTCATTTTCCTGAATCGGAAGTAGAATATGAAGAGTCTTTTAATAGGTTTGTTTTAGAAGAATTTATTTTATTTCAATTAGCCATATTGACGCTTAAAAAAGAAAGAAAAATCGAAACAGATAGTAGTTCACTCAAGATTAATTCAAAAATAGACCAACATATAAGAAAACGATTCCCTTTTCAATTAACAAATGCACAAAATAAAGTGATATCAGAAATTGTTTTAGATATTACAGCTAATAAAAAAATGAATAGGCTTTTACAAGGTGACGTTGGTAGCGGTAAAACCGCTGTTGCAATATATTTTTTATTATCTTTGGTCGCTAATAAAAAACAAGGGGCGATTGTTGCTCCAACGGAAGTATTAGCGACGCAACATTATTTAAGTTTTAAAGAAACATTAAAAGGTTCAAAAGTTACCATCAGCTTTTTAATAGGTTCGCAAACTAAAAAAGAAAGAAAAGTTCAATTAGATCTAATCGAATCCGGTCAAGCTCAAATTATTGTCGGTACTCATGCCATCTTTTCAGATGATGTTAACTATCATGATTTAGGGGGTGTTGTTATTGATGAGCAACACCGGTTTGGTGTATTGCAAAGAGAAAAGCTAATTAAAAAAGGAAATAACCCGCATGTGTTGGTCATGACCGCGACTCCTATTCCTCGTACATTAACATTAACCATCTATGGTGATCTGGATACATCAATTATAGATGAATTACCACCAGGTAGACATCCAATAAAAACGATCATTGTCAAAGAAACTCAAAGAAAAAGAGCCTATGCGACGATAAAGCAAGAAATTGAAAAGGGACATCAAGCTTTTGTGGTTTGTCCTTTAATTGAAGAGAATGAAGACTTTGATTATAGTTCAGCGACGGAGTTATATAAAGATTTAAAAGAAAACGTTTTTCCTGAATTTAACATAGGTCTGTTGCATGGTAAAGTTGCTATTAATGAAAAAAAAGAAGTTATGGATGACTTTAAATCTGGCAAAATTAATATTTTAGTTGCCACTCAAGTTATTGAGGTAGGTGTTGATTGTCCTAATGCATCAGTCATATTAATTGATGGGGCTGATCGATTTGGATTAGCCCAATTACATCAGTTGCGAGGTCGCGTTGGTCGTGGTGAACATTTATCAAAATGTTTGTTAATGACTAAAAAGGGTGGTGGCCCATCCCTCGCTAGGCTAAAAGTTTTAGAAGATACAAATGATGGATTTAAAATATCTGAAGCTGATTTGGAATTCCGTGGAACTGGTGAGTACTTTGGTACTCGTCAAAGTGGCATTTCTACCTTTAAATTAGGTAATCCTTTGAGAGATATTAAAGAAATGATCCGAGCACGTAAGTTTGCAAGTTATTTATTAAACAAAAATTATGATAAAGAAGAAAATAATTTACTTAAAATAATGGTAGAAAGAGAATATCGAAATAGAATGCAATTAGGTGAAATTAGTTAATAAAGTACCATTGGTCATATATGCAAGAACGAGCTATTAAAACAAAGAGTAAAATTCTAACAGTTGCCATAAATGAATTCTCTGAAAAAGGATACTACGGTGCTCGTATTGATGATATTGCCGAAAAAGCCCAAGTAAATAAACAAAGGATCTACGCCTATTATGGCAATAAAGAAAAGTTGTTTACTGAAGTCTTAAAGCATTCTTATGATACGGTAATTAATGCCGAAAGTTTCATTAAAGATTTCTCCGAAGATGATATTCCCTATTTAGGTGAAATCATTTTAAAAGAATATATTAAATTTCACGAATCTCATCCAGAATTCTGGCGCTTACTCATGTGGGAAAACCTAAGTGAAGTAAAACATTTAAGTGCTCTCGCGGATTTAAGATCTGAATCAATGTCGGCTATTGCTTTGTTGTATGAAAAAGGTCAAGCCTTAGGCTGCTTTAAAAAAGAAGTTCAATTCACTTCTTTCATTTATACTTTAACAGCCTTATCTTATTTTATGTTTTCGAATAGATACTCTATGTCAACAATGTTCTCAGTAGATTATAATGATGAATCTAATCGTGAGCATCTTGTCAATGATATTTTGAAGATACTATCTTTGCCAACGAGACCTTGACACTTGATTGAGTCTTCATTCTAATCAATTAAATTACGGTTCTATAATTTCAGAAAAAGTGATTCGATTTCCAAAAGGGTCAACAATTACCATTTCTTTAGTTCCCCATGGTTTCTTCTCTATGCCGGGATGAGAATATTTATAATCTTTATCCTTCAATTTATTTTGGAAATTTTCTATATCTTTAGTATTAATTTTTATTGCTGCACCAGGACAACAATCACCGTGATGTTCCGATAAATGAATTATACAATCGTCTTTGGAGATTTGCATATACAATGGAAACCCATCTTCAAATCGATGTTCCCAATCATTTTTAAATTCTAAAAATTTAATATAAAACTCTTTTGCTTTTGCTTCATCAAATATTCTTAATATGGGTATGACATTATTCAATTTCATATAGTAGATCCTCTCACTAAAAGGCCTTTAATAGTAAATTATGGGTGTTATTCTTAGACTCGCCATAATATTATTGTTGGTAATCTACTAATTAATTATTAAAAATATAATTAATATTGATATTATTAGAGATGGTATTGATAGGAACCATTTTGAAAACACTTTAAATTTATTGGAAAGTAAATCATGAATAGAACCTTAAAATTATTCACTCTAATAGAATTAATGATTGTTGTAGCCATCATTGCTATTATCGCCGTAATAGCAGTACCAAATCTAATGGATGCACAAAGAAATTCAAAAGAAAGAGCGGCAATTGGTAATTTGAAAACCGTTATGAGTGATCAGGCTTCTTACCATTCTGACAATAATGATTATGCCACTTTGGTTGAATTATCCACGACCAATAAAGTTAACTTAACTGCCGCCAGTATTTCCGGCTATGTATATTCAGACTTATTTGTTCCGACAAATGATATTTTTGCAGTTCTTTCACTTCCATTTACTTTTGGAACAACCGGCAAGAAAAATTTTATCTGTACCTCCTCTGGAAATATTCGCTATGATACAGTTGCTTCGACGGCATTAGATGACGTTGTAATCGCTGCACAAGCGACTCTAGATATTATTAATAGCTTTGAAATAGCAAAGTAAATAGTTCTTATAATCTTTACCAAAATAATTTTGAATAATATAATTACTTAAACGTTTTTAAATACTCATACCATTCTTTTTCTAATTGAATTGGTTCACCAATTAATTTTTTAAAATCTTTTAGTTCGTGTTCAGATTGAATAAATTTTAGAAGTCCTTGTTTATATTTTCCGTTTTTACCATCCACTAGAAAATGAAAAAAGGTCCACCAGTGCAAGTAGTATAAATTAACGTTTCTAGTTATATTGATGGGCTCTTGATCTTGAAGCAATGCTATTAGTGGAATCACTTTATAAGTTTTCTTATCTGCTTCTAAATTACCGGATCTGAGGAAGGATAATTTTAACCACCATGCCGGATAAGAATTATAATCTATTTTATCAAATTCAAATTTTCCATTAAGAATCATACATGTTGAAAAGTAACATGCCATGCCTTCATTTAGCCAAACGGGCATTGTTCGCTTCATTAATTCTGTATTGAACTGATGTATGACTTCATGTCGCATTCCATGGTAGGGGTTTGGCGTATCAAATTCCAAATAAAAATTAGAATATGGTTCCTGATAGTAGCCTTCTGCCCAATAAACAGGACTATATCTTTTGAATTCCTCTTGGGTTTCATATATCTTCATATGAAATAGTAATTGATCATTTAATTTTAATTCAATATTGGTGTCTTTATAAAAATTTACATATTCATTTAAAACTAAATTTGCTTCAACTAATAATTTTTGGGTATTCTCAGAAGTATCATTTGAATAGGCAATGAAATTATGATATTTGACTTTATGTTTAAATGTCCAATACCATGATCCACTATATCGATAAAAAAATATCGAAAATAAAATAGTCATATAAAATAGATAACGGAGATTTTGTTTGTAGATCTTTTTCATAATTAGAAGGTAACCTTTTTTATTAATCAGTCATTTAAATTTTAACATTATTAAACTTTAATAATCTAAAAATATGAGCCAACTTCAATTATGATTTAATCAAATAATTTCACTCCCGCCATATGTCAATGATTCCCTTAATTCATTAATATCAATGTCTTGAACAGAACATGAATCCTTCAGAGCAATTGCACTAGCAACCCCAACTGCTTCTCCCATTTGATTACAATTCACCATAACTCTTACCGCACCAAATGCCATTGCGTCGGCATCAAGACTTCTTCCGGCAACTAAAACATTCCTGGATTGAGATGGTACTAATGATCGATAAGGGATTTGATAAAAACCAGGATCTTCAAGTGATTCATCACGCCATCTTCCTTCTGTCCGCTTTCCATCTTGGTGTGTAACTTCTCTGCCATCTAAATACCTGAAAATCAATCCACTTTTATCTGGGAAATGAATATCAGAACAATATGTTCCATTGCCAATAGCATCATCAAACCTATTGCCATATAAGATATCCTCTCCATTTAATTTATATATACAATCTGCATGTCTAGACTCTCTAGAGCCAATATATGTAGGTAATGAAAGTAATGCAATGTCTTTGCCACCTTCGAAGTTATTTCTCATTAAATCACATATCTTTCTAACTTGTTTTCTACCTTCAATTTCTGCTAGTGTTAATTCGTCAGCGTTAGAAACATCGACTCCGTGACACCTAGTTCCTGCTACCATGGTTACATCTGGTGCATTTGGAATTTTACCTGTCCATAAAACACCTCGGTCAATGGATTCTTGATATTTTGGATCGAAGACCGCATTGCTTAAATTGAAATCTTTATTTAGTTCCTGAATTTTTCCGATTCCAGATATTTTTGCACATAAAGTAGGGGGCTGTATAGCATCATCCTTATGTGTTGTCCAACCCAGTCGATGGACTAAGTCTGCATCTCCGCTGGCATCAATAAAGTATTTGGCTTTGATGCCTCTTCTTCCAGACTTGTCTTCTATGGTAATACCAATTAATTTTTCTCCATCTTTTATGGGAGAGCAAAATCTTGCGTGTAGAAATGGTCTTACATTAGACTCTTTTATTAATTCGTCTAATTCAATTTTTAATTCTTCTGTATTCAAATAAAATCCAACGTGGGGTCTGTTACTCAATTCATTTACAGCATTTCTGTATTTTAATCGCTCGATAACTTCCTTTGTAAGTCCTCCAATAACACTTTTATCAAAATTTGTATCGAGAAGCGAGTGCCATACATTGACTAAACCAGCTGTAGCTACTCCACCAAAGAAACCATTGTTTTCAATGATACATACTTTAGCACCCATACGAGATGCCCGCACAGCTGCAAAAACTCCCGTGCAAGAACCACCTATGACACAAATGTCACATTCTTCAACAACCTCTACTTTTTGTTTATCTTCCCAATATTCAGACATTTCGATTTCCTCATTAAATTAAATATAAAGATTATGAGCAGAAAGAAAAATTTTAATATAGACTAAAATGCTAAATAAATATAATAATAATGCTATTTAATTAATAATAAAGCATTTATATTATGAATATAGAGATTATAGAAGACTTTCAACGATTGCTGGAAGTCGATGTTTTATTCAAACCATCCCCCTTTTTAGAGGGCGTAAATGGGACGGTGGATGATGTGCACTCAAATTCATTTTGTAATAAAGTGAAATCAAATAATTCTAGGCTTATCAATTGTCGAAAAGACTGCTTCTCCGATTTACATGAAAAGTTTAAAATTAAATTGCACACCAGTGAAATGAAAAGTTGTCATGCTCAAGGTCAATTAATTTGTATTCCGATTTATTTTGAAAACGAATATATGGGAACACTACTCATTGGGCCCTTTCAACATATGTCTAGAAGGCTTTCCCATAAAATAAAAGAGATAGATATATTTTTAAAAGAGTTAGCTGTATTCGATAATCAAAAATGCGATTCAATTAAAAATGTTGGTCAGGCTATTGGTGAAAAGGTAGCAATAAATATGATAGAAGCTCAGTATAGTCATCTGAAAAAAGAGTTGCATCCAAAAGTTCTAGCTTGCCAACAATATTTAAAGTTAAAGTTAAATAAAAATATTACAATCGAAGAAGTATCTAATCACATTCATATGAGCGAATCTCGATTAATGCATTTATTTAAAGAGGAGGTAGGGCAGAGCGTTATCTCTTATTTCAATCATTTAAAATTAATTGAAGCCGAGAAATATTTGATTTATACAAAATTTAATATCAATAAAATATGCGCTTTACTTAATTTTAAATCACCCTCTTATTTTGGAGTTTTATTTAAAAACAAATCTGGAGAAACACCTTTGGTGTTTAGAAAAATAAATAAAAAGTTAATAGATCCATAAACTAATTATATTAATTTTGATTAATCTAATATTTTAAATAGTTTAAACTTTTCCCAATATAATTTTGATTGGAATGTTCTTAGACCTATTAAACCTTCTCCGTAGGGCCCATCAAGATCTTCCCATGATAACCTTTCTTCACCATCAACTCTTAGAATTAATTTATTTTTGAATTTGATGATTTCAAATTGATATAAATTATTTTGTTTGCAATGATAGGTATAGTCTTCATTGACTAAATTAAATCCCGGATTTTTCCTCATTCTTATTCTTGCTTTTGTAGACCCATCAGGATATTTACCAGAATCGGCATCGTAGTCATTTAAATAGGTGATGATATAACCATTCAATTCATGATAGAGATTATAAGCTCCAGATTCTCTTTCATCTCTTGATTCTATCATTGGTTTATCATTTGGATGATTGTAGCATAAGAATAAATTTATATTGTTGGCACCAATACCCGATTGTTCGACAAGTGCATTGTAAGTAATGATAAAGTTTTCGGGATGTTTTTGCTTAAGCCATACTGTGCCAGATGCTCCTTTATTTTGTCCAGGTTTGTCAATGTCCACATAGATTTTATGATCATTTGTGAAGACATCCATTTGACCTTCAACCCACCATTGGTCTAAATCATTTTCAAAATTTTCTTCGAAAAGTAGTTTTGTTTTGAATTCCATATTTGCATTCATCTAAGATAATAAATTCACTTTTATTTTACATGATCCTTCATTTGCATCATTGCCTTCCCATTGTATTGCTAATAGAGCTATGGAGATAGGCCCTTCTTTTTCTATGACATCATGAGCTTCTACATAATGTTCTATCAATGGTAGTTTATAATGAATTTTAGCATTTATGTCATTGGGAATTAATACTTCATAGTTAGTATCAAAAATATCTCCGCTAGAAGAGAATTTATTTGTAATAGGTATATGTGTTTTATGATCCTTGATTACAGCTCCATCTATTTTAGTTTCGGCCTCTTTATATATTACAAAGGGGATCTGTATACATAACTTATTTAGAAGAATTGTTTTGAAATGACAATCAATTTCAAATGAATCATTATCTTCTACATTAATTTTAAAGTCTACATACCCATGTCCAAAATTTACTCTTAAGTTTGGAGTATCACTAGATTCATCAACTATGTTTGATTTAGATATATAATAATGCCTTCTTTTATCGATTTCATTTTGATTTACTAACCCAAAGTCTGTATCCCCATAAACTCCCGTATCCATGATAACATTTGCATAAGGCAGATTCCAATCCCTGCGATTGTGGCCACCACCTATAATTAGATTTTGTTTTTTATGCCATACTTCAATGCGAGATTGTCTATCCAAACGGTAAATACTTCTGATTAGCTTAGGTATTTGACTATCTTGCCCCGATATAGAAGTGATGAAGTCATTTTTACGGTACATGGCACCTTTGAAATCTATGTCATTGATGATTATCTTTTCTTTTGTTTCAATTTTTAAAGGAGTCTCGTCATCAAATGATTTGGCGCGATCTTCTTCACTAAGTAATTCTGTATAATATTGAAGTGTCATGCTGAAAAATCCTGAACTAAAAAATGTATACCAATAACTATTGGAGAAATTTTCTACGTCGTTAAACTTATTCATTTTGTTCCAGAGCTTCATGCTATTGGCATTCATAGCTCTACCTTCAGGTATTAGCTCAAAACCCGTTACGATGGGGGCATGAAATCCAAATGATGTCGATTGCCTGCCGTCAAATGCACCAACCGTAGTGCTATCCGGATAAGAAAAATCTACCATAAATTTGACTAACTTTTTTAACGGTTCTAAAAAAAGTTCATTTCCAGAAGTTCTGTATAAAAATGCTAAACCCGTCACCATGACAATATTATATCTCATGCTTGGCCCATGGTGCGGACCTTCTTCCCAAAATCCATGTTTGGTTTGATAAGACATCATCTGTTCGGCAAATAGTAGTCCAGCGTTAATATAGTTGTCATTATTTAAGAGTATTCCATTTTTATAGAGACCAAAACATCGCCAAATTTCATGATTCGGAGCTGATAGGCCTAAAGGTTTTGTGCTCGACCATGAGCAATATTCATCTAAGTATCCCAACCATTCATTTGATTTTTCAGTAGGTAGGCGATCACCCAATAACCCAATAATATGAGGGATGATGCCCACAGGCCATTCATTTGTATAATCGATTTCACCTTTTTTCTTTGCTTCATAGTAGGGGTGTAGCCAACGATCAACAAATTTTATTGATAAATCAGCACACCAATCTTCTTTGTATAACTCATTGTTTTCAAATTCTTTTGAATATAAAAATGCCATGGTATGGCTCGGTAACTTATAGTTGTAATCATCAAATGGATTGTCTGCATCAGTACTAAGAATTTGATCTGATAGCTTTTTAGCAAAATTGGCAAGATTAATTGATGTTTCAATGATTTGGTTGAATTCATTCATGATAATTCCTCCAGTGATTAGATGATTCATAAGATATTTAATAACAGTAGTTTACAGATTATTTATGATAATTTTTAATTAAAGATTAGGTTAATTTAAGGCATTATTTGTGATAATACCAATTTCATCAATGAGAATCAAGAAAAACCAAATAAATAGTTTGTTTTTAAATTTACTTAAATAACATGGAGAAAATAACATTTTTAGAGTTTCATCTATGGATACCTCCAGCTTTCTAAAAAAAATCGATTCTCTACAGAGTCATACTGATGAAAACATTTTTGTAATTGCTCATCGAGGTGGTTATAAAAATGATTGGGAATTAAAAACTCCTGAAAATAGTTTGAAGAATGTTGAAAAAGCAATCGATTTAAATTATGATATGATTGAGATGGATGTTTGTCGTAGCATAGATGGACACTTTGTTTTAATGCATGATTCGAAATTAGATAAAAGAACATCAGGTAGTGGACATACTTATGAAAAAACATGGACAGAAATGTCTACCTTCAAACTTAATTATAGCAATGGAGTAGAATCCGAATTGTTTATGACGTCATTTGTTGAAGTTTTAAAACTAATTAAAGACAGAATGTTAATTAAATTACATCGAAAATTTCCCATCGAATTTTTACCAGATTTTTTTCAACTCATCGATGATTATAATGTAAAAGATCACATTTTATTTTGGGAAGATTGGGAGCCAGGTGAAAAGGAACATATTGAAAGAGAAGCCTTGTTTGCTAGCAATCCTAATTTTCGAACGTTTAATTATTTGATGACGGTAAAAAATGTAATTGATTTAGCTCCTATTTTTGATTCATGCCATATAGTGGCAATTGAATTGCCTTTTTTAGATATTAAGGATGAGGTGATTTCAAAGGACAATATACAAGAGATTAAGAATCGAGGAGTTCGATTATCGGCAAATGTACAAAATAAACCTGATCGAGTTGCTGGGTTAAATGATGGGATTTCACTAGAAAACCCAGCTCAAGGTTGGGGTAAAATTTTGGATTTTGGTTTCTCAATGATTCAAACTGATTATCCTGAATTATTAAGAAAATATATTATTAGTCGCAACACTTTATAAAAGGATATTCCAATGACATGGTCGTTTATACAAATGAGTGATATCCATATTGGCGTTAAAAATGAAATCAAGTTTCAACCATCTTGGGTTGAAAACTTTTTTACGGCGATAGAACAAATCAAACAACTAGAAATTCAACCGGATTTTTTAATAGTCACTGGTGACATGACTAGAGATGGCAAGAGTAAACCAAACGAATTAGAAAATGTTAAACGAATATTTAAAACTTTAGATTGGCCAGTATATTTTATACCTGGGAACCATGATGTCGGAAATCGTTATCGTGATGATAAATCAAATGTCATCAATCAAAATAATTTGGATTCCTATAGAAAAATCATGGGCGACGATAAATTCTTATTTGAACACAAAGGAATTCAATTTGTAGGTTTCAATTCATTTTTATTTAGTTCGAACTTAGAAAAGGACGAATCCCAACAATGGGATTGGCTTGAGGAACAAGCAAATAATTCAACTCAATCTAAATTGTGGTTCATGCATTCTATTCCATTCATTGATTCTCCAGAAGAAGTAGAACCGAAAATTGATACAGCCGAATGGTATTACACGATTGGTAAAAATTCAGCCCAACGATTAGTAAGTATATTAAAAAAAGGAAATGTGAATTCATTAAGCAACGGACATGTACATATCCATACTAAAAGAAACTATGAAAACATAGATTTTATTAATTGTCCTTCATCAGCTTTTATCACAGAAGGTAATAATCTAGAAGGCAAAAGATTTTTAGGCTTTCTAGAATGGCAAATTGATGGCGAAACAGCTAAGCAGATACCTCATAAATTGTCAAAAATTTCTGAACTAGAAGGAATAGGTTTTAACCCCGGCGTACCAATAAGCTCGTTAAATTAGGTGCAATCTTCATGCTAATTATGGAAGTTGGGCTTTTGCCATACTAGCATTAATCAATTTTTTAATAGTAAATACAAGCCATACAGATTATTCTAACTAAATATTTCATCTTACCCACCATCAAGCTTTAGAATCATGCTTTATATTGCATTTAGAGAGTTGGCATGATTATGAAGTTATAGATTTTCATTTTTGTAATTTATTTTTAAGAATTGATCTTATTTGTTTGATAGTATCATTGGCGTGATTTTGATAGGATTCGTTTGAATGGTCATTGTTATGTAATAATAATTCTAAAGATTTTTTATAAATATTTAATGAGTTATTAATTTTTGCATCACAAAATAGCAATTGAGCTGCAATATAAAGTTTTATTGAATCAAGATCTTCATCAATTGTAAATAATTGAATTATTCCTTTTGTGCTTAATTTTTTCAATAAGTCAAAATTTATTCCAAGAAAATGAATTGATGCTGATTGAGCTTCTAATTGAGCTTCTTCTAATTTTTTATCTTCTATTTGCTTAAAAACTTTTGCCACAGATTTACCAATCTGTTGAATCATGCGCATCACGTAATCTTTTTCAATCATTATAAATCTCATTTGTTAAATGATTAATTATATTGCTTGATGATATATTTTCAAATTACTTGGTAAGGCGAGCTATAATGATTACCAAATGGCGTCAGCCCCTGGGAGCGAGAGCCGCTGGCTCTTGTATAACTCGAAGAGTTATTTTAAAAGCATAACAACATTAGAATTAGTTATTTAATTATATAGTATTTGCTGTGGAAAGTTATACAAGAGCCGGCGGCTCTCGCTCCCAGAGGTTGGCACTAATTAATAAAATCTAAGTTAAACACCGGATAACACCAATCATTCATTTAATTTGAATTCTTGGACTACCTAAAACTTTTTGAAATTTAATTTAAAATGTACCAAAAAATAAAAATATCAGCTTGAAAAAATTATTTATAAATTGGCGTCAGCCCCTGGGAGCGAGAGCCGCTGGCTCTTGTATAACTCGTAGAGTTATTTTAAAAGCATAACCTCATTAGAATTAGTTAATTAATTATATAGTATTTGCTGTGGAAAGTTTTACAAGAGCCGGCGGCTCTTGCTCCCAGAGGTTGGCACTAATAAATAAAATCTAAGATAAACACGGATGGCGACGATCATTCATTTAATTAAATTATTTATACTAATATATTTTCTATTTGAGTATAAAGGAAATATATATATTATTTGAAGAAATATTGAACTTCATTCGCCATAATAATGTATAGAGAAGTTTAGAATGTTAAGTTTATTTACTCTTATATTTTTTCTATCTAGGAATTATTAAAAAGTAACTGGGTCAAAGTGGCGAAGTAATTCGCAATTTAATCATTAAATTAAGTAAGGAGAATTGAATTGGTGTATTTTAAGTGCTTTATATTGAACGTGTTTATCTTTGTTTTTATTGTAGCTTGTGGAAGTAGTGGATCATCAAATACGGAATCATCAGATGTTGCTAACGATATCCCACCTGAAATATTTTTGACGAAATTGAACAAAATTGAAATTGATGAAAATAATATTGTTACAAATACAGAGAATAATTTCACAAAATTCAAATCTGAAGAGTTTACGTTTACTTTATCACAAGATGCAAAATCGTTTCTATTAGACATTGAAGTTTTAACGAATGTTGGCGATAGTTCGATAGGTTTTGCTTCTTTGATTGATCCCAATGGAAAAGAGTATATTTTAGAAGCAAATTCAGCTAAATTTGAATATTTAAATCCAAATGAATCTGTTCAGCTTTCTTTAGATAATCAAACTTCCTTATTCTTACCATTTAAAAGTGAAACTGAAATAGTAGCAGGTACATGGAAGTTTAAAGTTTTTGCTTATTCAGTTAATTCGAATTCTATTGAAATTGATGCATATCTTTTGGAAAGAAAACATGAAATCTCCGCTAGACCAAAGATATATATTGAATCATTTATTAGTTCAGATAATTACTCTGCAGCTAATGTAAAGACGAGCCTAGATAATGTAGTTAAGTTATTCAATAAATTTAATATAGACGTCGAAATTTCAGAACCCATTGAGCTGGTTGACTCTGAAAAGTCATTATCTTTCGATCAATATATAAATGTTATTAATAAAGATTTAATACTTAAAGGGGATATAAGCAAAATTAGTCTTTTTTTGGTTGATAGTTTTTTATTTCCAGATTCAGTCGTTCAGCCCAATGCAGATTTGTTAGATATATTAGGTTTATCAGGAGGAATACCTGGTGTTCATGGTAGGAATTCTGCCAATAGTTACATTGCAATAAATTTAAGTGCATTTACAGTTGATTCAGTATTGAATGATTTTAGTGATGTTGTGAGTCATGAAATAGGACACTATTTAGGATTGCGTCACACCTCAGAATCAACGGGAACTATATTTGACTTGTTGAGCGATACTGATGAATGTCCCGCTTCAGCTGACGTTAATAATGATGGCATAATCGATGGTTTGGAATGTCCTGATCATGGTGGAAAAAATTTGATGTTTTGGTTGAAAGAACTTCCTATAGAAGAACTTTCTGCGGAGCAGTTTTTTATTATTCAGCACAGTCCATTAGTAAGATAAATCTAAGGCAGCGAGGTCAAACAAGGTTTTAAATTTAGGAATACGACTGTTTTGAATTTTTTACAGGAAGTTGGGAAATTAATTATTTTGAACTTTGACTTTAATAAGAAATTTTTAGCGGAGTACTAATTTAGGGGATTACTAATGTGATTGGAAATAACTTCTCTAAGTTGCTCTAAAGGAGTAGGCTCACGTAATGGTATCATAATTCCTGTAGGAGAATCAGGAATACATTCAACGACAGCACCTACCATCCGAACTATACCAAATTCAAGATCAGTCGAAGTAAAGTAGACGCTACCATACCAGCCTGCCGATAACCACAACTTGTGCATTGATACAAGACGTCGAGCCTCTATATAACTAACACTCAAATCTGTCATACTGGACATATCTACATATTCTATAGTATCTTTTGTCATAATCCCTTGATCAAGCAATTCACTACCATATGCACAAATATCACTAACTTGAACTTTGCCTGCTGGTTTTAAAACCACGACATTCAAGAATTCGTTATAAGAGTAATTCATAATACCCATTGTATTGACCTTTCTGTTTTATAACCAAATATATTTAGGAATTTGATTGCATCAATTTTCTATAATAGACTTGTTATGAATTTTCTTATTTCAAAACATAATTTTAGTATGTGCATTGTCTCAATATAATTTTGATTGTTTAGTGAAAAATAGCAATTTGGACCCTTAGTATCTATTAAGAAAAGAGTGTGTGTAATTAAATATATCCTTGAGTCCAAAATAAATTAGATTCGTTTTTTTCCAATACATCTTAGAATACATCGCATTTCTGATAAACTAGAAAGGCTTTTTGGATTCTCATCTATTTAAATTGCCATAACTTGTTAGGTAGGATCTATTAACATTGGTATAATGTTTACTTTTACTATTAGAAAGTTGTCTTGGTCAATAAATTATTAAATCCCATTATAGTTACAGTCTTGATACATATATTGGGCAACCTTCACTTCTGTTACGATGAATTTGAATGAAAATTAGACAAGCACATATTGATGACCTTGAGCAGATAGTAAATATCTATAACCAAGCTATTGAAGTTGGCCAAAGAACAGCTGACACAGTACTTTTTACAACTGAACAAAGGCTAGAGTGGTTTAGAGAACACAATGAAAAAACCTATCCTTTATTAGTTGCTACCGAGGATGACGAAATATTAGGATACTTAACAATTAGTCCATATCGAAATGGACGTCTTGCTTTAAGGAAAACAGCAGAAGTTAGTTACTATATTCATTTTCAACATCATAGAAAAGGAATAGGCTCCTTTTTAATGAATCGTGCTCTTGAATTATGTTCAGACCTTCACCTAGAAAATTTAATAGCAATACTAATTGGTAGTAATGATGGAAGTGTTGGGTTGTTAAAAAAACATGGCTTTGAAGAATGGGGTCGTTTACCAAATATCGTAGATTTCGGTGAAGAGAAATTTGATCACCTTTATTATGGCATCCATATTAAGTGATAACGTAAAATATAGTCTTACAACTACCCTGATCCTGGGTAGTCTTTAGGGCGCTTGATTAGATCCAATTTAATAGCAAGAGCATATGTCACGACCCGTGACATCTAAAAATTATATGATCCCGTGCGTCTTTTATGAGAAGGCTGTCAACAATAAAAACAGTAAATTTGGTTGGAAATTTATATTCCTTAGCTCTTTTCTTACATTTCTATTTCCCTT
>NVWA01000011.1 GCA_002746535.1 Planctomycetota bacterium
ATTCGTAAAAACTTTTTGTTTTGTTAACTCAACTGGTGCTCATTATAGTGCCATTCTGTTTGAATGCTGGGTGGGCCTTCTCATTCTAACTCTACGGGTCAACTGCGGTTTATTTTTTGATTATAGTCGTAGAGCTACGACTCGTTTAAAACAAAATAATGTGTTCTTGCGGATTTTGTCGGTTCCATTTTGATGATAAATTTTTCTTCTCTTAATTTTTTGAGATCACGGCCAATGGTAATATTTGACACTTCTGTTATTTGACATATTTCTTTACGGGTTAGTCTTTTGTGTTCTGTGAATAATTCTTTGATGTATTCTAGCCTTCTAAAATATGAACCGCTATTTTGTAAAATTTCTTTGGTTGATTTCTTTCTTTTTAATTGATCAGGCTGAGTTACATCTTCTTTTTTAGGAATCTCGACACTTGGTTCGGCAACGTTTTCTTGAGGCGAATCCTTTTCTAAGTCAGTTGTTTTTTCTTGTAAAAAGTCGGCTTGTTCAATGGTATAATTTGGTTTGTCTGAGTTTAATAACCTTATTTTTTCTATTTCATTTTTTAATTCCCGAACATTCCCTGGCCACGTATGAGCTTGTAAGGCCTGTTTAAATTCATCACTAAACGTAACAGGGTCAGAGGAAACTCGATTGAGGTTGGCATAATATTCTGCTAAATAGGTGATATCGACGGGGCGCTCTCTTAAAGGGGGAACGTTGATCACAAGTCTTTTTAAACGATACATCAAATCTTTCCTGAAGGTTCCTTCATCAACACGTGCTTCCAATGATGCATTTGTTGCAGCAATTATACGACAATGAGCTGGGCGTGGTTTTGCACTACCCACCGGACGAAATTCTCCGGATTCTAAAATGCGTAATAATACGGCTTGCAAACCACTACTAATGTCTCCAATTTCATCCAAGAAAACAGTTCCTTGACCCGCCTCTTCAAAAATACCTTTGTGGGTTTTTATCGCACCAGTATAGGCACCGGCCTCGTAACCAAATAGTTCAGATTGCAAAAGACTTTCCGCGATGGCACTACAATTGATAGCAATAAAAGGTTCGTCTTTACGTTTTGATTCTTCATGAATAGCATTGGCGATAACATCTTTCCCAACACCTGTTTCCCCTAAGATTAAAACAGGAATATCAAAAGGAGCATATTTTAGTACCTCGTCTTTGACCGCTTTAATGGCAATACTTTTCCCCTTTAATTTTTCAACCCCTTTTTCTTCAACATTGCTAACATTATTGACAGGTGCTTTTACCTTATTAATTCTATTTTCAGCTAATAATTTCGTAGCGCCTTCTGTTAAGAATCTTATTTTTCCTGGTGTAAGGTCCGTTGCCAGATCTAGTTCGAAGTCGAATCTACCCATAGCATTGATGTCTTTGCTTAATTTTAAAGCATTTGCAAACTGAAGAATCGCTTTTTCTTTATTACCTCTTAACAATTCAATGCGAGCATAAAATAATGAAGAAAAATTCATCTTACTAAAATTTTTCTCAAGGCCAATAAGCCTTAGTGCGGCACTTAAGTTTTTGTTGGCCAATTCTGTTCTTATTAAATGCCATCTGGTAAAATTAGTTAATACAGAAATTTGTTTTCCAGGATGATTATGGAATTTTTTTGCGTACTCTAATGCTTTTTCAGGATCATGATTCAATAGAGAATTAATTGATATTAGTAAGTAAAAACTTTCATCAACAACAGATTGTCTTAAGTATAAATTTAACAAACCTTTTAAAAAATTTAGTTTGAGTTTTACTGGGTCAGGCAGTTTTAACATAGTGTTCATGACATCGTCTATTAGCTCCAGAGCTTTATCTGTATCGCCTCTTTCCATTGCGTCTATAAATAAAAATAAATTTCTATATTCGGGTTCTAATCGCTGAAGATAAGAAAGTTCAAGTTTGTGTAGTTCGCCACCACTCGCATAAGAATCAGTAAGATTTTTTAGGTTTATTTTATATTGTTGAGAGTCTATAGGTATAAGAGATAAAGACTTTTTAAAATTCTCTAGATTTTCTTCTCCATCACGTGCATTCCCTTTAAGTTCAAACTCAGCTTTTAAAGCTTTCGGCGTTGAGTCGTCAATATACTCTTCCATCTTGGATAAAATGATACTTGCTTCTTTGAGCCGATAAGTTTGAGTATCAGCCATAAGCCAGTGTAAATAAAAAAAGATGCACTGCACTTTGGAGTGTTTCTCCAATGAAACCTTTCCCAAATATTTGAAAACATGAGATAAATCCGAATGTTTGAACATGTTGATTATTAACAGAATACTTTCAAATACTTCGTTTGGTTGCTTTTTTAGTTGAGTCTTTAATTCCTTGTAATAGGCATTTCGATCGTTTTGCCACATATCTACTAATTTTTCATCTAAATTCATAATAACCTATTAATGGACTTTTTATGATCATTTTATATATACTTCATGGTATCAAAAAGGAATAAATTAGGCAACAAGAATCGGTAAAATGTAAGTTAAAACCTAACCCTATTGACTATAGGTGTTTAGGTCTTTATTAATAGTTGGCATCATATTTCCTATAGCACTAACATAGAAAGAAGAGCTAATTACAGGAGATTTGCCATATGAACGCTACTAATTCACAAAATGAGCAATGGTTTAAAGCCATCAAAGAGTGGGAATTAACCATAGGGACAAAATCTTTATTATTAAAGAATGCGGAAATAGCGCCCTATACAAAAAATACCATTGGGGTAACCAGAAACATCAAAGGGATCTTGATCCCAAAGTCAACTCAAGAAGTTCAGTCAATCGTAAAAATTGCCCAAAAATATAAGACCCCGTTGTACCCTATTAGTGGTGGAAAGAATTGGGGTTATGGTAGCTGCAACCCAGTTGAAAAAACATCCTTCATCCTTGATTTATCTAAAATGAAAAAGATCAAAGATTTTGACCCAGAATTGGGCAACATAACTGTTGAGCCTGGTGTTACCCAACAAGATTTATTTGAATTCCTTAAACAAAATGGAAATGAATTTATGGTGCCAACAACAGGTGCAGGACCAAGTGCTAGTATCCTTGGCAATGCTTTGGAAAGAGGTTACGGGTTAACCCCTCATAGTGATCATTTTGAAGCGATCACTTCTTTTCATGCTGTTCTGCCTAATGGTGACTATTATAAACCTGCTTTAGAAGAGTTGGGTGGTAAGCGTATTAATAAATTATTTAAGTGGGGGTTAGGCCCATACCTTGATGGAATTTTTACGCAAGGTAATTTTGGAATTGTTACTGAGGGAACACTTTTACTTGCTCGTCGCCCAGAATCAATTGCCACTTTTTTCTTTAGTTTAAAAGAAGATGCTTCTCTTGAAGGGGCTATTGAAGCGATTCGAAAAATTAAAGGTGAACTTGGTAATAATACCGGGGCCATAAACTTAATGAATCTTCGAAGAGTGTTGTCGATGGTTGAGCCTTACCCCAGAAATAAAAATAATGAACAAGTATTAGCTGATGAATCAATGATAAATCAATTAGCGAAAGAACATCAACTTACAGAATGGACAGGTTTTGGTGCTATCTATGGGCGAAAAGAGATTACTAAAGCTGTTAAAAAAGTAATCAAAAAAACGCTTAAGCCGTATGTTTCACGAATTCATTTTTTTACAGAACGAACGATTAAGGTCGCTCGGTGTGTAAAATATATTCTTCCTAATTTTTATAAAAACTCATTCAAGAAAAAACTTGATACCTTAAGTTCAGCTTTACAAAATGTTTCTGGCATTCCTAGCCAAGTGGCTCTTCCGCTTGCTTATTGGAAATCATCCAATCAGCCAGACATGAAAAAAATTGTAAATCCTGCCATAGATAATTGTGGATTAATTTGGCATGCACCTTTAGTCCCGTTAACACCGAAAGATGTGCGCAAGCATGTTGAAATTATCAATAAGGTTTGCCCGGAATATCAAATGAACCCTTTGATCACGCTAACTATTTTTTCAGAGCATTGTTGTGATAGCACGATACCTCTTTTGTTTAATAAAGAAAACATACAAGATGAGTTAAATGCAAAAGCATGTCATGATGAGCTTCTAAAAAAAGAAGCGGCCGAAGGATATTTACCCTATAGGCTTGGCGTTGATAAAATGAAACAAATGATAAATCCTGATTTGCCTTGTTGGAAGTTTGCCAAAGCATTAAAAGAATCAATTGATGAAAATCAAATCATTGCGCCAGGGCGTTATACTCCCTATCAAGAAGTACCGCACAATAAAGAAATGGCATCATCAAATGATTCCATGTTGCCTGATATTAAAGAATCTATATTGTTAGAAAGGGCTTAAAATGAAAGCATCAAATTTATCTCAAGTTTTGCAGAAGTTTACCCACGATCGTATTCATGATTATTCTTTTAGTAATGAATCAGCAGGAAACTCTTCATTTCCCAATTTGGCGGTTAATGATGAAATCAAGATTAGTATTGCCAATAATGTAATCGATCGAATCGAAGCCTATAGATTATTGTATAGCGTGTATGTTGAAAAGGAATTCGCTACGCCGAATAAATCAAAAATGTGGTTTTCCTTATTTGATGCACATCCCGATACAGTTACTTTTATTGCCAAGGAAAATAATGTTTTGGTAGGTGCTATCACTGTAGTGTTTAATTCAGAAATGGGTTTGCCCGCCAACGATTTATATGCTGATGAGATTAATGAGTTTATTACAGAAGGGCACAAGGTTGCAGAAATAATTTCTCTTGGAATTCAAAAGAGAGCACGTTATGCACAAAAAATACTAATAAAACTTTTTAACTTCGCCTATTTAGCCGCGCGAGGTCTTCATTCTGTTACGGATTTAATCATTACCGTTAATCCTAAGCATGAGCCTTTTTATAAAAGAAAACTATTATTTGACATGTTGGGTGGCAATAAGTGTTATGAAAAAGTGGGGGGCGCAGAAGCCGTATTGCTAAAGCTTGATTTGAAAAAAATAGAAAAACTAGTCGATAAAATTCGTCTTGAGAAACATCCTAAAAAAACAATTTACCAACAGTTCTTTAAGGCTAGCGAAAAGTTAGAATTGATTAAAAAGATTAAAAAGAAATTAAAACCGATGACTACCAAGGAGATGCATTATTTTTTTGGAAAATTACCAAAAGTCTTGGAATGCCAATTCTCTGAACTTGCTGCTCAAAACTAATTTATCAGCATTTAATGGACTATGATTATGCTTATTTTGGTAATTGTTTAAATTGAAGGGCGGTAAAAATAAACATTAATTATGACATAGATACTTTTTAAGTTTCATTGATTGTTAAACGGGCATTGAGTTCTTCATTTGGAGAAACCTGTAGTTTCTTATTACTAACCGTTGTTAAGTTATTGATAGTTATAGACTGGCAGCGAGCATATGGGAATGAACGATCTGCTGGAGTAAGTTTATTGTCTTGCCCATCAGGGTCCTGAAAGATATACATGCCTGTGTAGTCATCTGGTGTTTGTGAGTCTTCTACATGGAGGCCGTCGATGTTTATGACCTGTGGCATAAAACAAGGGTATCCATAATCATGGGTGCTATCATTTACAGTGCAAAACATGTATGGCCAGGTCTCTTTTCCACACGCAGGAATCCAACGACAATTTTTAATTAATATTTCGCCTTCCCATGTGCTACCATAATCTCCGCGAAAATTAACTAAATGTCCACCATGAAGAGTAGAGTCTTCGATTTGCAAGAGACCACGACCGATTGCGTTTAAACCCATGTGCCCTAGTGTGCAGTTGCGAACAATATAATTTCCCGAAACGCCCATGTGTGTATCCATGCGTGATAACGTGCAGCCTTCAAGTAGAATGTTTTTGCAAAAGTTAGAGCCTATAACTCCCCAACGGGTACGGTCAAGAATATGGTTCATGTGACAATTAATAAGATGGAAATTGACAATGTCGTTGGCGTGCAAATCATAGGAACCCATGCTGACGGGTTCTCCTGCTGTGCCGATGGTTTGATATATTTTATGTCCCGTAACAAAACAATCTTTGATGGTTATGTTGGCACAATGAATGGCGCTTATAAAACCGTTATAAGGATGCCCAACGGACGTTTCTCCAATCACATAATGGGTTAATCCTTCAACGAGAGTATTTGATCTGGTTACTTGAATATTGCGAGCCCAATAGTTATACCCTTCTTTTTGTTCCATGCGGTTCGCGATTGTTGTAAAGATCCCTCCTTGAATTACGAGTTGATGCTCTTCTATGGGATTTGCCTTAACGCGACTTATGTGATCGTAATGCCAGTCAATATCACCTTCAATAGTACCATCAGGATGTAAGATGAAACAATCATGTTGAGGTTTGCCTTCATTCTGGTTGAGCCCACGACGAATATAGAGATTTATGTCATCGTTTTCCACCATTACAAAACAAGATTGTTTGAGAGAAATGTCCAATGTCTTCTGATCTCGAGACATCTTATTAATTTCTAAAGCCAATGGATCCAACAATGAACATGCATGAAAGAGAGAATGTTTATTATCATCAGCTTTTGTATCATCAATCATAAAACGGGCTGTGTTCCAATCTGTGTCCGTTGCTATAATGACGGTTAACTCTTTAGAACCCAGATGATAAGATGCATCTGATTTTGCTTTCACAGAAAAATTGTTTTCATTGGCGTAGGCATGGGCCTTGCAAATTGCGGGTAGGTCATCAGCTACACCATCACCTATGGCGCCAAAATCTTCATAATTTACATGTTGTTTTGTTGATGACATCTTAATCTCCATATGGACTTAATACCCGAACACGATAGTTAGGTAGTAGCCTATTAGTAATGTTTATATTAAAACCAACAAAAACAATTAATCGCCCTTGGTGTAATTTTAGATTATTTTTCCTAGATGTGTCTAGAATGAGACGTTTCAGCCATTTGTTGTCGGTTGTATTGTGAATGAGATTCTTGGACATGCTGATGCTAAAGGCCAAGGCTTAATTCGAAAGATTTCTTAACCTAGAATAATTCTTTTCTTTCTAATAAAAAGAAGTTTTAGGGCGATTCTTATAACCGACTGTGGCGCAAAGGTTTATTCTAACTAATCACTATAAATATCTCTGTTCATTAGGGGTTTTCTTTTGATAATGCATTTTCAAATATTTCTATATTTTAGGCTAATTGAATGTCACCTGCCCCAGATCTTAAATCGGAATTGTCACTAGAAGAAATTGATTTAATCGCAATTAATGAATTTCGTAAATTAAAAAACACTTCTGTTTTAACCATTATGTTTACTGACATAAAAGGTTTTACGAAAATGACGGAAACTAAAGGTGAAGAGTATTCAAATGTTTGCAGAAGAAAACATGATGAAATACTTGTGGGAATCATAGAAGAGAATCAATCAGGAAAAGTCATTAAACATATTGGCGATGCTGTTATGGCAATCTTTGCTGAGCCTTCAATGGCTGTTGAAAGAGCGTTAAAAATTCAAAAAGAAATGAAAATTGCAGAACAAACAATTGATGAGCTGGGTGGTTTGACTGTTAGAATTGGTTTACACATGGGCCAGGTAACCACTGAAGATAATGTTAGCTTAGATGTCTTTGGGCGTCATGTGAATAGAGCTTCAAGGGTAGAGTCATTGGCTGATGGCGGGCAAGTATATTTAACTTATCCTGTGTTTGATAGTGCTAAAGGATGGCTTACAAGTAATGAAAAAGAAATTGAATGGTATTTCCACGGTGCTTATTTTGTTAAAGGCATCGAGCACCCAATTGAAATTTATGAAGTTATTGCAGAAAAACTTGTTAAGCCAAAACCACCTAAAAAAGCTAAAAAGAAAAAAGCTGTTCCAACATGGATGATTTTATTGTGCCTTATGGCTTTGTGTGTATTGGGCTCATTTGGATGGAGTTACTTCGATAGAGCAACTGTCACCTTTACATATAAAGGCTTGCCCATAGTTAAAATGGATCACGGCAATGAAGTACCTGTAGATGGTGATGAAAAAGAAAGTTTGCGCAAAGTACTAATATCGATGCCTCAAGGGAAACATTTGCTTCATTATGACACCAGACGTAATGGGAGATCCTATGCTGAAATTGAAATTAAAAGGGGCGAAAATTTTATTCGTCCCGAATTTAAATATTATGGTTTGCCATATTTGAGTAAAAACCTTTATATGAGTTCTGGAGGTCCAAGGAAAGAAGCCAAAGATGAGGTTAAGAAATCGTACAAATACTACAAAAACATTAATACGATTGTTGAGGCAGAAGTGTTTTTTAAAGGTAGTCTTGTTAGTATTAAGGATCCAAACAATGAAAAACAGGTAAAAATAACCTATTCTTGGGAGCTTCAAGAAAATGGTGTGGTTATCAATAAAGATACCCTGGAAATCAACCGTGACCTAAATGATAGAGAAGAGTTTAAAAAGAAAATCGTTTTAAAAAAAAATGAACGAGTCTATTATTATGTTGAAGTTACAGCAAGAGCATCATCTGCTTACCTTCGTATAATAGCGGATTATATAGAATATTTAAAAGAATAATTCCTATTATATAATTAAATGAGGTATAAAGATGAAGCTCTTAATGATTATTTTTGTTTCAATTCTTTTTAGCCTTTCTGTCGATGCAGAGGTCAAGCGCCCTGCAACAATATTATTAATTTGTGATGAAAGCCATGTTTCATCTTGGAGTAAATTTGCTTCATGGAAAACAAGTATCGGCAAAGCCACTAAGATTATTAGTGTTAAAACAATCAGTGAAAAATACAAAGGTAAAGATATACAGGAAAAGATTAGATTGTGTTGTCTTGATCATATCAATAATCATAAAACTAAGTGGGTGATTTTGGGGGGCGATAGTCAACCAGGCGGAAAAGGGCTTGTGCCTGACCGTGATACCTATCATATTAATCAATATGCTCAATATGCCGATTTACCAACCGATATTTATTATTTGAGTGAAAAAAACTGGGACTCCAATAATGATGGTCTTTATGGGGATTGGAACAATGATAAAGATTCAATTTCCTATACCAATGTCAAGGCAAGCATAGGGCGCATACCTGTTCGATCTAAAAAGGATATCGCCGCTTATACAGCAAAAATAATTTCTCATGAATCTAATTATCCTGAAAAAGAATTTGCGTTCAACTTGATCTACACCTGCCCCATGGCAGGAGCTTATCCAAAATTAAATACTAGCAAAAAAGTGCTTGAGAGTAACTGGAAGGGCGGTCTGCCACAACAGTTTTTCGGACATGTTACTCCTTGGGATAAGGTAAAGAAAGGTGACCACGAATTATTGCCATCCAATTGGATTGATTTAATTAATAAAAAATCGGTAGGAAAGATGCACATGCATGGTCATGGTTTATTAAATGTTTGGGTCTTAGAGAATCATAAAACCGTCGACGCTAATTCAATTAGTAAATTAAAGAATGAGAATGCTTATTTGACAATGACAACTGTTTCGTGCTTTACAGGTAAGTACGATGGCGTTAAAGATCCTTCTGTAACAGAGTCTATGCTTCGTAAAGAAAAGGGAGGGGCTGTTATTATTGTTGCCCCTTCGAGAGAAGGCGTGCCCATATTTCATAACCCCAGAGTGGATTTTCCTTTAATGATGAAAGGTAAGATGGATGGCACTACGAGAACACTGACAAACTTTTGGAGACATGCTTTAAGTGAAGATATGACAGCCGGAGACGCGATGCGTGCTGCTAAAGCAGATATGATTGATGATGCGGTTAAATCGAATAATTTTCATTACCTTCAATGCGAACTTAATTTACTGGGCGACCCAACCCTAGATTTAAGAGCTCGGAATCCTCGTAGGCCAATAGTCACAGTTCCCAAAGAATTAAAAAAAGGAAAGCAAAAATTGATTGTTTCTACTGACGCCCCTGGCTCAACGATCTGCATCATGAACAAAGAGATTTATCAGGTCAAAAAGACCAATGATAAAGGACAAGCTGAATTTGAGATTTCACCAAAATCAAAAGATACCATATCCCTAAAGGTTTCTGGACCAAGTTTGAATGTCGCTAGTGTTGTAATAAACGTTAAATAGGTCACCATTTAATTAAGTGCCCCAGCGGGGGAAAATAGGAAGTGAGACTTTAGCCTTGCTTCGCTAATCACATAAGTTAACAATCAAGTCAATAGAGTACTTTTAAATTGCTGGGTCCGCAGCGGCTCGCTTGCTTTAACTTAAAAGGTTTGTTATTTTGGCAATACAAGTTTTGCTGGTACTGCGATATGAAGAGGGTTGATGTTTGAATTCTCAAAGTGCGCAATTAGGCGTGTTATAGCTACTTCAGCCATTTCATCTGGATTCCATACTACCATTGGTGGCATTTTGCCTTTAGTAAAAATATCTCTTTTTAAAGCTTGATATCTTGTTTGATTAGACCAGCCAATGATGTCAATATCCTTGCCTATTTTTAACTTTAATTTTTTGGTTACATTTATAAGAGCGATAATTTGACTTTCCCATAGAGCTAATACAGCCTTAGGTCTATTTTTTTTAGACAATAACTTTTTTAATACTGATTCTAACTTTTCGAATTCAGTAATGACATCATCTTCTAAAAAATCAATTCCAATTTCAATCAGAGCACTTCTTGCCCCCGACCATCTTGCAAAACTTGTGTAGCTATCATTGATTGGTCCGACCCATGCAATTCGTTGATGTTGCCTTGATAGAAGATATTTAGTGGCCCTTCTTGCACCACCATAATTATCTTGAAAAATATAATCGATATTTAATTCTCGCCCAGAATTTTCAAGACTTATACAAGGGATATTTGCCTTTAATAATGCTTCAACGATTTTTCGGTCTTCGAAGACTAACGCAACTGCTTGGATGCCAGCATCTTTTAAATCTGCTATTACAGCTTGAGGATTAATATCGCCAATATCAATATTTAAAACTTGCCATTTGCGTTTTAAGCTTTGGCGTTGCATGGCATCTATTATTTCTTGGGATGTTCTTCCATGGTGGATAGCGGACTTCTCAGCTGCTTGCAAGATTGCAATGCGGGGAATCTTTTTTGAGGTTTCTCCTTTTTCCAGAATACGATATCCGCGACCATGTTCTGCACGGACTAAATTGCGACGAGTTAAAAGTGCTAACGCTCTGCGCATAGTCGACCGGGATACTTTGTATTGTTTGGTTAACAACCTTTCAGGAGGTAAGAAAGTGGCGTGTTTTTGATTTGCAGCAAAGTAATCAGCTTTAATTTTATCAGCAGTTGTTGCAACGAGGATGCCACCTAGAGCTTCATCTGTAGACATATTGTAGTAACTTTCTGTAGAATGAATGGCTGAGATTATTGGTATGCTATTGTATCCAGTGATGTTGTCAAACAGTTTAGAGCATTTAGGGGTTGTTATGAAAGTTTATTTTCTCTAATGACTTAGTGGCTTAAACAATTCTTTTTTAATAAATTACATTTATGAGACGTAAAATTAATAGTTAATTTGCTTGAGAGGTTTTTCAAATTTGTTAATTTGAGAGTTAAGTTATCAAGGTAAATGAAAAGAGGGTAAACATGAACTGTAAAAAGGTATTAGATAATGTCCTTGTAAAGATAGGAAGTAACATTGAGTATTTGTTAAGCCGTCAGACAGAAGAAGGGACTTTTATTCAGGATAATCCTAAAGCGACCAATGCCTATGATTTTCAGATAATTTACCCCTTGGCCTATTTTTATAAGACTAAATTTAAAGGTAATAAATATTTTAATGACACTAAAATCTTAGACGCACTTTTTAAAATTGGCGATTATTGTTCTGCAAAAACAAATAAGGATGGCCTGATGTATTATTATTCTTTTGGGAACGAAGGATATTGGCTCGACCAGCGACTATTGATTTTTTGGTTAGATGCTTATAAATTAATTAAAAATGATCTTGGTGCCAAGAGACAAAAAGTGTGGGCTGCTGCAATAAAGCGGTCTTTGGCTCACCTAGAAAATCGAATATTAGGGTTTAAAAGTCAGGATGTTTTTAATTCTTATTCTTTTAACACAAGCCCAAATCATTCAAGTTTATATGGCTGTGCTTTATATTTAGGTGGTAAGTTATTTGAAAACAAGAAATGGATGGCTATTGCAGAGAACTTTATGGATCGTTTTGTAGCGTCTCAAACAAATGCTGGCTATTGGGCAGAGGGGCATGGCCCAGTTGGTAGTTATTGTACGGTTTCTTTGACGGGCGTTGCTAGAGTGAATGTTGAACTTAAGAAAGCAAAATATAATGATTCCTTGAAAAAGGCATTGGAGTACTTAATGAAAATTTCCTTTCCAGATTTTTCATTAATGGATGTAACAGATAGGCGAAATGGTCATACGAAACCATCTCCGTGGGGACTTTTTGGATTAACGATAACTCCAGAAGGTCGTGGCTTTTCATGCAAAGTTTTGGAATCCATTGTAAAGAATACGCCGGATATCTCAGGCGAACATTGTGCGAGATTATTAGAAGACGTTGTGCACTTTAAAAAAGGGGACGTTGCAAGCTATAAACCATGGAAGGGCACAAAATTTTTAGAAAACCATTCTGCTTTTGTGAGAAAAGGTTCATGGCAAATAAGCTTTTCCGTTATGCCTGTTGTGGTACACCCAATTTCATCGTTTCGATTAGGTTATGGAAAAGTATTTAGTCTATGGCATAAAAAAACAGGTGTTCTGATTGACGGCTCTCAAGGTAAAAATAATTTTGAACAGGAAACTTTTTACAATGCTAATGGTGAAAGTTTGGGCGTTTTGTATGGTGGTCAACTTCATACAAATTTAAAAGTGCCTTATGTGGAAGCATTGTACTCAACAGGATTAAAGTGCGCCGTAAAATCAAATGTAATAAGTTCTAACGAAATTATATTGTCTGGAGAGCAGATGCATCCAGCGAATAGCCGCAAAGGCCTACGGTTTAACCTTCCTATTAAAACCGGCTTGGGTGATATGATAAAAATTGGAAACAAGAAGTATGAGTTAACAGCTAAAAAAATTAAAATAAAATTAAAAAAAGGTTCAGTCGTTAAAACTCATAATGGCTTGATAAGTTTTAAAATATTATGCGATAGTGTTCTGCATTTTCCAACCTTTCCTTTTAACCCTTACACCAGTGATAATAAATCCACTATTGAGGCCGCATTTTTAAGACTTGAGTTAATTCCAAAAGGCAAACCACAAAAAGCAGAAGTTAAAATCACAATTGCTTGATAATGAACTCGCCGAACCAGCGGGGGGGTAAGAGGAAGTGAGACTTTCCGCCTACAGTCGGACAGGCAGTCTTGCTGCGTTTATTATTTAAGCTAACGATCAAGTCAAAATATTTATTGTTAACCATATTTATCATTATTATAATATAATGATGGTGAATGTGTGAATTTATGTCCGCCCTTAAATGAGTGTTTTATGAAAATATTTTTAGGTGTTATTCTGCTTGTAGTCGTTTTAGCAGGATTATTTTTGCTGAATGATAACGCTTCAATAAATCAAAAAAATAATGAACGAGCACATAAAGGGGATGAGTCGCCTGAGCCCGATGACCCTAATGTAAATGACTCTATTAGCAAATCTTCTGTTTTATCGAAAAATGCAACGCCCTCATTAATTACTCCAGAATTAAAAAGTATTGGAACGACGGCGATAAATAAATCCAATAAAAATAGTTTTGTATTCAAACACCGTCCAGGGTTTGTACAAATAGTTGCAAAAGAAAAGGATGTCTTTTTGCCGATAAAAGGTGTGGGCTATATAAAAAATAAAACAGTTAATATGTCTAAAGCTTCAGGTAAGATAAATCTTTTTAAGCAGGTTGTGCCCATTGCCTCAAAATATTATGTGCCGGCTCTTTCAAAGGGTTTTTATTCATTGCAAATTGAATTGAAAAATAAAAAGTTTTTTTATAAAATTGACTGTGTACCTATCAATAATCGTATTATAGTTGCCGTCGACCATCTTAAGTTTTGTAGATTTAAATATCCATTAAATTCAAAATTTTATGATGGCGATGTTGTAGTTGAAACACTATATTCACCAGGTGATCGTAAAGTAGCTTTTAAAAGTGTGTTTTTAAACCCATCAGCAATTTCTATGGAAAACCCATCGTTAGAATTTAATATTAAGCTAGGACGATATCAAACAGGCTTTCAGTCTTATTTCTCATGGGCTTGGGGAAAAGAGAGTCATGCTGATGGTAGTAAATTACTAGATGTGGATAAGATAAGCCATAAAATTTTTAAATTTATAGACCAAGATAATATTCCTCTATCAAATATTAAATTGCAAACGATTAAATATTATCTTTTTGGAAAGAAACTTTCATTTTCATCTTTTCGGTTGGATGAAAATGGCTGTGTCTATAAATTATTTTATAAAGGGGAAAATTCTATAAAGACAATTAAGGACTTATTTAATTTAAATAATCTTATGAATTACAAATATTTAGATGGAAATATAAATATTAAATCAGAGCACCTTATAGAAGTTAAATTAAAGAAAGTCAAAACATTGTGTTTAAAATTGGAAGATCGGCACGGTTATCAAGTTAAAAATATAAAAATAATGTATGAGTATAAAGGGAARAAGACTTTGGTGGCTAGATCTACTAAGTCTGGRATATACTTGATTGATAAAATTTCAGATGCAAAGAAATTTATTAATATTTTTGGTTATGATAAATCTGACAAGAGATTAATATTTAAAAAGTCCATCGATGTAAATACTCCTGAAGACGTTAAAATTATTATTGTTGATTCAGAATTAGTGTCGTTTCAATTTCCTAAAGAATTACACAATCTTCAGTTCTTTCAATATAGTGTCGATTACGACTATTCTACTAATAAAAATGGATTGCTAAAAATTTCAAAATTTCAATTGGAAGAGACCTTCTTTTTCTTTCATAAGGATCTTGGTTTAAGTGGTGAGACTAAAATGAGCACAAATGGTCTCCCTTTACTGGTTCCCTTATTAGCAGGTGATAAGCATACTTTGTACTTTGAAAATAAAATTAAAATTCAATTGATAAAGAATGTTGTATATGATGAAAAAATTATAGCAAATATTAACATTTCCTTGTCGCAGAAAATTCAGTTAAAGGATAGAGCATTATTCATCCCTCATATTTATAACAAAAATGGAATCATAAAATTTGAATATGATGGCAAGCATCATGAGTATAAACTAAATTATCTTGGTAATGAAACGATCTATTTAGATAAAATTTCTACAGACCAAATTGTTCAGATTAGTAGTCCTATAGGTGTTGTTGATGGTGCAACAGTATTGGCATATAAAAACAATTCAGGTGGTGATTATAATATCTTTTTTACCAATGAAAAAGGATTCGTGAGGCTGCCGAAAGGCTGGTGTATCGCCAAAGTCTATCATGCTGATTTTGGTTATTATTTTGCTTCCCAAATAAGCCCTACTAAAAGCATTCAATTGATTCCACCAGTTAAGCTGAATGGCAAAGTTGTATTTCATTATGAAAAAGGTGAAAAGGTTAAATATCTGAGTTATGAGAAAGCAAATCTTGAGGTTTCGAAGATTGTTCCGGATGATTTTATAATATTTAAAGAAGACAAAAGTTTTTCAGCAACTGTTTATAGCCCATTTGATAAATCAACAGTCGGAATACTTTTTGATAATGAAGGTGACTACCGTTTTGACATTGTGAAAATGCCTAATAATGCTGATGGTAGCAAACGAGTTGAAATCCATATCTATCAGGTTGAATGGCCAACCATAACGTTGAGTAATACCGCGGATAATATTGAAGGTAAATATAAAATAAGAATTATGAATAGTTATAGCGAGGTTCAGTCAGAAAAAACTATATCTTTTAAAGATGGGTCTACGTTTTTGTTAAAGGATTATGTCAAGGTTGATGATTTTCTTGATGATGTGTTGTTGATAGATATCTTAGGCCCCAATCAGTTTTCTGAAGATCTGTTGATAAAAAAAAATGCTTTGCAGAATAGCCAATTAACATTCGAAATGATAGATTTAGATACAACGGCTAAATTTAAATTATTAATTGATGGCTTGCCAGTGGTTGACTTTAGTTATGAATATATGATAGAAAAAAATAGTTATGACCTTGGTGATTTAGTCAAAGGAAGTATTTCAAATCCTGAAGGTTTATTGGAATTAAATAATTTATTTCATGAATATTATCAATTTGATTTTTCTACTAAATCAGGTTTTAAGGGCCAATATTATTGGAATGGCCGTAAAGAATTTAATGAGATAATAATCAACTTATACTCTGAGAAAGTTAATAAGATAAAAATTATTGATGATAGTGGTCAGCCGATTACAAATCAGGAATTTAAAATTAGTAAGGTCTTTTTATATGATAAATTACCAAAAATTACGACAGATAAGAATGGACTCGGCTTCTTTAAAGGCAACAGTGGCTATTATGTGTTGTCAGGCCTAGGTCAAAAAAAACTGATTCATACAGTAGATACAGATGACATATATTTTTCAACTGTAGGCGCCCTAAAATCGATTAAATTTTATAAAGATAATGTTGCTTATATCCCAAAAAATATACGTATGACGGTGGATGATCGCTATATGGAGCCCACTATTGATATTCACAAAAAAACAATCCAAATACCTAAAGATGTCGTTGGGCTTTATGCTATTAAATGTGATGGCCGGTTGGTTGTGAAGTTCTTAAATGATTCTGATGCTGAAATACATGAGAGGGAGTTAAAATTAATTAAGATTGTTTCTGATGATATAAATGAGAAGCCTGTTGGTAGTATTTCTTATAGCTGGCAGCAAGGTCAATGTACAGGATTAGGATTTTACATGAGAAAAGATCTGCATATTGATAAGGATTTATTGGGAACAATAGATTTTTTGATTACCGTATATTCCTATCACCGAAAAAAACTTATGGCATGTGTTAAACCGCAAAGAAATTTAGTGGGTGCTAATTCAATAGAGCTTTTTTATACAGAGAAGGATTTCGTTTCTATTCATCCCAAAATTAGAACTTGGCTTATCAGGACTGCTTTTCAATATGAGATAATAATAAATAATGGAAAAACTAGGATTTGGTTATATGGTGGCAAGAGTATTGAAGAAACTAATATTAATGAGGACGTAATCCTTACTGGTGTTGATGATTATTCATATAACCAAATTAAATGCAACTTAGTAAGTGGTGAGATTTATTCGAGTATGTCGAAGATATTGTTGCCTGTTGCGATTGAAATTTCAGGACCTCATAGTGGCTATTTATCTTTTATTAACACGAAGACTAAAGCGCCCTATATGTTTTTAGAAAAACATCGGTTTAAAAGATCAACCGTGATCGTCGAAAACTTTCCTGAGGGTTTTGAGCTTATTGTGCAAATACAAACAAATAAAACGACTAAGCATTATTCAAAGCCATTTCGGATCGAAAAAGCCCGACAAATTGTTCGAGTTAAAATCCCCTAACCTTGCTTAGCTTATCTCATAAGCTAACAATCAATTCAAGAGTAATTAAATAATGCCGCTTAGTTTCTTATTTAGACAATAAAAGTGGACTCAAGAGATTTAACTTTTTATTCTCTTGTTGTCTGTCTTTTATCCCAGAGCTTAAATCAACTTTAGTTTGAAGCTTTTCTTTTTGAATAAACTCTTCGAGAATTCCTGGTGTTATTTTTTTACAAGGTAGCAGTAAAATGTATTGATTTTCGTTTTCTTGAAATCTTATAGCAATACCCAAATTTGAAATATTATCTTTCTTAAAGTCTGTTATAGATCCCATTGAATTTAATATTCTTGTGAAATTAGTAACAACTCGAGATCCTATTCTTGGATTGTATAAGCGATCAACTAAACCATTTCTAACAAAATAACCTCTGTCTACATCTTCGAAGGTGTCGAAATAAAAATTAATGTTTTTATATATTGCGGCTGCTAATAATGATTCTGCGACTCTATTAGCGATTAATAAGTCATCTGTAAATGTCTCGGCTGGATTCATACCACTGACCTTAACCAAACAAGAAATATCAAGTGAATGCTCATTGGCAAATTTATCAATTTCTTCAATTGAATCTAAGGGATCTATATCTGATGGAATTCGAAAGGCGACGCCATTAATTAGATCTCTGATTTGATGATTTTCCCAAGTTTCTTTTAATTCTGAAAGGTCTTCAGCTACATAACCGTGGTGTATAAAATGATTGAAATGTTTGCCTACTATTATCTTGTTTTCAAATCCACTTAAACTTGATAAAGTAATATTCGGTATTCCCATTTGCTTTAATTCTTTTAATTTTGGCAAATATGCTTCTATTTGATTTGCTTTTAATACGGCCTCCCAACTGTTAACTAGCGTTGAATACTCCAATAAATGTGTGATTCCCTTTTCGTCCGGAATACCATAGCTGTAGACGTTAAACCTAAAACCTAATTCTTTAAAGATTTCCATCCGCCTTCTTTTTTCCGAGCAATACAAATCATGGAGAGGTATGCGAAGTTTTTGAATACCCATTTCAAGCATTGCTAGCAGGGGATAATCGTTACGGACAAACTTTCTTTCAAATTCATCAATGGCACCACTTGCCGATATTTCCCGATTTTCACACCAGGGCTTTTTCAGATCTAAGCCAATTGAAATGGAATGATTGTTTTTAGAATGAAGCGGTTCAATTGTAGAGAACACATCCTTTTCTTGAGATGTTTGCGTGGCGCCATAGGTTCTGTAGTTATAACAGATATGGCCATCGCCATATACCTTTACAAGAAAGAAACCTAGTTTAGCCGTATCATTGCGACCACCTTGATCACCAGGATTGATGGCATTTAGTTCACTGTAATCATGCCGCACAAAACTTGTTGAAGGTAAAATATAAAAGCTTGTCTTGTCGATTTTGTTATAAAAATAATTATGAACATGACCAGCAAAGATTGCTTCAACTTTATATTGTTGCAAAAGTTGCATTAACCACGAACGTGATGGTTCATCAATATTATCGTAGTTTCCATTTTCATTTGGTTCTTTTATAAATAGCGGATAATGGGTATGCATGAAGATTCTTTTGTGTGAATTGGTTTCCAATTCTTTCTCTAGCCAGTTTTTATGAATTTCTTCTTCAGGCAAACCAGAGTTAAAGAGCTGGGCATTTATGCCGATGAACTGACATTTTCCTTTTTCAAAAGAAAAATAATCCTTGCCGAATAATTTTTGATACGTTTTTAAATATTGTTGATTAATGGTTCCGGCCGGCATCCAGTCAACCGGCTTATCACCAATGTCGTGATTACCAGGCACAAGGTGTAAAGGTGACTCGATACCTTGATACAATTCTTTGAACTGTTCTGCCGCGGTTTCAAAATACGGATGGGCCGGAACCGGATTAATAAAATCTCCTAAATGAATTACAAAATCGGGATTCAGTTTGTTAATTTGTTCGATCACATAATTTGATCTACCATTTGAAAGCTTGTTGCACTCATATGGTGAAGTCGACTCTGTATCTGATTGGTTCATATGCGAGTCTGCCACTAAGGCGAATTGAAATAATAATTCTGAAGTCATATCTTTTTCCCATGAATTTAATAGAATATCATAAAGTCCTATTTATAAAATAAAAGGCTTATATATAATACTTATATTTATTGGAGAAGAGAATGCCAACATCAATTGCACCGGCTTTAATAGAAGGTCTGAGAATTCTAGAATTAGCGGCCACCCACGAAGAACCCCTACACTTCGAAGACTTGTGTAATCAATTGGATCTATCAAGAAGCTCTGTTAGCCGGGTAGTAAAGTCTTTAGTATCGATAGGTTTTCTAAAGCAAGGCATAGGTAAAAGAGGAGGTTATACTCCAGGTTTACGTATGTTGACTATGCTGAAGTCGTGTGATAATGATTTGATTTTAGTTAATAACATCAATGATATTCTTTATGAGTTGTGTGAGAAATTAAATGCCTCGATACAAATGTCTATGTTTGATCCGCAGAGGATTGCGGTTAATGTTTTGTGCAATGCCGTTATAGAAACAACACCTTTCGTCGTTGGTCCTGGTGATGAAAGATTGACCACTAGCTGCCATCGGCATGCAGGAGCGATTGTACTATTGGCTAATTTATCAGAAGAAAACAAGGAGCGATTACTTAATAAATGTACATGGCAAAAAAAGACGGAAAAGACTCTTCATACGAGAGCTCAACTTGAAAAGAAACTTAAAATTGTGCAAGCAAAAGGTTATTGTTTAGATGAAGAGGAATACGCACCTTTATTTTATAGAGTTTCAATTGCTTTATTTAATAGGGATAAATCAAAGCTATATAGTCTTTGCGCTTCGTGGTTTGCAGCAGGTTTAAAGAAAAGACGCGTTGAAGAAATTAAATCTGCACTAATTCTGGCCAAACATGAACTTGAAAAATTGCCGCTGTAGATTAATTTTGAGAATGCGAAGGGACAAAATTATATAAAAACATTGTCGCCCATGGCTTCATGCCATGCTCTTGTTTCTTCGTACAATGACTTTAAAAGCTCTTTATTAGTAGGATATTGAGCAATGTTTTTCATCTCATTAGGATCTAAAGTTAGATCAAAGAGTTCGTCAGCGTCATTAGGTGTATAAACATATTTATGAGTTTTAGTTACAGCCATGCGCCTTGTGGTAGGCGGATTAAAATTGCCATCGTACATTCCAAATATTGTTCTTTCAGGTGATTCAATGTTTGATTCAATAAATGGTTTTAAAGAAATGCCATCAAACTCATTTGGAATTTTTATGTCTGCATAATCTAATATGGTTGGAAGTATGTCAAGGTGGCTGACAGGATTTTTAAATCGATAACCTGAATCACCAATACCTTTAATGACGAGGGGCGTTCGAACAGCTTGTTCGTACATTTCCATTTTTTGATACATTGAATGTTGTCCCATATGGTCACCGTGATCTGAATGAAAAACACAAATAGTTGAATCTAAAATGTTCATGTCTTCAAGTTTGTTTATCATCTTACCTAAACATTTATCAGCAAGGTGTACAAGCGCTAAATGTGCTGACCATGTTTTACGCCAATCTTTTTCTGTTAAACCCTCCGCTAATTGAGCAGGAACACTTTTGCGTCTTGAAATTGGTTCACCAGAAGCTGGTTGACCAATATAGGGCGGTAATTCAATTTTATCGGGATCAAAAAGATTTTTATATTCTTCAGGAACCCATAGAGGGGGGTGAGGTGCCCAAAGATTTACAAATAATGCAAAAGGTTCTTGAGGGGTATTATCCAAAAAATTAAGAGCTGCTTGTGTGAAAAAGGCATCTTTGTAATCCTCTGTCTCTCCTGGCCAAGGGCCAGTATTTGTGTTAGAAAATCTAGTAGGTACGGGATCACCATTTTCACGATCTTCCAAACAAGGGCTCAGATAAGGCTCTCGTAATTCCTTTGCATTTAAATCGATATCTTTTTTTAAACAGTATTCATCATGTTCTTCCACTCCAACCCAAGTCTTAAAATTCACACGTTCTTTGATATCTGGCTTGACGCGAACGTGATGTACACCTACATGGCCCACTGTATATCCCGCTTCTGATAAATACTGGTGAATGGGTTTATGATTTTGAGGTTCTACACCTTCACGTTTATTGATGGTGATACCATTTTTGAGAGGATACAGCCCCGTTGAAAAAGATGTCCGTGCCGGAACGCATAATGGGCACACATTGTAGGCCCGTTCAAACGCTACACCTTTAGTAGCCAACATGTTCAAATTGGGTGTTACTTCAATTCCACATTGAACCATGTTTAGACTATCAGCTCTTTGATGATCTGTAACGACATAAAGTAGATTAGGTCTTACCATAGAGCGTTCCTTTTTGTATAGGCCTAATTAATATTTTTATTTAAAAAGCTAAAGGTTCATCCATGTAGCCAATTTCTTTTCTTACTATTTCCCCGGGAACAGTTGACACATTCTGGTTGCTTTCTTTGGCAATAGCGGTGGCTATCCCGGCGGCTTCACCCACCATATGCATTGTTGCCATAACTCTTATCGCGGCATGAGCTTCAAAAGATGAAGATAATGCGCGGCAAGCTACCAATAGATTCTGTGGTCCATTTTTAGGCTGTAAGCACCTGTAGGGAATTTCATAAAATTGTTTTGGAACTAAAGATTCTTTAATTTTGCCGATACCATTTTGCGTTTCATTTGATTTGCCTGAGGGAGGATGGATATCTATAAAGTAACCACTTCTGGCGATTCCATCTTCAAATCGAGCACCTTCTATAATATCCTCTTTTGAGATTTCGTATTTACCGATTATGCGCCTTGTTTCTCTTACGCCTATTTGTACTCCCATTGTTTCAATGTAGGCATTTTTAAACCATGGGACTTCTTTGCATACCCAATCAGAAAAATATTTTGCTTGTCGCCGACCTTCTTGTTCGGCTTCACTGAGGTCTTTGCTGCTTAAACCTGATTTTAAGGGAATGCGAGTCATGTTAAAATGTAATGAGTTCTTTCTGGGGTAATCATAAAACTGAACCCATGGTTTGAAATCATAATCTAGTCGACCTTCTTCTTGAGCGTTGACAAAATATTCTGTTACTCTTTTTCTTGCTTGCCTTAACCCTTCATTCATTAGTTGGTCTTTATCAATCCCACCCATTCTAAACATTAATGTCATCGGTTGGCAAAGTTGATCTTCAGTTCTACCAAATGAAAATTCGACATTGCATTTATCAGCTAAGTCAGCATCACCGGTGGAATCAATGAAAGAATGGGACTCAATGGTTTCAATGGAGTTTTTTGTAATGACTCGGATAGAGTCTATATAGTTATCAGCAACTTTTGCATCTAAAAGTCTCGAGTGAAATAAAACATTTACGTTAGCTTCTTTAAGTAAATTGTCATATAAAATTCTTAATTGAGTTTCATCAAAAGCATCATAGTAGGCCTCATGATCAGCAGCAAATTTGCATCTGATGACGGCGTTTTCTTTTCTTAGGCCATCTAACACATCTTTAAATACACCCTCTACTAGGTCTCCGGCTTGACCTGTTTCTTGATTGACATAGCAGTTGCCGGCAAAAGGGTTTACCAAACCTGCTGTTGCCATGCCACCTGCGAAACCATATTTCTCAATCAATAAAGTATTGTTGCCTAGCCGACCTGACTTTATGGCGGCGGCAACGCCAGCGGGACCTGCCCCTATTATAACCGTATCGTATTTCATTCATTTTCCCATGCATATCTAAAATATAAACTATATATAAAATATACTAAAAGTATATTTTGAAGTGTTATTATAAAAACCTTTTATGTAAATAAATGTGGCTTAAATTGCTATAACCCCTTATATATGCCCATCTATTGACTATTATTTTCCTAGCGTAAACGACGAAACAAAAAAATAAGTTGGTGGAAAATAATTAAGTTTGAATATTTAAAAACATACAGTAGGATTATTAATGTACACTAATATGTCGCCTCATGGCTTTTCTCCAAAGTCGCATACCCCATTAACTCCAGTTTGTAACCTCTATTCAACTTAAGAATATTGTGTTTACCATTCATATTTAAAAAGGATTAGTTCTATGAATTTAAATAATATTTTTTCACCTATTAAGTTTTTCTTGATGCTGTTTATATGTTTAGCTTCTCTATCTGCTCAAGAATCCACAGAAGTTATTAAAACAAATAGAGATGTCTGGATCTCATCTTACAAAGGTGAAACCGATTGTAATATGGGTGCAACAACCAAAATGAAATTAAAGATTTATCATGAAGTAGCTTTACTCGATTTTGATTTGACTTCTTTAAAAGGCAAATCAATAAAAGAAGCTTGGCTTTATTTGAAGCCAGTTGGCAAAGCTGTATTGGGTTTAAATGGTGGTTCGGACGTTAAATGGTTGAGTGTCTCTACTGTAAGTCATGGCTGGGTTGAGGGGAAATGTTCTTCAGGTTATGGTACTGATACAGTAGGTCATGGTGCTACTTTTAATGAATCATCCTATAAGAAAAAGAACTGGGGTTGGCCGGGTGCAAAACTATGGGATGTGACTCTTGGCAATGGAAATACAATTCGACAAAATGGACAATTGATTCCTGATGGAAAATTTATTAAATTCAAACTAAATAAAAAAATAATGGGGGCGTTAATTTCTGGTTCAAGTCATGGAATTTTATTGATGGATGGGAATACAAGCCCTAAAGTCAATAGTTTTTTTGGTACCCGCGAATCGGGTGCAAATGGTCCTTATTTAAAAGTTATAACCACAAAAGCAAAGGCTGGAAATGTAAACGCTGCTAAAAGATTATCTGTTAAGCCTGCTCCCAGATTTGCCACGACAGATTTTGGTGCTATTGAGATTTCTGTAACAGTTCCAGAAAGGGCTTATGCCTATAAAATTATGATAAATGGGAAACCTGTTGATCGTTGGCAAATTCCTTTTGCTGGTGAGCCAGGGACTAAACAAAAGTTTAACATAATTGATTTACCTGCTAATAAAAAAGTTACCGTAACACTATCGGTTGTTGATACGTTTGGTGAAGAGTCAAAATCTTCTAAACATAAAGTAGAAGTTAGCTCAGTATTAAAAGTACCTGCGTTGCCAGGCTCTGACTTTAACCCAAATAAAGGTGGGCCAATTACAGCAGGATCTATTAAAGTTTGGGCTTGTCCTGAAATTTCAAAAGTAGATCCTACCACAGGCAATGTGTTATTTGAAGAGAAAGGTCAGCTGTTTAAATCATCGAATGGTATCTGGGATGGTAAAGATAAAAAGATATATCTTAGTGCCGCAAAAGGCGAAACGATAAGTTTCCAAACAATTGTAGAAGGGCAATTTCAAGATGGGAAAGTTCAAGTAAGTGAATTTATAGGCCCTGGGAAATTTGATGTAAGTCATATTCGATATTGGAAAAATTGGTATGTTGACAAGTATTCGGAGTATGCTTTGCCTTCAGATGGTACATTAAGTTGTCCCGAAAAAAATAATAAAATTACAAATCAAAAAAATCAGGCAATGACTATTGATATTCATGTTTCTCAAAATACCAAAGCTGGTTTATATCAAGGTAGGGTTCTTGTGAATGTTGGCAAAGAAGAAGTAACTATTCCACTTACCATTAAGGTGTATAATGTTTCCATTCCTGATGAAGTACATTTTAACCCCGAACTAAATACATATGGTGGGGGACCTGGCTCAGTAGGTTCAAAGGTTTATCGTGAATCACGTGTTTTAGCTCACTATCTTAGATGTAACCTAAATGCGGTTCCTTATTCGCAAAGCGGAAATTTAACTAGTCTTGCACCAGCGGTAGACACTGCTGGCCATGTTAAAAGTTGGACTAATTTTGATAAAGCCTATGAGGGACTTTTGGAAGGCAGATGGTTTAAAGATAACCCACGTCCGAATTCAAAAATCCCTACGATGTATTTACCTTTTTGTGAAGGCTGGCCTTTAAAATTCCGCAAGTTTTATCATCCAGGTAAAAATGTATCACTGAGTAATAAGTTAAAACATGATCAGTTGGCAAAACCGATTGAAAAAGCAATGGGAGAAGATTACAAAAAAGCTTTTAAAAATTGTGTTTCAGAATTTTATAATCATTTTAAAGAAAAAGGATGGAATGAGACAGTCTTTCAGTTTTATTTGAACAATAAGCCGGGTAAAGGGTCTTCCATTTGGACGCTTGATGAGCCAGTGACCTACCTAGATTTTAAAGCACTAAATTTCTGGGGGGAGCTTTTTAAGGCAGGCATAAATGACCCTGACGTTTATAGCAAAAGTTGGGTCAAGAATTATTATGCAAAGGGTTTGGTTAACTTGAGAAGAAATAAGCCAACTTTTATGTACCGAGGTGATATATCAAGATATTATGTTCAGGGTGATCTTTGTGATGGTATTATGAATTTCATGTATGCGAATAATGGAATGTTTAAATATCCAAGAATAATGAATCAAATTGTGAAAAATGCACCAACGGTTCTATATACCTATGGTACATGCAATAATGTTAACAGAAATAGTTGGGAAAGTGCCGCATGGTGCACGAAAGCATTTTTAAGAAACTGTGATGGAGTATTACCTTGGCAAACGATTAAAAATCAAGATGCCTTGGTCAAAGGGCATGTGGAAGGATTAATCGTTGTTAATAGAAGTGGGTCCATAAAAATTGGAGATAAGGAATATGGTTCTGCCATTGCTTCTTTTCGTGTACATGCTTTGAGAAGAGGTGCTCAGAATAATGAACTGTTTAGATTGCTCGAAATAAACAAAGGCTGGACACGTTCTCAAATAGCTCTTTTGGTTTCACAAAAACTAAAGTTAATGTCGACGTTTAAACAAAGATTTTCAGATGAAGCATCTGCTGTAACTTTTAAAGGATTAAATAGTAATGATTTTATTAAACTTAAAGAAGGGGTGCTGAAGCTACTAACAAAATAGACGTTCACAAGTATACTGTTTTGTCAAATTAACTTGAGAGGAGAATCAAATGATCAGTAGAATATGTTTAACTAAAGGCATTTGTCATATATTAGTTACTTTAAGTTTTTTGATGTGTTCTTCTTTTGTCATGGCTGAAAATAAAAGCTCTTCTGTGGGTGAGGTCTTTAAAGAAATACCCACGTTGCATTGTCTTGGTGTTCGCTGGAAAATAATGGGCGACCAAAATAAAAATGCCGTTATAAAAGTTCATTACCGAAAAGGAAAGGAAAAATGGCTTGAAGCAATGCCATTGTTTAGAACTATGCCTAGTCCGCATGGCAGTAACAGGTCAAAGTTACATACCGTTCCAGGAGGTTGGATGTTTGCAGGCAGTATCTTCAACTTAACACCTGATACGGAATATGAAGTGAAGTTAAATTTGGAAGACCCTGACGGTGGCAAAGCAGAGAAAACAATGAAAATGAAAACATGGACCGAGCCGCTTGAACCAAAAGGAATGAAAAAAATCTACGTAGTACCAGGTGCTGGTGGTGGCGAGGGTACAAAAGGCGCTCCCTTTCTAGGTATTGTGGCAGCCATGGCAAGTGCGAAACCAGGTACGCTTCTAATTTTAAAAGCCGGGAAATATTCGGCATTTGGTTCAAGAGCTAGTGGCCAGGAAGGTAAGCCCATTATCATTCGTGGTTCAGCTAAAGGTGAGACGATCATAGATGGTGGCGGAAAAAGCTGTGTTGATATCTATAATAAAAAACACATTTGGTTTGAAAGCCTTGATTTTCGAAATGCAAAATATGGCATCAATGGAAACTTAGCTAGTAATATCATTATTCGAAGATGTACTTTTCGAAAAGTAGTGTGTGGGTTTAATTCCGAAAAAGGCGGTTACAATCGTTCTAGGCGACATTTTATAGTTGATAATGAATATACGGGCTCTACTAAATGGCCTCGTTCAAAAGGCATTGAGGCTATCTGTTTCGTTCAAGCTACAGGTGGTGGGCATGTCATCGCATATAATAGAATCCAAAATGCTGGCGATGGGGTTCATGGAAAATTCTACCAGAAAACGGAGGGGTGGAATATTTTCCTTCTTAAATTAATATGATGAAAAATTGTTCGACAATAACTTAAAATCCTATCAGAGAATTTTTTTACTAGAGTTGCAGAGCGTAGTTATCAAAAATTACCATTAAGTATTCTCCTCCCACTTCCTCTACTTTATTATTTGTGAACTACTTTCCCATTATTTGCATTCTAATCCCCAAGAAACCTATATACCAACAAATACTAGTTGAGAATTCCATAAACTGCTCTAGAATCGCGCCCTTAAATTTTAGACTTTGGTAAGTAAAAAAGAAAAAATGGAAAGACACATCTCCCTTCCTTTAAGATTAAATAAGGATACTTAATGTACCGATTCTTAACAATAGCATTATTTTTCACATTAACAGGATTTCAAACTATCTATGCAGACAGTCAAACCATCTCCTTCAGAAGCACTTATTTCGCTTTAGGTGATGCAGATATTACTCCGGCAACAGCAAGTTCAGGTCTTACCATCACTTACTCTTCAGGTGACACAGACGTAGCGACGATTGTCAATGGAAAAATACACGCTGTCGGCTTCGGGACCGTTAACATTACCGCTTCTCAAGCAGGCAACGGAACTTACACAGCAGCAACGGATGTTATTCGAGTAGTAACCGTAGGGTTAGGCCTGCCTGACATGCTTGCTGTTGAACTCCCTGCTAAAGGACAATTAACGATAAAAGCAAATGAAGGCGTCATGGCTACCTTACTAGCTAGTCCTCGCGCTGCAGGTACCACTCATAACAAAGCAGCAAATTTCGATTTCCCTTTAGGTGGAACGATAGTTGTTTGGTCAGCTACTGATGGTGGTGGTACAACACGCAATGAAACCGGACTTGTTTGGGTTTTTCCTTATGGCCAAACCCCCATTGGTGTTTCTGGCCCCATTGATGACACAAACACTACAGATGCCGGAGACATTACAAACCACTACAGTCGAGCACTAGGCGGAAACAATGGCTCTAATATTGCACGTACACCAGATGGTTCGATTCATATCTCATGGTACGATGGAGAAGTTGGTCGACCCTATAAACTTTGGTATCGCAGAGGAGTACAAGATGACACTACTGGCATTGTCACATGGACAGCACCTGTAAATGTTGGTGGCGATACTATTGGCTGGGAAAGATCATACATTTCAATGTCTGCTTCAGACAATGCCATTCACTTTGCCTGGGCAAAACAAAATGATGACATCATGTACCGAAGACTTTTAAAGTCTGGTGGCAATTGGAATTTTGATCCAACTAAAAACACCGGCCTTAGTGGCGCTAGCCATGATAATGGTCCAGACATTGCCGCATTTAACGATGAAGAAGTACATATCGTTGCAGGTGATAAAGGTGGTGCTGCCTCTAGCTTTGATTATGGATATCGCTTAGCAGGATCAACGAATTGGACAAAAGAGTCAATTGCAATACCAGCAGGCTCAATTGGATATAAATATCCTGCCATAACAGTAGATCATCGAGGTGAAGTACACGTAACTTTTACTGCTCGATTTAGAAGTGGTGTATGGAACGCTACTTATGATGGGGTAACCGAGATAAATCATTATTACTGGAAAGCATGGTATATGCACCGCAAAAGACCACCGACACCTAGCCTAACTTTCAATGAAGCATGGTTCGAATCACACGATGCTTTAAACGGCCAGGCATTATGGTCCGACCCTGGGGAAAAAGGTGTTAACGCAAATGATGTTGTTGCTGACTGGATCAGCATTCAAAATGATCCAGATGGAAATATATATTTAGCGTGGCACGGTACAGCATTAAATCTTTTAGTTGCCAGAGATGATGCTTTTATCACAAGACGTCCTTTTAATCTTGATGGGCAAGATACAGGCTGGGATACGGCACAGTCTCTACACAAGGCCATTGGAACTCCCACTGGAAAAGAATACTCTTGGGCACCTTCAATTTGTGCTGATAAAAATGGACTGGCCTTTCCTGTATACTTTTACAAATCTTTGGGCACTGGAGCATTTGATAATTACACTGATATGGATTCTGCCTACAGAGTCATGCTCGATGGAACTTTCATTGATAACGGACTCACAAAGCTCTCGAATTCTGCAGCAAAAGATATGACTACTTCTTTTTCCGACACAACACCTCATTTGTATAGACACTCTAATGGACGGGCATGGCTGGATGTTCTTCAAGGCATGATGCCAACAAACCTCGATGCTGTTCTTTATGGCACAAATGATGGGTCAGTCCCTTATAGCCATGAAGAAGTCGCAGGCAAACTACGCTTATCATATGTTGTATATCAACGTGAAGAGGTAACTAACCACCTCGCACCTTTAATAACAGCAAATCCTTCCAACAAATCTATTGAAACAGGGCAAACAGCAACTTTTTCAGCTACAGCCATAAGCCCCGTTACAATCATTTATCAATGGAATAAAAATGGTAATGCGATTTCTGGTGCTACTAGTTCAAGTTACACGACTCCTGTAATAACCCTATCAGACAATAGCGCGACCTACTCTCTAACAGTTAAGAACGCCACCAGTACTGTAAATGAAACCACCAGTAGCGCCACTCTAACAGTCCAAGATACCGTCGCTCCCAGCGTTCCTTCAGATGCTGCTGCTGCTAATATTACCCAAGCCGCCTTCACACTATCCTGGACAGCATCTACTGATATAGACGGTGTAACGGGTTACAAAATTTTTAAAGACGGTCTACTCATTGATACAGTAACAGTAACAACCTACAACATAACCAATTTAACCGCCGCCACTACCTATGCTTTTACCGTTTCAGCTAAAGATGCTTCAAGTAATGAAAGCGCCCAATCAACAGCACTAGCAATCACAACTTTAACAATATCTGACTCAACAGCACCTAGTGTCCCAACGGGGCTAGCAGTCTCAGTAATTACGCAAACAACTGCTGATCTCTCATGGAATGTTTCAACAGATGATGTCGGCGTAACAAACTATCATATTTATCAAGATGGTACTCTTATAGGAACTTCAGCAACGGCTAGTTTTTCAGCTACAGGATTAACCGCTGGCGCAACCTATTCATTTACACTTTCAGCCATCGATGCTGCCAATAATAATAGTGCTCAGTCAAGTGCCATCGCAGTGATGACACTCACGGCTACTGACACAACAGCTCCAAGTATACCAATGAATCTTCTAGCGACTTCAGTCACATCAACATCACTCACCTTAACTTGGGCAACCTCAACAGATGATACTCAAGTATCTGGTTATAAAATATTCAAAGATGGCATATTCCTAAATTCTTCTACCACGAACAGCCTTGAAATTTTGAATTTAACTTTGGCCACAACCTACTCATTTACCATTTCAGCCTATGATGCAGTAAACAACAACAGCACCATTTCAAATGCTCTTTCAGTCACTACAAAAAGTCTACTTGACACAACAGCTCCAAGTGTCCCCACTGGCCTGACGACTTCTTTGATCACAGAAAATTCTTTTAAAATTTCCTGGACAGCTTCAAGTGATGAGACTGGAGTCACAAAATATAATATCTATAAAGATAATGTCCTTTTGGGCACCTCTTCGACGACAAGCCTTGATGTAACAGGATTATCATCAGACCAGCCATATTCAATTTCTGTACAATCTGTTGATGAAGCCGGTAATAAAAGTGCCCTGTCAAGCGCACTAACGACAACAACCTTAGTACAAAAAGAAATGCCCGTCAATATTACGATCTCTGTAATTACAGACTCAACTGTCATGCTGGTTTGGGAAGAATCAACAAGCACTGATGTTATCAGCTACACTATTTTTCAAGATGGTGTTGAAATTGGAACAGCCACTACAACTAGTTTTGAAGCTGCAGGGCTATCACCATCAACCACATACACATATACAATTAACGAAAACAATATCTCAGGAATTAGCACTTCTGCCTCAGACACCATCATCATTACTACAGAGAAAGGCAACATTAAAGAAAACAATGGTGAAGGAAGCGGGGGTGGCGGATGTAGTTATTCTGCAGACATGCCGATTAGCGGCCAAACCGGAAATATTTTCATGCTCTTTTTATTTCCACTAGTTCTTTTCTTTAGAAGAAAATCTAATCCTAAAAAATAAGATAAAAGTGTGCGAATAATGGCATGTTTAAATATCCAAGAATGATGGATAAAATTGTGAAAAATACACCGACGGTTCTATATGCTTATGGATCTTGTAATAAAGTTAATCGAAATAGTTGGGAAAGTGTTGCCTGGTGCACCAAAGCATTTTTAAGAAACTGCAATGGCGTTTTACCATGGCAAACAATTAAAAAACCCGATGCCTTGACCAAAGGTCATGTTGAAGGGCTAATTTTAGTTAATACCCGTGGACCAATAAAAATTGTTGATAAAGAATATGGATCTGCTATCGCCTCCTTTCGTGTACATGCTTTAAGAAGAGGTGCTCAGAACAATGAATTGTTTCGATTACTTGAAATTAATAAAGGTTGGACACGTGCTCAAATAGCAGCATTGGTTTCACAAAAATTAATGTTGCATTCAAACTTCAAACAGGGCTTTTCTGATGAAGCTTCTGCCGTTACATTTAAAGGGTTGAGCAGTACTGATTTCATAAAGTTAAAAGAAGGTGTTTTAAAGTTACTTACGAATTAAATTTACTAAAGTAAATTTAATGTATTTTAAGATTGATTAATAACTCATAGAATTAATTTTTCGAAGTATTTATTTAATTCCTGAATATTTATTTCTTTTTTAAACTTATATTGATCAGCATTTAGTTTAGATTCTTTGATAGACTCTCTGATCCATAAATCAAATTCAGGTTCTAAGGTGACCATATCTTTTTCGCCGGAGAGTTTTTTTATTTCAAGCAAACTGTCTATTTTGCTTATAATTTCTGAAGGTAGAATAGTTTGATTTACCATATTATAAAACTTTGTAGGTGGCATGGTTTGATTGATCTGAATCCATTTGCAAGCGGTTACGGCTCTTAAAATATAAAAGAGCTTTTTAATATTGATGACATTATCTTTTAAATATTGATCCTGAAATTTATTGGCTAGGCTCCAATAATGAAACATTGTCTTTTTGGGGTTAAAATAATTTGGCAAAAATTCTTTCATGTTCTCATAAAAGTCTTCGTTCTTATAATAAATAATGGGACTGTCAAACCACTCAAATAATGAGGCGTTACTCGATGAAAACAAACGCAATGCCTTTCTAAGATCCCAGCCAGATAAATCCAAATCGCCAGGCAAAAAACAATCAATGACATCCTTCGGTTCGTTTAATTTTAGGTACCAGGAAAGTTTTTTTTTAAAAATAAAGCGAATGTCGTAGTCACTATCGTTTGAGGAAAAACCCCATGCTCTACTGCCGGATTCACAGGCATAAAGAATTTCACATTGATGCTCTTCTTCAATGTTTTTTAAAGCGTCATCTATAGCACTCATTTAAAAATCCCTTTTAGAAGTCCACAATTCGTTTAATTTAAAAAACAATGAATTGATGAGTTTAATATCTGGTTTATCTGGCAGAGAACAGTTTTTAAAAATAGTTTGAATTTCGTCTAGCTCATCTTCAACTTTAGTTGTTAGTTCTTCATAGTTAAAGTTACCATTTCGAATATCCATCAGAAACTCTAATTCGGAACCTTCAAATCTAACTTTGGGTTCACCATGAGAAATTATATGTTTGCCAGAAAATAAAAGCCTGAAGGTATGCATCATGTTCTTTGAATCGTAATCTAATTCACCGGATTCTTGTTTTATCCACCGCTCTTCGTTTCTATTTTTCTTCCAATGTTGGTAATTCTTATAATTCTTAAGGGCTTTTTTGTATTCCATTGCGTTATAAATTAATATGCCAATATTTTTATTCATCTCATCCTCTTTTGGTATAGACTCACAGACAATCTGATCATCTCGAAAAACACCTTTGGCCGATTCGCCATAAAAATATAATCGATACATGTTCCCTGAATGTTCCAACGAAGCAATATGGCATTGACTAAGATCAATTTTGGCTGCCGATAACTTAATAGGTCGGAATGGAATTTCATTTTTATCAGACCCGATTACCCAGCAAAAGTCTGTTTTATTTGGTTTGATATCATGCTGAGGATTATTAACTAATTTATTGCGACCTTTAGCTCTTTTGATTTGCGATAAGGCATAATTAATATGACTATCGTATGCTAATTTAGTCATGAAGAGATCACGGTGTTTAATTAAGTATTCAGAAATATCTGTTTGAACCTTGATGCAGTCATTTGGCATATAAAGAAGCTCGAGTACATTTGGATTTGCCTCAAGGGAAAGTTGCATAAATCTTTTAAGAGTATAATAAACGGTGTCTGATTTTTCATCGGCAACTTGTTGAGCCGGCGGCTTGAATTCTAAATATTCCTCATTTTTAAGAAAATAAATACCTTTTATGTCGACGTCGCTATTATCAGTGTTTGTGCCGTAAGCATGGCTACCAACAATCGTTGAAAAAATAATCCGATTGGAGTTTTTATTTAAATCATCAAGATTTTGGATCATTTTATTTTTATTTAGCTCTTTATATTTTAAAAATATTACGTTGGCTATATTTTGATATATGTCAGCGTAATGTAAAAGGTATTCTTCTTTGGATTTATTTAATTTTTGATATGTTCAAATACTTTGCCCCACATATATTCATCACATTCAGGACTTAATCGATGATAGGAGTCTGATTGGAGATATACATTTGCTTTTGCAGGACATTCGTTAATGGCTACGAAATTGGGGGTAGGCTTGCAGCCTTGATCTAATAGACCAAAGGCGACATGAAATTCTTTTTCATAATCCTTCATGAAATTGACGCCATCAATGTAAAGCAAAACCTTGAGTGCATCTTGGTCTACTCGACCTTTAGCATCAAGGTTGAGCCAGTCGGGCCAATTTGTTTGTCTGCCCATTAATGAGCCGGTCAGGTCACTATAAGCTGGAATAAAAGCAAAGATGGCCGAAATATCTGGTTCTAAATAGGCGCCAGCATAACTTTGCCAGGCCCCTTGGCTTCCACCAAAAATGATAAGATTTTTGCCATCCCATTCTTCTCTGCTTTTTAAAAAGTCTAAACCTCTTTTTACGCGTAATGCCATATTTGTGAAATAATTTTTATCTCTATCATGTCTTCCCTCTCTTTCATGTTTGAATAATTCTCCCCCTTCAGCATTTAATTTTTGATACCAATCAAGGGGTTTATCATTTGGAATACCATGAGCGTTCATTTCATAGATCATCAATCCTTTTTCTGATTTTCTATGAAATTTTCCTGGTGCGCAAGGTCGTACCCCCGCTCCATGAACAAATAGAAGTGCCGGAAGAGATTTTGGTTTAGCGTTTGTTGGAAGAGTTAATATGCCCGAAATGTTTTTGTTTAAACAATCAACATTCACATCGTAGGATTCGACACTGCAGCCTTCATTTTCAAGTAATTCTTTATGAGTTGTTTCGTGAAGTTCTGGGTTTGAATTTTTTGTGATTAATTGGTAACGGGCCACTATAGGTATTTCAAATAACTCTTTCTTTTTGTTTTCCCAGAACGCATCAAAATCATCTGGGCATGGATAACTTCTTTTTAATTCTTCTGGTGATACGGCCAAGCCCCTTAATTGTTCACAGACTTCTTTGCCATCTTTATAAAATAAAACATGAAGGATTCCAAATCCGGATCTGTCACATTCAAATTCCAATAAAGATTTGCCATCTGTTAAAGTTAGATCTTTTCTGAATACTAAGTCGGTGGAGTTATAGCGAAAGAAGGCATGTACCTCTCTTTCATCACAAGGTTTCCCATCCTTGGTTAGTTCGATATTAAATTGAATCGGTTTATTTATTTCAAACACAAGATTTTCGTTGACCGGATCTGCCCGTAATGAATAGCCGTTTTTGCTGCTGATAGGTTTTTCGTAAAAAGCTTTATAGTTGTTCTTCATAATTTTTCTGAATGAATATGGATTAATTTCTTACCTTACAATATTTAATATTTTTTAAATAACGAACTAAATAAATTTATGTCTCAGGTTTTATACAGTAATTTATATTATTAGACAATTTTGGACAGTAGAATTGGTGTTTAATTAATTTTCATACGTTGTAGTCGATTAGATTGCGATAATTTTTTGAGTTAGCAATTGATTACACACACGTCCGTGCAATGGTTGTGCAAATTAGAATTATGCATCTCAAAAAGTATAGATAATAAATTAGGTGACAGCCGTAGGTTGCGGCTGAGGCACGAAGCCCAACATTTTACCGTCCTCAGTAATTTGATTATTAGAGGACAATCTGGGAATATTTGTGACGTTGCATTTAAAAAAACTGATTCGTTATATTATATTTTAAAAATATTGGGCAAGCGAATTGAAGATCGAAAAGCTTTCTCAATTAAACAAGTTCTTACAAAGATGCCTAATTCCCCGAAGGGGGTATTAGAAGTTTACCCCCTTCGGGGAATCATACAATTATTCTCAAACTAAATACTTAAAAAATTATCTCTAGTTCCTAAAATCATTACATGGCCGTGTATCTCAACGAGTGTTTAAGTTGTTGTTTTATTTAAGAAGACAATCTTTTAATAAATGGATTGTTTGATAGAATTTAATTTATTTTTATCAAAAAACTTGGATGCAAACGTGGCAATTAAATATACCGCAAAACCTAAAGAATTAATGGAAACATTTATTAATCCTGTCAAAACAAAATTAAATGATGATGGGGCGATGATACTAGATTTTGGCAAAGCCGCCTTTGGAACCTTGTTGATTTCAGCATCTCAAAAAACTAAATTAATTGTTGTTCATCTAGGGGAGCAATTAAATTCTGATGGAAGAATTGAGCGAGAACCACAAGGTACAATCAGATACATTCGCATTGAACAATTAAATGAAGCAATGAAAAAGTTCATTCGAATTGATATTCCGCGAGATGAGCGCAATACTGGCCCAGGGGCCATTAGAATGCCAGATCATATTGGAGAGGTTTACCCTTTTCGTTATGCTGAAATTGAAAATGCTTCTGATCTTAATCCGGTACATATAAAACAAATTATGGTGCATTATCCTTTTGATGACGAAGCTTCTTATTTTGAATCAAACGATAAATCGCTAAATGATGTTTGGGAATTATGCAAATATAGCATCAAGGCGACGACCTTCTGTGGTGTTTATGTTGATGGCGATCGCGAAAGAGTTCCTTATGAAGGCGATGCCTATATCAATCAGTTAAGTCATTATTGTGTTGATAGTGAATATGAAATGGCTCGTTATACCCATGAGTACTTAATTCAACATCCTACATGGCCGACTGAATGGAATCTATTTTGTGTTTTGAATGCTTGGGAAGACTATATGTATACTGGCCAGAGGAAATCTTTAGAATGTTTTTATGATGATTTGAAATCAAAGACGCTAATTGGTCTCGCACGAAGCGATGGACTAATTAGTACTGAATCCGAACTATGTACAAAAGAATTTGAAGAACGATTGCATATGCATAGTTCAGATTATATATTCAACCATGGCTTGACGGATTTAGTTGATTGGCCTCCAGGTTCTTTTACGGGAGGCGGCCAGGGAGAGCGAGATAATCATGAAATGCTACCTGTTAATACTGTTGTAAATGCGTTTCATTATCGTGCCTTAGTATTGATGGCTAAGATAGCCTTTGTTTTAGAGAACTCTGCGGATCAGATATATTTTAATGAACAGGCCAACAAAGTTAAGGCCACAATAAACTATTTGCTTTTTGATATTGAAAGTGGCTTGTATGTTGACGGAGAAGGTTCAAAACACTCTTCATTACATAGTAATATGTTTATGCTTGCTTTTGGCTTAGTGGATGAAAGTAGACAAGAAAAAGTAATTGAATTCATCAAGTCGCGCAAAATGGCTTGTAGTGTTTATGGAGCGCAATTTTTATTAGAAGCAATGTATCAGAGTAATGAAGATGATTATGCTCTTGAGTTAATGACGGCTGATCATGATCGCGGTTGGTTAAACATGATCAAGGCCGGATCTACGATTACATTAGAAGCGTGGGATGTTAAATACAAAAACAATCTAGATTGGAACCACGCTTGGGGTGCAGCACCAGCGAATATAATCCCTCGATACTTAATGGGATTGCGCCCTTTAGAGCCAGGCTTTAAAAAAATATTAATTAAACCACAAACGGGTTCTTTGGAGAATGGAAAAATAAAACTTCCAACTGTTTTAGGTCCCGTTTTTGTTGAGTTTATAAAAAGTAGCGAAAATTCATTTAGTCTTGACGTGGATCTTCCAACAGGGATAGTTGCTAGGGTTGAAATTCCTTTGCTTGGATTAGATCACGGGAACGTTATTGTAGATGGCAAAGAATTGCGAGGTGATATTACTGAAAACTTTGTAGTCTTTGACAATATAGACTCGGGAAAACATCGGTTTGAAAGGAATGTGGAAAAATGAGTGTTGCGGATAAAAGTTTATATTTAAGGGCGATAGTTGAAGTATTGAAAACACACTGGCCAAAAAATAGAACCGTTAATGTTGTGTGTCATGGACATAGTGTGCCGTCAGGTTATTTTGCGACCCCAATGGTTGATAGCTTTAATGCCTATCCGCATTTACTCCATGTTGGATTAAAGAATCGTTATCCATTTGCGGTATTAAACTCTATTGTTACTGCCATAGGTGGTGAAAGTTCTGCCGCTGGTTCTAAGCGATTTGAAAAGGAAGTTTTGTGTCATCGTCCGGATGTGCTAACAATAGATTATGGTTTAAATGATCGCGGCTTAGGCTTAGAAAAAGCATATGGCTACTGGTCGGACATGATAAAAATGGGACTTGAAGCAGAGGTGAAAATAATTCTGCTTACGCCAACAATAGACATGACTCAAGCAAAAGAATATCATGGTGAAGATAAAAGCGAACTCTTGGAACACGCAAAACAAATAATAGATTTAGCAAATGAGTTTGAGATCGGTCTAGTTGATAGCTTCGCTGCTTGCCATGATGCAGTCTCAAAGAGCGATATCTCAGATGTTCTTTCTTGGTCGAATCATCCGAACCGTACAGGTCATGACTTAGTTGTTAAAGAGTTGATGCATTGGTTTCCAGTAAAATAATTTTTTAGCATTTATTCTTTTATTGGAAAAACTTGAATTTTTGTTTTTAATTCAAATTTATTTTTAAATTTTGTTGTTAGTGTCAAACAAGGGCGTGGGACAACATCCCAATAGCCCTTTGTATAAATATCAGGTGCCGCCCAGCCACGCAAATCAGGTTTTTCGCCACCAACTATGATACTTGGATATATTTTAACGTTAGTGGGATATGCTTGAATATTCATTGTTAAGCCATCTTTGTTTTTTCCTTTAGCGCCATTTTGAATTACAACGGCCTCATCCATTTGAATGTGAAAAAGGATTTCCACCAAATGTTCTGATTCATCTTCTGAAGAAAACTCATCTGTGATTTCTACATTTTTTTGATCAATAAGCTTTACCGTTCTTTTGTGTATGACGCTGACATCTAAATCTGGTCCATATCCTTCTGAATAAATGGCACTAGCTGATGGTTGAGGATCATCAAGATTGCAAATTGTTTCTGCAAGAGCATCTAATGGTCGTACACCTCTTTTATAATTCTTTTTTCGATTTTGCCATTCACCATCAACGATAGCGGTAGAATGAGCTGGTGTCTGTAGCGAATAATGTCGTTGTGGTGTATCAGAATAATCGACTGTACCTGCTTCACCAATCAATGTTTTTCCGCAGGCGAATAATTGTATGGAAAGTTTATCTTCGTGCTGATGTCCATCCCCGAATGGTCCTCCATCAAAGGCTAAACATAAATCATTTTCTCCCCAGCCAGAGCGCAATACAACATAGCCAGAGTTTTCTAAGAAACTATTTTTTTGCGCAGGAGGGTTTCCCGTACCATCTATAAACCAATTATCGGCTTCTATTAATAATTCTTCGGGTAGATTTTTAAGCTGTTGACTTAAATCTCCATCCGGACCATCTTGAAACCCAAAGGCCATGCCGTTTGTCCGTGCTAATTTACGCCAAGAATTAAACATGCGCGATAAAATTTCAAGAAGAGCTTCGGGAACTTTATCGCCAACACTTTTTAACAAATCAACAGGTTTTAAATAGTTTGTCATGCAAACAGCCATGTAGTGTGTCGACAGTTCTCTTTGAAAACCATCCGGTTGAAATTGAGTTTTTATTTGTTGGATAAATTCATTTAAAGCTTTTTCTTTCCATTCAGAGGCCTGTTTTAAAAAAGGTAATTGGACACCGGCATGCAGCAATCCGTTCATTTCCATCAATAACCAATTATTTGCTTTTTTATACTTCCAGACAAACTCTGATTGCTCTGCATAAGAATTTAACCAGGCTAGTAATAGGGTGTCATCAAAATTGGGAGAGTCTTTAAAAGCACTTATTACCTGAGGCCAGATTAAACCCATGCGAATTCCAATTTCAATTGTTCTCCATGGACCTTGTGAACCACCATTATCTTCTTTAGGTGCGGGACATTGCTCTATCCAGTTACCCAACCAAGTAGCAACAGTCTTAGCATATTTTTCATCTTGTGTTTGATGATACAATTGAGCGGCTATGGACCATTCGGGATGCCTGTTTACCTGCCAAGTCCATTCTCCAAAAATTTGCCCTGGTGAGTTTAAACTGTTATCTGGACTAACCGTGTAGTCTAATCCTTCGGGAAAGTAAAATTCACGTCCGACAGACTTCCAATAACCATCTGTGCAACGATTGATCAGTTCATCAGGTGTTTCATTTTCTCGATAGATTCTTATATTTGAGTTTACTTTATTATCGATAGAATTTATTTTGATTGCAACAATTGATTTTCGAATTGCTTTGGAAATCTCTTTGAACAAGTTTTCTTGGTCAGCTTCAAAGTCAATCTGCTTAAAGTTTACATGTGTTCTATCAATACGATCAATTAAGTTTAGTGCTTGTTGTAATAAAGATGGTGCCATATTTTTCTGCCAAAAATAATTGAGAATAATTATTCTGATGCAGAATCAATGAAATGATGGATTCAATTTATTTTCTAACAATTGAGATTACTAATTGTTGCATTTTAATTAATAGGCGGAAAACCGAACTCCCAACAATGAACGTTTGTGCGACGCTATTTATTCATGAATATTCCGTGATAACTGCCGCTTTTTATTTTGATGGTAATAAGGATGAATTTTAGGCTTTCGAATATGGGTAGAATTATCCACCAGAATAGATTTGGTTTTTGTATTAATAAATAAAGGGCGATCGAAAATGGAATATACCAAAAGGGTTCTAATTTATTACCAATTCTAAAGACATTACAAAATAAGAAAAAGCTGTATCCAATGTAGAGTGGTATAAGAAACAAATACCCCTCTTTTAATACTGGTAGCAAAAGCCAAGAAGTAATCGAAAGAAAACAGATCAGCCCAAGATCAATTAAATTGAATCTGAAGCCAGCTTCTTTCTGAACGCTAAAAGTTAAGAACGGACCCCATCTCATTAAATATTTGCCTCTTCGCTTAGTAGTAATCCTTTGTGGTCAAAATGTAGTTTTGTTGTGGCAAACTTTCCGCCGTAATTTCTAACAGCAAGATCACGGGCCGTTATTAGCGTTTCGTTTTCTTTTGTGGTGACCTCCGTGATAAATAAATGTTTGGTGATTTTTTTGATATCTTTATAAACCTGACTTTTTTCTGCTAGTGTTAAAACTTCATCTGATGGTAAGGGGTAATTTTTTGATTTTAATTTCTGCTTACTTAAGGATTTGTATATGTAGGTGTTAACTCCATTTGTTTCGTTTTCTAAAATATAAAAACTAAAAGGGTTTAAACTACTTGGAATAGCATATAAACATTTTAGCTCATTGCATACATGTTTATGTAATTGGCCTTTTAAGATTACATAGATTAGAAATGCGACGAAATACCCGATGCCGATATAGATGTTTTGATAAAAGTAAACCAGGCCAAAAAATAGTATTGTTAGGCACCATAAAAATAAATCTATAAAGAAGACGGCGTCTTTACAATAGCGAGTTTTTTTCAATGGCCACAATAGGCCTATGCCAAATGTGTTTGTCCAGTCTAAGAGAATATGATACAGTAACCCTAGTAAGGCCATTGCGAATACAAAAAAAGGGTTAACTAAAAAAGTCCAAAGAGAAAAAGTCAATAAACCTGCGATTATAGGGGCGACCCATAAAGAATGGGTAGGACCTTGATGATTCTTTAAATAAGCTCGTTTGCCAAAGACCATAAAAAAGACATCAAGATCTGGCACAACACTGCCTGCTAAAAAAGCAGCACCAGCAACTTCATTACCCGTAACCGAAAGAGTAATCATTGCGATACCCCCGATGGCACCATGATGAACAATATCCATAAATGAATCCCTGTCTTGCAATCCACTAAAGAGATTACTAATTTGTTTTTATATTGCTAGTTTAATTCAATTAGGGTGGGTTCCAAATTTGATGTAATTTATTTGGAAAAAAACTCCCCTCCTTGAAAAAAGGAGGGGAGTTTAAATGAAATTCTGAGCGCATGCTTTAATAATATTAAAATGTGGACATAGTAGACTACTTGGGCAACGTCTATTAATTTTTATGGTATTTTGTGTTTGCGAATAATTCTTTGTAGAAATTAATCGTCTTCATATAGTTTTAGCTGTTGTGGGTAAACAATTTTCTTGAAGTCTTTGTTGATTAAATTTAATAGTGAGTCAGCGATAGGTTCGATTTGTTTGTCTAGATAGTGCTGGTAATCAATTTTTTTAGGTTTAAGTTCAGTTGGCACGGGACCATCAGGAGTTATGACGTAGCGAATGTCTTTTATATTATTATTGTTTAAAAGTTTAGCGGCTTTAATTTGCGGAGGAACATTCTTGACATATTCATCTAGTTTTTTCCGAATTCTTTTTTTGTAGACTAACTGATTATCGCAGTTGCCGGCTAGAATTTGTTTTACAAAATCACGAATCCAGTTGTCCAACTCTAATTGTTTGAAAAAGCGGTCATATAATTCATTTTGGAATTGTTTTGCAATGGCTGTCCAGTCTGATCTTACTGCTTCTAATCCTATAAATTCAATTTCAGTAGAATTGTTTTTATGTAATAACCCGGCATATCTTTTTTTTGCCCCTGAAGTTGTATTCCCGCGGGAATAGGGTAGTACAAATTGATAATAGCATTTTTCATATTCCATTTCTAAATAAGATTCTAGTTCAAAGTCATCTTTTATTCGATTTTCCCAATAATGATTTATATCAGCAGCAAGATTTTCACCAGTTGAGTCCTGTAGGTCTGAATCATCATCAATTTTTACGAATAGGGAGTCGGTATCACCATAGATGACTTGATAGCCCTTTTTTTCGATGAAACTTCTAGATTCTTTTAAAAGCCATTGACCTGTTTTTGTGATTGCGTTGGGAAGCTGAGGATGATAAAAACGACATCCGAAAGATCCCATGACACCATAGAAACTATTCATCAATATTTTAATGGCTTGAGATAAATGAGCATTCTTATTATTTTTAGCTTCGCTTCTTTTTTTTAAAAGATATTCAACACATTCAGGCAAGATATGATGATCCCGAGAAAATACATAATTAGTTGGCAGCAGGACTGGGGCAACATGATTCATGTGTAGCGAGAGAGGGTCTATTTTAAATGTTCTGATAATAGAGGGGTATAAGCTTTTGAAATCAAGCACTAAAATATTTTTGTAAAAGCCAGGTAGAGGGTCCATGACGTAACCACCGGCAGCGTGATCTTGGGGAACAACATCTTTTAGGCTAGGTGCAACAAACCCATTTCTGTGCAGTCGCGGCAAAAAATAATGGTCAAATGCGGCTGTGGATCGACCTACATTTTCTAATAGCATTCCTGATATAAAAACTCTATTGATAAAAAGATCAATTAAGTCTGTTTTCGTAAAAATTTCATTAACAAGGATGCAATCCATAAGATTATATTCTGCTAAGGACGGCTTATTATTTTCAAACTGATCTTCAATCTCGTCAATTTTATCCTGATTGCTATCAATCAGTTTTCCCTTGTTTAATAATTCTTGCGATACGGTTTCTAAACGGAAGTCATCAAAATTATAAAACGCTCCTCTTAATGATGTTGGGCCATCAAGTACAGCTCTACCAGGAATTTCGATGAACCATTTGCCTTGGTGATTTTGATCCATTTTTACAGGTAGATGATTTCTTGATAAATCCAGAGGTATTCTAAACTCATTGCATTTTGATTTTAAAAATTGAAAATCAAAACCGATCACATGCCAGCCAATGATAATATCGGGATCTTCTTTTTTAAACCAGTGAAAAAACTTTGTAAGCAGTTCTTTTTGAGTGGCGCATGAAACATATTTTTTTGAACCTTCATTTGGGGTTTCATCCAACATAAAAACAATTTGGGAATCATCGTCCCTACCTTTTATATCACAGGCGATGGAATATAAACGACCTGAAGCAACACCAGTTTCTATATCGAGAGAAGAAATTTTTAATTTAGGAGAGGAGATACTTTCGCTATCTAATTTTTTTATTATCGGATTATCAAATACTTTCTTGTGATCTTTTTGATGATACTCACCTGAAATGGTGATGGCGCCATTAATAAAGCGTTCCATTAAAAATCTTCTAACGGGATCAACGTCGACTTCAAAGGACCTGAAGTTTTCATCTTCTAATATTCTTCTAGCTTGATAGAGGCTTTTTTGAGTGTTAAAGTATAAGCAATCCACAGGTTCTTTTTGAAAGGATTTTAATTGTACCCTTTTTCGTTTGATGTTTTTAAAAAAGCCTAAGCTAGAAAGATCCGCTTCTTGGGGAATAAAAAAAACAGTTTCATAGTTTGTGATTATGATTTCTATAATCTCTTCGTTTTTTGAAATACCGAAAAGAGTTAATTCAAGATGGTTATTGTGATCACGCCAGTGGGAGCTGATCAAGAATACATCTGTGGATAATGTTTGCTGGTTTTTCAATGCTATATTTTCGAAATGGGGTAATGAAATTATATCAATTATAAGGGAAAAGGTAGTGCGGCTAATTTAGTGTGGTGCGGTAAATTATTTCAAATGGCATATCTTTTTAATAAAAGCTCACCTCCTTTAAAAGGAGGGGAGCTTTTGTATGCATCTTATTTAATGTTTACCATCCCATGGTTTTATTTCTGGTAAGTTTAATGGGGATTCTGAAACAAGTACTTCAGCTGCTTTTAAAATATCATTGACCAGCACTTCCGCTTGACCAGGTTCTACTGAAGATGAATTTGGTTCGTAGCCTCCCCAATAGAATTGATTTCTTGCTGATAAATATGAAATTATGTCAGTTGAAAGATGTAGCGAGAAGCTCTTTAAAAATGGTGAGGAATATTTTATTTGTGCTCCTAAAATTGCGGCTAATTCACCTGGTAATCCGCAAAGCATAATCGGGCCGATTCCTAGAAGTCCATAACATGTAGATACATCATCTTGGTTAAGACCTTTTAGTGTGATGTCATTGTAAGCCATTCTCAGTTTTGTATCAGGGCATTTAGTTGCATCATATAATCGTTCGATTAGCACGGTGCCAATTGTTTTTCCCATTCTTTCAGCTTCATCAAAACCAGATTCTGGTTTTCTTGGATGATGATCACCGGCAGCACCGGTAGTGCTGAGGCAAATGACGCCATCAAATGTGCCTTCAACGGTTTTTCGGATTTGTCCTTGATAATCAGCTGTTGCTAAATTGGAAGTGTTTCCAACACAAAGTGGGTGAGCGGTATAATTACTAATAATAGCTTTGTATTTATTTGGCGTCCCTTTTTTTCTAAAAGCAATGATCCCAAGTTCTTCATCTACGAATTCTGTAGATTGTCCAACCAGTTGTTTTGCCAGAGGAATAAAAAAGTGTTCCCTGTTTGGCAGAAAAAACCGTCGATTCATATTTTCTGATACTTGCGCATAGTTATAAAGCAATTCACACTCTTCTTGATTTGACTTAGCTTCAGCTGCAGCTTCAGCAGAAAACTTTATAACCTTATCTTTGTAATCTTGTTGTTGTTTATCTTCTGGTATATTAGGATCTAAGTTATCTTTCAGAATCATTGGTCCTGAATGCACATGCGTGCAATGCAATAAAATATGGCTTATTGGAATTAACGTTGTTTCACTAATGGCCTCGCGAATTGTGTCTACATAATTCTTCTTCATGCCCACCAGGTCATAGACAATAAAGATAGACTCCTCTTCACCATCATTTAAATAAAGACAGCTGAGACTTAAGTCATCGTGTATTCCTTCACAGGGGTAATCAGAACCATAACCGGCTAACTTGTGGCCTAGTTCTGGGTTGATAATTTTTCTTGATGCTCCGCATTGCATAGACGGTCTTCCTGTAAAAATATTACTGTTTAAAGAAGTTGAATTTTGACTTAATTAATCAGAAAACAAAAGAAAAAATGATTTGGAGTAAAAAAAGAGATCACAAAAAATAATTAAGATTTCCTTGAGGAAACCGTTAAAGAGAAAGATTCGTAATTATAGATTTTCTAATGTTAAACTAATTCATAGAATAATTAGTATGAGTGACTTAAAAAGTGTAAAATTAATTTATCTAAAAGCAGTTCTATTTCTGGTGATTTTGGTTTCATCGGCTGGATTGATAATTCTTCTGTTGCCAGAATGGAAAGTTGGGATATTGTTGCTCTTGGTGATATGGTCTTCGGCAAGGCTTTACTACTTTATGTTTTACGTGATAGAAAAATATGTCGATCCGGCCTATAAATTTTCTGGGTTTTTTTCATTTTTAAAATATATATTTTCAAGCACCAAGAAGAATTAATATGACATATAAATTAATCATTTTTGATTTTGATGGAACCTTGGCTGATACTTACCCTTGGTTTTTGAATGTAATTAATGAAGTCGCTGATCAATACCAGTTTAAAAAAATCGAACAAGAGAATGATGATGCTATAAGGGGCCTTAGTGCCAGCCAAGTATTGAAACACCTTGGGATTCCTCTCTGGAAGGTTCCTATGATTTCTAAACATATGCAGTCTCTGATGGCAAATGATATTGACAATATTAATGTGTTTGACGGCGTTAATGATATGTTAAGAACGTTTTCTGAGTTAGGTATAGAGCTTGGGGTCGTTAGTAGTAATAATAATCAAAATATTTCACGAGTCTTAGGTATGGAAAATATTGCTATGATAAAACATTTTCAATGTGGCGTGTCCTTGTTTGGCAAAGAGTCAAAATTAAAGAAAATTATTCGTAGTAGCGGTTGTAGCTTAGATGAAGTCATTTTTATAGGCGATGAAGTTCGAGATGTTGAATCTGCGAAAAAAATTAAAATAAATGCTGGTGCTGTTGTGTGGGGTTATAACAATAGGGATGCATTAGAAGCGAGTTCACCTGATTTTGTTTTTGAGAGCATTGACGACTTGCATCAAAAGTTATTATAAGGCATCTTGCTTAGTTTTAATGTTGAATTCCATAGGCTCTTTCATCTTAATATCAAAAATAAGACTTAAGCTTTCCTTGATAATTGTTTGCTTGAGATGAGTTGGACAATAGTATTTTATTTTTCTTTTAAATCTTCTTTTAGAAAGTAATTGGAATGAAAGTACTCACATGTAATATAAGAGTTGCCGGAGCTAATGATGGTGAGAATAATTGGGAGCACCGCAAAGAATTTTGTGCGGAATTAATAAGATCTCAAAAGCCAGACATCATTTGTTTTCAAGAAATGCAATTGAACCAGTTCGAATATTTGTCATTGGCTTTCCCAGCATTTCAGCATTATGGTATGTGTGATGAGCCGATTGGTCGAGACCCGAGAAACGCAATATTTTACCTTAAAGATAACTATAAAAGTGTTTCGTCTGGCGGGTACTGGTTGTCCGAGACCCCGCATATACCTGGTACAAAATCATGGAATAGTAACTGTGTTCGTATTGCTAATTGGGTTGTTTTGGAAGAGCTAGCTAGTGGGAAAGAAATTAGAGTTGTCAATACACATTTAGACCATATCGGTCAAGAGGCCCGTGAAAACCAAGCTAGAATTATTTCTGAAGACGCACTGGCGTATCCAGAGGAGTATCCTCAAGTTTTGACAGGGGATATGAACTGTGACACGACCAATAAAACAATCGACAATTTCAAAGTAGGTGGCTGGGTAGATACCTATGGAGTGGTTCACGGTAATGAGGCGCCTGGGTTTACTTTTCATAAGTTTGAAGGGTCAGATCATCAGCCAGAACTTGATAAAATGGATTGGATTTTCACAAAAGGGGACGTAAAAACAATTGACGCCGTTATATTGAAAGATTCGAACGATGGCCGATACCCAAGTGACCATTATTTTGTAAGTGCCGTAATCGAATTATAAGAGTTGATATCAATTATATTTCAAAACCACCTCTTCTTTCCAAGCAAACAAAACGGGCACTATGAAAACGGTTATGATTCCAACTAACATCCCTCCGAAGGTTGGAATTGCCATTGGAATCATGATGTCTGCGCCTTTACCGGAGGCTGTTAAAATTGGCAACAAAGCTATAATTGTGGTTGTGATCGTCATCATAGCAGGCCGGATTCTTCGTATGGCAGATTTTAATACGGCAGCACGTATCTCTTCAACAGTTTTGGGCGTTTCCTTTTTAATTGTGTCGCTAATATAGGTACCCATGATAACACCGTCATCCGTTGCAATTCCGAATAAAGCGAGAAAACCTACCCAAATAGCAATGCTAAGATTATAGGGTCGAATCTGGAAAAGTTCTCTTAGGTCGATTGTGAAAAAAGTAAAGTTTAGAAACCATTCTTGTTGGTAGAGCCATAACATCATAAAGCCACCACCCCAAGCAACAAAGACTCCTGAGAAAACTAATAAGCTATTCATAAATGATTTAAATTGTAGATAAAGAATAATTAAGATTAATAATAATGCGATTGGTAGTACTAGCATTAGTCTTTTATTTGCTCTCTCTTCATTTTTAAAATTACCGGCGAATTCATACCAAACATTTTTAGGGATAACGAGTTCATTGTTTTCTTTTAATTCTTTGAAAACCTCTTTTATGTTTTCAACAACGTCAGATTCCGAATATTTTTCTTTTTTATCAAAGGTTAAATAGGCAACTTTAAAGGTGTTTTCGCTTTTGATGGATTGAGGGCCTTTGACAAATTGAATTGTGGCAACTTGGCTCAAAGGAATTTGGGCGCCGCTAGGAGTAGGAACCAGTATGCGATTAATTTCTTCAATGTTATCACGTTTTTCTCTTTGATAGCGAACTCTTATGGGATATCGTTCGCGGCCTTCGACAGTATTGGTTACCGAAACACCGCCAATGGCAGCTTTAATAATATCTTGAACATCAACGAGGCTCAAGCCATAGCGAGCGATTTGTGGACGATTAATTTTAATTTCAATATAAGGTTTACCAACAACCTTGTCAGCTAAAACAGACAATGGCTCTACGGTTTTCATTTTAGTTTTTAACAGTTCTTCGAGTCTGTAGCCGAATTTCTCGATTACCTCTAAGCTTGGACCATATATTTTTATTCCCATGGGCGAACGCATCCCACTTTGGAGCATAATAATGCGGGTTTCAATGGGTTGTAATTTAGGAGCAGAAGTGGAGCCAGGAATTTTGGTAACGCTGACAATCTCTTTCCAAATATCATTGGGTGATTTTATATGATCACGCCATTGACGGAAAGGTTTGCCTTTTAAGTCAGGGATTAATTTTCCTGCTTTATCTTGAATAAAATCTTTTTTAGTATTGTCATATCGATAGGAAATTTTATTGCCACTTTTATCTTGTTTATATTCTGATTTATAATTAATGATGGTCTCAACCATTGAAATGGGTGCTGGGTCAAGAGATGATTCAACGCGACCAATTTTGCCGACAACAGATTCAATTTCAGGGATATTGGTAATTCCCATATCTTGTTTTCTAAGGGCATCCATAGATTCTCCAATGGAGGCATGATGACTGGTGCTTGGCATGTAGAGAAAAGAACCCTCGTCGAGACTTGGTCTAAATTCACGACCAATACTTTGATAGACTTGCCACCCAATTAATAAAATAAAAATGGGGATCGGTAAAAAGATTAAGCGGTTATGCAGGCAAAAATTTAAAACTGGTTCGTAAAAATGAATAATTAAATAAGCAAATAATAATAATCCGCCAATAATGGTTAGGGTGAAAAAGAAATTACTAAGCCCTTTTCCTGGGCCAAGGGGTTCCCAGTGATTACTTAGAAAAATTAATGTTATAGAAGCAAAAATAATGTTAAAGAGTTTTGATAGTTTGTTTTTTAAAGATTCATCTAAACTTGGTGAGGTCGCATAATATATACTCCAGCTGAATATCAGGATTCCCCAGAAAAAGGAATACATGATGATAATGGAAATGCCTACTAGTGCTCCTAAACCACCAATAATTTTTCGAGCTTTTTCTTTTAGGTTTGATTTTCCAAAAAACAAATATGAAATTACGGGAATCAACATTAGTGCCACGATAATGGATGCTATTAATGCAAATGATTTTGTATAAGCCAAGGGCTTAAATAATTTTCCTTCGGCACCTTCCAAAGCAAAGACAGGTAAAAATGAAATGATGGTTGTGGCCACGGCTGTTAGAACGGCACTACCAACTTCAACAGTGCCTTCATAGATAACTTGGAGAAGATGTTTCTCATCGCCTTTGTTTTGATCAATATGCTTTAAGATGTTCTCACAGAGAACAATGCCCATGTCGACCATGGTTCCAATAGCAATGGCGATCCCTGATAACGCAACAATGTTGGCATCAACTTTAAAAACTTTCATGGCTAAAAAACATAGTAGAATGGCGACGGGTAATAGGCTAGAAATTAAAATAGAAGACCTTAAATGAAAAACCATGATCAAAACAACGATTATGGTTACGAGTAATTCTTCTATCAGCGCTTTTTCAAGTGTTCCGAGTGTTTCTGTAATTAGTTTAGAGCGATCATAATAAGGTACAATAGTTAACGTGCTTGTATTTATCCATTTAGGCCAATCTTTCATATCGGTTTGATTTAAATGTTTTAACCAAGACTTTTGATTGAGTCGACCTTTATAACGGGACTCAAAATTATTTTCATTCGCATAAGCATCGACTTGCTTTTGTTTTACAATGGCATAGTCAACAACAACCTTTTTGCCAAGGGAGCCTTGTAGCTTATCAATATTTATTTTAAGATTATTAATTGCTTGCATGGGGTTGTATCCAAAGCGGGCAACAACCGTACCACCAACTACTTCGGCGCCACCTTTATCCAATGCGCCCCGACGTATGGCCGGGCCTTCAGAAATAGAAGCAATGTCTTTCAATAGAATAGGTACATTGTTGCTCACTTTGATGACGATCTGTTCTAAGTCTTCTTTGTTTTTAACAAATCCAAGACCTCGAATGAAATATTCAGCTTTGTTGATCTCAAGTGTTTTAGCGCCAATATCTAGGTTGGACATTTTGACAGCTAAAAGCACTTTACCCAATTTAATATTATGGTTTTGTAATGCACTTGGATTTAAATCTATTTGATATTCTTTGGAAAATCCACCAACTGAGGCGACTTCGGCAATTCCTTCTGTAGCGGCCAATGCATAGCGAACATTCCAGTCTTGTATGCTTCTAATTTCTTGTAGGTCCCACCCTCCAATTGGGCTGCCTTTTGGATCACGACCTTCGAGGGTATATTGGTAGACTTGACCTAAGCCTGTTGCATCGGGTCCTAGTTGTGGCTTTACACCTTCAGGTAGTGTCCCTTTTGGTAAAGAAGAAAGTTTCTCTAAAACTCTTGAGCGTGACCAATAAAATTCTATTTCATCCTTGAAGATGACGTAAATAGAAGAAAATCCAAAATAGGAATTTGATCTTACGGTTTTTACACCAGGCAATCCAAGTAACGCTGTTGTTAATGGGTAAGTAATTTGATCTTCGATATCCTGTGGAGAACGACCGTTCCATTCTGTAAATATAATCTGTTGGTTTTCACCAATATCAGGAATAGCATCTACCGCAACTTGTGGGCGATCATCTCCTAAAAATTTCCATTCAAATGGGGCGACATAGATACCTGCAGCGGCGATAAGTAAAAATGAAAGTAAAACCACAAAACGATTTAGTAGGCAAAACTTAATGATGCTGCCCATAACGCCATCTTTATATCCTGAGAGAAGATCTTCTTCTTTCATTTTACTCTCCTTGCTCTGATGGTTTGGTGGTCTTTTTAATTTCGCCACAATCTAACATGCTTTTGCCATAGTAGGGATTTTTGATGGCTTTGTCTAGTTGTAGCCAATAGCTATCAGCCATAGGGCAATAGGCGGTATAAATCTTTTTATCTGTAGGATTTCCAGAGTTTTTTTGTATTTTTATAATTGATTGGGAAGTCTTTTTCCATTTCTCTCTAAAGATATCGATGTCTTTAAACTTTTCCATTTGCTCTAAAAAATCCTTTTGAATTTTATTCAATGAAGTCTTAGTCGTTTTAGAAATACTCTTTTCGGTCAAGGCTTTTTTGATGTTCAGTTTCCATTTACCTAGTTCGATTTTTGTATCTTTAAGATTATCTTTTGCCAGTAGTTGGTTGATTTCGATATACTTATTAAAAACAGGCTTCAGAAAAAGGGTATTTTCTTTTTCCTGAGGGCTTCGATTTAATTTCCCCATTGGTTCTGAATCTTCTTCTGGCCAATCATTTTTCATCATGCTTGGTTTAGCCATTATTTGTAGAGAACTATCTATTTTAAAATTACCCTTTGTCACTACTAATTCACCTTCTTGTAGGCCGCTGATGACGATATAATAATGTTTTACTTTGGGGCCTAAAACTATTTGTCTGCCTTCGTATTTATTTCCCTTTTTTACATATACAACAGCTCGTTTACCTGTGAGTAAGACCGCCGTTTCAGGAATTACCAAAGCCGGTTCAAGCTTTTTGGGCTTGGTCATGTTCAGAGATTCAGTTTTCACAAGATCCATTTGACATAAATCACACTGGCCTGGTTTGCTTTTCATTACTTCTGGGTGCATAGGGCAAATCCATTTATTTGAAAAATCGGGATGGCTGACATTTCCATTTTTGCCAACTTTTACTTTAACCATAGCATTCATGAGCATGCCCGGCTTTAACTTTAGGTCAGTATTATCAACGTTGACTCTGATTTTAATGGTTCTTGTTTTATCATCCAATTCAGGTTGAATAAAGGAAACGGTACCGTGAAAATCTTTCCCTGGGAATGCCTCTGATTGCAATATAACTTTTTGGCCAAAATAGATAAACGAAAGTTCTGATTCATAAACATCTAAGAATACCCATAGGTGTTCAAGGTTTCCGATCGTAAAAAGCTTTTGTCCTGTTTTAACATAATCACCTTTGTTAATGAACTTTTTAATGACCACGCCTTTTTGAGAAGATTGAATTTCTACCTGATTGCTACTTTTTTTAGTTTTGATTATTTCCTTTATTTGCTCGTCACTCAAACCCCACAGCCGTAATTTTTCTTTGGTTGATGTTAATAATTGCAAGTTGCTTTTTTTCAAAAAAGGACTCTGATCTTTAGATTCAACTCTTTTGGCAGATTCAATTAATTCTTCCTGGGCAGCTAGTAGGTCGGGACTATATTGCAATGCAAGGTGGTCGCCTTTGCTAACTCTTGTGCCAGTGAAGTCTACAAATAGGCGGTCGATTCTGCCTGGGAACCAAGCTGAGATGGTGCTAGTAGTTCTTTCATCATAGTAAGCTTTGCCTACTAAAGGTATTTCATGATTTAATATCCTTTTTTCAACTTCAGAGACTTCAATTTCCGCTAACTTTTTGGCTTCTGGGGACATCTCATAAATGGCATCCTTGTTGTTTGATTTATTGCCAGATAGGATGAGGTCCATGGAGCACTTAGGGCATTTGCCTGGTTTTGGAAGTTGTACTTCGGGGTGCATTGAGCAGGTCCAAATTTCCTTTGTCTTAGGGGCTTCTTTTTTATTTTTTTCATAGTATGTTCCAAGGACCCATCCTGTTGAAAATCCGACTAAGGCCATGGTTAAAATAAGGCATGTAATTTTAATTGATAGTTTCATAGTTTTTGCCTCCAATTAGGGCCTCAAGTTTTGCGATTTCTTCTTCCCAGTTTTTAACATTGAGCCAGAGAAGATTTTCATATTTTAAATAACTTCTGATACTGTCGATTAAGTGTTGAATAGAAATTTTACCGGTTGAATATAAAACAATATCAAGGTCTATGATTTGTTTGGCTTTGGGAGTAATTTTATTGCCATATAAACTAATTTTAGAATTTAAATCTAAAAGATTGTTTTTAATGGTTTCCCACTGATCATTTAATTTTAATAATTGGCTTTGAAAAGCGTGCTCTTGACTAGCTTTCAGCAAGTAAGATGAATTGATGGTAGATTTATATTTTTTACTCCAGAGCGGAATCGAAAGTCCAACAGATATCCCATAAGGGTCTTCCCCAGCATTGCTTAGATTACTACCATCTGAATCGGTGAGTATATATTTTAATCCTACTATAAATTTTGGCCTTCTTTTCATATGAGCCAGATCGATATTTTTTTCTGCAATTTTTATATTTTGTTTTTTAATCTTCAATTCAGGATTATTGGAGAAGACGAGAAGTTTCCATTCATCAAATTCTTTATTGATGTCTTTAATGCTTAATTGTCTTTGAACTAACTTAGGACTGTCAATTGTGATATTCGTTTTAATTCCGACTAAAGTATTTAAATGGGCCATTATTTTTTTGCGTTTACTTTTAATCGTTTCTATTTTTTGACCTAATTGATCTATGGCAATTTGAAGTTTTAATAAATCACTTTGCTTTCCACCTACTTGTAATTTTTTATTGATAATAGGTTCGAGGTGTTTCAAGAGTTTGTGGTTATCTTGAGCGATAGATAATTGCTTTCCTGCATAGGCATAATTGTAGTAAGCTATCTTGATATGTTTGACCAGATTATATATATCAGCATTAAGTATTTGATGGGCTTTTTCTGCTTCAGCAATTATGAGGGCGCCTTTTGATTTTCGGACGCCAAACCAAGGGAATTTTTGTGAAAGAGAAAGTTGTGCTCGTTGTGGTCCTGTTTTTGTTTCAATGGGGCTAATCATATAATTGATATTAATGATTGGATCAGAGAGACCGATGGCATTGCCATATTTACTTTTAATGGCTTGCCACTGAAAGTGACTTTTTTTAATTTGTGGATTAAAGTTTAAAGCCACTTTTATATAGGACTTTAAATCTTCTGGTAAATGTTGCCAAAAAATCTTGTGTTGGCTTTTTTCTGTATTCTTTTTGGTAGAGGGGCGCTCTTCTGCCAGTAAAGCTGAACCATAAAGAAGAGTTAGAAGAAGACTCCACCTAATTAATCGTAATCCGGTTTGATTTATACTTGTCATTGTCTTTCCGTTCTTAAATTAATGTCATTTGGAAATAAAACTCATTTTTTAATTATGACGAGGCATGTCTATTCGCGGTCATGCCTTATCACAATTGATTATTAATGTTTATGACCTTTATGATCGTGACCATTGTGGCCATCTTTTTTCTTTTTAGCATCCATTGCTTTTAAGTATTTTTCAGGTTCTTTCTTGAAATCTTTTGTGCAGCCGTTGCAGCAAAAATATATGTTGCGACCTTTTAAGGCTACCTTGGTATCATGATCTTCAAGTTCCTCGCCAGAAACAGGACATTTAATTTGGACATTATCAGTTGTTTCTTTTAATTTGCCCAATTTTTCAAATCCAGTCTTTGGATCCTTGATCATCATTTGACCACAATTTTTGCTACAAAACTTTACTTTTTGGCCTTGCAAAACGATAAAAAATTTGTCATCAACTTTTTTGCTAGATATAGGACAAGTTTTCTGAGTACCTTTAACTTGAACTTTTAGTTCCTTCGCTTTGTGGTCATGACCTTTGTGAGTATGTTTTTTATCACTGGCGCTTATAAATGATATTGCGATAAGAAAACAGATTGTTGTAATAAAATACTTCATTTTAATTCTCCTCAAATTAATTTTATTGAAAAAGCGACTAGACCCAATGCCTAATGAATTTTCTTGTTTTTATATTTTAATGGGTGGTAACTAGAGACGTAGTGTCTAAATTAACCAAACACAATATTGTTTGGTCAGAGGTATTGATGGCGTCAAGAGATTGACGTCATAATAATCAAGAAGTTTAATTGATGAATTAAGGAGTTCTTGTCTTTTGATTTGATCTATTAATGCATGATGTGCAATGGCTTTAAATGGAGAATCATTTAATTCAAGATCTAAAAGTTTAATGGTTGTCGCAAGTATTTGGTTCGATTCATTTTTAGTTTTACAACTGTTTTCATCTCCACAGCAACATTTCTCAGTGGCAGCAACTACCGTTTCCGCTTCACAGCAGCTATTCATTTCATCATTTATTGTAACAGCTTCTTTGCTTTCAAATGACATTTGTAAGCAAGGAGCAACAGAGGCCATACTATTACATACTAATAGGAGACCTAAGATGATATTGATGATGTTTTTCGTGTTCATAAATAGAATTCAATTCGTTTTTATTTACTATCGGTAACCTTATTGTATTTCTTTAATTGAAACCTGTCAAGTAAACAATGTATTCCCATGGAAATTAAAAGTTATGAGAAGACCAATTATGGAGCTAATATTAGTCGTAAAGTATTGATTTTGCTTATATTTGTAAATAAATATAAATAACTTCGACTAGAATGGTAGGTTAGCTATTTAGAAAGAATTTCGTTGAATACTTCTGTTGAAATAAAGAATTCCTGCCCTTGTTGCTCTCGTAAGGGCACAAAGGTTAAGCCGGTTACTATTAAATCTTTGGTGGCCAAAGAGCGACTAAATCAGCTTAATCAGAAAGAAGGATTTCATTTTTGTACTTCTGCAAAATGTGAGGTCGTATACTACCAACCCAGTCTTGGGGTCGTCATTAAAAGCCAAGATGTAACAGTTCCTGTTGGGCAAAAAGAAACAGATAGTTCTCGGCAATTGTGTTATTGTTTTAATTATACGGCGGCGGCAATTGAAACGGAAGTTCGTGCTACTGGAAATTCATCGATACCTGATGTCATTGCTGAAAAATGTCGCAATGGCTTGGATCAGTGTGCTGAAAAAAATCCTCAGGGAACCTGTTGTCTTGGCAATGTACATGCTGTATTAAATTTGGCCAAATCTAGTTGTAATAGTGAGAATAGTTCTAATCAGAAAGAAAGTAACCTTGGTTTCTTTTCTTTAGTTGGGGCCTTGTTTTCTGTAATTCTTGCATCGGCCTGTTGTTGGTTGCCACCCTTGTTAATTGGCCTTGGTCTTTCAGGCGGAGTATTATCAATAACCATTGCAACTTGGAGCCCTATCTTATTGCCTGTGACTATTGTTTTGTTAGGAATGGCCTTTTATTTTTCTAAGAAAAAAAGCTTAGTTGTTAGTGTGGGAGGTGATTGCTGCTCTACGGAAAATTTTGAAGAAGGTGGTGGCGATTGTTGTTCGCCGCCAGAAAAAAAAATATCGCCAGAGAAAGTCATCTATAAACTTTTATGGGTGCTGGTAATTGTGGGTCTTTGTTATACTTTTTTTAAAGACTATATCGCCCCTTCGGAAAATAAGACTGAAACAGTGGTGGTTAAGCTAGAAGGAATTAATGGTCAAGATGATTTATCCAAGATTGAGAGTTCTCTTTTGCAACTAGAAGAAATTGCCTTTGTGACATTTGATACGAAAAAAAACATGATGGCTGTTGGTGTAAAAGAAGACATGACGTTGCTTAATTCCAAATTATTATCGTCTATAGAATCAGCGGGAAAATATAAAGGAAGTTTTGCCGATCAAATTAAATGGAATGTGAAAATTAGCGGTATGACCTGTGGCGGCTGTTCGGACATGATTCAATCGAAGGTTACTGGATTATCCGGTGTATATAACGCCTCAGTTAGTCATGAAAAAGGAGAAGCCAATATTTCAACGAATAAATCAATAGGTAAGACTGATCTTGATAAGGCTGTCACTTCCGCTGGTTTTAAAGTATTGTCTATTTCAAAAGTTGCTGATGAGTGAAACCCTTAAGTTTCTTTGAGCGTGTACATCGTTTTGGCTGAAAGCCATACATTTGATAGCCCAGGGTTTCAACCCTGGGAAAAACAATAAAAACCTATTAGCCCTGAAGGGGCGAACCAGTTAAAAAATAACGTTCGCAATAAGAAAAACTAACCTTCGGTTGAAATTAAAATACACTAATTGTATAAGTTTACTTTCAGCACTTTTTGGAATGCCCTTTCAGGGCTATTTCTCTTTACGACGGTACCCAGGGTTAAAACCCTGGGCTATCAAATGTATGGCTTTCAGCCAATAATGTAGGACCAACTACAAAGATTTTTTTTCTAGGACTTTGGACAGCATCCAAAGTCTCAGGCAAATAAATTTCAGATTAAACGGTTGAGTGATTTCTCTTCGTCCTAGGCATAATCTTAGTATGGGTATTCTTTATTTTCTTTGTAATAATTAACTGTGTCAGAATTCATGTCTTGGATCTCTTCTTGAGTAGCTTCTTCGAGAATCAATTCATTTGGGTGAGGTTTATAGCCAGAAACGGGCCCAGAGGCTGTTTTTTGGACTCCGATGATATCGTTCAAAGCTTCAGGGTCAAAAGCGATTTCATTCATAAGGAAGTCAACACTTTGATAATAGTTGTCTACCAACAAATCAAAATCGATTATCTCAACTTTTGTTTTTTGTATCAGTTTTGGTGAATTATTTTTTTCAACTTCATCGTTATGAACTTCGATATATCGTTCTATTGAGGAGTAGACAATTAAATGGTGATATTCTTGTAAACAAAATATTTTCTCTTCTTCATTAGCGTTGATTAGTTTTTTTAATTCGATGATAAGATTTTTTGGTGCGAACATTTTTTCAAGGTCATTACCAAAATAGGTTTGTAGCCATACGTGTTCTTTGTTGATGACTTCTGGATGGTCAAGGCTTGCAAGACCACCTCTCAAATAAGTTTGAACCCATTTGCCTTCTTCTGTTTCCATGTCTCCTCTTATCCAAACATCTATATAGGCGACGGCCATGTTTAAACCAGCAGAAATTATTTCGTTTAAACAAGGATCTGGTCTCTGTCGGTATAAAAACATTTATTTATCCTCTTTCTTTTCTATATTTCTTTGTGCCATTAAAAATCTATTAAGTTGTTTTGTGATATCCTGATATTTTACAGATCGATGAATTTTATGAAAATTCCCTTTGACCTTTGATTTTTTCTCAGTTATTTTTTTGGCTCTTTTTTGAGTGATGATAGCCTTCTCTATATCTCCATTTAAAAAGTAGGCTAAGCCTAAAGTGTCTTCAATATCTTCGTTAGTTTGTTTAAAGTCACTACTGGCTTTAAGAGCAATCTTTAGGGCGAGTTTGACTCTTCTTTCCTTTTTATTTTTATAAGTTAATAGTTGATAGGCAATGTGATTTTGACAAAAGGGTTCTAGAGGTTTTCTGAAGATTCCTTTTTTTAATGCTTTTAATGCGAGGTCATATTGTTTGTTTTTTGTATAAAGATTACCTAGATAAATATAGAAGTATGTTTTCGAATCATCTTCTTTTAATATTTTAATTAAGCATTCAATAGCGGCGGGGTATTGTTTTATCTTTTCTGTTATTTTTGTTGCGCTATATTTTTGATGTTTATTCAGCAAGTGAAAATTAGTTATGATGTTGTCTTTGAGATATTTTACTTGAGCTTCACCTGTTATTTCATTCACATTTGCCATATCCAACAACCCACGGGTTAGGTTCCTTTTGCCCTTTTCGCTTTCGGCATTAGATGTAGCATATAGCTTTTCAATTTTTTTAAATTGTTTTGAAAGTAATAGAAGATGGAGTCTAAAGCGTTTGGCGCTTTTAGTGTTTGGAAACAATTTTAAAATTGTTTCATAATCACCAATTGCTTTTTTGTACTGTTTTATTTTTTTATATTCATAGGCTCGCAAGAAATAATTTTTTATTTGAGAGGGGTCTTCTTTAATGCTTACGCTAAGTTCTTCGATTTTTTTTTCATTCGCACTTGTGACAATACATAACAAAAATAAAAAAAGAAGTATATTTAATTTTAGTAAGTAATTCGTCATGATGAGATCTTTTGGAATTCAATTATTTGTGCATTTTATTGACGATCTATAGGTAGGTCAATAGATAAGAGAGTAAGATCTTTCATTATAAAACGAATTGCCTTTAAACGAATCTCAAACAGAATTTTCTTTAACTCATTGATGGAGATGTATGAAATAGTCTTATTGTATATTTTGCCTGGGTTAATGTCTCATTGTGTATTTCTCTTAACAATATTACTGCTTTATAACACTTTTGGGCATGTGTCTCTTGAATAGGTCCTTTTTCAGGGTGATAATAGAATTAATGCTTAGTTAATACGTAGTTAATGCGTAGTAAATCTGTAGTAACTTTTTTGGTCTATATTATGGGCGAATCTTTCAAATACCTATTAAGAATCAGCTTTTTATTGGCGCTTGTATTTAGTAGCCAAAATATGCTGTATTCGGCCGACCGTTATTACGTAGGTTCAGGCAATTGGAATGATACCAGCAAATGGTCTTTGACTGATAATGGTACAACAGGTGTTTCTGTTCCTGGTGCAGGTGATCAAGTTTATTTTACTAATAATTCGGGCGCTTGTTCAATAGACATTGCGGTGAATGTTCAAGGCCTTGATATAGCTGCTACTTACGCATCGACAATAACTCAACAATCAAGTTTTGCCATCAATGTTGGTGGCGGTAATTTTATAATGGCGGCCGGTACTTTTACAGGTTCGGCAGACTCTTTTGTAGTAGCCGGGAACTGCACTATGTCCGGTGGTATCTTAACCTCTACGGCTTTATTTCAAGCGAGAATATACTCTTTGACTGGCGGTACCTTTGATCCGGGTAGTGCAAAAAGTGTGACATCGACAAATACGACGGTTTTTACTGACGGTGCTGGTCTTATACTTTTGCCTTCAGGAGGTAGCTTTACTTTCGAAGGATCGAATCACTTTTCGATTAGCCAAACAAATACTACCTTCAATGATTTAATTATTAACAAATGCGTTTCTTGTGGGTTTGGCGGAACTGTTACTGTGGACGGCAATTTAACATTAACATCATCGGGGGGAATTAGTGGTACGGTAAATTTAAGAGGGGATTTGTTAGGTTCAGGTGGTGCCAATGCAAGTGGCACGGTAACCTTTGATGGTACCGGAGATCAGAATATAAACTTCACAGGAGTTCTACCTAGAATGACCATCAATAAAGCTTCAGGTACATTGAATTTTCTTTCTGATTTTAAAATCTATAAAGGTTTCACTTATACTGCAGGTCTTACTAATGAGGGAACGTCTACGGTTGATTTTAATGGTAGTGATCATTTGACTCTCAATGCAGGTGCGTTTGAGTTTTATAATTTAGAATTAAATCGTTGCCCAACTTGTACGATTAATATTAATACTTTGAATGTAAAAAATGATTTTACAATGACGAGTGTAGCCTCGTTAAACGGAACTTTAAATGTTGGTGGAGATTTTACTAATACCGATACAGCTGTTGGAGGGTCATCAACAATTACGTTTAATGGTACGTCTGATCAAGCTTTTAACCAGACAACGGGAACTTTATCAAGCGGAACGATTAATATTGACAAAACGGCTGGTTCATTAATCCTTGGCTCTAATGCATCCATCACCAATGGTGGCGGATCTTTTGTTGTGACTAACGGCACCTTTGATTTGAATGGTTACGATTTTTCTCATGGCAATGCTCTTACCATATATGATACATTAAAATTAAAAGGAAATGAAACGTTAACAATTAATGGAACTACTGGGAATGCAGATGCGAACAGTAGCTTTACTTTAAGTGCCACAAGCTCCACAGTAACCTTTTATGATAGTGCGGTTACGGCAATTGTAACTAATGTGTCCCAAACATTTTTTGATTTAAATTTTGGTGGCGGAAAGATTCACGAGATGGCATCCGGTGTAGGGAATGGACTCACGATAGAAGGTACTTTAGCATCCAATGGCTCATCTATAAGTCGCTCAATATTGCGAAGTGTTGGAGACGCTTCCGTTGATTGGGAATTGACCTTAAACGGAACGTCTACATTGGCAGACTTAGTCATCGTTAAGCATAGTGATGCCGGCGGTAATAAAGGGGTCTTAGCAACGAACTCGGTTGATATGGGGAATAATACAAATTGGGTAGGGATAGTGGCTCCGTCAGCATTTACTTGGACAGGTGCTACAAATAATAATTTTACAGAAGATACAAACTGGTTTGGTGGTACGGCTCCGAACGATACTCAGACAGCGATCTTGCACGGGACCTATTCAATCGCCTGTAATGTAAATGGCAACATTGATATTGGCGGATTAGTTATTGAAGGCAGCTATAGCAGTACTCTAACTCAACAAGCTGGTAATACGATGACAATTGGTGATTCAGGTTTTTCACAAACTGGTGGAACATTTGCTGGCGGAAATTCTGAGATTGCCATTACAGGTGAGTTAACTTTGGCAGGAGGTAATTTTACTTCTACATCAGCAGATTTAAAACTGTATAGTTTAGATAATACGGGTGGTACCTATACTCATAATAACGGACGATTCTATTTGAATTATCCAGTACCTTGGATTGCAAAACATACCAAGATGATAGAAGTCAATAATAGTATTACTCTATATGATTTCAAGGTTTCAGGAACAGCAAGCACAGTAACTGAAACTATAGACTATAACATTGGTGCAGGTGATACTATCATTGTCATGAATGACTTTGAAATGTTTGCGGACAATGTTAATTTAGAAAGTGTACAATTAAATGTTGGAACTGTAGAGGTAAGAGGAAATTTAACAGTTGGTACAAACGCATTTGGTGGCACAGCTTTAATCAAAGTCAATGGTAATACAACACAAAAGTTTTCTGGAACAACGGGCTATTTTCCAAAAGTTGAATTAGACACATCAGGGTCATTAGCTCCTAACACAGCCCAAACCTACTTTGCTTCTTATGGTTTTACGCTTACTTCAGGTGCCTTTACGGCTCCATCGGGAGATTTTATTTGCTTAGATGACTTTACTCAGGTTAGTGGTACCTATACTCACAATAGCGGAACTTTTGGCATCGTTCGTCCTTCTGGTTGGAATAATTCTATTACAACTAATATTGATGTTAACACATCTATTAGTTTAAATAATCTAAAGTATTCTGGCACCGGCGGTTCTGGTGTCGAAAAACACACCATCGTAATTGCTACTGGGGATACATTAGTTGTTAATGGTAACTTTGAAATCACAGAAGAATTAGCGAATATGGACATTATCTACACTAATGGTGGTACTATAGATTTAAAAGGGAATATAAGTGCCACAGATATTTGTTATGGAGGAACGACTACTGTAACGATAACAGGAAATAGTGCTCAAACATATACTGATACCAATTCTGAGGCTCTTCCAGGTATTGTTGTTAACACGTCAGGAAGCTTTTCACCAGCAGGAGGAAATGTTAATTTTAGTTGTACCGAATTTAATCTAATACTTGGTACGGTTAATATTCCTACAGGTAAGTTTACTGTTAGAGGTGATTTTACAATTGGCGGTGGCACACTTAACCTTAATAATTGTGAGTTAGTATTGAGCCCATTGATTGGTTGGGCGGCTACTAAAACAATTGCTGTTGATGTAGTAAATTCGCTGACAGTCTATGATTTGACATTGAGTGGCTGGGGAAACTCTTCTACCGAAAAAAGTACCTTTAATCTTCAGGGCTCAGACAATTTAATTGTTTTGAATAATTTTGTTTTGGAATCAGAAAAAGTACATCCGGCATCTGTGAACAGAGTTGCTATTAATGGTGGCTCAATTGAACTTCAGGGCAATGTTGATTTTGGAGCTGTTGGTTTTGGAGGAACAACTCCGCTAACATTTACCGGAACCAATAACCAGGTAATAAATTATACCTCAGGTGTTATCCCCGGTGGAAATTATATTATTAATAAAACTTCGGGAAAAGTAACGTTAGCTGCTAATCTTGATTTAGAAACAGCGGGTCAGGATCTTGAACTTGTTGATGGTGAATTAGATCTGGCAGGATTTAATTTAACCGTTAAAGATGTCTTTACTGTTTATGATAGTTTATCATTGAAAGGATCTGAAACGATTACAGTAAATGGTGTAACAACTAATGCGAATGTGAATGCTAATTTTACGATTAGCGCCACAAGTTCTACGGTCACTTATTATGACAGCGCTGTTACTGCGAATGTAACCAATTTAGCGAATACGTTTTATGGATTATATTTAGGGGCAGGTAAAACTCATGAATTTGCATCCGGTGTCGGCAATGGTATTACTATCGAGGGTACAATTGGATCAAATGGTAGCTGTGGCAATGCCTCTACTTTAAGAAGTGTGGGCGATGCGGCAATCGATTGGGAATTAACCTTAAATGGCACATCAACCTTAGCTAATAAAGTGATTGTTAAAAGAAGTAATGCCAGCTTAAATAAAGCTGTTTTAGCAACTAACTCATATAGTCTGGGGAATAATACCAATTGGGTCGGCTTGATCACGGTGACAGATTCATTTTGGGTAGGCGGAACGAACAGCAATTTTAGTGTAGCTACAAACTGGTATGGAAATGCTGTTCCTGGAAATACAGACATTGCTGTCTTTAGTTGTTTCTCAAATGCTAGCTGTAGCGTTGATGTTGCTGTCAATGTGCAAGGTTTTGATTTAAAATCGACTTATGCCGGTACTATTAGCCAAAACGCAAACACAATGGCTATTGGGTCAAGTGGTTGGTTGCAGTCAGGTGGTACTTTTATTGGTGGTTCTTCTGCCATTACATGTGAAAACTTTACGCTGACAAACGGTGTTTATGTCGCCTCATCAGGCTTGACAACACTTGCGGGTGCAGCAAATATAATTGATGCTAGTGTCGCAACATTTACACACAATAATGGTTCTGTGCGATTTTCACAAAACGGGGTTGTGCATACTTACACCGGTAATCCCTTAATGTATGATATTGATTTTAACGGAAGTACATCCCAAACAATCAATGGTACTTTATCGGCAGCAAATAATATTATCATAACAACGATACATAACTATTCAGGTACTGGTATTGTTTATTATGGTGGGAATTTGACTCTAAAAGACAGTACTTTTTCGGGTAGTTCAACGAAATTTACGGCCAATGGCGCTGGTGCCCAATCGATTTCTTCTACCGTTGCTGATGGATTTGTTCCTGCTCTAGGTCTTGATAAGCCATCAGGCACATTAACTTTGCTAAATGATATTGAACTTTTTACAATGTCTTACACCCAAGGTACCTGGGATGCAGGCACTAGTGAAGTTAATTTTATTGGTGGCTCGGCAACCTTGGACTTATCAGCTATAACTTTCTATGATGTTAGACTTTCAAAAGCTGGAAATTTTACATTGATTTCTGATTTTATTGTTTCAAACAGATTTGAGTTGGCGAGCTCAAATTCATTGACTGGTAATCCAATTAAAGTTGGGGGCGATTTTATCTTTAATGATCCGGCTATGTCTACAAATACACTTAAATTTATTTTAAATGGTACAGGGGATCAAAATGTAACTTGTATTGCAAATGCGGACTTTCCGGGTGGTGGATTTGAAATTAATAAACCTAGTGGCTCTGTCATCTTAACACAAGCGCTTAGTGGTTCGAAAGAAGGCGACTGGAAAGTCATTAATGGTACCTTAGATTTAGCAGGATTTGATTTTGATATTGGAACAAAAACGTTAACAGTTAGCGATACCTTGCAATTAAAAGGTAACGAGACGATAACAGGTACAGTATCTTTGAGTGCGACAAGCTCAAATGTTGTCTATTCTGATTCGGCGGTAACGGCAGTGGTGACTAATCTGGCAACTAATTTTTATAGTTTAACTTTTGGTGCCGGTAAAACACATGAGTTTGCTACAGGTGGTGGCAATGGAATTACTATTGCGGGGACAATGGGATCTAATGGCACCAAAGGAAATCGATCTCTTTTAAGAAGTGTTGGTGACGTTGCCGTTGATTGGGAGTTAACTTTAAACGGGACATCTACTTTAGGTAATAAAGTTGCCGTGAAAAGAAGTAATGCTAGTTTCGCCAAAGCCATTTTAGCGGTCAATTCTGAAGATCTAGGAAACAATACCAATTGGGTTGGCATATCTTTGCCGTCAACCATTACTTCTATTACTTCATCAACCTCTGATGGAAGTTACAAAGCCGGAAGTAATATTGATATTACGTTGAACTTTTCAACTGCTATGACCTTAGTAGGAACTATGGGAGTTACTTTAGATACAGGTGCGGTAATCACTATCAACGCCTTTAATAATGCCACCTATGCTCAAGGAGTTTATACGGTAAGTGGCGGTGAAAATAGTGCTGATTTATCAGCAACTAATATTGTTTTATCTGGAACAGCCACAGACAGTAATTGTCAGGATTTGATTGTGGCCATGCCGGCAACAAATATAAATACAGGTAGTGATATTATTATTGATACCGTTACTCCTCAAGTCAGTGGGATAGTATCCTCTTCGGCTGATGAATCGTATGGTGCTGGTAGTAATGTTTCTGTGAGATTAACCTTTAGTGAGTCGATTACATTAACAGGGACAATTGGTCTTAATTTAAATAGTGGTGGACTTGTTGTATTTACAGGTTTCACAGGAACAACAGCAGTAGCAACCTATACGGTTTTGGCTGGTGAGAATTCATCGGATCTATCAGGAACAATTATTACCGTAAGTGGTACTGCTTCTGATGTAGCCGGCAATGTATTATTAACAACTTTGCCGGGCACAAATATTAATACGGGTAGTGATATCGTTATTGATACCACAGCACCGACTATCACAAGTATATTATCGACGTCATCTTCTGATAGTTACCGAGCAGGTGAGAACATTACGGTTCAAGTAAATTTCAGTGAATCTGTTACTTTATCTGGTGGTAATTTGGTTGTGGCCTTAAATTCTGGTGGCTCAGTTTCAATCACACCATTTACAGGAACAACTTCATCAGGTGTCTATACAGTATTGGCAACAGAAAATGCGAACCCGCTAAATGCTACAGGAGTTTCTTTAAGTGCGGGCACATTGACAGACAATGCAACGAATGCTGTTGGCCTAGTAGTTCCAGGAACCAATATAAATCCTTCTAAAACGATCATTGTTGATACGGTAGTACCAACAATTACGGGCGGTGCCATCGGGGCATTAAATGCTTTTATTGATGTCACTTTTGCTGAACCTGTTTATACAACAAATGGGGGCACGGGTGGTTTAAATGTCGCTGATTTTAATTTAACGTTTGTTTCCAATGGGGGTAGTGCTACCGGAGTAACAATATCAGGTGTTACAACAACAGCTGGCTCACCTTGTGTGGGTGGGGAAACTACTTTTCGATTAAGTTTATCCGTTACTGGTTCTGTTTCAGGTGTAGAAACAATTGCCGTAACTCCAAATACAAACCAAATTCATGACTTAGCAGGTAATCCTGCCTTGAATGCAACTACGACAGGTGCTTTATTATTATTTGATTTAGAAGGTCCTTCGGTCGTTTCTTTAGCAGCTGTTACAGCAAATGGATATTACAAGGCAGGCCAAACTATTGATATTAAAATAACGTTTACTGAAAATGTTATTATTGTTGGTAGTCCTCAACTGTTATTTGAAACAGGGACAACAGATCGAAATGCAATTTATAAAAGCGGAACAGGTTCAACAGAGATTATTTTTGAATATACGATTGTGTCAGGAGATGCTTCCTTAGATCTTGATGCTGTTTCAACTACATCCCTAACTTTAAATGGTGGTACTATACAAGACGGGTCTGGTAATAACGCAACATTAGTTTTACCAACACCTGGCACTACAAATTCTTTAGGAAATAATAGTGCCATTGTTATTGATGCTAATGCTCCATCTATAATTGCCGGTGCTCTTGGGGTGGATAATGCTTATGTTGATATCACTTTTATTGAAGGTGTTTATAACAATGGTGGCACAGGCCCTGTAACAACAGCAGGTTTTTCTCTTACATTTAATCAGAATGGTGGCATTGCCACTGGGGTTACTATTACAGGAGTCCAAAAAGCAGATGGAAATGTTTTAGTTGGTGGCGAAACTGTTATTAGAGTTCTAATACAAACAACAGGTGTGGCTCTTGGTGTTGAAACAATTAACATCGATGGTGTCTCTAGTAAAATATCTGATATTGCTGACAACGCCTTAGCAGCTTCTTCTACAGGTTTAATGACTCTTATTACTCAAGGAACGGTTCCGACAGTATTAAGCATAACAGCAATGAATGACGATGGTATCTATGGTACAAACCAATTGATTACATTGGAAGTTAAATTTTCTGAAAATGTATTTGTAACAGGTATACCATTTGTTGAGCTAGAAACAGGTGCCACAAATAAATTTGCCATTTATGGTGGGGGAAGTGGTTCTGACACATTGACCTTTAACTATGTTATTAGAGAAGGTGATGTATCTAGTGACTTAGATTATGCTAGCGCTTCTGCGTTTTCATCGGCTGTCGGAAAAATTCATAGTTCATTGAGTATACCAGTCAATGCAACGTTAGTTGATCCAGGTGCAGTAGGTTCTTTAGGCGCCAACAAAAACATTCGAATTGAAACATTAAATCCAATGATTATCAGTATCACAACTACAGCAGTTGATGGCACTTATGGTATTGGTGCCTCAATACCTTTAGCGGTGCATTTTTCAAGAGAAGTTACCTTAGCCGGTGGTGATATTAAGATCTCATTGAATAGCGGGGTTGATTTAATTGTCGGACATTTGATCGGCACATTAATAAGTTTGGATTACTTGGTCGAAGAGGGGGAGCAAACGAGTGATCTAAGTATTGTTTCGATAACATTAGAAGGCAGCGCGACTTTATTGGATTCAAAAGGAGTTGCTAATAGCATGACACTACCTACTCCATTATTTGTGGATGAGCATGAAATTAAAATCGAAGCACTTGCGTCTGATTATCTCATTTCTGCTATTGCTAATAGTGGTGGTAGCATATCACCTGTGGGAGCGACACCAGTAATAGCCGGTGCGAATCAGGCTTTTACAATTGCACCAAATGAAGGATATCATATTGAGGAACTATTAATTGATGGTGTTAAAGTGGCAGTTGTTAGTAGTTATACCTTTACCAGTGTAAATAATAATCATTCAATAGAAGTAGTGTTTGTTCAAGATCAAACTTCATACACGATTGTTTCCAATAGTAGTATCGGTGGTTCAGTTTCACCAGCAGGTGCAACAACAGTAGATGTTAACAATGACCATGTAGTTTCAATTATTCCTGATGCGGGATACCATATTAGTGATGTTCTTGTTGATGGTGTATCACTTGGAGCAATTAGCTTACATACTTTTAGCTCCGTCAACGCCGGCCATACTCTTCAAGCGAATTTTTCTAAAGATAAAATAAGTTATGTGATAACGGTTAATAGTAATGGTTCTGGTACGGTGAGTCCAAGTGGAAATGTATCTGTTGATCATGGGTTTGATAAACTATTTTCATTTACTCCAAATACGGGTTATCATGTGGCAGACGTAAAAGTTGATGGTATATCTGTCGGTGTATTAGATGATTATATTTTCAGTACAGTTTTAGCTTACCACACGCTAAGTGTAGACTTTGTCAAAGATGAACTTAGCTATGTGGTTTTTGGAAGCACAAATACAGGCGGTAGCATTAGCCCTTCAGGTTTTCAAGTTGTACTTTCAGGAGCATCTCAAATATTTGATTTGACGGCACAAAGCGGATATCATTTAGTTGATGTTCAAATTGATGGTGTTCCCCAAGGTGCTAAAAGCAATATTATTTTAAGTAATATTCAAAAAGATACGACGGTTCACGGTGTTTTCGCTAAAGACCAAGTTAGCTATTTAATCGTACTAAATGTACCTTTTGAAAAAAATCAAACGACGGTAACCTTTGAGAAAAATAGTGAAACAATTGATCTCACAAGTCTTGGTACAACATCATTATTAGCAAGCGAAAGTGGAACAATAGCAATTTTAGTTAAAGATGGTTATCACATTGCCGATGTGAAAATCAATGGTAGTTCAATCGGAGTGGTAAAAAGTGTAACTTTGAGCCAAATAAAATCTGATCAGCTAGTAGATGTCTTCATTGAAAAAGATCAGGCCGAATATTTAATCACTACAAATATTATTGGGCAAGGAAGCGTTACCCCTAGTCAGAATATTACAGTGATCTCAGGTGCGGATCAAGGTTTAACGATTCTTGCATCCGACAATCATCATATCCAAGATGTAATAGTTGATGGTGAATCTCTTGGGTCAGTCTCTTCTCTTTACTTTGGCGACGTAACAAGCAATCACACTGTTCTTGTGATTTTCGCTGAAGATAAGGCTTCTTATACAATAGGTTCAAGTTCTATGGGTAGCGGAAGTATTAGTCCGTCAGGAGAAACCACTATAGAAGCCGGCAAATCGGTATCGTATATATTCAACCCAGATGCTGAGTATCAATTAGTTAAATTAACGATTAATGGTGAGTCTAAAGCTATAACATCGTCTCTAAGTTATATGTTTATAAATGTTCAGGCTGACCAAAGCATCGTGGCCTTTTTTGATTTAATTAAAGAGTCCTATAATGTGAATGTAACTCATAGTAGTGGTGGGGTAACAAGTATTGTTGGGGATACAAGTGTTCTGCATGGCAATAGTTTTACCATTACGATTAATCCTGAAAATGGTTTTCATATCAAAGACGTGAAGTTAGATGGGGAATCCATTGGTTCGGTCTCAACTTTATTGGTGAGTAATATTATTGCTGATCATAAGGTAGAGGTTGTTTTCGAAGCAGATGCTGAAACGTATACCATAAAGGTAAATGCCTCATCAAATGGAGCTTTGCAACCAGCCAATGAAACGGTTGTTGTCGCTGGTGATAGTCATTTGGTTCAGATTATTCCTAATGCTGGATTTAGAGTATTGAATGTAGAAGTTGATGGGGTTTCTAAAGGCCCTTTAACAAGTTATGTTTTTACACATATCAGCGCCAACCATGAAATTCAAGCAACATTTATTGAATCAGAAAAAGCACTCACAATTTTAACGAGAGTTAATGGTGTCGGTACTGTAACACCAGAAGGTTTCACGGGAATAGCCCTAGGCGATAGTCTTTTAATTTCAATTGCTGTTGACAACGATCATAAAATTGTTGATGTGATTGTTGATGGCGTATCAAAAGGTGCTGTTGAAACCTATAGATTCAATAATGTTATAGAAGATCATTTTGTAGATGTCTACTTTGCAGAGGTAAATTCAGAAGTAGATGTTGTTAAAGACCCTGTATCGACTTCCGGTAGTGGCGGGGGATGTAGCTATCAAGAAGATGCTGATGATTCAAACCTTTGGTCACTGTTGTTGACGTTATTTATAACAATTACATTTGTTAGGTTCTTTAAGAAATAATTTTGAAATATAGCGTTTATGATTTGAGATAAACCCTGATAATGAACCAGGGTTTATGTTTTCATTTGGTAATAATTTATTAAGGCCTCAATGCAAGTCTGAACCCTGTAATATTTCCTGATTTATCAGGTTGTAAAAACCCTCTCGTTACTGATTTGCAGAAAGATGCTTGAAAGGAAAAGGCACCACCTCGACGCATTCTGTAGGTGATCCCACTTGTATTATCTGCGGACGTTGCCCCTTCTGGATCTGTAATATTACTTGCAGTGTAAGATGTAAATCGATCTAGGCAAAATTCTGATACATTCCCATGCATATCATATAATCCCCAGGCATTAGGAGACTTTAATCCGGCTTCATGATAGTCTGAATTGCTGTTCTCAGAATACCATCCCAAAAGATCAAGGTTTGGGTCATTTTCAAAAGCAGGTGTTGAATTATCAGTATCATTATTAAAATCTTTGGTTGTGCCAGCTCGACAGGAATACTCCCATTGAGCTTCTGTTGGTAAATCAAATGTGGAACCTGTTTTCGATCGCAAGACATCTACAAAAGACCCCGAGTTAGGTGTTTTGGAATTATTCGGCCAATCACCTCCTCTGATATCATCCCAGGAAACATTTTCTACCGGAAATTCATCTTCTGATTGGGAACTAGGCGTTACACCCATTACAAGTTGATATTGTTTTTGAGTTATTTCAAAAACCCCAATAAAAAAGTCTTTGGTCAAAGTAACTTGATGAGTGAATGCTATATATTCTTCACCCTCCGAACCCATTTCAAAGGAGCCTGCAGAAATTTTTCTTAAAATAATTTTTGAATACTTATAAATGTTTTCACCTGATGGTCCATCTGTGTTTGTCAACAAATCACTTGGGACACTGGTTAAATTTGTTATCGTATATGAAGAGGCATTGACACCTTCTGAGACATCGATAACGACATAGGCACCATCTATTGAAGTTGTAGGAGGCGGAGTGTTTGTCTCTTCTTCTTTCGGTGTGGTACTGACCTCAGAAGACAAAGCACTTTCAATAGACTCTATCACAGAACTCACAGCGTAATAATACTTTGTACCATTTGTAAGGTTTGTGTGGGTATACGAATTATTCTCAGTAGAGATTTTATTATCGGAGGTGCTAATATCTGGATTTGTGGACCAATAAATATTATAAGAAGATGCTTCAGTAATGTCATTCCAAGAAAGAGAATTTTGACTATCCCCACGAGAAACGATTGCATCAGGCTTAGTATTTACACTTAAGCGGCCTTCCCGAACGTCTTCCGAAACAAGACTTTCCCCGGTATCATTGACAGCTGTTACAACAAAAAAGAATGTAAATTCGACTTCACCAGTGAACTTATAAGGGCTGGTAATATTTTTAATACTGGAATCATCACTTTTACTCACACCTTTAAAAAAATCGTAATACAGATTATAAGATGTTGCACCATCAACTGGATCCCATGTTAAGGTAACATTATATACATGAGGTGTTGCGGATAAGTTTTTAGGTGCGTCGGGAACAGCTCCTGCTACAGCAAAAACCTCAAGAGGTAAGGTGACCTCTGTCGCTGTTACTTCAGTAACGATATAATAATATTTAAGTCCATTTGTTAGTCCTGTATGAACATAAGGACTTGAAACACTTTCAAATTTGTTATCTGAAGTTGTTACCCCTTTAGTACTAGACCAATAAACATTATAAGTACTGGTTCCAGTGCTTGTATTCCAAGAAAGCGTAATTTTTTCATGAGCCGATTCAATAGATACCTCTGATGTTAAAGTCTTAGAAGTGACTTCTTTAGAAACGACACTTGCACCAGTTTTATTATGTGCAACAATAACAAAATAGTAATCTCTTCCTTCCACAAGATTTGTGAATGTGTAAGGGCTTGTAACGTCTTCCACATTAGGATCATCGATATCAACTGACGTAATATCTACTCCAAAATAATCTTTAAAGTGAATTGTATAAGAAGTCGCATTTTCTACGAGATCCCATGTTAATGCGATTTCTTTCCACGACCCCACAGCAACTACATTCGTAGGGGCATCAGGAACTTGCCCAACTGGAGTCGCAAAGACTTCATCGGAAGGACCACTTTCATTAGCATCTACTATAGCAGTTACAATGTAATAATATTTTTCTCCATTAGTTAGTTCTTTATGATCATAGGGGCTAGTCACATTTTCAAGTTTAGTGTCAGAGGTTGTCACATCTTTTTCTGTTGACCAATAAAGGTTATAGGAGGTTGCATCTTTAATGTCATCCCATGTAGAAGTGGTTTTGCTATCACCTTCTTTTGCAACAATATTTTTGGGTATTTTATTATAAATAATTTTTTCATAAATTAGCGGAACGTCAGGAATATCAAAGATTTCTTTATTAACATCTAACAATGTTCTGCTGAAAGACTTTGCATTGATTCCCACTTTTCCAGAAACACCAGCATTTAGAAAAAACCTTCCAGAATCAGTAATATCGCTCCCTGTTATTTCTTCAATGCCTGCTTCAACATAAGGTTTAAAGGAAATATAGGGACCAGCTAATTTAAAAAACCGAAAAGTCACTGTCGGTTCTAAAAATATATTGGCTTTTAGTACACCTGTAACCTCTGCAGTAGCAACAGGCTCAAATGAAGCGCTTTGGTTGCTTGTAATTGTCCAATCTTCATTTTCATATTTCATCGTTGTTTCAAGATCATATTGAGAATTAAACCCAAGGATAAAAGTGCCTTCAACATTTGCTTCTACATTAAATCCTGCGGCGATATCAAGTTCTAATTCTGTATAGATTGGTGGAGTACCTGGAATTATTATAGGGTGTTTAAACTTAATAAGAGACTTCTTGAAATTTAGTAAATCAACTCCCTTAGAGACAGAAAGCTCTACTTTAATATCATATACAACTTTCCCTTTAAAGGACGTTTCAAAGCTATCGACTGATAAAAAGCCAAAGTCAATTTCTGCTGTTGCGGCAGGTACGAATCTAAATGATCCCGTTAAAATTTTTGCGGAAACGCCACTTGTATTTGTACTAACATTAAATTTAGCATTCCCATCATCGGACTTTGGTTCATCATTATAACTAACATCTAATATCGTGCTTTTAGACCAGTCGATAGAACCATTCTCCATTTTTATATTAAATAAAGTAGTGTTGTTTAGGTTTACTGTTCCATCAGAAGCCGTGGCATATTTCTTATTACTTACAGACGATTTTTTTGTAACCTGTGTCCATTGTGGATTTATTGTTAGTGAGAGTGTTCCGTCTTGCAGGATGTCTTCTAATACAGCAGACTCAGTTACCATTATTAATTTCCCCGTACTATCTGTACTTGAAGAAACAACCTTTCTTAGAAAGGGATTTTCTTCATTTCCAACAATAATGGCTCCAATTTCAACTGTATCAAGGGAGTCTGATAATGATAATTCGCCGGTAGTTTCATTTAGTTCTACTATAGTCCCAGCTTTTACAACTTTTGTATTTCCTAGCGTATTTATATTAACATTGTATTCATCACTTATTTCACTGATTACTTGTGCGCCAGGTTCATCCAATCTAGCTTCATCAACAGCATCAATAATTGGTGTAGTTATGTCGCCAACTGAATTGCCACCGCCACTTCCACAATTTGTTATTAGTAGAATAAGAAAAATGAAAAGTATTAATCTAATATTTAGAATTATTTTTAGCATAACCCAATGGCCTTTAAATTTGTGTGAATTTCGATAGGCGGTAGAATATATTAACCTATTTAATGATAGCAACCGAAATATGTTGGGGCATATATGTCCCTGATTTTAATATTATCAACTCATGCATAATTCGAAATATAGTTCGGTCCTTTTTGAGAGAGAGATTGTCGTTAATATGGTTAGTTTGTTTTTAATAAATCAGATTGAATTATGTTAATTGATTCGGATTTGCTCTCACCCCCTTGATTGTTAATACTTAGCGTAAAATTCAAGTGAATGAGGAAACTTCTATTTTTTTGACTTTTTTGAATCAGCTAATATCGCCTCAGCTTTCGAGGAAGACATCAAACCATATTTTTGTGTAGGGTAGGCTTTACCAATTTTTTTGAATATCTGATAATAGGATACGAGTTGCTTTTTTTTAGGATTTCGAATCTTCCCAAATTGGCTAATATATGCTAAGTATTTCTTTTTAGCCATGATTTCCTTTTTAATCACAACATCTTTTTTTAATGTATTGTATATGCTGTTGATGTTTTTTGCATTTGGGTTTGATTTAAAGCTTTTAACAATGTCTTGGCAAAGCTCGAACGCTTCAAAAGAGGTGCCTTTTTTTACAATGTCATTTTCAATATTTTTTAGAAATGCGGGCAGTCGATTCTTTTTATCTTGTTTTGTTAAACGAGATCTCTTTAAATAAAATTCTTTTTCTAGCCAAATCATTGCTTTTGCTAATAATGGATTTGGAGCCCATGTGTGTCCCCCTTGAAATTCTTCGAGTATAAACTTTTTAACACTTTTACCGTTGATAGACTTCTGTAGACTTTTCATTTCATTTAAATTCATATCTGTATTGCCAGCAAAACCATAGATTGTCGCCCAGGGCATTTTTTTTCGGCCACCTGACATTTCACCGGCACCAACTGGGATTAAACCATCAAATTTATTGGAATAGGTATACATCAAGCGAAAGCTCATTCGAGATCCACCAGAAAACCCTGTTGCATACATTCTACGGGGATGAACCGAGTATTTTTTTTCGACCTCTTCCATTAAAGCTGTCTGATGTTTTATGATTGGGTCCATTGGGCCATTCTTGCATTCCACGCTACCAATGAGAATCCACCCTAGCTTTTCAGCTTGTTCCTGATACATACTAGGATTTGCATTACCACTGGGACTAAAAATAAACATCAATGGCCATTCCTTTTTGGCATCATAATTTGATGGTAAGAATAAATTGTAGTGTGTTCCAGGCGACTTAACACAGGCGACATTTTTAATGACAACGCCCTTGGCTTCATCTGAAAATAATATGGTAGTGCCGTGGAACAATAAAAAAAATAGTATAATTGAAATCTTTAAATTCATTTTAGAATCTTTCATGTAATCGCCAAAATTTAAGACGGCCCTATTTTCTATATTATAAAATTATTTACCAATAAAATAAAATGGCCAGTCAATTAATTTATTTTTGTTCTTCCTGTTATGTTGGTGGTCAATGTTTTATACAAATATTTGAAGGATTTAGTCCTTTTTAATCATAACTATTCTCACTTTATTTTACTAGTATGTCTTAGATCCTCTTTAAGTTAGTCTAAAGTTCTTATTTGAATAATATTAAGTTTATTATGTGTATTTTTGTAATATATAATTTAAGTAGAACTTTTTAGAAACAGACTTTTAATTTAAAGCTTAAGCATCATTATTGAAAGGGTTAACATGAACAAGAGGTGGATTTTTTTAATTGTTTTACTTATTCCTGCGGTACTCATTTGTGCACCTAAAAAGAAACCTAAGAAAAAGAAAGTGACCTCTTATGATATTCCCAAAGAGATTACAAAAGACTTGGTCTTAGAGCCAAGAAAAAAACCTTATACCACAATAGGGTTCGTTATTAAAAAGGGAGTAAGCTTGACAATTAAGCCTGGAGTGAAAATTGAAGCTTTTGAAATACCGGGGGAAGAAGGCTTTAAGAAGTTTCCTGCTTTTGTATCCATAGGAACGCTAAAAATCGGTAAGAAAAAATCTAAGAAAAAGGTTTTGTTTTTGGGTGTTCCGCCTTTAGTCATGTTGCGGTTAGGTTCAAAAGCTGAAATCTATAATACTAATTTTTTTATAAAATCGTGGAAGGATAAAGGGGCTAGCGGTTCTGTGGTGGATTGCGAAATATCATCAGAATTCATTTTCACCTTCACCGTTCCAAAAACGGGATTAATGAAATATGAAAAGACTGTTTTTAGACTTGGAGAAAAAGCTAATTCAAGAAAACAAAATTTTATGATCGAAGGCTCTGTTGAAAAAGGCAGAAAAAGTTTATCGTTTGAAAGTTGTGCCTTTATGAGCATATACGATGAGAAGACCAAGGCCTTCAAAATGTCAGAGTATATAAGTTCATCAATATTAATATTTGGAAAAAAAGTCGATCTATTTGTGAGTATAAAGTGGGTTAAGCTGGATGCACCAAAGTTGCCAGTGGCTTCTTATATTTATTTTCATAACCAAAGGGATCGAAAACTTGCCAAAGAGATAGCTCAAGGCAATAAAGGGCTGAATCTGAAGATTGCCAAGAAGCCCCTCACTAAATTTAAAAAGTTTACTGTAAAACCGAAATGAAGTTAATTGAGCAATTTCTTATATTTTTCTTCAAACGTGAAGCAATCGGTTGTGTCGGTGTTAAAAGTTTTGCGAGAATCTTCTAAGGCTTTTGTGCGATCGTATGTTATTTTTAAATTGTCGTTGGCTTTTTTGATTTCTTTAATGTAGTATTTTTGATCGCGCGTATCTTCTTCAAGGTATTCTTTTAAAATGACAAGACGGTTTTTATATCCCATTTTTTGAATGTTTAATTTGATTTGGCAGACATCAATGGTGGCATTTTTAAAAGCAACTAGATCGGCAGTGATCTTTTTTTCGATACTCAAATCTTGTTGAATAGATTTTAATAATTTAATTTTGATATTTTCTTTAATTAATGTTTTTTCGAAAAAAAGCTTATCTAGCTTATCTCTATTAACACTTTTAGAGATAGAATCTTTTACCACAACGCTTTCGATAACATCCTTTTCTTTTAATCGTGCTTCATCAGCTTTGATTTGACCGGCTAAAAGTATTGGCCTAAACTTAACTTGTTGAATTCGAGCATTGGCATTATCCATTAAGATTTGAAGCCGCATCTTTTTAGCACCATCTTTATCATTTTTTTGAATGAGTAGAAATTCTTTTAATTTATTGACGTAACCTTCATATACATACCTTTTTTCTTCTGACACGCATTTTATTAATTCCAGCGAATAAATATTAAACTCACTAAAGGCTTCACTCTTTTTATCCATATGTTTTTCAATTACTTCGAGTTCAACCTTTAACATCATATAATATAGGTAGTGAATTTTGTGTAATATAACTTGTGATGCTAATTCTATTTTTTTAAATGCTGCAATTAATTTTGTCTGATCTTCTTTTGATATTTTTGGATCGCTGCCAGCTTTGATGACGGCAAACATTTTATCTCTAATCTCATTGATAAATTTTAATTTTAAATCATCAATTTCTTTAGCTACACTAATATTCTTCTTTAATATGTCTTGATCATTTGGGTAGCGTTTGATATTCATGGAAACGATTTGGGATTCGTTCATTGGTTGCATAACGATGATCCCTTTATTTTTATTTGGGTCATTCATCGGTTTTAATAATTTCTTAAATTTATCTGCGACAACATATTCTGGCTCACTAACGGCAAGAAAATTAGATGGATTCAATAATAAAATTACCGGACTGTTTTTTCTTCCTTTATTAACCAATGAAATTTCAACATTATCTGGCGGAGAAGTTTTGCCATTTTTAGTGACTAAATCGCCTTTGAATGTCCAACCGCGCATCATCATCGGAACTTGAGTGGATTTATAAACAAGCAAATCTTCAACAAAGATTGCTTCGGATTCTTTTTGACCCTTCCAGTAGACTTTCATGACGACTTTATTTCCTAGGCTTAAATCAAACCCAGCTTTACCTGATTTGACGGGAAGTTGCCATATAGTAGCATCATTTAATCCAATAGATTTTAATCCACTATGAAGTTTTTTACCTATGGAAGGAATTAAGAAAACTGATTCATGTGTAGGGCCTCTTTCTGTACAAGCTAATACTTCAAGCATTTCTTTGCTTGAAATTAACTCAGCTCCAAATTCAATTTTTTTATTCTTTAGATCTACTTTGTAATTGTCTTCGCTTTTTGGTGCGGGCGTTTTTTTATTTTCTTGAGAGATAGCAATTACATTACATAAAAAAATAATACTTAAAACAACATAAAAATTTTTACTCATTAGTTATCTTTCAATTTAATAGTGATTTTATTCATTTAACGTTTGTATAGGTTCATGGTTCACTGGATTCTTGAAGTCGAAATAAAAGGCAAAATAATAAGGCTAATTAGAAAATTAACTATAAGAAAGTTTAGTGTTTCTTAACTTTTTTGGATCAAATAATTGGTGAAATAGTATCCCACGGCTAACAAAGAAAAGCAGGTGACTAAATTCATCGCTATATTTGTAAATAATAGGCCATTTTGATTTTCAGCAAAGAGTTTAAAATTGTCAGACGTAAATGTTGAAAATGTTGTTAAGGCACCCAGAAACCCAAACATAATTCCATTTAACCAAAGAGGATTCATTTCTGGATGCTTCATTTTTAATGACATGGCAATACCAGCTAGAAAACACCCTAGCGCATTTACTAATAAAGTTCCCCAAATTAAAGTTCCTTTGGGAAAGCTTTGTCCTAAAGGAGATAAAGCCATGGTTAGCAAATAGCGAGTGATCGCTCCACAGGCTCCACCTAAACCGATTAGTAAAATATTCATCATCTCGCTTTTAATTCCAGTTTTCGTTTCTAATGAAGGAAGTGTCGCATGCCTGTAAACAGCATGGGAACTTTGTGCTCATTGGCCGCTTCAACAACATCGTCATCTCTAATAGAGCCACCGGGTTGTATGATGGCAACAGCTCCTGTTTCAACAGCTGCATCTAATCCGTCTCGCGAAGGAAACATGGCATCACTAGCTAGCACCGCGCCTACTGCGCGTTTACCAGCTTTTTCAGCTGCGATTTTACATGAATCAAAACGACTCATTTGGCCAGCCCCAGCACCTACAAGTGTTTTACCTTTAACTAATACAATGGCATTTGACTTGACATGTTTAGCTACTTTTTCAGCAAACAAAAGGCTCTGCAATTGTTCATCAGTTGGTTGCTCCTTTGTTGGCACGCTTAAATCATTTTCAGTAATTTTCCCGAAGTCAGCTTTTTGAACTAATATTCCACCGGGAACACTTCTGAATTGTAAAGAGTCTTCGATTCCTTTGGGGTTAAAGAGAGGTTGCTCCATGATACGGAGGTTCTTTTTCTTTTGCAATATTTCTAGTGCTTCCGGTTCATAACCTGGAGCAATAATAGCTTCGACAAACGCGGCTAAAACGATTACATCGTCACCGGTTTCTTCTTTGAATTTTGGTATTACTTGTTCTGCTAAAAAGGTTTTATTGCCAATTTTTTCAGCAAGTGATTTTGTTATCACTCGATTAATGCCTATAACAGAGCCATATGCTGACATTGGATCGCCAGACCAAGCATTTAATAAGGCCGTTTCTATATTATCATCTGAAGATAAACCACATGGATTTCCGTGTTTAATGATGACAACCGTTGGCTCTTCAAAGTCTCTAGCCATTGAAAATGCTGCGCTTACATCCAAAATATTATTGTATGAAAGCTCTTTGCCATGTAATTGTTTTGCAGCTGCAATCCCAGGTTCAGTAGCTTGCTTAAGTTCGTATAAGGCACCCTCTTGGTGAGGGTTTTCACCGTAGCGACAACTGATTACTTTTTCTAGTCCTAATGATATTTGGTCTCTAAGTTCTGTACATCCGCTTTGTTTTTTCAAATAATCAGCAATCATGCCATCGTACTTTGAGGTTGTTTCAAAAACTTCAATGGCTAGCTCCCTTTTAAAATCTTGGGATAATGTATTGTCATTTTCTTTTAATTCATTTATTAAACGCTCGTAGTGTTTTGGATTCACAATGACGCCAACATACTTGTGGTTTTTGCCAGCTGATCTTAACATTGCCGGGCCACCAATGTCTATATTTTCAATAGCTTCTTCAAAAGTTACGTCGGGTTTATTAATGGTTTCTTCGAAAGGATATAAATTAATGATTAATAAATCAATGGGCTCAATTTGATGAGTCGCCATTTGATTTACATGTTCTTCATTTTCGCGAACGGCTAAAATCCCGCCATGGATTTTTGGTTGTAAAGTTTTTACTCTACCATCCATGATTTCCGGGAATCCCGTAAATTCAGATACTTCTATCACAGGGATATTATTTTCCTTCAATACTTTTGATGTTCCTCCGGTTGATAAAATTTCAATACCGGCATCACTTAAACTTTTGGCAAGTTCTACTATACCTGTTTTGTCAGATACACTAATAATCGCTCGCTGAACACGATTCATTAATTATTCCCCTATAGTAATAGTTAGTTCAATTAAAAAGCGGGCATTATAACTTTGTGCCCTTAGCCATCAAAAGCTAACTGCTTAAAAAAGTAAAATATTGAATCTGTTTTCAGATGGTTTATTGAATTCTTGTTGGTTGGGTTTGGAATCTTTGAAAGCCTGTGCTTAATTTTATTTTTGGTTTGACATAAATAAGGCATTACTTAATGAAAGTGCGCAGCCTTGTAAAACCCGTTGTTCCTGTGGGTTTAAATGTTCTTGGTGTTGATCTTTTACTGTCAACAAAACACCAGAAACTTCTTTGCCCTGTGTCAGTGGAAATGTCGCGATTTTACTTGATCCTAAAGCACTTGTTAATTTACTGTTAGAAGATAGTTCGCGATGAAGTGTTGAGTTTAATAAATAGATCTGATTATTTTCATAAGAATGAGAAATTATTGTGGGCTCATCTGTCTTGAACAATATTTTTGGCACAACTTTATCAACATCTGGTCCTTGAAAAGAGATAGGACTTAATTGACCATTGGAGCTCATAAGGAAAATTCCTGCAAATCTAAAATCAAAAACAGTTTTTAGTTTGTACAGGACATCATGACAAATGTCCTTAAATTCAATATCGCGAGACATGGTTAGCTCTTGAATTTCCAGAGAAAGATCTAAAAACATTTCATTTTCTGATTTTGGTGCTTTACGGCTTTTAATTTTCGATTCTGAATCTTCGTGAGAATCATCATATCCGTCACCAGGATCAATCTTCAATTCATCTATGGCAACATCTAACATATGGGCGGTTTTATTTATTTCAGAACCTAGATCATTGATAATTTCCATAATGTCAGATTGTCCAACGTTTAGAATTTTTTCTGACATAGCGAGAATGGTAGATATTTTAATACTTTTTTGTTCCAATCGATAACCACAGGTTTTTTTAGCGATCAAATCTGACACACAAACTATTTGGGTTAATTTGTCTCTTCTTTTTAATTCTGATGGCGTGGTAAATCGGTGAGTATAAATAACTTTTAAAATAGATTGTGGTAAACTCCATTGTTTTGCTACGAGGCCACCAACCTCGTGGTGTGTGCAACCAAAGATCTCTTTTTCGACTTCTTCAGAATAGGTTCCTGAGGTCTTAACTTTCTTTATGACCTTTTCATATTCGTCGGGAAAATATTGTCCCATTACAAATTTGCCAATGTCATGAAGTAGACCGCCAACAAAGAAAGATTCTGGGGACTCTTCACCTTTAAGAATTGAAATTCTTTGGGCACAGATTCCAACACACATAGAATGTTTCCAAATATCTCTGAAGCTAGATTTTTTTGTCATTAAGCCAAAAAATTCATATGCGCTAATAGCCATGACCATTCGTTGGATTTCTGCGAAGCCTAATAGAATAATGGCTTGAGTAACGGTTGATACTTGTGGTGATGAGCGTCGATAATAGGCGGAATTGGCAACTCTAAGTACCTTGCCTGTTAGGCTAATATCTTCTAAAACGATACTAGCTAAATCGCTTACACTCGAGTCTTCATTGTCGGTTGCCTTTTGAATTTCCATTATTATTTGTGGCAACGAAGGCATTTCATTTCCTTCTAGCAGGCCTTCATGGATAACTTTTAGGCATTTTTTAGCATCCATAATTTAACTCATCATTCATTAATTCGAAATTTTCATTGTAGTTCACGTTCAATTGACATTATAGACATGCAAAAAAATTAATACATAAGGTTTTAAGAGGCAGCTTAATTAAATTCGCTTGATTATAATTCAATATAAGTATAGTTTTAGTATATAAGTATGATTTATATTAAATTAATAATACTTTTTGTTGTATAGGTCGTTTATGAGTGGGGCAAAAGTGGGAAAAAAAGAATATGATATCGTCATTATCGGCGGTGGAATTGCAGGGGTTTTTGCAGCTTTAGGTGCGCGAGGAAAAGACACTTCCGTACTTTTAATTGAATTGAGTAATATGCTGGGTGGGCAAGGAACAGCTGGTGGGGTAGCTGGTTTTTGTGGGGATACAAGAAGAGTAAACAAGCCTTTTAAATCATTAATTACGACACTAGAAAAACATCAACTCATTCAAGAATATGACCCTAAAAAAGATCGTTTAGATTATGAACTTGAACCTTGTGCTTATTTATTACAAGAGATGTGCGTTGATGCTGGCGTTGATATTATGTTCAAAGGTTATGTAGTAGAAACGAATTCAGAAAACGGACAAATTAAATCAGTTACTGTGTCGACAGGTGCTGGGCAAATGGAAATTTGTGCCAAACAATTCATTGATGCCACGGGTGATTGTAGAATTGTTGAGCAAATGGGCATCCCTTTAATTAACGAAGGTGTCAATAAACAACTGCCGATGAGTCTTTATTTTACCATGTGGGATACAGGCCAAAAAATTAAACCGCAATTATTACCAGGTTGTCAGGAATGGAATTCTGATGATGAAATTCCAATGACTAGTTTGCATCGATTCGAAACGGGGAAAGTAGAGGTTAAAATGAAAGTTGTTGGATTTGATGCCTCGGATCCAATTGCATTGTCAGAAGTAGAAATTTTTGCACGTCGGCAAATGATGAGTCTAGTTTATTTTTTACAAACAAAGGGTTATAAAGGCAAGAAGCTTGATCAGCATGTGATTGCCTTTGCTTCTAAACATATTGGAATTAGAGAAAGTAATCGAATAATGGGTGAGTATAGTTTGACAGAGCAAGACTTAAAAAATGGCAAGGAGTTTGATGATGCCATAGCTGTTGGAACTTACCATCTAGATTTTCATTGGCCGGACAAAATGGAAAGAGCGGATACCGGAATTACCACAATGGTGCCTCCTTATCATATTCCGCTGAATGCCGTGTTACCTAAAGATACAGTCAATATATTGGTGCCTGGTCGTGGATTATGTGGTGATCAAATGGCAATGAGCAGTTATCGAGTAATGGCAACATGTGCGCAAACCGGTTTTGCAACAGGTATAGTAGCGAAGCAATCATGCGAAAAGAATATTTCTTTAAGAGAATTAGACATTAAGTTGGTTCAGCAAGAAATTGAAGAGGAAGGTCAATCTTTAAACCTTGAAGACTATGGTGAATATTTAAATCATATTCAACTCGGATCGAATTCGTGTTAGCAAAAATAACAGAGGTTTTTAATTTTATAAATCATCTTTATCGATAATAACTTCAAGCAAAAATTCATCATCGTAATCGTTATACCTATAAACCATATAAATTCCTTTATCTAACAATGATTTTAAGAATTTATATTGAGGGCTAACCTTTAGGGCAAGCTTGATTCCGGCACGGCAGCGTTCTTCAGTTAACTGATCAATGTCTACCCCTGAATCTTCAGATAGATAACACTCATAGATAATGCCGTCTCCTTCGTCATCTTTATAAATTTCAATTTCCTCAATTAGGCCTCGAGAGTCTGTAATAGCCTGCGGGATGTTTTGTATTTCTAGAGCTATAAAGTCGTCTAAAATTGAATTGTTTGAGGGGGAGCAGCCGGCTCGAATGATAAACCCGATGGCAACAACTAAGATGATTCCTACTGCGAGACCATAATCTTTCATTGGCAAAACCTATGTTTGAATAAGTTGTTTATATTAGGTTAGTCTGAAATAAGGGTTAATTCAAGTTTAAAAGAGATATAGCAGGCTAAATGGTTTAAAATTACGAAAAATCTAAGAGTCTTTTGGATTCATTAGAGTCAGGAATCATGCCGTGTTCCGTTTTCCTCATTTCAATTAAATCAGACCTTTGAATATTCATTTTATCCCGAACTTCTCTTATGGGTAGCTGGCAATATTCATTAAAATCTATTTTGTTTATATCTCTTACTGTACGTTCTCGACCATACTTAAATCCTAATTCAAAGGCAAATAAATCCCTTTTCTGTAATTTAAAATTAGGGGGATATAAATAAAGTGAGAAAAATTTAAAAATGGAGCAATGGTAATTACGAACTTTCGAATTATTACCCATGGTGAAACCAATTACAAAAGCTTCGTCCTGTGGTAACAGACCTCTACCTAAAAGTATATGGATGCAGTCATGGTTAAATAAACTAATGTATCCGGGCATCGCTATAGGGCTTTTTGGGTTTTCGAGTAGCCAGACAAAAAAAGGGACATCTTTTTGTTCGTAACCAGGCATACCATTAATAATATCCTTTAATGTCCTTGATTGCTCTTGGAGTCCTGGGTACCAACTTTCTAGTATTTCTTGGTACTGGTGAAGTTTTTTTTCTACCATAAAAGTTAGTTGATTATTTCTACTTTAAAATTATCCCAATCGGAATTTGTCGTATATTCTATTGCGATAGTGACCTTTTGACCTTGTTGAACTTCTATGTCCTCTGGTAGTGGTAAAATAACCGGTGGCATCAATGAGTCGGAAGAATTAAAAGTAAACTCATCATAGACACATAAGGGGGATGTTAGTCTAATGCTGTTTACGCATCCCGATTCTTTTGCGGTAAAGGTTACGGTTTCTTTGAAGCTTGTTTGATTTACTTGATTCATGTTGATTGTTGAATACGTTTTTATTTCTGAAATAATTTTGGGTTTGGTTATGCCAGTGAATTCGAAAAATGAGGTTCTTAGCTCAATCACATCTTCAAAGATATATTGAGTTTGGCATAGTTCAATTTTATTTTCTATGATTGAAGGAATGCAAATTGGATTTTTAATAGATAAATTTTCAACCATGTGATTCATAACTTGTAACTGTGGTTCTGTGACTTCCCAAGTACTTAAGTTTTCAGCAATTAAGACATCTGCTTTTAGTCCGTTCATATCTTCGGCTGTGACTTCCAGTGTATTTTTTTGAATTAAGTGAATATTTTTGAATCCAGATTTATCAATATTTTTTTGAGCAAATTTGGCAATAACAGGATCAAGTTCAATGCAAAAAACTTCCTTAGCACCGGCATTTGCTGCAATTAAACTTAAGATAGATGTACCCGTTCCACTTTCCAAAATGACCTTCCCTTTACTTGCTTTTTGAATAGCTTGCTTGAAGGGGGTTACACGTGCTAGGTCTGAAACCATTTCATAGTGGTAGGGTAATCCCAGTTCGCCCTTGTTGTGAGGGTTGTTGTATTCGGTTCTGGATGTCATATAAAATCCTATTGTTTTAATATTTTTACGGGTTGGATCCTGATTCTTGATCTGTATAATACCGCCTTTTATTGGATGGCAAGCTCAATTCATATAGACCGAATTGTTTGCTTTTAGCTTAATTTAGCTAAGAATATTTCCTTATATTTCAAAAATAAACTTGACTCTTTTAGAATTGTTCTAAAATTAGAACTATTCTAAATAGAGGGTGGATAGCAATGAAAAATAAAGTTCAGGCTTGTTTAACAAAAGACGATATTGTCGATTCTTTGAAAAATGTAGGCGTAAACCCTACTGCACAAAGAATAGCTATTTGCCAGTTTGTGCTTTGCCAAGGTGATCATCCGACGGCCGATGAAATAAAAACTTGGGTTGATCAGCATTTCCCAAAATTAAGTTTAGCTACTATATACAATACTTTAAAGACATTAACTGATGCGGGTGTTTTGAGAGAATATAAATTTCCTCATTCAGGCAAATCATTTTATGATAACAACCTTGTTGACCACTATCATTTACTAGATGAAGAATCAGGGAAATTGATAGATATAGACTCTAAATCAATTAATGTTAGCAAAGGTTTTTTAAAAGAATTTACGGTGAATAAGATGGATGTTATTTTTTATGGCAAACATAAATCTCAAGTAGATGGGTAAGGTGGAAATTGAAGAGCAAGCTGTTTCCTGCAGCCGTTTGTTCAGATTAGTAAAAAGCAGGATAAAGTCTTTCGACAAGCTATCATGGCTGCTGGTACAGGATGTATAGCTGCTTTGGTTGGGAGCACAGGAGTATTTTTTTTAATTTTTTAACAAAATATTAGGAGTAGTAAGATGGCTTTTTTAGTATCAAATGAAGCACCAGGTTTCACAGCACAGGCAGTAATGCCAGACAACTCATTCAAAGAAATTTCTTTGTCTGATTATAAAGGTAAATACGTTGTATTGTTCTTTTATCCTTTGGATTTCACTTTTGTTTGTCCAACGGAAATTGTTGCTTTCAATAAACAGCTTGATGCCTTTAAATCAAAAAACTGTGAAGTATTAGGCGTTTCTGTAGATTCACATTTTTCTCACTTAGCTTGGAAAAATACAACTTTAGAAAATGGTGGTATTGGCGATATTCAATATCCTTTAGTTTCTGATTTAACAAAATCTATTTCAACAAATTATGGTGTATTGTTTAACGGCATTATTGCCCTTAGAGGATTATTCTTGATTGACAAAGAAGGTGTTATTCAACATTCTGTTGTCAATAATTTACCTTTAGGCCGAAATGTTGAAGAAGCATTGAGAATGGTTGATGCTTTACAACACACTGAAGAAAATGGTGAAGTTTGCCCTGCTAACTGGAAAACTGGTGAAGAAGCAATGGCACCAACATCAGAAAGTACTGGCGCATATTTAGCAAAAAATAGCTAATTAGTTATTTAATAAAATAGAGGCGCATTCTGGTTCCTCTATTTTAATTTTCACTTCTACTATCTTACAATCCACCAACATATACCAAACGAAAGAAGCTATATGAATAAATCGACAAAAATATTCTTTGAAGAGAAGTTTGAAAATGGTTTAGAAAACTGGGCTGTAGAAAAATGGGAAGATGGTGATGCCGTTTTAGCTGAAGTTGTCGATAATTCTTTGCACGTTAAGACTGATAGTAAGCTTCATGGCACTATGATTTGGTGTAAACAGGAAATCCCTGAAAATTTTATATTTGAATTTGATTTTATACCAAATTCTGATGACGGTTTTTTTCTGATTCCATTTTGTTGCAAAGGTCAAGATGGGTCAGATATACTTGACGAGCCACTCTGGAGTCGTCGTGAGGAAGAAACTTTATTTAAAAAATATGTCAAAGGTATTATAGACGGCTATCATATTTCATTTAGACGTGGTGATGCAGCCAACTGTAATTTTAGAAAAAACTCTGGCATGGCTCTACTTAAGCAAGAAGTCTTAAACGAAGTCTTGCCAATGAATCAAAATTACCATGTACAATTAACCAAAGATGGCAACCATTTTATTTTAAAGGTGAATGACATGACCTTTATGGACGTCATTGACGATGAGTCAGAGTTAGGTGCAGTCAGAACTGGTGGAAAGCTGGGACTAAGACAAGTTTATAAATCTGAAGGTACTTATAGAAATATTTTGATTAAAGAGATCTTATAAATTATTAAAGAGTGTTTAAAGAGACAAAACATGAATTTGGGAGATTAAGTCGAATTTAATATTTTTTAATGATATGGGGCGTGTTTTACCTATACATTATGAAGTGATTTATGTGTTATTAATTTTGCATAAAAAAGATTAATAATTAAACTTTCGATTTTTAGATTTTGATGAGGATGACGCATTTGGTCATTGAAGAAGAAATTATTTTAGGTTCTACAGATCCATTAGTCATTAAATGCAATGATGAAAAATTAAAGTTTATTGACAATAATATTTGGAAAATATGAACGAAATAAATTCAAGCATAAAAAATAATATCGATTCTCATAAAAATTATTTTGACTTAAAATCTGTAGTAGGCCCAACTCTTATAATTATTTGTTTGATCATTATTCGATTGAAATATGGTGTATTGTTGTTTCATACATTATCCGAATTATTTTCAGTAATGGTTGGTGTTCTGATGTTGGTTATTGTGTGGAATACTCGTCGCTTCACTGACAATAACTTTTTAGTTTATTTGGGAATAGGATATTTCTGGGTTTCCATTTTAGATACTTGGCACACTTTTACCGTAAAGGGAATGCCATTTTTTAATATAAGCGATAACAATATAACTCTCCATTTTTGGATATATACGAGGTTTTTTGAAGCCTTGTTGCTGTTATCAGCCTCCTTATTTTTGAAAAGAAGTTTGAATGCTAAATTCGCCATGGCTTTAGGGGCTTCTTTAGTTCTTTTGATCTCATATGTTTCAATAAATCAAATAGGTCCAACCTTACTTACATCAGATGGTTTAACTTCATATAAAATATATTCAGAATATGCCATCATTTTTTTAATATGTTGTGCTATCTTAATTTATATTCGTCATAGAAAGTATTTAGCGACAAGCGTGTTTCATTATTTAATAGCCTCTTTAATAATAACTGTTGGTGCTGAGCTTTGTTTTACCTTATACACTGATTTTTTAGGGCCATTTTTTGTTGTGGGTCATCTATTAAAATTTCTTTCCTTTTGGATGATATATCAAGCAATAGTACAAACAACTTTAAAGGAACCTTTTACGGTTTTGGCTAAAACATCTAGTAGTTATGATGCTATACCGTATCCGGCTGTAGTCGTAGACAATCATGCCGTGATTTCGCAAGTCAACAGTGCGGCTGAAAAAATAGTTGGTAAAACGTTTGAAGAGATGGCTCATAAGCCTATTCACCAGTTTTTTCATTCAAGTGATGTTGCCGAAGAAGTTTGTATCTTTTGCAAAGCTATTCGAGAAGGTATAGCCATGGAAAATCAAATTGTATGGTTTCCTGAGAAAGACAAGTGGTTTCTAATTTCTCTTGCCCCTATCAAAGTTGGAGAAAAAATAAATGGTATGCTGCAGTCTCTAACAGATATAACGGATCAAATTAAAGGTAGTCAAGAATTAGAGCAGGAAATTTTTGAACGTAAAAAGATAGAATCAGAATTGCATTATTTGCAAAACTATCTTTCAAACATCATTGACTCAATGCCTTCTATTTTAATTGGAGTTGATGCGGAGGGTAAAGTTACTCAATGGAATCGAACGACTGAAATGGCGACGGGCATCAACACATCAAGTGCGATTGGAAGGGTTTTATCTGATGTCTTCCCTGTGATGGCACCAGAAATGGATAAGATTTTAAAAAGCATAAAAAATAGAGTAGTCAGTAATCAACAAAAAAAATTGCGCCTATCTGAAGACGGTGCCTATTATGAAGATATTACAATTTACCCTCTTATTGCCGATGGTGTTGAAGGGGCGGTTATAAGAATAGATGATGTCACTAAAGAGCATGAGTTGGAAGAGCAGCTACATCAAAGTAGTAAGATGGATGCTATAGGCCAATTGGCTGGAGGTGTTGCCCATGACTTTAATAATATGCTAAGTGGCATTATGGGTGCAGCTGAAATTATTCAGTCTAAAGTTGATAGCGCAGATACAATGTCTAATAAATATATAGACATGATTATCCTCACGGTTAATCGAGCCGCTGACTTAACGTCCAAGCTTTTGGCATTTAGTAGAATATCGGACATGACCTTTGAAAGGTTGAGTTTGCATAAAACTATTGATGATGCCGTAACAATTTTGCAAAGAACACTTGATAAAAAGATTCAAATCTCAATCAAGAAAGAAGCTAAAAACGATACTCTTTTAGGAGATCCTTCCGAACTTGAAAATGCCATCATTAATATTGTAATTAATTCCAGCCAAGCCATGCCAAATGGTGGTGCTGTGTTTATTGAAACAAAAAATATAGTTCTCGATAAAAATGAATGCGAAATGAGTAGATTTGAAATGGAAGCAGGTGAATTTATTGAAGTTGTTATAAGGGATGAGGGTTGTGGCATTTCTTTATTAAATCAACAAAAAATATTTGAACCATTTTTCAGCACTAAAGATTTGGAAAAAGGGACGGGACTTGGCTTGTCTGCTGTGTATGGTGCTGTTCAATCTCATCATGGTGCGATATATGTAGATAGTAAAGAAGGTGAGGGGGCTTCATTTCAAATATTACTACCCAGTACGGATGAAAGTCTTGATACTAAAAATGAAAAAAAAGTGTTGGTCCAGGGTACAGGGACTATTCTTCTCGTTGATGATGATGAAATTATTCGATTGACTGGAGAATATCTATTGCAAGATATGGGATATAATTTGATCTTGGCGAAAAATGGTCAAGAGGCTATTGATATTTTTAAAGAAAAATATAGAGAAATAGATTTGGTACTCATGGATATGATTATGCCCATAATGAATGGGCGCGAAGCTTTTATTGAAATGAAAGAAATAGATTCCGAGTGTAAAGTTGTGATTTCATCGGGATTTACAAAAGATGAAAATATGTTTCAACTTGAGAAATTAGGACTGTCAGGTTATATTCATAAACCATTTAGTAGAGCTGAGTTAAGTCAGCTGCTGTCCGAAATAATGCAGCAATAAAATCATTGATTATCTGTGTTAGTCGGAGATTTATTTCGACGGTTTTTGTTAAAACGGATTAGGCCTTGCCCCAATAAAAATAAAAGAATTACTGAGCATATGTATGGGAAAAAATAACCAATATACCCATAAAAGCTGAAGCTAGATTTTTTTTTAATTTCACAAATCACGATACTTTTTTCAAATGAATTTGTTCTCGTTAAATCTGTGAGCTCTCCAGAATTATTTTTAATTTTAGAAATTTCAACTCCACGTTCATCAACAACCGCACTGATGCCGACATTTAGACTTCTCACTAATGGCCTCCGGAATTCAATTGCTCTTAGCTTAGTTACAAAATAATGAATAGGTTGTGCATTAGTATCTCCGAACCAGCCATCTTCCGATATGTTCAATAAAATGTCAGCGCCTTTAATTTGATTTAATTTTTTTGCCATCTTGATGCTAAACATGTTTTCAAAACAGATAGAAGGCAGAATTGTAAAGGATTTTTTTTCAAAGCTAACCAGCTTTTCACCTGGGGAAAAATGATTTATCTGGGTTATTTTTTCAATAGATTTTTTTAATGCGGGGAAGTTGTTTATGTAAGGTATGTATTCCCCTATTAATAAAAGGTTTTGCTTTTGATAATATTTCCACTTTGCTTTTGAAGAGTTGTCTATAAACCCTATTGAATTAAAATATTTTTCGTCTTGACGTGTATTGCATCCCCAACATATAGCTTGTTGGGATGTTAGTACCTTTTTAAAAGCATCTAACCTAACATCCTTATCAGCCATAGTTGGAACAAAGATTGACTCTGGTAAAATAATCAGGTCAATGTCTTTATTTTGTTCAATTGCCTTAATTAACTGGGTCATTACTTCGATGTAGGTTTTTTCGGTTTCATCTCTTTTTTGAATTGGTGAGATTGCAGGTTGAACAATCATAATCTTAATGGCGTCGGTCGAGTCCATTTTGGTAATTGTTACATATCTTGTGTATCCATATCCAAAATGTATGAAAAGAAGCACCGCTAAACAAGATAATCCTTTTTTGGTTGAACTCTTTTTTGTAATTATTAAGAGAACGATAAATCCATATAAGTTGGTAATGAAAGATAAAAAATAGATTCCTCCGATGTCCGCAGCTTGAGCTCCAAGAAGACTATCACCCCATACATAACCGATACCAATAGGAAAAACCGGTAGAATTAAGAATTCAAATGCTGGAAACAAAAAAGGTGTCAGGTAGAGCGAGTTATGTAACGAGAACTTAATGAGTAGAAAAAGACCTCCGTATGCTATACCAATCAAGAAAAAAGCTGTCAAACATATTAAGCTACTGAAAATTATATGGATACCTGATACAGATGAAACAGACGGAATTACCCAGTAAAAAATGCCCAAGTAAAACAAAAATCCAAATAATGTGCCGGTGAAAAAGACCTGTTTATAAGTTTGTTGATGGATGGTGAAAAAAACTGGAATTAATACTAAAAATGCTAAGAACCAAAAGTTAAAGGGGGGAATACAAAGAAGAATCAAAATGATTGAGATTAAAATAGAATAAAACCCATTGGGTTTAAATGGAAGCTGAATCATTGTTAAATTAGCTAAGTCTTAAGCAACAAATATGATTAATTTTATTTTTTTTTGGAGAAAGAAAATAAAAAACATCTACTTGCCTTAATGGTTGGTTTCGGAATGAAAAATATGATAGCAAAAATCTGCCAAAGTTAATCGATAATTTGCTCCCCATTAAAGAATATCACTAATTAATTGACATGCATACAATTTATTGATGGCCTAAAAAAAGGATGAATTCAAGTTAAATTTTAATTATTTGCACAAAATCTATCTTATCTTTTTATTCATAATCGATGAATTATATTTTTGGTTATTGAATACTATTAGAGCTATACTCTTGATAGGTAATATTTTGGATGTCTTTAATTGGAAAAAAGATGGTTCATTTTTATTATAAAAATGGCTCTAATTCGCAAAAAAATAAATTAAAAATTAATCCAATAAACCTTCTTTTCAAACTTACTCTTATGCTAGTTCTTGCCGGATGTGGTGGTGGGAGTTCTGAGGGTAGCTCAAAAGGTAGCATTACTGCTAGTGAGATCAATATCCTGCCCACTGCAAATGCTGGCAATCATCAAACTGTTTTGGCAAATCAAGAAGTGATATTAGTAGGAAACGGTGTTGATACAGATGGAGAAATCACATCTTTTAGATGGGAACAGATCTCTGGCGAAACCGTTAACCTAAAAAACTCAAATAGTGCAACGGCCTCTTTTGCAGCTCCAATAGTTAATGAGGCTACACCCTTATTATTCATGTTAACTGTGACTGATGATAGTGATGGCTCTAATACCGGCTTAGTTACGATAACTATTTTGGGAGGTGAATTAGATGGTGAAACCTCAACCATTAGTGGGCAAGTGACCTTTGATTCTATTAATCATAACCCAAATCAGCATGGTTTAGATTATGAAAATATTTCGATTAAACCAGTTAGAAATGTTGTTGTTCAAGTAGTTGATGCTAGTGATCGAAGTACTATTGTCGCTACGGCAAAGACAACTGCAACGGGATACTATTCTTTTGCACTTCAAGGGAGCAAAGAGATTTTTATTCGTGTTAGAGCGGAGTTAAGAAATTCGTCCGGTAGTAGGTATGACATTAGCGTCGTTAATAATTTTGAAAAATATGCCTTGTACGTATTAGATGCAGAAGATATTTTTATCTCACCTGAACGAGCCATTCAATTAAACGTTCATGCTTCGTCAGGATGGTCTGGCACAAAATACAATGCCGAAAGAGCGGCAGCACCTTTTGCTATATTAGATGCTATTTATGATTGCGTAAAATTATTAGAATCAGCAGATTCTAATGTGAAGTTACCAAAGTTAAAAGTTAATTGGTGCCCCGAAAACAAAGCTAGTGAGGAAATGAAAGCTGAAATAGGTGAAATAGTTACATCGCATTTTAGTAGTACTAACGATATATATTTACTGGGCAATGCTGATGTGGATACAGATGAGTTTGATAAAAGTATTATCATGCATGAATTTGCTCATTATGTTGAAGCCTCTATTTCTCGTTCAGACTCAATTGGAGGTATGCACTCCGTTACAGAAAAACTAGATATGAGAGTTGCCTTTGGGGAAGGGTTTGCAAATGCTTTTGCGTGTATAGCCTCGAATAATCCTGAGTATAGAGATTCTTTTGGTCTCGAACAAAGCACAGGTAGTTATAAAAATTTAGATGATAATAATTTCTCTTCGACAGGTTGGTATAATGAAGGGTCCGTTGGTAGTATTCTTTATGATTTGTTTGATACAGAAAATGAAGACAATGATTCCATATCATTGCCTTTTAAAAATATTTATGATGTCCTGTCAAAAGACCATGTACAGAATGATGGTGTAAATAGCATTTTTTCATTTCTCTTCTACTTAAAAATTAGAAACCCAGAAATTTCAGAAAGTATTTCTTTATTAGCATCAGCTCAGGATATCGAAGCCTCTAACTTAGATGAATTTGCTAGCTTTGAGACAAATGATGGCGGTGGCGCTCACGCGCTTCCTCTTTATACAGATTTGAAGATTGATGAAAGCCCCTTAATTATTGGAACTTCTGTTGAATTTGGATCAACTAACAAGCTTTCAAATTATCGTTATTTAATCTTGAATATTACAGAGTCAGGTGAATATAAAATAACAGCAAATGCAGAAAAGCCAGAGAATGACCCTGATTTTAAAATATTTTTAAAAGGAGAAGTGATTAAATCAGCGGCTAGACCAGGTTCCAAGGAAGAATTAAGCATTCAACTTAATGTCGGCGTTTATTGTTTGGTGTTGAGGAATTACATTGATGTTGAAGATCCTGGTAGAGCAGGGGTGTCTTCCCTTTTTACGATAGGGGTTGAAAAATTATGAAGGTATTTCTAATTAGCTTGTTGATCGTCATGTCATGTCTCTTTGCCTATTTGATATTGCCTAATTCAGAATCGAAACTTGATGATAAAAATAATTTGAAAAGTAAACCCGTTTCACGATCTCAGTATAAACAAAGTTTTGAATTAAAGATGGATTGGATAATTGAAAACGAAATAAGCTTGAATGAAGAAAATGTGATTGAGGTTCTTTTTGAAAGTTCTCTTGATCAAGGTATTATAAAAATTCAATATCAACCAACTCCAGGGATAGAAATATTAAATATACATAATCGAGTAATTCTTAATAATAGACAGTTTAAAGAAAAGATAGATTTGAAAATTACGGCTAATGGCAGGCATTATTTGTCCATCATCGCAACATCTCTGAAAGATAATCAGCAGGTGTTCAAAACTTTTTCAATTCCAATTGTTTGTGGGAAGCTATCTAAAAAGAAAGACCGTTCTACCATTGATGCCAATGGCAAACGAATATTTTCTTTAAAAGCAAAATCCGATATTAAATAATTTATCAGGCGAGTAAGAATCCTTAGTTTTCTGCATTTATTATATTCACCTTTCTGACAATTTAATTTGAGATGAACTTCTAGGTGATAATGGTACAATTCATGTATTTTTGAGTGAATTCTTCTTTAATGTCCGAAAATTTTTTCAAGGATTCTAAACTTCTCGGTATTTGTACTAAATTTAGTCGAATATTAGGGTTGGTGCGCGACAATTTATGTGGTCGAATCTTTGGCACTTCTATGATCTTTGGTGCTTTTACTTTAGCATTTCGGATTCCAAATCTATTTAGGCGCCTTTTTGGTGAAGGGGCTTTGTCTGCGGCTTTTATTCCTCAATTAGTTAATTGCATTGAAAAAGAAGATGAAAAGGAAGCAAAAGAATTTGCTTCGACAATCATGTCCATCACGTTGTTGGTGCTTTCGTTTATTTGCGTGATTGGTGTGGTTGGTTCTTTGTTTGCCCGCCAATTCGTTGAACCTAATTCAGAATGGATGTTCATTTTGAATTTTACGATTGTCCTATTCCCCTATTTAATATTTATTTGCACCACAGCATTACTAGGTAGTGTCTTAAATGTTTTGAAGCATTTCCTTTCGCCAGCTTTAATGCCAATAATTTTTAATATTATCTGGATTACAGGTTTAGTAGTGGCATGGTATATTTACCCGTCAGCAAACAACACCTCCTTTGAAGAAAAACAATTAATCGCCCATCAGCGTTTGATTTTTATTTGCGTTTGTATTACTTTTTCAGGTGTTCTGCAATTGTTATTTTTATATGTTGTGTTGATGAAAAAGGGCTGGAAGCTTTCATTATCTTTTAAAACAAAAACAGCATATTGTAAAAAAGTGTTGGTAGACTTTTTACCTGTAACTTTTAGTATGGCCATTTTTCAATTGAATGTTTTGATGGATTCTTTAATTGCTGTGACGATGGCCGAATCAAAGCACGCGTTAGCAGCCTTGTACTATAGTGATCGAATACAACAATTGCCACTGGGTGTAATAAGTATTTCAATTGCAACGGCCATGTACCCATTATTGGCAAAGTTAAATGCTCAAGATAAACAAGAAGAATTTCGAGAGACACTGAATAAAGCAACTAGAGGTTTATGGTTTTTGATTATTCCAAGTTTTATTGGCATCATTGGATTAAAAACAGCTTTGGTCGAAGTCTTTTTTGCTTTTGAAGATCCAGCGTCAACCATAGCAACTTCCAATGCTTTGATGTGTTATTCCGCAGGATTATTATTTACATGCACATTGCCTTTGCTCACTAGATCCTTTTATGCAAAAGGTGCCGTTCATATTCCAGTTAGAATTGGTCTAGTGATGGTTGTCATCAATATAGTTTTAAATATTATTTTGGTAAAAACGACAAATCTACAAGGGGCTGCCATTGCTTTAGGGACTAGTATTACCTCTGCTATTAATGTCATAGTAATGTTAATAATTGCTCAAAAGAAATTCCAAATCATTTCATTTCATAAAGTTATTTCAAGAGTTCCGGTGTTATTGATACCAAGTGCTCCTTTGATTGCCTGGCTGTTTTTTGTGAACTCAAGCATTTTTAATCAATGGGTCATTATTCCTAGCAACAATGCCTTAAACCTGTCTCCGTCATTAATAATTGTTTGTGTTGGTGCACCTGTTGGTGCTTTATTGTATTTAGGAATTTCCTACTTAATGAAGATGACTGAGCTCAAAGAAATAATGCAAAGATAATAATTTTCACGTTTAAATTTGCATTCGCTCTTATTGAAACATTTTAGATAACTAGTCTCTTTTAATGTTATTTCTACTTGAAAATAGCCATACAGTAAAAAGGAAAGTTTAGGTTTAAAAATTAACGATTATTTTTATAATTCTGCTAATATTATTCGATCAATGATCGTTTATTCTGTTCGGTAAAGATACATGCATTTTGTTTTTACCGTTAACTTCCTCCAACAATTTGATGATTCGATAAAAAGGATTTAATATGAAAATAAATAGAAGAGATTTTATGCACTTTTCTGCAAAAGCCGGCATGGGGCTGGCGTTCTCAAATCTTTTGCAAGGTTCTTTGTATGGCGATCAAAAAAACTTTAAGAGCTTTATAGGCAAAGCAAAATCCATCATTTATATCTATTTGCCTGGAGGTGTTTCGGCACAAGAAACTTTTGATCCTAAACCAAATGCCCCAATTCAATATAGAGGACCCTACCGGGCAATTAATACAAAAGTTGATGGCCTGCAGTTTAATCAGTTTTTACGCAAGACAGCTCAAGTTGCTGATCGCCTAACAGTGATACACTCTATGACACATGGCGAAGCAGCTCATGAAAGAGGTACGCATAACATGTATACAGGATACCGACCTAGTCCTGCACTTGTCTTCCCAAGTATTGGTAGTATTATTTCCCATGAATTAGGTGCCCGCAATAATTTACCTCCCTATGTTTGTATTCCCAATCAACCCAATGTTTATGCTGGTACTGGATATTTAAGTTCAGCTTATAGCCCTTTTAGTTTAGGTGATAATCCTTCTAATAAAAACTTTAAAGTAAAAGATTTAAGTGTTGATAAGAGTATTAAAAAGGACCGTGATGCTCTTCGGCGTGGCATGTTAGAAAATATTGAAGGCGCTTTCCCGGGTGATTCAGAGGCCGATGTTGTCAAAGCCATGAATAGTTTTTATGAAAAAGCTTATACGCTAATCGACACGCCTTCAGCTAGAAAAGCGTTTGATTTAAAAGCAGAACCAGCAAAATTGAGAAAGCAATATGGTTACAACACTGCTGGACAAAGATTAATAATGGCTCGTCGCTTGGTTGAGTATGGTGTTCGATTTGTTTCAGTTACCTATGGTAGTTGGGATCATCATCAAAATATTCGAAATGGTATAAAATCCCAATTGCCAAACTTTGATGTGGCCTTTGCGAGATTAATACGAGATTTAGAACAAAGGAAAATGTTGGATTCAACATTAGTTGTTGTTACGTCTGAATTTGGAAGAACTCCTAAAATCAATAAAGATAATGGGCGTGATCATTGGCCTAAAGTGTTCTCAACAGTATTGAGTGGTGGTGGTATAAAAAAAGGACTGATTTATGGCAAGACAGATGCGACTGCTTCTGAAGTTGATGAGGATCCTGTCAGTGTTGCTGATTTCGCCACCACTATCTATAACCAGTTAGGAATCGTGGCAGATAAAGAAATAATGGCTCCAGGAGATCGTCCCATTGAAATTGTTAAAGGCGGTAAAATTCTTAAAGATCTTTTAATTTAATTTATTTAATTTGGTATTTAGTTTAATGAAACTCAAGTTCGTTTTTGTTGTATTATTATTGATTTCAATGAGTGTGTCTTCTATAGAACCAGTTTTATATAGAATTTCACCATTAGGTGGCAAAATTGGTACTGAAGTAAAGGTAACTGTTTTTGGTAACAGACTAAAAGATTTCACCAGCTTATTATTTTCTAGCAAAAAAATAACAATTTTAAAAACAATTAAAATTGCAAACAATAGAGTTGAGCTGTTACTAAAAATTCAAGATGATTGCAAGCCTGGTCTTTTTGGGTTTAGAGTTGTGACCAAATCAGGTTTGTCGTTATTAAAATTATTTTCTGTAAATCATTTCCCCGTGATTCAAAATAAAGAACCAAATAATTCTTTTGAAAAGGCACAAGTAATCAATAAGACATGTACCATCGAAGGTGTCATAACTAGTGAAGACATTGATTTTTATGCAATGGATGTAGATCAAGGACAAAGGATATCTATTGAGATTGAAGGCATTCGATTGGGATATACTTTTTTTGACTCCTTGATTTCGATCTATGATCATAAAAAACAATTGATTAAAACGATTGATGATACGTTATTGTTAAAACAAGACCCTTGTTTTTCATTTCTCGCAAAAACCAAAGGTAGGTATTATGTTTCAATTCGAGAGGCGGCTTTTCGTGGCAGTAAAAATTCAAGATATCGAATGCATATGGGGGATTTCCCGCGGCCATTACTATCCTATCCTTTAAGTATCAGAAGCGATCAAGAGACATCCGTAAAATTATTTAATGATATTTCTAAAGATGAGCAGTTAAAAACAATTATAAAAAGCCAGGCTAGTGGCTTGGTTGAATATATTCACACCGATGAAAAAAATTCAGCACCATCCCCGGTGTATTTGCATTCACATGCATTGAAATCTTATTCTGAAGTTGAACCAAATCTAGGTATGCATAAACCCAATGTCATAACCTTTTCATTGCCATTTACTATTTCAGGTATTATTCAAGAGAAAAATGATAATGATTGGTTTCAATTTAAAGCAAAAAAAGGTCAGAAATTTGATGTTTTTGTACATGCTAGAAAGTACAGATCGCCCTTCGATTCTTTTATTTCTATATTCGATAAAAATAAAAAGCATATTAATTCAAATGATGATTCCGGAAGCCCCGATTCCTTTTTAACATTTTCAGCAACTTATGATGGCATCTATTACATTCAAATCAGGGATTCTTTACAGCGAGGTGCCAAAGACTTTGTTTATCATGTTGAATTTAGGAAAAGGCAGCCAATTATTGATACTTATTTGGCGGCAACAAAAGTTAGAACTCAGGAAGGACAATTTGTCGATCTTTCTGCTGGGAATAAAGCTGTTTTGAAAATGAGTGTAAACCGTCAATATAATAATGATGAGTTAAAAGTATCTGTTTCTGGATTACCTGATGGAGTTACTTGGCAAGCATCAAATATTTCTTCAAAAGTAAAAACATATCCAATCATTTTAATTAACAATGGAAGTGCACCTTTGCAGTCAGGTCATCTTAAAATTAAATTAACCTCTGTTAAGAATAATAAAATAATGGGAGAGACGAAACAAAGCGTCAACTTAGTTTACGGGTTTCCAAATAATATTGTTTATCATTCTTACACTTCCAAAGAAATCCCCTTTGCACTTACTGAGAAAGCACCTTTCTCGGTTGAAATTATGAAGCCAGATCATCCATTGGCGCAAACAGGTTCTTTACGCTTGAAGGTAAAAGTAAAACGAGAAAAAAATTGCAAAGGTGAAATTCGCATCCAAACGGTGGCTGAAATACCTGGCGTTGGCATTGGTAAAGAAATTATCATAAATAAAGATCAAGACTCTGGCACCATTATTCTTAGTGCCAATAATATAGCTAGTATTGGTAAGTGGCCATTTGCTGTAAGAGGTGTTTGGAATGCAGGTAAAGATGCCAAAAAGAAACCATTAGGTAATAAGATCGTTGGTTCTAATATCATGAATATAAATGTAGTGCCAATGTATGTAGATGTTACGATGGAAATGGCTGTTGTTCCACAGGGCGAAAAAATTAGTATGCTGTGCAAAATAAATCATTTAAAACCATTTTCGGGTAAAGCGACATTAGCACTTAGCGGATTACCAAATGATACCAAAGCTAAAAAAATAGAGTTCACCTCTCAAGACAAAGATCTGTGGGTGGAAATTCAAACAACTAAAAAAAGTAGACGTGGTCGACATCGTTCGGTATTCTGCTATATTGAGATTCCTTTTCAAAAAGGATTTATCAATCAAAATATAGGCAAAGGTACTCTTAGAGTCGACAAGCCAAAACCGAAAAATGAAGGTACGAAGAAGAAGGAAAAGAAATTATCCCGCTTAAATGAATTGCGCCAGGAGAAATCGATTGATTAGGGGAATGGGGAATTGTCTATGAAGTTACTTTTTTGCGTATGCATGATTTTCTTTTGGCTGGGTGATAGTATGGCCAATGAAAGTAAACTAATTTCTATTAAAATATATCCAGAAAGCCTCAAATTACTTAATAAGGAAGCCAAACAAAGAATTTCTGTCCAAGCAAAATTCCGAGATGGTTTTACACAGGATATTACCCAGTATGTGACGATTGGCCTTCAGAAGAATTCAATCGTATCTTACAAAGACGGTATATTTTTTCCGATCATGGATGGGAAATCAATCGTTTCAGTAAATTATAAATCTTTTGATATACCGCTGCAAATTGAATGTAAAAATATTAAAAAAAATCGTGGTTTAAAATTTAAATTAGATGTCATGCCCATATTCTTAAAAGCTGGGTGCAACACAGGTTCTTGCCATGGTTCTTCAAGAGGTCAAAATGGTTTTCGTTTATCGCTTTTTGGATATGACCCTGAAGGTGATTATTTTAGAATAACAAGAGAGATGAGTCAGAGACGAATTAATCTATCTCTACCGGGTAAAAGTTTACTTTTACAAAAAGCGACAAAAATAGTAGGTCATACAGGTGGTAAAAGGTTTGGTGTTGATAGTAAAGAATACAAGATTCTAATTAATTGGCTAAAAAAGGGCGCCCAGAAAGATACTAAAAATACAGCAAAACCGTTGGGTTTAAGGGTATATCCTAAATCATGTGTTTTGAAATCCAATAAAGGTTCTCAACAAATAATAGTCTATGCTGATTATAGTGATGGCAGTATGCGAGATGTTACTGAATGGGCTGTTTTTGCTTCTAACAATGATACGGTAGTAAATGCAAATAATAATGGATTGTTAAAAGCCAAAAAAAGAGGCGAAGCCTTTATAACGGTTAGAATGTTCGAATACACCGTTGGGTTGCCGGTTATTGTTTTACCAAAAGTAAAAAATTATCAGTTTCCAAAAATAAAACCTATTGGTTATGTTGATGAAAAAGTTTTTAATAAGTGGAAAACATTAAAATTACTTCCATCAAAATCGATTGATGAAAAAGCTTTCTTAAGAAGATTGACAATTCATTTGTTAGGTAGGTTGCCTACTCCTGCAGAAGCTAAGAGATATGTTGAAAGTAAGAAGTCTGATAAAAAATCAAAAATTATTGATGAGTATCTAAAAAAGGATGCCTTCTCAACAATTTGGGTTATGAAGTGGTCCGAATGGTTAGCCATTAGATCAATAAATAATCAATTTAGTTTTAAATCTGCCTTCCAGTATTATCGCTGGTTAAAGTCTCAAATTAAAACAAATGTGCCCGTCAATGAAATGGCCCGAAAATTAATTGATTCAAATGGTTATAGCTTAAATAATCCGGAAACTAACTTTTACCTTATGGAGAATGATCCCAAGAAAATTGCTGAAAATGTTGCTCAGACTTTTTTAGGAAGAAGAATTCAATGTGCCCAGTGTCACAATCATGTCTTTGATCGTTGGACCCAAAATGACTATTACCAATTCACATCATTTTTTGCACGAATTGGAAAAAAGAAAACAGAAGATCCTCGGGAAAAAGCAGTTTTTAAAAAAATAAATGGAGAGACAAGGCATCCTGTTTCGAAAAAAATCATGAAACCAAAATTTTTGGGCGGTGATTTTCCTAATGTCTCAAAAATTGATAGAAGAACGGTTTTAGCAAAGTGGATCTCCTCAAAAGATAATCCTTATTTTGCAGAAAACTTTGCTAATCGGATTTGGGCGCATTTTTTTGGTAAAGGTATCGTAGATGAGATAGATGATTTTAGAATTAGTAACCCTCCCTCCAATCAAGAATTACTAAAAGAATTAAGTCGAAAACTGGTAGAATATAATTTTGATTTTCGAAAAGTTATTAAAGACATATGTATGTCTCATACCTATTCCCTATCATCGATACCTAATGAGACTAACAAAACTGATTTAAGAAATTATTCAAAATATCCCATTCAACGTATGCGAGCCGAGATCGTTCTCGATTGTTTGTCTCAGGTAACAGGGGTTCCAAGTAAATTTCCTGGACTTCCTTTAGGGGCAAGAGCTATTGAGATTTCTGATGGTTCAACTTCAAATTATTTTTTAAAAACGTTTGGGAGAGCCTCCCGAGAAAGTGTTTGTAGTTGCGAGGTAAAATTGGAGCCAAATTTATCACAGGCATTACATTTAATTAATGGCGATACGATTAAGAATAAGATTAATAAATCTAAAGTCTTGAGTGGTTTGATAAAAAGTAAAAATTCACCAGAAAAAATAATCATAACTTTATATGAAAAATGTTTGGTGAGAAAGCCATTAGAAAAAGAATTGAAAGCTCAATTGGCTTCAATGAAAAAATACAAAAATAAAAATGACTTTTATAAAGATCTTTTCTGGGCTCTTTTGAACAGCAAAGAATTTATGTTTGTCTTTTAGGATAGGTAAATTGATGTTGAGATGGTTGATGATTTTTTTCTGTTTATTAAGTTGCTCTCATGTCGCTTCTCAAGAAAAAATAAATTTCGAAGATCATATCCTACCAATTTTTAGAAACAACTGTGTTACTTGCCATAATCCTGATAAATCAAAAGCTGATTACAGTTTAACAACCTTTGAAGATGCCATTAAAGGTGGTGAAACAGGGCCAGCAGTTATTTCAAAAAACCCCGATGAAAGTTTATTATATCGCTTGGTCGCTAGATCTGAAAAGCCCTATATGCCGCGAAAAGAACCTAAGATGGATGATCAAAAGATTAAATTGATCCGTTTATGGATTCAACAGGGGTTGCTTAAAACGGCTGGTGCAAAAGTAATCCAACAGAAAAAACTTAAGATTCAAATTTCGGATTTAAAACCAACCAAAGGTAAACCTAAAGTCGCGTTAAAGATGCCTAAGATGATTAATTTAGAACCTATTTTTAGAACCAATCATACGGGGCAATTGTTAGCACAAGCATCCAATCCATGGTCTCCACTTGTTGCGTTTTCTTTAGGCAATCAGATTTTATTATACGATATCAACAAAGTCTTATTAAGAGGGATATTGAAATTTCCGGAGGGTATGGCCTATCAACTTAAATTTAGTCGCGATGGCAAATTTCTTTTAGGATCGGGAGGCATTGCTGGTCAAAAGGGTGTTTATGTTTTATGGAGAGTCGAGGATGGTGAAATAATTAGAAAAGGAGGTCAGGAGTTTGATAGTATTTTAAGTGGTGATATTAGCAGTGATTTAAAATATGTTTGCTCAGGTGGTTCTTCAAAATTAGTAAAGATTTATGATTTAAGTAGTGGGAAAATTATCCATAAATTAAAAAAGCATAATGACTGGGTACTTGCAACGGAATTTAGCCCGGATGGTGTATTGCTAGCTTCGGCAGATAGAAATGGAGGCATTGTTGTGTGGGAGAGTCGTTCGGGGCAACAATACTGTTTGTTGAATGGGCATAAAGCTGCTGTTAATGCATTGTCGTGGAGAGCAGATAGTAACCTTTTAGTTAGCGGAAGTGAAGATGGAATCATAAAAGTTTGGAGTCTACATCGTCGGCGACAAATTAAAAGTTGGAAAGGTCATGGTGGTGGTGTTTTATGGGTTGAGTATGCCAAAGACGGCAAAATTGTTTCCTGCGGTAGAGATAAGCTAATTAAAATTTGGGATAAAAATGGCAAACAAATAAAAACGATAAGGCATTTTAAAGATTTACCTTTAAGGGCAAGTTTTTCGTCTGATCGTCGATTCATTATTGCCGGTGATTACCGCGGTGAAGCCGTCGTGTTTAATGCTAAAAGTGGTAAGGTGAGAAATAGATTTAAATTAAGTCCACCAAATGTTCAAGTACAAAAAAATATTAACAACAAGCAAGTAGCCAACATTAAAATTAGACTTGCCAAAAAAAGAAAGGATTTAGCAAAAATCAAAAAAGAGGTTTTAACTTTAAAAAATCTAATAAGTCGTAAGAAAAAAGAATTGGAGCAACTGAAGAAAAAGCCAGCTAAGTCTGCAATGCAAAAAGAAATCAAAGGCCATGACGTTAAATATGCAACGATTACAAAAAAAAAAAATGATACATCGAGGCAGTTGAAGCATTTAAATCATAAAAACTATGAACTATTGCGACAAGTTAATTATTGGGAATCAGCAATTTTAATTAAAGATTTAGAAGCTATTCAGAAGCAGATAACTAATTCTAAAAGTCAGCTAGATCAATTAGCACTAGATGTAAAAAATCATGAAGTTCGATGGCAGTTTCTTAAGAAAAGGAAACAAGAATTGTTAGTGTTTCTGAAAAAAGGTCACAAGGAACATCGTTTATTAAAAGAAGTCATTAAGAAAAATAAAAAGATCCAATTGAAAGAACTGAAAAAGATTTCAGTGCTATTAAAGGATAGAGGGCAAATAAAGTCTGAAATATATGAAGCCGAATTCATGAAAAAAGAATTAAAAATCTCCGATTCTAAAACAAAAAAGATGGCTGATCAAATAAAGTCATTAGCATCAAAATTTAAATCTATAGAAGGTAAAATCAATCATTCAAAAACAGTATTGTTGAGTACTAAAAAAAGTAATAGCCAAAAAATTAAACACAGAGATGATCTTGGTTTAAAACTAAAAAAGACACCAAAGGAATTGGCTTCAATTGAAAAAGAAATAAAAAACCTGAACCGCCGGTTGTCAACGCCAAACCCTTTATCAAAAACATTGCCAGAAAAAATTAAACAGAATGAAATTGAGTACAATGCTTTATTAAATAAATTCAATTTAATTTTTGCCAAGTTTGAAAAATAAACTCAACGCTCTATTTAATTCGTAATTATTTTTATGACTAGTTGAAGAAAAAATTAAAAGAATGACTTTAAAACTAATTGATTCTTTTCGTCCCTTGATACATTTCAAATTTTAGTAAGCGACAATCAATTTCACCATTTAGAAAAACAGTTTTCAGAGATGGTTTTAATCTGATTTTTTTCATTAGTTCATTTCTTGCCGTAAAGATATAGCCGGTTTTCCCTTTGCATTTGTTCTTAAGAAAATCACCAATGGATTTATATAAAGGTTCGAGATCTTCTGTTTCTCCTAATCGAATTCCATAGGGAGGGTTCATCACTAGATCGCCTTCACCCTCTGGAATATCGAGTTCATTGAAATCTTTTACTTCAAAATCTATTAAGTGATCAACGCCAGCCGTCTTTGCATTTTGTTTGGCATATTCAATTGACTCTTCACTAATATCTGAAGCAAGTATTTTGTTGGGTAATTTTTTGGTATCTGATTCTTTTGAATTTTCTTTGATGGCTTCCCATTTATCTTGATCGTATAGTTTTGTATGTTGAAACCCAAAACTAGACTTTAGTGATCCCGCTGGTTTTTTTAGAGCTATTAATGCGGCTTCGATAGCGAGGGTGCCACTACCGCACATGGGATTGAGTAACATTTTCGAACCATCATAATTAAAACTTTGTAAGATACCGGCGGCTAAAGCTTCTTGTAAAGGTGCCCCTAATGGAATTTTCCTGTAATTTCGATCGGATAATTTTCTGCCAGAGGTATTTAAATAAACCCAGACTTGGTCGTCTTTCCAGAAAATGGAGACGACCGCTTTATCTTTATCAGGCCCGGTGTTTGGTCTCACACCTGTTTTTTCTCGAATGCTATCGACGATGGCATCTTTTGTCTTTAAACTTAAAAACATTGAGTTTTGAATTGTTGGTGTGTCGGCTACAGAAGTGATGCATAAATAAGTCTCTTCAAATAAAATTTCTGACCAATCAAACCCTCTTATTCTTTTATAGAGTTTATCAGGGTGATCACATCTGAAGCTCATTAGTTCGTAATATACATTATAGGCTGTTCTCAAATTATAATTGAGATTCATACAGTCTTCGAAGGTGCCGTTAATAATTAGCCCTGTTTTATGTTTATCTTCAACAGAATAGTTTAGTTTGCTTACTTCATCGGCCAGAAAAGGAACCATTTCTTTGGCGCAGGTAATAAGTATATTAGTTGTCATAGCTCTAATTTCACAAAATATTTTTGCGGAATTCTACCAAATATTTTATTTTCTTCATGGGTTATTTAGTAATTGTGAAATTAAGATATCACATGAAAGAATGCCCTTTGTTGGCATCCTTTCATCGTAATATGGCTAGTTTATAAATCTCTAATCCAAATGTTTCTGAAACTGACTAAGTCTCCATGATCTTGTAGCCAAATCGGGCCTTTAGCAGGGTGTGGTGCATAAGTGCCGAGATCCATATGTGTTGTGCGACCAATTAGTTTGTAATTATTTTGAACAACAACGCCGTTATGTATTACGGTAACATATGCAGGACTAGTAAGTTCGTCATCCGTAAAGATAGGAGCCTTCCAAATAATATCGTAGATGTGCCATTGTCCTGGTTTGCAGGATGAATTGACTAAAGGTGGCTTTTGACCATAGAGAGCACAGGATAATCCATCTGCGTATGTTGGATTACTGTAATCATCTAAAACCTGAATTTCATAATCACCCATCATAAAAATACCAGAGTTGCCTCGACCTTGTCCTTCACCCTTAATTTCAGTAGGTGCAGACCATTCAACATGTAGCTGACAATCACCAAATGATTTTTTAGTTTTAATGTTTTTCGTTTTTGGGACAACACGCATAATGTTGTCATCTATGATTTCCCATTCGCAAGGGCGATCATCATTCACATGAACCCACTCTTCAGTATTGGAACCATCAAATAAAACAGTAGCATCTGATGGTGGAGTTACTGAAGGCAATTCGCATAAACTACCCGGCACAACAATTTCAGGTTGTGCTCGAATTTGATCGTGAACTTTCCAATCGGTATTTGGTATTATTGGATTATTTTCGTAATTTTTTGTCATTAGAAACCCTTTCAAAGATTAAGCGGTAATTAATTGAGTATGCATATTTTCGATAGTGATAGATTTTTTAAGTTCAGCAGATTTAAATAAAGCATCAAGCATTTGCATTAACATGACGGCTTGTTCAACAGTATTTTGTGGCTGGGTATTTGTAGCAATGGCATTAGCAAAATCGGCCATTTGAGCTTCCATAGTGCCATGTTTTAGAAGAGGGACCATTTTGAGGTCTTCGGCTGTAACATCCATTGAATTATTTTCTCTATTGATAAGTTTATTATTATATAAATCGACCCCTGCCTTATCGCCAAAAATATATATTTCTTGCCAACCATTCTTACCGGCTTTTTTTAGAGTCCTGTTTGGTTGGCCAGATGTATTTAATATAAAATTTACATTAAATGTTAATGAGGCGCCATTTTCAAACCGTATTAAACCTTGAGTCATATCATCGGCTGTGTAAGGTACTTCTAGGTTTTCTGCATCCCCTAAATGAGAGAAGGTGCAATGCATAATGCTCATCACCTCTGTTGGTCGAGGGCATCCCATTGCATACCAAGCGTTATCAATGGCATGGATTCCTAAATCTAAAAGTACACCGCCACCAGTCTCTTTATTAACACCGTATCCTTTTCTAAAAGGAATGCCACCTGTTCGGTTCCATTTTGATTCTGCATGGTAAACATCCCCTAATGCTCCAGTGGCAATAATTTTTCTAGCAGATTGTATAGAGGGGTTAAATCTTGATTGTCTCGCAAAGGCATAGGTTAATCCTGTTTCTTTTACTTTATCATAAACCTGAATCATTTCGTCGACAGTTACAGTGGGTGGTTTTTCGCAAAGAACATGTACACCATGATTTAAAGCAAATATAGATGCTTCTGTATGCATATGAGTTGGTAGTGCAATCACCATGGCATCAATATTTCCATCAGTGATCATATCCTTGTAGTCTGAGAATTTTTGAACACTATCAAAGAAATCTCCTGCGCTATTACCTTTGCGTTCATTCAATTTGTCTTTAGCCATTTTAAAAGATTCAGGATTCATTTCAGCAATGGCTACAAGTTCTGTTTGCTCTAAAATATGGGCGGCATAAGCGTGACTTTTACCCATTCCAAGACCACATACACCTATTTTTACTGGTTTCTTCATATAACTTCCTCAAAAAATAAAGATAAATCATTTATATTGTTTATTTATTATCAGGTTAAAATAGCCATTTGAAGGTATAATTAGGTCATTATTCTTTTAATAACAGGACAAAACTTAGGTGAATGAAGAGAAGTTTCTTTCTGAAATAAAAAACCTAGAAGCCTTGAGGGGTCTTGCCAAATTTTTTTGTGAAGATGCTATGGCTAAATTCAAAAGAAAACCTATTCAATATCATATAGCCTCTTCAGTAGAAAAATTTAGACACCAAAAGTTCGCATCTCACTTTCATGTTGAGAATGAACTTGTATTGCAATGTTGTGGAACTTCTTTATGGAAGCTTAAAGAGAGTACAATTGAAGTGTCAGCCGGCCATATCGTTTTGTTACCTAGAGGCGTACCCCATAAAGAATATCAAAAAAAATCAGATGGCCGTAGTTGCAATATTAATTTATATGTGATGTCTCATGCCATAGGGTATCACTGTAATGTGGTGCCTCGTAAACAAAATATTCCTAGTGGGCCTCGTGATATGAGAGGGGTGATTAAAACTAAATACAGTCAATTAATGGTTGATTTGTTAGATGAAATCGTTTGTCAACCTTTAGATCAACAATATGAAGAGATTTTGATTTCACGAATGTTTGAAACCGTCATTGGTTTAATTCGAAAATCATTTACTAATTCAGAAGCGGCTTATGAGTATTCCCATGTAACTTCAATGTGCATCCAAGAAGTTTTATCGCATATAAGTTCTGCTGAATTAAATGTCGCATGGTTGTCCAATAGAGTGAATCGTTCTTCTGATTATATTTCAAACACATTCAAAAAGGATACGGGCACGAAGCTTACTGATTATATTAATACACAAAGGGTTTCCTTAGGTAAAAAGCTACTAGATACAACTAATCTAGATATTGGTGAAGTCGCACGAAGTTGTGGCTATTTGGATCCTAATTATTTTGGCCGTGTTTTTAAAAAATTTACCACTCTGACCCCTAGAGAATACCGAAGGGGAGCTTTACTGAGTGATCCTAAATAGCGGATTAAATTGCTAAAAAAGTAGGGTGTCTAGGTAGCTATCATATAACATTTTTTTAGTATTTATGAGAATTTTTTTGAAGGAAATCTATGTTAATAGTTATCTAATATCATTGTTGATTTCTTGTAGTGTTAATTCTGTTTTTCTTTTTGAAAAACTACAACATTTGGTGGAATTTGATTTAAGCAGCTAAAGATAGAACCTAACTATTGGGGTGTTTCTAAATAATGATTTCTTTTGGTTATCTGGAGACTATAATCCCTCGACTAAATTTTGAAGTAACTATTTTGGATTTAATAAAATGAGTTTGATTTCTGAAAACGCTGATGACATACATATTGATAAAATGATTGCGTTACAAACGCCACTTGAATTAAAAGAAAAATATCCTTTGACTGATGAGTTGCGGGATACAGTTATTAAATGTCGTAAAGATGTAAATAACGTAATTAATAGAGATGATAATCGCTTTATGATCATTACAGGCCCTTGTTCAATACATGATGAAAAGGTGGCTGAGGATTATGCTAAAAGGCTAAAAGACTTATCTGATGAAGTAAGTGATAAAATTTTATTGGTCATGAGAGTTTATTTTGAAAAGCCAAGAACAACTGTTGGTTGGAAGGGATTAATTAGTGATCCTCATATTAATGGCGTCAATGATATAGACTATGGACTTGAATTAGCACGAAAATTATTAGTGGAAGTTGTTAAATGTGGATTGCCAGTAGCAACCGAGGCTTTAGATCCTGTTACGCCACAATACATTGGAGACTTGATTTCATGGATAGCGATTGGTGCAAGAACTACCGAATCACAAACGCATAGAGAATTGGCTAGTGGCGTATCGGCTGCAGTAGGTTTTAAAAATGGAACTAGTGGTAACTTAGACGTTGCATTGAACGCTATGGTATCCTCTTCTTATCCACATAATTTTTTAGGAATTGATCAAACAGGTCAAACAAAAATTGTGAGAACATTAGGGAATAAACTTGGCCATTTAGTATTAAGAGGTGGGGATAATGGTCCTAATTATGATAAAGAATCCATCGCTTCTGCTGAGGAAAATTTGAGAAAAAGGGAATTGAAAGAATCGATCATTGTTGACTGTTCCCACGCTAATAGTAGTAAAGACCATAACAAGCAACTAGCTGTAATGGAAAATTTAGTTGAACAAATTATCGATGGAAATAAGTCGATCATAGGTGCTATGCTAGAGAGTAATATCAATGAAGGCAACCAGCCAATAACTGATAATGTTGCTGATTTAGCTTATGGGGTTTCAATTACTGACAAGTGTATTAATTGGGAGTCTACTGAAACACTAATCAAGAATGTTTACAAAAAGTTAAAATCTATCTGACTTTTAAATAGTTCTGGAAAATGATTAATAGATAGAGTATTCTGTAGGATGTATCCTGTTGTAATTTAATTTCTATTTGAAAATTAAAAAGGCCTTTTATTTTTTGACTTCAAACACACATATTCCCTTATTGTACAGTTTTGGTTTTAAACCCATTAGAGATAAAAGACACAAAGGTATTGACGTTGTAAAACAAGGGTTGCAAATTTCACAACAAATAATCGAGGATTTTGAGGGGGACGCTAGTCGTTTTGTTATAGATATATGCCCTGAAGTTGATTTAGAGCAAAAAATCAGAGACAATGTTAGGTTAGTAGAAGATCAAGAAGAAAAAAAATTAGAAAGAATTATTTTAACATTAGGTTCAGATGAATATTTATTTGAACAAGGTGGTGAAGATGTTGATATTTATGTATTGTTAGAAGGCGCATTAGAAATAATTGTTGATGGAAGTAGTATTGCCGAAATTTCTGAAGTCGGATCCTTTGTTGGAGAAATGGCAATAATCCGAGGCGAGAAAAGAAGCGCTACAATTAAAACTAGAGAAGAGTGTAAACTATATAAAATCGATGGGTCTAATCTAATGGCACTCACGAAAGAATATCCAGTTGTGATGTCAAAGATGTGTAAATCTCTTGCTAATAAAATTGCTTTCACCAGTACAGAATTAAGTGTTTTAAAATTAATTGGAAATGCTGATGAAACGAGAGTATTTTATAAACCTAAGGAAGATGATACAAAATTTTTAGAATCTGTTGGGCAGTATAAAAATAAAGTTACGAAATTTGCCGCAAAGACATCTGTATTTGTTGAAGGTGAGTTGTCCTTTGAGATTTATATTCTTGTTAAGGGTGAGGTTAAAGTTTCGATTGGTGGTGAGACAATTGCAAAAATTTCTGCGCCTGGTATGTTGTTTGGAGAAATGTCTAGTCTAAGGTATAAACCTCGCTCGGCATCTATAGATACCGTGAGTGATTGTGAGTTTTATGTTTTTCAGGGATTAAGACTTTTACAATCTTGTAAAGAAGATCCTCATTTGTTTATTAAAATAGCCCAAATTCTAGCCAATAGATTAGCGGCAACTAGCTCTGAGTATGCACATCTTGTCAAACGAACGAATGTTTAATAATTAACTTCATTCCCATTATTTACTTTATTACGGTTTTTTGTTCTTATAATTTTAGAGATATTTAAGAATAGAATTAAGGAAGAATTATGAAATATACCGTTTATCTATCTGGGGAAATACATTCAAATTGGCGTGAAGAAATAGTTCAATTGTGTCAGAATAAAAATCTTACGATTGAGTTTTTATCGCCTATCACAGACCATGAAAAATCTGATTCAGTTGGTGAGGTCATTTTGGGTAAAGAGGAAGACTCTTTTTGGTATGATAACAAATCTTCTAAAATTAATGCCATCCGCACGAAAACTATGATAGAAAAGTCGGATGTTGTAATAGTTAGATTTGGAGAAAAATACAAACAATGGAATGCCGCCTTCGATGCTGGATATGCCAATGCCAAAGGTAAGCCCGTAATTACCTTGCATTCTAAATCTCTAATACATCCATTAAAAGAAGTAAATTCAAATGCCTATGCTTCTGCAGAAACAACGGAACAAGTATGTGAGATTTTAGCTTACATTCTTAGTGATTAAATGTTTTCTTTATTACGCAATTTTTCTTTTTCTTCATCATTGAGAATGTAACCGACGCAGTTTTCTGATTGACAGAAACAAGGGTGATCTTTGTAATCGTTTGTTATTTCATAACTGTAATCATATGAGAGCTCTTCGTCTTTATTTATATCTTTGATGGCGAAAATAAAAATACGCTCTCCTTCAAAACCGGTTTCACAATTGGGGTTACAAGAATGATTGATAAATCTGGCGGGGTTCCAGTCGACATTGCCATCTAATACAAAATCCTCATTGATCTCAAATAAATAAACAGCCCCTTTGAATTTATGATCCGCATTTTTTTCTGTAATGATCGCGCGCTCATCACCTTCATTGTTTGAAAGAATATCTCCCACATACTCGATAACTCTTTCTTGGTTTGCTATATCAGACGTTGCAAACATTCCCTTCCCATGGATTGGAGAGTCTTTGATCATAACTTTTGAGGGGGTCGTCATTAGGGTAATAAAAACACTTGATTTAAATCATTAACAATAGGAGAGTTATCAGGATAAGTGTCCATAATATCGGCCATATAGGACCACCATTTTTTTACTATTTCCTGATTTGGCAGATCTTCTAATTTAGATTCATCAGTAACATCGAGTGTTGCAAAGAGGGTTAACGTCTTTGGATCTAAGTAAATATAATAATTTGAAATACCTGTATCTTTTAACTTGCTCGATAATTCAGGCCAAATGTCATCATGGCGTTTTTCATATTCTTTTTCATACCCTTTTTTTAAATGCATGGTAAAGGCCAATCTTGGCATAAAATCTTCTCCTTTAAGTCATTATTTTTAATTGTTCTGCGGATACTTCCATAATCAAAGGCTCTCCTTCTTTAAACCTTCGTATGTTTTCAATTGCTCTTTCAGCCATTTTGTTGTACTGATCTCTCGTGGGTCCGCTTTGATGTGGGAATAAAAGACACCTTGGCTCATTTCTTAAAAGACTTTCTGCGGGTAATGGCTCTTGCTGAAAGACATCTAATGCGCTAAATAATCGACCATTTTTATGTTCCTTTGCAAGATCATCTTCGACAAGAACATTTCCTCTGGCGGTATTTACAAAAATACCGTCGTCAGGCAGACAGCTTAATATTTTAGCATTCACAATATTATTAGTTTGCTCTGTTTTGGCGGCATGATTTGAAATAATATCTGAAGTTGAAAATAATTCTTCAATTGAATTGGATCTTTTAATATTAAACTCTGCTAACGTTTCATCAGAGGCATAAGGGTCGTAGGTAGTTACCTCAACATTAAAGGGAGCAAGTAAAGGTATCAGTTTTTTTGCTATGAGGCCAAAACCAAGTAGGCCTACTTTTCGATCAAATAGTGATCTTGATTCTAGATTTTTTAATCGCCATTCATTTTTGAGTTGGATTGACTCATAGTAAGGTACTACAAGTCTTAAAGAGCTTAAGATCATCATCAATGCACTCTCGGCAATGGTATGGCTAATACTGTCTCCCCAGTTGGCAAGTCTTAAACCTCTTTTTGCATGTTCATAATCAACTTTTTGACCGAAGGTGCCCGTTAAAGAACAATACAGCTGACCTTCTCTAGGTTGATAATCTGCGGGAAGTTGGACTGCCCCCCATCCGCCTATTAAAACTTCATATTCATTTAGCTTATCATTGATTTCATTTGCTGGGAGTTTCGTTATGCTTTGAGCCTCATCATAGTTAACTTCTACTATTTTATTTAATTTTTCTTGAAGTGTAGGTGTGAGTGCTGAATTCAGTAAGTCGGGTGAAGCGAGATACAAGGCTTTCATATGATTACTTTCTTTTTAGTGATTTATTAATCTGTAGTTCAGTTTGTTTTTATGTAATAGGATCTGCTCCTATTGTTCCTATGAGACTTTTTAAATATGCCATGCTTTGAACACGTTTTCTTTCTTTTGATGCTTTACTTAGTAATTCTTTAAGTGTATGAATGCTTATGATGGAATGTTCATGAGAGTTGTCTATATAGTCTTCTATGTATTGACAATGTCTTGCCCATAATTTTATGTCACGCTGTTGTTTGATAAGAAGTCTTTCTTGATACCAATCAGAAGCAAGCAAATTCTTTTTAGTAAAGAGCTCGCGGAATTGTTTTGAATGTTCCGTCATCCCTTTGAACTCACCATAAGCCATAATATGTAACAATGCTCTTAATGGTGGGCAAGCATGTGAAGCACTTCCGTCTTCAATATATAGCGTGGCAATTCTTTTTTGATTTTCTACAATATTATTTATACCATCAACATATTCTGCCATATCTTGAGTTTCAGGACGAAGGATATCTTTGTTGAAAACAGCTAGTGGATTATTAAAAATTCGGCCTAAAAATCTTAGTGCGAAATTTTCATTGATACGATGACCCAATCGGCTTGCTAATACCTTCTTGCCTTTATATTTAAAGTCTTCAATTTTATCCATGCAATCGTTGTCAATTAAATATTGATGATCCTTTTCTTCTTTGGTCATACGACACCAAAGTTCCGGAATCAAAACACTGATATCATGAGCAACATGTAGTTTGCCAACATAATTTGCAGCTGTTGTGTAACCGTCATATTCTGTAAGAATATAGGAGACCAGCGCGTTGTTTAAATCTATGGTAGGCATTAAGGCATTGAAAGGACCTTTTGTTAAAGCACCCTCAGAACCTGCTCCGGTAGTTGAAGGTGATTTCCCTGTTAAGCTACAGATGAACTCCATGAATAATTCAGGTAGTTCTTGAAAATGAATTGGATTAAAAACGGCTAAGTTTCTAACGCTACCATCTGGTTCGGATGGATTTAATCGGCGACCAGGTAAGACGGATTCAACAGCGATATCGGGTTTTTCATTTTCAGGTACATTACGTTGTAAACGTAATCCCATTTCGGCGATATATTTTTTAACCGGCGTTACGATATCTTGGCGTGTTTGTAAGTAACGTACATTTTTTGTGTGTTGTCCGTTAACGATTCTTGGAAAAGCGGAGCATATAAAGTATTGATCATCTTCAAGGCTTGTAGCTTCTTCAATTATTTTTTTCATTGGTGGTGTGAACTGAACAAAATCCACAACAGAGTCTCTAATTTTGCGAGCATCTTTGCCGGTCAAAGGAGCAAAGTTAGAAACGAAAGTGTTTTTGCCTGATAAATCATTTTCTGCTTGAATATCAAAACCTCTAACAATGGCATCATCTGGTCTTTGGAAAAACCGGTATTCGCAGTTCTCCACAATCTTGACATTGTCTTTGACGTTATCGCCACAATTTTTTAGACTTTTTGAAGGTACTACAATAGACGATGTAATATCATCTTCGTATTGAATTTTTTCAGCAGGAATATAATCGGGTCTAATTTGAAAAATTCGCCAGTCTTTTGACGCTTCCATGCCGACGCGTAAGTAACTTGAAACTAAGTGTCGTACTCTTTTAAATTTTAATTCATTGCCATTTAAACCATCTAGTTTATCAACACTAAAATGATCTCGCCAATCGGTACCAAGAAATTCTTCATGATGTTTTATGATGAAGATAAGTGAACGGATATGATTTGGAATCGTTTCAAGCCACTTGTTGTAATCATTTGTATAAATTTCTGAAGGTGTTAATAATTTAATGACCGAGCCCAAAGATCTGTTTCTACTCAACAATGGTCGAGAATCTTTTTTCTTACCTTTTAATTTTTTCTTAAATCGATTTGTGTATTCTTTTTCAATAATTTTATTTGCTGCATCTAAATCCTTTTTAAGATCTTTGATGAAGAAACTTTTATAGATCATGGAGTAGTCAATTGGTTTAGATATTTCTGATTTACCACCACCAGAGACGGTACATGGCTTGTGTATTAGTGTTCCTTCGGCTCGTATGCCAATAAGTCGCCAGTAAGCACCGGTTGGGTGTTGATCCATTCTGACTTTAAAGCCTGAAGGGTATATGTAAACGTTTTGTGGTAGCAATTTTATTTGTGCCGGTTTTTTATTAAACGTCCAAGAAACTTTTTGCTCAGCTAGGTTAAATTCGGCATCTTCGGGAACATAGTGTATATGAGGGTATGCCTTGTCTTGACCGTGACCATCTTTTTTAAAATTAATTAAGTTTTTATATCGTTTTTTTACATCAGAAAAACGATAAATTAGTTTCGGATTTTTTATATAGAGTTTAAAATTAATTTCTTTAAAAATATCGGGTAATCGACGACTGGCAAAAGCGACGGCACCACCAGCATGCTCTTCTTCTGATAAACCTAATAAGTTTGCGGCATACCCAATTTGAGTTTTAACTTCTTTTTTACAGTAACCAAAATAATTGTCAGCTAGAATTGTGATGATGACACCTTCTTCATTGCGACAACAAATTTTAAATGGTTTGCCTTCGTTATAAAGCTCATCTTCTTTTTTCCAACACATGCCCTCTTTGATTTGTCGCTTTGTGGCATCTTTGTGATGAGGTAAACCTAAGTCTTTCTTTTTTAATTGTTTTATATGTGGAGCTAATATAACAAGACCTGAGTGACCACTGAAATGTTCAATGTCTAACCCAGCATCGTTCTCTGGTAAGTGAGGGTCGCCGGCATTCCCAAAAATTGATTCAACAAAGTCGAGGTTGCTAACTAATGATCCAGGTGCGAATAGTCTAATCTCCATGGTCTTCTTTTGGAAAACACCCGGAATTTCAGGGCAGACAACAGGGCGAACCATCAATGACACAAAGCTTTCGGCTTTCTTTTTTTGAGTTGCTGTAAATGGAATTCTTAATAACGTTTTTGTCGGTTTTAAAGCATCAGCTAGAATGTGTGCAAAAACACCTTTTGGCACAGCTTTTTTATCCGAAGGTATTGGCAAGCCACCTTCAGCAATATGGAAAACCCCTTTTGTTGTTCGTCGATCATTAATAGGATTATGCAAAACTCCTTGTTTGATTTTATAGGAGCTAGCTTGATCTGTGATGTAATGATCACTGTCTGGAGAAAGCGACATTGCTCTAGCTAGGCCGTGTCTATCTAGGTCAATGGTTTGTGTAGGAATCTGGACAGAATTTATTTTTATAACATCTGATAAGTGATCGTTGATAAAATTTTGAATTCGTCTATCGACCGGGCATAAATAATCTTTTAATAATTGAGAGCGCACTCTTGATTTTCGCAATAAATCGCCGGCAGAATCAAAGAATTGTTTATCGTTTTTATTTTCGTAAAGAGGCAATCCGCTGGCGGCTAATTTTAAATTAACATAACGATATAATTGTTCTTGAGAAATTTCATTTTCTTTGACGTTGGTGAAGCCTATAACTCTGTGAAGGTCTTTCATTAAATAGTCTTTCTTGGAATTGTGTTGGTGTCTTTTCAGTCATACAAAAGGGGACATTCTATGGCAATTCATTGTGGCTTCAAGGGACTCTAAAGCTAATTTGATGGCCAATTACTTATTTTCAATACGAAAATAGAATTGTTGCAAACCCAATTAATTTATGCTGGAAAAGATAACTTTGTACAATGCATCATTTTAAAGTAATCCAATTATTCTTTTATACTAAGTTAGAAAACAATTGTTTGGAAATGTGAAATTAGAAAAACAAATTAAATTCATTTGTGAGATTGATAAATTAAAAAGCGTTTTTCGTCAAACGTATTTGATGGACAAAAGTCGAAAAGAAAATGACGCGGAACATTCCTGGCATTTATCTGTCATGGTTTTTTTATTAAAAGAATATGCTAATGAAGATTTTGATCTACAAAAAGTGATACAAATGGTGTTGATTCACGATCTAGTTGAAATTATTGTTGGCGACGTTTTGATCTACGATACAGAAGCCCGTAAAGAGCAAGCAGAAAAAGAACAAAAAGCTGCCGTTGAAATCTTTAGCCAATTACCTGATGAGCAAGGCAATGAGTTTTTATCAATTTGGCGAGAATTTGAAGAAGGGGAAACAATCGAATCTAGGTTTGCTAAATCTTTAGATCGTTTGCAACCAATTTTGCATAATTTCTATACGGAAGGCAAAGCTTGGAAAGAACATCAAATAAAAGTTTCTCAAGTGATAGAGAGCAATCAGCATATCAAAAATGGTTCAAAAGAATTGTGGGAATTCACGATGAATTTAATTAATACAGCCGTTGAAAGAAATTATTTAATAAACGATTTGGAGAAAGTTTGAGTATGAGAGTTGTTGGAATTATTCCATCGCGATATGCCTCGACAAGATTGCCTAAGAAATCTTTAAAAATTCTAGGTAATAAATCTATTGTTCAGCATGTATATGAAAAAGCAAAACAAGTCGAATTGTTTGATGATGTAATCATTGCGACAGATCACGAAGAAATAATGCAAGAAATCGAGCGCTTTGGTGGCAATGGAATGATGACCAGCGATCAGCATGAAACCGGAACAGACCGTATTGCAGAAGTAGCCCAGAAAATTGAATGTGATATCGTGGTGAATATCCAAGGGGATGAACCTTTTATCAAGCCCATAACTATTCAGAGATGTTTCGAGCCTTTAATCAATGATCAAAAAATCGTTATGGCAACTTTAAAACATTTGATTGATGACGCCAAAGAAATAGAAGATCCAAATGTTGTGAAGGTGGTTACAGACATAAATGATAATGCCTTGTATTTTTCTCGTAGCCCAATTCCTTTTTATAGGATTGAAACGGATGTGAAATATTACCGTCATATTGGTATCTATGCCTTTCAAAGAGAATTCCTGATTGAATTTGCAGACATGCCCCAAACACCATTAGCAAGAATCGAATCTTTAGAGCAGTTAAGAGCTTTAGAGAATGGATATAAAATTAAAGTTCTCTCTACTGAAGATCATCCCTTAGGGATTGATACAGAAGAGGATTATCAAAAAGCAAAAAAAATTATGAAAGATCAAGAATGAAAGAAATTGAAATTAGTTCAAATGTTAAATGTGGCAATGGAAACCCGTTGTTGATAATTGCCGGGCCTTGTAGTATTGAAAGCGAAGAGTTGGTGATGAATGTTGCTGAAAAAATGAAAACAATAACTGAAAAGTTGAATTTGCCTTTTGTTTTTAAATCTTCTTTTGATAAAGCCAACCGGACATCAATCAATTCTTGGCGTGGCCCAGGATTAGAAAAAGGCTTAAAGATTTTAGAGAAAGTAAAAAAAACTTTTGATGTGCCCGTTTTAACAGACATTCACGAGACTTCTCAAGCGGAAGCTATAGGTGATGTCTGCGACATTATTCAAATACCAGCTTTCTTATGTCGCCAAACGGACTTGCTCGTTGCAGCAGCAAAAACAGGCAAAATTGTTAATATTAAAAAAGGACAATTCTTAGCACCATGGGATATGAAAAATGCCGTCACCAAAATCGAAGAAACCGGATCAGAAAAATGTATGTTAACTGAGCGAGGCACTTCCTTTGGTTACAATACATTAGTTGTTGATATGTCGAGTCTTCCTGTCATGCGATCTTTTGGTTATCCCGTCATTATGGATACAACTCATTGTGTTCAGCAACCTGGTGGTCAAGGTACCATCACGGGCGGTAAAAGGGAAATGATTCCCTACCTTATGCGCGCAGCTGTTGCCACCGGTGTTGATGGCTTATTCTTAGAAGTTCACCCCGAACCCGAAAAAGGCCTTTCTGATTCAACAACAATGTTACATCTTGATGGTGTTGAAGATTTATTAAAAATGGCCAAAGACATTGATACCCTAATCCCAAAAAGTTAATATACACATCCATGTGTTATTCTATATTGCAGGGGCAGAATCTTTTTAAATAGTGGTGCGAATGAGAATTCTCATCTCGAAAAGTATAGATAATAAATTAGGCGTTAGCCGTAGGTTGTGGCTGAGGTACGAAGCCCAACATCTTGCCGTCGTAAGTAATTTTATGATTAAAGGGCAATCTGGAAACATTTGTGACGTTGCGTTTTAATAAAAACTTTTTGATTCATTATAATATTTTTATGAAAATGTTGGGCTTCGCATTACTCAGCCCAACCTACGGCTAACGCCCATTATTCTGCCTATTATATCACCTCTACAGGTTGTAGAGTGATTACTTTTCATTTATGCTTGCAATTAAGAATTCGCTTTGTATTATTGTGCTAGTACAAAATAATACAAAGGTAAAAATGCAGCTAGAATCGTTTAAAGTAGAGTATCACTCAGGTATTCCCGTATATAAGCAAATCATTAATATCGTGAAAACGGCCTTGCTTAATAGTGAAATCATAATTGGCGACAAATTGCCTTCTATTAGAAGTCTTGCGGTTCGGTTAAATATAAATCCCAATACAGTTGCCAAGGCTTATCGAGAGTTGGAATTGACAAATGTGATTGAAAGTGCTGGAAGAAATGGGTCTAGAATTAGTGCCAGCAAGGACAAAATTAATGGGATTACCGAAGAAATGAAAAAAGAAAAAATGGATGAAATTTATAAACGAGTTCTTTCTGAAGCAAAATCATATTCTATTTCAGAAGCGGACTTAAAAAAAATGTTTACAAAGGATGAAAAAGATGAGTAAGTTTAAATCAAGTTGGTTCTTAATGAGGCAATCATGCGCTCTTTTATTTTCCAATAAAAAGTTATTGTTGTTCCCGGCCATGACATCATTTTTTATATTTTTTATATTTTTATTTTTTTTATCGGGGGTGTTTCTGCGGCCAACAGGTCATTCATATTCTTCAGAAAATCATTGGAAAGAAATCTTTAGTACAATTTTCGTGCTTAAAGATAAATCAAAGAAAATTGTTCCTTTAAGCAAAGTTCAATTCAGTAATACTGACAATACAAAAAAAATAGATAATGCAGGGGAGTCTTCAAAGAAAATCAATAAATCTGTACATTTGAAGTCTGGAGTTTTTATTCTTTGGGCCATAGGTTACCTTGTCTCAATGGTTTTAATTACTTTTTTTAATACGGCTTTTTTTAATGAAATCATTCATGCTTTAAACGGGCAACCTGTCTCAATTTCTGGTGGGTTAAAATTTGCTTTTACTAGAATAAAATCAATTTTGCTGTGGGCCTTGCTGGCCGGCACAGTTGGTGTTATATTAAAAAAAATAGAAGAGCAGTTTGGATTTATCGGTAGATTTGTTATCGGGTTGATAGGTATCGCTTGGAGTGTTGCTTCCGTGTTTGCCATTCCAGTTATTATTAGAAGTGATGATGGCCACAACCCTCTTAAGGTTTTAAAATCTTCTGGTTTGCTGATAAAAGAAAAATGGGGTGAAGGGTTAATAGGTTATGTAGGCATAAATATTTTTGCGTTTGGTTTCACACTATTATTTACGCTTTTATGTGGGGTTATTGCGGGATTATTACTTTGGCAATTCGAATCGCCAATTGTAATTATAGCGTGTGTAGGAATAATCTGGATTGTATCCATAGTATCATTTTCATATATTCAGAGCATCGTCAATAATATTTTCCAATGTGCCTTGTATTTATATGCTTCCGAAGGAGTGTTGCCAGAAAGGTTTTCGATGGCCGATGAAGAATTGGAGAAAATTTGGAAGGTAAAAAAGAAATGAAATTATTTTTGCTTTTATAAAAATCATTTCGAATTGTAATCATAAATTGAATTGTATTAGTTATAGTGTTTACTTTATAAAAAAGAATAGGAATAAATTATGAATAAATTAATTGGACTTATAGCTGTCTTGGTTGTAATAGGAATCATTGGCTTTGGTGTTGTCTTCATTTTTAACAATCAGCCCAACAGTGATAAAGAAATTGTTGAAATAAATACAAATGAAAAAAATGAGGTTGCCCCCGAAAAGGTAATAGCCGAAACAGAAAGAATTCAAACTGTTGATGATAAAGTTGTTGATAAAAAATTAAATGAACATGTAGCTTCGCCAATAAAAAAAGAAGTTGTTAAAACGCCAAAAAAGCCATCACTTAAAAAAGAAGATGCCTCGGTAAATAAAATAGTTGTAGCAAATAAAGTAGAATTAGGCTTATGGCAGAAGATTCAATTTCTTAAAGAAGATGGAGTGGTTATATCAAATAAATCTTTTGACATCCATGTGACTTCAGAAAAAGATTATGCCTCAAAAATTAATTTTTTCCCAAATATGTCAACAGATGAAAAAGGATATATCAAGAATTCCATTTTACCAAAATATTCCAAAACAATTTACGTAGTAATAAAAGGTTATGCCGGAAAAATTCATAATGTTAACTTGGAATTAAAAAATGCGAAATTGACCTTTCAGAAATCATCTACCATAAGAATTTCGTGTAAAGATAAAAAGGGAAATGCAGTATTGGGCGCTAAACTAAAAGTAAAGATTGAAGACGGTGATAGGCCATTGTTTGTTAATATGTTAATAAATAATGTCTTAAATCAGTTTTATAAAAGTAAAAATAATTCTCACAATAAAATTAATTTTTTGCCACTAGGGCCAATTAAATTAATTGCTGAGCATAAAAAATATAAAGATAGTAGTGTGCAAGCGATAGTCCTGAAGAAGGGTGAAAGTCAAAAATTAAAATTTACTTTTGATGGGACATCACGTGTTTATCAATTAAACTTTTTACATAAAGACTTGAATGAATTACCCTTAATATGTCGAATGAGATTAATTGGTAAGGGTACATTTGACACTAAGTACACCAATCTTTTTAGAAAAAAAGGGGAACCATTTGAATTAATATTGAAAAATGAGTCATATACAAAATTTGATATCAGTATAAAAAATGCAGGTTATGCCAACCAAATTAAAATTCCATTTGCCTTATCAGGTGAAATAGAAATTGAACTATCGGAAGGGGGTGCCGTTTCAGGTACAATATTAGACCCAGATGGAAAGCCATTAAAAGACGCTAAAGTGTTACTTAAAAAAGAACTTAAAACAGGTTTTAGTATAGCAAGATTAACGTCAACACCTTTTACTGCCGTCACCAATTTAGAGGGGAAGTTTAATATAAATTCAATTAATCCAAACCGGTTTAAAATAAATGTTAGTCATAAAAACTATGTGGCTCATGAAGAATGGGTAGTGATATCAGATAAGGCAAATAGCGAACTTAAAATTATTATGAAGAATGGTCTTGTAATTGAGGGAACTCTTTTTGACCAAAGTCGGAATCCAGTTGAGCATGCTAAGATAATATTAAAAGTAAAAACAAAAAACATGTGGGGGGTCTCTTTAAATAATTCTGAACAGAATGTTGAGACAACTACTGGTGGAAAATTCTCTTTTGTTGGTCTTAAGGCAGGAAGTTATTTTTTAAGTGCTGAGGTTGATGGCGTTGGACATGTAAGCAAGAGGGAGATAAACATTAAGGTTAGCTCTATTGAAGATTATGAATTGATATTAGAAAATTCTTTTCAAATTAAGGGAAAAGTTGTAGATCAAAATGGAGACCCTGTCTCTGGTATAGAGTTATCTAAGAAAAAGGTGAAGAAAAAGTCCTTTATGCAAATGAATTATAGCTTCAGTAATAAAAATAATATCAGTGATGAGAATGGTGAGTTTCTTTTTGATCACTTAGATGATGCTGAATATAACGTCTCAATTTCTAGTACCAACTATCGGCTTAGTAAAGGATCCAAAGTAAAAGTACAAGCAGGTACAAGTGATTTGAAAATTATGGTAAAAGGGTTGTTAAAAATTAGTGGTAAAGTCTTTTTTCCAAATGGTGATTTAGCAAAAGAGTATAAGTTAAAAGTTAAATACTCTTTATATAATTTTAGCATGCCAGTAAAGGACCTAAAAAAACATTTAGATGGCTTTACATTTAAATTTAATCCTTGGAATGGGGGAAATGTAAAGCAAATTAAAGTTTCAATAGTTGCCACTGCAAAAGGGTATAGCGAAGGCGTTTCAAAATCACATATTCTTGAAGGTGATGAGATCAATAATATTGAAATTCGTTTAAAGGAAAATATTGCTTGCGAAGTGGAAATATCTACAGTAGATCTTAAGARACTAGAAAACGTTGAGGCACTTTTTTCACCTGTTAGCGCTCGAATGACAGGATTTAATAATCAGTTTAAATCTTATAAAGTGAATTCTAATGGAAAAATAATAGTAGGATCATTGTTGGCTGTAGATTATGATATTCTTGTTAAAGCAGATGGTTACGCACTTGTTTATAAAAAAGTATCCATTAAGGATGCGTTGAGTTCTGAAGTAATAAATTTTACTTACGGAAGCACAGTAGAAGGTGTTGTATTAGATGATAACCAGAATCCAGTAGTAGATCAGAAAATACAATTAAAGAGATCAGACTTAATGATTATTAGTTTTTTTCAGCACCTTAACTTTGATGTTTATACTGACAAAAGTGGTAATTATAAATTTCAGAATATTCCTTTAGGCGAATATCGCATTAAAAAAATTAAAGCCAATAAAGCATTAAATCCAATGGAAATATTTAATGTTTCTGAAGGCGAGTTGATCAAGATTAAAAAAGATGATCAGTACAATAAAGATTTAGGTACTTCGAAAATAAAAAAAGTTGAAATAACGGGGTCAATAAAAAATAGTAGTGGCGAAGGTTTAAGCGGAATGGTTTTTATTATGAATACTGGAAAATCTGTGAGTATGCCTACTAAAATGGTAATGTTATCAGAAAATGGCGATTTTAAAATTGAAGGTGTAAAGCTAGGTAAGTATCAATTAATGTTTCAGTCTCAACAGGGTGCTAATGGAATATCTGAAAAGTGGAATGTTGAAGTTAAAGAAAATATAGAAAATATTTTTAATTTCACAGTGAGTTCTGAAAGAGGTGTAGCACAAATTAGTTCTGTTAATGGCGATTTACTCTCAGGTTCTGCCTATTTTTTAAAAGCCGGTAGTATTAATAAAAACTCAACCATGATCAGCTTGTTTAAAAATGCTATTTCAACGGCAATGTTTAAAGAAGGAGTTTTAAAATTTAAAATCCCTGATGATGAAAAGGTGGATGTTTATTTTTCCTTTCGTAATGCTGATGTTAGTGTGCAATATTTTAAAAATATTTCTGTAAATGATGTTCTTCTAAAAGATTGGATTGTAAAAGCGCCACTGACTAGAAAATTAAAGGCATCAGTCAAAGATATAAATGGCAATGATATTAAAGGCATATCAGTTACTATGTATGATAATAATGGCATTCCGCTGTTCTATGAAAGCAACAAGAGCGATATCTTGTGGGATGATACAGAAAGACTGTTGCAGGCAATTTCTTCCGGTAATTCTACCATTCATTTTTATAAAAAAGGTTATGCCGCTACCAAAATTTCAATTACTGATAATGTTGCGGCAGAATTATTTGTTGTTTTGCAAAAAGGTTTTGATTTTAACTTAAAAATTAATGGCGATGGAGAATATCTAGCCTATTTGTTGGATGATAATAAAGTTGAAATAAACCGCCCTATGTCTCAAGCCGAGATGGTTCAACATTTTATGGGTGGAAAAATACAAGCTGAAGTCATTGATAATGAAAAATCTTTCAAGAATTATTTGCCAGGAAAATATTTTATTAAATTAGAGAATACTAAAACAAAAGCTATAAAAATTAGTGAAGTGATAGAATTAATAGATATGAATCTTGAAATTACCATGGATGCACCATAGCTTGATCTTGTTGTAGCAAGCTAGTAAATATCACCATACCATATTTATTTTAATTATTTAATAGATTCGGTTAGTCCCCAGTTTTCATCTGCAAGAATTTTCATTTGCGTTGCATTTTTTTGACCGGCACTAAAATCCAATGTAAAAATAGCCATTGGGCGATATCGATTAAAGCATTTATAACTGTTTATGATTGTCTTCCACGTTTCAGAATAACCACCAAAGGGTGCACCATCTGAAAGAAAATAAATGGTATCAGCTTCATTGAAAATCATTCCTAATTCCATCGAATCAAACGATCGAGTTCCGTAACTTAATTCCATATATTTAACATATTCAATAGCTGCCGCTTTTTGTTTTGCTTGGACAAGATAGTTAGCGAATTTGTGGATCTTACCACCAAAACCTACCACATTAAAATAAACATGACGTTTTAAATCTTTCAGTGTTATCGTTAATTCATCTTTTAAAGATTGAATTTTATCTCCAGTCATCGATTTAGAGGTATCAACTACAAAAACAACTCTATCGCTAAAAATGCTCATGCTATAAAACATTCCATTAGATGGGACGATCATATCTTGCACTCTTCTCTTGCTTCTAAATTCTTTGGTTTTATTTACGTTGACCTTAAACGTTTCTTTATTTTTCCTCCACCAAGCTTCCCAATGTTTAGCTGTTTCTCCCTTCATACCTCCAGCAATAGAAGATAAGGCGTATATGATATCTAGCCTGAATCGTCCTTTTTCCCGCTTCAAACGTTTTATCAAAGGTTCAATGGATTGTTTATCAGGAATTTCACCTATGGCCTGACATGTCCAAACCAATACTGGCCATGAACATCTATTCATTGTTTTAATTAGTTCTGGTATAGAACTATTTTCACCAATTTCCTTAATGGCATTTGTGGCTTCAATTTTAGATCTAATATCACGCTTAGATTTTAATACCGCATAAATCTCAGGTAAAAGGTATTTCTTTTTTAAGATACCTGCAGCATAACAAGTGTAAGCTGCTCCCGATAATTGTGGGTTGTAATTTGATAACTTGCCAGATACGTTACTAAATTGAGAGCTGGTCTTATTTTTTAATTTAAATGATTCTTTAAAAACGTCATCTTCAATTTCAGCACCTAATCTTGCTAAGCTAAAGAGTCTAGCACCTTCGACAGCAGCATTTTTGGAAGGGGCGATCGCTTCAATTGCGTCTTTTAGATTTGCTAGTTTGAAATAACCAGCAGAAGCTAATGCTAATTCTTTGATCACTAAATCTTTTTTATTTAATCCAATTTTAATGGCATCTTCATAATTACCAGAATTGCCATCGTCAGGGTCCATGACGCCTCTGATGGCAATAGCTGTTAAAGCCAATTTAACTAAATAGGATTTATTTGATTTTGAAAGTTTATTGACCATAGTTGTAAATTTTTGAGAAGGAACACCAGCCATTATGGAAGCTGTTTTATGAAATAATCCTTTTCGTTTTGAACAATTCAATACAGCGGAATACCAATCAAGTCCTTTTAATGCGCCACCACCTTTTTTCCCTTTACCGTTGTTAAATTCAAAAGCCATTCCCAGAAGCATCAATGCAAGAATATTATCCTTGTTGCTAGAAGCCTGCTTAAATGTGGTAGATTTTTTGCTTTTAATAAATCCTGAGGCAGCTCCTTTAGTATTTTTAATTGATTTTGAATAATCCTCAAGTGTTTGAGAATGGGCCAATGATAATATCATCATCAGGCTTATCGTGATTAAAATTATTTTTTTCATAATATGATTTCCATTAATAAAATGACTTTGAGAACTGGTGGCTCTATATATGAATTAAATAACATAAGCACTAAACAGTTGTTGTAAAGTCTCATGTGTAGTCCTTTAGTCGTAATTCTATTCGAAATAGTTGTTTAGGGGTATATAAAAGATAAAACACCTTTCTTATTATTAAACTATTGAAGACATGTTTTAAATGTGGAATTAGAATGGAATCCTAAGAACTAATATTTTTAACACCAAGCCCTTCCATGATGGCAAATAAATATTTCGGAATATTCGGACAAACTTCTTAGTACAGTAATTGTTTTTTGACATAGATAAGCAGGATGTTCAAGATAACTAAGACCATCCTGTAGTCCATGCCGTTTTATTAATAATTTTTATGTAACAATAAAATTTAATAAGGGATCTTTCTTTGATGTGTCATAAAACATTGAAGGTAATTCTGAGACAACTACTTCGAGATTGACCTAGTGTAACCATTGCATGTTAGCCCTCTTTTGCAATCCTTTAAAATCTTATTTTTGAAGGTATAATGCCGACCTACTTTWCGCATCTACCARCCAATAATAATCGGAGAATACAAATGTTTGAGTTTGCCAGTATGTTTACTRATAATATGATTTTGCAGCGGGRTAAAAAARTWAGTGTYTGGGGAAAAGGYATYGCSGGTGAAAAATTTGAAATCATCCTTGGGGATACTAATGTTAAATCAACTGTAGATGAATCCGGTAAATGGTTGATTGAATTATTGCCTAGAGGTTTAGGGGGTGCTTTAGAATTAACTTTAAAGTCAAATACCAATGAAATCAAACTATCAAATATTTTAATGGGTGATGTATGGTTCTGTTCTGGTCAGTCAAACATGGAATGGTCTGTTAATTTAGGTAGAGATGCTGAAAAAGAAATCAAAGAAGGTAATTATGCTGATATACGTTTATTTACTGTACTGAGAAATGCCAAAGAAGAATACCAGGAGTCTGTCACAGGGAAATGGGAACAATGTAGTTCTGAAATTTTAGGTGAATTCACTGCAGTTGGTTATTATTTTGGAAGGTCGCTACACAAAGAGTTAAATGTGCCGATTGGGTTGATCAATAGTTCATGGGGAGGTACCTGCGTAGAAGCATGGTCAAGCCGGGAATCATTAGAGGCTGACCCCGATCATAGTTATCTCGTAAAAGGTTATAAAGAATTTTTAAAAACTCGACCAAGAAATACAATGACGTTAGCTGAATGGGAAGATAAGTATTGGTATATCGATGAACCTCCTAATAAAGGATTTGAAGATGGTTGGCATCAGAAAGAATTTGATGATTCAAAATGGGAATCAATGAAGCTCCCTAAACTATGGCAATTTGATGGTAAGGAATTTAACGGTTGTTTTTGGTTTAGAAAAGAAGTTCAAATACCAAATGAGTGGGTTGGACATGAAATAGAGGTTTCTGTCGGTGCTTGTGATAAAAGTGAATATACCTATGTTAATGGTAACCTTGTTGGAAGTATGTTGTTTGCGGATGATAGAAACGCTTGGTGTGCCAACCGAAAATATTCAGTTTCAAAAGATATCAATAATAATTCTGTAATACAAATTGCCGTTCGGGTTATCAGTATGATTAATGGTGGTGGGATGACAGGTCCTGGTGTTGATATGTATGTTTCTTTAAAGAATAATTCTTCTGAAGAAAAGGTATCATTGGCCGGAGATTGGAAATATGATGTTGAGTATAAGATTGTCAGAGATGATATTCCTGATTCTATGCCCGTACCTACATGGGGTGATGATAATCAAAATTCGCCTTTTGCTTTATTTGCCGGCATGGTAAATCCTGTAATCCCTTTTACGCTAAAAGGTTTTATTTGGTATCAAGGTGAATCAAATTGCGATCGAACACAATCATATTTAAAATTATTTCCGGCCATGATCAAAGATTGGCGTCAAAGATGGAATGAAGAGCTTCCGTTCTATCTAGTACAATTGGCAAATTATGGACCGAATGAGAACGAGGATGAACCGCGACCTTGGTCAGAACTTCGTGAAACTCAAAGGTTAGCTGCGGATAAATTATCAAATTGCGAGATGGCTTGTATCATTGATATCGGTGAATCTGTTGATATTCACCCTAAAAATAAACAAGATGTTGGTTATCGTTTGTCTTTATTGGCTCTTCAAGATTGTTATGCTCAAGAGCTAGATTTATATGCCAGCCCATCATTTAAATCTGCAGAATTTTCTAATGAATTAGTTCGAGTATCCTTTGATCAATCTAAAGGGTTGCATTGTACGGAAAGTGATATACAAGAATTTGAATTGGCTGGAGAAGATAATAAGTTCTATTGCGCCAAAGCTACTTTAGAAGGTGACGAATTAATTTTATCTTCAGATCAAGTTGCGTCTCCTTTATATGTAAGATACGCATGGAGAAAAGGCCCAAGTGTAAATCTATTTAACGAAATAAATTTACCGCTAGCTCCTTTTAACACACACCCCAACCTTTGGCAATCTGAAAATATAAAATTAAAAGTCCCTGCCTTGACTGAAAAAACTTAATGTTGATGCTGATTTCGTTTAAATAACAAGACTACTAAATAATTAGTGAAGATAAGAGTGTGAGTGGATTTGTGTCATTTTATTGCATTGGACTTTTTTAATTTTTGAATTAAAATTTAATAAATTTAATCCGCTTCATATTAAGTCTAAAAAGATTTTATGACAATAGAATATACTATCTTGAAAGATCTCCACTTGGTTATAATCTTTACGTTTGATAAGGTAAACGATCAAGCTTCTCGTAAAATATTTGAAGAGATATCAAGAGACGATGACTTTTCTCCTGATTTTAATCAGCTTTCAGATGCACGATTCATAACGGAGAATATGGTTACTGCTGATGGTCTTAGGGTCGTAGCGCAAGTATCGCCATTTTCAAAGATATCAAAAAATGCGCTTTTAGTCAATCGTGACCTTGAAAAAGGGAGAGCCAATCAATATGGAATATTTTCTACTGAATCCAATGAGTTTTTTTTGGTAACAACTGAGTTAGACTATGCCGTTAAATGGTTAGGTCATGAAGAAAAAAATATTTCTGCTATTCAGCAAGTTGTTTCAAAATTCCATGATGCAAGAAAATTAAATTAGTTGTTCAACGATTAATTTAATTATTTGAAACCTTTAGCTAATCAGAAAGTAATATATTTTGGCAGCCCAATTAAAATACCTATACAATAAAGATTTCATATCTAGGCTTTGCAGCGAAATACAAAAAACATTTAAACAATTCGATTCTAAAAACTTTACAAAGTGTGTCTTTGATAAAGATTGGGATGAAAAAGAATTGAAAGAGCGCATGCGCCATATTACAGAATCGCTATATCAGTTTTTGCCAAAAAAATACTCTAAAGCGTTGAAGATTTTGAAGCCAGTATCAAAGCGGTTTAGTGGTTTTGAACCTATGTTTTTTCCTGATTACGTTGAGCAGTATGGAATAGATGATATTGAAGAATCTATTGTTGCTTTGGAGCATTTTACTAAATACTCTAGCTCTGAATTTGCCGTACGACCTTTTATTGTTAAATATCCCAAAGTTATGATGAGACAAATGGAATTATGGGCCAGTTCAAATAATCACCATGTTAGGCGTTTGGCTTCTGAAGGCTGTCGTCCTAGGTTACCTTGGGCAATGGCTTTACCCGTATTTAAAAAAGATCCTAAAGCCGTTATGAAGGTGTTGAGGAAATTAAAAAATGATACTAGCGAATATGTACGAAGAAGTGTCGCTAATAATTTAAATGATATCGCTAAAGATAATCCTGAGGTGGTTATTAAAGTTGCTAAATCATGGCTAAGTAAAAATAAAAATACGGATTGGTTAGTAAAGCATGCTTGTCGTACACTTCTGAAACAAGGTCAGCCTGAGATCATGAGGTTATTTGACCTTGCGGTGCCAGATCACATTAAAGTTCTAAAGCTTCAAGTAAAAAAAAAAGTGTCCATGGGTGAGCGACTCAATTTCTCATTTCAATTAGAAACAAAAAAGAATGAAATTGGTAAAGTCAGAATTGAATTTGGCATCGACTTTATGAAGAGCAATGGAAAACAAGCCCGTAAAATATTTAAAATTTCAGAAGTTCATTGTGAAGATCAGAGAAAAGAAATACAAAAGTATTTTTCTTTTAAACCAATTTCTACCAGAAAATATTATCCCGGCGCCCACGGCCTGGCAATTATTGTGAATGGTCATGAACTAGCATGTGGTAAATTCAAATTATTAAATCAAAATTGATTGTTCCTGGGGCTTTGGACAGCTTGTCCAAGCTTTTAATTGAATTTAAAATTCAAGAATAGTTTCAAATAATCTTCCGCAACTATGTTTGCGTTTTGGACAAGCGGTCCAAAGTCCCGGGATCCCAAATTCAAAATCACCTATTTATTGATGTCCCGTTTTTTTGCAAAAGTACTCCTAGGAACACATTATTTTATTGTTCGATTGTAAATCTATTGTTTTGTTTCTCCAAATAAACTGTCCCGTTAAGCCTTCTGGTAAATTCACACTTCCTTTGCAAGTATTCCCTTCAAATTTCAAATCACATTCGATCATGCCTAATGGATGTGGCGTTTTGGATTTAATAAAAGTTAAATCCCCAGGGGAAGGTTTAATTTCAATTGTTCCAAAGCCGATACTAGTAGGTCTGATGCCCATTAAACTGGCATGCATATGATACATGGGGTGGGCTCCCCAAGCATGGCAATCAGAGCGTGATGGTTCTGGTTGTTCGACGGCCGTTTTAAATCCTTGTTCTTTTAATTTTTTCCAGAAATCAAATTTTTCTATAATTAGATCACCACGATCAAATTGCTTCATTGTTTCAAAAAGATAATAGCTAAAATAAATGGTTGTTCTGGCTAGATCTTTGTAGCCCAGCATATTTTCAAATACACTAAGAGCTTTATCTTCTTTTATCAATCCGGATAAAAGGGCTAAGCATTGAGCGTGTTCGCTATAATGTAGATGAGCCAAATCATCAGCAAATAATCCTGTCTTTTCATCAAAAAAGGCCGGTATTATTTTCTCTGCAATTTCATCGGCGTATCGATTGTAACGCGAAGCCATTTCTGTTTCGTTTAAATGGGTTTCCAGCTCAGCCGCTTTCCGTAATGTCCAATAGTACATAATATTAATGGGCGCAGTAGGAAGCTCTTCTGAAGTCGGGACATTACCAAGTTTCCACTCTGGAACCCAGTCCATAAAAGGCCAGCCTGGCATTTTTCCTATAAGGTTGTCTTCTCTTAAATAAATGCGACATTGATCCAGGGCTGATCGAACGCCATAAATACGATCTTGTAGCCATTCTTTTGACCCACGCCACATAAGGTAATCATGAATTAACCAGCAGGATATCATAGAGAAGGTTGTTGATAATTGATTTTGCCTGCTAGGAGTATGCTCGGCAACAAAACCATGATCGCGTCTTGAAAAATCAAATAGGTCTATACAGCGTGCTGGTAGTCGATGATCTTGCTGCATAATAAAATTAGTAAGAATTTCAAGTCTTGTGTCACCTACATACATGAGTTGTTCATAATAAGGGCAATCCATAAAATGCTCGTGGGCACACATTTGCATAACCCTTGTTGCGATAGTTTGAATATCAGTAAATTCATCATCGTTTGTTTCAAAACTACCTTCATAGGTTAGGGGGTAGTTGGTTTCATCAAGGCAGAGTTCGTTGATGATCAACTCTTCTTCCTTGGTTTTAATGTTTATCAGTATGTAACGACCTGACCACCACCAATGACTGCGGTGAGAATGTTTACTGCCATCTGCAATCCATTTGTTGCCATGACCATCAAAATATTTTCCAGCGATGTCATTTCGATTTAGTTTTGCTTTTTTGGTTTCATCAAAAAGACTTTCGGCCCACAACCACTCAATTGTGGTACCTTTTCCCTTATTGATTGCAATTTCAGAATAGGCACAGTAATAATTTTTTAGATCCCAAATTAGAGTGAGATTTGTGTTGGGTGGTATGTGAATTGATTCATGGTTAAATAATTTTTGATAATTAGTTGGTATTTCGGCGCAGTCTTTTTCTGTAAACTGATAGTTGTCATGCCATTTATGTGTGATAGCTCGAAATTCTCCAGGGGTTGTTTTTGAATTATACTGGTCGGGCATTGTTGAAGGGAATAACTTCCAGCCTTGGACACGCAAACCAGTTCCAGATGATTTTAATCCTGGTTTGATTACAATTACCTTCTTAGTCTCTTCTGTGTTTTTCCATTGACCTAAATTAATTTCTAGAGAATTACCTACAACGAAAAAATAACCTTTCAATGTTTTAGGTCTTGCTTTCCAACCATGAATAATGCTACAATTCCAATTTGCTTTGCCTGTACTCAATAAATTATCATATTCTCCTTCAGCAGCAAAAATAAATCCTGGCTGGTAAGTAGGTAGACCAAGAGGGGCATCATCGTGTAAATGCCAAACCAGAACTTCAATTTGATGTTCACCAGCTTCTAGAGTAATATCATAGCTACTAAAACTCCAGTGTTCTGGGTCTGCTCGATCTGGTCCTCTGCAAACACGGATGTTATCAATCATAAATTCAAAACGCATATCCGCTGAAAGATGGACTCGAATGGTTTCATCTTTTGACTCAAACGTTTTTATAAATTTCACAAAAGCAGAATCAAGGGTAGTAAGGTCAGGATGCCAGACCCATGCCGCGGTATCAATGTGATTTAGGATGCGGATATTATGATCATCAAGGTGGGGAGTAAAATCTAAAAATATTTTTTCAAACTTCATGGTATTATCCTTAAGCTCTTAACTTTAATTATCAGCATATTACGTTTAGTAAGTTTGAAAACAATGGATAAAATAGTTTATTTTTAATCTATATTGGAGTATTATTTAGGTGTCCATTTTTTAGTTTTGTATAATACAATTCGTTCACCTAAAAATTATTAAATTAAGGAATTAAATGTCAGAGAACTCAAGTTTGGAAATTGATTGTGATTTCCCCGGTGGCAATATTATCGTTGATAGTATTTCTGATAATGTAATTGGACTGCACCAAGATTTACGTGATACAGATGGTGATTGGTTTTACTGGTGTTTTCGTTTAACGGGTTCTGCGGGCAAGACGCTCAAGTTTGCTTTTACTCAAAGTAGGGCTATTGGCGGATCTGGACCAGCTATTTCTTATGATGAAGGGGTAACATGGGCGTGGTTAGGCAAGGATGTTGTTGATGAAAATTCTTTCTCCTATAAATTTCCTGAAAATAATTCAGAAGTCAGATTAAGTTTTGGCATGCCTTATTTAGAATCTCATTGGCATGCTTTCATAAATAAAATCGGAGAGCATTCATTACTCGATAATAAAATATTATGTACTACAACAAAAGGCCGTGAGGCTGAGTATGTTTTGCTTGGAGATAAAAAGATCGACCCAAAATTCCGAGTAGCGGTAACGAGCCGTCATCATTGTTGTGAAATGATGGCAACCTATTCTTTAGAAGGGATTTTAAATTGGGTTTTGAATGATTCTGATGCCCAATGGTTGCGCGAAAATGTTCACTTTATCTTTATCCCTTTTGTCGATAAAGATGGCGTTGAAGAGGGTGATCAAGGCAAGAATCGCAAACCGCGAGATCATGGCCGCGATTATGCCGGCGAAAGTATTTATTCTACGACCAAAGCAATCCGTGAGTTGATTCCATCGTGGTCAGAAAACAATCTAACGATAGGGTTAGATCTACATTGTCCACACATCTCGGGTGGTAGCAACGAGTATATTTATTTAGTTGGCTCTGCTGATGAAGATAACGCTGCTCAACAAATGCAATTCATGGAAATGTTAGAAGCAAATGCTAAGGGGCCCTTGCCTATTCATGCGAGCGATTTTCTACCTTTTGGTGTTGCGTGGAATGTTGCCAGTAGTTATACGGCTGGCAAAGCTTTTTCTCATTGGACAACAGAAATGTCCTCTATAAAATTGGGAGCTAGTATTGAAGTTCCCTATGCCAATGCTAAAGGGGTTGAAGTAAATCAAACATCTGCACGCAGTTTTGGCCAAGACCTAGGACGAGCTTTAGATCAATACTTACAATCATTATAAAATTTATTTCTTGGAGAATAATTGTCTAATCGCCCGAATATTATTTTAATAACTGCCGATGATATGAATTGGGATGCTGTAGGTGCATACGGATGCCCGACCGCTAAAACAACACCAAATATTGATCGGCTAGCCTCTGAAGGTATGCGTTTTAATTTTGGGCATGTGACAATTGCTGTGTGCCAACCAAGTAGGTCAGCTATGTTGACAGGAAAGTATCCACACAATAGTGGGGGTGAAGCATTCTTTAAATTACGTCATCCTAACATCCCTATTTTGCCAGAAATTTTAAAAGACGCTGGATATTCAACAGGGATATTAGGTAAAGTAAGTCACTCTACACCTTATGAAGATTTTGAATGGGATGTTAGTTATGACATGGAGTATCTTGGTATTGGACGTAATCCTTCTATATATAGACAATTGACTTCAGAATTTATTCGCAGCTCAGTTGAAAATAAAAAATCATTTTTCTTGATGGCCAATTCTCATGATCCTCATAGACCTTTTTATGGGAATGATGATAAAAGTTGGTATGACGAACCGCCAGAAACAAGAGCCTCAATACCTTCGAAAATATTCAAAGAAGAAGATGTTGGTATACCTGGATTTTTAGAAGACTTGCCGGAAGTTCGATTAGAAATTGCCGAATATTATAGTTCTGTTAGACGTTGTGATGATACTGTTGGTCAAATTCTTGATGAGCTGAAAACTCAAAATTTAGAACACAACACCCTCATTTTATTTTTATCGGATAATGGCATGGCTTTTCCGTTTTCAAAAACGAACTGTTATTTGAATAGCACTAAGACCCCATGGATTGTTAGATGGCCAGACAAAATCAAGCCTGAGTCAGTTGATAGTGAGCACTTTATTTCTGCAATAGATATTTTGCCAACTTTTCTTGAGGCGGCTGGAATTAAAGGCAAAGGCGATATTGATGGCAAATCATTTTTACCTGTCTTGAAAGGCGAAAAACAAGAAGATAGAAAGATGGTGTATACCCAATTTTCTCAAACAGCCGGTAAAAGAAATTATCCGATGCGCTGTGTTCAAAATAAAAAATTTGGTTATATCTTTAATCCATGGTCTGATGGAATTAAAGTTTTTAAAAATGAATCGCAGGCAGGTAGAACGTTTAAAGCCATGGAAAAAGCAGCACAAGAAAACAAAGATATCATGGATCGTGTAAATTTATTTTTATACCGTGTGCCAGAAGAGCTATATGATTTTGAAAATGACCACAACGCATTGGTAAATTTAATTGATGATCCTAGCTATAAAGACGTTCTTGACGATCTTCGCTCAAAGATGAAAGAGTATATGGTTGAAACAAGTGATCCGGCGCTTAATGTTTTTATTAATAAAAATGATGAAGATGCAAAGCAATCTTTTTTTGAACAAATGAAAAATGAAATTGGTGGAGAATAAGACATGAAAACGATTATGATTTTTCTAATGGGATGTTTTGTATTAATAACAAATCTTGTTGCAGAAGAGGAAAAGAAATTAGCTTTAGATGCAAAGCTTGAAGCCCATGTGCTTAAATTAACAGGTACTCCAAAACCTAGAAATCATATTAATATAAAGTCTCTGAATCTCGCTAAAGAATATATTCAGAAACAGTTTAAGGATCTAGGTCTAAAAGCATCTTTGCAAGAATATAAAGTTGGAGGAATTGGTTATGCAAATGTTATTGGGAAGTTAGATGTAAAAGCTAAAAAAACTATCATCGTTGGTGCCCATTATGATGTGTGTGACGAGCAAGTTGGGGCAGATGATAATGCATCGGGCGTGGCAGGTTTGATTGAATTGGCTAGACTTTTGGTGGCGAAGAAAACAAGTTTAAAACATAATATCGAATTTGTTGCTTATACCCTAGAAGAGCCGCCTTATTTTAGAACAAAGAATATGGGTAGCTATATTCACGCTCAAAGCTATTCAAAGAAAAAAGACAAAATTGAATACATGGTTTGTTTAGAGATGATTGGCTTTTTTACAAGCGCGAAAAATTCTCAAGAATACCCAGCACCGGTAATGAAAAAAATGTATCCATCAACAGGTAATTTTATTGCTGTTGTAGGTAATTCTAATTCAGCGCAAATTGTTGCTAGTTTCAAGGCTAAAATTCTTGCCAACTCAAAAATTAACTGTCAAGGTCTGGTGGCACCCCCACAATTGCCCGGTGTTGATTTTTCTGATCATTTAAATTATTGGGCAATAGGTCTCAAAGCCGTCATGATCACCGACACCTCTTTTTATCGAAATAAAAATTATCATAAAAAAACCGATTTACCCAAAACCTTGAATTATAAAAAAATGGCTGAAGTCGTTAAAGGCCTTGCCACAACGTTTTATAAATAAAACGAATGAATAAATTAAAGAATGATAAACTATTGAATTTGTTAAGGTCTGATGCACTACTTTTTAATAGTCCCGTACATGGTCTTTATCATTGGAGAACCGTTGAGAGAAATGGATTATATTTATCATCATTTAATAAAGCTGATAAAAAAGTGGTCTCTTTATTTGCCTATTTCCATGATTGTATGCGCGAAAATGAAGGGATGGATATTAAACACGGTCCACGTGCATCTGATTATATAAAGTTGCATAAAGATATTTTGGAAATTTCAAAAGATCAATTGAAAATATTATGTATGGCATGTGCGGGTCATACCGTTGGTACCAAAACTAATTGTGTGACTGTATCAACTTGTTGGGATGCTGATCGGCTAGATCTTGGTCGCGTAGGAATCATACCAGATGCAAAATATTTATTCACGAATGAAGCTAAGCGTATTGCAGATGAGCGTGACCATAAAATTTTATATGAATTTAGTGAAGTTGAAAAAATGTAATATTTTGTTTTATTTTATTTAAACTTGCACCATTTCAAAAGATATATTTTGAAAAACGCCCTCTCGCAGTAAAGGTACTTGATCCCCTATAAGTTCCCCCTCTTTTCCTTTCACACCTGCTACATGGTATTGAGGAACAAATGATTCTCTGATTTGATCACTAGTGTTTGCGCCTGATTTATGAAATAATAAGGAGTGAAAAATTACCACTTGGCCAGGTTTGACTTCCACTGGGATGGCTTTTGATTCATCTGCTTCTAATGCCCACTCTTCAGTTGTAAGCCTTTTATGTGATTGAAGCCCTCCTTTGTGTGATCCTGGGATAATCCATATGCAACCATTTTCAATAGTAGCTTCTGATATAGCGGTCCAGCAAGTTATATAGAATTCTGGATCTGTAAAGGCATAACCATTGTCTTGATGCCATGCAAAAGGCCTACCTACTCCGGGCGGTTTTATGACCGCTTGGTTGTAATATAAATCAGCATTTGGGCTAAGTAGTTTTAAACAGGCTTCTTGGTAAATCGGATGCTGACAAGTTTTTAATAGAACTTCACTTAATAAATGGGTTTGTCCAACGAAGGGACGGAGATTAGCAATTTCAATTTTTAAGGGGTCCTTTGTTTTATTGGCTGTTTCCAAATTTACTTTGAATAGTTTTTTAAACTCATTGCTGATATCCTTTAATTCTTTTTCTGTGAAGACTGGCTCTGTTATGATATAGCCTTCCTCCTGAAATTGGTCTAATTGCTCTTGCGATAATCTTTGCTTATTTGAGGATGTCATATTGTTTTTTCCTTGTTTAACTTTTTACTAATCATTATTTGCAATAATTGATAGAATCATCTCTTAATTTACCCTTTTAGTGATCATTTATTGCATGAAATATGAAGACATCCATCTTGAGCTAAATGTAGGTGGCAAATTTTGGCTTTTTGAAAAAATAGATCATACCATGATTGAAGGCCATGTTCATCGCGAACTGGAGGTCAATATTATCCTATCAGGGCAAGCGGATTATATTGTTAAGGGGCAGAAAATTTCCTTAGAAAAAAAATCCTTGATATGGTTGTTTCCAAATCAAAAACATCTCTTGATCAATATCACAGATGATTTTTCCATGATCATTGGTGTATTTAAATCCGATTTTCTAAAAAAACTGATCGATAAGGATGCAAAAAAGAATTTATTAGAATTAGATTATCAAGACAACGTTCCTGGAATAATTACTTCTAAACAATTGAACTCTATTATTTTTAATTATGAAGAGTTAACCGAAGCGAATTACGGCCCAGATTATTTTAATACCTATTTATCACATGTTTGTTTGAAACTATGGTATTTATTTTTGGATACAAAAAATCGTTCAGTTTTTAATGAACTTCCAGAAGTGATTGAGAGATGTTTATACTTATTGGAAGATGAGTTTAATTCTATGACTCTTGAAAGCATTGGACAGGATTTGGGGTATAGTGCTTCTCAGGTGAGTCGTTTATTTAAAAAGCATATAGGAACTTCTATTGTGGAGTATAGGCAAAAAAAGAGATTAGATTATTTTGTCAGTCAAGTTCAAAGTATTCGAAATAAAAACAAGAAAATAAATATGACAAATCTTGCCTTTGAATCTGGTTTTGGAAGTTACGCACAATTTCATAGAATATTTAAATCTGCCTTTGGTTGTGGCCCAAATGAATATTTTAAAACATAAAAATATTATTCCATAGAATTATCTATCATTGATAATTCATACAAAAAATGATCACATGCTTGTAGAATTTGAGAAGATCTTGTTTTTGCAACCATATAATTTAATTTTCTTAAAGATCTAACCCATTACAAGAGTGCCAATACATGATTAAAAACTCAAATGACGGTAGTAGTAGCACACCCTATTTAAGCACAGATTTAAACATGAGAACCCTTGATAGTCTTCCTGGATTTTCTGTGGGCCCTAAAATGGGATCCGACGAAACCTCCCTTTATGAGATCATTCAGCAGGTAGGTTATATGGGTGTTCAAGGTGGAAATCAAGAAATATGCAAACGATTAGGATTAAAAACAAGTGGTGGTGGAAGAGTTAACAAACCGAACGAAGCAGATGAAATCGCAAGAGTCAGCAAAGAAGAAGGTAATACCTGCGCAACCCTACATGTAGGCTGGGGTATGGAAAGTGATCACGAGGTTGATCAATTGTTAGATGCTATTTTGAATGCATCAGAAAAACATGATCATCCTTTATACATTGAAACGCATCGGGCAACAATCACTCAAGATATATGGCGAACAGTAGAAATGGTAAAGCGATTTCCAGAAATGCGATTCAATGGTGATTTTTCGCATTGGTACACAGGCCTCGAAATGCCTTATGGAAATATCGAAGAGAAATTTGATTTTCTAAACCCTGTTTTCGAAAGAGTTCGATTTATACATGGGCGTATTGGCAACCCTGGTTGCATTCAAGTAGGTATAGGGCAAGACAATCAATCTACTTATGTGTTGCATTTTAAAGAGATGTGGACGCGATCCATGCTAGGTTTTTTGAAATCTGCAAAAAAAGGTGACTTTTTTAGTTTTAATCCCGAAATCCTTAAGGCTGAAATTTATTATGCCAGAACCATTCCTGATTTAAATGGTCACCTTGTTGAAGAAAGTGACCGTTGGCAAGAAGCTTTGATCTATACTGATATTGCAATCGGTTGTTGGAAAGAGGCGGAAAAAAGAATGGCGAAAGAGTAATATTTTTATTAATACAAAGAGGTCGTTAAATGTAATCAGATGGTTTTGAAATTTTATAATTCGTAGGTTGGGCTGAGTAATGCGAAGCCCAACCTACAGAAATAATTATTATTTTATTTCAATTATTTTTTCTGTTTCATATGAAAAATCAGTTCTGACGATTCTTCTGTTGTAGGTATCCATGATGTAAATATATTTTTCGCTGAAGCCTGCACCAACCGGCCAGGCCATCGGGATATCTGGGACAAATACAAGAGGTTCTGTGCTCTCGGATCCTTCAGGAGTGTATTGTGAATCGAAATTACCATAATGCCCAAATTCTTCAATTAGATTTCCGGCATTGTCGACTAGTCGAACTGAGTTTGTAACAGCATTTGGGATAGCAATTCTTCCGTATCGGTCAACATCAAATCGTGGTACTCGGCATACGCAACCAGATGTATTACCACCAAAACCTTTACCGCTCATAGGACCCAGAGAGGGGTAAATACTCATACCATTTTCGGCCGTATACTTTTTAGTTAATTCTATTTTTGGCGCATTGGGCTGTTCACTCTTGGCATCTTTAACGCCCAATATAGCTCCACCATTTTTAAATTTAATAATGCTTCCGGAGAAATTATTAAAAGCTTTATCTTTTATGAATAAGGCGGATGGTTTATATACCTTCGGTAAAGCACATATGCCAACATAAATATTTCCTTGAAGATCAACTCGAATACCACCGCTGGCACCAGGTATGGGGCCTACAATTGCAGATACCAAATCAGGATGCGCTCCTTTTTTGATATTTGGTTTTACCAGATCTTTAAGATACTTACCTTGCATTGGTTTCCCATCACTTCCAAAACCGGCAACGTAATATTTTGCCCAGCCATACATAAATGAAATATAGACTTCACCTTTTGGGCCGACACCTAAGCCTTTTTCGCAATTACCAATTCCATAGCGGCTATAAATATAATTATTGAGTATATGTGTTCCTGAGCTTTTATAAGGGACAGGATTTAAATCCCTGTCTAGTCGTTCTAGCGGACCACTATAACTTTTCCCTGTTCGTGTGTAAAGGTATCCATCATAACCAACAGATAAGTCTACACCTAAAAATATTTTACCATTTTTTTTGAGGATATCACCTTTACCTGTCAAACCATCGTAACGCCAGAATTTATTTCCGCCGTTACTTGTATAGACTTCATCTCGTTTGTAATCTACAGCAATTCGATTCCAGGAAATCTGCGAATTATCTTTTTTAATGAATTTTGTTTTCATTACTTTCAAAGAATTGCCTTTGTCTTCTAAGGCAACAATTCCTGTTGGTTCACCAGCAATCCAGAGAATAGTTTTGTCTTTACCTGCTGATAAAGCCATATTTGGGTTTGAAACTTTTCCACTAAATAGATGAGTTGCTACAGGTTTTTCATCTTTACCGGCTTTATCGAATTTTAATAGTTGTGCAAAATACTTCCCATAGGCGATACGTGTTTTTTGCATGACGTATATAGCACCTGTTTCTGGATGCACTGAAACCTGATTGGGGAAAGGTGCTGCAACTTCATTAATTAATTTTCCGGTGGAATCATATATTGCAATGCGTCCATGTTCTCTATCACAAACATAAACGTCTCCTTTTGTATTTACAAAGAGGCCTTGTACAGGACTATTTTTTGGTAAGCCATAACCCATATTTTTTAAATAGGCTCCACCGACACCATCTTTATGAGCAACTTCAATATCTACAAATTTTTCCATGAAACCATTACTAGTAGATACTCTAAAGACTCTGCCGGGAGGAAAATCTTCTTTCATTTTATGGCCGTATCGATTGGATTGTGTAAAAATTCCAGCTAGGTAGAAATATTTTCCATCCGGCGATGCATATAAATGAGCTGGACCTTTTCCAGAGTTTGGAGGTCCTCCCCATGGAGCCTGTTTCTTTGTCCACATCATTTTTGTTTGAAATTTACTTCCCTTAACAGATCCATCAATGTTTAATTGGTATATTCTCGCTGGATCACCAAAAATAATGCCATTACTTTTTGAAACTGAAAGTAAGTGGTACAGCGAAATTCCTCTTCCGCTTCCGGCATAAAATTCTGGATTAAGGCTATTTCTATTATTTGGTTTAAAGGACTTCCTTTCTTTATTCCAAAAGGCAACATCTTTCATCGCACCCGGTTTTAAATCAGCAGCGAATGGTAATAGTGTTTTGATGTATGCTCCTTCTTGGTCAAATACTCTTAGTACATGCATATTTTGTGATTTCATTCCTACATAACCTAATAAATATAAAAGACCGTCTTCATCACAGACCATTGAATCAATACCACCAAATGTATAGGGATCTTCACCAAGGAATCGACCAAACTTCATTTTTGTACCGGTTCTGAAGCGAACTTTGAAAGGTCCGTTGACGGCTTTCTTTTTAAAATTATCATTTCCATCCCAGTAGATTGATTGCTTTAACCCCGATTTAAAAGGAGCCACAACTTTATCTTTACCAAGCACTGAGGCCATAAGATTTCTAACTGTTTTTCCGTCTTTGTCTAAAATAGAAATTTCAACATCTGTGGACTCAGATAATTCAAATGAGATTTTTGCACCATCTTTTTCTTTCGTGACTTTAATTTCTTGCTTGATCTCTGGTGAGCTAAATAGTTTTGCACACAATAAACTCGTGATCATAATAGTGAGTAATATTTTTTTCATATTTTAGACTTTCTTTATCATTTATTATTTTAGTACTACTGTTTCGTTAATTTCATATTCATATGATGTCTTAACAATTCTTTTGTTATAAGCATCCATGACATAAACATGGTTTTGGGTAAAACCAGCACCGATGGGCCAGGCCATAGGGATATAATTTTTGTCAAATTCTGCTGATTTGTCAGGAGAGTTTTGAGCATCTAGATTGCCATAGCTGCCGAACTCCGTTATTAAATTTCCTTCATTATCAACGATGACAACTGAATTCGTAACACCATTTGTGTATACGATACGTCCATACCTATCAATATCAAACCTTGGTATTCTGCATACACAACTGCTACCGCCACTACCATATCCACCGCCACTAAAGGGTGCAACACCAGGATAAAGTTTTAAAGCTCCTTCAAGTTTTCCGCCACCCTTTACTTTGATACCTTTATTTGATGTTGGCGGTTGTTTTTTATTTAGGTAGGTTCCACCATCAGAAGAAAATTTCGCAATACATCCTGTCCAAGTATTGAAGGCTATGTTTTTTTCATAGCCAGTTATAGCTTTATATTCTTCAGGCACTAGGCGTAGACCTACATAGATATTCCCTTGTAAGTCAACTTTTACACCACCACAAGCAGCTGGAATTGGACCTATGATAGCGGATCCTGTTCCTACAGTAATATCACCTTTTTTCTTTGGTTTAGGTTTGTCTATTTGTCCTTTTAAATATTTCCCTTTCATTTTTGTTCCATCAGCATTAAAGCCTGCAATGAAATATTTATTCCAGCCATACATATAGTTTATATATGATTCTCCTTTTGGTCCGACTCCAAGTCCTTTTTCACAATTACCGACTCCATATCGACTGTAAATTTTCTTGTGTAAAATGTTTGTGCCAGAAGCAAAGGGTATTGGGTTTAAATCATGACTGTATCGCCCAAGGGGTCCACTATAACTTTTTCCTGTTCTAAAGTATAAAGAACCATCATAGGCAACGGCTACGTCAACTCCATGAAAAGTTTTCTTGTCCTTTTTCAAAAGACCGCCATTTCCAGTGGTGCCATCATAGCGATAAATTAAATTGGTTCCGTTAGAAACATAAACCTCGTTTCTTTCATAATCAGTAGTAATTCGATTCCAATCTTGTTGCGCATCGGTATCTTTTTTGAAGTCTGTATCAAGAATTTCAAAATTATTATCTTTCATGCCAATACAAAGAAAGTGTTTTGCTCCTGCTAGCCACAATACCGGTTTGTCTTTATTGACCGCTAAAGTACTGGATACACCTAGACCTTTCCATTTTTTAAGGCTTAGAGTTGAAGTAATTTTTGATTCTTTATCTCTTCCAGATATTCTGTAGAGCACTTTACTAACATAACCATCTAAAGGTTTTTTAGTTCTTGAAATGGCAAAGTAATCACCAGTTGCGTCATCCACATGAATTCTTTCAGGCCATGGAACCGGTGAAGAACTGACTAGTTTCCCATTTGGATCAACTTCTACGATGGCTTGATTAACCAAATCGCCAATATATATATGCCCCTTTTTATCTATTGTTAAAGCATATGCTGCAGTACGTTTATTCCAAGCATCAGGTAACCAATATTTTGTCACATTAAAATCTGGTAATACGAGATCATAAAAAGGTGTTGGGTTGACATTGCCTTTAGTTAAATCTTTTCTATAGACACGCCCTTGAGGCCAATTAGGATCAATATCATTTTTGCCTTTTGGGTTATATTTGGTACCGGCTACATTAGCGATATATAAATATTTTCCATCAGGGCTAACAGCTAATTGTGGTATGTTCCATTTTGGATTTTTTAATTTAGCACTTTTTTTCCATAAAGGGAAGGGCCCCGTGACATTGCCACCATCGCTATCCATTTTGAAAATAGAATTCCTTTTTATTAAAACTATTCCAGCTTTCTTACTGGCGCTAATAATTTTTGCGCCTGCGCCCCAAGGATAAAACTCTGGTAGCTGACTTCTTCTATTAATCGGCATATGGCTTTTTCTTTTTTCGTTCCATAAGGCCACGGATTTAAGCTGATTTGGTTTTAAATTGGCATCAAAAGGAATTAGAGTATTCTGGTATTTTCCATTTGGTGTGAAGACACGTAACATATCCATGTTTTGGTTAGCACCACCTCTATAAGCCATTAGGTAAAGATTGCCGGTTTCATCCACAGCCATACTGTTAATACTGCCAAAGATATAGGGGCTGCCGCCGATAAATCTGTCATGGATTACTTTCGTGCCGACGGTTAAACGTACGGAATATTTTGCAGTAGGAAGTACTTTGCCAAAATCATCTAGGTAGTTCCATGTTAGTGATTGTTTTAATCCTGCACTTAACGGTGCTGGTGATTTAATATTGTTCCCAATAACGCCACCTGCTAAATGGCGGACAATTATTTGTTTCTCATTAATAATGGCGACAGCTACATCTGTTTTGCCGGATACAGAAAATTCAATTAAATACTTATTGTCTTCTTCTTTAATTACTTTTAACTTTTCTGTTAATTTAGTTTCTGCAATAAGACCTGTGGCTAATAGCATAGAGACCATAGCTAAAAATATTTTTTTCATAACTTTCTCCAATTGATTGATAGTGGTTTAATTATCGGGATTTCTAAATTCCATAGGTACACTAATACGATAAGATTTTTGTTGTGGCTTACGTTTTAATTCTTCTATTCTATTTAATATAATGTAGCAAAGGTTTTCAATACTCCATAGGGCATTACCGCATTTGGTTGCCAACTCAGGAATATCATTTGCATAATTTGTGTGAAATTCCTCTGTAGTACTCCAGCCGACAAGATCAAAATCTTCGCCCACATTCATATTAAGTTCTTTAGCAGCTCGAATCATTGTCATCGACATTTCTCGCCATAGTACAAATATACCAACAGGAGTTTTGATTTTTTTTAAAATCTTTTTTGCATCTTCAATGTTGAATTGATTGGTTTTGAAGTCAAACCTGTTTTTGGCCGATAAATCAAAATTATTTTTTATAAGAGTGCTATAAGCCGACCCGAACCTAGCGGTTCCGTTGATGTTATCTTTAATGGGACCTACCCATATAAATTCGTTATGACCTTTTTCTATTAAATAAATTGCTGCTTGCGAGGCGCCTTGATATTCATCTCGTGCTATTTCGTTAACATCTTTGTATTGATTCCATACATCTAAAGAAATGGCAGGTATTATTAAATCATTCAATTGGTTGTGATTTAGCCATTCTGTATCATTAACAATAACACCCGTTACATTTGAATCTTTTAATTGTTTGTTTAGCTCGTGGATATTATTTATTCTTGAAGGAATTATTAAGATAGACCAACCCCGTTTGTAGGCCTCTTTTTGCAAGGATAAATAAATTAACTTTTCAATATTTTCATAAGGCTCGTTATTTTCAAAACTATAGTTGGTCAAGAAAGCAAAAATACCATTGCTACTATTAAGGGTTTCAACAACTTGATACCCTTGTCTTGGCAACGAGGTTATGCATCCTTTTGTGGCTAGTAGTTGTAATGAGCGGTGAACAGTTTTGGTTGAAACCCGATATATTTCGCTAAGAGACCGAACACTAGGAAGAAAATCTCCTTTCTCTTTTTTGTCATTTGCAATCTGTTCTTTTATTTGATCTGCTAAATTGATGACGACTCGCCCGATTCCTTTTTGTGCTAGCATATGCTCTCTTTTAAATTTTTTGAAGGTTTTTGATTAGAAACACAGATGACCTGTGTAGTAATTATGATGCAAATATAATACTAGGTTATAAAATGTCAAGGGGGCTAAACAGCTAAAGTGCCAATATTACCCTATAAATACAAGAACTTTATAATAGGAGTCAATTTATCTGTAGTATTATAGTAGCAATATATGAGATATCGTTATTTTTTGGCGGTGAATACCTACAATCAGAGAAAATTTCAGGTTATTGTATGAATGGGATTTATTAAGACTTCTTTGCTAAGTCTATTTCGGATTTAGAATTTAAATAAAGTGCTTCGACTTTTGTACGAGCCCACGGTGTTTTTCGAAGAAATGTTAAGCTTGAGTTGATGCTTGGATCAAAAATAAAACAATTGATGTTTATTTGATCACCTAAATCTTCCCAGCCGTAGAATTCTACAAGGTCATTTAATATGTCTTTTAATGTAATGCCGTGCAGTGGGTTGTTCTTTTGCTCTTCACTCATTAGTTTTAGGCTTTTTATGGTTTATTGTATTTAATTTTGATTAGACCACAATGTGAATTAAAGAAATAATTGCTGGGCGCGTCGGCTTCCAGCAGTTACTTTTTCACGGGTGCCACAGAGGGTTCAACCGGTTTTAATCCAGCAGTTTTTAAATCTAATCGCATGGCATAAACGGCCCCAGTGGTTTGAACAAGCCAAAGAACTTTTCTTTTTGGATCCCATTCGACGCCTGTACTGACTGCGTAGCCTGGTCGCATCCGACCACGCTTATCCTTTTTACCTGTGCTTGCTATTTGTAACCACTCATTTTTGGCACAATCGTAAATAAGATCTGCTTGATATTTTTTTCTACCGGAAGTAGGTACATAAACGATATCAAGATCTGGGATATAAGTTGCCTCCCGAGGAAAACGAGCTGCCAAAGGAAACTTTTCTGAATTTTTCGGTGTAAGAACTTCTACTTTTTTAGATTTTAAATTACAAGACCAAATTCTAAACTTTTCCTTTTGCTTAAAATGAAATAATAAAACTCGATCTCTTTTAGAGTCATAGGTCATCCCGTGGCCGTCTCCATATGCAGAAAAGGGTAAAGTTGTTTTATCTTTATTTTCTGTACCTGCTAAAGGTTCATAAATATTTTTTTCTAAATTGGCAATCCAAAGACCTGAGCGATGATTTCCACCTTTTAGTTTTGGCATCCAAACAGCAATCCCTTTTGGTGTTGCTACCATGCAAGTTAAATGTTGCTCCATGTAACCCCATTCTTTATTTTGGAAGTTTAATTTGGCATAACTCCATTCACTTGTTTTAGTATCATATAAATAAACCCCAGAAGGATTAACCAATTTAAAATTGCCGCCTGTTCCACCAGCACCAGCCCAAAGCATTTTCCCCGTCAATTGATCAATCGCATAGGATAAATAGGTGTGCACACCAAATGGCCTGCCAGATAGGGATGGTGCTCCATAACCGACACCATAAGTTCTTTCGAAAGGTAATTCAGGAGTATAGGCTATATGCCAGCGATTAGTTTTTAAACTATAATGAGCGACATCTGTACCACAATGTGAGCTATGTCCTCCGGCCCAATGTAGTAGTTGATCTCGTTTTAAATCTAAAATGGTTGTGCCCCAGTCACGGTTTGAAGGTGTTTGAGGTGGCCCCATCCAGACCCACTTATTTGAAGGTAAGCTTTTTATCTTTATTTTAAAATTATTTGTATCGACTTCAGTGACAGGCTTTTCTTCAAAAAAGGCTGGATCAAATGCAGAGCTTCTAATTTGAATTGTATTTGCCAATACGGAAAGTTTATGATCCATAATCTCTTGACCTGGGATTGCTGTTTCACCTTTGATCTCGCCTTTCTTTTTTCCGTAGCTTAGAATATCTGTTATCCATGATAACTTTTTTCCATCTTCTGATATAGATGCTTTCACCCTACGCTGAAATTGAACCTTTTGGGGTTTGCTGTCATTCTTTTTAATGAGGATCCAGGTGTTTTTTGCTATATTATATTGCCATACATTCATGGGCATTCTAAACCAAAGTCCTGTGCAATATGATTTGGAGCCTCTGGCATTGTACCCACCGACAAGGTAAGCTTTGCCCTCATTTGCAATCATACCATGCGCACAGCGGGGCGATGGTGATGACTTAGGAAAAACCTGCTCCCAAGTTTTCGTTGTTGTGTCAAATAACCAAGTGTCGGCATAGACGCCAAAAACACCTTCACCACCAAAGAGAACAATCTTTTTTGTTTTAGAATCATAAGCCATCATTGGATAGTATCTTGGGCAAGGTTGAACATCACTGCTCCAACGAACTTGAACAAGCTCTCTGTAAATTCGCCGTGCCTCGGCAACTTCTTTTACTGATACAGAATTTTTTAGTTTAGTCGCTAATACTTCCAGATCTTTTTTTGCTTTTGAAAATCGATTTAGACTTTGCGGTCGTTTTAGATTTTTCTCCATATCGGTTAGTTTTGTTACCAACGTTATGCAAATTTCATCGAATTTTATGGATTTTTCTACTTCAAGTTCTGATAGGTAGTAACGATTTGAAATGGCCGTATATAGAGTTCTCATTTCTAATTCAAGCGTTTTCATTTCAGCTACAATTTTAAGCTGTTTTGAATCGCTAGATAATATTTCTTCCCATTTGTCTTTGTTAAAATAATAAGTAAAGAGTGGCCCTTTTTTGGAAATACCTCCAGCTCCACCAAACCAGTAATGTATTTTTGTATCGGTGTCGATACACCTTGTGCCCCATAAGGCTCTTGGTGTCTTTTCACCCCATAGTCCTGAACCGCCCGGACCTCTTTTTAAGGGGGGTAATTCCTTTTTCTTGGCACCTTGAACTACGGATGCTAAAAATAAAACAATGAATATTACAACATAAATATTTTTCATTTCTTCCCCTTTAGTTTTACCATTTGTATTTCATTAACTTCTGTTAGTTTCAAAGTTGAAGGGTCAAGGCGCATGATGATGACGTCCATCCACTTAGAAGATGCCCCAGAGAATCTAATGACTACTTTATATTTTGGATCGTAGATGGGGGAGTGATCTCTCCCCTTTTTATTTTTTCTTCGCGATTTATCACCTACATATGGAGCTGAATACCATTTTTTCTCAGCTAATTTGTAAAAGTAAACCTTATCACTATGAACCGTCAGAATAGCATCCATTTCTGGTATATAGGTGGCATCACCAGCAGTAAGTAAGGGTAGTTTTGAATTTGCTTTTTCTTCTTGCCATGTTTTAGTTTTAAAATCGAAAGCCCATGTCGTTGCATCTCTATAAAAATACATCAAACGATCTCTTTTAGGATCATAACAAAGGTAGCAATATTCTCTGTGATTCTTTGGGCCTCCTTTGGCAATGATTTCCCATTTGGCATCCTTAACATTGGCTTTACACAATGTACCTTCTTTGTGAGGTGGGGCTGAGTAAGCATATAGTCCATGTGATGCCGTAACATAAGCAACTTGTGTTGAAGGTCCTCCCCAACTTACAGGAAAATTTTGCATCTTTTTGACAAACATTTCTTTTTGAATATCAAAAATATCACCACCATAAGTGACAACCGTATTCGAAATGGGATCGACGCCATAAGATTTTCTGGCATGACTTGGTAACAAAGCCCATCCAGAGAAACTTACTCCAGAAGGGCCACTGACCATACCATGTAACCATCTCGGATTATAATTAGTGGCATCGGCCATGCCTGTCCAGCGATTTGAGATTAGATCATAGGTATTTATTTCAGCTCCAGGATAAGTTGAGTGGCCTCCACCCCAGCCAAAGCCTTTGTGAGAATTCACATCATAGATATACGTGCCCCAGACATGTACGGGCGCCGCTAAGGGCGTTTTTTGTTTTGCCCAAGTATTGGCAGGTATTTTTTTTAATCGATCTGATAGGTCGGTTTTAGACCCTGGCCATTTACCAGGCAGTGGTGATGAAACTCTTGACCATCCAACTGAATGATAATCTTTATCCTTGTTTTGTTGTTCCATTTTTGATTTAGCGACTGATGATAGATTTAATTTTAATGCGTAGATATTTTGTATTTTTTTATTACCGAGTGCTGTAAAGTAGATGGTTTTGCTTTTTGGGTCATAACCCCCAGAGCTAAATGCCGCCGCCGCAGGTAAATCTAGCGATAGTTTTGACCAGGTTTTTGTTTCCAATTCAAAGATCCAGGTTTCTTTGGAATTTCTCCAGCCGCCTTTGTAGCCACCGGTCATTAAGATAACTTTATGCTCAGGCACATAAACCATCAGTTGCCCAGCCAGTGCTGGTGGTGTGTTTTTCGTTTCAATTTTTTCCCATATTTTATTTTCACAATCATATAGCCAAGTATCATCTAAGCATTTTGCAAGATCATCGCCACCAAAAAGGATGATTTTTTTGGCTTCAGAATCATAAGCCATGGCTGGTAATAATCTGGCTGACGGTTGATCTTGCAATGGTTGCTTGAGAGCAGTCCATTTTTTAGATGATTCAGAAAATAGCCATGTGCCACAATGCGCCGGAAACCAGCGTATAGCCTCTTTAATTGCATCATCAGCTAAAATGCGTCGAAATTGTTTTTTATCATCTAATATCCAGTCACCTTTTTTAACACTGATCTTTTTCTTTGAAGTACGCCCCCAAGTACCACCTCCACCAAAAGATAAGGCTTCTTTATTATGAGCATCGTAAACAAGATTTCCCCAATAGGGTATAATGCGACCATCTCTATATTTATTTCCTGTTTGGTCTTTTGATTTTTCTGTCATCCAGAAATTTGATACAGCGATTTCCCATTTACCGGTTTGTGGATCTAGAAACCAGCTAGAAATATTGTCCTTTCCTCCTTTGCTTAAATAGCCATTTTTGCGTTGTAAAAAAAGTATTTTTTTCAAAGTCGGTAAATAAACACTAGCCCATGGACTTCGTCGGGAGCCATAAGCATCAATTTTATATTTAGGTGGCATGCTTCCAATTTTTATGGTAGTGTTTTTTTCTTTTGGGGAAAAGACAGCGAATTGTTCAGAATTATGGCCATGTCCGCTTTTAAGTTCTACGGGCCAAAGGACACCGGCATCCATGTCCGAAATCCAATGAAATTTTCCGGGTCCTTTTAATCCTGTGGAGCCTTTAAAAACTTCGATCCATTTGTTTTCTGGGAGGTCTTGAGCTTGTGTTTGAAGAAAGCGGCAAAGAAGCAGGCAGATGAAAAGTGCATTGATTGTTAATTTCATTGATAATATCCTTAAATTAATTGGCTGGTGGCTGAATCGATTAAGATAAGACTCAGTTTAATTTTATATTCGCTTATGAGAAGCGATATGATCTGAAACAGAATAAATATTACTAGTATTATTTATAAGATTTTGTTGGATGGGGTCAAGGAAAATTTTTAAAATATGAATTAACTTATTTGTTGAGGTTTTATGATGGTATGTAAGTCACTTTGGTTAAGGACCTTGTGACTTTCTCATAATACTTCATAAGATTGTCGTCAATGCTATTTAATTATTGTATCCTAAATTCATGGTCTCATGGTGCATTGGAGGGTAAGCCCATATCTAAGAAAGTATTATTTATTTGCAGTCGAAATCAGTGGCGGAGTCCAACAGGTGAAAAAGTTTGGCGAGAAAGATTCGGTTTCCAAGCAAGGTCTGCGGGTACTAGCCCAAAGGCAAAGAAAAAAGTTTCGGCTAAGGATATCGAGTGGGCCGAAATTATTTTAGTGATGGAAAAGAAACACAAACAGCGATTACTAAAGGATTTCTCTGAGCCAGTTAAATTTAAAAAAATAGATGTATTAAATATACCTGATGATTATGGCTATATGGATACAGAGTTAGTAGAATTATTTATTGTAATAGGTGAGTCTTATTTAGATTAAATTTTTAAAGGAATCGTTATGGGTTATCGAGAATTAAATGAAGAAGAGCAAAGAGTGATACTTCACAAAGGGACAGAGGCTCCCTTTAAAGGTGAATATACTGATAATAAATCGAGTGGTGTTTATGCTTGCCGGCAATGTGATGCTGATTTGTATATTTCAGAAAGTAAGTTTGATTCTGGTTGTGGTTGGCCCAGCTTTGATGATGAAATAGAAGGGGCGGTTAAGCACCAATCTGATGCAGACGGTTCTCGAGTTGAAATTGTTTGTCAAAACTGCGATGGACATTTGGGCCATGTATTTAAAGGTGAGAATATTACGGCAAATAATACTCGCCATTGTGTTAATTCAATATCTATGATATTTAAACCAGCTCAAGAATAATTCAGCCGAGCCTATCCACGACAGGTTTATAGAAGGTGAATGACTCAGGAGCTTCCTTCATAAATCTTCTCAATTTTATATATAGATGACATCCTGATTGCTATGCTTTCAGCATGTTTTATAATGTTGGAAATTAAACAATTGAGGTTAGATATATGGAACGAAGAAAATTTCTAAAAGCAGCAGCTGGTGGTTCAGCGGCCTTGGCTTTAGCATCCTGCAATAATTCAGATTCAAAAGAAAAAAGTAGTGCCGTAAAAAGTACCAAAAAATTTAAATGGCGTTGTCAGATGCTTGTTTCGAAAACATTACCCATTTGGAGTGATGGCATTATTCAATTGGCAAAACGAATTAAGACTTTGAGTGATGGTCGCTTAGATATTAAGGTTTATGGTGGTGGTGAAATCGTAGGAGCCATGGAAGTCTTTGATGCTGTTAAACAGGGCAATTTAGAAATGGGTCATGCCGCCAGTTATTTCTGGGGTGGTAAGGCTCCGGGTGCTGAATTTTTTACTTCAATCCCTTTTGGTGTAAATGCAAATGGAATGTATACATGGATAACTCAAGGTGGAGGTTTGAAATTATGGGAAGAATTGTATAAACCTCATAAACTTGTTCCTATTCCATGCGGTGCAACTGGTGTGCAAATGGGAGGTTGGTTTAATAAAGAAATCAATAGCATTGCTGATTTAAAAGGATTAAAGATGAGGATGCCAGGGTTGGGTGGCAGTGTTATCACCAAAGCGGGTGCGTCGGCAGAACGGACACCTCCGGGTGAAATTTATACGGCTTTGTCAACGGGTCGCTTAGATGCTACTGAATGGGTTGGTCCCTATCATGATATGATTATGAAGTTTCATAAGGTTACGAAATTTTATTATATTGGTGGTTGGCATGAGCCGGGTTCTATATTAGAATTATTAATCAATGAAGATGCTTGGAATAGTTTGCCTGAAGATTTGCAGTTGATAGTACGTATTTGTGCCGCTGATACTCACCAATGGATTTTTTCAAAATGGTTGTATGAGGATGCCAAAGCATATCAAGACGTTAAAAAATTAAAAAATATTACGGTTAAAGAATTTCCTATGGATGTGATTAAAGAATTGAAAAAGATTTCTAAAGATGTGATTGGTGAATTGGCTAGGAAAAATGATATGACCAAGAAGATCTTTAAATCATATACTGAGTTTGAAAAGGTTTATGATGAATACCTTGATATCTCTGAGAGGGCTTATACAAAAGGGCTGAAGGCTTAATATTGCAAAAAATATTTTTGGTTTAAAGTTTTTTTATTTGGAAGTAGTTTGGAAGATTGCTTAGGCTGAATGGTTTGTTGTTATTGGAAGTGAGACTTCAGTCTTGCTACGGTAAAAGTTTAAGTAGTTTGCATTGTAGATTTAAACTAAAAGATTTGTATTTTTCATCAAATAAGTAATAAGCGTAGCAAGACTGAAGTCTCACTTCCAGGGTATTAAGTAGATTTAAATTTAAAGATTTGTTTTTTTCGTTAAATAAGTAATAAGTTTAGCAAGACTGAAGTCTCACTTCCAGAGTATTAAGTAGATTTGAAGGTTGCTTTGGCTAAAAGTCTCACTTCCAAGTAAGAAATAATTTTTATAGAAATGAATAATACAACAGATGCTTAAAAAGACACAAGACATTATCAATCGACTTAGCGACTATTTCTTGTATGTATCCATGTTTTTTGTTTTGGCATTAATTTTAGTAACTTGTGCAGGTGTGGTCGGTCGCTATGTATTTTCTTTCACAGCCAATTGGTTAGATGAACTACGCTGGCATTTCTTTGGAATCATTTTTTTAGCAGGTTCTGTTTATACTTTAAAAATAGAGGGTCATGTACGTGTCGATATTTTTTATGCTAGATTCTCACAAAAGACTAAAGCAATAATCGATTTAATGGGATCGCTATTGTTCCTGTTACCTATTTGCTATTTTGTCTGTACTGGCGGTTATATCTTTTTTATCAATTCTTTTGATGTAGGTGAATTTTCTGAGAACCCTGGCGGATTACCCTATCGTTGGCTAATTAAAGGTGCAATTCCAGTTTGTTTTTTCTTTTTATTTATACAAGGTGTCTCTTTTATTCTTATGCAGATTGAAATTATTTTTATGACATCCGAGTCACAGAAAGATTGATGGAACTCACACAATATTTACCTTTACTGATGTTTGTCTTTTTATTTATTGGCATTATGAGTGGTTACCCTGTGGCCTTCGTCTTAGGTGGCGTCTCTATCGTTTTTGGTTTTGTCGGGTATTCGCTTGAAATCTTTAGACTTAATGATTTAAACTTGATTGCCAATAGAACCTTTGGAGTGATGACAAATGTTCCTTTAATCGCAGTTCCTTTATTTGCCTTTATGGGAAATATTATGGAGAAATCTGGATTAGCAGGTGAATTGTTAGAAGCCATGGGGCAGCTTTTTCAAAAAGCAAAAGGTGGATTGTTCTTTTCTGTGTTAGTTGTCGGAATGGTCTTAGCTGCTTCAACGGGTATCATTGGTGCAACGGTTGTTTCGATGGGTGTGATTGCTTTGCCAACAATGTTAAAGCATAACTACAATAAAGAAATGTCTTGTGGAATCATTGCAGCATCGGGAACACTGGGTCAAATCATACCACCTTCAATAGTCTTGATTTTACTTGGCAGTATCATGCAAGTAGATGTTGGTAGCTTATTCACAGGTGCGGTTATTCCTGGTTTATTGTTAGTAGGTTTATATGCCCTTTATATATTTATAAGAACTTGTTTTAATTCTGAATTGGCTCCGGCAATAGAAAATAAAGATTCTAGTAAATTTTCAATTTTGACTTTTCTAAAACTTTCTTTGCCACCCGGTTTATTGGTTGTGATTGTTTTAGGCTCAATTGTTGGAGGTATGGCGACACCAACGGAAGCAGCGGCTTGTGGCGCTTTTGGTGGGATTGTTATCACAATGATCAAAAGAAAGTTTACGATTCAAGTTTTGATGGAGGCCTTAAAATCGACGTCAACTTTAACTTCAATGGTCTTTTTAATTTTAATTTGTGCACAATTTTTTGGCATTGTTTTTAGAGGATTAGAAGGGGATGAGCTAATCATAAATTCAATCAAAGAAGTTGATCTTACAGCATCTTCGGTCGTAATTATTGTGATGATTTTGATGTTTTTTTTAGGCTTCTTTTTAGATTTTATCGAGATATGTTTTATTGTGATTCCAATTGTTTACCCCATTTTTTTACATTATGAAATTGATCTTTTGTGGTTATCAATTTTAATGGCCGTAAATTTACAAACATCATTTTTAACACCACCTTTTGGCTTCGCGCTATTTTATTTAAAAGGGGTTGCCCCTGAGGAAATAGAAACAAAACATATTTATAAAGGTGTATTGCCATTTATAGGATTACAGGTTATTGCAATTTTACTATTATACTTTATACCTGAGTTAACAACTTGGTTACCTGGAATAGTCTATAGTGAGTAATGGCGCTTAAGAATAAATAAGAATAATTTTACAAGGCGAAATGAATATGAAGATTTATATTATGACAGATCTAGAGGGCATCTCTGGCGTTCGAAGAGCATCCGAGTGCAAATCTGGTTTAGATGAATATCAGAAAGCTTGTCGTTATTTAGAAAATGAAGTCAATGCTGCTATCGAAGGGGCTTTTGAAGGTGGTGCTACAGAAGTTCTAGTGTGTGATTCCCATGGCTCAGGGTTTAATCTCGATTTAAAAAACATGGATAAGAGAGCTCGCTATTGTGAGAACAATGGTATCAAGGAACTTATGGCATTAATTGATGAATCCTTCGATGGTTATTTGAATATTGGGCATCATGCTAAGGCTGGAACCATCAATGCTTTTCTTGACCATACACAATGTGGTGAATCTGTTTTTGATTATAAAATAAATGGTGTGTCATATGGTGAGATTGGTCAGCAATTATTACTTGCTGGCGATTATGATGTTGCTCAATTAATGATTAGTGGTGATAAAGCGGCCTGTGAAGAGTCGACAACGTTATCACCTGATTCTATATCCGTTTCGGTAAAAGAAGCTTATGGTAATAATAAAGTAAATTGTTTGCCTCCTGAATTGGGATGTGAGATGGTCAGAAAAGCTAGCAAAGAAGCCATGAGTTTAATTGGTAAAGTAAAACCTTTTAAAATAGATGGTCCTTATGATGTGCAGCTCACATTAACAAGAACAAGATTTGCAGATAATATTTGTAAAAACAAACCTTTTCTTGAAAGGTTAGATGGAAGAACTCTTCGGTATGTCACAAATGATATTAAAGAAATCTTAATGCCATTTTGATTGCCGTTTGTCTAAAGCTATTTTCTCTTTTTCTTCTTTTTGGAATCAACAACGACAGGTTTGCGGCATTCCATCCCGCGGCTATCAGCATTGAGTGAGCCGCCAACTATTTTTGCTTTGGAGAACTTATCTAGTGTTTCAGTTACTTCGACTCTAGCGACTTCTTTATCCTCTGATCCTAAGTTTATACCAGTATCGGGGTCAATTAATTTTTCACCTTTTTTGTAAACGATGAAGATGTCGCCAATGTTTACACCCGCTGGTTTACCTCTGTTTAAAAAGACAACTTCTTTTTTGACCATGACAACTTTTACAGGAAACATATTATCAACAATATTGATGACTAGGTTTTCAAGGGCTTCTATCATAACATCATTGACAAGCGAATTATCATAAGCTGTTCTTGAATTTCTTACTCCTAAGAGACCTTTGGTCGCTTTTTTTGTTTGTTCCGCTTTACCTAGCGCAGAGAAAACAACTTTAGATGTTTTTAAATCAACAACTCTAACATTGACTTGGACTTTAATAGTAGCGCTTTCTCTTTTTAATTTAATAAATGGAATTTTTTTGCTCGATATTTTTATGTCGAAAGTAGAGATGTTATTTAAGAAGGCAAAATCTGCTCCTTTGATTTGAATCTTGCCTTTGCGCAACATTTCTTCATTGATGTCTTTTAGTCGTTCTCTTTCGAAAACAGAAAATCTTTTTGTTTTCATTAGTATTGAAATGAATGAGTCCGTAATACTATCGGTGGTTTGCATTCGAAAGCCGGAACTGTTTTTGAATTTTGAAACGATTACATTGGGTAGTTCTTTCGCGAAATTTAATTGAAAAGTTAGAACTAGTGCACATAAAGTGAAAATGATTTTCATAACTATTGACCTCAAAGCAGGAGTGTGAATTTCGGCCAATTATAGAACTAAAAGATTAAAGAGATATGCCGAAAATTGTAAATTATAGACTTTTTAGGAGAAACTAAAATGATCTTAAATGATTAGTCGTCAAAATTATCGATGTCTCGCAATGATTTTAAAAATAATCCTAGGCCACCTACAGCTAGTACAAGAATGACGATTAAATCAAATGCACCAAGGGGTTTAAATCTAAATTGTATACTAGAAATGACACCAAAAATTAAAGCCGTGATTGATCCAACAGCTATCATCCATCCAAATATATTTTTGTAATTATAGAATATCATGCCCACACCAAACATAAATGGAATCATGATCATGCCGCTAGTTACGCTGAAATTATAACCCCAACGAGAAAATCCATAACCGCCGTAGCCTCCGGATGAAATAATGATATTGTTAAGTAGCATATAAAACCCGCCACACATCATGATGAAACCTATAAAAAACTGACCTATACCCCCTGAAGTTCCGCCTGCGCCATTCATAGTTCTCTCCTTTTGATTGTAATCTCTTGATAGTTTTGTTAATATTATAATTCATCACATTGAATTAACTATTATATAATTTCATTATTTCTGTAACGATAGCTTTTGCTGTTGATGATATTCTCTTATCGAATCTCATTTCTGAACAACAATTTTAGTAAACTTGTAGAATGAATTATTATTGACGCTTGAGTTTATAATGTAAGATTGTCAACAATCCTATAATATGGAAAAAGGTGGTTTTTGAGGGATAGCATGAAAAGTACCATTATTAGTAATCAAAGAAATCAAATCATCGATTATATTAGAAGAAAAATCTTTAGTGGTGAATTATCAGAAGGATCACAATTAAAAGAGATGCCCTTAGCAAATGAATTGGGTGTCAGTCGGGGTTCTATTCGTGAGGCCATTAGGCAATTGGAGCAAGAAGGATTACTTGAATATAAAAACAATCGAGGTGTGTTCATTAGTGTCGTCGAAGATGGTCCTATTGAAGAAGTCATTAATCCAATCCGTAGAAGAATTGAGAGGTATGCTTTAAAATTAATTTTCCAAAACCAGTCTCGTGATGTTTTTGATTCATGGGATGATATTATGGCGAGACTCTATTTTGCTTGTAAGCAAAAAGACGTGGGTCTTTGTACAGAAGCAGATATTGAATTTCATCGACGAATCATTGAGGTCTCAGAAAGTTCTGATTTGTTGGCCATTTGGAAGACGGTCGTTTCGAGAACTCGCATCAGAATTTATAAATCATATTTAAATTTTAAACCGTCAAAATTTATGAGCATTTATAATAATCACGAAGAGTTGCTCAATCTAATTAAAGTCTGCACCGTTTCAGGTATAAACAAACTGAATATTTGTTAAGTATTGCTAATTTAAAATTAAGAATCTAAATAGGGGAAAAGAATGAATGCCGAGGAACATTTTAATGAATATCAAAACTTTGGTTATACGATATTTAAAAGTATATTGCCTTTATCTCTGATTAGAGATTTGAGGTTAGAAACTGATAAGGCTAGAGAAATAGCGCGAAAGGCTAATGGTGCCCAAACACAAAGATTGCAGCCCATTGGAAATTACTTTGATGAAATTGATTCAAAGCCATTTGATGATTATAGGACTTTGCCGGAATTAAATGATTTAATCCATGAGATGTTGTCGGGAGATCATGAGTTTGGAAACCCGAAGACTTTAGGAGTTTTGCTCGAGCCAGCCGAAAAGCCTTATTGCACATTTTGGCATAGGGATTGGATCGATCATATGGACAAGAAAATATTTGACGAAAAATTTAGTTTGCGGGATGATTGGATAGAACAGACCTCAAATATAAAATATGTAGGTCAGGTAAATTGTCCCTTATACGAGGATAACTGTACTTGGTATGTGCCAGGTAGTTGTTTTAGAGCCGAAGCAACGAGAGAAGAGGAAATAGTTAGGGATCAATGTAAAAATTTAAATTTGGATCAACTGACCAATGAAGAAAGAGAATCAGCTTGTCGCGAATATACTCAAAGCATGCCAAATGCTATTCAACTGCATTTAAATCCGGGTGATTTCGCTTTGTATCAAAGTTCCGGATGGCATATAGGTAACTATGTACCTTATAAAAAACGAGCGACACTTCATGATGGTGTATTCGTGGGTGATTTAAACCTAATGAGCAAAGATCGATGGAAGTTAGTTGGTGATGCCGTAAAAACAGAATGATCTTTTGCCTAGCAATTTAAATATTTTCTCAATGGTTGTACCCACCATAAATATTGGGCTTCGCATTACTCAGCCCAACCTACGACTGATGCCAAAGTTATTATCCCTGGCATTAAAATGCCGGGCTGGTAAAGCAGTCATGCTTTCAAGATTAATTTGGATCTATAAATAATTTAAAAATTGCCAAAGACGCTTAAGAGTTGTATTTTGATTTCTCTTGTTATTCGGAAAAGATGAATGGAGCTGTGCTTTGAATGTCACAAAATTAATTTAAGTGAGATCCTATTTGCCTAAAGTATTAATGGCTTTACGAATTCTAGCGACTTCATCGTATTGAAATTTTGTTTTATTGATTTGTAACAAGCACTTCGTTAGTATTTTAATGGCACCAGCAATATCTTTACTCTTGGCTAGTTTATTTGATCTGGCAATCGTAGCATCAACAAGTTTGGTGGTGTCTAATCTGAAATGGTATAACAATTCGAAATAAAAGATTCCCAGTTTTGTGGCAAAAAGAGGATCTCGAAGAATTTTATGATATATAATTTTAAAGGCTTCATAGGCATTTCCTAATTTGTACATTGCCAGAGGAATTCTATAGGAGACATCTACCCCTTGAGATAATTGAGTAATCAAGTCAGCTAATTGTTTGTCATTTACTTTTTTCCATGGAAGAGAAACGGTTCCCATTTTTGTTTTTATGCTAACGGATTTCTCACTTGCACCGATGATTGATCCATTAAACTTTAGTCCAATTAATCTTCCTGATATAGGATTCTTTTTTTTATTTTTAATTAACTGATCAATTGCTTTCATCGTGACATTAAGATTTTGGTATTCTTTTATCATGTGGCCAATGATGTGTTTCGTGATTTTGTCCTTTTCTTGATCATAAAGGTCTTTAAGTTTTTTTTCTATCTGACCAAACTTCCGGTAGGTATATAATTTTTCAAAGTCACTTATATTGTTGAGTATGTTGTTGGTTTTAATTTCTTTTTCTTGTTCAAATTTGATGATCTTGATGTTGATTGAATTGGCATACTTATTGGCTATTTCGGCAAGATTTGATTCTGGATGCTCAAAATAAATATCCCTATACATGTATTCACTTTCGTAGTATGCATTGGGATTGTTCTTCGTGAAATCTTGGGTATGTTTAAATTCTTCGACAACTTTTTTGGGTTCAGTACTGAGTAGCTTAGCTAATATTACAGCATCATTTACTTCTGCATCGGTTAATTTTTTAGGTCTTTCCAAGGGAGGGATATTTATCAAAGGACGGGTTGATCTTCTCCTTTTTTTTGAGATGACAACTTTTGATTTATTGGCCCAGAAAAAAAGCATATAAACCTCTTGTTTTATGCTTTCATATTCCTCATCTCGATCATTTATACTCTTTAAATCCTTTTTGATTTCTGTCAAAATGATTAATGAATCCAAAATAAGTTTTTGATCACTAGTTTTATGCCATTTTGCTAGATACTTTTTTACCGTACTAATTCTAGTTTTAACGGAATTTAAATCTGCCGCAAACAATGATGAAGACAAACATAATATCATCAATGCAAAGAGTGCTGTTATGTTTTTATTAAATAGACTTTTATTCATGATAGAAATTGGTTGAAAAAAATAAAATTAATTTGTTAACTTTTTAAAGTTAATTGTAAGTAATGAAAGAATACTATCAAAGATTCAAATATAATCGATTATAATTTTTGAATTTATTTGTAGGTGATATGCTAGGACGATTAGCTTAAGAGTACATTATAAATGATATTCGGTATTATGCTAATAATTAGCGAATACTGGCGTAAAAGCTTTGCAATCACACTTCTTCTTGTAAATTATCTAAAGTAATATTTATTACTACAGGCTTTTTTAATGAACTAAGAGAAAGAACTATAGTTTAGAGTCATAAGACAATATTAATTTAATTTATGGTTTATTGAAGATATCGATTCAATTATTGTTACCATAATTTTGAAACGTCTAAGAATAGTTCGCTTTAACTATACATTTAAGGTATGCATTATGAGAGCATTGAAATCTTTCAAATTATTTTATTTTTGTTTGTCTTTTTTATTGTGTGTATCGGATTTAGTCTCACAAGAGAAAATCAAAGTAGATTGGGGTCAACCAATAGACTTAACACCTAAAAATGAAAAAGATTTTGCCGAGAACTGGATTGTCCAAAATGGTAACTGGAATATTATTGATGGAAGACTTGAGTCTACATCGGAAGGTAAGGGCGATGGATGTATTGCCACTTTTAACAGAGTTGTCGTAGGTGACTATGCCATTGAATTTAATGCGATGATAATAGACCAAGAATCATTAGCTGAAGGCGGTGATTTATCAATCATTATGTCTGCTGATTCGAATCTTCGCAACAGGTATGATTTACAACTTGGAGGCCTTGAAAATAGATATGCGCTTATTCAAATGTACGATTTGCCAATGATGCAAATTCCTTTTGAAGTGAAAGTAAATGTGGTGTATAAAATTCGTGCTGAAAAAATGGGAGATGATATTAGTTTTTATTGCGATGGTAAAAAGCTATTATCTTGTAAAAACCAATATTTCTTGACTGGTAGATTGAACGGAATTTTCGCTTATGGCAAAGGCAAACAATTTTGGGACATTAAACTATACGAAAAGAAAATGAAGAATTATGAAATCGATCTAATTTCGGCAGATCGACTATTATCTAAAGTGGTGAACTCAACTAGCCAATATTTTATGTATGCTGATGTTGTAAGAATGTTATATGATGAACTCTTACGAACTTATAATGACAATACTGAATTGTGTGATCGAATATATTTTCGTTTGGCCTGCATGGAAGTGGCATTAGGCCGAATTAAAGAAGCGGAAATTGAATTAAATAAAATAAAAGCGTCAAAAAATGATTATGAAGTATTATTATTAAAAGCGAAATCCTATTTTTTAACGGAACAGTTTGAAAAATCAAAAAAATATTATTCGATATGTTTGAATAAGTTTAAATATCGAATTTCAGGTATTGCGGGAAGCCTCAAAGGGCTGTTGCTTACAGAACAAGCAAAAATACTTAATGAAAAACATCAGGAGTTTTTTTTGGGAAATTATGTAAAGAATGCTCTTGGTCCTTCTATATATTTGGTTAATCTTAATTTAAAAAACATTGAATTTTTAAAATTTAAAAAATCTGAGGCTACAAACTTAATTCTAGATGGCAATGAAATTACTTCATTAAAACCAATTAGCATTTTTAAAAATTTAAGGAGATTAAGTATAAGCAATAATTCACAATTACAAAATTTGTCAAGCCTCAATAATCTTTCGGTAGAATTTCTCATCATGAACTCTACTAACATAAAAAGTATAGATGGTATTAACCGTGATGTTTTGACCTCTATCCATGTAGATAAAATGGACCTAAAGGATTTAAGTATAATAAAAAATTGTCCTAATCTTAAAAAGTTGAAAGCGCAGAGCAATGAATTAAAGAATTTATCTGAGCTTGAGAAAATGAAGTTTCTGCAAACCATTAATGTTAGTCTTAATAAGATAAAAGATTTATCTGGTTTGACCAATTTAAAATTTCTCGAGACGATAGATTTAAGTCATAATGAAATTGAAGAATTATCAAAAGTAAATTTTGAAAAGGCTAAAAGTTTGTCCATTTCGAACAATATTATTACAGATATAAGTCCCCTTCGAAATGCCAATTTATTAGAGAAGCTAAATATCAATTTTAATCGAATTACCTCTTTAGAGTCTCTTTCAAAAATAACGACTTTAAAAACTTTATTGTGTTTTAAAAACCCTCTGACATCATTTGGTAGTTTTGCTAAAACGCCCCCTGAGACTTTTATATTTAGTATCGACGATTTAAGCAAAAGCTATATCGAACAATTATTAAAAAGTTGGTCGACCTTTGAGCTTCGTCATCATAAACGTCATTTAGAAATACTTGTCGAATTAAAAAAAAGTACAAAGGCAAATCTAAAGCAATTTGCTGTGAAAAAAAATGGGCATTATTATTTAAACATTCCGATATTCTTAAAGGTGAAAGATGCTCATACCTTTGCCAGAATTTTTGGCGCCCACTTAATATCAATAGTTGATAAAGATGAAATAAGTCCGGAAATAACGGATAGAATGAATTATGAGTTTTATTGGATTGGATTGCAAAATATAGATAATAAACTTCGGTGGTCTACCGGTGAAAATTTAAAGTATGATAGAGTCATTCGTAATTCACATGGTACTGATTCTGTTACTGTGAATACTTATTATGGTATTAGTGGAAATAACAAATGGTTACCTAGAAAACCTGAATACAAATACCCATTCATTATAGAATGGGATGAGTGATTTTTTTTGCTGGGCGCGCAAGCTTCCAGCCGACCTAAACTAAAAATGTCAATATAAATTAAATATTTATAGTGAGAAGTTGTAAGTGATATTCTTTTGGTTTCTCTTACGAAACCTTTAAGCCGCCAAGCAGCCGGCGCTCCCAAGCTTAATTTAAAAAGTGTAATAAGTTTAATTTATTAGAATTAGATTCTTCCCCTTCGGGAAATAATATTAATTGAGTTAATCAAACGAGCTTTTCAATCTGCTTACTTCTATGTAATTAGATCGTATAATTGTGTTATAATCCACACATGAATTAAATTTAGATTTGGTATAACTTATTCAAATGAAAACAGATCGACCAATTGGCTATGTGTGGAAAAGCGATTTAGATTTATATCAAAAAAAGTTCCCTCAGTTAGACTGGAAACCTCAAAAGCATATTAGTGAGCTTTATAAATTAATCCAAGAAGAAGCGCAAAAAGAAAAATCGTCAATCGCCCTTATTTGCTTTCCTATTGTTACTGTTCCTGTCATAAGTCAGCGTGGTTGGTTGATGTCTCTTGAAAATGAATTTACCGAACTCGAATTAAGCCGTTATCTTTCGATGGGTTTGCGTTTATTAACAGAAGATGGCCAGCTTTTTGGAATTCCGGAAGATATTAATCTTTTTGGTTTTTTTTATCATCGTCTCCACAAATTAAAAAAACTATTTAAGCCACCTGAATCGTGGGATGAATTAATAAATACGTTGTCTGAATTGCGTCAGAATCATAATGAATTAGGACTTCAAATAGAATTGAATACGCGTTATGATAATCATGCGCTCATCTGGCTTTTGCTTCATAGTAACGGAGTTGAAACACGAAGTCTTGAATTTGATTATTCTTTTAATAAGAAAAAGCTTGATGAAGTATTTCAGTTTATGTCTGTTCTTAAAGAGCAAGAAAATGCGATACCATTAAGTACGTTAGAGAACTATAGTAAAGGATCACCAAGAGAAGGTCGGCCCGAGAGTCCTCTTTTTTATTTAGGTTGGCTTAGTAATTTAACTTCATCGATGCGAAAATCTCAAGAAACATACTTGTTGTCTTTTCCTAAAGGAAGTGCTCAAGGGCAAACGGCTTTCCCTGTAAGTGGAAGTGCTTGGACTATACCAAAGAAAAGTCAATTTAAAGATATTGCTATTAAAACGATCAAAGGTATTCATGAATCAGGATTTGCTAAGAAAAATGAGTTGCAGGGAAATATTAATTTACCATCTTTAAAAGAATTTTGGGAAGATAAGCAGATACTTAAACGGCATCCTGTTCTTCATAGCGCTTCTATTTTAACTGATTCGGGTTCTTGTGTAACACAGAAATTCTTTCATAGTAATATAGTTAGCTTAGCTTCTTCTATAAGAAAGGGTCTTGTAGATAATTTAACGTCTGAACAATGGACACAACGCATTCAAAAGAGTATGCCCTGGGAAAATAAAGAATATAAAAACTCCACGGTTCAAAAAGTTATTTCTTTTATTGGAGAACGCTTGGGTGTCTTGAAAAATTTAGATGAAGTATCAGCATTTGCAAAACTATCTTCAAATCATTTGAATCGTTTATTTAAAAAAGAACTAGGTTGTACATGTTGGGATTATGTGATTCAATTAAGAATGGAGCGGGCTAAAGATTTAATTTCAACTTCGCAACTTTCAATCAAAGAAATCTCTTATCAAATGGGATTTAAAAAAGCGTCATCCTTTACACGTTCTTTCCAAAAGCATTTTGGTGTCAGCCCAACTTCTTTTCGTGATGAGCCCTTCTTCTAATAATGATTTACCAATATCAACATTAGCAATGTTGATATTGGCGAACTGAAGTTGATATCGGAGATCTATTAATTCTGTCATTAATTTCAATACTATTACTATAATAGATAGATATTAAAAAGAGTTTACTCTTATTAAAAGGGGATAAATGATGTGGCGATTAAATATCATATTAATCATATTTCTTAGCATTGGCTTTAATTTAGTTGGAGAAGATGTCTCACTTAAATTTATTCAAAAGCTTACCGTAAAAAATAATAATGGGACTTTTGAAATTAGTTTTTCAGTCAATAAATTTACGGATATCGCAGTGTTTATTGAGAATGAAAAAGGCAATATCATTCGGCACTTGGTTGCTGGAGTATTGGGTAAGAATGCACCTGCTCCTTTAAAATCTGATTCTTTAAAACAAATGATTGTATGGGATGGCAAAGCTGATTATGGCAAGCCGGCTGGCAGTGGACCTTTTAAAGTAAGAGTTGCTTTAAAAACAGGAGTAAGTTATGACAAGGTATTAATACGTGATGAACAAGAATTGAATCATATTAAAGGCCTCGCAGTTGGTCCGGATGGAACGGTTTATGTACTTGATGCGCCAGGTGGAGCAGTTTGGAAGGGCGAACAGATAATTGCTTTTGACCGAAATGGAAAATATAAAAAAAGTGTCATGCCTTTTGCTTCTGGTATGAAAATGGTGCGCCAAGCAAAGCTTGGTGCTTCTTGTTGGGTGTGAGTCCCGACCTGGAAATTCTTCCCAGTAGTGAAGAACTTATAAGAGC